>JAIXZO010000012.1 GCA_027489535.1 Hyphomicrobiales bacterium
ACGAGGATCATCTCGGCGACATGGACTTCAAGGTCGCCGGCACCGAGAACGGCATCACCTCGCTGCAGATGGACATCAAGATCGCCGGCATCACCGAGGAGATCATGAAGGTCGCCCTCGATCAGGCGAAGGGCGGACGCCTGCACATCCTCGGCGAGATGGCCAAGGGTCTGTCCGGCGCGCGTCAGGAGCTCGGCCAGTACGCGCCGCGCATCGAGACGATCAAGATCCCGGTCGACAAGATCCGTGAAGTCATCGGTTCGGGCGGCAAGGTCATCCGCGAGATCGTGGAAAAGACCGGCGCCAAGATCGACATTCAGGACGACGGCACCGTGAAGGTGGCGTCCTCGGATCTCGGTTCGATCACCGCCGCGCTCAACTGGATCAAGTCCATCGCTTCCGAGCCCGAGATCGGCGTGATCTATGACGGCACGGTGGTGAAGACGACCGAATTCGGCGCCTTCGTGAACTTCTTCGGCGCCAAGGACGGCCTCGTCCACATCTCGCAGCTCGCCGCCCAGCGCGTCGCCAAGGTCACGGACGTGATCAAGGAAGGCGACAAGGTCAAGGTCAAGCTCCTCGGCTTCGACGAGCGCGGCAAGGTCCGCCTGTCCATGAAGGTCGTCGACCAGACCACCGGCGAAGATCTCGAAGGCAAGGAAAAGGTCGAGGCCGAAGCCGGCGAGTGATCGCCGCACCGGCAGCGATATCCAAACCGAATGCAAAAGGGCGGCCTCCGGGCCGCCCTTTTTTCGTGAATCCGATCGATATTTCGGCGCTATGGAACCGAAATCCGGCATCATCAATAAAGCCGGAGGTTGTATTTTCCGCTCCCGCATTGCGTCGCGTGCTCATCTCGGTCCCGCTTGAAGACTTGCCCGGCGAATCCGTTCGGCGGATGCTCGCGTTCGAGCTCGGCGGAACAATCCGTCGGCCGCGTGAAAAAAGACCGCCGGGAGAGACGTCATGCATCCGAGGGAGCGCATCCCCTATCAGGCCATCGAAGGCCGCCCGCCGCTGAAACTGCCCGAAGGGGTCAGAATGGTGTTGTGGCCGGTTCTCGCCCTCGAGGAATGGGACATCGGCCGGCCCATGGCGCGCATGGTGATTTCGCCGCCGCAGGGTCAGCCGCAGCAGCCCGACCATCCCAATTGGACCTGGCATGAATACGGAATGCGCGTCGGATTCTGGCGCATGAAGCGCATCTTCGACCGCCTCGGCATCAAGCCCTGCGTCACGCTGAACGCCCGCTCCTGCGAGACCTATCCGCAGGTCGTCGAGGCTTGCCTCAAGAGCGGATGGGAGCTGAACGCGCACGGCTATGACCAGCAGCCCATGCACAAGCTCGAGGATCAGAAGGCCGTCATCGAGCGGGCCGTCGAGATCATCACGAAGTTCGCGGGCAAGAAGCCGGTCGGCTGGTTCGGCCCGGGCCTGACCCAGACCTTCGACACGCTCGACCATCTCTCCGCCGCCGGCATCGAATATATCGGCGACTGGGTGCTCGACGACGAACCGGTCTGGTTGAAGACCAAGCACAAGCCCGTCGCGGCGCTGCCCTACAATTTCGAGATCCACGACATCGTGACCATGGCGCTGCAGCACCATCCCTCGGAGGTGCAGTACACGCGCGGCATGGACCATTTCCGGACGCTTTACGAGGAAAGCGCGGAGCGGCCGAAATTCATGGCCGTGGCGTTCCACCCCTACCTGTCGGGCGTCCCGCACCGCACGCCGCATGTCGCGCGGATGCTCGAGGAGATCATGAGCCACAAGGGCGTGGTCGCGTGGGACGGGCTGCAAATGTATGACTGGTTCAAGACGAACCATCCCCCGGCCCTCTGAACGCAAGAGCATGACGATGAACGAGAAGAAGACCGCCCGCGAGCGGTCCGGCGCCTTCGTGCCGCACGACGTTGCGGCACCGATCCTCGGCAGGCCCGGAGGCCCGCTCGACGGGCTGACGGTCGCCGTGAAGGACATGTACGACATCGCGGGCGAGCGCACGGGCGGCGGCTGCCCGGCTTGGCTGGAGACGCAGTCTCCGGCTCTCCTGAACGCGGTTGCGGTCGCGCGCGTCCTCGATGCGGGCGCGACGGTGATCGGCAAGACGGTGTGCGACGAGCTGTTCTACAGCGTCAGCGGCATCAACGCGCATTACGGGATGCCCGCCAATCCGCGCGCGCCGGGCCGCATTCCCGGCGGCTCGTCCTCCGGCTCCGCCGCCGCGGTGGCGGCGGGCAGCTGCGACTTCGCGCTGGGCAGCGACACCGGCGGTTCGGTGCGCATCCCGGCGGCGCTCAACGGCGTGTGGGGCATCCGCACGTCCACGGGTCGCGTCGACGAGGCGGGCGAAATGGCCATGGCGCCGTCCTTCGACGCCTGCGGCTGGTTCGCCGGGGGGCCGGGGCTGCTGCGCAAGGTCGGCGACGTGCTGCTGGGCGGCGAAAGCGTTCGCGCGCCCGTCGCCCGTCTTCTGATCGCCGACGATGCCTTCGCCGAAGCCGATGCCGAGGTCGCGAGTCTGCTGCGCAACGCGCTCGCCGACATGACGGAACTGCCGGCCGACCGCACGAACCTGCGCATCGGCGATCCGGACGGACTTGATGCTTGGCGCGAGAGCTTCCGTCTCATTCAGGCGCGTGAAGTCTGGAAGACCTTCGGTCCGTTCATCGAAAGCCGCGATCCGGTCTTGGGGCCGGGCGTGCGCGAGCGCATCGCGGTCGCGCAAGCCGTCACGGCGGAGCAGGAAACCGTCGCCCGCGCGCATCGTGCGCGCATCGTCGCCCATGTCCGTGCGCTGATCCCGCCCGGAACCGTGATGGCCTTGCCCTCCGCACCCTGCATCGCGCCGAAGGCCGACGCGACGTTCGAGCAGCTCGAACATTACCGGCTGCGGGTGATGCGCATGGTCTGCATCGCCGGTCTCGCCGGCCTGCCGCAAATCTCGATCCCGATCGGGACGGTGGACGGATGCCCCGTCGGGCTCGGTCTGGTCGGCTGGCATCACGGCGACGAAGCCTTGCTTGACCTCGGCGTCGCCCTGGGCCGCCATTGCGGCCGCGTGGGCTGATCGAAACGGCGGGACGCCCCGTGCGGGCGTTCCGCCTCCGGCCCGTCAGTGGAGTCTCGCGCCTTCCGAACTGGCTTCGATGTCGGCGATGGCCTCGCGCAAGCCCTGCAGATGCGGGTTGATGGCCAGCGCAACCTGAAACGCCGCCTTGGCTTCAGGCCAACGCTCATGGCGAAGGCAAATCTGCCCGAAGCCCGAAACCGCGCCGAAATGACGGGGCTCCAGCAGCAAGGTCTGCTCGATGCCGAACAGCGCCTCTTCGTCCCGCTCCTCGACGAAGGCGAGCGTGGCGCGCTTGTTCCACGCCTCCGACCAGCGCGGGCGACAGACCACGAGGCCGTCGAGGATCGCGCCGGCGAGGTCGAAACTGTCGGCCGCCATCGCCTCCACGGCATCGGCCATCGCGGCGGCCGCGTTCGCTTCCGGGTGAGAAATCCACAGCGCCCAGATCAGATCGAGCGTTTCGGCGGGTTCGCGCGCGGAGTCCGGGTCGATCAGGTCGCGGAACAGTCCGTCGAGCCGTTTCGGCAATTCGGGCGCGGGGCGACGCTCGGCAAGCGTCATCACGAGGGCGAATACCTCGTCGATGCGTGCATGGATCGTGTCGCCAGCGTCTTCGTTCATCGCAGGGAGAGATAGGGCGGTCGCGGCTGCGAGCCAGATGGAAAAAGGCGCAGCCGCCCGTCGCTCAGCGATGAGGTGCGGGCCCGAGCGCGGCGATGCGCAATCCGCCCTCGCGCGGCTCCACCGAAGCCTCGATTTCAAAGACGTCGCGAATGCGTTCGGCCGTGAGCACGGCGGCCGGTTCGCCCTGCATCGCGACCTTCCCGCCATGCAGCAGCGTGACCGTGTCCGCGAAGCGCGCGGCGAGGGAGAGATCATGCAGCACGGCGACAACGACGCGCCCGCGCCGCGCTTCGGCGCGCAGCACCGCCATGATCGTGAGCTGGTGCAGCGGATCGAGCCCCGCCGCAGGCTCGTCGGCGAGCAGCACCTCGGCCCCGGTCGCCAGTGCGCGGGCCAGCAGCACGCGGGCGCGTTCGCCGCCCGAAAGCTCGGTGACGGGCCGGTCGGCCATCGCCGCGACGTCGCAGCGTGCCATGGCGTCCGCGACGGCGTCCCGGTCGGCCTCATGCAACCGGTCGAGCGAGGCCCCGTGGGGCATGCGGCCCAAGGCGACGACGTCGCGCACGGGAAGCGGCCAATGCACGGCATGGTCCTGCGGCAGCCATGCAATCCGCCGCGCGCGCAGCTTGGGCGACATGGCGGCGATCTCGGCATCGCCGATCCGCGCGGAACCCGCATGCGGCAGCAGCCCCGCCAAGGCGCGCAGCAAGGTGGATTTTCCCGCGCCGTTGGGGCCGAGCACGCAGTGGAACGAGCCGGATTCGAATGCGAGCTCGAGGTCCGCGAGCACGCGGCGACGGCCCAGAGCCACGGACAGGCCGGAGGCGGAAAGCGTTTCGGTCATGCCGCGCCCGCCGCCAAGCCCGCGCGGCGGCGCGCCACGATCCACAGGAAGAACGGCACGCCGAGCACTGCGGTGACGGCGCCTACGCGCAATTCCGTGGTGGAGGGGATCATGCGCACCGCGAGATCCGCGCCGAGGGTGAGCAACGCGCCGATCAGGGCGGAGGGCAGCAGCACGCGGCCGGGATCGGAGCCGACGAGGCCGCGCGCGAGATGCGGCGCGACGAGGCCGACGAAGCCGATGGCTCCCGACACCGCCACCGACGCCCCCGTGCCGAGCGCCACGGCGGCGACGACGACGATGCGCAGGCGCGCCATCGAAAGCCCGAGACTTTCGGCGGCTTCCTCTCCCAAGGCCAACAAGCGCAGGCCGTCGCCCTGCCGCAGCAGCAGCGCGAGCGAGACGCCTATGAAGGGCAGCGCCAGCATGACGTGCCGCATCGAGCGGTCCTCGAAGGAGCCGAGCAGCCAGAACACGATTTCGGTGACGGCGAAGGGATTGGGCGAGAGGCTGATGACCATCGAACTTGCCGCCGAGGCGAGACTGCCCACGGCGAGACCGGCGAGAACCACGACGGTGACGCTCGCCTCGCGGCCGGCCACCATCACCACGAGGGCGACGGACAGCAGCGCGCCCGCGACCGCCGCGGCCGGAAGGAGCACGGAGAAGGCATGCGCCGCGCCGAGATACAGCACCGCAACCGCGCCGAGCGCCGCGCCTTGCGGCGCGCCGAACACGGCCGGATCGGCGAGCGGATTGCGCAGCAAGCCCTGCAGCGCCGCGCCGGAGGCCCCGAGGACGCCGCCGACCATGAGGGCGAGGAGCGTGCGGGGCAGGCGGATTTCACGGATGATGAGGCTCGTGGTGCCGTCGCCGGTCCAGAGGCTCGATAAGACGTCCCTGAAGGGCAGGGGCGCGGCCCCGACGAACAGCGAAGCCGTCGCCGCGACGAGCACGGCGACGGCAAGGGCGGCGACGCTCGGGCCGCCCCGCGTCATGAGGGGATGCGTCCCCGGCTCACCAGGTCGCCTTCACGCCGGCATAGATCGCGCGACCGGCGATGCCGTAATTGCGGGCGTCCTCGTAATGCGCGTTCGTGACGTTCTCCAGCCGCGTGAAGGCGGACCAGGTCTGGTCGATCGTGTAGCGCGCATGCAGATCGAGCTTGGCGTAGGGCGCCGCGCGCACGTTTGCGTCCAGAATGCCGTCGTAATCCATGCGGTGGCCGACCAGCGTCAGCCGCGGCTCGATTTCGACCTTGGGGATGCCGAGCCAAGTGACGGAGAGAACGCCCTGATGCATGGGACGGCGCAGAAGCGCCGCGCCGGTGTCCACGTTTTCGGCCAAAAGGAACGTGTAGGTTCCCTTCGCGCGAAGCATGCCCGGCACGAGGACGAAGGTGCCGCCGAGTTCGACGCCCTTCGTTTCCGCGTGGCTCACATTGACGTAGCAGCCGTCGGTCTGGGACGCGGCGCAGCCCGAGGGCGCACCGGTCGAGACGTATGTGATGGGATCGTAGCTCGCATAGCGGAAGTCGATCAGGTTGTTGATCCGGTTGAAGAAGCCGGTCGCCGACAGCGTCACCCGTTCGTCGAGCAGGGTCTGGTCGATCCCCGCGTCGATCCCGAAGCTCTTCTCCGGGTTGAGGCCGGAGGTGCCGTATTCGCTGAAGCGCTGATAGAGGGACGGGGTCTTGGCCCCGGTGCCGAGGCTCGACCGGAGCTTGGTTCCGGTGCCCGCGACGGCATAGGCGGCACCCGCCCGCCATGTGGGGAACGTGTCCGCGTCCACGACCGAGTCGATGCGTCCGGACAGAGACAGCGTCAGCGGCTGCGTCGGGTTCCAATGATGGACGGCATAGACCGAATTCGTCGTCTGGTTGCCGTCGAAGGTCTTGGTCTTCGTCGCGGTGCCGCGGGGCAGGTTTTCCTTGGTCGTCTCTGCGGTTTCCTGTTCCGACGCGATGCCGAAGGTCAGCGTTCCGAACTTGTCGAGCTTCAGGTCGTTTTGGATGTCAAAGCCGTAGCGGTCGCCCGCATAGTCGGTGGCCTTGCCGGTCCCGCTCGAAAGCGCGCCGGTGTTCCGGTCGAGATGCGACGCGTAGATCTTGAACGTGGTGTAGAGGCGGTTCTCGAGGCTGCGGACCCCGGCCTTGCCCCACGCTTGCGAGAACTGGTTGCGCTGGCGCGCGAACGTATCGTCGCCGTAGGACTGATCGTAGCGGTTTGCATTGACAGAATGCAGCGCGCCGGCCTCGACGTCGACGCCCTCGCCGGGGTCATAGGCGACGCGGGCGGACAGGCTCGTCTTCTCGGCGGAATCCTTTTCGAGCGGCCCCGTGCGGTTGCGCTCGATGCGCCGGATGTTGCCGCCGAAGGCCGAGAAGCCGTCGGTGGCGAAACCCGTCGCGGCGAAGGCGTAGGACAGGGTCGAGGTTCCGCCCGTGGTCGAGGCCTGCACGGCGCGCGTGCCGTAGCTGCCGCCTTCGAGGGTGATGCTCGATTTGGGATCGCGCTTGCCCCGCCGCGTGATGATGTTGACCACGCCGCCGATGGCCTCGGAGCCGTACAAGGCGGATTGGGGCCCTTTGAGCACCTCGATGCGCTCGATGTCGCCCGCATTGAGGAAGCTCAGGTCGAATTCACCGCCGGTCGACGACGGGTCGCCGACCCGCAGGCCGTCGACCATGATCATCGAATGACGCGCCTCGGCGCCGCGCAGCCTGATCGTGGCGAGACCGGCGGGCCCGCCGTTCTGCGTGACCGACACGCCGGTGACCGAGCGCAGGACGTCGACGACGGACGTCGCGCCCCATTTCTCGATCTCGTCGCGCCCGACGACCGTGATCGCCTGCCCGGCAGCCGAGGCCGCGGTCGGCGAGCGATAGGGCGTCACGACGATCTGGTTGTCCTGCGGAGCGGTCTGCGCCGCGAGGGGAAGGGAATGAAACAGGGGGAGAAGCGCGCCGGCCATGATCAGCCGGCGCTTGTGGAGCGCGTGCATACGAGTCCTCCGTCCGGCCCGCCGCCGGATCCTGGGTTGCGATATGCGCCGGCCGGTCTCCTGGCTCGCGGGTCAAGGCCCTCTTCTCCGCCTTCCCGTTCCCGATCGGGGAACAGTGGCCACAGGAGGGGGCTCGCCGCTTACAGTTGCGGGGGCAGCTGCGGATTTGGACTTTCGCCCTCACCGCATTCCCGTTTCACCCCTTGCGGGGCACCGTCGCAGGTGAGAGTCATAGACCGGCGCGGGGACCGCGACAATCCGAAGCGGGGCCGTTCCCGCTTCGACTAAGGAATCATACGTATGTCGCCGGTCCGGGCGTTCGCCGCCGCGTTTCTCCTGTCGATCGTGCCGGCGGCGGCGGCCGATGCGCCGCAGCGGGTCGTGTCGATCAATCTCTGCGCCGATCAGCTGCTGCTGGCCTTGGGTGACCGCGACCGGATCGCTGCCTTGAGCGCGATGGCGCGCGACCCCGACTATTCCGCCGCGGCGGAGCAGGCGGCGGGGATCGCGCAGGTGCGGGGCGGAGCCGAGGACATTCTGACGCGCGGGGCGGATCTGGTTCTCGTCGGGCCCTACGACAACCGCTACACGCGCGCCGTGCTGGCCGAGCGCGGACTGCGCATGGAAATCGTCGCGCCTTGGACGTCGCTCGATCAGGGAAAGGCGCAGGTACGGGAGGTGGCCGAGCTGCTGGGCCGGCCCGAACGCGGCGAGGCGCTCGTCGCCGACATCGACGCGGCGATCGCGCGTCTGCCGCGCGTGCGTGCCGGAACCGACGCTTTGGAAGTGTCGCGGCGGGGATGGGTGCCGGGCAATGCCGGGCTGGTCCACGACGTGCTGCGCCGCATGGGCTTCGGCGACGGGGCCACGGCGGCGGGCCTGCCGAGCGGGGGCTTCGTTTCGCTGGAGAAATTGGTGGCCGGCATGCCGGGCGTCGTCGTGCTCGACCGCGACATGCCGGTCGCGGAGGATCAGGGGACGGCGTGGCTGCGCCATCCGGCGCTGCTGGGCGCGCTCCCCGAAGGACGTCGCCTGATCGTGCCGCCGCGACTGAGCATCTGCGGCGGGCCGTCGACGCCGGCGATGATCGACAGGCTTGGCGAGCAGGTGCGCCGCGCCCTCGCGGCGGGCGTCGTCGACGGCCCCTAAAGAAAAAGGGCGCTCGCGCGCCCTTTGATGCCCTTGCGGGCGACCTTCTCCCCGCAAGGGGAAAAGGCGGAGTTCGGGACTGCGGCTTACGCCGCCGACTCCTTCGAGCGCTCGAAGCGCTTGCGGTCGTTGGCGTCGAGATAGGTCTTGCGCAGACGGATCGACTTCGGCGTGACCTCGAGCAGCTCGTCGTCCTGAATGTAGGCGAGGGCCTTTTCCAGCGTCATGCGGATCGGGGGCGTGAGGCGCACGGCCTCGTCCTTGCCGGCGGCACGGACGTTTGTGAGCTTCTTGCCCTTGAGCACGTTCACTTCGAGATCGTTCTCGCGGGTGTGCTCGCCGATGATCATGCCCTGATACACCTTCCAGCCGGGCTCGATCATCATCGGGCCGCGATCTTCGAGGTTCCACAGGGCGTAAGCCACGGCTTCGCCGATGTCGTTGGAGATCAGCACGCCGTTGCGGCGACCCTGAATCTCGCCCTTGTAGGGCAGGTAGGCGTGGAACAGGCGGTTCATGATCGCCGTGCCGCGCGTGTCCGTGAGCAACTCGCCGAGATAGCCGATGAGGCCGCGCGTGGGAGCGTGGAACACCAGACGCAGGCGATTGCCGCCGGACGGGCGCATCTCGATCATGTCGGCCTTGCGCTCCGACATCTTCTGCACGACGACGCCGGAATGCTCCTCGTCGACGTCGATCACGACCTCTTCGATGGGCTCGAGCGTCTCGCCGGTGGTCTCGTCCTTCGACAGCACCACCTTGGGACGCGACACGGCGAGCTCGAAGCCCTCGCGGCGCATCTGTTCGATCAGGATGGCGAGCTGCAATTCGCCGCGGCCCGCGACTTCGAACGAGTCCTTGTCCGCCGACTCGGAGATGCGCAGGGCGATGTTGCCCTCCGATTCCTTGAACAGGCGGTCGCGGATCATGCGGCTCGTGACCTTGTCGCCTTCGGTGCCCGCCAGCGGCGAGTCGTTGACGCGGAACTGCATGATGACGGTCGGCGGGTCGATCGGATGGGCCGGCAGCGGGCCTTCGACGGACGGATCGCAGAAGGTGTCCGCGACGGTGCCCTTGACGAGACCGGCGATGGCGACGATGTCGCCGGCCGAAGCCTCCTCGACGGGAACGCGTTCGAGACCGCGGAAGCCGAGCACCTTGGAGACGCGGCCCTGTTCGACCACGTTGCCCTTGGCGTCCAGCACCTTGACGGTCTGGTTCGGCTTGACCGAGCCGGACGTGATGCGCCCGGTGACGATGCGGCCGAGGAAGGGATTGGCTTCCAGAATGGTGCCGAGCAGGCGGAACGCCCCGTCTTCCACCTTCGGCGGGGCGACGTGCTTCAGGATCATGTCGAACATCGGGCCGAGATCGACCTGCGGGCCTTCGGCGCTTTCCGCCATCCAGCCCTGCTTGGCCGAACCGTAAAGGATCGGGAAGTCGAGCTGATCGTCGTCCGCGTCGAGCGCGGCGAACAGGTCGAACACCTCGTTGATCACCTCGCTCGGGCGCCCTTCGGGCTTGTCGATCTTGTTGATCGCGACGATCGGGCGAAGGCCGAGCTTCAGCGCCTTGCCGACGACGAACTTCGTCTGCGGCATCGGGCCTTCGGCGGCGTCCACGAGGACGACCACGCCGTCGACCATGTTGAGGATGCGCTCCACCTCGCCGCCGAAGTCGGCGTGGCCGGGCGTGTCCACGATGTTGATGCGGGTATCCTTCCACATCACCGAGGTGCACTTGGCGAGAATGGTGATGCCGCGCTCACGCTCCAAATCATTGGAGTCCATGGCGCGTTCCGCCACGCGCTGGTTGTCGCGGAAGGTGCCCGACTGGGCGAGCAGCTTGTCGACGAGCGTCGTCTTGCCGTGGTCGACGTGCGCGATGATCGCGATGTTGCGGATATCCATCATTCTTCCCGGAAATGCGAGGAGGCCCGGCCCCTCTTCGGAGCCGGGCGACAAAGGCCTCGAGCCGCGGCGGACTATAGTGATTAAGCGCGCCGGAGCAACGACAATATCGCTGCGCCGCAATAATCAGCGCGCGAGAACGCTCCGGCGGTCGCGGACGGCGGCTCTGACATGGTCAAGCCCCAGCCCTGCCGCCGCCAATGTCCCGGCATTCGGGCCGTCCTCCGCCGCGCTGCGCATTAGTTCCAGCAAAAGCGCATCCGCTTCCCTCTCGATGCCGTCGAGCATGCGCGCGTCGTCCGCCTCGCGGGCGCGGCGCAGCAGGTCGATCAGGCGTTCGGCCCGCAGGCCCGCGTCGCCCGATCGTGACCGGCGGCGGCCCCACAGCGCCGCGCCGCCCGATGCCACGAGACCCGCGCCCATGGCGCCGAGATAGAGCCAATCGGCATATTTCTCGAAAAAGCTCGGTTCTTCGCCGTCCAGATAGAGCGCCGCGCCGGGATGCACCTCGTAGAGCGAAACTTTTTCCGTATCCGGGGCTTCGATGAAGGCGGCGATGGGGGCCATGTCGACGAGATCGCGACGGTTCTCGAAGATCGTCCGCGTCAGTTCCGTCGCGACGGCGTCATGCACCGAGGCATGGAGGGCCAGACGGTAGCCGACGCCCAACGTCATGTAGGAGAGCGGCGGAACGGCAGGCGCCGCTCCGTATCCGCCCCGTGCGATCTCGATGGCGTCGAAGGCCGGATTGCGTTGCGCGATGGCCGTCGCCTCGCGCAGGGGCAGGAAGACGGGCGCGGCGCCGGTCATGCGCGCCACGTCCTGCACCGCCCCGGTCACCAAAGGCCCGGAGGCGGGCCCGATGACGAGCAGCGCGTCGATCGTGCCGTCCTTGACGGCGGGCCCGACCTCGTGCGGCTGCAGCCCGATGCGGCTGACGCCCGTCGGAGGAATGTCGTAATAGGCCAGCACGGTATCCAGCAGCCGCTCGTTGACCGGGCCGAGACGCAGCACGCCGATCCGCTTGCCGGCGAGATCGACGATTTCGGTGATGCCCCGCCCTTGGGGCGCGACGAACACGGCGGCGTTTCGATGCAGGATGGCCACGGTGCGCGCATCGGCCGGCGTGGGGACGTCGCTGCGCAGCACGGCGGCTTGAACGGCTCCGGAATTCAGGGCCTTGGCCGCGCCGTCATACCCGTCGACCGGTACGATCTTCAGCCGCGCTCCGGCTTCCTCGCGCACCAGGACTTGGGCGATGGCGGTGACCAGACGCGAATCTTCGCTCTGCGCCGGGCCGACCGCGAGCTTCAGGGTCACGGGGCGCATCATCACATGCACGCCGATCGGCAGTGCCGCCATCGCGACGAGAGCCGACAAGGCGACCAGCGCGATCCGCAAATTCGGTCCGGTTCTCTTCATGCAGTCTTTCGCCTTCGACGGGAAGGTACGGCGCAGCCGCCCGCCATGCAACGGCTCGGGAAATGCCGCCCTCCGCCCCTTCCGCCGCGGCCCCGGAGGCTTATGTTGCAGCGATGCGCCCGACGGACCTTTTGTGCATCACGCCCGCAGGCCTTTATTGCCCGCCCGGCGACTTCCACATCGACCCGGTCCGTCCCGTGGCGCGGGCGCTCGTCACGCACGGCCATTCCGACCACGCCCGCGCGGGACACGGCGCGGTGCTCGCCACCGAGGAAACCCTCGCGATCATGGCGGTGCGCTACGGCGAACGCTTCGCGGGTTCGACGCAGGCTGCGGCGCTCGGCCGGCCGGTCGCGATGGGCGACGTCACGGCGACGTTTCATCCGGCCGGACACGTGCTCGGCTCGGCGCAGATCGCACTCGAGGCGGGCGGGCTGCGCATCGTCGCGTCCGGCGACTACAAACGCGCCGAAGACCCGACCTGCCGGCCGTTCGAGCCCGTGCCCTGCGACGTGTTCATCACCGAGGCGACGTTCGGGCTGCCCGTCTTCCGCCATCCCGACACGCGCGACGAGGTGCGCAAGCTCTTGGCCTCCGTGCGGCTGTTTCCGGACAGGGCCCATATGGTGGGGGCGTATGCGCTGGGAAAGGCGCAGCGCCTGATGGCCTTGGTACGCGAGGCGGGATGGGACGAGCCGATCTACATCCACGGGGCACTCGAAAAGCTCACGGATTTCTATGTGTCGCGGCAAATTCGATTGGGCGACGTGCGAAAGGTCGGCGCGGCGGATCGCGCGGCGCTCGCCGGGGCGATCGTGATCTGTCCTCCTTCCGCCTTGCAGGACGTATGGTCGCGCCGTTTCCCCGATCCGGTCACCGCCTTCGCCTCGGGCTGGATGCGGGTGCGCGCCCGCGCCCGGCAGCGCGGCGTGGAATTGCCGCTGGTCGTATCCGACCATGCCGATTGGGACGATCTGCGGCGCACGATCAAGGAGGTCGGGGCGGGGGAGATCTGGGTCACGCACGGGCAGGAGGACGCGCTGGTGCATTGGTGCGGCACGCAGGGGCTGAAGGCCAAGCCGCTGCACATGATCGGCTACGGCGACGAGGGCGAGGCGGAACCGGGCGATGTCGTATCGGGCGAGCCCCCCGCCGCCTCCGAGACGCCCGGGCCGTGAACCGCTTCGCCGCCCTTCTCGACCGTCTGGCCTATGAGCCGCGCCGCAATGCGAAGCTGCGGCTTCTGGCCGATCATTTCCGCACGCAGCCGGACCCCGACCGGGGCTATGCGCTGGCCGCAATGACGGGTTCGCTGTCGTTCTCCGCGGCGAAGCCGGGCTTGATCCGTGCATTGATCGCGGAGCGGACCGATCCGGTGCTGTTCGGCCTCTCCTATGACTATGTCGGCGATCTCTCCGAGACGGTCGCCCTGATGTGGCCTGCGCCGGAGGACGGCGCGGAGCGCGCGCCGCCTTCGCTGTCGGAAGTGGTCGAGACCTTGGCGACGCTGGGCCGCAGCGAATTGCCCCGCCGCATTGCGGGATGGCTCGACGCCTTGGACGAGACCGGCCGCTGGGCGCTGTTGAAGCTGATCACCGGGGGCTTGCGCATCGGCGTATCCGCGCGTCTGGCCAAGACCGCCGTCGCGTCGATGGGCGGGATGGAGGCCGACGAGGTCGAGCATGTCTGGCACGGGCTCGCGCCGCCTTACGTGCCGCTGTTCGCTTGGGTGGAAGGGCGCGGACCGCGCCCGGCCGCGAGCGATCCCGCGCCCTTCCGCCCGGTGATGCTCGCCCACGCCGTGGAGGATCGCGATTTCGAAACGCTGAACCCGGCGGATTTCTCGGCCGAGTGGAAATGGGACGGAATCCGCATTCAGGCCGTGTCGGGCGCCGACGAGGACGGCCTGGTGCGCACGCGGCTTTATTCGCGGACGGGCGAGGAGATTTCCAAGAGCTTCCCCGATCTCTGCGACGCGCTGGCGGGCATCGACGGGGCGGTGGACGGAGAACTGCTCGTGATCCGCGAGGGGCGCGTGCAGAGCTTCAACGTGCTGCAGCAGCGGCTGAACCGCGCGAGCGTGACGCCCGCGCTGATGCTCGATTTTCCGGTCGCGGTGCGCGCCTATGATCTTCTGGTCGAGGCGGGCGAGGATCTGCGCGCGCTCCCGTTCTCCGAGCGACGGGTGCGGCTCGAAGCGTTCGTGCGCCGCGTCGACCGCGACCGGCTCGACCTCTCCCCCGTCATCGCCTTCCAGTCATGGGAGGCCTTGGCGGCCGCGCGCGCCGCGCCGTCGGAGGCCGGCGCGGACGTCGATGCGGATGCGGTGGAAGGCGTCATGCTCAAGCGGCGCGACTCGGCTTATCTGCCCGGTCGTCCGAAAGGGCTTTGGTACAAGTGGAAGCGCGATCCGCACGTGGTCGACGCCGTGCTGATGTATGCCCAGCGCGGCCACGGCAAGCGGTCATCATTCTACTCGGACTACACGTTCGGCGTCTGGCGCGAGGGGGCGGCCGGGGACGAGCTGGTGCCGGTGGGCAAGGCCTATTTCGGCTTCACGGACGAGGAGCTGGTGCAGATCGACCGCTTCGTGCGCAAGCACACGATCAACCGCTTCGGCCCGGTGCGCGAAGTGGTGCATGAGCCGCATCAGGGTTTGGTCGTGGAAGTGGCGTTCGAGGGCTTGGCCCGCTCGACGCGGCACAAATCCGGGGTGGCGATGCGCTTTCCCCGCATCTCGCGCCTGCGCTGGGACAAGCCGCCGATCGAGGCGGACCGGATGGAGGCGCTGGAGCGCCTTTTGGGAGACGAAAAAACCGATCCGGCGCCGCGCGCGTAAGTGGGACAACTCCACGGAGATTTCCCATGGCCGTCCGCATCGCCTCCGCCCTGCTCTTCATCCTGCTCACCGGCTCGATCATCTGGGCCTTCACGCAGGCGCCCTTCTGGGCGAGCTTCGACGAAATCACCGCCAATGCTTGGGGCAAGGTCACGCTGATCGACCTCTACAGCGGCTTTTTCGTCATGGCGGTCATCATCGGCATCGTCCACGGCTGGGTGATAGGCCTCGTCGCCTTCGTGTTGCTGTGCGTTCTCGGCAACGTCGTCAGCTTGGCGTGGCTGGCCTTTCACGGATTTCAACTGTTGACGGGTCTGTTCGACAGGAACTGATTTCTATCCCCGATAGAATTTCCTCTCCTTTCAACTTTTCATATTTGTCCGAATGGACGCATCGACGGACTTGCGTCCGGTGCAGCTTGTCGGAATGATGCTGAAAAAGGCGAAGAATGCTCCGGTGGAGCGGGGGGAGGACCAGATGGCCGACACCGAAACGCGCGTCTTGATCGCCGACGACCATCCCTTGGTCCGCGGGGCTCTTCGCGAAGCGGTCACGGGGGTCGTCCCCGGGGTTCACGTCATAGAGGCCGGCGAGTTCGACGCCGCCGCCGCCACGCTCGCCGCCGAGGGCGATCTCGACCTCGTGCTGCTCGATCTGACGATGCCGGGCGTGCAGGGCTTCTCCGGGCTGATGTATCTGCGGGCGCAATATCCCGGTACGCCGGTGATCGTGGTGTCGGGCAACGAGGACCGCGGCGTGATCCGCCGCTGCATCGAATTCGGCGCGTCGGGCTTCATCCCCAAATCGGTCGACGTGGACAGCATGCGCACGGCGATCCGGGCGGTGCTCGACGGCGGCTCCTGGACGCCGGCCGACGTGGACCTCACCACGCCGCCGGACCGCGAGACGGGCGACATCGTGCGCCGCCTCGGCAGTCTGACGCCGCAGCAGGTGCGCGTGCTGATGATGCTGTCGGAAGGGTTGCTCAACAAGCAGATCGCCTATGAACTCGGCGTGTCCGAGGCGACGGTGAAGGCGCATGTCTCCGCCATCCTGCAGAAGCTCGGGGTCGAGAGCCGCACGCAGGCGGTCATCGCGGCCTCGAAGATCGCCGCCGGCCAATGGACGCCGCAGATCGCCTGAAGGGCGCTTCGACTTCCCGCGCAAACCACTTGCGCGCATCGCGTGCAGCCACGACATAGGCTCTGAACGGGAGCGAACATGTCGAACGACGGACTGCAGCGGATTCTCGGCGGCCCTCCCGGGGCCGTCCTCGCGAAACTCGTGTTTCTGTCGGTGCTCGTCGGGGCGTTCTTGGCCGTATTCGGCCTGACGCCGCCCGATCTCTTCAATGCGCTGGCGCGCCTCTTCCACCGCGTCTTCGGGTTCGGCTTCGAGGCGCTGCGCGAAGCCGGGCGCTATTTCGTCTACGGCGCGATGATCGTCGTGCCGCTTTGGCTCGTGCTGCGCGTGTTCGGTCGACGCTGAAATCAGCGTCCGGCCGGCCCCTCGACGTCGCGGGTCGTCAGTTCCGCCGCCGCGCGGCCGACGACGGAGGAGAGGTTCGGGAGCTTCTCGGCTTCCAGCCGTTCCAGCAGGCCGCGCTTGATGCGCCCCACCAGCCCCGGCCCGGCATAGATCAGCGCCGAATAGAGCTGGATCAGGCTCGCGCCCGCCTCGAACTTCGCGAAGGCCGTGTCGGGCCCGTCGATCCCGCCGGCACCGATCAGCGGGAATCTTCCTTCCACCCGCATGAACGCCTCGGCCAGCATCCGCGTCGACAGCGCAAAAAGCGGCCGTCCCGACAATCCGCCGGTTTGAGCCTTCTCCGCCGCCTGCAGCCCGCTCGGGCGCGAAATGGTGGTGTTGGAGACGATCAACCCGTCGACGCCCCGGCGCAGGGCGACGGCAACGACGGAATCGAGATCCGCGAGCGCCAGATCGGGCGCGATCTTGACCACGACGGGTTTGCGCCCGTGCACGGCCGCCGTCCTGTCGCGCGCCTCGACGCAGCGGGCGAGCAAATCGTCCAGTGCGGCTTCGTGCTGCAGATCGCGCAGGCCCGGCGTGTTGGGGGATGAAACGTTGACGGTGAAGTAGGAGGCCGCGGCGGCGAAGGTCTCGATGCCGGCCACGTAATCGGCGGCGCGATCCTCCGTGTCCTTGTTCGCGCCGATGTTGACGCCGACGATGCCGCGGCGGCCCTTGCGCGCCTCCAGCCGGGCGAGCGCCGCGGCATGCCCCTCGTTGTTGAAGCCGAGCCGATTGATCACCGCCCCGTCCTCCGGCAGCCGGAAGACGCGCGGACGCGGATTGCCGACCTGCGGCTTCGGCGTGACGGTGCCGATTTCCGCAAAGCCGAAACCGAGCCCGAGCATGGCGTCCGGCACCTCGGCATTCTTGTCGAAGCCCGCGGCGATGCCGATCGGGTTCGGAAAGCGCAGCCCGAAGGCCTGGACCGCCAAGCGCGGGTCGTCGGGCGCGGGCGTACCGACGGGGAGGGCGCGAAGGGCGCGGAGCGTGAGGCCGTGGGCCGTCTCCGCATCCAGCGCATGCAGGAACGGGCGGGCGAGGGCGAACGGATCGATCATGCCGACATCTCCGGAAAGTCATGCGCGCCGTCCGCGCCGAGCGGCAGCGGCTTCACCCAAGCCACCGCGGAAAGCGGCAGCGGCCCGTAAAGATGCGGGAACAAGGCCCCGCCGCGCGAGGGCTCCCAGCGCAGCGCGGGGCCCAGCGCCGCCTCGTCCGTCGCGATCAGCAGCAGGTCCGTCATGCCGGCGAAATGCTTGGCGGCGGTTTCGCGCGCCTGCTCGGCGGTGGAGAAATGGATGTAGCCGTCGGCAAGGTCCACGGGCGCACCGCGGAACGCGCCCGAAGCCTCGGCTTCCCGCCACAGTCCGGCCGGACAAATCTTGAATATCATCGCGCGCTCTCCCTCGGCGCAGATAAAGGCTCCGGAGGGGTGCGGGCAACCGCGGCGTGGGTTACCGTTCATGAAATAGCTTGATTATGTCTTTAATAACGGACTAATTACCTTCTAATATGATATATGTCCTTTTATTCCCATAGGCTCTGAGCTGCGGCTCGGGCGAAAGGCGGAACGATGCTGACTCACGACGAAATCTGGGGCGCCATCGACGCGATCGCCGCGCGGAACGGACTGTCCGCGTCGGGATTGGCGAAGAAGGCGGGGCTCGACCCGACCACCTTCAACAAGTCCAAGCGCGTCACGGCCGACGGGCGGCATCGCTGGCCGTCGACGGAATCCGTCGCGAAGGTTCTGGACGCGACCGGCACCGAACTCGAAACTTTCATGAGCGTCGTCTTCGACCTGCGCGGCGTGCGGCCGGGCCGTTCGATCCCGCTGATCGGGCTCGACGAAGCGGGCGATCTCTCGCTGTTCGACCGGGACGGCACGCCCGTGGGCCGGGGCTGGAACGAGGTCAGCTTTCCCGGCACGGGCGAGGAGCGCGTCTACGCCATCGAGGTGACCGGAGCGGCCTCCGCGCCGATGTTCCGCGAGGGCGACATTCTGGTCGCCGCGCCCAAGGCCAACATCCGGCGCGGCGACCGCATCGTGGTGCATTGCCGCTCGGGCGAGGTGATCTTGGCGGAGCTCAAGCGCCGCACCGCCCGCACGCTGGAAATCCGGTCCTTCGAAGGCGACGGGAGCGACCGGGTTCTCGATTCCGGCGAAGTCGCGTGGGTGTCGCGCGTGCTCTGGGCGAGCCAGTAAGCGTCAGGCGAGCGCCATCGCCAGCCCGCGCAACACGTAGACGGCGCTGACGGCGAGAATGATCGTGCGGCTCCAGCGGCGGAACGAGCCGTCCGTCATCCGTTCCAGCACCTTGGCCGCGAGACTCGTGCCCGCCAGGGCGATCGCCACCGCGCCGACATAAGCCAGTGCCGGCAAGCCTTCCCCCGAGGCCGAGACGAAGGCGCCGAAATAGACGATGCGCAGCAGGTGGCCCATCGACTGGATGGCGGCCTTGGTGGCGACGATCTGCTTGCGGTCGAGCGCGGCGGTTTGAAAGAACATGTCCAGCACCGCGCCGGAGACGCCCGCCAGCGTCTGCACCGCCATGGTCAGCGCGCCGCAAAACGCGGCCGCCCCGCGCATTTCGACATGGGGGCGGAAGCGTTCGGGCAGCAGCTCGACGAGAAAGGGCGTCAGCCCGAGGCCGATATAGACGGCCGCCTTGTCGGGCACGAGCGCGAGCAGCTTGAGCAGGCCGAACATCGCGACGGAACCGAGCGCGCATCGCCCGACGATGTCCCACCGGACGTGGATGCGCCAAAGCCAGCACCTCCAGCCGTTCGCGCCCAATTGTGTGACGCCGAACAACACCATGGCGGGCGCGACGTCGAGGACGGCCAAGAGCACGCCGAGCAGCACCATGCCGCCCGCCATGCCGAAGATGCCGGACAGAAACGACGTTCCCAAAATGGTCGCGCCGATCAGCCCCGCGGTGCTCGCCGCGATCAATGCCGGACCCTCGAGACGCCGCGCTTCGTCAACTCCGGCGTCAACCCGCCCGTCGCGACGCGAGGAAGGCTTCGTGCTCCGCGATGAGCGACCCGTCGAGCCCCTTGGCGATCAGGGCGCGGGTTTCCCGAACGCCGTACAACGCCGCGAAGGAGCCGAAACGCGGCCCGCGCTCATGGCCGAGCAGCACCTTGTAGAGCGTCGTGAACCATTGCTGCGACACGCCGGGCCGCCCGTCCGGGCTCTTGGCCTTGCCCGACAGATCGGGGAAATGCCGGCGTCCGACTTCGTAGACGGCCGCCTGAATTTCCGCGCCGTCCGTCGACTCTTCGAAACCGGCGAGAACGGCGTGCAGATCGGCCAGCGCGGCGGCTTCGACGTCGGTCGGTACCGCATAGACCTTGGCCGGACGGACGAAATCGCGGAAGTAACGCGCCGCATAGCCCACCAGCGCGTCGAGCCGGGGCAAGTTCGCAGGTTCGGCGGCGGGCGCGTAACGGTGGATGAAGCCCCACAGCACCGCCGGATCCTCCGAATTCGCCACCGCCACCAAGTTCAACAGCATGGCGAATGACAAGGTCGTCGCGCCCGCCGCCGTCTCGATGGTCTCGGCCGCGGGCGGAGTGCCGCCATGCACGTGCCAAACGGGGTTCAGCAATTGCTCGCGCGGGGCCTGCTGAGGAAACTTCTCCAGGAAGGTCAGGTACTCGTCGACGGCGCGCGGGATCACGTCGAAATGCAGCTTCTTCGCCTCGCGCGGCTTTTGGTACATGTAGAGCGCGAGGCTTTCGGGCGCGGCATAGCCGAGCCAATCGTCGATGGTCAGGCCGTTGCCCTTCGACTTCGAGATCTTCTGGCCCTTGTCGTCGAGAAACAGCTCGTAATTGAAGCCTTCCGGCGGCTCCGACCCCAAGGCGCGTGCGATTTCTCCCGAGAGCTTCACGCTGTCGATGAGGTCCTTGCCCGCCATTTCGTAATCGACGCCCAAGGCGACCCAGCGCATGGCCCAATCGGGCTTCCATTGCAGCTTGCACGCCCCGCCGGTCACCGGGGTCTCGTAGCGCTTCGCCGTCACGGGATCGGTCCAGACGATCATGCCCTTGGCGACGTTCATCTCGTCGATGGGCACCTGCATCACCACGCCCGTTTTCGGGTGGATCGGCAGGAAGGGCGAGTAGCTCTGGGCGCGCTCCTCGCGCAGCGACGGCAGCATGATGCCCATCACAGCGTCGTAACGTTCCATCACCCGCATCAGCGTCTCGTCGAAGCGCCCGGCCCGGTAGCATTCCGTCGCCGACATGAATTCGTATTCGAAGCCGAACGTGTCGAGAAAGGCGCGCAGCCGCGCATTGTTGTGCGCGCCGAAGGAGTCGTGCGTGCCGAAGGGGTCGGGCACCACGGTCAAGGGCTTGCCGAGATGCTCGGCCAGCATCTCCTTGTTCGGCACGTTGTCGGGGACTTTGCGCAACCCGTCCATGTCGTCGGAAAACGCGACGAGCCGCGTGGGGACCGCGTCGTCGGTCAGCACGCGGAAGGCCTTGCGCACCATCGAGGTGCGGGCGACTTCGCCGAACGTACCGATATGCGGCAGCCCCGACGGGCCGTAGCCGGTTTCGAACAAGACTTCTTTTTTGCCGGTTCGCTCCAAGCGCGCCACGATCTTCCGCGCTTCCTCGAAGGGCCAAGCGGTCGAGACGCGCGCGGCGTCGGGCAAGGAGAGCGGGGCGGCGACGTCCGACGCGGTCATGGCGGCTTTCGAGGTTCGATCGACGGAAAAATGCGACGGCGGAACGACCCGGCCGAGCGCGGCGCACACTAGAAAGCGCGGCGGAGCGGGTCAACCGAAGGGGCGGGACGCATCTTCGGCGGCGGGACGCGCGAATTCGCAGCGAAGGGATTGCAATGCCCGCGGGGACTCGGTAGAGAGTGCGCCGTCCGGGGAGAACCTAGCTTCTCGCCGCGGCACGCGCCCGTAGCTCAGCTGGATAGAGCATCAGACTACGAATCTGAGGGTCGGACGTTCGAATCGTTCCGGGCGCGCCAAAAATCAACGATGTATGGAAGCATTTAGGTCCTGACGCTTCCCAGTTTTCAAATTGGGAAGCATACGGGACGATTCATGTTGCAACCGTTTTTCCGTTCAGGTGCCGGCGAGTTCCGAAGGTGGCGTGTCCTTGGTGTGTGAACATGGGGGGTACTCAATTTCTTATTTTGTCGGTCAGCAGGCTTTTCGCAGCCATTGCAGCGTATCTCCGCATCGGCTCCGGGAACTGGCGATCCGCCGACGATGCCCGGCTTGCGCTTCTCGCGCTAGGGGGCGATAGGCTCCGCCTGCGGGCCGCGCGGCTCGTCGATTTCCGGAGGCCGCCCATGTCCCGCACCATCCGTTCCGTCGCCGTCTTTTGCGGTTCCAATACGGGGCGCGGCGACGTTTACGTCGAAGCGGCGCGCCGATTGGGAACGGAGATCGGCAAAGCGGGGATGACGCTCGTCTACGGCGGTACGCATAAGGGCCTGATGGGCGTGTTGGCCGATGCGACGCTCGCGGCGGGCGGCGAAGTGCACGGCGTGATCACGCGGCGGCTCGCCGACAAGGGCCATCTGCATGAAGGTCTCACCCGGCACGAGATCGTCGACGGCATGCGGCGGCGCAAGGAGCGCATGGCCGAGGCGGCCGACGCCTTCGTCGCGCTGCCGGGCGGCATCGGCACGCTCGAGGAGTTCATGGAAGTCTGGACGCTGAACCAGCTCGGCGACATGGACAAGCCGGCCGGGCTCTTCGACGTCGAAGGCTATTACCGGCCGTTCATGGCCTTCATCGACCACATGATCGCGGAACAATTCCTCCCCGAAGCCCACCGCGCGGGCATCGTCGTGAACGGCGACGCCGCCGGTCTGCTCGATGGATTGCGTGCCTTCGAGCGCGTTACCGTTCCCAAGTGGCTGTAGAAAGTCGTTTTCAGACGGGGCGGGCTTCCAGCTTCAAGGCCAACTGGTCCGCGAATTTCGCCGCCGCCACCGACAGGGGTCGGCCGCGCAGCTTGCCCAGCACCATCTTGCCGGGCGGCACGTCGCGCGGATCGACGGGCCGGGAGACGAGCCCCGTCCCGTCGCCCTCGACCGGCGGCGCACCGACCTCGATCTGAAACGCGACGGCCTCTTCGCGACGGATGTAGTTGAACAGAAAGTCGAACGAATTCGACTCGATGGCGGGCGCGAAGGTGAAGGATTTGCCGACCGCCGCCTCGTCCAAAAGCCGCCGTCCGCCATACGATTCACCGGCCAATGCCAGCGGATAACGCGCGCAGTCGCGCAGGCGCAGCATGGCGAAGGCGGCCAGGGGATGCCCCTCGGCCATGACCGCGACCACCCGCTGTTCGGCCACCGCAAGCGACTGAAAATCCGCCGTCGGCTCCGGACGAAACACGATGGCGAGATCGACGTCGAAGTCGCGCAGGGCGCGCAACGCATCGCCGTGGTCGCGCACGAGCACCTCGAATTCGACCAGCGGAAACTCCTTGCGATAGGCGGCGATTTCCGTCGGCAGGAGGTATTTCGCCAGCGCTTGGCTGCAGCCGATGGCCACGGAACCGCGCCTGAACCCGGTCAAATCCTCGATCTGCGAGCGCACGCGGGCGAGATCGGCCATCTGGTCGCGCACGTGGCGGATGATCAATTCGCCCGCCGCATTGAGACGGACGCCGCGCGGAAGACGCTCGAAGATCTTGGTGCCCAACTCCTCCTCGAGGTCCTGAATGCGCCGGTTGAGGGCCGACGGCGTGAGGTTGAGCTTTTCCGCCGCTTTCCGGATCGAACCCGTGCGGGCGACCTCGTCGACATAGCGGAGCAGGCGTTGGTGGCGCATCGGAACCCGACCGGTGAGTTTTTCGAACAGGGCCGAGAGAAAAATAGCAGAAGACGGCAACGGTCAAGCGGACCTACCTTTTTCGCAACGCAGAATGCAGGCGAACGGGGTCGGGTCATGAGCAAGTTTTCGCGTCGGGATTTCGGGAAAATGGTCGGTGCGGGCGCGCTCGCCGCCGCGCTGCCGGCTCCGGCGATCGCCCAGTCGCTCACCAAGCTGAAAATGGTCCTCAACTGGCGCTATCAGGGGCCGCAAGCCTGGTTCTTCCTCGCCGAGGACAAGGGCTATTTCCGCGAGGCCGGCCTCGAAATCATCATGGATCAGGGCAACGGCTCCGGCGCTGCGGTCGGCGCGGTGGCCGGCGGCTCCTACGATCTCGGCTTCGGCGACATCAATGCGCTGATCCAGATGGTCGCCGCCAAGCCTGCGGGGCAGGGCACGCCGCTCGCCATCGCCGCGCTCTACAATCGCCCGCCCTTCACCATCGCCGTGAAGGCCGACGGGCCGATCAAGACGCCGAAGGATCTCGAAGGTCGCACGCTCGGCGGCCCGGCCAATGACGGCGCGCTGAAGCTGTTCCCGGCCTTCGCCAAATTGGCGGGCATCGACGCATCCAAGGTGCAGATGACGAACATGCAGCCCAGCCTGCGCGAGCAGATGCTGCAGCGCGGGCAGGTGGATGCCGTGTTCGGCTTCGTCAACACCATCCGCTTCTCGGCCAAGCTCGTCGGCATCGATCCCGACAAGGACTTCCGCTTCATCAATTACGGCGACTTCGGCATGGATCTGTATTCCAACGCCGTGATCGCCTCGCGCAAGCTCGCGACCGAGAACCCGCAGGCCCTGAAAGGCCTGCTGCGCGCCATCGACAAGGGCATCCGCGAGACGCTGAAGGACTACGACGCGGCCATTGAAAGCGTCGCCAAGCGCGAGCCGCTCATCAACAAGGCGGTCGAGAAGGAGCGCCTGATCGCCACGATCAAGGACGAGATGAGCCACCCGGAGGCCAAGACCATCGGGCTCGGCGACGTCGACGAGGCGCGCTTCAAGAAGTCCATCTCCACGGTCGTGGAAGCCGACGGCCTGCCGCGCGTGCCGGCCGCGGACGAGATCTTCAGC
The DNA here is from genome assembly GCA_027489535.1 of Hyphomicrobiales bacterium. Classification (GTDB taxonomy): domain Bacteria; phylum Pseudomonadota; class Alphaproteobacteria; order Rhizobiales; family Beijerinckiaceae; genus JAIXZO01. Next base: position 24,341 of record JAIXZO010000012.1, read on the forward strand.
CGGGCGTTCCTGCCCCCGGTCGCCGAGCGCATCAAGACGCTGATCTGACGGCAAATCGCGACGGATCGAAAAGCAAGAAAGAACAAGATCATGGATCTGAATTTGAGAACGCGGGTCGCGGTGATCACCGGGCCGGCGAAGGGGATGGGTGCGTCCGTCACGCTGGCCTTCGCCGATGAAGGCTGCCGTCTGGCCTTGGTGGGCCGCGACGTCGCCGCCATCGAACCCGTTGCGGCCGAAGCCCGCGCGAAGGGGGTCGAAGCCCTCGTGATCGCCTGCGACATCACCGACTCCGCCGCCTGCGAAGCGGCGGCCGCGGCGACGCTCGCGGCGTTCGGTCAGATCGACGTGCTGGTCAACGTGGCGGGCGGCTCGGGGCCCATCGGCAAGACTGGATGGGAGACGACGGCGGCGGAATTCGACGAGATCGTCGATCTCAACATGCGCGGCTGCTTCAACACCATGCGCGCCGTGATGCCGAGCATGATCGAACGGCGCTCGGGCAAGATCGTCAATGTCGGCGGCACCTTCGGGATGCGCGGGCGTGCCGGCCGCATGGCCTATTCCGCCTCCAAATGGGGTCTGCGCGGCATCACGAAGAGCTTCGCGCTCGAAGCCGGGCCCTACGGCATCAACGTCAATTGCGTCGCGCCGGGCATGGTCGACGGCCCGCGCTTCCGCGGCAAGGTCGTGCCGGAAATGGCGGCCCGCCTCGGCATCACCGAGGATCAGGCGGTCGAGAAGCACGCGGCCGACTACGCGCTGCGCCGCATTTCCACCGGGGAGGACGTGGCCGCCGCCTGCCTGTTCCTCGCCTCCGACGTCTCCCGCCAGATCACCGGCGTCGACCTGCCGGTCGACGGCGGCTGGGCCATGCTGTGAGCGCCGCCATGAGCGATTTTAAGACCGATTTCATCGCCGACATCGTCCTTTCCGGCGGCACCGTCGTCTCGAGCAAGACGCGCTTCAAGGCCGACGTGGCGATCAAGGACGGGCTCGTCGTCGCGGTGGGCGAGGCCTCCGCCATGCCCGCCGCAAAGGAGGTCGTGGACGTGTCCGGCAAGCACGTGATCCCGGGCGCCATCGACGCGCATGTGCACTTCCGCGAGCCGGGCTACACGCACAAGGAAGATTGGGAGACCGGCACGGCCGCCGCCGCCATGGGCGGCACGACGACCGTCTTCGAGATGCCGAACACCAATCCGCCGACGCGCTCGGTGAAGGAACTCCGGCAGAAGCAGGACGCCGCGAAGAAGGCCCATGTCGATTTCGGCATCTACGGCCTGCTCGCCGAGGACAATGTCGACGAGCTTCAGGGCCTCGTGGACGGCGGCGTCAACGCCTTCAAATGCTTCATGGGCAACACCTTCGGCAACCTGCCGTCGCCTTCGACCGGCGCGATGCTCGAGGGTTTCGAGATCATCGCTCCTACGGGCCTGCGCATCTCGCTTCATGCCGAGACCGCCTCGATCATGGCGTGGCGGCAGGAGCGGCTGATGAAGGCCGGCATCCACCACGCGCTCGCCCATATCGGCGCACGTCCGGCCGTGGTCGCGGCGGAGGCGGTGAGCCGCGCGGCGGTGCTCGCGGAATGGACGGGCGCGCGCATTCACGTGCTGCATATTTCATCAGCCGCCGAACTCCGGCCGTTGGCGGAAGCCAAGGCGCGGGGCGTGGACGTCACCGGCGAGACCTGCCCCTGCTACCTGCTGCTCGACAGCCGCGATTACGAGCGCCTCGGCTCGATCATCCGGGTGAACCCTCCGGTCCGCGAAGCCTCGGATTCCGAGGCGATCTGGGCGGCGTTGAAGTCCGGCGTCGTCGACATGATCGCCACCGATCACGCCCCGCATACGCCCGAGGAGAAGCGCAAGGACGTGATCTGGGAGGCCGATTGCGGCTTCCCGGGCGTCGAAACGCAGATGCCGCTGATGCTGAACGAAGTCGCGAACGGCCGCATCACGCTCGAGCATTACGTGAAGATTTCGGCTGAAAATCCCGCGAAAGCCTTCGGCCTGTGGCCGATGAAGGGGCGCATCGAAGCGGGTGCGCTGGCCGACATCGCCGTCGTCGATCTCGACCGTTCGGAAACGATCCGCGCCGAGAACCTGCATTCGCGCGGCAAGATCACGCCCTTCGAGGGCGTCACGGTGAAGGGCGTGCCGGTGCACACGCTGGTGCGCGGCCGCTTCGTGCAGCGCGACCGCAAGCTCGTGCCCGAATCCCGCGGCTGGGGACGGCAGGTGACGGACGTGCAGAAGATGCCGACGCCCGAGCCGAAGAACACCGATCAGACCTTGGCCGCGCTCTTGCATTCAGGTTCGGCGAAGACCGCTGGAGGCCCCCGATGACCATGCAGAGCGTCGCGGCGATACCGGTCGGCGATGCGCCGCCGGTCAGGACGAAGACCTTCATCGAATTCGAGAAGGCCTCCATCCGCTACGGCCGGGGCGAGAGCTCGGTCGAGGCGCTGACGGAAACCTCGCTGAAGATCGCCGAGGGCGATTTCGTGGCGCTCGTCGGTCCGTCCGGATGCGGCAAGTCCACGATCCTCAAAATGGTCGGCGACCTGTTGAAGCCCACCACCGGCCACGTCTTCGTGGCGGGCCGCGAGATCGGGGCGACGCCGATCCGCATCGGCATGGCCTACCAGAACCCGACTTTGCTGCCGTGGCTTTCGATCCGCGAGAACGTGATGTTGCCGCTCAAGATCGTGCCGCCGTTCCGGCAGGAGTTCCGGGCCAAGAAGAAGGGCGAATTCCGCGAGCGCGTGGATGCGCTCTTGGAACAGGTCGGCCTCGCCGGCTTCGGCGACCGTTTCCCCTGGCAGCTCTCGGGCGGGATGATGCAGCGCGCCAATCTTTGCCGCGCGCTGGTGCACGACCCCGACCTGCTGCTGCTCGACGAGCCCTTCGGCGCGCTCGATCAATTCACCCGCGAAGAGCTGTGGGCCACGATGCAGGACCTGTGGATGTCGAAGAAGCTCACTGTGCTTCTCGTCACCCACGACCTGCGCGAAGCGGCCTTTCTGGCCAACCGCATCTGCGTGATGAGCGCGCGCCCCGGCCGCATTCTCGACGACTCCGAAGTGACCTTCGCCCGGCCGCGCACCATCGACATGACCTACGAGCCGGACTTCGTGGCGCTCAATCAGCGCCTGCGCGCGATGATCGTGGGCGCACGGGCCGCTCCCTCCCTCTCCAAAGCCGCAGGAGCCGCGTCGTGATCAAGGACTTCATCGACCTGCTGCGCCGCAAGAGCGCCTCGACCGCCCTGATCGTCGGCGTGTTCGTCGCGTGGGAACTGATCTGCCTGCTGTTCGGCATCTCCGACATCGTGCTGCCGCGCCCGACGCAGGTGGTCGGCGCGCTGATTCAATATTGGCCGGCGATCATGCCGCACGCCTATCAGACGCTCTACACCACGCTCACCGGCTTCGGCATCGGCGTCGGCATCGGGGTGCTGCTGGGCGTGATCATCGGGTCGTCGCGCCTCGCATACGACACGGCCTATCCGCTGCTGGTGGGCTTCTCGTCGATCCCCAAGGTCGCCGTGGTGCCGATCTTCGTCCTGTGGTTCGGGGCCGGCACGGTGCCCGCCATCCTCACCGCGATGATGATCTGCATCTTTCCCGTCGTCGTGAACGTCGCCACCGGCATCGCCACCGTCGAGCCCGAGTTGGAAGACGTGATGAAGACGCTGAAGGCGTCGAAACTCGACATCCTCATGAATGTCGGGCTGCCCCGCGCCATGCCCTACTTCTTCGCCTCGCTGAAGGTCGCGATCACGCTGGCGTTCGTCGGTTCGGTCGTCGCCGAGACCGTCGCGTCCAATCGCGGCATCGGCAACATGATGATGATCGCCTCGTCGAGCTTCAACGTGCCGCTGGTCTTCGCGGGACTGTTCGTCCTCGCGGGCCTCGGCGTCGCGCTCTACGCCGCCTTCTCGATCATCGAGTACCGCACCACCGGCTGGGCGCACCGAAAGACCGATCCCTCGGCTGCGTGAGCCGTCGAACCCTTCGCCTCGACTCGTCCCCTCGGGGAACCCAACAGGAGCATCAGATGCGTCGTCGTCTCTTTCTGAAAGCCGCCTCCGCCGCGCTGCTCGGCGCGCTCGTCTCGGGCGGCGCCGCCTCCGCGCAGACCTCGACGAAGATCAAGTTCACGCTCGATTGGAAGTATCAGGGCGTTCACGCCTGGTATTTCCACGCCAAGGAGAAGGGCTACTTCGCGCAGGAGGGGCTCGACGTCACCATCGATCAGGGCGAAGGCTCGGCGGCCACGGTCAGCCGCATCATGTCCGGCGCGTATGACGCGGGCTTCGGCGACATGAACGGCATCATCCAGCAGGCCGTCGCCAAGCCGGGCGAGCAGCCCGTGATGGTCTACATGATCTACAACAAGGCCCCCTTCGCCATCGTGCACAAGAAGGGCGTCATTGACGGGCTGAAGGGCTTGGAGGGCAAGAAGCTGACCTCGCCCGCGGGCTCCGCCACGCATCGCCTGTTCCCGATCTTCGCCAAGCTCAACGGCATCGACGCCTCCAAGGTCGAGGTGATCAACATCACGCCCAGCGTGCAGGAGCAGATGATGGTGCAGGGGCAGGTGGACGGCGGCTTCGTCTTCACCGTCACGTCCTACATGAACCTCGTCGGCATGAAGCAGAACCCCGACGACTACGCCTTCATCAATTATGCCGACTACGGCATCGCCGCCTATTCCAACGGCATGATGGTGTCGCGCAAGCTCGCCAAGGAGAACCCCAAGGCGGTCGCGGGCCTCGTGCGGGCGGTCAACAAGGCCATGCTGGAGATCGCTGCGAACCCGTCCATCGCGGGCAAAACGATCAATGCCGTCGAGCCGATCATCAATGCCGACGTCGAGACCAAGCGCGTCGAGTTCACCTACAAGAACCACATCCACACGCCGGAATCGGTCGCGCTGGGCGCGGGCGACGTGTCGGACGAACGGATGACCAAGGCCATCGACCAGATCGCCGAGGCCTTCCAGCTGGCCTCGAAGCCCGCCGTTTCGGACGTGTTCGACCGCTCCTTCCTGCCGCCGAAGGCCGAGCGCGCGCTCCCCGCGCCGAAGAACTGACGCAGAACCGATGCGGTTCTTGAACGAGCGCGACGTCGAAACCTTGATCGACGTCGCGGAAGCGGTGGACGCGGCGGCGGAAGCCTACCGCCTCCACGCGACGGGAAGCGTGCCGCCTCCCGTCCGCGCCGATCTGCGGCGCAGCGCGCCGAAATCCGGGTGCCTGCTGCTGGCGGGCGCGGACGGCGCCGATCTCACCGTCAAAAGCAACGTCCATGCATGGCCGGCCGACCCGGACGCGCCGCGCTTTTGGGGAAGCCTTCTCGCCTTGTGGGACGCCGAATCGGCGCAACCGCGCGCGCTGCTTTCCGCTCGCGCCTTCAACGACCACCGCACGGCGGCGGGGTTCGCCGCGGCGGCGCGGGTTCTCGCACCGAAGGACGCCCGCACGCTCGCCGTTTACGGAGCGGGCAAGACCGCGCCGATGACGATCCGTTATCTCAAGGCCGCGTGTCCGGGCATCGATCGCGTGCTGGTGGTGGGGCGCAATCCCGAACGGGCGCGGGCGCTCGTCGCGGCGGCATCCTCTTGGCCCGCCATGAGGGGCGTCGAGATCCGCCTCGCATCCGCCGAGGACGCGGCGGCGACGGCCGACGTGATCGCGACCGTCACGACCTCCGACGTCCCCGTGTTTCCCGGCGCGGCCGTGCGGAGCGGCGCGCTCGTGATCCTCGGCGGGGCCAACCGGCCGACCGCGCGCGAAGCCGACGACGTGCTGATGCGCCGCGCGACCGTGTTCGTGGATGCCGCGCAGGGCGCGATGGAGAAGGCGGGCGACCTTGCGCTTTCGGCCGCATCCGGCGCGTTCGATCCCGCCCGGCTCGCCGGTGAGATCGGGGCCTTTCTCGACGGCCCGGTCCTCCGTTTTGCCGGAACGGACGTGACGGTGTTCAAATCCATGGGGCTCGCTGTGCAGGACGTCGTGCTCGCCCGCCGTCTCGCGGCGGCCGCCGAGGCGCGCGGCATCGGCACGATTCTCGATCTCGAAGGAGCGGCGGCGTGAGCGGTTCTTTGTTGGTGCGCGGCGCGCGCATCCTCACGCTCGACGCGGAGGACCGCGACCTCTCGAATGCGGACGTGCTGGTGCGCGACGGCGTCATCGTTCATGTCGGACGCGTCCCGATCGAAGCCGCCGCCGGGGTCGATCGCGTGATCGAGGCGCGCGGGCGGCTGATGACGCCGGGGCTCGTCAACGCGCATATGCATTCCCAATCCGGCACCATGTCGGGCTTCGCCGACCGGCTGAGCCATCCCGCCTTCATGTGGCTGACGCAGGCGCACACGTCCCGCCGCACGCCGGACGAAATCCGCCTCGCCGTGCTGCTGTGCGCGACGCAGATGCTGACGACCGGTACGACCGCCGCCGTCGACCACTTCCCCGGCCAGCGCTTCACCGCCGAGGACATGGACGCGGTGCTCGCGGCTTGGGAGGAAACGGGGATGCGCGTCGCCCTCGGCATGCGCTTCTTCGACGAGGATTTCGGCGACATCCTGCCCAAGGGCGTCGACCTGCCGGAGAAGTTGGCGACCCGCGCGCGGTCCATCGAAATCCTGAAGCCGCATCCGCTCGATGATCTGCGCGACCTCATGCCCGCCGTCATCCGCAAATGGCACGGCAAAGGCGGGCGGCTCTCCGTGTTTCCCGCCCCCTCCAATCCCGACCGGTGCAGCGACGCCGCGCTCGTCTTCTGCGCGGAACTGGCGGAGCGGCACGATCTCGGCATCCATACGCATCTGTTGGAGACGAAAACGCAGATGCGCATGGCGCAGGAGCGTTACGGCGAGAGCACCGTGGCGCATCTCGAACGGCTCGGCGTGCTGTCCGACCGTTGGTCCTGCGCCCATGCGATCTGGCTCGACGATGCCGACATCGCGCTGATGGCGGCGCGCGGTGCGGTGGCCGTCCACAATCCCGAGAGCAATGCCCGCATCGGCTCCGGGCGGATGCGGACGCCGGATATGCTGAGAGCGGGCGTCACCGTCGCGCTCGGCACGGACGGCTCGGGGGCCAACGACAATCTCGTGATGCAGGAGGCGGCGCGCGCCGCTGCCTTCCTTCATCGGGCCGATCTGCCCGACCGGCGCGATTGGGTGAGCGCGCGCGACGCGCTGCGCATGGCGACCGTCGGCGGTGCGGCCGCCATGCGGCTGTCGGGCCGCATCGGCGCGCTCGCCGAAGGCATGGCGGCGGACTTCGTGCTCTACGACGTCGACCGTCCCTGGTGGACGCCGATCAACGATCCCGTCGCGCAACTCGTATTCGCGGAGACGGGGGCCGCCGTCGACGTCGTCGTGGTCGACGGTCGCGTGCTCGTCGAAGGAGGTCGCGTCACGGCATTCGACGCCGAGGCCGTGATGCGCGAGGTGCGCGCGATGACGGCGGTGCTGGCGCGCCGCAATGCCGATCTCTTCTCGGTCGCCGAGGCGATCGCCCGTTTGCTGCCTTAGGAGTCCCGGATGGGCATGGTCGATCTCGTCGTCGCGGGCGGACGCCTCGTGTTTCCGGACCGGGTGGTCGAAGGCGGCGTCGCCGTCATGGGCGACCGCATCGTCTGCGTCGGATCCGACGCGGCGCTGCCGCCCGCGCGGCGAAGGATCGACGTCGCGGGGAAGTGGATCATTCCCGGCGCGCTGGACGTGCACGTCCATTTCCGAGAGCCCGGTTTTTCGCACAAGGAAACCTGGACGACGGCCACGCGGGCGGCGGCGCGGGGCGGCGTGACCACGGTGTTCGACATGCCCAACACCAACCCGCCCACGGCTACGGCCGAAGCCGTGCGGGAGAAGATCGCCATCGCCTCGGCGCAGTCCCTGATCGATTTCGGCGTTTACGGCGTTGTGCGGGAGGACAATCTCGACCAATTGCGCCCGATGGCCGAAGCCGGCGCGGTCGCCTTCAAACTCTATATGGGCAGCGAGAACCCGCTGGTACCGTGCCCCTCCGACGGCGCGATCCTCGAGGCCTTCGCGATCATCCGCGATCTCGGCATGCGCTGCACGGTCCATGCCGAGAATACGCCGATCTTGGAATGGCGCGGCAGGAAGCTGCGCGCGGCGGGGCGGACGGATGCCGCGGCGCATCTCGAACAACATGCCGACATCGCGGCGGTCGAAGGCACGCAGCGCGCGCTGCTGTTTTCCGAATGGACGGGCTGCCCCATTCACCTCGCCCACGAGAACAGTCGCTTCAACCTGCCGCTGATCGCGGCGGCGAAAAAGCGCGGCGTCGACGTGACGGTCGAGGCCTGCCCGCACAATCTCCTGCTCTCCACGGCCGACGGCGAGCGGCTCGGCCCGAACGCGCTTCGCGTAAAGCCGCCCGTCCGCGAGCCCGGCCATGCCGAACCTCTGTTCGCCGCTTTCGCTTCCGGCCTGATCGACATCCTGTCGACCGATCACGCACCGCATCTCGCCTCCGAAAAACGGCGCGAGTCCATCTGGGATTGCGCACCGGGCTTCCCGGGGGTCGAGACGTCGATGCGGCTGATGCTGACAGAGGTGCACGAGGGCCGCATCACGATCTCGGATTACGTCCGCGCCGCCTGCGAGGCCCCGGCGCGTGCCTTCGGCCTTTATCCCCGCAAGGGCGCGCTCGTCGCCGGCGCCGATGCGGACATCGTCGTGATCGACCCCGAACGTCGCGGCGTGATCAGCGCCGCCGGCCTTTCCGGCATCGATCCCGTGACGCCCTTCGAAGGTCGGGAGACCGTCGGCATGCCCGTCCTGACGATCGCCCGCGGCCGGATCGTGATGCAGGAAGGCGAAATCGTCGGCGGGCCTGATGGACGAAGTCTTCGCTGAATTGCAGGCACGGCCGAAAAGCCAAGCAGCCGTAAAACAATCCTTTTCCGGACAGCTCGAGCACGGGGCTATCGGCCGCTTTGGCGCGAGGCAGGATAAGCGGGCGGCCTAAGTAGCTTTCGGCCACAGACCTTGACCTGGCGGCGGCACTCCGGGAGAGGGCAGGGTGCCGCTTCGAGAGATGGCGATGCACCTCGGGGTGAGCCGTTACGCCCGCGCGGAAGTCATTTCAAATCACAAACTCGACAATCAAGAGGTTCTTACTTTCATTCTCAATGCCGCGCCATTTTCTCCCCGCCGAAAACATGACGAGAAGCGCACGGACGGGCATCCGGGCGTTTCCGACGACGTTCGGGATCGGCTTCCGTTCATTGTGCGGGGCGGGCGGAACGGCGCGGTTACGCGCCGGCTGTATCGTGGCTCCAACCTTTCAAACGCTCTCCGTTTGCGCGCGGAATTCGTGTCTCCGTGACGCAGTAAGCCGCTGCTTCCGGCGGAGCCCGTGGGAGGGGTCGATCGGGGATGCCGCCCCTTGGTTCAGATGACCGGCGCGGAAGGCGCTGATCACCCGGGCGCGGCGACCCCGCCCCTCACCCCAGCGCGCCGCCGCGTTCGGCGAGATCGAAATAGATGTTGCGTAGACGCAGCGCCACCGGGCCCGGTTGCCCGTCGCCGATCGGGTGCCCGTCGATCTCCGTTGCGGGCATGATCAGCGCCGTCGCCGCCGTGATGAACACTTCGTCCGCGTCGAGCGCCTCTTGCAGCGTGAAGACGCGCTCCTCGAAGGTGAAACCCGTTTCCGCGACATAGGTCAGCACCGCGTCGCGGGTGATGCCCGCCAGCACCTTGCTGGAAAGCGGCCTCGTGATGATGCTCCGGCCTTTGACGATCCAGATGGTGGATGAGCCGCCTTCGGTCACGACGCCCTCTTCAAGCATCAAGGCCTCGTCGCAGCCGGCCTCCGCCGCCGCCTGTTTGGCCAGAACTTGTGCCAGCAACGCGGTGCTCTTGATGTCGCAACGAGCCCAGCGCTGATCGGGCACGGATTTCAGGGCATAGCCCCTCGAAATCTCGCGGGTGATGGATCGGGCTTGCGTGAACATCACCAGAGTGGGCTTTTGCCGAGCCGGGAACGGGAAGTTCCGGTCCGCCGCCCCCCGTGTGACCTGAAGATAGATGCCGCCGTCCACGAGCCCGTTGCGCTCGATCAATTCCTCATGGATGGCGATCAATTCGTCGCGTGACCAAGTCAGTCCAAGCTTGATTTCACCGCAGGAGCGGTCGAGCCTCGCCAGATGTGCGGCGGCGTCGATCAATCTTCCGTTGATGACTGCGGACACCTCATAAATGCTGTCGCCGAACAGAAACCCGCGATCGAAGATCGACACGGTGGCCTCGTGCTCAGGTAGATACTGGCCGTCTACGTAAACGATCCGCGACATTCGGGCTCCCAATGCTCCTTGTCGGATCAGTCGTGTCGCGTGGTTCCTCGTTAGGGTCAAGCCGGGCGGCGCACGCCTCTTCCCACTTCTTATCAGCCCGGCGCAGCGGGCCCGCCCGCGTCTCCGCCTCCCTTGCTCCCCGAAAAATAAAATGCATTATCGACTGATGCTTTGCAGCGTTCAGGCCGAGAGTGCAGAGAACGACGCCCTTGTGTCGGAGGACGTCGTTCTCCGCATCGAGGGGCTTTCGGTCGAGTTTCGCACCTCCGCGGGCACGCTGCGGGCGGTCGACGGCGTCGACTGGTCGGTACGACGCGGAGAGACGCTGGCGCTTGTCGGCGAGAGCGGATCGGGCAAGTCCGTTTCGGCCCTGTCCGTTCTCGGACTGCTGCCGCGCAATTCGGCCCGTGTCGCCGGCGGGCGCGTCCTGTTCGACGGTCGGGACCTGCTCTCGATGTCGGAAGCCGAAATGCGCCGACTGCGCGGCCGCGACATCGCGATGGTGTTTCAGGATCCGATGACGAGCCTGAACCCGGTCTTGACCGTCGGGCTGCAGTTGCGCGAGCCGCTGACGACGCATCTCGGCATGACGCACGAACAAGCCGACGCGCGCGCCGTCGAACTGCTCGACCTCGTCGGCATTCCCGACGCCGCGCGACGGTTGACCCAATACCCGCATCAATTTTCGGGGGGAATGCGGCAGCGCGTGATGATCGCGATGGCCTTGGCATGCAATCCGCGCCTCCTCATCGCCGACGAGCCTACCACGGCGCTCGACGTGACGGTGCAGGCCCAAATCCTCGAATTGATGAAGGATCTGTCCCGCCGGCTCGGGATCACGCTCGTCGTCATCACGCACAATCTCGGAATCGTGGCGCGCTACGCGGATCGGATCGCCGTGATGTATGCGGGCCGGATCGTCGAGGAAGGGCCGGCCGACCGTGTGTTTGCCGCGCCGCGTCATCCCTACACCGCGGGTCTCCTCCGGTCCGTGCCGCGTCTCGACCGTGGACGCGAGAGCCGCCTCGCGACCATCGAGGGCCAACCGCCCGATCTCCGTTCGCTGCCGCCCGGATGTCGCTTCGCGCCCCGCTGCCGGCTGCGCGCCGCGGCATGCGCCGTCGAACCGCCGGTCGTGGAAGACGCGGCCGGCGGGCGTGTTGCGTGTCATTTCCCCGGCGCCTCGTCGGCCGTCGTCGCCGCGACGCCGGCAGCCGTCGCGCCCCCGAAAATCGACGAGGCTCGGCCGATCCTTGAAGTGCGTTCCGTTTCGAAAATCTTCGACGGACCGCGCCGGACCTTCTTCGGATCTCCCGTCCCGATCCGGGCGGTGGACGACGTCTCGTTCACGCTCGCCCGCGGCGAGACCCTCGGGCTCGTCGGAGAGTCCGGAAGCGGCAAGACGACGCTCGGCCGCCTCGTGCTTCGGCTCGAACGTGAGACGAGCGGCAGCATCGCATTCGACGGGCTCGACCTCGCATCGGCCACGAGCGCCGAGATGAAGGATGTCCGGCGGCGGATGCAGGTGATCTTTCAGGATCCCTACACCTCGCTCGACCCCCGCATGACCGTCGGTGCGACGATTGCGGAACCCCTCGTGAGGCGGCTCGGGGCCACGAACGCCGAGGCGCAGCGGCGCACCCACGAACTCCTCGACCAAGTGGGCCTCATACGAGACATGGCGGCCCGCTATCCGCATCAGCTTTCCGGCGGCCAGCGTCAGCGGGTCGGCATCGCGCGCGCGCTCGCGATGGAGCCTGAGCTGATCGTCTGCGACGAGCCCGTGTCGGCTCTCGACGTGTCCATCCAAGGCCAGATCATCAACCTGCTGGAGACGTTGCAGGCGGAGCGTGGCATCGCCTATCTCCTGATCGCCCATGATCTCGCGGTCGTGCGGCATCTCGCCCGCCGCATCGTGGTCATGTATCTCGGCCGCGTGATGGAGATCGCGGAGCGCGACGCGCTCTACGCGGCCCCGATGCATCCCTATACGCGCGCGATGCTCGACGCTGCGCCGATCCCCGATCCTGCGGTGGAGCGCACGCGCGGTACGCGGGTGCTTTCGGGCGAACTCCCGTCGCCGCTCGCCCCGCCTTCAGGCTGCGTCTTCCGCACGCGCTGTCCGCTGGCCGAGCCCGCCTGCGCCGAGGTTCGACCGCCGTTGGTCGAGCGGAGGCCGGGGCATTTCGTCGCCTGCATCAAGCCGCAGGAGGGCGCCCCATGCTGAGATATGCACTCGGGCGCATCGCGCTGATGGTCCCGACGCTGCTCGGCGTCGCGCTGCTGACCTTCATCATGATCCGCGTGCTGCCCGGAGACGTCGTCGAGCTCAAGCTTCGCGGGGACGGGGGGCGCGCGACCCAGGAGCAGATCGACCTCGAGCGGACCCGGCTCGGTCTCGACAAGCCTCTGCCGCAGCAATTCTTCGTCTGGCTCAAAGGCGCCGCGACCCTCGACTTCGGCGAGTCGATGTGGACCGGTCGACCCGTCTCGCAAGAAATCGGCATCCGGATCGGCCTGACCCTGCAGGTGGCCGTGATGGCGGCCGTCGTCGCAGTGATGATCGCGATCCCGCTCGGCACCCTGTCCGCCCTGTTCCGCGACGGACCCGTCGACTGGATCATCCGCGTGATCACGATGTCCGGATTGGCGGTTCCGTCGTTCTGGCTCGGAATGCTGACGATCCTCGGCCTTTTGACGCTGTTTCGATGGTCGCCGCCCGTCACCTATGTGCCGTTCTTCCAAGACCCCGTGCACAACATCTCGCAATTGATCTGGCCCGCCCTCGCGGTCGGCTTCCGCTATGCCGCGGTGGTCGCGCGCATGGTCCGCTCCTCGATCATCGAGGTCATGCAGGAAGACTACATCCGGACGGCACGGGCGAAGGGATTGAGCGAATTCACCGTCGTGGCGCGGCACGCGATCAAGAACGCGATGCTGCCGGCGGTCACCGTCATCGGGCTGGAATTCGCCTTTCTCATGGGCGGGCTCGTCGTGACGGAGCAGGTCTTCAATCTGAACGGGATCGGGCGGCTCTTCGTCGACGCGGTGCTGCGCAAGGACTTCATGTTGATTCAGGCGATCGTGCTGCTCATGGCGTTCATCTTCGTCACCACGAACCTCGTCGTGGATCTGCTTTACGGCGTTCTGGACCCCCGGGTCGGACGGCGCTGAAGAGGGATGGCGATGGCGGCGGGTCACGTTTCGGGAGTCGGTCGGCGCAGCGGGGCCGTAGCGGATTTCCTGCGCTCCCAGCCTCTCGGGGCCTTCGGGCTCGCATTCATTCTCGTCATGGCCTTCGCCGCGATCTTCGCCGACCACATCGTGCGGTATGATCCCGAGGCCATCGACTTCGCGTCGATGCTGGCGCCGCCTTCGTTGGAGCACCCTTTCGGGACCGACGTGTTCGGTCGCGACATCTTCACCCGCATCGTCTACGGCGCGCGCACGGCCCTCACGATCGGCTTCCTCTCGGCCTTTCTCGGCACCACGATCGGCGGATTGATCGGCATCGTCTCCGCTTATTTCGGCGGGCGGGTCGATCTCGTCGTGCAGCGTTTCGTCGACATCGTGCTGTCGTTTCCCATCATCGTGCTGGCGCTCGTGGTCGTCGCGGTCGTGGGCAAGACTCCGGTGTGGGGCATCGATCTCAACCTGGTCCTCGCCATCGCCATTCCGATCATCCCGCGCTCCTGCCGCGTGATGCGCGCGGCCGCGATGTCCGTCCGCTCGATGCCCTACATCGATGCGGCCCGGGCCGGCGGCTATTCGAGCCTCTGGATCGTGCTGCGCCACTTCGTGCCCAACGTGCTCGCGCCGTATCTGATCCTGTTCACCGCCTATGTCGCGCAGGCCATCCTCCTCGAAGCCTCCTTGTCCTTCTTGGGATTGGGAGTGACGGAGCCCAAGCCCGCTTGGGGGCTGATGCTGGCGGGCGACAACTCGAATTTCTATCAGGAAGCCCCGTGGATGATCCTTTTTCCGGGGCTTGCGATCTCGCTGTCGGTCTTCGCCTTCAATCTCTTCGGGGATTCTCTGCGGGACTGGCTCGATCCGAAGTTCAGGACGTGAACCTGACGTCAGAAAGCTGCCGGGAGGAACTCAGATGACCAAGAAAGACGGATTTTCCAGACGCTCCGTCCTCGCGATGCCTGCGCTGCTCGCAGGCGGGTGGGGATGGGCGGATGCGTTCGCGCAGACGTCCGGAGAGGGACCGCGCCGCGGCGGCGTCCTGACCTATGCGGTCGCGGCCGAACCGCCCACCTACGACCTCCATCAGACGGCGACTTTCGCGGTGATGCATCGCGTCGCGCCGCATTACTCCACGCTGCTGACCTATGAGCCGGGCAACTACCCCAAAATCGTCGGCGACGTGGCGCAAAGCTGGACGGAAAGCCCGGACCGGCTCACCTACACCTTCAAGCTCCACCCCAATGTGCGCTTTCATGACGGGACGGTCCTGACGTCGGAAGACGTTCGCGCCTCGTACGACCGCCTTCGCGATCCGCCGAAAGGCGTCGTCTCCAACCGAATCGGCTCGTTCTCGCAGATCGCCTCCATCGAGACGCCCGACCCGCTGACCGTCGTGTTCCGCATGAAGAAGGTCGACGCGTCGATCATGGACACGTTCGCGTCCCCGTGGAATTCGATCTTCAGTGCGGCACGACTCAAGCAGGATCCGTCCTTCCCCGTGAAGAACGTGATGGGTACCGGACCTTTCCGCTTCGTGGAACATGTGGCGGGTTCGCATTGGTCGGGCGAGCGCTTCGACGGCTACTTCAAATCCGGCAAGCCCCATGTCGACGGTTTCCGCGCGATCACGATGTCCGCGTCGGCCATGGTCAATGCGTTGTCCGGCAAGCAGGTGCTCGCCGAATTCCGCGGCTTCACCCCGCCGGAACGCGACCGCATCACGAAGGCGCTCGGGCCCGAGTCCCAAGTCTTCGAGTCGAGCTGGATGCTGCACATGCTGGTCAGCTTCAATTGCTCGAAGCCGCCGTTCAACGATCCGCGCGTGCGGCGCGCCGTGTCGCTGGTGATGGACCGTTGGGGCGGCTCATCCAATTTGGCCCGCGTTTCACAGCTCGGAGCGGCCGGCGGCCTTCTGCGGCCGGGCAGCGACTGGGCGGCAAGCCGCGAAGAGATGGAGAAATGGCCCGGCTACGGTCGCGATGCGGCGGCCAATCGTGCCGAGGCCAAACGGCTTCTGAAGGAGGCGGGCGTCGAGAACCTGACCTTTACGCTGACCAACCGCAACCACCAGCCCTACGTCACGGCAGGCATCTTCCTGATCGACCAGCTTCGCCAGATCGGCGTGAAGGTCGAAGACCGGCAGCTTGAGCTTTCCGCGTGGTACGCGGCGCAGGCCTCCGGCGACTTCGACGCGATGATCGACAGCTTCACGCAGTTCAGCGACGATCCGACGAACGTGCTCGTGAAGTACATCTCGACCGACCGCGCCCCGGAAGTATCGATCACCCGTCATACGGACCGCGATCTGGATGCGCTGTTCGACAAGCAGGCGGAAACGATCGACAAGGCGGAGCGCACCAAGCTGGTCCGCCAATTCGAGACGCGCCTGTTCGATCAGGCCTATGCGGTCCCGATCCTCTGGTGGCAGCGCATCGTCGTCATGAACTCCCGCGTCCGCGGTTGGTCCATGTCCCCGACCCACATGATCTACCAAGATCTCGCCGACGTGTGGATCGCCCCCGAGAAACTCTGAACATCGACGAGAAGGCCCCGACCTAGAGGTCGGGGCCTTCTTGCGCGCATCATGGTCATGACGTCGAAGCCCCCCGGGCAGAAACGTCGATTGCGCTCGGGCCGCAGCCGTCGCGGGGTCGTCGTTCTCGACGATCTTCCAAGGCTACCGCCGGGACGGCATGGCACTCGCCGGGTCTCGCGCCGACGCTCGCGGGCAATCTCGTCGTTACGGGACCTTCGCGGGCCTGACGTGCCGGTGAACGGCCCCGCCGCACCGGCCCTCGGAAGGAGGCTTTCGCGCGGTTCGCTCGCGCGCGGTTTGCCGGATCCCGATCAGGCGGCCGACACATCCGCGCCCGCGGCGGGGAAGGCGGCGGCGAGGTTGCGCCAGCCGGCATGCACGTGGTCGGACAGGGCTTCGACCGCACCGTCGCGGTCGCTTTTCTCGATCATCGCGAGCACGCGCTCGTGCTCCGCGAGCACGGCCGCGAAGCGCGGCCTTCCGGGTTCCTGAAGGGTGAAGGGATATTTGGCCCAGAGGATGCGCACGAAGCCGAGCGTTTGCGGCGCTTCGGCCATTTCGTAGAGCCGGAAGTGGAAACGGTAATTCGCCGTCCGCAGACCGAACGGGTCCTCGGACGCGGCCGCACGGGCGACGTCGCCCTGCAGGGCGCGGAGTTCTGCGATGCCCGCGGGCGTCATGCGGTCCATGGCGCGGGCCGTCAGGTCGCGTTCGAGCAGCAGGCGCAGCCGCATGATCTCGCCCGCCTGTTCGGGATCGATCTCCGGCACGAGAAGGCCGCGATGCGAGACCCCGACGACGTATCCCTCCGCCTCGAGCACGTGCAGCGCCTCGCGCACAGGCGTGATGGACACGCCGAGTTCGTCGGCGATGTCGGCCTGCTTCAGGCGTTCGCCGCGCCGATAGGCACCTGCAATGACGCGTTCGCGGAGGATGTCCGCCACTTGGTCCTGCTTGGTCTTGAACGCCATCCGTCCGCCCTCGCCGTGCCTCAACGCCCTCCCGACAGGACGAGATTGGCGCCCACCGCATATGCAGCATCGTCGGACAGAAACCAAAGAATTCCGCGCGCCATTTCCTCGGCGGTGCCGGCCCGTCCGATGGGGATCGTATGTTCGATCGCCTCCACCCGCCCGGGCGGATTCATCGTGGTGTAGGTCAGGCCCGGACTGAACACGTTGACGTTGATGCCCTCGCGCGCCACCTCGCGGCTGAGGCCGATCGTCATGCTGTTCACCGCGCCTTTCGATGCCGCGTAATGCACGCGCTCCCCGGCGGAACCGTTGACCGCCGCGATCGACGACACGTTGACGATTCGGCCGCCCTTGCCGCCACGGGCGGTGGACATCCGGCGGATCGCCTCGCGGCAGCACAAGAAGTAGCCGATCACGTTGACGTCGATCAGCCGGCGCAGCACCGTCGTGTCCAGATCGGCGACGCGGTAGGAGCCGCCCATCAGGCCGGCATTGTTCACGAGGTCGGTCACGGGACCGAAGGTTCGGTCGACGGTTTCGAACATCGCGGCGACGGCGGTCTCGTCCGACGTGTCGGCCTTCACCGCGACGGCGCGGCCGCCTTCTGCCGTGATGTCGCGGACGACTGCGGCGGCCCCGTCCTCGTCCTGCGCATAGTTCACGCAGACCGAGAAGCCGCGCTTCGCTCCGATGCGCGCCACCTCCGCTCCGATGCCGCGCGACGCGCCGGTGACGATGAGGATACGGCCTTCATGGGGTCGAGCGGGCGAGACGGTCATCGGGCGATCTTTCGGCAGGAGGAATTGAAACCAAGTTCGGGCATGCCGGCCCGGCGCGGCCTTCGGACGAAGTGGGGGTGCAGGCTGCACTCCCGGGCGCATTGTCGGACCATCGACGATGCACTTTATTTGAAATTGATCCCCGATCTCGGGCCTCGTCAATTCCGGAGATCGAACATGTTTTCAAAAATAATGCATTTTACATCGCCGAATCCGTTCGGCAGGATGCCGGCGTCCGAAGGCGACGTCGCGCTCGCTGCGGCGAAGTGACGGCAATGCGCGACGCCGAAGGAGGCCCGAGTGAGTCCGGAATTCGAAATCGTCGATTACGAGCGTTTCAGGCCCTGTCTCATTGCAAGCGCCCGGCTCGAATGTCTGCATTCGGGCATGCGCTGGGCGGAAGGACCGGTCTATTTCGCGGACGGCGATTTCCTGCTCTGGAGCGACATTCCCAACAACCGGATCCTGAAATGGACGGAAGGGGCCGGAGTGACGGTGTTCCGGTCGCCGTCGTATAATTCCAACGGCAACACCCGCGACCGGCAAGGACGCCTCGTCACCTGCGAGAGCGGCTCGCGTCGCCTGACGCGGACGGAATATGACGGCTCCGTCACCGTGCTTGCGGACGGGTTCAACGGCAAGCGGCTCAATTCCCCCAACGACGTCGTCGTGGCGTCGGACGACTGCATCTGGTTCACGGATCCCGATTACGGCATCCTCAGCGACTACACGGGCACCAGGGCCGAGGGCGAGTTGGGCGGCTGCTTCGTGTTTCGTTTCGATCCGCGCAGCGGCGCGCTCGATCCGATGATCACGACGATGCGCAAGCCGAACGGGCTGGCCTTCTCGCCGGACGAAAGCATCCTCTACGTCGCCGACACCTCCGTCTCCCATCACCGGGACGGGTTCCACCACATCATGGCCTGGGACGTCGGAAAGGGCGGCGCGTGCACGAACCCGCGCGTGTTCGTCGACGTGAATCCCGGCGTGTCGGACGGATTCCGCGTCGACGAGGAAGGCAATGTCTGGACGAGCGCCGGCGACGGCGTCCATTGCTACGCACCGGACGGCGCTCTTCTCGGCAAGATCCGCACGCCGGAGGTCGCGACCAATCTGGTATTCGGCGGGCCGAAGCGGAATCGGCTCTTCATCACCTGCGCGTCCTCGGTTTACGCGGTTTATGTCGGCGCGAAGGGCGCGCAGAGGCCATGAGCGCGGCGGACATGCTGATTTTGAAAAACAAGGTCGCCGTGGTCGGGGTCGGCACGACCGCCTATGGCAGCTTCCCCGAAATCGACGATTACGGGCTCGCCGCGCGCGCCTTCCGCAATGCCGTCGAGGATTGCGGCGTCGACAAGGACAAGATCGACGGGCTGCTCTGCTGCCGCATTCCCTCTTATGCGCGCATGGGCGAAATCCTCGGTCTCGATCCGCGCTGGACCATCCACATGCCGCCCCATGGCCGCATGTCCGGCATGGCGATCGTCGAGGCGATGCTCGCGCTGGAGACCGGGGCGGCCGACTACGTGGCGCTGCTCTATGCCAATATCGGCCGTTCGCGCCGGGTGAATTACGGCGGCGAGGAATTGGCAGGCATTTGGGATCCTTGGGGGTTCACCTCCCCGGGGGCGGCGCATGCGATGATGCTGCGCATGCATATGGAGCGTTTCGGCACCACCACGCGGCAGCTTGGCGAAGTGTCGGTCGCCTTTCGCCGGCACGCCTCCCTGCATCCCGACGCGGTGATGAAGAAGCCCATCACGCTCGACGATCATGCGGCGGCGCGGCCCATCGTGGAGCCGCTGCGGCTTCTGGATTATTGCCTCATCAACGACGGCGCGGTCTGCATCATCCTGACCACCGCCGACCGGGCACGGGATCTTCGCAAGCCGCCCGTCCTGATCTCGGGCGTCGGTGCGCGGGACGCCTTCAGCCGCAGCGCGATCTCCAATTTCGACGCGGATTTCTGGTATTCCGAGACCCGCGAAGCCGGCGAGGCGGCCTACCGCATGGCGGGGGTCGGCCCGTCCGACGTCGACGCGTTGATGTGCTACGACAATTTCAGCCCCACGGTGCTGTTCAGCCTCGAAGGTCTCGGTTTCTGCGGCCGGGGCGAGGCCGGCGCCTTCGTAGAGGGCGGACGTCTGCAGCTCGGGGGCGATCTGCCCACCAATACCGACGGCGGGCATCTCTCCAATTCCTACATGCAGGGCTGGGCGCTGAACGTCGAAGCCGTGCGCCAGTTGCGCGGCGAATGCGGCGAGCGGCAGGTCGCCGGTTGCGAGGTCGTCCAATATGTCGCGACCACGCCCTGCACCCGTTCCGTCATCTATACGAGAGGGTGATGATGTCCGCCTATCGCAAGCCGCTTCCGTCGGACGATCCGTTGCTCGCTCCCTTTTGGGAGAACGCGAAAGCGCACCGGCTGTCCGTCCAATGCTGCCGCGCCTGTCGCGACCGGCATTTCCCGCCCGGCCCCGTCTGTCCGAAATGCCTTTCCGAGGATCAGGAATGGGAGACCGTCAGCGGTCGTGCCGCGCTGGTCTCGTGGGTCCGGTTTCATCGCGCCTATTGGGACGGCTTCGTCGGGGACGTACCCTATGACGTGTGCCTGGTCGCCTTGGAGGAAGGCCCGCTGCTGCTGTCGAATTTTTCGGGGCCTATGCCCGAAGACCCGCGCGCCGGCCTCCCCTTGGAAGTCGTATTCGACGACGTGACCGATGCCTTTACGCTGCCGAAGTTCAAGGTCGCCCCTTGAAGGCCGCGCAGTCCGCCGCCGCTCTGGAGCGGAGCGCCCGCATCGCGGAAACGGCCTGCGGAACCGGCCGCATGGTCTGGCGCATCTGGGGTTCCGGTCCCGCGGTCGTGCTTCTTCATGGCGGATACGGATCTTGGAATCATTGGATCCGGACGATCCCCGCCCTCGCTGAGGACTTCACCGTCCATGTCCCCGACATCCCGGGGCTCGGGGATTCCGACGAGGCTCCCGAGCCGGGCGATCCGCCGGCCATCGCGGCGGTGGTGGCGGCCGGATTGCGGAGCTTGGGGCTCGATCCCGCCGCGCTCCATCTCGTGGGCTTTTCATTCGGGGCCATGATCGGCGGACATGTCGCGGCTCTCGAACGCCTGCGCTCGCTGACGCTCGTGGGCGCGGGGGCGCTGGGGCTGCCGCGCGAGCCGGTCACCTTGCTGCGCGAAGAACCGCACATGACCGATGCGGAACGCCGGGCGGTCCACCGCACCAATCTCGGCCTGTTGATGATCGCCGACCCCGAGATGATCGACGACGAGGCGGTCGAGCTTCAGGCCGCCAACGTCGCCCGTTCCCGCGTCAAAAGCCGCCGGTTCGCGAAGACCGCCGCTCTGGCCGACGCGTTGGCGCTCGCCCGTCCGGGGCGCCTTAATGCGGTGTGGGGCGAGCGCGACGCCGTCGCCGGCCCGCATCTGGCCTCCCGCGAGGCGTACTTTCGCTCTTTGCGCGCCGATGCGTCTTTCACCGTGGTGCCGGATGCCGGCCATTGGGTCTCCCATGAAGCCCCCGAAGTCTTCAACGCGCTTTTGAAGCGACTGCTGGCCGAAGCCTGACCGCTTCGCCGGGAGGCCGCGTCTCAGAAGCCCTACGCCGAGATTTCACCCGGCCGCCGCGCTTCCGCGTTGCCAAATAATTTATATGATGCATTCTAAGGGTCGAAGGTTCGGCCGCACTCGGCCTCTGCGATGATCGATGAAGGGCAGTGACGGCATGACGGACGACCGGCTCCCGCAACCCTATTCCGGCGTCCGCATCCTCGACCTCACCGGCGAACTCGGCGGCTATTGCGGCCGTCTCTTTGCGGATCTCGGCGCCGAAGTGATCCGGATCGAGCCGCCGGGAGGCGCGGAGGACCGCAGGTCCGAACCCGTCGGGCCCGACGGACGCAGCATCCCGTTCCGCTTTCTCAACGTGAACAAGAAAAGCGTGACGCTGGACCTCGCCTCGCCGGACGGCCGCGCGGTTCTCCGCGATCTCGTCGCCGCCTCGCAGGTCGTTCTCTACGAGGCGGGCCCGGATCGCGATTCAATGCTCGCGGACATCGCGTCGGTGCCGGGCGGTCGTGTCACGACCGTATTCTCCTATTTCGGGGTGACGGGGCCTTATGCCGATTTCGCCGGCAGCGACCTCGTCGCGCAGGCGCTCGGCGGCATCGCTTGGCTGTCGGGAGAGCCGGGCAAGCCGCCGCTCCAACTGGCGGGCCGTCAGAGCGTGTTCGTCACGTCGCTCTACGCCGCCGCCGCCACCGCCGTTTCGCTGTGGGACACCGAGCGGACCGGCGCGTCGCATGTGCTGGACGTCTCGGCGCAGGAATGCATCGCGCATTCGCTGCAGAACGCCGTTCAGGTCTACGACCTCGAAAGCAAGATTTCCCGCCGCGGCGGCGAGGGCACGCGCGATGCCACCGAAAGCGCGTTCGTCTGCGCCGACGGTTACGTCTTCCTCGCCGCGCCCCTTGCGCTGGTCGCGTCCTGGGGCGGCGTTCTCGCTTGGATGAAGGAGGAAGGCTTCGCAGGAGCCGCCCGTCTGTCCGAGCCCGATTGGCAGAATCGCGGCCTGCGCGCCACGGAGCCGATGAAGGTCGAATTCCGCAAGATCTTCGAGGATTTCGTGCGGACCAAGACCAAGGCCGAGCTTCGCGACGTGGCGCTTGCCCGCAAGATCTGCATGGCCCCCGTCAGCCGGGTCGCCGATCTCGAAGCCGATCCGCAGCTCGCCTTTCGCCGCTATTTCGGCCGCTTGGCCGACGGGACGGCGTTTCCCGGCGCGCCCTATCGCCTGTCCGAGCCGGTCTGGTCGGTCGGTCGCGATGCGCCGGCCTCCGGCCAAGACGACGAGGCCGTTCTCGGCCCGCTTCGCGCCGCGTCCCGGCACTGAGGAGGACGACGATGATCCCGCGTTTTCTTGAAGGCATCCGTTTCGCCGACCTCACTTGGGCCGGGGCGGGACCGTTCTCGACCAAATTGTTCAGCGACTTCGGAGCGGAGGTGATCAAGGTCGAGAGCCTGTCGCGTCCCGATCCCGTCCGCGTGGGCGGCCCGTTCAAGGACGGAAAACCCGGCATCGACCGCAGCGGCTACTTCGCCTCCCGCAATACGCGGAAGAAGAGCCTCTGCATGAACATGAAGCATGACGAAAGCCGCGAGATCCTGTTCGATCTCATCCGCCGCTCCGATGTCGTCAGCAACAATTTCGGCCCCGGCGCGATGGACCGCCTCGGCCTCGGCTATGAGGACGTCAAGGCGATCAAGCCGGACATCATCTATCTGTCGATGCCGATGTACGGCGAGGACGGCCCCTTCGCCAATCTGGTGGGTGTGGGCATGACCATCAGCGCCGTGACCGGGTTGATGTGGCAGACGGGCTACGAAAACGAAGCCCCGCTCGGCCCCGGCACTCATTTCCCCGATCATGCGGCGAACCCGTACCACGCGGCTTTCGCCGTGATGGCCGCGCTGCGTCACCGCCGCGCGACGGGCCGCGGCATGAAGATCGATCTCGCGCAGGTCGAGTCGACCATCAACTGCATGGGCCTGTCCTTCCTCGAATACGCGGTCACGGGCGAGGAGCGCCCCCGTCTCGGCAACCGCTCCGCCCATCATGCCCCGCACGGCATCTTCCGCTGCGCCGGCGAAGACGAATGGTGCGCGGTCGCGGTGACGAGCGACGCGCAATGGCGGTCCTTCTGCGAGATCCTCGGCGCGAAGTCGCTCGCCGACGACCGCTCGCTCGACTCGGCCGCGGGCCGTCTCGCCGCGGCGGACCGCATCGAAGCGGACCTTTCCCGCTGGACCGCCGTGCGGACCGCGGAAGAGGTGATGCATGCGATGCAGGCGCGCGGCGTGCCCGCCGGCGTCGTGGCGCATTCGAAATACCTCATCGAGCGCGATGCCCAATTGGCCGCGCGCGGCTACTGGCAGACGCTTGATCACCCGGAGATCGGGCCGAGCCGCTTCACCTCGCCGCCCTACCGGCTTGACGGGGAACGGGTCGAACTCGCCCGGCCGCCGCTGATCGGCGAGCATACGGAAGCCGTTCTCGGCGGGATATTGGGCTACGGGCCCGAACGGATCGCCGAACTGCGCGCGAAGGGGGCCTTGGAATGAACGGGTTGAAGAATGTCGCCGCCGTCATCGGCGTCGGCGAAAGCGACTATGTCGCCGACCACGCGCGGGTCCGCGCCGGCGAGAAACCGCATGACTCGAACGGTTATGCCGCTATCGCCTTCAAGCGCGCGCTCGATGACGCCGGGATCGGCCGCGACGACGTCGACGGTCTCATCGTCGGGCCGACCGTCGCCTATGAGCGGATCGGCGAGGTGCTCGGCATCAACCCGACATGGGGCGGGCAGCAGGACGCGATGCTGGCCGTCATCGAGGCCTGCATGGCCATCAAGTCGGGTCTCGCGACCTGCGTCGCCATCGTCTACGGCAACGATCAGCGTTCGGCGGCGGTGCAATACGGCGGCCCCGAGGCGATGGGCGGCAATCTGTTCCTCTCCTACGTCTATCACGCCCCCTGGGGCTTCACCTCGCAGGGCTCGCTCTACGCCATGATGTTCCGTCGTTTCTCGGAACTCACGGGCTGCACGGAGCGGCATCTGGGCGAAGTGGCGGTGGCGCAGCGCCTCGCCGCGAGCCTCAATCCCGGCGCGCTGATGCGAAAGCCGATCACGCTCGACGACTACATGGCGTCGCCATACATCTGCGAGCCGCTGCATCTGTTCGATTACTGCCTGATCAACGACGGCGGCGTCGCGCTGATCATCTGCGAGGCGGAGAAAGCCAAGCGCATTGCGGCCAAGAAGCCGGTCGCGATCCACGGCGTCGGGCGGTTCGACCTCAACCGCGGCGCCACCAGCCTCGAGCCGCGGCTGCTCGACTTCTACCGTCCGGCACAGGAGGCCTGCGCCAAGCAGGTCTACGACATGGCGGGCCTCGGCCCCGAGGATATGGACGCCGTCCAGATCTACGACAGCTTCTCCTGCCACATCCCCTTCGCGCTAGAAGGCTACGGCTATTGCCGCTCCGGCGACGTCGGACGCTTCATGTCGGAGGAGGGCATCGCGCTCGGCCGCAAGCTGCCGGTGAATACGGGCGGCGGGCACCTCTCGCACAGCTACATGCAGGGCTGGAACCATCAGGTCGAAGCGGTGCGGCAGGTGCGCGGCGAATGCGGGCCGCGTCAGGTCGAGGGCTGCCGCTTCGTCCACTACAATTCCGACGTCGCCGGCAAGGCCGTCTCGATCATCTACGGCGTCTGAGGGAGGCGAACATGGCACAATCGCAAGCCGTCGCGATCCATTACGACAAACCCATGTGGGCGAGCATCCGCGCCAAGCGGATGGAGCTGCAGAGCTGCGACGACTGCGGCGAGTTTCATTACCCGCCCGGCCCGACATGCCCGCACTGCCTGTCGATGACGCTGTCGTGGAAGCCGCTGTCCGGCCGCGGCAAGATCGTCAGCTGGGTCGTCTATCACCGGCAGTATTTCGACGACTATCCGCCGCCCTTCAACGTCGTGGCGGTGCAGTTGGCGGAAGGCCCGATCATCATCACCAATCTCGTGGGACCGGAGCCCGAAGGCTCATGGATCGACCGTGAGGTCGAGATCGTCTATGAGCCGGACGCGCGCGGCGAGCCGCTCAACCGGGTAAGGCTCGTCGGATGACGAGCGGGCCTCTCCCGGCCACGAGCATCGCGCTCCGTCATTCGCGCACGGGCGAGGGGGGAAGCGGTCATGGCCGGGACATCGAAGGGCGTCGGCGGTTCGCGCCTTCCGGGCGCGGACATCGTCTTCACCACCAAGGAAGCGCAGGTCGCCGATTATATCCGCGAGCGGATCATCTCGGGCGCGTTCCATCGCGGCCAGAAGCTGAAGCAGGCGGAGATCGCCAAGGCTCTGGACTTCTCGATCACGCCGGTGCGCGAAGCCTTCAAGCTCCTCGAAGCGGACGGCTATCTGATCGGGGCTTCGCATCGCGGCGTGGTCGTCGCTCCGTTTCAGGTGAACGCGGTCGAGGAGCTGTTCGAGCTGCGGCTGGAACTCGAGACGCGACTGACGCGCGAAGCGGTCGCATGCATGACGCCGGAAACGCTCGCCGCGCTGCGGGCGATCGATGCCGAGATCGCCGACGCGGCGGCGCGGCAGGATCATGCCGGACTGCGCAGCGCCAATTTCCGCTTCCATTTTCGGCTCTACGAATCGGCCGATCAGCCGCAGACGCTGCATTTCGTCCGCATCCTGTGGGCCAAATATCCGTTCGACCTGCTCACCATGATGCCCAACCGTCCGGGGCAGGTCGCCGACGAGCATCACGCCTTTCTGGAGCACCTCGCAGCCGGCGAGAACCTGAAGGCGGTGCGGGCGATGCGGGCGCATATCGAAAGCGGCTGGACGCGGTTCAAGATCCAGTACGGCGGCGGCTCCTCGCGCCCCTCCTCCCGCCCCTCGGGTCGCGCCCGGAAGGGCTGACCGCCCGCCGGGGACATCCGTCGTCCCGCCTTCCCGAGACGTTTCCGCTTCCGCAAGGCGAACCCTTCCGCGCGATCTTCAGGTCGCGGCGCGGCCTTTCCGCCTGCGCGCAAACCCCCGACGACTGCACCGAACGGCCGCAAGCCGGACGACGAGAAAGCGACGGCCATGGCCACCCGAACGCCCATTGAAGAGGCCGAAAAGCCCGGAATGCTGGAGGGCGTCCGCGTCGTCGAGATCGCCGACGAACTCGGCGAATATTGCGGCCTCACTCTCGCCGGCCTCGGTGCCGAGGTCGTCAAGATCGAGCCTCCCGAAGGGGCCGCGACGCGCCGCATCGGGCCCTTCCTCGAGGACGAGCCGGGGCCGGAACGCTCGCTTCATTTCTGGGCCTACAATCGCGGCAAGCGCTCGGTCGTCCCGAACACGCGTGCCGAGCTGCTGGCCTTTCTCGAAGGCGCCGACGTGCTTCTGACGAGCGACGGCGGTGCGATGCTGCGCTCCTTCGGCATCGCGGCGTCCGATCTGCCGCCCTCGCTCGTCACGGCGCGGATGACGCCCTTCGGCGACGACGGGCCGTGGAAGGATTGGAAGGCCTGCGATCTCGTCCATCTCGCGCTCGGCGGCGTGATGATGAATTGCGGCTACGACCAGAAGCCCGACGGCGTCTATGACCTGCCGCCCGCCGCGCCGCAGCTGTGGCACGCCTATCATATCGCGGGCGAGCAGCTGACCTCGGGCATCGTGGCCGCCTTGCTGCATCGCGGGCGCACGGGGGAAGGGCAGGACGTCTCCTGCGCCGTCCATGAGGCCGTCTCCAAGAACACCGAACTCGACGTGATGTCCTGGGTGATGCGGCGCGCACCGCTCTATCGCCAGACCGCCCGTCATGCCGTCGAGAAACCCAATCGCTCGCCCAATATCAGCCACACGAAGGACGGGCGCTGGATCATGACGTGGGGCGTGTCCGCGAAGGACAAGGCCAAGCTCGTTCCGTTCCTCGCCCGCTACGGCATGGCGGCCGACCTGCAGCCCCCGAGCGCCGACGCGGATTTCGCCGCGCGCAACATCCCGGGCTCCACCGATTCCGACGAGGCGAGCAATCACACGCTCGACGTCATCCAGCGTTTCGTCCGGGCGTTCCGATACGAGGACGTGCCGTGGCGCGAGGCGCAGGACGAGGGCCTGTTGTGGGCTCCGGTCCGCAAGCCGCATGAAAATGCCTCCGATCCCCATTGGCTGGCGCGCCGCACCTTTGCGGAGGTGGAGCATCCGGAGCTCGGTCGTTCCTTCCCCTACCCGGTGAGCAAATGGCTGAGCACGGCAACCGCATGGAAGCCGGGCGTTCGCGCCCCGCTTCTCGGCGAGCATACGCGGGACGTGCTCGCGGCCGCCCCGAAGATTGCACCCAAGCTTCCGGCGTCGCCCGCCGTGCCGCCGCCGGTCCTCTCCGCCCGCGGCAAGCCGTTTCCGCTGCAGGGCGTGCGCATCTTCGATTTCTCGTGGTTCCTCGCGTCGGCGGGAGGCACGCGGTTCTTGGCCGCGCTCGGCGCCGAGGTGATCAAGGTGGAGTGGAAGGCCCATCCCGACACGCGCTTGGCGGCAATGGCGCCGGTGGGAGGCCGTGCGGCGCGCGAGGCCGCGACGGCTCCCCTGCCCGGCGTGTCCGATTCGGACATGGGCGGCCAGTTCAACAACAAGAACGCCGGAAAGCGCGGTCTTTCCCTGAACGTTCGGCACCCGAAGGGGCTCGCCATCGCCAAGGAGCTCATCCGCATGTCCGACGTGGTCGCGGAGGGCTTTTCGCCCGGCGTGCTCGACCGCTGGGGTCTCGGCTACGACGTGCTGCGCTCGATCCGGCCCGACATCATCTACGTCCAACAATCCGGCATGGGCGGCTCGGGCCTCTACGGACGTTTCCGCACCGTGGGCCCGGTAGCCGCCTCCTTCGCCGGAACGACGGACATGTCCGGCCTGCCTGAACCGGCGATGCCCGCGGGCTGGGGCTATTCCTATCTCGATTGGTCCGGAGCGCACGGCTTCTCGCTCGCCGTTCTCGGCGCGCTTCATCACCGCGCGCGCACCGGGGAGGGACAGTGGATCGACTCCTCGCAATGCGAGGCCGGCATCTTCCAGACCGCCGTTCCCATCCTCGACCATGCGGTCAACGGACGGGCTTGGCAGCGCAAGGGCAATCGCTCGCCTTACAAGCCGGCCGCCCCGCACGGCGCCTATCGATGCCGAGAGGCCGACGCCGGGAATGACGCCTGGATCGCGCTCGCCTGCTTCACCGACGAGGAGTGGCGAGCCTGCGTAGCCGTTCTGGATCTCGGCGCCGCCGCAGCCGATCCGCGCTTCGCGACGCTCGAGGGACGGCTTCTCCACCAAGAGGCGCTCGACGCTTTCGTCTCCGCGCGGACATGCCGCTTCGATGCGCGCGAATTGATGGTCGCGCTGCAGGCCGCGGGCGTTCCTGCGGGCGTCTGCCAGACGGCGGAAGACCGCTGCGAACGCGATCCGCAGCTGACCGCGCTGGAATGGCTGACGGAACTCGAAGGCACCAAGATCGGCCGCTGGCCGGTCGGAGAATTCCCGGTCCGCATGAGCCGCACCCCCGCCTATGCCGGAGGGCCGATCGACCGCGGCGCGCCCGGCTACGGCGAGGACAATGCATGGGTCCTGAAAACCATGCTGGGCTGCTCCGACGCCGAAATCCAAGCCTTGGCCGAGGAGGAGGTTATCTGACGGAGTGTCGACAGATAGGCCGTGGCGGAAGTCTCCATCTCCGCTCCCGGCCTATCGGTCCGGGCGCGCTGTTCCCGCATGGCTGAACATTATGACCGCAAAGGAGCGGACGGTTGGCGGCACGAGCGGCGGGATGACGCATCTTCATCGAGTGTCGACACTCATTGACGCTTATCCGAAAGGGTGAAACACTTCTTCAGGGCTTCGGACCATGCCTGCTTTCTCGTTCGGGAACGCCTGCGGGTTCGGGGATCACGCAAAAACGGACGCCGGCTATGGACGTTCGAATCGGGAGGAACGACATGAAGAGTTTGAAGGCCGTCGGCCTGCTCACGGGCGCGCTCGCCGCGTCGCTTGTCGCCGCGGGCGCCGCCCGCGCCGAGCGCCTGAAATACGGCGATTACATGCCCCAGGGCGCGAACGAATATTCGCGCACCGCCGAATGGATGGGCAACGAAATCAACAAGCGCGCCGCGGGCAAGCATTCGGTCACGATGCTGTTCGGCGGCACGGTCGTGAAGGTCGGCGAAGTGCCGACCGCGGTCGAGAACAAGGTCGTCGACATGGGGCCGCTCGTGACGCCCTATTTCCCCGACCAGTTCCCGATCAACAACGCCATTCCGTTCTTCTGGCCCCAGCCCAAATCGCAGGCCCAGCTCGGTCGGCTCATGCTGAAATGGCATGCCGAGCACAAGGAATTCGGCGAAGAGCTGGCCAAGTACAAGCTGAAGCTCGTCAGCGTGCGTCCGTTGCCGTCCTACGGCATCATCTGCACCAAGCCCGTCCGCAAGCTCGAGGACTTCAAGGGACTTCGCATTCGGTCCTACGGCATCGCGTTGCCCGCAATGCTCGAAGCGATCGGCGCAGTCCCGGTCTCGATGGCGGACGTCGACGGATACGAGGCGCTGTCCAACGGCGTTCTCGACTGCTCGCCCGGCGACCCGCCGCTGACCGTGGGTTGGAAGTGGTCCGACGTCGCCAAATACTACATCGACGTACCGATGGGCGCCTCTTGGGGGCACATCATGGTCATGAACGTCGACCGCTACAATTCCCTCCCGCCGGACCTCAAGCAGATCATCGACGACATGAAGGAGGACTACATGAACGAGTTCCTCCGCGTTTATGAAAAGTCGATCGAAGACACCCGCGCCGCATGGAAGGCCAACGGCAAGGTCGAGGTCATCTCCTTCCCGAAGGAGGAATTCCTGAAGGCGACGCTGGAAAACGCCAAGGTCAAGTCGGTCCGCGAGAGCTGGGTGACCCGTGCCGTCAAGGCGGGCATGCCGGAAGCGAAGGCGCGCCTGATCGTGAAGGAATTGACCGAGTGATACGAGGGGCGGCGTCTCCGGACGCCGCCCTTTTCCTGCATCTGGGTGCAATCGGGAGACGCGTGCCGTGAAGCGGACCGTTCTTGCTCTGAGGCGCGCTTACGGCACGTTTCAATACGCCATATCCATCGTCGCGGGCGTCATCACCTTCGTGATGATGTGGCTGATCGACGTCAATGCGATTTCGAGGAAGGCGCTCAACGCGCCGGTGCCCGGCGGCATCGAAATCACGCAATCTCTTCTGACCTTCGCGATCATGCTGCCGTTCGGCTATGCGCTGTTCAGGGGCGAGCATGTCAATACGGTGGTTTTGACGTCGCGTTTCTCCCGCCGCACCAACCACTGGCTTCACATTTTCTGGATGACCGTGGGCTCATTGATCTTTGCGGCCGTGACTTACGGTGCGTGGGTCTACGCGATCCGCTCCTACAACATGAGCGAGCAGGTCTGGGGCGCAACCATCCGCTTCGCCGTTTGGCCGGCAAAGATGGCGGTCGCATTGGGCTCCCTTATGCTTTGCATTCAATTCGCGCTCGACGCGCTCGTCGCCTTCTTCACGGACGAAGACGGAGACCTCTCGGTCGCCATACCGGACGCGGAAAAGGCCCTTCATCATGTCTGATACCGTCATCGGCTTTCTGGGGATCGCCGTCCTTCTCACGTCGATCTTTCTCGGCGCGCAAATCATGGTCGCGCTCACCACGGTAGGCTTCGTGGGGCTCTGGCTCCTCGTCGGGTTCACGCCCGCGGCGTCCATGCTCGGCACGATGTACTTCGACACGGTCAACAGCTTCCATTTCAGCGTCATCCCGATGTTCCTGCTGATGGGCTATTTCGCCATGCAGGCGGGGATGGGGTCGGACCTCTTCGAGGCGAGCACCAAATGGCTCGGGCGCTTGCCGGGGGGGCTCGCGGTCGCGACGACCGGCGCGGCTGCCGCTTTCGGCGGTCCTTCGGGGTCCAGCGTCGGGACGGCGATGCTGTTCACGAAGCTGGCCCTGCCCGAAATGATCGCGCGCGGCTATGACAGGGGCTTCGCCGCCGCATCGATCGCGATCGCCGGGACATTGGCCGTCCTGATCCCGCCGAGCGCGCTCATGGTGGTGTACGGCATCCTGACGAACTCATCGATCGGCGAGCTCATGCTGGCCGGCATCATCCCGGGCATCGTGTTTTCGTTCCTGCTCGCAGGCACGATCGTGGTCGTAGCGCTCTTCCGTCCGGATCTGGCGCCGACGCATGACGAGACGTTCACCTGGGGCGAACGCATCTACTCGCTGCGCCTTCTGTTTCCGCTCACCTTCGTCACGGTGCTGATGATCGGCGGGATCTATGTCGGCTATTTCACGCCGACCGAGGCGGGCGGAATCGGAGCTCTCGCCACCTTCTTCATGGCGTTGATGCGACAGGGAAAGATCGACTTCGGCGAACTCGGAAGGACGCTTCTCGAAACCGTCGTTTTGACCGCGATGATCTTCGCCATCATCGTGGGCGGCCTGATCTTCGCCAAGTTTCTCGCCCTCAGCGGAGTTTCCGAGGAGATCAAGGATTTCTTGACCGGGAACGGCTTCAGCAATCTGACCGTCGTCCTGATCGTCACCATCATCTACCTGATCTTCGGGATGCTGATGGACTCGCCGTCGCTGTTGGCCATCTCGCTGCCCATCACCCACCCCGTCATGACGGCGCTGGGTTATGATCCGATCTGGTTCGGCATCTACGTCGTGGTGCTTGCCGAGATCGGCGCGGTCACCCCGCCCGTCGGGATGAACTGCTTCGTGGTCAAGGGAGCGGCCGGCGATCTGGTCTCGTTGGAGCAGATCTTCGGCGGCCTCTGGCCCTTCATCGCGAGTTGCGCGGTCATGCTGCTGCTTCTCGTCTTCTGGCCGGAAATGGTCATGTATCTGCCGGAGCAAATGCGCGCGTCATGAAGGCCATTCGAGTCCACGCCTATGGCGGGTCCGACCAGCTTCGCTACGAAGACGTCGAGAAGCCCGTGCCGGGTCCCGGCGACGCCTTCGTCCGCCATACCGCCATAGGCGTCAATTTTGCGGACCTGCACAATCGGGAGGGGCGCTATCCTCTCCCGAGCCTCCCCCACATCCTCGGCGGCGAAGCGGCGGGGGTGGTCGAGGCGGTCGGACCCGGCGTGACCGAGGTGAAGATCGGCGACCGCGTGGCCTATGCGGCCGGCGGGCCGAAATTCGCGCCGGGCTCCTATGCCGAGGGGCGGGTCTTTCCGGCGGAACGTCTGATCCGCATCCCCGACGAGATCGACGACGTGTCGGCCGCGGCCTTGTTCACCAAGGGGCTGACGGCGCAATACCTCATCAAGAGCGTCTATCCCGTGAAGGCGGGAGACGTGGTCCTGCTGCATGCGGCGGCCGGCGGCGTCGGACTGTTCCTGGCGCAATGGGCGAGCCATCTCGGCGCGCGCGTCATCGGCGTGGTGAGTTCGCCCGAGAAGGCGGAACTGGCCCGAGCCAACGGCTGCCGCCACGTTCTGCTTTCGAGCGACCCCGACATTCCGGGCCGGGTCCGCGGTTTGACGGCCGGCGAGGGCGTGGCCGCGGTCTTCGATTCCGTCGGCAAGGACACGTTCGAGACCTCGCTCGATTGCCTGCGTCCCCACGGCATGATGGTCTCCTTCGGCAGCGCATCCGGCCGCGTGCCGCCCTTCGACATCTTCAGGCTCAACGCCAAGGGATCGCTGTCCGTCACCAGCGCCGCCTTCGCTTGGTTCGTGCGCAACCGCGAGGAATTGCTCGCCCGCTCCGCCGACGTGATCGACATCGTGCTCAAGGGCGCGGTGACCATCCACGTCAATCAACGCTTCGCGCTCAAGGATGCCGCCAAGGCTCACGACGCGCTGGAATCCCGCCGCACCGCAGGGTCCACCGTCCTCATTCCCTGAACGGCCTTCCGTCTTCGAATGCAAAAAGGGCCGCCCCGAGGGGCGGCCCTTTTCGTCGTCTCATGCGGCGTCGCTCAGCCTTCGATGTCGGCCAGGAAGTTGCCGTCCTCGATGCGCTTCACGCCGTCGACATACAGCGTCGGATGCAGGATCACGCCGTCCATGTGGATCTTGGAGAAAATCGAGCCGCCCACGTCGACATTGGTGCCGAGGCCGAAATGCATCGTGCCCATCATGTTCTTGTCTTCGCGCTGGCAGCCGCGCACGACCGCCTTGGCGTTGACGCCCACCGAGGCTTCGGCCGGGCACATATAGGCGTTGTCGTCGCCGTAGGTGGCGAGGAAGTCGCGCAGGATGCGGGCGTCGATGCCGCCGTCGATCTTCGTCACCCGGCCGTTTTCCACTGTCAGCTCGATCGGGCTCGAGAGCCGGCCGAGGTGATGCATGGTCATGTCGATCACGAGCTTGCCGTTGGCCGTGCCCTCGTTCGGGGCCACGTTGAACTCGCCGGTCGGGTAGAGATAGTAGTACAGCTTGCCCGCCGGACGGTTCTCGTCCTTCTGGAAGTTGATGACCTTGTAGGCGTCGTAATCCGGCGACGGCAGCGGCGGCACCCAGATCTTGCCTTCGACGCTGTAGGTGAAGTCGGTGCCGTATTGCGAGGTGACGCGGCACATCTTCGCGTTCGCGCCGAAGATGCGCTCGCCGACGTAATGCTTGCGCACGGCGATCTGGCGCATGTCGTCGGTGATGCCGCCGGTCTGCAGCCATTCGAGCTGCATGCCGCCGTCGAGGCAGATGGAGGGAATGCCCGCTTCCATCGAGCGCAGGCTCGCGGCGCAGTGCAGCATGCCCGTCGAGGCGATCAGGACGTTGGCGTCCGACTTCATCATCGCTTCGCACACCGCCGCCGGTGGATCGTAATAGTCGGCGGGACGGCGCTCGAACAACGTGACGGTCACGTCCGCGCCGATCTCCTGCAGGATGCTCATTACCGCCTGCCACACGCGCGGATCATGCGCGGTGTCGGACAAGACGAGCACTTTGTCCCCCGCCTTGATGTTTCGCACGAGCGGCCGGCGCAGGTGATACATGTTGCCGGTCATCAGGGATGTCATCGCTTCCTCCGTGGTCGCAGCGCGCTCGCGCCTTCCCGTTCCAATGTGTCGACAGATAAGCACGAAATGCCGCATGTTTGAAGCGTAAATCCGTCAAAGTGTGGACACTGCTTCGCGAATGTCGGACTTGCGATCACGGCTCGGGCGTGGCATCAGCAAGACACCGCCGCAGGGCGGCAAACGGGGGGCGCGCGATGGCGGGGAATGCGGCGCGGGCGAGCGATCCGGACTCGTTCCGACGCGCCAAGGCTCTGGTGCACCGCATCGTGGCCGAGCGGCATGACCGCCCCTCGCTGGTCGCCGAAATCGCCTGCGAAGTCGGCGCGGAGATCATCGAAGGCGTCCGCGCGCCGGGCGACGACCTCAACTCCGTCGAACTCTCCAAACGCTTTTCCACCAGCCGCACGCCCATCCGCGAAGCCTTGATGCTTCTGGAGAAGGAGGGCTTGGTCGACGTCCCGCCGCGCAAGCGGCCCCGCGTCGCGGTGCCGGATCTGCAGGACATCCGCGAGATCTATCGCGCACGTGCCGCGCTTTTCGAGTTGATCGCGGCGGACGTGGCCCGCAGCGCGTCCGAAGAGGGGCTGGAACGTCTGCGCTCGCGTTTCGCGGAAATGCAGGCGGCCCATCGCGCGGGCGACGTCAACGCCTTCGTCTGGGCCAATGTCGATTTCTATGATCAGAACACGCTTCTGGCCAACAACCGCACCGTCAAGCGCATCCTCGACTCGCTGCTGCTGCGCACGGCCCGCCTCCGGCATCTCAGCCTCTCGCAGCCGGGGCGCATGGCGCGGTCCTGCGACGACCATGCCCGCCTGCTGAAAGCTTACGAAGACCGAGACGCCACCTTGGCCGCGGCCCTGATCCGGTCCAATCACATCAACGCCTTGGCCGCGCTCGAGACCTATCTCGCTTCGGTCGCCGAGCAGCCGCGCGGCTGAACGTCAGCGCGGCATGAAGGTCTCGACCATGTCGATCGCATCCGCCGTTCCGGCGAATGCCGCCGGGTCGAACTGCTCCGAGAGTGGTGCCCTCGCTTCCACGATGCCGATGAAATCCGTCCCCGCGCCGCTCTCGAGCGGATAGGCGAAGACCCGCACCTGCACGGTTTCGGGCCGTCCTTCGAAACTCGCCCGCATGCCGGCCACCACCGCCGCCTCGTCGCCCGGCGACAGAGCCCGGAAGCGGATCAGGAGCAGCCGCGCGCAAGGTTTTGCAAGCGCTTGTCCGGGATGGGCCTGCCGCCCCGCCGCGCGATAGACGCGCGAGCGCGACGTCACGCGCCGCGTCCAAGGGCTGAAATTCGCGCCCGAAACCGTCGCATATTCTGGCGTGTCCAGCACCTCGGGTCGTTCGAGATCGTAGACCGCGAGATAAACCCGCGCGCCCGACGCCGCCACGTAGCGGCGGCCGCTCTCGAAACCCGGCACCGCCATGCGTTCGGGCAGGTGCTCGGTGTCGTACCAGGCGTTGAACTCCTCCTCCATGTCGGCGGGAGGGCAGGCGATCACCAAGAGAATGCCCTTGTCGTTCACGGCGAGCTCCGAAATCAGGGTGTACCGGGCAGAACGTCGGCGTCGAGAAAGTCCGCCACGAGGTCGCGAAGGCCTTGCGGGTTCTGATAGGGCAGAAAATGCGCGGCGTCGGGGTCGAGCGCGAAGCGCGCGCGGGGGATCAGCGCGTGCACGTCCCGCGCAAGATCGGGCGGCAGCAACACGTCATGGGCTCCGGCGATCACGAGGCTCGGACACTGCAACGACCGCAAATCCTCGGACACGTCCGCATCCAGAACGCCCAAGATCGACAGCGCATAGGCCTCCGCGTCCTGCGCCGAGAAACGCTCGACCCATCGCGCATAGCGCGCGTCGCGGGGCTGCGCGACGAAGGCGCGCTCCGCCGCGCCGGGCATGACGGCGGCGAGGCCTTCGCGGCGCACCGTTTCGGCGCGTTCGGCCAGCATGGCGCGCGCGGTCGGCACGGTCCGCAAGGCGGGATTCGTCAAAACGAGACCGGCGGTGGTCTCGGGATGGCGCGCGGCATAGGCGGCCGCGATCATCGCCCCGATGGCGCAGCCGACGGGCACCACGCGCTCCAAACCGCAGGCGAGCCTGAGCGCCTCGAGGTCGGCGGCGTGATCGGCGGGCGCGAGCGGTACCGAGGACCGCGCCGAGACGCCCGCATTGCGCAGGTCGCAGGCGACGACGGGTTCGGGCCTGTCCCATGCCGCGATGAAGTCGTCCCACATGCGATGATCGGCGCCGAGTGCATGCACGAGCAGCAGGCCGACCTTGCCGCTTCCGGGCCTGACGACGTGGTGAAGCAGGTCCGTCATCACCCGCGCCCGCGCTGCATGGACACGCGCACGGCGAGGATCTGCGACACGACGATGCCCCTCGGCGGCAGGAATGCGGAGCCCATGGACCTCTCCCGAAAACAGGCTGTCGCCCGCATCGCGCCAAAGTGTCGCCACTTCTCGGGCTTGTCAAACGGCCGCCCGGACGCGCGCGCCGACCGCCCCTGCGAACGCACCCTTTTCATGACAAACCCGGCGTCACTCATGCGGGAAACGCAAAACCGCCCTCCCGGAACGGGAGCGACAGGCGTCCCGAATGCGATAGTGTAGACACTCGACAAGCGAGAGCCCGACAATGCCGGCGTCTCTCTTCAGGAGGTGCCCATGTCCGCAACGCCCCCCGGCCGCCCCAATCCGTCGCCGAACCCCGAATGGCTGTCCCGGCGCATCGAGGCCGCCGTCGAGCCCGAACTGGCCATCATCGATCCGCATCATCATCTGTGGGACGTCGTCCACAAACGCTATCTGCTGGATGAAATCCTCGAAGACGTGCGCAGCGGTCACGACATCCGCGCCACGGTGCTCGTCGAGGCCCGCAGCATGTTCCGCGCCTACGGCCCGGAGGACATGAAATGCGTCGGCGAGGTCGAGTTCGCCAACGGCATCGCCGCCATGGCCGCCTCCGGCCTGTACGGCCCCACCCGTGTCTGCGCCGGCATCGTCTCCCATGCCGATCTGCGCGGCGAGCGCATCGCCGAGGTGCTCGACGCACTCGACCGCGCGGGCGGCGGCCGCTTCAAGGGCGTCCGTCACAATGCGGCGCAGGACGAGGACGTCCGCAAGGCGGCCCCGGCGGGATTGCTGCGCGATCCAGAGTTTCGGCGCGGCTTCAAGATCCTGCAGGACAAGGGGCACCGCTTCGACGCGTGGCTCTATCA
Organism: Hyphomicrobiales bacterium; assembly: GCA_027489535.1. Taxonomy (GTDB): domain Bacteria; phylum Pseudomonadota; class Alphaproteobacteria; order Rhizobiales; family Beijerinckiaceae; genus JAIXZO01. The sequence goes on from JAIXZO010000012.1 coordinate 62,012, forward strand.
CCCGCAAATTCCCGACCTCGTCGACCTGATGCGCGCCTTCCCCGAAGCGCGCGTCACGCTCAATCATATCGGCGGACGGGTCGGGATCGGCCGCTTCGCCGGCCGCGAGGCGGAAACCTTCGTCGCGTGGAAGCGCGATCTGGCGGAACTCGCCGCGTTCCCGAATCTCACCGTCAAGGTCGGCGGTCTCGGCATGTTCTTTACCGGCTGGGGCTTTCACGAACGGCCCGAACCCCCGTCCTCGGACGATCTCGTCTCGGCTTGGTCGGACACGGTGCGCACCGTCATCGACATGTTCGGCCCGTCGCGCTGCATGTTCGAGAGCAACTTCCCGGTCGACAAGATCACCTCGAGCTATGCCGTCTTATGGAATGCCTTCAAGAAGATGAGCATGTCCTATTCGGCCGGCGAGCGCCGCGATCTCTTCCACGATACGGCCGCGCGTTTCTACGACCTGCACGTCTGACCCGACGCGAGAAGGAAAAACCACCATGCTGCGTTGCGCCGTACTCGACGATTATCAAGGCACGGCCTTGTCTCGCGCCGATTTCAAGCGGCTGGAAGGGCGCGTCGCCGTCGACGTCTTCCACGAGAACATCGCCGACACCGATGCGCTCGTCGCGGCCCTCGCGCCCTACGACATCGTCGTTGCAATGCGCGAACGCACGCCCTTCGGCGCGGACCGCCTCGCGCGGTTGCCCAAGCTCAAGCTGCTCGTCACCACGGGCATGCGCAACGCCTCCATCGATCTCGCCGCCGCAAAGGCGCGCGGCGTCGTCGTCAGCGGCACGGAAGGATATGCGGGCTCCACGGCCGAGCTGGCATGGGCCCTCTTGCTCGCCGCCGCGCGTCACATCCCGGACGAGGTGGCCGACTTCCGGGCGGGCGCGCAATGGCAGAAGCGCGTCGGGCGCGACCTGCGCGGCATGAAGCTCGGCGTCCTCGGCCTCGGCGCGCTCGGCACGCGCGTCATTCGTTACGCCGCGGCGTTCGAGATGGAGGTCGCGGCCTGGTCGCGCAACAACACGCCCGAGCGCTCCGCCGCCGCAGGCGCGCGCTTCGAGCCCGATCTCGACCGGTTGCTGGCCGAGAGCGACGCCGTTTCCATCCACATCACCTTGACGCCGGAGACGCGGAATCTGATCGGTGCGCGCGAACTCGGGTTGATGAAGCCCGATGCCGTGCTCGTGAACACCTCGCGCGGTCCCATCGTGAACGAGGCGGCGTTGATCGCTTCGCTGCGGGCGGGGCGTCCCGGAGCCGTGGCGGTCGACGTGTTCGATCAGGAGCCGCTGCCGCTCGATCACCCCTTCCGCACGCTGCCCGGCCTCATCGCCACGCCGCATCTCGGATACGTCACCGCCAACACCTATGAACGCTATTTCACGGGCGTCGTCGAAGCCGTCGAGGCGTGGGCCGCCGGCGCTCCGATCCGCGTGCTGTGACCGCCTCTTCGCGAAAGGACTCGGACATGTCGTCATCCCGCCCCCGCTCCGAAAAATTCGAAAAAGGCCTCAAGACGCGGCGCGCCGTTCTCGGCTCCGACTACGTCGAAAAATCCCTCGGTCAGGCCGACGATTTCAGCTGGCCGCTGCAGCAGCTCGTCACCGAATTCTGCTGGGACGAAATCTGGAACCGCCCGGGTCTCGACCGCCGCAGCCGCAGCCTGCTCAATCTCGGCATGCTGTCCGCGCTCGGCCGCCAACATGAATTGAAGATCCATATTCAAGGGGCGCTCCGCAACGGCCTCACGAAGGAGGAGCTTCAGGAGGCGTTGCTGCAGGTCCTGATCTATTGCGGCGCTCCGGCCGCCATCGACGCCTTCCGCACGGCGAAGGAAGCGCTGCGCGACATGGAAGCGGCCGACTGAGAAGACGGCTTTCGCGCCGGGGTTCGCACGCCGCCTTTGTGTCGCCATCGTTCCCGCTCCACATCGGTGCCGGTGAAATCGCCGGGGCGGGAGGAGCGGTCATGACCTTCGCGAAAGCCATGATTTGCCTCTGGTACGATAAGGATGCCGAGGCCGCCGCCCGTTTTTACGCGAAAACCTTCCCGGACAGTTCGGTGGATGCCGTCCGCCTCGCGCCTGCGGATTATCCGTCGGGCAAAGCCGGCGATGTGCTGACCGTCGAATTCACGGTCGCCGGCGTGCGCTGCGTCGGGCTGAACGGCGGGCCCGCCTTCACGCATGACGAGGCCTTTTCCTTCATGATCGTCACGGAGGATCAGGCGGAGACGGACCGACTCTGGAACGCGGTGGTGGGGAACGGCGGTCGGGAAAGCGCCTGCGGGTGGTGCAAGGACCGATGGGGCGTCTCTTGGCAGATCACGCCGCGCGTGCTGCTCGAGGCGATGGCCGCCGGCGGTCCCGAAGCGGAGCGGGCATTCACCGCGATGATGGACATGACGAAGATCGACGTCGCCGCCATCGAGGCCGCGCGGCGCGGCTGAGACCCGCATTCCGGCCTGTTCTTCCGCCTCATCCTCCGTCTTTGAGCTTCTCGACGGCGGCGGTGAGGCGTTCGATGTTTTGGTTCATCGCGATGACGGTCGAGATGAAGCCCATCAGCAGAACGTATCCGAGAAACGCCCCGACCAAGATAAAGAGCATGATCTCCTTGGAGAACGAATAACCGAGAATCGGGGGCATCGTCGTCTTCTGGTCCCCGTACAGGAGGGCTGCGACGCCGACGAGAGCGATCAATACGACGGAATGAACGAAGGCGATGATCGACGCGAAGACGTCTGCGACCCAGCGATTCATGTCTTTCAGTTCCCTTGATGACCGCCGCGGACGATCACGACATGTGCTCGGCCACGTATCGGACGACAAGAACCATCAGTTCTCGTCTTTTCATGACGGAGCCGGAAGTGATTTCAAATCTGGCTGCATCCACGCGAAGTCATTATGATTCGCATGTAGAGATTCGATCAAACGATCACGCAATGCATGTCGTGCATCGGAGGATCAAACCGACGACGGCCATGTAAATGACCGCGTCCGACTGAGACATGTTTCGCCTCGGAGGCGCGCATCGGTGGAAACGACCTTGATCAAATGGGTTTTGATGGTGTTCGTTTCCGGAAGCATGCCCGCATCCGTCGGCCATTTTTCGACCCGCGAGGGCTGCGTCGAGGCGATCACGAAAGTGCGCATCCCGGATCTCGATCTGCAGGGCAGGGTCGAGGAATTTGCGTCGCTGAATTCCAAACGGATGACGATGTTCTGCACCCCGGTCGAGCGGCTGGCGCAGCAGGCGACGGAGCGGGCGCGTGATTGAGGGCGTCGGTCGAGCGGCGCACGCGGGCGGAGCGGGACGGTGATGAAGTGGCTCCTGATGGCCTTCGTCGGTGCGGCCCCCGCTCCGGTCGGACATTTCACGACGGAGGCGGCCTGCATCCAAGCCATCCTCGACGTCGCGGTTCCGCAATTCGACGCGCAGGGGAAGGTCGTCGATTTCGCCTCGCTGGAGGCGAAGAACATCACGATGTTCTGTGTCCCCGTCGAACGATTGATGTCGGAAAAAGCGGCAGCCGAAACGCAATGATGCCCTTCAACGCAAGCCCGAGGACGACGATGGCAGCGCGACTTTCCTTGAAGACGGCCGTGTTCTCGTTGGCGACGATGGCCGCGATCGCGGGCGCGGCCGCCCAGTCGGCTCCCGCCGCGCCCAAGGTCGACAAGAACCCGAGTTCCGGCCTGCCGCCCGTGAAGTTCGAGGAGATCGTCCCGAAAGCCGCGCCCGAGACCTACAATCTCCCCGCCATCGCGGCCGGGGCCATGGTCGGGGTGGTCGCGGTGAACTTGCTCGCTCCGGCCGTCGCCGCCTCCGCAATGGGGGCCGCCGCCGCGCAGGCTCCTTTGACGGCGGCAGGCTTGGAAGGCGCGCTTGCAACGTCCCGCCTCTATGCCGTCGCCGGCGCATTGGGCGGAGGCATCGTCGGCCACCTTCTGTCGTCCCCGCGCTGATCTCCTCGCAGGGTTCCCCGGTCAGCGCGCCGCGGCGGCTGCCGCGACGGCCTCGCCGAAGAAAGCCTTCACCGGCATCATGCCCGCGATGTTGTCGGTGAACCCGACATAGCGGTCCGGCTTGTTCGAAGCGGCGTCGAGCGTCGCCAGGATCTTCCGGGCGTCGTCCGCCTCGGCCGAATCCGCGGGCAGCCGCTCGATCAGCAGGCGCAGCGGCAGGTCATAATTCCTGTCCGCCCGGAACGCTTCGCGCAGCTTGATGAGCGCCTCGTCCTTGCGGCCGAGCTTTTCGAGGCTGATGGCCCAAAGGGCCGCGGCGGCGGCGTTCCTCTGCTCCGCACCGCGCGGGGCGGCGCTTTCGATCGCGGTGCGATAGGCTTGTATCGCTTCCGCGTGCCGGCCTTCCGCCGCGGCCAGCATGCCGACGTTCAGCCAAGCCTGCCCGAATGTCCGGTCCGCCTCGAGCGCGGCGCGGAAGGCCTGGAAGGCTTCCGTACGGCGTCCCAGCATAGTCAGCGTCACGCCTCTGAGGTTGAGGAGCCAATGGCGATCGGGGTCCGTCACGACGGGCATGGCCTCGTCGATGCATTGCAGCGTCGTTGCGGGATCGGGCTTCTCGTCCAGCAGCGACTTGCGCAGGAGCGCGGCGCAGGCGATGTGCGGGTCGATCATGCGCACGAGCGCCCAGCCGGCGTCGCGCATGAGGCCGTCCATTTGATCCATGGGCCGTTCCATATGCGCCCGCAGGACCTGCTGGTCGTAGCGCCGCGCGCGCAGCTCCACGACGGCCTTTCCCCGCTCCGCGAAGACGTCGCCGGTCACGGTGAATTCCAAAAATCCGAGCGATTGCTGAGCGCGTTGCAGCAATCGCAGGATGCCCGCGTCTCTCGCCACCCTGTCGATCGATCCGTCCGCATTGGGGGTCGAAATGCGGGACCCGTGCTCATAGGCGCGGGCCTGCCGCATCACGAGATAGGCTTCGTCCTTGAGCTTCTGCTCCAAGGTTTCTTCCGTATTGCCCCATTGCCCGGAAATGTCGTCCGAGATCGTGATGCGGTTGATCGTGACGGCGCGGATGTCGAGCGTCGATTCCGCGGCGATGATCCCGATCACCAGCCCGAAAAGGGTTATCAGGTCGCCCATCTGCGCTCCTCACCGTCGGCCGCATCGTCATCGGCCAAATCCGAGACGAGGCTTGCAAGCCATATAAACCGAAATCCCGATCTGCATTCACTGCAGTCGATTGCAAGACGATGCAAGATTCGCTCGAAATACAACGGTGATCCGGCGAGAAGGGAAATATTTCTGCGTTCCGAAACGAAACATCGTCGCCGAGCGAAGGAGCAGGGCGAGTGCGATACCCGAAAAAAGCGTGGCGAAATATTTTCCGCTGTTGCGGAGCGACCGACGCCTGATCTTCGACGGCGGCTGTCGCCGCGCTCGTCTCGCCGGTTCGCCCTCGGCCCTTACGGCCGCACCAGCATGATGCCGCCGCCGACGAAGCTCAGGGCCACGTCGTCGCCGACCCGGGGCGGGCGGTCGGGGTCGAAGCCGAGGGCGAAGACGTCGCCCGCGGCGGTGCCGACCGTGTATTCCACGTTCGCGCCCATATAGGTCACGCGCCGCACCGTGCCGCGCAATCCGTCCGGCGCGCCCGTGCGCACCGATTCCGGGCGGATCACGATGTCGACGGGCCCGAGCGGCAGGCCGCGATGCGGCAGGCGCAGCATCACGTCGGCCAGCTTCACCGTCGCGAACTCGCCCTCGTGGCCGACGATCTCGCCCTTCAGATGGTTCGCCTCGCCCATGAACGTCGCCGCGAACACGGTCTCCGGCCGGCGATAGAGATCCTCGGGCGTGCCTGCCTGCGCGATCTCGGCATTGCGCATCACCACGATCCGGTCGGAGACGGCCAAAGCCTCGGACTGATCATGCGTGACGTAGATCACGGTCACGCCCAAGCGTTGCTGCAGCTCGCGGATTTCCTCGCGCATGCGCCGGCGCAGCCGCGCGTCGAGGTTCGAGAGCGGCTCGTCGAACAACAGCACCGAGGGCTCCAGCACCAGCGCCCGCGCCAAGGCGACGCGTTGCTGCTGCCCGCCCGACAGCTCGGACGGCAGGCGTTCGCCGAAGCCCGACAGGCCCACCTGCGCCAGCGCAGCCTCCGCCTTCGGCAGGGCCTCGCGCTTCGACAGCCCGGAGGACTGCAGCCCGTAACGGACGTTCTCCGAGACGCTCATATGCGGAAACAGCGCGTAGGACTGGAAAACCAGCGACACGTCGCGTTCGCCCGGCGCGAGCGTCGTGGCGTCCCGCCCGCCGATCATCAGCCGCCCTTCCGACGGCTGTTCCAGCCCCGCGATCATGCGCAGCAGCGTGGTCTTGCCGCAGCCCGAAGGGCCGAGCAGCGTCACCAGCGTCCCCGCCTCGATCACCAGATCGAGCGGCTTCACCGCGGTGACGGCGCCGTAGCGCTTGCCGACGCCTTCCAGCCGCACCTCCGAGGCGCGGGCGCGAAACGCCCCGCCGTCGAGAAGCGGGGCAAGCGGCGGAAGGGTTGCGGCGTCGGACATGGCATCAGGCTCGCTGCGGGATCGGGGCGGGGGCGGCGGGTGCGCTCGCGCGACGCCCGATGCGGCGCTCGCCGACGAGCAGGCGGATCAGCCCCATCGCCAGCGCCATCATCACGATGAGCACGGAGGCATAGGCGATGGCGAGGCCGTAATCGCCGTTGATCACCCGGTTGATGATGAACACCGTCGCCATCTCATGCTCGGCGGAGGTGAGGAAGATTACGGCGCTCACCGTCGTGATCGCGCGCACGAAGCTGTAGATCAGCGCCGTCACGATGGCGGGCCGCAGCAGCGGCAGCACCACCCGCGTCATCGTGCGCAGCGCGGAGGCGCGCAGCACGGAGGAGGCCTCGTCGAGGCTCCCGTCGATCTGGCTCATCGCCGCCATGCCCGCCCGCACGCCCACCGGCAGATTGCGGAAGGTGAAGCACAGCACGAGGATCACCGCCGTGCCTGTCAGTTCCAAGGGCGGCACGTTGAAGGCGAGGATGTAGGACACGCCGATCACCGTGCCCGGCACCGCAAACGACAGCAGCAACGCGAATTCCAGCGCCGAGCGTCCCGCAAATCGCTGCCGCGTCAGCAGCCACGCCGTGAGGATCCCCAGCGCCGCCGTCGCGGGCGCGCCGATGGCGGCCAGCTGCACGGTCGTGAAGAAGGAATGCCACGCCGTGCCGGACCAGATCACGCCGGACGGTCCCCACTCCACGCCGAAGGCGCGGCCGTAATGCGACAGGGTCGGCGTCCAATCGCGCCCCCACGTCTTCACGAAACCGCCCGACAGCGCGAGCGTGTAGACGAGCACGGTCAGCGCCGTCCAAGGCAACGCGATCGCATAGACCACCCGCCGCACCCGGTCGGGCAGCGGCTGCGGCAGCCCCGCATCGCCCTTGCCGGACATCGAGACGTAGGAGGCGCGCCCCAGCACGCGGCGCTGCAGCCAAAACGCTCCGAGCGCGAACAGCAGCAGCAGCAGCGCCAAGGCCCCCGCCCGCGAGAAATCCGCCTGCGCGCCCACGACCGCGAAATAGATGTCGGTCGAAAGCACGCCGAACGATCCGCCGAGCACGATCGGATTGCCGAAATCCGCGATGGATTCGACGAAGACCACGAGAAACGCGTTGGCGATGCCCGGCCGCATCAGCGGAAAGCTGACTTTGGAAAAGGTCCGCGCCCGGTTCGCCCGCAACGTGCTCGAGGCTTCCTCCAAGGTCGGCGAGATGCCTTCGACCACCCCGATCAGCACGAGAAATGCCGTGGGCGTGAAGGAGAACACCTGCGCCAGCCACACGCCGTTGAACCCGTAGATCCAGCGGCCGAGTTCCACGCCGAAAAGGGAGAACGCCGCCTGATTGACGATCCCGGAGCGCCCGAAGATCAGGATCAGCCCCAAACCGATCACGAAGGGCGGCGTCACGATGGGCAGCACGGTCAAAAGCCGCATCAGCCGTTTTGCGGGAAAGGACGTGCGGGTCACGAGCAGCGCGAAGCACAGGCCGAGCCCGGTCGCGGCCGTCGCGGTCGATATCGCCAATGCCAGCGTGTTCCACGCCACGCCGCAGGAGCGGCCGCTCGAAAGGCAGTCGAGCCCCCAGATCTTCGGCTCGAAGATGCGTCCGGCAGAGGCCGCGAACGCGTTCTGTCCGGCCTCGACGGTGAACACCTTGGCCAGCACGATGCCCACCGGCCACACCGTGAACAGCGCGATCAGCGCCGCGACGAGCCCCACCGCGAAGGCCACGAAGGCGTCGCCGCGAAACCGCCCCCGCGCCGCCAAGCCCGTCGTGGCGAAGGCCATAAACCCGAGCGTCGCGGCCGCCCCGCCCAGCCCGATGCCGAATTGCCGCGTCTTCAGCGCGCCGAACAACTCCGCAGGCCAAGCGTGAAACCACCCGCGCGGCCCGATCATCCCGCCCTGCAAGGCCGTGGCGGCCAATCCCGCCAGCCCGCCGGCAAGCAGCAGCGCGCCGCCCAGCCGCCGGTCGCGGCCGATCAGCAGCGCCCCGGCTCCGCCCAGCATCGCCGCGGCGCAGACCGGCCAAAACCACCAACGGCCGAACCACATCGCCTGCAACAAGGCCGGCGCGGCATCCGCCCGCGTCGAAGCGCGCGCGACCCAGCCGAACGACAGGACGCCGGCCGCCTGCATGTGCCACGGCACCAGGACAAGCCCGACGAAAACGAGGGCGAGGGCGAAAAAAGCGAAACGACGCAAGGGATGCGCCTCCAGAAAGGAAGAAAGACGGGGCCCGCTGCCCCGCCTTCACGCGTCAGCGCGGCAGGCTGCCCACTTCCTTTTCCCAGCGGTCGATCAGCCGCTTGCGTTCGCTCGCCTTGCCGTATTTGGCGAAGTCGTAGGCGATGATCTTCACCTGATCCATGCGCGGAGCCTTGTCCGGCGTGGGCGCGGCGCGGTTCGAAGGCGTCTGCAACTGCTTGGACACTTCCGCCCCGATGCGCTGCGCTTCCGGCGTCAGCGCCCAATCGTAGAATTTCTGCGCGTTCTCGATGTTGCGCGCGCCCTTCACGATGGTCATCGAGCCGACTTCCATCCCCGTGCCCTCGCAGGGCGCGTTCGCCTTGGCAGGCAACCCGGAAAGCTCCTCCGTCACCGCGTCATGCATGAAGCTGATCGAAGCGCCCGTTTCGCCGCGCGCGACGGCCTTGATCGGGCCGGTGCCCGAGCGCGGATAGGCGTTCACGTTGGCGTGCAGCTTCTTGAGATAGTCGAAGGCCGGTTCCTCGCCCATCAGCTGCACCAGCGTGGCGATGGCGACATAGGCCGTGCCCGACGAGGCGGGATTGGCCACCTGAATCTCGCCCTTGAATTCGGGCTTGGTCAGGTCGGCCCAGCATTTCGGCTCGGCCACGTTTTTGCGCTTCAACAGTTCCGGATTGTAGCCGATGCCGAGAATGCCGGCATAGATGCCCACGGTCCGGTACTTGGAATCCTCGGCCTGCTTCACCGCCCAAGGATGCAGCTCGGCGAGGCGGGGGCTCTTGTATTCTTCCGCCAGACCTTCCTCGGCCATCGCGAGATGAGGGTCGCCGGTGCCGCCGAACCAAATGTCGCCGCGCGGGTTCTGCGCCTCGGCGCGGATCTGCGCCAGCGTCTCGCCCGATCCCTTCTGCGTCATGTTCACCTTGATGCCGGTCTGCCGCGTAAACGCGTTGGCGGTGGCTTGGCACCACTCCACCTGCACCGAGCAATAAAGGTTGAGGGCTTCCTGCGCGCCGGCCTGCGGCACCACGGCGAAGGCGGCCATGGCGGCAATCGCCCCTGCCGCAAAATTATTGGTCATCAATTCCGCTCCCCTTGGCCGCGCCGGAATTCTTGCGTCCGGAATGCCGCGGTCGAGCGGAGGATGTTACCTGCTTCCTGCGTTCTGGAAAGACGGAATGGTCCGCAGGCCGCGGGCCGTTTGCGATCGCCCTCATGGGTGCTTGAAGGCGTTCGTGACGACCTGCATCAAGGCCCGGCGGCCGTCCGGTCCGCCGGGCGTGCCGTCACTTCTTCTCGCGGACATACACGTAGGTCGGCTTGCCCTTTTCCTTCAGCTTCAGGCGGTCGCCGTCGAGCGTCACGGTCATCCGGCCGGTGGGCTTCTTGTCCGCCACATAGGCGCAGGCCGCGCCGTCTTCGGTGCCGAGCTTTTCGATGGTGCAGCGGATGGAGCCCTTCATGACGTCCCACCCGTTGTTTTCGATGGTCAGGCGCGGCAGGAACATCGCGATCGCCGCCACGGACTTGTCGCCCTCCGCCCCCTTCGGAAAATCCGCCTCGCTGCGGGTCAGGTCGGTGCTGAACGTCCAGGAACCGTCCGGCGAGGCCGGCGAGCAAGCGGCAAGGGCCAGAATCGGCAAGACGAGGAGAGTGGAAAACTTCACGCGGCGGACTCCATGATGAACAGATATCGCAGGAAACGGCGGATTTCGACCCGTTATAGGTCGCGTTCATGCAGAAGCAAATTCGATCAAACCGTGATCAAGATCGGTTGCAGTGTTTGAACAGAACCGCTCTTTCGTCATCGGGAGAAGCGAGTTTCGTTTCATCGAATTCATTGACGAGAAGCACAAAATTCGTGCGCCTGATCATGGATGTAAGTTGTAGCCTGATGAAGTGAATTGAACTAAAAATTCCGGATCGCATCGGAAGAGGGTTTCGGAATGAAGAGGCGTGATTTTCTCAAGGCGGGTGTTGCCGGCATCGCATCCGCTGCTTTCACGGCGCAGTCTTCCCCCGCATCGTCCGCGACCGGCGTCGCGCCCCTGACGAGACGCGTGCGTCCTTCCGATCCGAACTGGCCTTCCGCCCAGGAGTGGGAGGGCCTTCGCAAGAGCCTGACCGGCCGTCTCGAAAAGGTGACGACGCCGCTCGAAACGGTTCTCGCGAAAACCAAGGGCAAGCTGACGCCCGGCGCGGTCAAGACGCTGACCAATCCCTTCTTCATTCAGGACGTGTCCGGCGGCACGCAGTCGACCGGTTGGTCGGACGGATGGATCTCGTCGCCGAGCGTCCATGTCGTCATCCCGGAAAATGCCGCCGACATCGCCGAAGCGGTCAAATTCGCCCGCGCCAAGAATCTGCGTCTCGTCGTCAAGGGCGGGGCGCACAGCTATCTCGGCCAGTCGAACGCGCCCGACAGCCTGATGATCTGGACGAAAAAGCTCGATTCGCTGAAGCTGCACGACGATTTCGTGCCGGCGGGATGCGCGGGCTCCGTCAAGCCGGTGCAGGCCGTCAGCGTCGGCGCGGGCGCGAAGTTCATCCAGCTCTATGATTTCGTCGTCACCAAGAACGGCCGCTACGTGCAGGGCGGCGGCTGCACCAGCGTCGGCGTCGGCGGCCATATGCAGACCGGCGGTTTCGGCAGCTACTCCAAATTCGGCGGCCTCACCGCCGCCGGCCTGCTGGAGGCCGAGATCGTCACGGCCGACGGCCGCGTGCTCGTGGTCAATGCCTGTCAAAACGCCGATCTGTTCTGGGCGCTCAAAGGCGGCGGCGCGGGCTGGGGCATCACCACCCGCCTGACGCTCGCAACGCATCCGCTGCCCAAGACGCTCGGCTTCATGTCGCAGACCTTCAAGGCGGAGTCGGACGAGTCCTATCGCAAGCTGATCAAGGCCTTCCTCGATTTTTCGCGCGACGCCCTGATCAATCCGCATTGGGGCGAACAGGTCAGCTTCGGGCCGGACAATACGCTCGCCGTCTTCATGGGCTTTCAAGGCTTGGACGAGGCGCAGGCCCGCGAGGTCTGGAAGCCGTTCTGGGCTTGGGTTCAGGACAACGCCAAGGACGTGCGCGAGACCGAGCGGCTGCGCATGCTGGCGATCCCCGCCCGGCATTGGTGGGATTTCGAATACCGCAAGAAGAACATGCCCAAGTCGATCGTGATCGACGACCGGCCGGGGGCCGCGCCCGGCCGCTTCTGGTGGGCCGGCAACGGGTCCGAGGTCGGCATCTTCATCTCGAACTACGAGTCCGCTTGGTTGCCGCAGAGCCTGCTCGCCCCGACGCAGGTGGACGCGCTCGCGCAAGGCCTGTTCGACGCGTCGCGCCACTACCTCACCACCCTGCATTACAACAAGGGATTGGCGGGCGCGCCCGCCGAGCGCATCAAGGAAGCGCGCGACACGGCGGTGCATCCCGGCGTGCTCGACGCCTTCGCGCTCGTCATCATCGCGGGCGGTCAGACCAAGGTTTATCCCGGCGTGCTGGGCCATGAGCCGCGCCGCGACGAGGCCCGCGCCGAGGGCAAGAAGATCAGCGCCGCCTTCGAGGCCGTGCGCCGCCTCGCGCCCGACGCGGGCTCCTATTCGTCCGAGATGGGCTACCATGCCGAGAACTGGCGCGAAGCCGCATGGGGCCCCCACTACCCGCGCCTGCTGCAGATCAAGCAGAAATACGACCCCGACGGCCTGTTCACCGGCCATCATCAGGTCGGCAGCGAGTTCTGGAGCAAGGACGGCTTCACCAAGCTTTGACCCTGCGGGAAGCGGCGGAGTGCGGGCGGGACTCTTCCCGCTTCGCCTCGCTTGACGAATGAAACGGTCGTGAAATCATGGGGTCAAAGGGAGTGAGCGTGATGCCCGAACGCCTGATTACCGACATCGGCGGCTTGCCCGCGGATGCCATACCTCGCGAGGAAGTGCCCCAGCTGTTCTGGGAAAAGCACATGATCGCGATGTTCAACGTCCTGTGGTCCAAGGGAGTCTTCAACCTCGACGAGTTCCGTCGCGCGGTCGAAGCCACGCCCGTGGAGGCCTACAAGAAATCCCGCTTCTACGACCGCCGCACGGACGGGATGACCGACCTTCTCGTGGAGAAGGGCATCATCGACCGGGGCGAATTGGCCCAGCGGACCGAAGCCATTCTCCGCAAGGGGACGCGCGACGATGCGAACTGATCAGGGGGCGACCTACGCCGCCGGAGAGCGCGTGCGGATCAAGGATCTCGGCAAGCCGGGCCATGTCCGCACCCCGCTCTACGTCCGCGAAAAGGTGGGCGTCGTCGACGCCTATATCGGACAATTCGAAAACCCCGAGGAGCGCGCCTACGGCCGCATCGGGCGCGAGCGCATCCCGCTCTACCGCGTCCGCCTGAAGCAGCGCGACCTGTGGCCCGACTATGAAGGGCCCGAGCGCGACACCCTCGTCCTCGAAATCTACGATCATTGGCTCGAGCGCGCTTGACGCCTGCGGAGACGCACTCATGACCCACGACCACGACCACGACCACGACCACGACCACGACCACGATCATCATCATGATCATGGGCACGGCCATTCCCATCCGCACCCGACGCGGGAGGACGACGACGTCGAGCTGACCTACGGCGAGGCGAAATTCATCGCGCTGCGGGCCATGCTCATCGAGAAGGGCGTCATCACCGGCGACGAGGTTCGGCGGCGTCTGGAGATCAACGACGCGGCGACTCCGCATCAGGGTGCGCGCATGGTCGCGCGCGCCTGGGTCGATCCCGAGTACAAAAAGCGCATGCTTGTTGACGGTAAGAAGGCCGCAATAGAGCTCGGGATTCAAGTAACGGAAGCCGAAGTTATGGCGATAGAAAACACGCCGGAGGTGCATAACCTCGTCGTGTGCACGCTATGCTCGTGCTATCCGCGCTCCCTGCTCGGCGAGCCGCCGGCATGGTACGTCAGCAAGGCCTACCGCTCCCGCGCCGTCCGCGAGCCCCGCACGGTGCTCAAGGAATTCGGCCTCGCCTTCCCCGATGAGGTGGAAGTCCGGGTCCACGACAGCAATGCCGACCTGCGCTACGTGATCCTGCCGCTGCGTCCCGCGGGCACGGAGGGCATGTCGGAGGATGAATTGGCCGCTCTGGTCTCGCGCGACTGCCTCGTCGGCGCAGCCCTGCCGGGACCCGTTCCGGCGGCCTGAATTCTCTTCATCTCAAGGGTTTGAGAGGGCCGGATCGCGAGATCCGGCCCTTTGTCCTTCAATCGTCAGAAGCGGTATTTGCCCAGTTCCGCATTGGTCGAACGCGTCAGCGTAGCCAGCTCGGTCATCGTCGAGGCGATCTGCTCCGAGGCCGCGGCGTTGGTCTGGGCGATGCGGTTCAACTCGTCCGTCGAAGCCCGGATTTCCGTAACCGTGGCCTGCTGTTCTTCCATCGCGGCGGCGATGGACGCGGCCATGGACGAGCTTTCGCGCACCCCCGCGGTAATCTCGTCCATGCCGTTCTTGACGGTGCGGGTGAGCGTCGCCGTCCGCACGATCTGGCCCGTCGCCTTGGCGACGAGGTCTTCGATCTGACGGGCCTGTTTTTCAGAATTTTCGGCCAATTTCCCGACTTCCACGGCCACCACGGCGAAGCCGCGATTGTCGCCGCCCGAATTGGCGGCTTCGATGGAGGCGTTGAGGGACAACAATCCCGTGCGCCCGGCGATGCGCGAAATCGCGCCGCTGATCTCGCCGATTTCGGTGCTGGTGGAGGACAGTGCGTCCACCGCGCCGACCATGGCCTCGATCTGCTTCGCGCCCTCGGCGACGACGTCGCCCGACAGCCGCGCCTGCTCGCTGGTGCGGCGGGCATTGTCGGTCACGTCGGTGACGGCCATCGTGGTCTGATCGATGGCGACGGCCACCTGCCGCAGCGCGTTCACCTGCCCGTGCGCGCCGCGCGCCACCTGATCGATGGCTGCCGTGGTCTGCTCGGTCGCCGTGGCGATCTGGCGGATCGAACTCGCGATCATGCCGAAGCTGCCCGCCACGGCGTCGAGCGTACGATTGATGTTCATTTTCAAACGGTTGGTGTCGCCGCGCGCGGTCGCGTCGACGCGGGCTCGGAGATCGCTCTCGGCCACCTTTTCCATGGTCGCGTTGATGGCCGTCATCGTGGACCCGATGTCGGCGACGAGCGCGTTGAAGGCGGTCGCGGTCTCCGCCACTTCGTCCTTGCCGTCGACCTTGGCCCGACGCGACAGGTCGCCCGTCTCGGCGATGTCGGCGATCGAGGTGCGCAGAGCCGTCAGAGAGCCGTTGATCGAGCGGATCAGCAGGAAGCTGAAGGCTATCGCCGCGAGCGCGCCCAGCGGCAGGGCGACGGAGGCGCGGCTCGCCTCGCCCTTCGCGGCTGCGGCCGCGCTCGACGCGGCTTCGATGATCGCGCCGGCATAGGCGTCCTCGGTCGATTTCAGAGCGTCGATGCGCAATGTGGACGCAGCGAACCATGCCGGCCCGGTGACGCCCTCGACGCTGCCGGATGCGACGCTCGCGACCGCGACCGCACGCAGGCGCGCGACCTCGGGGAGCGTCTTGGTTTCTCCGGCGCGGTGAAGCGCGACCACGCTTTCGGGGGCGAGGGCGAGGAAGCTGCCGAGATAGGCCTCCTGTGCGCCTGCGAGCCTGCCGAAGCGCAGCACCGTGGGCCCGTCGAAACGACCCGCCGCAAACGCGCCGCCGCCGGCCGCGCGCTCCTGCCCGGCATTCTCCTTGCCCTGCAGCAGATTGACGTAGCCCAACAGCATTTTCAGGATCGAGGGATCGCGCGCCGAGCGGGCGGCGTGTTCGATGGTGCCGAGCATCGCGGCGATCGCCTGCGTGTAAGGCGCGCCGGAGGAAGGGCCGTCCAGCGTGAGGCCGTCCACCTTGGCGCGATGGGCGGGAACCGCGTCGAGCAGCTTGGTCGCGCGTTCGATGCGCTCGCGCAGGCCTGCATCCGCCGCATCGCCGAGGCCTGCCGCCGCCTCGCGCAGGCGAACGCCCGCAGCGTCGGAGGCCGAGCGTTGGGTCTTCAATTCGGGACCGAAGCTCTGGCCCTTGCTGCCGATGAAGACGGCCGTCGTGCCGCGCTCTTTCTGCAATTCATGGACGAGTCCGCCGACCGCGGTCGAAAACCGTACCACCAGCCCGATGGATTCGGCTTCCCGCGCTTGGCTCGAGCGGTCCTGCACGTAGAGCGTGCCCCCCACGATGGCCGGCAGAAGCAGAGCGGCGGCAAGCACGAGCAATCGAACGCGTATCGTTACGGAATTCATCGCGGGAGTTTCTCTGGATTCAGGCGCGGCGATTTCCGCCGAAAAACGAGTAGCAATGTAGCTTAAGCACAATCATTGGGCGAACTGAAAGCGAATATCGCTCGGAATGACCGAAAGCGACCGCTCGGCGGGCGCGGGGAGCGGTGGTTCGAGACGCGCGGCCATGCCGCGTTCCTTGAATGCGACCATGAGCGTCACGAAAAACATGCGCGGCCTGAATCAAATTCCAGGGCCGCACTCGCCGCGCTCGCGCTGCGCCCCATAACGAGACGCACCGACCGTAGGCCCAATGTTCCGCCCCCTCGATTCGGAGAATAAGATGCCCGTGAATCGTCGTACCGTCCTGACCGGAGCCGTCATGAGTGCTGCAGCCTCCACCTTGGGAACGCCCGTCGCGGCCCAAACGTCCGTCCCCGCCGCCGGCCAAGCGCCCGGCTTCTATCGTTATTCGGTCGGCGACATCGTCGTGACCGGCATCAATGACGGCTACGGCGAACGCGCCCTCGAAGGCTTCGTGCGCGGCGTCGATCTGGCCGACGTCCGGAAGGTCGCCGACGAGGAATTCTTTCCGGCCGACAAGGTGCGCATCAGCTACACCACGCTGGTGCTGCAGATCGGCGGCAAGGTCGTGCTCATCGATACGGGCAACGGCGACATGGGCCCGCCGACCTCAGGCCGCTGGATGGCGAATTTCCGCGCCGCGGGCTTCGACCCCGCCAAGGTCGACACGATCATCATCAGCCATTTCCACGGCGACCACATCAACGGCCTGCGCCTGAAGGACGGCACGGCCGTCTTCCCGAACGCCGAGGTTCTCGTCGGCGCGAAGGAGTGGGACTTCTGGATGGACGACGGCCAGATGTCGCGCGCGCCGGAAGCCATGAAGGGCGCCTTCCAGAACGTGCGTCGCGTGTTCGGCCCGATGGGCGAGAAGGTCGGCCGCTACGAGGCCGACAAGGACGTGGTTCCCGGCGTGACCGCGATCCCGGCCTACGGCCACTCCCCCGGCCATACCGCCTTCGCCATCTCTTCCGGCAACCGCAAGCTGATCATGCTTTCGGACATCACCAACCATCCCGGCCTGTTCGTGCGCAATCCGGACTGGTCCGTGGTGTTCGACATGGATCCGGAGGCCGCGCGTCTCGCACGCCGCCGCATGCTCGACATGGCGGTGACGGACAAGCTGCAGGTGGCTTTCTACCACGCGCCGTTCCCGGCGACGGGCCACATCCTGAAGGACGGCTCCGGCTTCCGTCTCGTGCCCGTGCAGTGGGCCTGATCGGACGAGCGTAGCGGCTTGTTGCGGGCCGCGGCGGAGACGCCGCGGCCCGGCCTCGCCGCATTGCGCGGCACGTCGATTCGGGTACGATCCTCCCAAACAATTCCAAGGGAGGAACCATTGTTCGAGTTCAAACGATTTTTGCGCACGGCCGTGACCGTCGCCGCCGTCACCGCATCCGCCTCCGCAGCATTCGCGCAGGCCGAATACAAATTGATGGCTCCTGCCGCGCCCGGCGGCGGTTGGGACCAGACGGCCCGCTCGATGCAGCAGGCGATGGTGGCCAGCGGCGCCGCCAAGAGCGTGCAGGTCAACAACGTCGCCGGCGCCGGCGGCACCATCGGCATCGCGCAGTTCGTCAACGGCTCCAAGGGCGATCCGAACGCGCTGATGGTCGGCGGTTTCGTGATGATGGGCGCCATCCTCACCAACAAGTCGCCCGTCGGCCTCGACCGCGTCACCCCCATCGCGCGCCTCACCGGCGAGTATGAGGCCATCGTCGTTCCCGCGAATTCACCGATCAAGACGGCCAAGGATCTCGTCGCGGCCTTGAAGGCCGATACGGCCAAGGTGACCTGGGCCGGCGGTTCGGCCGGCGGCGTCGATCACATCGCCGCGGGACTCATCGCCAAGGCGGCGGGCGTCGACGCCACCAAGATCAACTACGTGCCCTTCTCCGGCGGCGGCGAGGCTCTGGCCGCCGTGCTGAGCGGGCAGGTGACGGCGGGCATTTCGGGCTACGGCGAGTTCGAAGGCCAGATCAAGGCGGGCAAGCTCCGCCTCATCGGCATGACCTCCGCCGAGCGCCTGCCGGACGTGGACGGGCCGACGCTCAAGGAACAGGGCGTCGACGTGGTGATCGCCAACTGGCGCGCCGTGTTCGCGGCCCCCGACCTGACCGCAGACCAGAAGAAGGCCACGCTCGCCGCCATCGAAAAGATGGCCAAGAGCAAGGAATGGCAGGACATTCTGAAGCAGAAGGGCTGGGCCGACACCTATCTCGCCGGGGATGCCTTCGCGGCCTACCTCAAGACCGAGAACGAGGTCGTCTCCGACATGCTCAGGTCCATCGGCCTCGTGAAGTAACGCTCACGGCATCAATCGCCGGGAATCCCGCTTCGGCGGGGTTCCCGCTCCCAGCGCGCCGGAGAGCCGCATGTCCGAACTTCCCGACACGGCCGCGACGCGGCCTTCTCCCGACATGGGCGTGCTCCTGATCGGCATCGGATTGATCGCCGTGGCGGCGGTGATCCTCTGGGACGCCTCGCAGATGACGATGGCGCCGCTCTACGCCAAGATCGGTCCCAAAGTCGCGCCGAATGCGATCGCGGGCGGGTTGGTCCTCTTCGGAATCCTCACCCTTCTGGGCGCCTTTCGCGGCTGGTTCCCGGCGCGCGACGCCGACGACTGGGCCGGTGCGGCTTGGGTCGCGGGCGGTCTGTCCTTCACCATCGCGGCGGTCGGCCTGGACATCGGCTTCATCCCCGGCATGGCCGTGCTGTTCGCATTCACCGCGCGTGCGATGGGCCGTCGTGCCCTGCTCGTCGATCTCGTGATCGGGGTCGTCATCGCGCTGGCGGTTTATCTCCTTTTCACGAAATTGCTTTCGCTTTCGCTGCCCCGCGGGCCGCTCGAGCGGCTTCTCTGAGGGCCGGACATGTTTGAAACCTTTGCGGCGCTCGGCAACGGGTTCGCGCTTGCGCTGCAGCCCGACAAGCTGCTCTTCGCCCTCGTCGGGGTGTTTCTCGGGACGGCGGTGGGCGTGCTGCCGGGCATCGGCCCGGCGCTCACGGTGGCGCTGCTGCTGCCGATCACGTTCAAGCTGGACCCGACCGGTTCGCTGATCATGTTCGCGGGCATCTATTACGGCGGCATGTATGGCGGCTCGACGACCGCGATCCTGATCAACACGCCCGGCGAAAGCGCCTCGATGGCCACCGCGCTCGAAGGCAACAAGATGGCCAAGGCGGGACGCGGCGGGCCTGCGCTCGCCACCGCGGCGATCGGGTCCTTCGTCGCGGGCCTCATCGCCACCATCGGCTTGGCGTTTCTCGCGCCGTCGCTCGTCGAACTCGCGATTTCGTTCACGGCGGCGGATTACTTCGCGCTGATGGTGCTCGCCTTCGTCACCGTGTCGGCCACCTTCGGCGCGTCTCCGCTGCGCGGGTTGACGAGCCTGTTCATCGGGCTGTCGCTCGGCATCATCGGGATCGACAAGCTGACGGGACAGCAGCGCCTCGTGTTCGGCATCCCCGATCTCTCGGACGGCGTGGAGGTGACCACGCTCGCCGTCGCCTTGTTTGCGGTGGGCGAAGCTCTCTTCGTCGCCTCGCGCCACAAGGCCGTGACGGAGAAGATCGAGGCCGTGCGCGGCTCGCTGTGGATGACCAAGGAGGATTGGAAGCGCTCGTGGAAGCCTTGGCTGCGCGGCGCGCTGCTCGGTTTCCCGATCGGGGCTTTGCCCGCGGGCGGCGCGGAAATCCCGACCTTCCTGTCCTATTCGCTCGAAAAGCGCCTCTGCAAGAAGCCGGACGAATTCGGCAACGGCGCCATCGAGGGCGTCGCGGGGCCGGAAGCGGCGAACAACGCCTCGGCGGCGGGAACGCTCGTGCCTTTGCTGACCTTGGGACTGCCGACCTCTGCGACGGCCGCGATCATGCTCGCGGGCTTCCAGCAATACGGGCTCAACCCCGGGCCGCTGCTGTTCGCGGAAAAGCCGGATCTGGTGTGGGGTCTCATCGCCAGCCTGTTCATCGCCAATGCGATGCTGCTCGTGCTGAATTTGCCCCTCGTGGGGCTCTGGGTGCGGCTGCTCACGATCCCGCAGCCGTGGCTCTACGGCGGCATCATGGTGTTCGCCACCATGGGCACCATCGCCGCGAAGCCCTCGGTCGTGGAACTCGGGATGCTGCTGGTGTTCGGCGGAATGGGCTTCCTGATGCGGCGGTTCGACTATCCCATTGCGCCGGTGGTGATCGGGCTCATTCTCGGGCCGCTGGCGGAAACGCAGCTGCGGCGGGCGCTGACGATCAGTCTCGGCGACCTCTCGGTGCTGGTGAAGAGCCCGATTTCCATCGGCCTCTACGTCGTCGCCGCGATTGCGCTTCTGGCTCCGTTCGTCCTCACGCGACTGCGGGATCTCGGCGCAGACGAAGATTGATCCTGGCTGCCGGAACCCGAACGTCACCTCCGCGTTGTAGCGCGGGGAGATGCAATGTCGGTCGCATACGGGGCTGGATTGAGCGGCGGCCGACGGCGCTTCGTGGGTCGAAGCGGAGTCGCGGCCGCCTTGGTGCTCGCCGCGTTCACGGTGCTGTATGTGGCGGCCGACTCGCTCGTGCGGGCCTCGGCATCGGTGGAGCGGACCTACCGCGTGCAGGTCGCGACGGCGCGCGTTCTTCAGGGTTTGACCGATGCCGAGACGGCGCAGCGCGGCTTTCTGCTGACGCGAAGGACCGATTATCTCGCGCCTTACGAGGACGGCCGGATCTCCGCCCGCCGCGCATTGACGGACGTGCAGGACCTTCTCGGCGGCAAGATCGACGCGCGTGACCGGCTGCGGGAGCTCGCGCCGCTCGTCGACGCCAAGCTGACGGAACTCGAGGCGACGGTTTCCTTGGCGCGCGAGGACCGGTGGCGGGAGGCGCTCGAGACGGTGCATGGCGGATCGGGCGCGCAGGCGATGGACGCCATCCGCATGATCGTGTCCGCGCTTCAGGCCGCCGAAACCGAACTTCTGGCGGGCCGCGAACGCCGCGCGTCGATGACGGCGCTCGTTCTTTTCGGCTGCACCATCGCGAGCGCGGCGATGCTGGCCTGGCTGCTGTGGGTGACCTTGTCCCGTCTCGAACGCGACATCGAAAACGAGGTCGCCCATCGGCGCGCCGTGGAGCGGGAATCCGAGGAGCAGCGCGCCGCGCGTGAAGAACGCGAATGGCTGCTGGAGGAGCTCAAGCACCGGGTGAAGAACTCGCTCCAGCAGATCGCGGGCATCCTGCGGCTGCAATTGCACGACGCCGGCGGGCGGACCGCACGCGAGGCGCTGGCCAACGCGCTTCGCCGCATCATGGCCATAGCGAGGGTGCATGAACGCCTCTACGAGGGCGACGGACCGGGGATCGTGGATGCCGGGGACGTCGTCCGCAGCATTTGCGACGAACTCTCCGCGATGTTGCCCAACGGCGCCGGCATCGTGGTCGACGCAAGCCATGTGAAGATGCCGATCGGAATGAGCATACCCTTGATGTTGATCGTGAATGAACTCGTGACCAATGCCTGCCTTCATGCGGCCGGCCCGGACGGATCCGGCGGCGTGCATGTCGCGCTCGAGGAGCGGAGCGAGGCTTGGGCGTTGACCGTGTCGGACTCCGGCCCGGGCGTCGGCGCGGGCGTGCGCGACGGTTTGGGCGTGACCTTGGTGAAGCGCCTCGCGCGCCAGCTCGACGCCGAGCTGCAGACCCGCGACGTCCGCCGCGGCCATGTCGTACAGCTGCTCGTCCCGCGTGAGGCGGCATGACGCTGCGCATACTGATCGTGGAAGACGACGGCCTGATCGCGCTCGATCTCGCGATGACCGTCGAAGAGCTCGGCCATGTCGTGGCCGGAGAGGCAGCCGAGGCGGATGCGGCCGTGGAAGCCGCCGGGCGGCTCATGCCGGACATCGTGATGATGGATCTGAAGCTGCGGCGCGGCTCGAGCGGCGTCGACGCCGCGGAAGCCATTCACGGGCGCTACGGCATCCGCTCGCTTTTCATCAGCGGCAATATCGACGGCGACGTGCGGGCGCGGGTGGCGGCCATCGATCCCGTCGGCTGGCTGCACAAGCCCGTTTCGCCGACCGCGCTGCGGCGCATCCTCGCGGAGTTCGCGCCGGCATGCCTCAAGCCGGCGGCGAGCGTCACCGCGCCGCCTTCGCCTTCCTGACGCCGCGTTCCCACGTCGCCCGCAATCGCCGTCGCGCCGTCGCCGCGGCGGACGGCATGCGCGCCAGTACCGGACCTGCGGCCCGCAACCCCCTCATAACGAGAGCGGCGGTGCGGGGCGCGGCGGCGACGACGGCGGCGCGGAGAGCCTTGCCGACCCGTGATTGCAGCAGCCGGACCAGCGGAGGCGGCATTTCGAAGCCGGATGAGTCGTCGCGGCGTTCGTTGAGGATGATCCCGGCGATGACGGTCTCGGTGACCCTGAGGGCCTGCACCATGGAGACGAGCGTCGTTTCGTTGGTTTCCCCCGGCGCGCACACGATCAGCGTAGCCTCGCAGCTCGCCGCCGCGATGGCCGTGGGCACGGCCGCGCCCTCCGCCTCGCTGAAGGGCGGCATTTCGACGAGCACGACCTGGTAGGCGGCCAGATCCTCGTCGAACAAGCGGCGCAAAAGCCGGGGTTCGCGGAAGCCGAAGGCGGCTTCGAAAGTGGGGCGGCAGACGAGACGCGCGAACCCGCGTACATCGCGCTGCAAGGAGTCGCGCGCTCCCCCGTCTCCCGGAATCCACGGCGCGCCGTCGGGGTTCGGAGTGCAGGCCATGTCGATCAGCACCGTCGCCATGCCGCCGCGCGCCGCGCGTTCGGCAAGCACTTCCGCGACGTCGGCGACGCCGAGCCCCGGCTCGGCCGCGCACAGCCCGACGATGCGCACGCCGCGACCCAAGGTCGTGGCGTAGACGGTTTCGATTTCGAGCGAGTCTGCGGTCAGCATGGCGTCAAAGCGCCGAGACGAAGGCGAAGAGCGTCAGCGCCTGAACCACTCCGGCGATCGACTCGGAGAAATTGCGCCAGTCGCTCTGGCTCTTGTTGGGCACATAGACGAGGTCGCCGGCCCGCACGACGGGCACCTTGCGGATGTCGCCCGTCTTGGCGAAGCCGAGCAGATCGAACACCCGGGCCTCCTCCTTTCCGTTCGCGAAGTTCACCACGATGATCTTGTCGTGCATGGCCTCCCCGGACGGACCGCCCGCCTCGGCGAGCAGATCGAGAATGCTCATGCGGTCGGAGAAGGGATAGCGGCCGGGCCGCCCGACCGCGCCGAGCACGCGGACCGTGGAGGCGGCCGAGGTCTCGTCCATGAGGTCCTTGTTCTTCTCCGGGATGTAGAGGACGTCGCCCTGCTTGATCTTCGGCAACAGGCGCTCGTCGCCGGTCTCCAAGTAGCGTTGCAGATTGACGAGGGTGGTGCGCGAGCCCTCCGTGCCGCGATGCGAAACGCGGATGTTGCGCAGATCGGCCTGGATGTTCGGGCCGCCCGCGACGCTGATGATGTCGAGAAAGCCGAGGGTCGCGTCGAAGGCGTAGCGGCCGGGCGAGCTGACCTGTCCCATGATGTAGATGGAGTTTCCGGCCTGCAGCTTGGTCCATTGCGAGCGGTTGTCGACCACGTCGGACGGCAGTTCCGGGATCATGATGACGTCGCCCGGGATGACGGTGGGGATCGAGCCGAGCAGGCCGCCCTGACGAAAGAACGTGTCGATGTCGACGCGCGTGGCGTCGGCGCGGTCGCCCTTTTTGCGGATCAGTTTGACGTTGGCGAGATCTGCGCGCGTGGTCGGGCCTCCGGCGAGGCCGATGGCGTCAAGCACGGATGCCGCCTCCGGCGGCTCCTGCGGGCCGGGCGTCCGCACCGCACCGACGATGTGGACGACGCGCGCCCCTCCTGTGCCCTTTTCGAGCATCATCTTGGCGTCCCATTCGGCCATGACGGCTCCCGTCAGCGGCGAGGCGGGCACGAAGATCGTGTCGAGCGGCTCCAGCTTGGGCAAAATGGCGCCGTCGCCGGTGTCGAGATATTTGCGGTAGTCGAAGACGACGACGCGCTCGCCCCGGCGGAGCTGAAGCCGGTCGAGCTGCGCTCCGGCGAGCAAACCGCCTGCGGCGGCGATGGCGGCCTGCACGCCGCCGTCGGCGCTCAATTCGATGCCGCCCGGAATTTTGACGTAACCCGCTACGGTCAAGGGCAGGCGACGGTCACGAACCATCATTTCGAGCCGCCCGAGATCGCGGAACACGACGTCGAGCGACTGCCGCACCTCTTCTCGCGCTTGCGACAGGCGCAGCCCCGCCAGCCGCTTCGGTCCGATTTCCGGCAATTGCACCATGCCTTGCCGGTCGACCGGGAAGTCCCGGTTGAGCGACGGCTCCCCGGTCAGGCCGATGAACAGGATGTCGCCGATGCGCAGGACCGGATCGTCCTCCGCAACGGTCGGACCGCCCGCAACGGCGGCCCAGGTCGCCAAGGCCACGACGAGAAAGCGCAAAAAGCGGGTCACGACTTGCCGCCCGCCTTCATCGCGGCGGACCGCGTCTCGGCCAAGTCGAGGATGGCGTCCAAAGCGGCCGCCTCACGCGCGGCGCGCCCGAACTCGCCTGCCCCGGCGGCCCGTTGCGCGGAAACCATCAGCTTCGACGCTTCCGCCATTTCCATCGACGCCGCGCTGCGTGCTCCGTCGCGCTCGAGCATGCGCAGACGTTCGGCCCGGGCGATCATCGTCGGGTCGGTCGGCGCACGGCGCTCGGCCAGCCCCCCGCCGGTGGATTCGGGCCAGCCGGTGCAACCGGAGGAGCCGAGGGCCAAGGCGGCGGCCAAAGTCGCGTAGATCTGCCGTCGCCGTCGGGTCATGCGGCCTCTCCGGCGGCGCGTTTGCCTTCGCTCTTACCGTCGATCTTGCCGTCGATCTTGCCTTCGACGAGATCCATCATGCGCAGATGCGACAGGAGGCCGAGCGGCTGACCCTTGGGCTCGCGCAGCAGCAGCAGGAAATTGCGGGACCGCAGGCGCTTGTAAAGGAACACGATGGCGCCGACGCCCGAGGAGTCGATGAAGTCGACCCCGGACAGATCGAGGATCACGTCCTCCTCGGCGACGGAAAGTTCTTCCAGCAGCGGCTTGATGGCGGCGACGGCTGCGGCATCCAAATCTTCTTCGATCACGACGATACGCGACATGAAATCCTCCTGAATGAAATGACGGGACGACATCTGCAACGCGCATGCCGCGCCGGAGGGGCGGATTCGCGGGCCGTCGCGGTCGTTGCGGGTCGCGAATCGCGAAGCTCTTAGCGAATTGCGAGCGGAAGCCGGACGAAAACGCCTGAATCGCCGCCCTTCGCGCCGGCACGTCCGTTGAAGAGAGATGCCGGACAGAGGCAGGCCGGCATCATGCAAAACCGCATCGTTCAGATCGTTCAACATATGGCGCCCGGGGGCATCGAATCCCTTGCGCGCGACCTCGTCGTCCGGCTTCCGGGCGACAATCTTCTCTACAGTCTGGAAGGCGAGGCCGACGATCTCGTCCGGCGCTGGTCGGGCATCGGGGCGGCGGCGGATCGGCTGCACGGATTCGGCAAGCAAGCCGGGCTCGTGCCGAAGCTCGTGCTGCGGCTGGCGGAGGAGATGCGACGCGTGAAGCCGACTGCGGTGTTCACGCATCACGTGGGTCCGCTGCTTTATGGCGGCCTGGCCGCGCGGCTCGCGGGCGTGCCCGTCGTCGTCCATGTCGAACACGACGTCTGGCACCTTCAGAACACGCGGCGGCGCGGCATCGTGGCGGCGGCGCTGCACCTGGTGCGGCCCCGCCTCGCGGCGGTTTCGGCCGCCGCGGCCGATGCGCTGGGCCGGGCGACCCGCATGGGCGCGGTCCATGTTCCCAACGGCATCGACCTGACGCTGTTCAAGCCGGCCGACCGCAACGCCGCCCGCCGGGCGCTCGGTCTGCCGACGGCGGGCTTGATCGTCGGCTGCGTCGGCCGTCTCGAAACGGTGAAGGGTTTCGACCGTGCGGTGGAAGCGCTGAGGACGATGCGCAGCGAGGTTCGGCTGGTGATCGCCGGGGACGGCTCGCAACGCGGCGAGCTGGTGCATCTCGCCGCCCGGCTCGGCGTGTCCGAGCGCGTGCATTTTCTCGGTCTGCGGTCCGACCTGCCGAAGATCTACCCCGCATTCGACGTGTTCTGCCTGCCCTCGCGGGCGGAGGGACTGCCTTTGGCGGTGCTGGAAGCGCAGGCCTGCAACATTCCCGTGGCGGCTTTCGACGTCGGTGCGATCTCGGAGGCGACCTGCCCGGCCTCCGGTCTCGTGGTTCGGCGCGACGACGTGCCGGGCATGAGCGCCGCCTTGTCGGCTCTGCTTTCGGCTCCGCCGCTGCGTCCGCCTCGGATGCATGTCGAAAGCCGTTACGACGCCCGCACCATGTTTCGCCGCTACGAGCAATTGAGCCATGTCGAATTTCATTGATTACGCATTTGCCGCCGTCGGCGGGCTTCTGATCTGGCACCACTTGCTGCATCCGCCGGTGCTGCGGTTCTTCGCGCATTTCGCGAACGGTCCGGAGCCGACGGGAACGACGGGGGACGGTCCGCCGCCCCGCGTCACCGTCGTCGTGCCCGCCTATCAGGAAGAGCGCCATATCGCGCGCAAGATCCGCAATCTCGCGGCGCTCGACTACCCCCGCGACCGATTCTCGGCCGTGGTGCTGCTCGACGGCTGTACGGACCGCAGCGAGGAATTCGCCCGCGCGGCATTGGCCGAGCTCGGCCCGGCGGCGGAAGGCATCGAACTGCGCGCCTTCGCGGAGAACCGCGGCAAGGTCGCCGTACTCAACGAGGCCATTGCCGCTGTCGCCGACGGCATCGTCGTGCTGACCGACGCTTCGGCCGAGGTCGAGCCCGACGCCTTGCGCCGCGTGGTCGCGCATTTTTCGCGGCCGGCGGTGGGCGTCGTCTCGGGCGCTTACGGGTTCGCCTACGAGCCGAGCCCCGGCGAAAAGATGTATTGGATCTACCAGACCCGCGTGAAGGCGGCGGAGGCCGCGCTGGGTGCGCCGATGGGGGCGCACGGTGCGTTTTACGCCATCCGGCGCGAGGCGTGGAAGCCGCTGCCCGCCGACACGATCAACGATGATTTCGTGATGCCGATGAGCATCGTCGCCGACGGCTATCGCGGGGTTTACGATCAGGAGATCAAGACCTTCGAGCGCGAGCCGAGCCGCCCCTCGGACGATCTGCGCCGGCGCATGCGCATCGCGGCGGGCAATCTTCAGCAGACGGTGCGTCTGGCGCGGTTGCTCGACCCGCGCCGGCCGGGCATCGCCTTCGCCTTTCTCTCGGGCAAGGGGCTTCGCGCCTTCGTGCCGATGCTGGTGGCGGCGGCGATGCTGCTGACGGCGGCGGGCGCGATCCTGCAGGATCCGTTCTACGTCGCGTTGCTGGTCACGGGCTCCTGCGCGCTGCTCTCCGGACCGTTGGCGCGCGTGATGGGACCGGACGCGCCGCGCCTGCTGCGCGCGACCTCCTACGTGATCGAAGGCCATGCCTCCGGGGTCATGGGCACCTTCGCCTGGCTGCGCGGGCCGGGCGCGGTGCGATGGGGACGCGATACGGAGGATCTGGACGATTACGTCCATCCCGGCGTGCGCTTCTGCAAACGCATTCTTGACGTGGTGATCGCGCTGATCGCGCTCGCCGTGCTGCTCGTGCTGATCATTCCCTTGGCGATCGTCATCAAGCTCGATTCGCGCGGGCCGATCTTCTACCGGCAGATCCGGGTGGGCGAGCGCACCGCGCGGTCGTCGCGGCTGTTCCATCTCTACAAGCTGCGCACCATGCGCATCGACGCGGAGGTGAAGTCGGGTCCGGTCTGGGCGACCAGCAACGATCCGCGCGTGACGCGGGTGGGGCGTTTCCTGCGCAAGTCGCGTCTCGACGAGTTGCCGCAATGCATCAACGTGCTGCGCGGCGAGATGTCGGTGGTGGGGCCGCGCCCGGAGCGGCCGCTGTTCGTCGGCCGGCTCGAAGACGACATCCCCTTCTATGTCGAGCGCACCTACGGCCTGCGGCCCGGGATCACCGGATTGGCGCAAGTCAGCCAAGGCTATGACGAGTCCATCGAGGACGTGCGCTCCAAGGTGCTGCACGACCACGCCTATGCCATGCTGATCCAGACGCCCGGCTCGTGGTTGAAGACCGACCTCGGCATCATCCTGCGGACCTTCACGGTGATGGTGCTCGGCAAGGGACAATAGGAGGGGCGACGAGGGCGGCCGAAGCCGACGGATCGGAGCTAAAGGATCGTCAATCCTTTTGATGCACGTTGAGCGTGTTCTCGAGCAATCGAAACCCTTTCAGCGTGCATCTCTTTTTTTGATCGGTTCCATCGCGTATGCCGCCCCATCCATTGCCCTACGTCCTCCTCGTCGAAGACACCTACTCGCTCGCCGAGACCTATCGGGCCTGCCTGAAGAGCGAAGCTCTGACGGTGGAACTCGCGTCGACGAGCGAGGAAGCGATCGCGGCCTTGGAGCGGCGCGAGCCGGACCTCGTGCTGCTCGACGTGCATCTGCCCGACGGCAGCGGCATCGACGTGCTCAAGCGCATGAAGGCGATGGGGCTCGCCTGCGAGGCCGTGGTGTTCACCGGGCAGGCCTCGGTGAGCACGGCGGTCGACGCGATGCGCGAGGGCGCGTCCGATTTCCTGATGAAGCCGTTTTCGGCCGAGCGGCTGCGCGAGACGGTGAGGGCGGCGCTCGACCGCCGCAGCGCCCGCCGCAGCGTCGATGCCGACGGCGACAAATCCGACGCGGGCTTCGCGGGCTTCATCGGGCGGTCGCCGGTGATGCAGTCCGTCTATCGCATCCTGCGCAGCGCCGCGCCGACGAATGCGACCGTGTTCGTGACCGGCGAGAGCGGCACCGGCAAGGAATTGTGCGCCGAGGCGCTGCACCGCTTGGGCAAGCGCAGCCAAGGCCCGTTCGTGTCGATCAACTGCGCGGCGATCCCGCGCGACTTGCTCGAGAGCGAGATTTTCGGACATGCGAAAGGCGCGTTCACGGGCGCCTCGGCCGACCGCAAGGGCGCGGTGCTGCAGGCGCATGGCGGCACGCTGTTCCTCGACGAAATCTGCGAGATGGACCTGTCGCTGCAGGCCAAGATGCTGCGCTTTCTGCAGCAGAAGACCGTGCAGCGCGTCGGCGAGGACATGCAGCGTTCGGCCGACGTGCGCATCGTCTGCGCCACCAATCGCGACCCGCAGACGGAGGTCGCGGCCGGCCGTTTCCGCGAGGACCTGTTCTACCGCCTCCACGTCGTGCCGCTCGAAATGCCCGCTTTACGGGATCGGGGCGAGGACATCCTGCTGATCGCGCGCAATGCCTTGAAGCGCTTCGCGCGCGAGGACGGCAAGGATTTCACGCGCTTCAGCGACGAGGCCGAAGCTGCGCTGCTTGCGGCGGCGTGGCCGGGCAATGTCCGTCAACTCCTCAATGTCGTGCGCAACGCCGTCGTGCTCAACGAGGGCGAACGCGTGACGCTCGAGATGCTCCCGCGCGACGCGACGACTGCGGCCGAGGCCGCGATCCGCGCCTCGGACGGGACGGCCGCGGATGCTGCCGCCCTCCTCAGGGCGGTGCGCGCCGCGCCGACGCGACCGGACGAGATCGAGCCGCTCGAAACGGTGATCCGGCGCACGGTCGAACAGGCCATCGACGCCTGCGGCGGCAGCATCCCGAAGGCGGCGGCGGCGCTCGACGTGAGCCCGTCGACGATCTATCGCCGGCTGCAAGGCTGGCAGACCGACGCCGCCTGATCGTCACGCCGTCTCTCCCCGTCCGACGTCGCGCTAGGCGGGCGGCGGACGTCGCTCCGGCGCGCCCGCGACGTCCTCGCGCTTCGCCCTGAGATCGACCCGCGTCAGCACCGGCACCTGCGCCACGGCGGCGAACTGGGCCGGGTCACGCAAGGTGCGGTCGAGCAATTCCGTGACGACGGCGAGGCCCGAACCGAGCACCAGCCCGCCGATCACGCCTGCGGCCAAGAATACGACGATGCCCGGATGCATGGCGACGGGGTCGTTCGGCTCGTCGATGATCTTGACGCGTTCGGGGCCTTCGAACTTGCCGAGGTCGCCGGTGACGCGGGCCATTTCGTAGCGCTTGGCCAGACTGTCGGCGAGTTCGCGGGCCTGAGCGATCGAACGTTCGAATCGCAGGATCTGCTGCTCGATGGGGGCGAATTCGGCCATCGAAGCGGTCACTTCGTCCACGGTGCGCGCGATCTGCTCCACCTCCGTGGCCAGCGACGCGCGCTTGAACTCGGCGTCCTGCAATTTCTCCATCTGCGAGACGAGCAGCGGCACCGACTGGCGGTCGCCCGACGAGGTCACGCCCGCGGCCATGTTCCACAGACGGTCGATGTCGGCCGAGCCGAATTGCGCCGTGCCGGTTTCGAGCACGGTGCGCCGCTCGTCTTCCAGCTTGGTGAGGAGCAGTTCCACGCGGCGCACTTCCGAATGCATGTCGGTGTAGCGCGAGCGCAGCCCGAGAAGCTCGGAACGGGCTTGGACGATCTGTTCCTCGATGCGGCCCACCATCGGATTGGTGCCGGCGAGGCGTCGCCGCATGTTTTCGAGGCCTGCGGTCGCGGCCGCGAGCTCCAGCGATTTGTCTTCCAACTTTTGACGCTGAAGGGTCAGGCGGGCGACGTTGGTGTTGAACAGCGCGGGCAGCTTGTCCGCATGCGTCGTCTTGAAAGCCGCGAGCTCGTCTTCGAGCCGCATCTGCGTGGTGCGTCGCTCGGTCAACTGGCCCAGCAGGAAGCGCTCGCTTTCGCCGAGTGCCGTGCGCTCGGGCGAGAGCATGCGTTCGAGGAAGCGCTCGCTGACGCGGCGCAGCGTCTCGGGAAGCCGGTCGGGGGTGCGGCCCTTCAGCGTGAATTGGACGACGTCGGTCCCGGCCAGTTCCATGGTCAGGGACGTCGCCAGCTCCTTCACCGCCGTGTCGCGCGCCTTCTGCTCGGTGGCCTCGGTGATGCGGCCGGTATCGGTCAGCACGCGGCCCAATACGTGCTCGCTGAACAGCAGCGCCTTCAGCGCCGGCCCGCGGTCCTTCAGGTTGGGGCCGATGGAGAGATCCTTCAGGAACGGGTTCAGCTTCGCCGTTTCCTGAACCAGGATCGTCATCTTCGTTTCGAATTTCTTGGGCACCACGAGCGAGGCGAGCACGGCCAGAACCGGCAGCACCATCATCGGCGTGAGTATGAGGAAGCGACGCCGATATGCGGCGTCCTTCACCATCGCGATGATGTCGTGGATGTTGCGTTGCATCGGGGATCAGCGCGGTACGAGCACGGCCCGGATTTCGTCGGCGGGCACCGTGGTGTCGATCCGTTGGGTCGCGGTCACATGCGAGGGCAGAACGGCGGCGATGGCCTGCATGCGGCGGCGCGCCGCCATCAGGGACTCGAAATCCGCCGCATTCGCCGGGGCGCCGGCCGACAGGACGACGGCCGCATGCGGTTCGCCGCGCACCAAGTCCGAAAGCGTCCGCAACCCGGCCGGGTCCGGCCGCTCGGACGAACCCTCGCTGCGGAACGTGACCGAGCCGGTGCCCGAGGAATTGCCCGGCCCGCCGCCTTGACCGCCCCGCGGAACGGCCGGAACGGCCGGCATCTCGGTGCCGTCGCCCGGCAGGATCGAGCGCAACCGCAGAGCCGGAGGCCCGACAGGCGGCGGCGCCTCGGGGGGACCCGCGGTTTCGGCGAGAAGGCGGTCGAGACCCTGCGGCATCGCGGGCGCGGCGGCGGGCCGAGCGGGTTCGGCCGTCCGTTCGGCTGCGGGCTCGACCTCGGGAAGGTTGATGATGACGGCGGGACCCGAGCCGCGCGCCGCATCCGCATAGGCTGCTTCCGCCCGGATATGGGGGGGAAGGTAATCGACGGCGTTTTGCGAAACGCAACCCGCCGACGTCGCCATCGTCGTGCAGAGCATCGCAATCCGCAAAGAAACGAACCGATTCATGGAACCTCCGGGGCGTGTCCCGGAGTCAGTTCAAGCGGCGTGCCAAATCCATGATGTCGGAGCGCATCCGGTCGAGCTCGGCCTCCGGAATCGCGGCGGCCGTCGCCCATGACTTGCCGAAACGCCAATTCAGGTCGCGGCGCAGGGCGGCGGCTTCCGGCTCGTTGCGCGATGCAAGCCATGCCAGCCAGCGTTGATCGACAGCGCCGTCGGCGAGACGCAACAGGTCGCGATGAATGTCGGGACCGCTGCACGGCTCGGCCGTCGGCATGAAGACCTGCACGTCCCCTTCGCGCCCGTCGGTGGGATCGAACGGGTCCGCCGTGGGCATGCGGGCATGCCATTGCAAATAGCGTTCGGCGCCCGTGAGATGGGTCCAATATCCTGCGGCGAGACGCGGGCGACCGGCATTGTAGAGCCACACCCGCCGCCCCGCCTTGCGCAGCGTCTCGACCTGCGGCGAGTCGATCCCGAAGCCCGGATTGATGATCGCGACGTCGAACAGATGCGCATGCCGGATGTCGCCGGGATCGTTGAGCTGTCCC
Source organism: Hyphomicrobiales bacterium (assembly GCA_027489535.1). Taxonomy (GTDB): domain Bacteria; phylum Pseudomonadota; class Alphaproteobacteria; order Rhizobiales; family Beijerinckiaceae; genus JAIXZO01. The sequence goes on from JAIXZO010000012.1 coordinate 94,655, forward strand.
GCCAGCAGTGCCCCGGGCGCGACCGCGCGGACCGCCGCGGCGATGTCGGCGGGCGACGGTCCCCCGGCGCGATCATGGTTCGACGGCTCGTCGGCGATGCTCCAGACCGGCCGCGGCAGATCGACGGCGCCGCCGCGCCGCTCGGCCTCGGCGAGTTGCGCCGCGGCTCCCGCCAAGCCCATCGCGGAAACCGCTCGCTTGAACGGCGCATAGGCGAGCCAGGGGGCGGACGTCCCGGCCGCCGCGGCGAGGCGCGAATCCGCGATGAAGCCGTCCATGCCCCTGATCGTCGGGGTGCTCAGAGCCGGGGCATTGCCGGTGAGTCCGAAGCGCCGCAACGTCGCCAGATCGCAGGCGAGTTGGACCGAGCGCGCCTTGGGATCGCCTCCGAACCATGCCGCATGCGGCGGCTCGTCGAGATAGAATCCGACCGGTGCGGGAGCGGGCGGCAGGACGGCCGCGAGCACTTCGATCTCCACCGTGCCGATGCGGCGCTCCGCGCCGGCGTCGACGATCCGGAGTTCGCCCGCAATCCGCCCGGGCTTTGCATCCGCCGGAATATGGACGACGAGTTCGTAGCGGCGCGGCCGGTCGGCGCGGATCGGCAACGTGGCATTGTCGCGTCTCAAAATATCTTCGGCCGGGACCAGCAGATTGCGGCCCACGTCGCGACGTTCGAGCCGCAGCTGCGCCGCGTAGACGGCGGCGGGGAAGCCGCGGTCCGGCCAATGGGCCGAAACCGCAGCGTGCCGTTCCGACCGGGATTTGACGGCGAAGGACGCGTGCACCGTCGTGCCGCGTGCGCCCGCAAGGCGGATAGGCTCGGTTGCGGGGCGCGTGTCGAGATCGACGATGCGCAATGCAGGATCGGGCGCTTCCGGTCCCACCGTCCAAGCGGCTCGGTGCCAAGCCGCGCGGCGGGCTTCGACCTCGGCGAGCGCGGGACGGTCGCCGCTTCCGGGCTCGATCAGCACGGCGGCGAGGAAGGCCCCGGCCGGACCGTCGCCGGACAGTTCGATGCTGATCGCGCCGTCGACGACGACGGTCTCCACGGAGATGCGCCCGCCGCGGCGGCTGCCGTAAAGCGACCACGCGTCCTCGCCCGGCCGCCATTCGACGTCGCGTCCGGCCAGATAACGGCCGGCGATCCAAGCGGCCGGCGTGAGCGTTTCGTCACGCACCACCGTGCCGGACACCGCGATCCGGCGGCGCAGGGGATGGGGCAGCAATTCCCATTCGCCGACGTCTTCCGTCCACAGGGTGACGCGGGCGGGACCGTCGGGGGCGGGGAGGCGGATGCTGCGGAGATCGCGCATGCCGCTCGCGAGCAGAGGATCGACCCCGGGCCTGCGCACGGGGATCGCGTGCGTGCCGGCGAGCTTGGGATCGCCGGGGGCGACGCGTTCGAAGCCCGCCGGCAAAGGGGCGTCCGGCGCGCCGAAGGAGTAGCCCGCGGCCCCGGCCGGAAGCGTCGGGGCCGGCTCGGCCGCGAGTCGCGCCGTCACCTTGGCCGTACCGATTCGGAAGAGGATGATGCGCTTGACGGACTCGATGCGCAGCGCGCGGCCGTCGGTCGTGCGCAGGCCGCTGACCGGCAATTCCCAGCGGAACGGGCCGGGCTTCACCGCGCGTTCGAGATTGACGCGGCTCGCATAGCCGGCGCTGTGGTCGTCGTCGATGCGCAGCACCAAGGTGACCGCGCCCGAGCCGTCGGCGGGGCTCTCCGCATGACCCTCCACCACGAGCATGTCGGTGCGTTCGAGCGCAAAATCGGCGGCGACTTCATAGGACAGCGGCAGCGTGCCGGGACCGGCGGCGGGCTTGGCCGCGACGTCGCCCGCTGCGAGGACGGCGAGGCACAGCGCCGCTGCGAGCCTCGCGATCAACCCAATTTCTCCAGCGCCTCGGCGGCGATGCGGGCGCGGGCGGCCCATGTTTCTCCGACCACCGCCTGCTTGCGCGCGGAGGCGTCGCCCGGTTCTTCGGCCGCCCTTTCGAGCGCACGGGCGAAATCGGCCGCGCCCTCCGCGATGGCGACATGGCGCGCATAGGGCATGAGCGCCGGGAAGGCGGTGGAGACGACGGGTGTCCCCGCCGCGAGATATTCGCGCAGCTTCAGCGGATTGCAGGCTCGGATTTGCGGACAGTCGCGAAACGGCAGCATCGAGGCCGTCCAATGCGCGCTGTAGCGCGGCAGGGCGTGATGCGGACGGGGGCCGAGCAGCACGACATTGTCCAGACCCGCCAGTTCCGCGACGTCGGCGAGCACGGGGCCGACGAAGCAGAAGGTCCAATGCGGCAGTCGGCGCGCGGTTTCGGCCAGCAGCGGGATGTCCACCCAATCCGCGAGCGCGCCGTAAAATCCCGCGACCAAGCCGCCCGGAAGGTCCTCGGCGGAGGCGCAGGGGCCGGAGAACAGGTCGAAATCGACGCCGTGCTCCAGCAGCAGCGTCTTCTCGGCCGGGAAGCCCGCCGCCAAGCGGGGGCTCGCGGCGAAGATCAGGTCCGCCTTTGCGACCAGTCGCTCTTCGTCGCGCAGCACGGCCGCATGATCGACGCCGGCCAATCCGCCGAAATCGTCGCCGCAATAATACACCGTCGCCGCTTCGCCGAGCGCGCCGCACACGGCGACCGCCGTCGGCAGCGACGCCCACAGGATGGGGCGCGCATCGGCGCGTTGCAGCTTGGGGAGAATCTGCCGCGACAGGGACACGCGGTTGAACAGGGCAGCCGCCCCGTTGCCCGGCCAAGGGATCGCGACCGGGGCCACGACGTGCACCGAGTCCGGACGGTCCCGCTCGGCTGCGGCGTCCGTCACCGCGGGTGCGGACTTCCGGGCGACCACCGCGCCCGCCTTGGCGAGGGCGCGCGTCACGTCCGCCCGCGAGGCGCGGGGGCGGCGCAGGCCGATGGAATTGACCCACAGCACGGAGCGGTCGTCCGCGAGACGTCGGACGAGGTGCTGCGTCGAACTGGGATGGCGGCCCCAATCCTCGCCGAACACCACGAGATCACGCGGCATCGTGGGGGGCCTTCAACGGGCGGATGACGCGCGCGGGAACGCCCCCGGCGAGCACGCCGGCCGGCAGGTTCTTGGTCACGACGCTGCCCGCGGCCACGACGGTTCCGCGCCCGATCCGGACCCCCGCCATGACGCTGACGCCGGTGGCGAGCCATACGTCGTCCTCGAGCACGATGTCGCCGACCTGATCCTCGGTGTCGGGCAGGCCGCGGGCGCGGTCGGTCGGGTCGAGCGGATGGCCGGGATAGCCCGCCAGCAACGCGCGGCCCGCCAATCGGACATTGTCGCCGATGACGATGCGGCGGCCGACGGCGATGGTGGTCTGCCAGCCGATGTCGATATTGGAGCCGAGGATCAGCTCCGGCACCGTCTCGCCGTTGCTGCGGCCCGTGATGGTGGTGATGCCCGAGACGCGGCAATCGGAACCGAAGCGCATGCGCACGGGGCCGATCACCAGAGGCATGCCCGCATAGAGCGTCAGCCGCGGCGCCTGCCCTTCGAGCCGCGCGCGAAAAAGCGGCGTGTACCAGAGCCCGCGCAGCAGCTCATGGATCAACCCCGACGCCGCGCGGTGCAGGGCGTAGAGCGGCCGATGCAGCACGCGGACGGAGGGAACGGCCAGCGTGCGGCGGGCTTTCGCGGCCCGCCAGATCATGTCCGCAAGCGGATTGTCGCGGCGCTTGACCCAGCGGCGAAGGGCGAGGGAGGCGTTCATTCGTCGATCACGGCCTTGGCGAGGTTGCGGGGGCGGTCCACGTCGACGCCGCGGCGGACGGCGAGGTGGTGTGCGAGCAGCTGCAGCGGCACCGTCGCCGCGATCGGCAGCACGAAATCGGGGCAGCGCGGAAGAGTGAGCGCGGTGGTGACGCAGTCGGAGAGGCCGAGGATCGCCGCGCGGTCGCCGACGACCACGATGCGCCCGCCGCGTGCAGCGGCCTGCCGGACATTCGCGGCCAAGCGGCCGAAGTCGGAGCCCGAGGCGGCGAGCGCGACCACCGGAAGGTCGGAGTCGACCAGCGCCATCGGCCCGTGCTTCAGCTCGCCCGCGGGCATCGCCTCCGCATGGATGTATGTGATTTCCTTGAGCTTGAGCGCCCCTTCGGCGGCGATCGGCACCAATGCGCCCCTCGCGATGATCAGCGCGCTGCGGGCGCGGTCGAAATGCGGCAGCACCTCCAGCACCGCCGGCTCGTTTTCCAGCGCCAGAGCGATCCACTCCGGGATGCGGTCGAGCGCCTCCGCATGCGGCGCGAGCTGCGACGCGTCCGCTCCGCGGCGTCGCGCGGCATGGAGGGCGAAGCGGGCGAGCACCTGCAGCGCCGCGGTGAAGCTCTTGGTGGCGCAGACGCCCGTCTCCGGGCCGGCGAATGTCGGCAGCACGACGTCGGCCTCGCGCCCGATGGTGCTCGATGCGGCGTTGACGACGGCGACGGTCGGGATGCCCGCCTCGCGCAGCCGCACCATCGCGGCGACGGTCTCCGTCGTCTCGCCGGATTGGGACACGACGACGCCCAGCTCGTCCGAGGCTTCGCCGCACGCGGCCGTTCCCGCATATTCGGAGGCCACCTCCGCCTCGCAGGGCAGGCCCGCCACGGTCTCGAACCACCGCTTCGCCGCCCGCGTCGCATAGACCGAGGTACCAGCACCGATCAGCCGCACGCGGCGGATGCGTGAGAGGTCCAGCGCGTCGAGCCGATCGAACCCGCCGTCGCGTCCGTAATGCCGCGCCACGACGCGGGCCGCGAGCGGTTGCTCGTGGATTTCCTTGTGCATGGCGAAGCCGGATTCCGCGGGGGAGAAGCCCGGCGGGGATTCGACCCGCGGGATCGGAGGAAGGGCGACGGCCGACATGAATGACTCTCCGTGGACCTTTGCCGTTGCAGAAGCCGGGCCGGCGCGGCGGGTCCGTGCCGCATGCGGAAATCAGGGCTTTCCGGGCGGCGGCGCGTCGTTCGCCGTTGCAGTTTCGGAGATCTCCTTCGCATATCGCGACGCGGCGGCGGCGAGCGCGAGCAGGATGTAGACCGGCCACAGAAAGCCCTGCGTGAGGAAGGTTCCCGACACGCAGAAGCCCGTCAGGCCCGCGATGATCGCCATGTTGATCGCGGCCGCTTCCTGCTGTTCATGCCGGTAGGGTTCGAGTTGGCTCTTGCTGCGCAATGACGACAGGACCACCGCGACGATCATCGACACGAAGGCGATCAGGCCGGGGAATCCGGTGGTGGCGAGAACCTCGAACCAGGTCGAATGCACGGCATGGTTCTGGCCGTCCCAATGCGGGCTGTAGAAGAAATAGTTGCGGGTGAAATTGTCGACGCCCACGCCGTTCAGAGGACGTGCGACCGCCATGTAGAACGCCGCATACCACGCGTAGATGCGGCCCATCGCGCTCTCGTCGATGCCCTCCTCATGTGCGCCGCCGGAGGCGCGGCTCGAAATGCCCGCGACGGCGACGAGCCCCATCAATCCGATGCCGCCCAGGCTGCCGAGCACCAGTTTCGACTTGATCACCCGGTTGGCGACGATGCCGGTGACCGCGACCGTCCCCAGCAGGCCGCCGCGGCTCTGCGTGGCGATGATGGCCGTGACGATCATGGCGTAGACGAGCAGGCCGAACAGCTTGCGCCACCACCCGGTCCGCACGGTCACATGCGCCAGGGCGAAGCTCATCGGAAACAGCAGCACGAGCGAGAGGTCGTTGGGGTCGCCGAGCAGCGAACCGATGTCCCGCCCGATCGTGACGCGCGTTCCCTCGACGAGGCCGATCCCGTTCGCCTTGTTGTGGAGGGTCACCCACGACACCGCGACGCCCGCGATCATGAAGACGTTCGCCACGAAGGCGAAGTCCTTCGGCGTCCTGATCAGCCAGGCGATCGCCAGCGTCATGATGCCGATCTTCACATAGGTCGACGTCCAATAGGCGAGCGAGTTGCCCAAGTCGGTCGCGAGCAACACGCCCACGGTCGTGAGGCCGAAAAACGTCGCGAAAACCGAGAGTTCCTTCGTCCAGAACGGCTTGATCGAGCGCGTCATCAACAGGTGCCAGAACAGCACGAGCAGGGTCGGTCCCGCGATCAATTGCGGAATGCGCAGGGGCGAGAGCTCCGGGAACACTTCGTGGATGCGGAAGAACGAGAACACGATGAAGGTGAGGCACATCACCACCGGCTTGCGCGACGCATAGATCAGGAAAAGCGGCGCGAAGCCGAGCGCCGCGACCGCGAACGGCGTCGGCGCGACGAGCAGAATGACCCCCGCCACGGCGCTCGCGATCAGCGCGATCGAAATCTGGCCGAGCGGAGTCGACCAAAAGCGCGGTCGAGTGACGGTGACGATCATGGGCGGCCGCGGTGGGAGGGGCCGGCGCGTCCGATGCACGCCGGGGGACGATCTTCAGTCAGCCCACGGGACAGCAATGACGGTGCCGGCCTCTTTCCTCTCGGCCTTTTTCGGCCGCTTTTTCCCTGAAGCGCGAACGGAATGCGCCCCTGGCGGGCGCTTGCGATCCTACGCCGCGCCGCCCGCGCGCTCGTTCTCCTCCGCCGCATTCCGCGATGCGGATTGCGAATTCGTCGCGAATTCGTCGCGGTTCGGGAGGGCGTTCTGATGCACGTCTTCACCACCGAGTCGCCCGCAACGCTCGAAGGCGTGTCGCTGCTCAGGCGGCATTTGAGCCGCAAGCTTCGCGATCTGCGTTTCGATTCCGGCATGATCGACGATCTCGCGATCGCGGTCGCCGAGCTCGGCGCCAATCTCGTCCGCCATGCCCGGCCGCAGCCCTCGCGCATCGTGCTGACGGCCGAAGTCGACGGCAGCGCCATGCGCATCGATCTCGTCGATGACGGCGGCCTGTGGACTGATCTGCCCGCCCGCCTCGACGCCGCCAAGCGGATGATAGCCTCGCGAGATGCGGAGAGCGGGCGCGGCCTCATGCTCGTCGCACGCGCCATGGACCGCTGGTCCCTCGCGTCCGAACCCGAGGCCAATCGGCTGACCTTGTGGCGGCGCATTCATCGCCGCACGCCGCTCGTGCTCCTCGTCGAGGACGATGCCGGCCTGCTCGACGTGTTCACCTGGCAGATCGGCTCCGCCTGCCGCGTCGTCACGGCCGGCGACGTCGAATCCGCGGGGCTGATCCTCTCCTCCATGCCGGTCGATTGCGTCGTCACCGATCTGCATCTCGGCGGCGAGAGCGGCAATGCGCTCGTCGAGTGGCTGGAGCGCGACCCCGAACGACCGCCCGTGCCCATCGTCGTGGTGACGGGCGACGGCGACCGGGCGGTGCAGGCCGGATCGCTCGAACTCGGCGTCGAACGCGTCTTGACCAAGCCGGTGACGGGGGCCGAGCTGATGGCCGCGATCCGAACCGCGATGGTGCGGTCGGCCCGCCAGCGTGCCCGGCTGATGCGGCATTTCTCGGCCGTGCTCGATTCGCTTCTGGCGGATCGCGTGCCGCCGCGCGGGTCGGGCTTCGCCATGCAGTCGCGCTCCGCCGCGGCGGCGCTGGGCGGCGGCGACGCCGTGCTCTGCATCGACCGGGGGTCCACGCGCCGGCTCGTGATGCTCGACGCCATGGGCCACGGCCTCGGCGCCAAGGCGGCCGCCGTCGCGCTCGTCGCCATGGCCCGCACCTTGGAAACCACCGTCGCGCCCGAGACCTGCCGGGACTTCATCACGGGCCTGTCCGCGCTCGTGGAGCATGAGAGCGCGATGGCAGGCTTCGTCGCGACGGCCTTGGTTCTCGACGTCGGCAACGGCCGGGTATCCGTCGCGAGTGCGGGGCATCCCCGTCCGGTGCTCGTATCGGGCGGCGCGGTCACCACCGTGGCCGTCTCCGGCCCGCCGCTCGGGCTCGTTTTGGCCGCGCCGCAGACGGAGACGACGCTGACGTTGGGCGAAGGCGACCGTCTCTTCGTGTGCAGCGACGGCGTGGATCCCTTCGGGCTCGCGTGCGGCGGGCCGCCTCCCGAGTGGTTGGTCGCCCCTTTGGCGGCCGACGGCCGCTCGGTTGCGGAACGGGCGGACGATCTCGCATCGTTGATCTCGGAGACGCTGGGGCCGGACCCCGAGGACGATTGGTCGTTCCTGCTTCTCGGCCCGGAGGATGCCGCGCCCGGCCGTCGCGACGAACAGGCGACCTAAGGCCGCGCTCTCGCCGGGAACCGGACCCCGGCGAGACCATTGCCCCCGGGCGGAGTGCCGCCGCGCCGAGCCGGGGACCTCATGGAGCCTTACGTCGCCTTGATGGCCGCCCTCGGGGCTTTGATTCTGACGACCGCTTGGCTGCCTTTGCTGCTGGTCCGGTTGCCGCTGACGCTGCCCTTCGTCTGCGTCGCGATCGGCGCCGCCCTGTTTTCGATACCGGGACTGCCGGGTCCCGCCCCGAGCCCGACGGCATTTCCGGAGATCGTGGAACGGCTGACGGAATTCGTGGTCATCGTCGCGCTGACCGGGGCGGGGTTGAAGCTCGACCGCCCGTTGCGCGGTCCGGCAGGCCGCCCGACATGGCGGCTGTTGGGGATCGCGATGCCCCTTTCCATCGCTGCCTTGACGCTGTTGGGCGTGGAATTGCTCGGGCTGGGCTGGGCCACCGCCTTGTTGCTCGCGGCCGCGCTTGCCCCGACCGATCCGGTGCTCGCATCCGACGTTCAGGTCGGCCCGCCGGGCCGCGGCGAAGAAGACGAAGTCCGCTTCACGCTCACGGCGGAGGCGGGGCTCAACGACGGCGCGGCCTTTCCATTCGTCAATGTCGCGATGCTGATCGCGGCGGGGTCCCTCGCCGCGTCGGAGGATGCGATCGGCGGACCTTTCGGGCATCCCGCCGCCGACATCGTCTGGAAAGTCGTCGCCGGCGTCGTCGCCGGGCAGGTTCTCGGTCGGGGCTTGGGCCGCCTGATCTTCCACTTGCCGAAACCTGCGAAATTGTCGCGTACGGGCGACGGCTTCATCGCTTTGGGCATCACCTTTCTCGTCTATGGCGCGACCGAGATGATCCACGGCTACGGCTTTCTGGCCGTCTTCGTCGCCGCTCTCGGCGTGCGTGATGCGGAACGGCATCACCATTTTCACGAGAAGATGCACGACTTCATCGAGCAGCTCGAAAAGCTCGCCACCGCGGCGTTGCTCGTCCTGTTCGGCGGTGCGCTGGCGGCGGGCGGGCTGCTGCGTCATCTGACGTGGGAGGCCGTGCTGTTCGCCGCCGCGGCTTTGGTCGTCGTGCGGCCGGCCACGGCGTGGTTGTCCTTGATCGGCACCAATCCGCCGCGCTTCGAGCGCGTGGTGATTTCGTTTTTCGGCATTCGAGGTGTCGGCACCGCTTACTATCTGGCACACGGCTTCCTGCAGGACGATTTCGAGCGCGCCGACGAGGTGTGGGCGGCCGCGTCCCTGGTCATTCTCGCGTCGATCCTCCTGCATGGGGCGCTCGCGACGCCGGCCATGCGGCGGATCGATAGCCGCGCCGCGACCCCGCCGCCGGGAGACGATCCCGCCATTTGACGTCGCCGCCGTAAACGGGCACTTCACGTGCACACGGGCGGACCTGATGACGACAGCAGCACGCATCCTTCCGGCTTCGGCCGCGTCCCGGACGGAACCGGCTTTGGTGTCGTCCTGCCTTGCCGCGGCGCGCAACGCCAAGGACACGACCGAGGGGCGTCGTGCCGTGGTCGAGCTGCTGCGCGAGGAGGTCGCGCGCGGCCGCGCCGCCGCCGAGGCGATCCTGTTCGAGCGCAAGGACGGCATCGCCTGCGCGAGCCATCTCTCCGGCGTGATGGACGACTGCATCCGCGCCTTGTTCGCGGCGGCGACGCAGGTCTTCTACCCGGCGCAGAACCCGTCCACGAGCGAACACATCGCCATGGTCGCCGTCGGCGGCTACGGGCGCGGCACGCTCGCGCCGGGCTCCGACATCGATCTGCTCGTGCTGCTGCCCTACAAGACGACGCCTTGGTCCGAAAGCGTGGTCGAGGTCATCCTCTACGCGCTTTGGGATCTCAAGCTGAAGGTCGGTCATTCGACCCGCACGGTCGAGGAATGCATCCGCGAGGGCCGCAGCGACTTCACCATCCGCACCGCCCTCTTGGAAGCGCGTTTCCTCACCGGGGCCGACCGGCTGTTCACCGAGTTTCAACGGCGTTTCGACGACGAGATCGTCCGCGGCACGGCCGCGGAATTCGTGGCCGAGAAGCTGGCGGAACGTGAACGCCGCGTATCGCGGGCCGGCACCTCCCGCTACCTCGTCGAGCCGAACGTGAAGGACGGCAAAGGCGGGCTGCGCGATCTCAACACGCTGTTCTGGATCGCCAAATACGTCTACCGCGTCAAGGACACGTCCGACCTCGTCGCTGCCGGGGTGTTCAACAAGGCCGAGCGGGAGCTGTTTCGCCGCTGCGACGAGTTTTTGTGGCGCGTGCGCTGTCACATGCATTTCGCCACGGGCCGGGCCGAAGAGCGTCTTTCCTTCGATCTGCAACGCTCCATGGCCGAACGCCTCGGGTATGCGGGGCATGGCGGCCTCTCGGGCGTCGAGCGCTTCATGAAGCGCTACTTCCTCGTCGCCAAGGACGTGGGCGATCTCACCGCCATCGTCTGCGCGGCACTCGAGGCCCGCCACCAAAAGCCCAAGCCGATGCTCGACCGCTTCGTGGGCCGCTTCAGGCGGCGCACCGGCGTGCTGCGCGAGACCACCGACTTTGTGGTGGAGGCGGAACGCCTCACCGTGGCGCGGGAGGACGTGTTCGCCTCCGACCCGGTCAATCTGGTCCGGCTGTTCTGGTTCGCCGACAAGCTGAACCGCGCCATCCACCCGGATGCGACGCGTCTCGTCACCCAGTCGCTCTGGCTGGTGGACGCCGCGGTCCGCAACGACTCCGAAGCCAATCGGCTGTTCCTCGACATTCTCACCTCGCGCAATTCGCCCGAAGTGGTGCTGCGGAGGATGAACGAGACGGGGCTGCTCGGCCGTTTCGTCCCGCAATTCGGCCGCATCGTCGCGATGATGCAGTTCAACATGTACCACCACTATACGGTGGACGAGCATCTGCTGCGCTCGATCGGCATTCTCTCGTCGCTCGAAAAGGGCACGCTGAAGGACGACCTGCCCGTCGCCAACGAGATCCTGCCGACAATCCGCAACCGGACCGTGCTCTACGTCGCGCTGTTCCTGCACGACATCGCCAAGGGGCGGCCGGAGGATCACTCGACCGGCGGCGCGCGCATCGCGCGCAAGGTCTGCCCGCGTCTCGGGCTGAGCGACGCCGAGACGGAAGCGGTGGCCTGGCTCATCGAGCATCATCTCGACATGTCCACCACCGCGCAGAGCCGCGACCTTTCCGATCCGCGCACCATCGAGACCTTCGCCGCAATCGTGCAGAGCCTCGAACGGCTGAAGATGCTGCTGGTGCTGACGGTCTGCGACATCATGGCGGTGGGGCCGGGCGTGTGGAACGGCTGGAAGGGCCAGCTGCTGCGCACGCTGTTCTGGGAGACCGAGATCGGCCTCGCCGGCGGCCACTCCATCATCGACCGCGCCGCGCGCGTCGCGCATGCTCAGGAAGAGCTGCGGCGCGCCTTGCCGGGCTGGTCGGACGCCGAAGTCGACGCCTATCTGAGCCGTCATTACCCCGCCTATTGGCTGAAGGTAGACCTGCCGCGCCGCATCCGCCATGCCGGCTTCCTGTTCGCGGCCGAGCGCGACATGCGCACGCTGGCGACCGAAGTCTCGACCGACGCGTTCCGCGGCGTGACCGAGTTGACGGTCGCCGCGCCCGACCATCCGCGGCTGCTGGCCATCATCACCGGAGCCTGCGCGGCGGCCGGCGCGAACATCGTCGACGCGCAGATCTTCACGACGACGGACGGCCTCGCGCTCGACACCATCTTCGTGTCCCGCGCGTTCGAGCAGGACGAAGACGAAATGCGCCGGGCGGGCCGCATCGCGCACGGCATCGAGCGGGCGCTGAAAGGCGAGATCAAGATCGCCGAAGCGGTGGCCGCGAAGGGGCCGTCGCGTCCCGCCTCGCGGGCCTTCCACGTCGTCAGCGAGGTCGACATCGACAACGCGCTGTCGAACCGCCACACGGTGCTGGAAGTCGTCGGGCTCGACCGCCCGGGCCTCCTCTACGAGTTGACCACGGCGCTCGCGAAGCTGAACCTCAACATCGCCTCCGCCCACATCGCCACCTTCGGCGAGAAGGTCGTGGACGTGTTCTACGTCACCGATCTGACGGGCTCGAAGGTCATGCATGCGAGCCGCCAATCGACGATCAAGCGGACCCTTCTCGACATTCTCGACGGGCACGAGAGCGGCTGAATCCCGGCCGACCTGCGCGGAAAGTCTTGATTTTCGGGCTCCGGGCCCTGATATCGCACTCCAAGTTCCCGACCACGACCGAAGGCCGAAACCGCCCATGTCCGACCCGAACAAGTCCGCCGAAACCGAAAACGCAGCCGTGCAGGATGCCGTCGCCCCCGGCGACGCCGCCGCGACGGAAGCTCCGGAGGCCGACGAGGCGAGCGTTCTCGCCGCCGAGAACGCGGCGCTCAAGGACCGGATTCTCCGCACCCTCGCCGAAATGGAAAACCTTCGCCGCCGCACCGAGAAGGAAGTCGCCGACTCCCGAGCCTATGCCGTGACGAAATTCGCGGCCGACATGCTGACCGTCGCCGACAACGTGCGCCGCGCCATCGAGAGCGTGCCCGCCGACCAGCGCGACGGCGCAGCGGTGAAGCCCTTCCTCGAAGGCGTCGAACTGACGGAACGCGACCTCCTGAACACGCTCGAGCGGCACGGCATCCGCAAGGTGGAGCCCAAGGGCGAGCGGTTCGACCCCAACCGTCATCAGGCGATGTTCGAGGTGGAAGACCCCTCCGTAGCCGCCGGCACCGTGCTGCAGGTCATGCAGGCCGGCTACGTTATCGGCGAGCGCGTGCTGCGCCCCGCGATGGTCGGCGTGGCGAAGGGCGGACCCAAAACCGCCGACACCGCCGCCTGATCGCTATTTCGTGAATCCCGCCTTCGCCTCTGCGGCCGAGTGGATCGGCGTGGCCGTGTTCGCCCTGTCGGGCGCCATGGTCGCGGCCCGCAAGGGCATGGATCCCTTCGGCTTCGCGCTGCTCGCCACCGTCACGGGCGTGGGCGGCGGGTCGGTGCGCGACGTGCTGCTGGGCCGTCCCGCCTTCTGGGTGGCCGACCCGACGGATCCGATCGTCTGCGTGCTCGTCGGGATGTTCGTCTATTTCGTCGGCGGACGCTGGGGTCTCTCGCGCCTGCAGAGCCGTCTGCTGCTCGTCTGGGCGGATGCGATGGGGCTCGCCATCTTCGCCGTCGTCGGTACGTCCACGGCCTTGGGCGCGGGCGCGCATCCGATCACGGCGGTGGTGCTGGGCACCTTCACCGCGACGTTCGGCGGCATCATTCGCGACATCCTCGCGGGCGACGTGCCGATGGTGCTGCATCGCGAGGTCTACGTCACCGCGGCCTTCGTCGGTGCGGCGGCTTACGCCACGGCGATCTATGCCGGAATTCCCGCGCTCGGCGCGGGCGCGGCCGGGGTCATGGCGGCATTTTCGCTGCGCTCGCTCGCCATCCTGCGCAACTGGTCCCTGCCGCCCTACGTCGAAACGGCCCGCTGAGGCGGCGTCACGCGGCGCAGCGTCAGATTGATCCGCCCGCCGTCAGCCAGCAGCGTCGACGATCCCGCGACGATGCGGTCGATGCCGTGAAACGCCAGACGCGCCTCGCCGCCGAAGACCAGCGCGTCGCCCGAGGCGAGCTTGAACGACGTTGTGGGATCGCTCCGCGACGCACCGCCGATGCGGAACACGGCCGTGTCGCCGAGCGAGATCGACACGACCGGCGCATCGAACGCCTCCTCGTCCCGGTCCTGATGCAGGCCCATGCGCGCCGCTGCGGCATAGAAATTCACGAGGCAGGCTTCGGGCGGATGCGGATAGCCCGACAAGGCGCCCCATGCGGCGAGAACCCGCTCGGGGATCGGCGGCCACGGCGCGTCGGTTTCGGGATGGTGCGGCTGGTAGCGGTAGCCCGCGACGTCGGACACCCAACCCAAGCTCCCGCAATTGCTCATGCGGACGGAGAAGGGTTTGCCGGTGCGCGGCATTTTCGGCGTGAAGAACGGCGCGATCCGCGCCGCCTCCCGCAATTCGTCGACGAGGGCGCGTTGCTCGCCCGCGTCGAAATAGCCCGGAACGTGAAGGACTCCCGGGCGGACGGCGATGCCGAGGGGCCTCGCCGTCATCGCATCACTGCGCCGTTTCGACGCGCTGGCGGTAGAGCGCCGCGAAGTCGATGGGGTCGATGAACAAGGGCGGGAAGCCGCCGTTGCGCACCGCGTCCGCCACGATCTGACGGGCGAAGGGGAACAGCAGGCGCGGGCATTCGATCATCACGACCGGATGCATGCTCTCCTTGGCGATGCCTGAAAGACGGAAGATGCCGGAATAGACGAGATCGAAGCTGAACATCAGGTTCGGCGCCTCGCCCGCGCGGCCTTCGAGCGTCAGCTCGACTTCGAAATCCGTGTCGGACAGCGGCGTGGCGTTGACGTTCACCGAGATCGAGATGTTCGGCGCCTGCTCCTGCGGGCCGAGAGAACGCGGCGCGTTGGGGTTCTCGAAGGACAAGTCCTTGATGTACTGCGCGAGAGCGTTGAGGCTCGGGGCTTCTTGCGTCTGAGCGCCGTTCGGCACGTCCGTCATGGTGCGGATCTCCTGTTGCGGGCCGGCCGCGGTTGCTTGTCATCGCCTCGGCGATATTCCCAGATCGGCTAACATGCCCGCCCGGGAGCGGCAAGCGACCGGCGACTGCAGTTGTGATGGACGAAGGGAACCCTATATTGGAGGTCGGTTCCGGCTTGTGCCGGAGCGTTCATCCGAAGGCTCATGATGCAGGACTCGTTCGACTTCGCCACGATCATCTTTCTGGGACTCGCGGCTTTCGTGATCTGGCGGCTTTATTCCGTTCTCGGCATGCGTACCGGCCACGAGGGCTCGCCCCGCGACATGCCGCGCCCGGCGCGTTCGCCGTCCGAGTCCAACGTGGTCCCGATCCCGGGCGCGCGCGCTCCCGTCGAGGAGCCGGAAATCGTCATGGGCCAGCCCGATCCCGACCGCTGGAAAGGCTACGCCGAACCCGGCGGCCCGGTCGCGAACGCACTCGACGCGATTGCGGCGGCGGACGGCGGATTTGATGCGCGAGGCTTCACCGAGGGCGCGAAAAGCGCCTACGAGATGATCGTGTCGGCCTTCGCGGCCGGAGACCGCAAGATGCTGCGCGACCTGCTCGCGAAGGACGTCTTCGAGGGTTTTTCGGCCGCCATCGGCGATCGCGAGAAGCGCGGCGAGACGATGTCGACGACCTTCGTGTCGCTCGACAAGGCCGAAATCGCGGACGCGCAGTTGCGGGGCTCTTCGGCCCAAGTCACCATCCGCTTCGTGTCGAAGCTCATCACCGCCACCCGTGACGGTTCGGGTGCGGTCGTGGACGGTTCGGCCGACAAGGTCGTGGACGTGGTCGACGTGTGGACCTTCGCCCGCGAAGCCGGCAGCCGCGACCCGAATTGGAAGCTCGTGGCTACCGAAGCCGGCCAGTGACGCCATGCGCCCGCGGACCGGTCCCGCCGGTGCGCGGCTCATTCCCTCGGACCTGTTCGCCGGGTCCGCTTGGGCTGCGGACGATCACCTCGCCGCGTTCCGCACCTTTCTGCTGACGGCCGAACGCATCGCAGATGATGCGCCGGCGGTCCGCAGCGGGCGGGCGACCCGGCCCGCCTTGGCCGCCGCGTGCCGTGAAGCATTGAGCCTGCGGAGAACGGCGGATGCGGCCACGGCCCGCCGTTTCTTCGAGCGACGCTTTCGTCCGGTCCGCATCGAGCCCCGCGAGGGCTCGGCTTTCTTCACCGGCTATTACGAGCCCGAAATCGCCGCATCGCCGGTGCGCAGCCCTGCATGTCCCGTCGCCGCGCTCGGCCTGCCGGACGATCTCGTCCGCATCGCGCCGTTTCCCGACCGCGCGGCCATCGAGGCGGGCGCGCTCGACGGGCGCGGGTTGGAACTGGTCTGGCTCGACCGCATCGAGCTGTTCTTCGCGCAAGTTCAGGGTTCCGCCCGCCTGCGGATGCCGGACGGCCGGCGCATGCGCCTCGCTTATGCCGGCCGCAACGGCCGCCCCTATCGCGCCATCGGCCGAATCGTGGTGGAGGAAGGACACGTTCCGCTTGCCGAGATGACGATGGATCGTCTCAAGACGTGGCTTCGGGCTCATCCGGGCGATGCGGACAGGATCATGCGCATGAATCCGTCCTACGTCTTCTTCGAGCTTCTTCCCGACCCCGATCCCGCACGCGGGCCGACGGGCGCCGCCGGGGCGGCATTGACCCCGATGCGCTCGATCGCCGTCGACAGGACGGCATGGAGCTACGGCACGCCGTTTTTCGCCGAGGCGCGTTTGCCCGACCCGTCCGGCGTCGACGCCGCGTTTTGCGGTCTCATCGTGGCGCAGGACACCGGCACCGCCATCGTCGGTCCGGCGCGCGTCGATCTCTTTTTCGGCACGGGCGACGCCGCCGGCGCGCGCGCAGGCCTCGTGCGCCATCCGGGCACGCTCACGGCCTTGCTGCCCAGGAGCGCATCGTGACGCGCCGTCGCCGCAGCCTCACGCCGCCCGAAATCGAGCTGTGGCACCTCGTAACGCGGCATGTCGAACCGCTGGCGGGCCGCAACAAGCCGGCCGCCGAAAAGCCGGCCGTCGATACGCCGCCTCATTCGCCCGCCGCATCGACGCTTTCGGCATTGAAGTCTTCCACTGCAAAGCCGTTGCCTGCAAAGCCTTCCGTGCCGCCGCTCCCCGCTCCCCCGGCGGTCGGCGTTCCCGCCAAGGCGGCAAAAGCGACCGTTCGCCCCGTCCCTCCGCCGGCCCGGCCCGTCCCCGCCTTCGTGCCCTCTCCGCCGCCGCATGCGCCGTTGGAGCGCAAGCTGAAACGGGGATTGGCGCGCGGCACGCATCCGATCCACGCCGTGCTCGACCTGCACGGTCTGCGGCAGGAAGAGGCCTTGATGCGCCTGCGCGGCTTTCTCGCTCATGCGCAACGCGACGGTGCGACCGTGGTGCTCGTCGTCACCGGCAAAGGGGCGCGCGCGGCCGAAACCGTCGGCTCCGGCGAGGAGCGCGGCGTCCTGCGGCGCATGGTGCCGCATTGGCTGCGGCTTCCCGACGTCAAATCCATGGTCGTGGGCTTCGAGGAGGCGGCGCAGCATCAGGGCGGAGCCGGCGCGCTCTATGTGCGTTTGCGCCGTCGCCGCGGCCCGGAGGATCGGGCGTGACGCCGTTCGGCGAGAAGCTGCGGGCGTTGCGCGCCGAGCGCGGCGTCGCGCTCAAGGACATGGCCGAGGAATTGGGCGTGACGCCGACTTATCTGTCGGCCCTCGAGCACGGGCGGCGCGGCAAGCCCAATTGGGCCTTCGTGCAACGCGTGATCCATTATTTCAACGTCATTTGGGACGACGCCGAGGAGTTGGCGCGCCTCGCGGACCTGTCCCATCCCCGCATCGTCATCGACACCGCCGGCCTGTCTCCCGCGGCCACCGCTCTGGCCAATCGCTTGTCGCGCAGCATCGCCGACCTCGATGCCGAGACGTTGGAGCAACTGCGCGCGACGCTCGACGCGGCCGCCGCGAAACGAAAAACCTGACCGAGCGATCTGACCGCCCGACTTGACCGCGGCCCGCCTGCGGGCGAAACCCACGCGGCATGCTTTCCAAGGAGCCTTCATGACCTCCCGCACCGACGTTCTCGGCCTCGGCAACGCCATCGTGGACGTGCTCGCACGCACGGACGACGCGTTTCTCGTCGCGCACGGGTTGGCCAAGGGCTCCATGCGCCTGATCGAAGAGGCGGAGGCCGAGCGGCTCTACGCCGCCATGGGTCCGGCGACGATCATCTCCGGCGGTTCGGCCGCAAACACCATCGTGGGCATCGCGTCGCTCGGCGGCAGCGCCGCCTTCGTCGGCAAGGTGAAGTCCGACGAGGTCGGCCGCCTGTTCACGCATGACATCCGGGCCGCGGGCGTTTCCTTCGACGGCACTCCCGCCGCGGACGGCGCGGCCACCGCGCGCAGCTTCATTCTCGTGACGCCCGACGGCGAGCGGACGATGAACACCTATCTCGGCGCGTGCCGCGATCTCGGTCCCGCCGACGTCGATCCCGAGGCCGTCCGCGCCGCCGAGATCGTCTATATGGAAGGCTATCTGTGGGATCCGCCGGCCGCGAAGGACGCGTTCCGCAAGGCCGTCGAGATCGCCCACGCCGCCGGCCGCCGCGTGGCGCTGACGCTCTCGGATTCGTTCTGCGTCGACCGCTACCGCGACGAATTCCTCGGCCTGCTGCGTGACGGCTCGGTCGACGTGCTGTTCGCCAACGAGCATGAACTCAAGAGCCTCTACGCCACGGCGGATTTCGATGCGGCCCTCGCCGCGCTGAAGCTCGAAAACGTGCTGGCCGCCGTCACGCGCTCGGAAAAGGGCTCGGTCGTCGTCACGCGCGAATCCACCCGTGCGGTCGGTGCGCATCCCATCGAGAAGCTGGTCGACACCACCGGCGCTGGCGACCTCTTCGCCGCGGGCTTCCTCTTCGGCCTCGCCCGCGGCGCCGAGCACGACGCCTGCGCCCGCTTGGGCGCCATGGCGGCCGCGGAAGTCATTCAGCACATGGGCGCGCGCCCGGAAGTGTCCTTGAAGGATCTGGCGGCCGAGAGCGGCCTCGCGCTCTGACGGTCTGAAACGCGCTTCGACGGCTCAGGTCCAATCGCCGCCGCCGTCGAAGCCCGAATCGAAGCCGCCGCCGTCTCCCCCGAAGCCGCCGCCGTCCGGGCCGGAATCGCCTCCGCCTTCCGAGAGGAAGCCGGGCTCGTCCGTGGCGCGCGGCGGCTCGGGGATGTCGCCCAGCGAAGCCATGTCCGGGTTGAGGCCCGCGAGATTCGGATCAAGCGCCGCCGCGCGGGCCGGGTCCGAAAACAGATGCGACAGGCCTTGGAACAGCAGCGCGCCGCCGGCCACGCCCGCGGCCGTCGCCAAAGCCCCGCTCAGGAACCCGCCGCCACCGCCGAAGCCGGGACGCCCGCCGAAGCTGCCGGGGCGTGCAAATCCGCCTTGGGGCGGATAGGCCCCGCCCCGGTTCCATACCGCGCCTTGCTGCGGCGGCTGCGGCGCGGTGCCGAAGGACGGCACGCCCGACCCGCTGCGCCCGGTCACCGGCACGGAGGTGCGCGTCTCGCCGAACAGGCTCTTGCCGATGCCGCCCAGAAAACTGCCCGCGCCTTCCTCCTGCTTGCTTTCCAAGGCGCGGACGCGCTCTTCCAACTCCTCAATGCGCGCCGCCGCGCCCTTGAGCGCCTGTTCCTGCACGATCACCGTCTGCGCCATCACGTAAGGCGCGAAGGGCGTGCGGCGCACCGCTTCGTCGATGAAGGCCTCCGCCTCGCGATCGCGCGGCGCGGTCCCGGCCGTGCCGATCCGCTCGAAAAGATCGAGCAAGAGCTTCTTTTCGTCGGGGGTCATGGCGGCGCTCCGTTCGGGTCGAACATTTCTCATTGATGTGGGGATCACGCCGTCCCCGATGCAAGGGGTTTCCTGAGCAACGTCGCGCACGCGAAACGCGGCGAATCCGCCCGATGCGGGGCGGCCGGTCGCGGCAAGGTTGTGTTATGGATGCGCACGCGCGACCAAGCCGGAAACCGACGATGCCGAAAGACGCCACGAAACAGGACGCCGCCCCGACGGGAACCGCGCGTCGCCATGCGCCGCGTTTCGCGCCGATGGGCCCCTACATCATCACGTTTTACGGCCGGCAGGTGCTGCTGATCGACATCTGCGAGACCGGTCTGCGCGTCGAATGTCCGCCCGGCATCCGGCTCGTTCCCGGCGAGAATTACGAGTTCGACGTCGCGCTGCCGATTCGCGACAAGCGGATGCCCTATGGCGGGTGGCATCTGACCGGCTGCTGCACCTGGACCGAGGGTCGCCAGAGCGGCATCGCGCTGCAGCTGTCGCCGCAATTGCATCGCGCATTCGGCGAATGCCTCAACCGCACGGTGAGTTCGGGATATTTCCACCGCGTCAGCAGTATCGAGCGCTGACTTCGCCGCGGCGGGAGCCTTGAAGGCTCCGGTTCCGGATCGGCGGGCGTGGAATGGTACAGCTGCCCCGGCTTGAACGGGGGACCTCTAGATCCACAATCTAGCGCTCTAACCAACTGAGCTACAGCTGCCCTTGCGGCGGCGGCGCGAACCTAGTCCCGCGCGCCCGGGATTTCAAGCGCGAAAGGACGCCGCGGCGCAGATCGGGTTTCATCCCCGTCCGCCCCGACGCAAAAGGGCCGCACGACGGATCGCGCGGCCCTGAAATTGCGTGTTGCGCAGAGGGTTCAGCGCGGCGGCGCGATGCCCGCCGTCACGGCCTTGCGCACGGTCTCGCCGGCTTCGCTCAGCGTACGGTTCGCGACGCCCGCGATGTCCTTCATCTGCGCCGTGGTTGTTTCCAGCCGTCGGCGCGCATGGGTCGCGTTGAGCTCGATGACGTCGGACAGGCTGCGCGCCTCGCCGAGCGCCTTGAAATAGCCCAGCGTCGCTTCGGCCTGATCCCGAGCGGCGTCCATCATCCGCACGCGCAGATCATGCAGGCCCGACTGCGTCGCCTTCGCGCCGCTCTCCAAACCCGCCCCGACTTCCTCGGCGGAGCGGCGCATCCGGGCATAGACCTCGCGGGTCTGGTCGAGACCGGTCGAGGCGATGGATTCCATCGTCTTCGGCAGCTCGTCCCGCAACACCTCGACCGGCTTGCGGAATGCGTTGAACGCGGCCGGCAGGTCGATGACCGACGAACCCGCGGGCTTGGATGCGGGAGTCTTGGATGCGGGCGCTTTGGGTGCGGAGGCCTTCTGCGCCGCCATCGGTGCGGCGGCTTTCGGCGCGACAGGCTTCGCCTGAACCGCTGCGGGCTTCGCCGGAGCCGCCGTCTTTGCCGGAGCGGCCGCAGACTTCGGGGCCGCAGCCTTCGCCGCAACAGGCTTCGCCGCAATAGGCTTTGTCGCAACAGTCTTCGCGACGGGCTTTGTTGCAAGTTGTGCAACAGGCTTCGCAGCCGCCGCCGTCTTCGCCTTCGGAGCGGGGGTCGCAGGCGCCGGCTTCGCCGTCTGCTTCACCGGTGCCGGAGCAGTCTTCGCGGCAATCGGCGCGGGGACAGAAGCCGGTGCAATCTTAGCGGGAACCGCCGCAGGCGCAGAAGCCGGCGCTGCGGATTTCGTTTCGGTCTCGGGTTCCGGCTTCGCTTCAGTCTTAGCTTCGGCCTTCACCGCGGGAGCGGGCTTTGCCGGTTCCGTCGGCTTGGCCTCGACCGGGCGCACGCGCTCGATCGGCACGACGGGCGTGGCGGGCTTCGGCTTCGCCGGGGCGGCGGCCTGCGCCACGGGCACGGCAGCGGGGGCAGGAGCCGCAGGGGCGGTCGGTGCGGCGGGCACAGCCGCCGCGGCGGTCTGAGATTTCGTTTCCGGCGCGGCCGGGGCCGGCGCAGCGGGGGTCGCCGCCGGGGCGGGTGCGGTTTTGGTCTCGTCGATCATCGGAATGCTCCTCTCGCCTCCGGCCGGGTCGGCCATGCGAAGGCTCGTTTCAGTGACGCGGCGGCCGCTGAAGAGACGGCACGCGAGGACTCAACGATCACGCCGACGCCGCGCAAGGCGGCGTCGGCGCAAAGACCGCGACTTCGCGGCTTACTTGCGGCGGCCGGCTTCGGCGGCGGCCTTCTGCACTTCGGCGGTGGCCTTTTCGACCGTCGTCTTGGCGTCGGTCGCGGCCTTCTGCACGGTCGCCTGCACGGTGGTGCCGACTTCCTGAAGCTGGGTCTGCATGGTCGCCATCTGCGACTTCATGTAGTCCGCCTGGATCTGCATCAGCTCCTGCACGTCCTTCGCGCGCACCATCTTCTGCGCGAATTCGAAGCTGGCGGAGATGTTCTGCTCGGCGTAGCCGATGGCCTTCTGAGCCATTTCGCGGCTGTTGGCCTGCACGCTCGCGGTCTGCGATTCCGTGGCGGTCACGGCCTTCGAGGCCGCACCGAGGAAGCCGTCGAACGCCTTGCGGGCCTGCTCGACGCTCTTCTCGGCGAAGTCGCGCATCTCGTTCGGGATTTCGTAGTTCATCGGGTTCTTGGCCATTGTCGTGGTCCCTGTCTCGGCGGATCCGGCGATCGTCGCCGGGCGTCCCGTTTGTTTGTGCGCCGCAACATAATGGTGCACTGCACAATCGTCAAGCGGGCACTCATATCGTTAACGAAGACGCAACATAATCAAACTCATCCGAGGCGCTTTCGTGGACGCTTTTCGGAGGTCATGATAGGCGACGACATACGGATTTCGCGGAATGCGAAGCCGAAACACGGAGCGGCGATGAGCGCGCGGGGCCCGGAAGACGGGCAGGCACGGCTCCTCACCATGGGGGGCGACCTGGCGAAGGCGGCGGGACGCGGCGAGGCCGCGGCCGTGCTGGCGGCCGACATGCGCCGTATCGTCTGGGCCACGCCCGCAGGCTACGTGCTGTTCGGCCATCCCGAAGGGACCGGCGGCTCGAAGCCTTTGGACGGCCGCCTCCCCGTCGAACGTTTTCTGGACCTCGCCCGCGGCAGCGCGCCGGCGGAGGGCTACCACCTCGAACGCATCCGCATGCCGGGGCGTCGTTTCGAACCCGTCACCCTCGCCTTTCGCCGCGTCCGGCTCGCCGACGGCACGGATGGTCTGGCCGTCCTCTCCCCGGAGCCCACCGGCCCGGTCGAACGCCTCCCCGCATGGGTCTTCGCGCCGGAAGACGCCGAAGCCGAAACGGCTTCCCCGCTTCCGCCCGAGCCTGCCGAGGAGCCCGTCCCGCCCGTGCTTCGCCCCGCGAGCGGCCCGCCCGAGGATGAACCGGTCGAGCCTGCGCCGCAGTCTCCCGCGCCCGAACTGCAGCAATCTGTGCCCGCGCCCTCCGCCCCGGACGTCGTCCCGCGTCCGGAAAGGACGACCACGCAGCGCAGCTTGCGATTCACATGGCGCACCGATCACGAGGGGCGGTTCCAGCCCTTCGACGCCCCCGTCCACGACGTGCTTTCGCCCTCCGCAGCCGCCGCCGAAGGCCGCCTGCTGCACGAGGTCGAGGGCGAGTTCATCTCCGATCCGGCCGGTGCCGCCGCCGCCGGCCTCGGCTGGCGCGAGACGTTCAACGGCGCCGAAACGCTCTGGAAGGCCGGTCCCGTCTCGTGGCGGCCCGTCCGCCTGGGCGGAACGCCGGTCTACGGGCCGGGAGAACGCTTCGAAGGCTTCCGCGGCTTCGGCGTCATCGATCTCACCCGCACGGTCTCCATGGCGGGCGAGGTCGGCAGCGAACTCGCCGCCCGGACCGTTGCGCCCGAACAGGACGAGGACCCGGAAACGGATCTCGCCGCTTCCGCAGCAGAGCCGGACGTGCCGACCGTCGACGACATCGTGTTCGCGGAGGACGACGTCGAGCGCGGCCACGTCGTGACGGAAACGTTGCAAGAGCCGGAACCGGAGCCCGCCCCCGCGCCGGAACCGGAGCCCGCACCCGAGCGTGTACGCGCGCCTGCCGCTGCACCGCCGGTCCCGCGCGAACCCGCAAAGCCGGCAGCCCCGCGTGCAGAATCGTCCGGTCGCGGATTGTCGGACGGCGAGCGGCTCGCCTTCCGTGAAATCGCGCGCGCTCTCGGCGCGGCGATCACCGCACCCGAGAACAGGGCCTCCCCTGCGCCGATGCGTCGACCCGCGGCGGAGGCACCGACGGTCCGGTCGGCCTCGCCCCCCGTGCAGGCTCCGCCCCCGGTCTCCGCACCCGCCGAAGTCCGGTCCGCCGCGTCCGACGACGCGCCCGATCTGCTGCGCGAGGCCCTCGACGTGTTCGAGCGGCTGAACCTCGGGATCATGCTCAGCCGCGGCGACGTGCCGATCCTGATGAACCGCGCCTTGCTCGACATGCTGGGCTACCCCGATGCCGACCTGTTCCACGCCGAGGGCGGCATGGAGCGGCTGTTCCGCGGTCCCGCCCCCGCAGCGGACGGCGGCGATGCGGTGCGCGTCGAAACGCGCGACGCGCGCGAAGTGCCCATGCATGTCCGCCTGAACACGGTTTCGTGGGGCGGCATGCCCGCCACGCTGATGACGTTCCGCCCCGTAGAAGCCGACGTGGCCCGGCCCGCTCCCCCGTCCGGCGCGCTGGAAGAGGAACTGGCGCGGCGCGAACGTGAAATCGCGGACCTGACCGACATTCTCGACATCGCCACGGACGGCGTGCTGGTTCTCGACGCAGATGGTCGGATTTCGGCCGCGAACCGCACGGCGGAGGCGCTGTTCGGCTACGAGGAAAGCGAAATCCTCGGCCAGAGCTTCCTCACTCTGCTCGCGCCGGACGGGCACGGCGCTGCGCTCGACTATCTCGAAGGCCTCAAGTCCAACGGCGTCGCCAGTCTGCTCAATGACGGCCGCGAGGTGAACGGCCGCGCCCGAAAGGGCGGCACGATGCCGCTGTTCATGACGCTCGGGCGCATCGGCGACGATCCCGGCCGGCGCTTCTGCGCCGTGTTGCGCGACATGACGGCTTGGAAGCGCGCGGAGGCCGACCTGCTCGCCTCCAAGCAGGAAGCCGAGCGCGCCAGCGCCCAGAAGTCCGACGTTCTCGCCACGATCAGCCATGAACTCCGTACGCCGATGTCCGCCGTGATGGGCTTCGCCGAGGTGATGATCGAAGAGCGCTTCGGCCCGGTCGGAAACGAGCGGTACAAGGAATATCTGCGCGACATCCACGCCTCGGGCTCGCATGTGCTGAGCTTGGTCAACGACCTGCTCGACATGGCGAAGATCGAGGCGGGGCGCTTCGAGCTCGACTTCCGTGCCGTCGATGCCAACGCGCTCGTCGCGAGCTCGGTCAATCTGCTCCAGCCGCAGGCCCAACGCGGCAAGGTCGTGCTGCGTTCGGGCCTCGCGCCCATGCTGCCGATGATCGTGGCGGATGATCGTTCCTTGAAGCAGATCGTCCTCAATTTGCTGTCCAACGCCGTCAAATTCACGGAGCCCGGCGGTCAGGTGATCGTCTCGACCGCCTTCACCGACAACGGCGAAGTCGTGATCCGTGTCCGGGACACCGGCGTCGGCATGGACCCGTCGGAAATCGAAGCGGCGATGGAGCCCTTCCGGCAGACCCGTGCGGGACGTCGTGCCGGCGGCACGGGTCTGGGTCTCCCGCTCACCAAGGCCTTGGTCGAGGCCAATCGCGCCTCGCTCGCCATCCGCAGCGGGCGCGATCAGGGCACGCTGGTCGAAGTGACCTTCCCCACGACGCGCGTTCTCGCCGACTGAACCGAACCTCGGCCCGGCCGCCGCGTTGTCCCCGAAACGGGAGAGCGCGATGACGGACGGCGACAAGGACGAGACGGTGCCCGGCGCGATTGCGGGCGCGGGCCCCGGCAATACCGGCGGCACCGGCACGGGGATCGGCTCCGGGCCGACCGGCGGCGAAGGGCCGTCGATCGCGGGCGGTCCGGCGACGCCGGGCGGAGGCGACGAGTCCGTCGGCAGCGGCGCATCCGTCGACGACGTCGCGCGGGAGGCGGGCGAGGAAGAAGACGCGGCCGTCGATCTCGGGTCCGAGCTGTCGTTTCCGGCCAGCGATCCGCCGGCCTATATGGGTGCGGGCGCGATCACCGGCCCGCCCGTCCGCGACGAGGAGCATCCCCAACAGCCCGTCATCTCGCCCGAACATGAGGCGCAGAACGACCCGCGCGAGCTTGCACCTGAAAAGGCCGCCCACGGGCCCGAGGGCGTCGCAGGCGAGCGGGACCGAAAGCATGACCCGAGCGAAGCCGCGGCCGGGTCGGAGGTCGGGGGCGATCTCGACGAGGAGGGCTGACCTTCAGCTCAGCAGGCGGTCGCGTTTTCTCAATTCCGGGAACAGGAAGGCCCAGCTTGCGGCGACGAGGATGGTGCCGATGCCGCCGATGATCACGGCCGGCACCGCGCCGACCAACGCCGCGAGCATGCCGGACTCGAATTCCCCGAGCTCGTTCGACGCGCCGATGAAGACGAAGTTCACGGCCGAGACGCGCCCGCGCATGTGGTCCGGCGTCTCGCCCTGCACGAGGCTCTGGCGCACATAGACGCTCACCATGTCCGCCGCGCCCAACACGGCGAGGCAGGCCAGCGAGAGCGTGAAATTGGTCGACAGTCCGAAGCCGATCGTCGCGAGCCCGAAAATGCCGACGCAGACAAGCATCGTCGGCCCCGTGCGCCGCCGCAGCGGCCATTGCGCAAGCACCATCGCCATGGTGACCCCGCCCAGCGCGGGCATGCTGCGCAGAATGCCCAAGCCTTCGGGGCCGACCTTGAGGATGTCCTGCGCAAAGATCGGCAGCAGCGCCGTAGCGCCGCCGAGGAGCACGGCGAAGAGATCGAGCGAGATCGCGCCGAGGATGACGGGCTTCGAGCGAATGAAGACGATGCCCGCGAACACAGTCTTCGGCGAGACGGGTTCGCGCTCGGGCAGTTGCGGGCGGGCGCGGATGGCAAAGAACGCCAGAGCCGCGCCGGCCGTGAACAAAGCGGCGGTTCCGAACACCACCTGCGGCCCGAAGATGAACAGCAGCCCGCCCGTCGCCGGCCCGACCACGACCGAAGTCTGCCAGACGGACGAATTGAGCGCGACAGCGCTCGGGAACAGATCGCGCGGCACGAGGCCGGGCAGCAGCGCCTGCGAGGCGGGCCCGTAAAACGCGCGCGTCGCGCCGATCAGCATCGTCAGCCCGTAGATCGGCCACACCGGCATGTCCGGCATCAGCGTGACGGCCAGAAGACCCAGCCCGGCCAAGGCCTGAATGCCGTAGCAGACATAGACGACGACCCGCCGATCCACCCGGTCCGCCACCTGCCCCGCGACGAGGGCGAGCACCAATGTCGGCAGGAACGAGGCGAGCCCGATCATGCCGAGCGCGTAGGCGCTTTTGGTGACGTCGTAGATCAACCAGCCGAGCGCGACGGTCAGGATCTGCAGTCCCGCCCCGGCGAGAAACCGCCCGAGCACGAACAATCGAAAATCACGAACCGCAAGAGCGGCCCAACCCGTGGAGGACATGCAGTGCCGTGGACATCGGTGGCGTTGCCGCTGTGTCGCATGGAAAGGGCGCGGAGGGTAGGGGTGACGAGGCGGCGCGACGGGTCGACCTCTGTTCGGCAACAAGTCTCGGTGGCAATCGACCCCAAAATGAGCGAAGCTTGAGCGTCACGGCTCAGCTCTTTCGCTCGAATCGTATTTTTTATGGAGAATTCAATGCGCATTATCGCGGTCGCCTTCGTGGCGCTCACCGCAGCGGGTTGCGCGACTGTCACCCGCGGCACGACCAATCAGATCACCTTTTCGTCCGAGCCGAGCGAAGCGACCGTGCGGACGTCGATAGGCCATACCTGTCAGACGCCATGCATGCTCGAGATTCCTCGGAAATCGGAATTCATCGCGACCTTTGAACTCGACGGCTACAAAAAGCAGCAGATTCCCGTTGCGACACGTGTGGCGGGCAGCGGCGCTGCGGGTTTCGCGGGCAACGTCCTTCTCGGCGGCATCGTCGGAATGGGCGTCGATGCCGCAACCGGATCGACGCTCGAGCATTTTCCGAATCCGGTCACGGCCACGCTCGCGAAAGAGGGTGGCGTCGGGCCGACCCGGTCGAACGCCAAGAAGCTGAACGCAACGCCGCCGAAAGCGGCCAATGCGTCGGAAGCCAAGCCGTCTTCGTAACGAGGCGAGCGGGCCGAATCATCGTCGGCCCGCTCGGTCCCCCTTTCGCAGCTTCACCGCCACCGTCCCTTGCGGAGACCGCTCGGCGTCACGATGTGATGGGGGCGGCGGTCGTTGCCGCTCGAAAGAGAGGGAAAATCCGATGAAATGCCCCGCCGACGGCTCCGATCTGGTCATGAGCGACCGCCAGGGGATCGAGATCGACTATTGCCCGAAATGCCGCGGCGTGTGGCTGGATCGGGGCGAGCTCGACAAGATCATCGAACGCTCCGCGTCCCAAGCCGCGCCCGCTCCCGCGCCGCAGCCGGCCTTCGCCCCGCCCCCGCCGCCGGCCTATCAGCAGGCGCCCTATCCGCCGCAGAAGACCTATGATCCGCGCTATGCGCAGGGGCATCACGGGTACGGGCACAAGAAGCGGAAGTCGTTTCTCGGCGAGATTTTCGATTTCGATTGAGCGCCGCACGGGATGCGAAAACGGTCGCCCGGGGCTCGGGCGACCGTGAATCCATGCTGAACAGGGCCCGAAATTCACCTTGAACGATGTGAATTTCGGCCCTTGTTTACGACATCAGACGTCGAGATTTGCCACGTTCAGCGCGTTCGATTGGATGAATTCGCGCCGCGGCTCGACCACGTCGCCCATCAGCTTCGTGAAGATGTCGTCGGCGTCGACGACATCCTTGACGCGAACCTGCAGCAGCGAACGCACGTTCCGGTCGAGCGTGGTCTCCCACAACTGCTCGGGATTCATCTCGCCGAGACCCTTGTAGCGCTGCAGGCTGACGCCCTTGCGGCCGGCGCTCGTCACCGCGTCGAACAGCATGGTCGGGCCGTGGACGAGGATTTCGTCGGCCTTGCGGACCAAGGTTCCCGTCGTTCCGTAGACCTCGTGCAGCGAGGCGGTGTGCTCGTCGATCTTGCGGGCGTCGGCGGAGCCGAGCAGCGGCGCGTCGAGGATCGCGACATGCTTCACGCCGCGCACGGTGCGCGAGAAGACGAGATTGCCGTCTTCGACGTGGCCTTCCCATCCGCGCTCGGTCTCGTCGGAAATCATGTCGAGGCGTTCCGCGACCGTGCCCAGCGCCGCTTGGGCGGCGGCGGGGTCGGCGACGGGGCGCAGCACGCCCGCGATGGCGGCCTGTTCGACCACGGAGCGGTCATAACGCGAATGCAGTCCGCCCAAGAGGGAGCGGACCTGACGGGCCTCTTCGAGCACGGCATGCAGGTCGCGGCCCATGCGTTCCTCGCCCGAGCCGAGGCGGAGCAAGGAGCCTTCGAGCCCCTGATCGATCAGATATTCGTCGAGCGCGCGCTCGTCCTTGAGGTATTGATGCTGCTTGCCGCGCATCACTTTGTAGAGCGGCGGCTGGGCGATGTAGATGTTGCCGCGCTCGATCAGGTCCGACATCTGCCGGAAGAAGAAGGTAAGCAGCAGGGTACGGATGTGGCTGCCGTCCACGTCCGCGTCCGTCATGATGATGATCTTGTGGTAGCGCAGCTTGTCGGCGTTGAACTCTTCCTTGCCGATGCCCGTGCCCAGCGCGGTGATCAGCGTGCCGATCTGCTCGGAGGACAGCATCTTGTCGAAGCGCGCGCGCTCCACGTTCAAGATCTTGCCGCGCAGCGGCAGAACCGCCTGGAATTCGCGATTGCGGCCCTGCTTCGCGGAGCCGCCCGCCGAGTCGCCCTCGACGATGAACAATTCGGCTTTTGCCGGATCGCGCTCCTGACAGTCGGCGAGCTTGCCGGGGAGGGACGCGATATCGAGCGCGCCCTTGCGCCGCGTGAGCTCGCGGGCCTTGCGGGCCGCCTCGCGGGCGGCCGCGGCTTCGACGACCTTGCCGATGACGACCTTCGCCTCGGCCGGGTGCTCTTCGAGCCAAGTCGAGAGCGCGTCGCCGACGAGGTTTTCGACGACGGGGCGCACTTCCGACGAGACGAGCTTGTCCTTCGTCTGCGACGAGAATTTCGGATCGGGAACCTTCACGGAGAGGACGCAGGTGAGCCCCTCGCGGCAGTCGTCGCCGGTCAGGCTGACCTTTTCACGCTTCGAAATGCCGGAGGATTCCGCGTAGGCCGTGATGTGGCGGGTCAGCGCGCCGCGGAAGCCGGCGAGATGGGTGCCGCCGTCGCGTTGCGGGATGTTGTTCGTGAAGCAGAGCACGGACTCGTGGTAGCTCTCGTTCCACCACATCGCGGCTTCCACCGTGATGCCGTCCTTCTCCGTGCGCACCATCAGCGGCGCGCCGAGCAGCGGGTTCTTGGCCCGGTCGAGATAGCGCACGAAGGCTTCCAAGCCGCCTTCGTAGAGCATTTCCTCGCTCTTCACCTCGGAATGGCGCGCGTCGGTCAGGCGGATGCGCACGCCGGAATTGAGGAAGGCGAGCTCGCGCAGACGGTGCTCCAGCGTGGCGTAATCGAATTCCACCATGGTGAAGGTTTGGGGCGACGGGATGAAGGTCACCTCCGTGCCGCGCTTGCCGTTGGCCGGCCCGACGATCGCCAGCGGCGCGTCGGGATCGCCGTGGGTGAAGGACATGCTGTGTTCGAGATCGTTGCGCCAAATGCGCAGGGTCAGCTTGGTCGAGAGCGCGTTCACGACCGAAATGCCCACGCCATGCAGGCCGCCGGACACCTTGTAGGAGTTCTGGTCGAACTTTCCGCCCGCATGAAGCTGGGTCATGATGACCTCGGCCGCAGACACGCCTTCTTCGGTGTGCATGTCGGTGGGGATGCCGCGGCCGTTGTCGGTGACGGTGACCGAACCGTCGGGATTGAGCGTGACGGTGACGACGTCGGCATGGCCCGCCAACGCCTCGTCGACGGCGTTGTCGACGACTTCATAGACCATGTGGTGCAGGCCCGAACCGTCGTCCGTGTCGCCGATATACATGCCCGGGCGCTTGCGGACCGCGTCGAGGCCCTTCAGGACCTTGATGGAGTCGGCGCCATAGGAAATGTCGGCATCGCTGCGTACGGCTTCGGCCATGTGTCGCTCGTTCCGGAAATGCTTGATTCGCTTGCTGAATATAAGCGTTCGGCGGGGCTTTTTCACGGCCCTGAAGACGGTTTCCGGGGCTCCCGAGCCGAATGTCGGGGAAAAGCCGCGCACCCGCGTTCAGCGGGGCTCCGCAGGCCAGCGAACCATAGCCGCTATATGCCCCGGCGTCACCTCGAACCGCTCGGAGTCGGGCGGCAGATCGGCGAAGGCGGCCTGGTCCGCACCAGTCATCCAGACCTGCGATCCGAGCTCGGCGAGGTCGGCGAACAGCGCGCCGCGACGGCGGGGATCGAGATGGGCCGCGATCTCGTCCAGCAGCACCAGAGGCTTGATGCCGCTCATCGCGGCCACCAGCCTCGCATGGGCTAGCACGAGCCCGATCAGCAGGGCCTTCTGCTCGCCCGTGGAGGCCCGGTCCGCCGCGATGCCCTTCGGGCCGTGCCGAACGACGAGATCGGAGGCCTGCGGGCCGATGAGCGTGCGGCCGGCGGCCCGGTCGCGGTTGCGGTTGTCGCGCAGCAGGCCGCGATAGAGGTCTTCCACGTCGACGGCCGGTCGCTGCGCGAGTTCGGCCTCCAGCACACCTTCCAAGGCCATGTCGGCCCAAGGGAAAGGCGAGGCGTCGTCGCGTGCCGCCGCGATGAGGGCGGCGAGACGACCGGCCGTCTCGAGCCGTGCGGCGGCAACCGCCGTTCCCGTTTCGGCCACCTCGCGCTCGACCGCGTCGAGCCATGCGGCGTCGGACCGTTCGTCCTCCAACAGGCGGTTGCGTGAACGCAGGGCGCGTTCGAGCGCGTTGACGCGTGCGCCGTGTTCGGGATCGACGGCCAGCACGAGACGGTCGAGAAAGCGGCGGCGGTCGCCGGCCGAGCCGGTGAACAAGCCGTCGAAGGCGGGCGTAAGCCAGACCACACGCACATGGTCCGCAAAGGCTGCGGGCGATCCCGCCGTTTCCCCGTCGATGCGGCAGCGCCGTTGCGGGTTCTCTCCCGGGAGAGCCGGTTCGAGCCCCGCGCCGAGGCGCACGTCGTCGAACGGTCCCGCGAGCGTGGCGGAGACGGCGAAGCCGCCGGAACCGCCCTCACGCGCCATCTCGGCCAGATCGACGCGCCGCAGGCCTCGACCGGGCGTGAAGAGCGACAGCGCTTCGAGAATGTTCGTCTTGCCCGCGCCGTTCTCGCCGACAAGCGCGACGATGCGACCGCCGACGCTGAGGTCGAGGGCGGGATAGGACCGGAAATCGGACAAGATCAGACGCCGCACCGCGACGCCTCGGAAGTCGGAGGTCATGGGGCGTGCTTACCCTCGGGCGGACGGCGAGTCGATGCGGTCCCGACCCGCCCGCCGGCGGGGCGAGACCCCGCGCCGTCGCCGACGATCACACCCGCATGGGCATGAGGACGTAGAGCGCGCTTGCGCCCTCGCTGTCCTGAATCAGCGTCGGCGAACCGGAATCCGCGAATTTGAAGAGCGCGGTGTCCTTGTCGAGCTGTCCGGCGATGTCGAGCAGATAGCGGGCGTTGAACCCGATCTCGATCGGCGACGCGTCGTAATCGACCTCGATCTCTTCCGTCGCGGAGCCCGAATCCGGATTGGTGACGGACAAGGTCAGGCGGCGGTCGCCCAAAGCCAGCTTCACGGCGCGGCCGCGTTCGGACGAGATCGTCGAAACGCGGTCGACGGCCGACTGGAACAGGACGCGGTCGACCATCAGCAGCTTGTCGTTGCCGGTGGGAATGACGCGCTGGTAATCCGGGAAGGTGCCGTCGATCAGCTTCGAGGTGAGCACCACGGGGCCGAGGGTGAGGCGGATCTTCGACGTCGACAGTTCGATGCCGATTTCGTCGCCTGCCGATTCCGCCAGTTTGAGGATCTCGGCGACCGCCTTGCGGGGCACGATGACGCCGGGCATGCCCGCGGAAGCCGCGGGCGCGGCCGTTTCGACGCGTGCGAGGCGATGGCCGTCGGTGGCCACGGCGCGCAGCATGGTCGTGCCGTTCACGTCGATGGTGTGGAGATAGATGCCGTTGAGATAATAGCGGGTCTCTTCGGTCGAAATGGCGAATTGGGCCTTTTCGATCAGGCGGCGAAGCTCACCCGACGGCATCGCGAAGGAATGCGTCATCTCGCCGGCCGCGAGATCGGGGAAATCGGTGTCCGGCAGCGTCTGCAGCGTAAATCGCGAGCGGCCGGAGCGGATCGTCATCGTGCCCGATTCGCCTGTGGTCTCGAGCGAGACCTGAGCGCCGTCGGGCAATTTGCGGACGATGTCGTAGAGCGTATGCGCCGGGACGGTGGTTGCACCCGCCTGATCGACGTCCGCGCCGAGCGTTTCCGTCACCTCGAGATCGAGGTCGGTCGCCTTCAGGCGCAGGGATCCGTTCTCGGAACGGATCAATGCGTTCGAAAGGATCGGAATCGTGTTCCGCCGCTCGACGACGCGGTGGACATGGCCGAGCGACTTCAACAGAGCCGCGCGTTCGACTGTGACCTTCATGGGCCGATCCTGCGACGCTTGGAGTGTCGGGAGCGGGCGGGCGAAAAGCCCGACCGAGGGGCGGGCAGATTGGCAAGCCCGCCGGCCGAGCGCAAGGGCGGCCGTTGCACTGCAGCGACGGCGGAGCATCGATCCACAGGAAAGCCCGGGCGCGGCCGCCGAAGACCGCAATCGGGCCGGGAAATCCGGCCGAAAGCGATCAGTCCTGCAGCATGCGCTTGAGCAGCTCGATGTCCTCGCGCAGGGAGAGATCGGCCGTCGAGGCGTTCTCGATCTTGCGCACCGCGTGCAGCACCGTGGTGTGGTCGCGTCCGCCGAAGCGTCGGCCGATTTCCGGCAGCGAGCGCAGCGTCAGCACCTTCGAGAGGTACATCGCGACCTGCCGGGGCTTTACGACGCCTGCAGACCGGCGGGACGAGAGGATGTCCGCGCGGCTCACATTGTAATGCGTGGCCACGAGCTTCTGGATGTCCTCGATCTTGACCTTTTTCGGCTCGCGCGAGCGCACCAGATCGCGGATCGCGGTCTCTGCCGCTTCGACCGTAAGCGGGCCGCCCGTCAGCGTGGTGTGGGCGAGGAGGCGGTTGACCGCGCCGTCGAGGTCCCGACCGTTCGTGACGATCGATTTGGCAACGAAGGACACCACCGTCGGGCTCACCTCGAAGGTGGGCTGATGCGTGCGCGCCGCCTCGATGCGGGCTTCGATGATCTTGATGCGCAGTGCTTCGTCGAGCGCGCCCATCTCGACCACGAGGCCTCCGGCGAGGCGGGAGCGGACGCGCTCGTCCAAGCTCTCGAGATCGCCCGGCGGACGATCGGACGCCACGACGACCTGACGGCCGGCATCCACCAGCGCGTTGATGGTGTGGCAGAATTCCTGCTGGATCGACTTGCCCTGCAGGAACTGCACGTCGTCGATAACCAGAAGATCGATGCCGCGGAGCCGCTCCTTGAACGCAAGGGCGTTCTGGGACTTCAGCGCCGTGACGAAGTCGTACATGAAGCGGTCGGCGGTCAGATAGATCGCGCGGCGTCCGGCGGCCATGACCTCGTGACCGACCGCGTGAAGCAGGTGGGTCTTGCCGAGGCCGACGGCGGCGTGGACGTAGAGCGGATTGTAGAGCGGGGCCGTGCCCGGCTCGATCCGCGCCACGCGTTCCGCGGCGGCGTGGGCCAGCGCGTTCGAGCGGCCGACGAGGAAGCTGGAAAAGGTGAGGCGACGGTCTAGCGGGGAGCCGGACAGACCGTCCGCATCATGAGCGGCCCGTTCCGCGGCACGCGCCTGATCGGCTGTCGGCTTGGCGTTGCGCGGCTCGACGGCGGCGTCGGACCCCGCAGCCTGCGGGGGACGCGCCTGGGTCCGCTGGGCGGTGCCGCGCACCGAAAGCGTGATCTGCGCGATGCCGGCGAGTTCGTCCGTCACGAGTTGGCGGACGCGGTCGACGTAATGCGACTGGATCCAGCTCTTCAGGAAGCGCGTGGGAACGGAGAGGTGGGCGGTGCCTTCCGACACGCCGACCAGATCGAGCCGGCCGAACCAGCTGGAATAGACGTCCTCGCCCAATTCCGCGCGAAGGCGGCGGCGGACGCGGTCCCAAGCCTCGGCCCATTCGGAGACCGGGGTTTGTTGGGGTGCGGGCGAACCGGCATCCTCGAAAGCCGAAGACTGAAACATGAAAATACTCGTCGGAAGCGGTCGGCGTGGCTCGATCGTCGCGATCGGGCCGGGCGGTCGTCAAATACCAGTCGGGATTACAGACCCGATCCGCGCCCCATGCCGCATGTCTCCGCAGGGGGGCTCATTCCGTAAAGGCAATGCCGTCTCTTGGAAAAATCCGACCCGGCCATCGTCATCGTCCCCTTTGTCCCATCAGTCGCCGTGAAAAAGCGCCTGAGCGCATCCTTCACGAGGCGTCGTCGGCCGCTTTCGTGCGAAGCAACGCTGCACGCTCGACGCAACCGTTCCAAGTTTCTTGCTCGACAAACGCAAGGCGTTGCATGACTCGACGAGAGTCATGTTTTCAGGGCCCCATCGGTGTGAGGTGCCCTTGCGCCCGGTTGTTTGCTGGCATCTCGAGAGAGCCTCTCAAGACGCTCGGACCTTACACAGAGGCCCTCCGCGAGGCAACGCGGACTCGGTCTCCGGAACCCGTCGATCCCGACAGGAGCGCCCATTCCGACGTTGCGCCGGACCTAACTCATGCGTGCAAGACGTTGTTCAAGTTAGCGATTCCTTAACGCAGCCTTGGCCGCGAAATTTTTCAAAATATTTGGGCTTGACTCGACCCGTCGGCAGCTTGCCCGACGCCCTCCTGCGAGCTTCCGCCGTCTTACCCCGTAACCGTTTGTAAAACATGAAGAAAATCTGCGCAGCTTACGCTGTCTCCGACCGCTGCCGGAGCTCGCTTCAGGGTCTCGGAGTCAAGCGGAAAAGCACGCTTTTTGAACCGATATTCATGCGTGTGGAACCGGGATGGGCGGCTTGGAATGCGGGCAAGAAAAAACCCGGCGGGAGACCCGCCGGGTTTGAATACAACCATCGATTGAGCGGCTGATCAGGCCGTGAGAGCCTTCACCGCGCGGGTCATGCGCGAGACCTTCCGAGAGGCCGTGTTCTTGTGCACCACGCCGAGCTGGGCGGCGCGCATCAGAACGGGACCGGCCTCCTTCAGCGCGGCCGACGCCGCGGCGGCGTCGCCCTGGCGCAGCGCCTCTTCGACCTTCTTGACGAAGGTACGCATGCGCGAGCGGCGCGCACGGTTGACGGCGGTGCGCCGTTCGATTTTGCGGGTCGCCTTCTTGGCGGAGGTCGTATTCGCCATCGTTGTCCCCGTACGCCCGGGCGGCCTGAGCGGCCCGTCGGCGTCACTGTGTGTAAGGGTTGGTCGGCACGCCCGTCGTGGACGCAGCCGTTCATGAGGCCGGGCTTATAGCCGCCGTACCGAAGACCGTCAATGCGCCGCGGTCAAAAGAGTCCGACGACGAAGGCATGAAGCGGATTTTTCGGATCGGACGCCATGCGCAGCGCCACGAGAATGCACATCACCACCAGCGCGGGCTGGATCAGGCGCGCCCCGTGGCGCATGGCGAGGCGCGAGCCGACCTGCGCGCCCATCCATGCGAACACGCCCATCGCAAGCCCCACGGCCCACACGACGGCCCCGCTCGCGATGAAGAAGGCGAGCGACGCCGCGTTGCTGGCGAAGTTCAGGAGCTTCGTCTGCGCCGTGGCCGCGACGACGCCGAGCCCCAGCAGGGCCACGCTCCCGGCCATGTAGAACGACCCCGCCCCGGGGCCGAAGAAGCCGTCGTAGAAGCCCACGAAGGGTACGAACAGCAGCCCGAAGACGAGCGGCGTGACGCGCCGCCGCGCCGCTTGGTCCGACATCTTCGGCGAGAGACCGAAATAGAGCGCCGCGGCGACCAGCAGGACGGGTACGACGGTGAGCAGGACGTCGTTCGGCAATCTCTGAACGGCGAAGGCGCCGACCACCGAGGCGAGCGCGCCGGAGGCCGCGAGGGGCAGCGAGCGCCGCCACTCGATCCGCCCCGCCCGTGCGAAGGCCAAGGTGGCCGAGCCGCTGCCGAAGGTGCCCTGCAGCTTGTTCGTGGCCACCGCCGTCGCCGGATCGAAGCCTACGAGGAGGAGAGCGGGCACCGTGATCAGGCCGCCGCCGCCGGCGATCGCGTCCACGCAGCCCGCGACGAAGGCGACCGCGGCGAGCAGCGCGAGGACGTCGTATCCGAACTCCATCAGCGGTTCTTGAACTCCGGCTTCCGCTTTTCGACGAAGGCCGACATGCCTTCCTTCTGGTCGGCGGTGGCGAACATGGCGTGGAAGACGCGGCGCTCGAAGCGGATGCCCTCGGCCAGCGTGGTCTCGTAGGAGCGGTTGACGCTTTCCTTGGTCATCATGGCGATGGGCAGCGACATGCCCGCGATGGCGGCCGCGGTCTTCATCGCCTCCTCGAGCAGATCGGCCGCCGGGATCACGCGGGAGACGAGGCCCGCGCGCTCGGCT
The DNA here is from genome assembly GCA_027489535.1 of Hyphomicrobiales bacterium. Lineage (GTDB taxonomy): Bacteria > Pseudomonadota > Alphaproteobacteria > Rhizobiales > Beijerinckiaceae > JAIXZO01. The sequence goes on from JAIXZO010000012.1 coordinate 132,035, forward strand.
TCCGCCGCGTCCATCATGCGGCCGGTGGGGCACATCTCCATGGCCTTGGCCTTGCCGACGAAGCGGGTGAGCCGCTGCGTGCCGCCCGCGCCGGGCATGACGCCGAGCTTGATCTCCGGCTGCCCGAACTTTGCCGTGTCGGCGGCAAGGACGAAGTCGCACATCATGGCGAGTTCGCAGCCGCCGCCGAGCGCAAAGCCGGCCACCGCGGCGATGATCGGCTTGCGGCGATTGCCGACGCGGTCCCAGGAGGTGATGAAGTCGTCGAGATAGGTCGAGGGATAAGAGAGGCCGCTCATCTCCTTGATGTCGGCGCCGGCGGCGAAGGCCTTCTCGGATCCCGTAATCACGACGCAGCCGATGCAGGCATCGGCCTCGAACCCGTCCAGCGCCACGTTCAGCTCCGCGATCAGCTGCGCGTTGAGCGCGTTCAGAGCCTGCGGGCGGTTGAGCGTGACGAGCCCGACCCGGCCCCGCGTCTCGACGATGATGGTCTCGTAGGCCATGGCGTCCTCCCCTCGGATGTCTTCATCGAGAGCTATCGGAGGCACGGCCGTTGATCAACGCTCCAGGGGAATGACCAAGTCTCGATGATGTGTACCGCCAAGTGGTAAGCTGGCGTAATTTCCGATGAAAAATCCTTTGATTGCACGGCTCGGTTTATGGCGGTGCCGCCCCGGCAGGGTGCAGACTCTTCGGGAGAGCCGGTGGAGACCCCCTCATGGATTGGACAAAAAAGCTTCCGACGCTGTCTGCGAAAGAGATAGGCAATCTGGCAGAAAACGCCGGCAAAAAGGCCGACACCGATCCAAAGGCTCGGGAGCTTTTGGATCTGATCCTTGCATCTGGCCGGCTCGCCGCTCCGACCGAGAACGTTCGACTGGATGATGCGGTCGGAAAAGCGATGGAAGCGATCATCTTTTCTCGTGTCGGCAAATCGGCCGCTCTTGCAGCCGTGCGGGCGGGCATCCCGGCGTTGGCCGGCGTCGATCCTCTTCTGCAGGCCGAACTTGGGAATGTTTACGGCCCCGGGAACGAGGCCACGAGCCAAGCCGGATATCTCGTGAACAATATGATGGGGCAGGAAGGATACATCGAAGACGGCTCCGCGCGCATGCCGTCGGGATGCGTCGCGAAGACAGGGAAAATTTTTCGTCTCAGAACGGCCGGCGACCCGAAACGATGAACAGCTACCGCTGGCACTCCCCGCAGTAGAAGGTCGAGCGGCCCGATTGGACGATGCGGCGGATGACGCCGTTGCAGGCGGGGTTGGTGCAGGGCTCGGCTTCGCGGCCATAGGCCTTGAAGGCGTGCTGGAAGTAGCCCAGCGAGCCGTCGGTATGGGCGTAATCGCGCAGGGTCGAACCGCCGGCCGCGACGGCCTCCTCGAGCACGTCGCGGATCACGACGGCGAGGCGCTCGGCGCGTGCGGTGGGGCCGCCGTCCTTTTTTGCGAGCGTGCCGGCCGCCCGGTTCGGCGAGAGGCCGGCGCGGTGCAGCGCCTCGCAGACATAAATGTTGCCGAGGCCCGCCACGAGTGTTTGGTCGAGCAGCGCCGCTTTCAGCGGGGCGCTCTTGCCTGCGAACATCCGCGCCAAGGCCGCGCCGTCCAGAGCGTTGCCCAACGGCTCGATGCCGATACGTGCGAAGAGGGGGTGCTCAGGCAGCGTCGCGCGCTCGATCAGCGTCATGAAGCCGAAGCGCCGCGCGTCGTTGTAGGTGATGCGCGCACCGCCTTCGAGATGGAACACGACATGGTCATGCGTGTCGTTTGCGCTGGCCGCGTAGAGGAATTCGCCGGGGACGAGGGCTGCGCCGTCCGGCTGTTCCACCGTGAAGCGGCCGGTCATTCCGAGATGCATCACGAGCACGTAGCCCGAATCGAGATCGGCCAAAAGATATTTGGCCCGGCGGCTCAGCGCGTTCACGCGGCGCCCGGTCAACCGCTCGACGAAGCGGTCGGGGAAGGGGAATCGGAGGTTGCTCCGGCGCTGCTCGACGCGGGCGATCACCGCGCCCGCCATGGCGGGTTCGAGACCGCGGCGTACCGTTTCGACCTCGGGAAGTTCGGGCATCGCGGGCTGTTCTCCTGTGACCGCGCGGGACATAGCGGTTCGCCGCGTTGCACGCTATGGTCCCGCCGCATCGGCGCGAAGGGCAAGGCATGCGGAACGGACGGCGACGGGAACCGGGCGAGAACGAGACGACGCGGGACGAGACGCATTTCGGCTTCTCGACCGTGCGGCTCGACGAAAAGCAGGATCTCGTCGACGACGTGTTCCACAAGGTCGCCGAGCGCTACGACGTGATGAACGACGTCATGTCGGCCGGACTGCACCGCGTGTGGAAAAACGCGCTGGTGTCGACCTTGCGGCCTTCCAAGACGCGGCCGTTCCATCTGCTCGACGTCGCGGGCGGCACCGGCGACGTCGCCTTCCGCGTGATGGAAGCGGCGGGCGAAACGGCGCAGGCCACGGTGCTCGACATCAACGGCGAAATGCTTGCGGTCGGTCGCGACCGTACCCCGGCGGAGTTTCGCGAGCGCATCGAATTCGTTCAGGGCAACGCCGAGACGCTGCCTTTTCCGGACGCCTCCTTCGACGCCTACACCATCGCCTTCGGCATCCGGAACGTGCCGCGCATCTCCCTCGCGCTGGAGGAAGCGCATCGCGTGCTCAAGCGCGGCGGGCGGTTGTTGGTGCTGGAATTCTCGCAGCCCGACGTGCCGGGCTTCGATGCCGTCTATGATGCCTATTCCTTCAACGTCGTGCCGCTGATGGGTCGTGCGATCGCCGGCGATGCCGAGCCGTATCGCTATCTCGTCGAATCCATCCGCAAGTTCCCGACGCCCGCCGCCTTTGCGGGCATGATCGAGGATGCCGGGTTCCGGCGCGTGACGCATCGGCCGATGACGGGCGGCATCGTGCGCCTGCATTCCGGCTGGAAGCTCTGAGCGGAACGGAATCCAAGATCGTGGCCTTTTCCGTTTCGTCCCTGTTCCGTCTCGTCCGCGTGGGCTTCGTGCTGGCGCGCGAAGGCGCGTTCGCTCTCGCCAATCCGGCCGATCTGCCGCCGACCGCGCGCACCTTGTTGCGCCTCGTGCGCTTGATCGAGCGCCGCGGACGCGGCGACGGCGGCGAAGGCTTGGCTGCCGCGATGACGCGGCTCGGCCCCAGCTACATCAAATTCGGCCAGTTTCTCGCCACGCGGCCCGACGTGGTCGGCGTGCGCGTGGCGCGCGACCTCGAGAAGCTGCAGGACCGGCTGCCGCCGTTTCCGCGTGCGGCATCCGTGGCCGCGATCGAAGAAGGGTTTCAGCGCCCGCTCGCGGAGCTGTTCTCGGAATTGGGCGAGCCCGTCGCGGCCGCATCCATCGCGCAGGTGCATCGGGCGACGACGGCGGACGGCCGCGGCGTCGCGGTGAAGGTGCTGCGGCCGGGCGTGCGCGCCCGCTTCAAGCGCGACCTCACCGCCATGGCATTTGCGGCGCGGACGCTCGAGAGCCTTTCCCCCGAGGCACGCCGCCTGCGCTTCGTGGAGGTGGTGGAGACGCTCGCGCGGTCCGTCGTCATGGAGATGGATTTGCGGCTCGAGGCCGCCGCCCTCTCGGAAATGGCGCAGAACACCGAGAACGACGGCGAATTTCGCGTGCCGACGGTCGATTGGGACCGTACCGGCCGCGAGGTTCTGACCCTCGAATGGATCGACGGCATTCCGCTGAACGACGTCGCGGGGATCGAGGCGGCGGGCCATGACCGCGTCGCGCTCGGGCGCACGGTCATCCAGTCCTTCCTGCGGCATGCCCTGCGCGACGGCTTCTTCCATGCCGACATGCATCCCGGAAATCTGTTCGTGGATTCCGAAGGCCGGCTTTGCGCGGTCGATTTCGGCATCATGGGCCGGCTCGGCGTGAAGGAGCGGCGCTTCCTCGCCGAAATCCTGCTCGGCTTCATCACGCGCAATTACCGCCGCGTGGCCGAAGTGCATTTCGAGGCGGGCTATGTGCCGGGCAATTACGCCGTGGACGAGTTCGCTCAGGCGATCCGCGCCATCGGCGAGCCGATCCACAAGCGCCGCGCCGATGAAATCTCGATGGCCAAGCTGCTGACGCTGCTGTTCGAGGTGACGGGCCTGTTCGAGATGCAGACGCGCACCGAATTGGTGATGCTGCAGAAGACGATGGTCGTGGTGGAGGGCGTCGGGCGTTCGCTCGACCCGCATCTCGACATGTGGTCCACGGCGGAACCCGTGGTGCGCGAATGGATCGAGCGCAATCTCGGCCCGGTCGGCCGCATCGAGGAGGCGGGACGCGGCGCGCTGTCGCTCGCGGGCATTCTCGGCGTGCTGCCGGGTCTCGTGACGCGCGCGGACGCCGTCGCGGGACGGTTGGAAGCGGCGACCCGCAACGGCTTTCTGCTCGACCCGCGCAGCGCGGCCGCCATCGGCCGGGCGGAGGCTTATGCCCGGCGCTGGACCACGGCGGCGATGTGGGTCATCGCGGGTCTTCTCGCCTATATCGCGGCGACGCTTTAGCCGTTCGTTCGAGTGTGATAGAGCATTTCACGCGGCCTCGCGGGAATTGAGGTCGACGGGACCCGCATGCTGAACGACAAGCGCATTCTCCTCGTGATCGGCGGCGGCATTGCCGCCTATAAGAGCCTCGAGCTGATCCGGGAGATCCGCAAGCGGGGCGGCGCGGTGCGTTGCATCCTCACGGCGGCGGGCGAGAAATTCGTGACGCCGCTTTCGGTGTCGAGCCTCTCCGGCGACAAGGTTTACGGCGATCTGTTTTCGCTGACCGACGAAGCGGAGATGGGACACATCGAGTTGTCGCGCTCGGCCGATCTCGTCGTCGTCGCGCCGGCGACGGCCGATCTCATGGCCAAGGCCGCCGGCGGCCTCGCAAACGACCTTGCCTCCACCACCCTGCTCGCCACCGACAAGCGGGTGCTGTTCGCCCCGTCGATGAACGTGCGGATGTGGCTGCATCCCGCCACGCGGCGGAACGTCGAGACCCTGAAGGGCGACGGCGCGCTGTTCGTCGGCCCCGGTGAGGGCGAGATGGCGTGCGGCGAATTCGGGCCGGGCCGCATGGCCGAGCCCGCCGCCATCGCCGACGCGATCGAAGCGGCGCTGCATTCTCCGGTCGGGCGGCCGTTGGCGGGCAAGCGCATCCTCGTCACCTCCGGGCCGACGCATGAGCCCATCGATCCGGTGCGCTACATCGCCAATCGCTCGTCGGGCAAGCAGGGACACGCCATCGCCCGGGCCGCGGCGGCTGCGGGAGGCGACGTGACTTTGATTTCAGGTCCGGTTTCCATCCCCGACCCCCAGGGCGTGCGCGTGGTGCATGTCGAAACCGCCCGTGAGATGGCGGCCGCCGTGGAGCATGCGCTGCCGGCGGATGCCGCGATCTTCTGCGCGGCGGTGGCCGATTGGCGCGTGGCGCAAGCGGGCGCGGAGAAGATCAAGAAGACCGGCGATGCGCCCCCGCCGCTCGCCTTGGCCGAAAACCCGGACATTCTCGCGGGCATCGCGCGCCGGCGCGAAGGCCGGCCGGCGCTCGTCGTCGGCTTTGCGGCCGAAACCGAAAACGTGATCGAGCATGCGAAGGCCAAGCTCGCCCGTAAGGGCTGCGATTGGATCGTGGCCAACGACGTGAGCCCGGAACACGGCGTGATGGGGGGCGACGGCAATACCGTTCATCTCGTCTCGGCGTCGGGCGTCGAATCCTGGCCGACGATGGACAAGGGCCGCGTGGCCGAGCGCCTGGTCGAACGCATCGCGGCGGCGTTGCCGGCGGGGGAATGGACGTGAGCCTCGTCGTCGGTTTGCGCCGCCTTCCGCACGGCGCCGATCTTCCGCTGCCGCGATACGAGACGCCCGGTGCGGCGGGAATGGACCTGTTCGCGGCAGTACCGCAGGACGAACCGCTCGAACTTGCGCCCGGTGCCCGCGCGCTGGTGCCGACCGGACTGTCGATCGAACTGCCTGACGGATACGAGGCGCAGGTGCGGCCGCGCTCCGGCTTGGCGCTGAAATTCGGCGTCACGGTGCTCAACGCGCCGGGCACCGTCGACAGCGATTATCGCGGCGAGGTGGGGGTGATCCTCGTCAACCACGGGTCCGCGCCCTACCTCGTCTTGCGGGGCATGCGTATCGCTCAGCTGGTGCTTGCACCGGTCACGCGCGGCGTCTTCCTCGAAAAGGGCGAGCTGGACGTCACCGCGCGCGGCGCGGGCGGCTTCGGTTCGACCGGTTGACCGTCTTCCCCCGGAGCATTCGATGATCCTTCTCTCCCGACGCAGCCTTCTGGCCATCGCCGCAGTGGTGGACATCGCATTGCATGCACGTCCCAATCCCGTGGCGGCGAAGCATCTCGCCAATCGGCACGATCTGCCGCCGCGGCATCTCGAGACGATGCTGCAGGCGCTGGTGCGCGCCGGTATCCTGAAGGGCGTGCGCGGGCCGCGCGGCGGCTACGAACTCGCCGTCGAGCGTCGCCGCATCACGGCGGGCGACATCGTGCGCGCCGCGATGAATTCGACCGGCGAGGATTCCATGCCGCCCGTCCCCGTCTCGGCCTTGGTGAGCGAGGTGATCGGGCCGGTGGTGGAGAGTGCGGGCCGCACCTTCCTCGACGAGCTGGACCGCGTGACGGTGGAAGACCTCTGCCGCACGGCGACGGAAAAAAGCACGGACCGCATCGACGGCGTTATGGATTTCACGATCTGATTTGTGGTTTTTCCGAAACCACTCGACCCTGACTGTGCAATCGCGATAGGCTGTCCCTTTCACGGAGGAGCCCGTCATGGCCGATGCCGCACATAAGACCGTTCAGCCGCCGCAGCACGTTCCGGGTCGCGGCCGCATTTATGATTCCATCACCGACACGATCGGCGATACGCCGCTCGTGCGTCTCGACCGCATCGCCGCCGAAAACGGCGTGAAGGCCAAGCTGGTCGCCAAGCTCGAATTCTTCAACCCGATCGCGAGCGTCAAGGACCGCATCGGCGTGGCCATGGTCGATGCGCTCGAAGAGGACGGCGTGCTGAAGCCGGGCGGAACGCTGATCGAGCCGACCTCCGGCAATACCGGCATCGCGCTCGCCTTCGTGGCGGCCGCGCGCGGCTATCGGCTGATCCTCGTGATGCCGGAATCCATGTCCATCGAGCGCCGCAAGATGCTGGCGCTGCTCGGGGCGGAGCTGGACCTCACGCCCGCCGCGCTCGGCATGAAGGGCGCCATCGCCCGCGCGGAGGAACTGAAGACCTCGATTCCGGGCGCGATCATCCCGCAGCAGTTCAAGAACCCCGCGAACCCGGACATCCATCGCCGCACGACGGCGGAGGAGATCTGGAACGACACGCAGGGGAACGTCGACGTGTTCATCTCGGGCGTCGGGACCGGCGGCACGATCACGGGCGTCGGGCAGGTGCTCAAGCAGCGCCGCCCCGGCGTCCGCATCGTGGCGGTGGAGCCCGAGGATTCGCCGGTGCTGTCGGGCGGCGCGCCCGGCCCGCACAAGATTCAGGGCATCGGTGCGGGCTTCGTGCCCGACATTCTCGACCGTGACCTGATCGACGAGGTCGTGACGGTGGGCAATCAGTCGGCGTTCGACATGGCGCGCAAGCTCGCGCGGCTCGAAGGCATCCCGACCGGCATTTCGGCGGGCGCGGCGGTGACCGCGGCTGTGGAAATCGGCAAGCGGCCGGGGATGGAGGGCAAGACGATCGTCATCATCATCCCGTCATTTGCCGAGCGTTATCTCTCGACGGCCTTGTTCGAAGGGCTCTGATCGAGAGACCCGAATCGAAAAGGGCGGCCTCGCGGCCGCCCTTTTGCGTTTCAGAGCATCGACGGAACGACCCGGTCGGGCGGCCGGTGGCCGTCCATGAAGGTCTTGATGTTGACGATGACCTTCTCACCCATGTCGATGCGGCCCTCGATGGTGGCCGAGCCCATATGCGGCAGCACCACGATCTTGTTCTGACGCGCGAGCTTGAGCAGACGCGGAGAAATCGCGGGTTCGTGCTCGAACACGTCGAGGCCCGCGCCGGCGATCTCGCCGGCTTCCAGCATCCGCGTCAGCGCCGTCTCGTCGATGATCTCGCCGCGGGCGGTGTTGATCACGATGGCGTCGGGCTTCAGCAGCTTCAGCCGGCGTGCGGAAAGCAGGTGATAGGTGGCAGGCGTGTGCGGGCAGTTGACCGACACGATGTCCATCCGCGCCAGCATCTGGTCCAGCGAGTCCCAATAGGTCGCTTCGAGCTGCTCCTCGATCGAGGTCGGGACGCGGCGGCGATTGTGGTAGTGCACCTGCAGCCCGAAGGCGCGGGCGCGGCGCGCGACGGCTTGGCCGATGCGGCCCATGCCGACGATGCCGAGGCGCTTGCCGGTGATGCGGTGGCCGAGCATCCACGTCGGCGACCAGCCGTTCCATTGCTCGTCCGGGATGACGCGCGCGCCTTCCGAGATGCGGCGGGCGACGGCGAGTATCAGCGCCATCGTCATGTCGGCCGTGTCGTCGGTGAGCACGCCGGGCGTGTTCGTGACTGTGATGCCGCGCGAAAGGGCGCTCTGCACGTCGATATTGTCGACGCCGTTGCCAAAATTGGCGATCAGGCGGAGGTTCTCGCCGGCCTGTGCGAGGACCGCGGCGTCGATCTTGTCGGTGACGGTCGGCACGAGCACGTCGGCGGAACGGATCGCCTCGATCAGCTCGGCCTGACCCATCGGCTTGTCGTCGACGTTGAGCCGCGTATCGAACAATTCACGCATACGGGTCTCGACGACGTCGGGGAGACGCCTCGTAACGACGACGACCGGCTTCTTCTTGGGCATTCCCACCCCCCGATGCGATCGACCCCGCCCGATGCGGTGTCGCAATTTACTCATCGTTAACCGCCGAGGGCGATGAACTTCATGGTCGCTTCGCGACGCGCCGCCCTCGAGCCCTCCATAGCGAGCGGTATCGAGAAACACAACGGCTCGGGTCGTGGTCCGATAGCAGCATGGGGTAAGGCGCTTGGGTCGAATCGGTCTGTTCTTTTGCGTCGCGGCCGTCTTCGTCGCCGTTGCGGCTCCGGGCGGGGCCCGCGCGGCCGACGGCATCGGAACCGGGACCGCCACGGGCTTGCCGCTTCCCCGTTTCGCCAGCTTGAAATCCGACCGGGTGAATTTACGCGAGGGCCCCAGCAAGGAGCACCGCACGACGTGGATCTTCCAGCGGGCCGGTCTCCCGGTCGAGATCACCGCGGAATTCGAGACGTGGCGGCGCATCCGCGATGCGGAGGGCACGGAAGGCTGGGTGCTGCACAGCCTCTTGTCCGGTCGGCGCACGGCGCTCGTCTCGCCGTGGACGAAGAGCGGTCTTCACGAGATCCATCCGAAGCCCGATCTGGCATCCGGCGTATCCGCCCGGCTCGAACCCGGCGTTCTGGCCACGATGAAGCGCTGCGACGGGTCGTGGTGCCGCCTGACCGGCGAAAACTTCGACGGCTTCATCAAGCAGGATCGGCTTTGGGGCGCTTATCCGGGCGAGAAGGTCGACTGACCCTGCGGCAGCAGACCGCGCGGGTGCTTAGGAACCCTTGCGGCGCAGCCTGACGATCACGTCGACGCGGGCGATTTCCATGCCTTCGGGCGGCTCCGGCAGCGCGCCGATCTCGATCGACGGGCCTTCGATGTCGAACAGCGTGTTGTCGCCTTCGACGAAGAAGTGATGGTGGTTGCCCGTGTTCGTGTCGAAATAGGTCTTGGCCCCGTCGACGGCGACTTCGCGCAGCAGACCGGCTTCGGTGAACTGGTGCAGCGTGTTGTAGACGGTCGCCAGCGACACCGGGACGCGGGCCTTCGAGGCTTCGTCGAACAGGATTTCGGCGGTGACGTGACGGTCGCCCTTGGCGAACAGCAGCCAACCGAGGCCGACGCGCTGGCGGGTCGGACGCAGACCCGAATCGCGCAACCGCCGACGCAGATCGTGCACGGGGCAACCGCTGCGTTCGGGCCATTCGGCGGGCGGGGCGGACGCGCGCAGCGCCGCCGGAGGAGTCGAAGACGTCGCCATGCGATCCGGTCGGTAAAACGAGGAAGCCTTATCATAGGTATCCCCGAAGCCTCCCGCAACCGTCCGGATGGCCCTGCGGCGTGACGGCTTTCGATGTGCTTGCCGCTGTGTTACCAACGCGCCCGATAAACGCCCGAGCGGGCGACGATTCTGGACGTGAGACGGAGCCCTAAGGGCCAATGCAACAGCGGTCGAGCTACGAATACGAAGATCTCCTCGCTTGCGGACGCGGCGAGTTGTTCGGTCCGGGAAATGCGCAGCTGCCGCTTCCCCCGATGTTGATGTTCGACCGGATCGCGGAGATTTCCGAGACCGGCGGCCACTACGGCAAGGGTTTCATCCGCGCCGAATTCGCGATCCGTCCGGATCTTTGGTTCTTCCCGTGCCACTTCCAAGGCGACCCCGTCATGCCGGGTTGCCTGGGGCTCGACGCGCTGTGGCAGCTCTGCGGTTTTTATCTCGGCTGGCTCGGCGCGGAGGGGCGCGGCCGCGCGCTCGGCGTGGGCGAGGTCAAGTTCAGCGATCAGGTCCTGCCGACGGTCAAGAAGGTCGTCTACGGCGTCGACGTGAAGCGCGTCTTCCGCACCAAGCTCGTTCTCGGCATCGCCGACGGCTGGCTGGAAGCGGACGGCACGCGCATCTACGAGGCCAAGGATCTCCGCGTCGGACTGTTCAAGTCCTGACATTTCGTTCCGACCTTTCGGGTCGGTCGTACAAGACGTGCGGGTGCTGCTGGGTGCATCCGCCGAAAAGCCGGGAGTACGCACCATGAGGCGCGTCGTCGTCACGGGGATGGGCATCGTCTCGTCCATCGGAAACACCACGCAGGAAGTGCTTGCCTCGCTGCGCGATGGCCGCTCCGGCATCGTGACCGCAGAGAAATATGCCGAGCTCGGCTTCCGCTGTCAGGTGCACGGCGCGCCGACGCTGGATGCGGCCGAGATCGTCGACCGCCGCGCGATGCGCTTCCACGCGGGCGGTACGGCTTGGAACCACGTCGCGATGGATCAGGCCATCCGCGACTCCGGCCTCGAGGAGAACGACATCTCCAACGAGCGGACCGGCATCATCATGGGTTCGGGCGGCCCCTCCGCGAAGTCGCTGGTGGAAGCCGCCGACATCGCCCGCGAAAAGGGTCCCAAGCGCGTCGGCCCCTTCGCGGTGCCGAAGGCGATGTCCTCGACGGCATCGGCCACGCTCGCGACCTGGTTCAAGATCAAGGGCGTGAACTATTCGATCTCGTCGGCCTGCGCGACGTCCAACCACTGCATCGGCGCGGCCTACGAGCAGATCCAGTGGGGCAAGCAGGACGTCATGTTCGCGGGCGGCTGCGAGGAGCTCGACTGGACGCTGTCGGTGCTGTTCGACGCCATGGGCGCGATGTCGTCCTCCTACAACGACCGCCCGTCGGTCGCCTCGCGCGCCTATGACAAGAACCGCGACGGCTTCGTGATCGCCGGCGGCGCGGGCGTTCTCGTGCTCGAGGAGCTCGAGCATGCGAAGGCGCGCGGCGCGAAGATCTACGGGGAAATCGTCGGCTACGGCGCGACGTCCGACGGCTACGACATGGTGGCCCCTTCGGGCGAAGGCGCAATCCGCTGCATGCATCAGGCGCTGGCGACCGTGAAGTCGCCGGTGGATTACATCAATCCGCACGCGACCTCGACGCCGGTCGGCGACCAGAAGGAAATCGAGGCCATCCGAGCCGTGTTCGGCACGGGCGACAAGTGCCCCCCGATCTCCGCGACCAAGTCGCTGACCGGCCACTCGCTCGGTGCGACGGGCGTGCAGGAGGCGATCTACTCGCTTCTGATGATGAACAACGATTTCATCTGCGCAAGCGCCAACATCGAAGAACTCGATCCCGCCTTCGCGGACATGCCGATCGTGCGCAAGCGGGTCGACGGCGCGAAGATCGGGACGGTCCTGTCCAATTCGTTCGGTTTCGGCGGCACCAACGCCACCATCGTCATGAAGCGGCTCGAAGTCTGACGCCTCGCGTCGGGGAAGCCGTTTCGAAGGAGCATGCAATGGCCGCTCTCATGCAGGGCAAGCGCGGACTTATCATGGGGGTCGCCAACGATCATTCGATCGCTTGGGGCATCGCCAAGGTGCTGGCCGACCACGGCGCCGAACTCGCCTTCACCTATCAGGGCGACTCGCTGAAGAAGCGCGTTCAGCCGCTGGCCGAAAGCGTCGGGTCGGACGTCCTGCTGTCCTGCGACGTCGAGGACCTCGCCTCGGTGGACGCGACGTTCAAGGCCATCGAGGAAAAGTGGGGCAAGCTCGACTTTCTCGTGCACGCCATCGCCTTCTCCGACAAAAATGAACTCAAGGGCCGTTACGCGGACACCACCCGCGAGAATTTCTCGCGGACCATGCTGATTTCCTGCTTCTCCTTCACCGAGATCGCCAAGCGCGCGGCTCCGTTGATGCGGGCGGGCGGCAGCATGATCACGCTGACCTTCTCGGGCTCCGTGCGCGTGATGCCGAACTACAACGTGATGGGCGTGGCGAAGGCCGCGCTCGAAGCGTCGGTGCGATATCTCGCCGCCGATTACGGCCCCGACAACATCCGCGTGAACGCCATTTCGGCGGGTCCCGTGCGCACCTTGGCGGGCGCCGGCATCGCCGACGCGCGATTGATGTTCAACTACCAGAAGCGGCATGCGCCTCTGCGGCGCACGGTGACGATCGAGGAAATCGGCGGGGCGGGGCTCTATCTGCTTTCGGATCTCTCGAGCGGTACGACCGGCGAAATCCATTACGTGGACTCCGGGTACAACATCGTTTCGATGCCGCATCCCGAAGCTCTGAAGACGGTCGATGCCGCCGAAAGCGCGGCCGAGGCCTTGGCGGCGGGGCAAGCGGCCGAGTAAGCTCGGTCGGTCGAGGTTCAGCCGTGCAGACGTCCACCGGAATTTTGCCGTCCCAGATGATCGAAAGGCTCGTGTCCGCGCGCCGCCTTTCGGCTCTCGAACCCGTGACCGCCAAGCAGATTCAGCCCGCGAGCATCGACTTGCGGTTGGGCCGCAAGGTCTACCGCGTGCGCGCCAGCTTCCTTCCCGGCCCCGACCGCACGGTACAGGAGCGGTTGGACAAGCTTTCGCTGCACGAAATCGACATCACCGAGGGCGCGGTGCTCGAAACGGGCGCCGTCTACGTGGCCGAGGTGCTCGAAAGCCTCGATCTGCCCGCCGGCGTCTTCGCCGCGGCCAATCCCAAGAGTTCCACCGGCCGTCTCGACGTGTTCACCCGCGTCATCACCGACCGTTCGGGAAACTTCGATCAGATCGATCCGAATTATTGCGGGCCGCTGTTTCTCGAAGTTTCGCCGCGGACCTTTCCGATTCTCGTGCGCACCGGTTCGACCCTGTCGCAGCTCCGCTTCCGCATCGGGGAGGCGCGCCTCGACGACGTCGCTCTGGCGGAATTGCAGGCCCGCGAGACGCTCGTGGCTGCCGAAGCGCCCTCGATTCAGGCGGGGATCGCCGTCAGCGTCGACCTCGCGGGGTTCGGCGTGTCCGGCCTCGTCGGCTATCGCGCAAAGCGGCACACCGGCGTCGTCGACGTCGACAAGGTGCTCGGCTACGACGTGCTCGACTTTTGGGAGCCGCTGTTCGCGCGGGCCAACAAGCGCGAATTGATCCTCGATCCGGGCCAGTTCTACATTCTCGCCTCCAAGGAGGCGGTCTGCGTGCCGCCGGATTATGCGGCCGAGATGACGCCGTTCGATCCGCTCGTCGGCGAGTTCCGCGTGCATTACGCCGGTTTCTTCGATCCCGGCTTCGGCCATACGGCGGCAGGCTCGCAAAGCGCGCGTGCGGTGCTGGAAGTCCGGTCGCGCGACGTGCCGTTCATCCTCGAACATGGCCAGGTCGTCGGCCGCCTCGTCTATGAACGCATGGCGGAACGGCCGGCCTCGCTCTACGGCGCGGCTAAGAACTCCAATTATCAGGGCCAGAGCCTGAAGCTCTCGAAGCATTTCCGGCAGGCAAGCTGACGCTGCGCGGCGGTGCCGCAACCGGCTCGTGTTCATCGGTGCGGCGCGACGCCCCCTTGCGGTGCGCGACTTGAAACCGATATGGTCCCGTCGATTGCGGGCGTAGTTCAGTGGCAGAACGACAGCTTCCCAAGCTGTATGTCGAGGGTTCGATTCCCTTCGCCCGCTCCAGCCTATCGTCGGTTCCTGCCGGCTGCGCCGCGAGGCGCCAAGGGGACGACCTCATGAGCACCTTGCATTCCGCCGAGCCGTCGGACGTCGAGAATTCGAGCGCGCTTTCGCCGTCCGAACGCTCGGCCTTGGCGCGTACGGCTGCGGTGTTCGTCGTGCTGCTGGTGGGAGCGGGCGCATTGATGTGGACCTTGCAGGGCGAGGCGGTGTTCTTGGAACTCGTCGATTCCGTTCTCGCTTGGTGCATGTAACCGGATCGAGAAAGCCGATGTCGCGCACCGCCCGCCTCGCCTTGCCGCTCGTCGTGCTGATCTTCGGCATCGTCGGGCTCGGCATCGCCGCCGTCACGATGCTGGTGCCCAAGCCGGGGCAGCCGAATGTGGGCATCGGCGGGGCGTTCTCGCTGATCGACCACAAGGGTCGCGCGACGACCGAGAAGGCGCTGGAGGGCGGGCCGAGCCTCATCTTTTTCGGCTTCACCCATTGCCCGGACGTCTGCCCTACCGCGCTGTTCGAAATTTCGCAGATCTACAAGGCGCTGGGCCCGAAGGGCGACCGGCTGAAGGCGTTCTTCGTTACCGTCGATCCGGAGCGGGACACGCCCGAGCTGCTGGCGCAGTATCTGGCGAGCTTCGACGCCCGCATCACGGGCCTTACGGGCTCGCCCGAGGCGGTTCAGGCGGCGCTGAAGGCTTGGCGCGGGTTCGCCCGGAAGGTGCCCGTGGACGGCGGCGGATACACCATGGACCACACGTCTCTCGTCTATCTCATGGACGCGAAGGGCCGGTTCGTGTCCTCGGTCAATCTCGACCGGCCGCCGGAAGAGACGGCAAAGACGCTCGCCTCCTATTTCTGAACGGCGCGCTCGCCCGCGCGGGCGTCGTTCACGTTGACTTTGCCCCCTCCATCCGCCATAAGCCCGCGAGCTTTCCATCAGCCTTTCAACGGCCGATAGGGCGTCGGCCGGCGGTGATCGCCGGCCGCGACTTTTCGGCCCCGCCGCGCTCCGCGCGGCTCGACAACACCGGAGACGGAACCGTGAAGCGGACCTATCAACCGAGCAAGCTCGTGCGCAAGCGTCGCCACGGCTTCCGCGCGCGCCTCGCCACCAAGAGCGGCCGCAAGATCCTCGCCTCGCGTCGCGCCCGCGGCCGCAAGCGTCTGTCGGCCTGAGTCTTCGCGCCCGTAAGGAGCGCAGAGATGACGAACGCGCGCGCCGAGAGATACGAACGTCTCCGTAAGCGCGCGCAGTTCACGGCCGCGGCCAAGGGCCGCCGCTTTCATACGTCCCGGATGACCGTTCAGGCCGTCCGGGCTTCCGAAGATGCGGACGCGAAACCGCGCTTCGGCCTCACCGTGACCCGCAAGGTCGGGAATTCGGTCGAGCGAAATCGGATCAAGCGACGGTTGCGCGAGGTTTTGCGTCTTCGTGCCGCCGCCGACGGAGTACCCGGCGTCGATTACGTGATCGTGGCCCGGCGAGCGCTCTTGTCGACGCCCTTCGATCAAATCGCCATCGATATCGCGGAGGGTTTGCGGCGCGCGGCGCCGAAATCGCCGCGCGGCGCGGCTCCCGCCGTTTCGGAGCACTGAGGACCGCCCGCATCATGCAGGACAACAAGAACCTGATCCTCGCCATCGGCCTTTCCTTGGCCGTGCTGGTCGGTTGGAACTACTTCTTCGGATTGCCCAATCCCGAAGAACAGCGCCGTCTCGCCGAGCGGGCCAAGCAGCCCGCCGCGACGGCTCAGGTGTCCGGCGATACGGGCCGCACGTCTCCGTCGAGCCCCGCGGCCGCGCCGGTCGCGCTCACACGCGATCAGGTTCTGGCCGCCGGCCCGCGCATCACGATCGAAACGCCGAAGATCCGCGGATCGATGCCGCTCAAGGGCGCAGAGATCGACGACGTCGCGCTGAAGGACTACCGCGAGACGGTCGACCCGAAGAGCGCCAACATCGTCGTGCTGAACCCCTACGGCACGGAAAAGGCCTATTTCGCCGAATTCGGCTGGGTCAACGCGCCCGGCGCGACGGTCGCCGTGCCGGGCCCGACGACGCTTTGGACGGCCGACCGCACCGCGCTGACGCCGACCCAGCCCGTGACGCTGACCTGGAACAACGGCGCGGGCTTCACGTTCAAGCGCGTGCTCAGCGTCGACGAGTCCTACACGATCACCGTCAAGGACAGCGTCGCCAATGCCTCGGGCGCACCCGCGTCGCTTTCGGCCTACGGCCTCGTACGCCGTCACGGCAAGCCCGTCGTCCAAGGCTTCTACATCCTGCATGAGGGCCTTCTCGGCGTCGCCGGCGATCAGGGCCTGCAGGAATCCGGCTACGACGCGGTCGACAAGGAAAACCCGCTGCCCGGCGGCAAGGGTCGCGGCAAGGTGTTCAAGACCGCGACCGGCGGCTTTGCGGGCATCACCGACAAGTATTGGGCCGCGGTCATCGCGCCCGACCAGAACACGCCCTACGAGCTGACCTTTTCCGGCACGACCGCGGCGCAAGCCGCCGCGAAGAGCTATCAGGTCGACATGCTGATGAACGCCCGCCCGATCGCCTCCGGCGAGACGGTCGAGAGCGTCCAGCACCTGTTCGTCGGCGCGAAGGAAGTGAAGACCATCGCGGCCACTGCGGACGCGTACGGCATCAAGAATTTCGACCTGATGATCGATTGGGGATGGTTCTATTTCATCACCAAGCCGATGTTCTATCTCATCGACCTGTTCTTCCATCTGACCGGCAATTTCGGCATCGCCATCCTGCTGGTCACGGTGGTCGTGAAGGCGCTGTTCTTCCCCCTCGCCAACAAGAGCTACATCTCGATGGCGAAGATGAAGGCGGTGCAGCCCGCGATGGTCGAAATCCGCGAGCGCTTCGCCGACGACAAGATGAAGCAGCAACAGGCGATGATGGAGCTGTACAAGAAGGAGAAGATCAATCCGCTCGCGGGCTGTCTCCCCGTTCTCGTGCAGATTCCGGTCTTCTTCGCGCTCTACAAGGTGCTGTTCGTCACCATCGAAATGCGCCACGCGCCGTTCTTCGGCTGGATCCGCGACCTCGCCGCGCCGGACCCGACGACGATCTTCAACCTGTTCGGCCTCATCCCGTGGACGCCCCCGGATTTCCTGATGCTCGGCGTGTGGCCGATCATCATGGGCTTCACGATGTTCGTGCAGATGAAGATGAACCCGGAGCCGCCGGATCCGGTGCAGAAGATGATGTTCACGTGGATGCCCGTGATCTTCACCTTCATGCTCGGCACGTTCCCCGCCGGCCTCGTCATCTACTGGTCGTGGAACAATCTGCTCTCCGTGATGCAGCAATACGCCATCATGAAGAAGCAGGGCCTCAAGGTGGAGCTTTGGGACAATCTGCGCGGCCTGTTCGGCCCGCGGGCCAAGGCGAGCTGAGATGGTGATGCCGGACGGCCCGACCCCGGAACTGATCGAGGCGGGCCGCAAGATCTTCGCCGGAGAGGCCGATTTTGCGGCCGCCACCGGCACGCTCGACCGGCTGCCGCCGATGACGGGCGTCGAGATCGCCTTCGCCGGCCGCTCCAATGTCGGCAAGTCCACGTTGGTGAACGCGCTGACGGGCCGCAAGGCCTTGGCGCGGACGTCGCACACGCCCGGCCGCACGCAGGAATTGATCTTCTTCGACGTCAACGGCCGCTTCACGCTGGTCGATATGCCGGGCTACGGCTATGCGGCGGTGGAGAAGGCGAAGGTCGAATCCTGGACCAAGCTGATCCATGACTATTTGCGCGGACGCGCCAATCTTGCCCGCGTCTTCGTTCTCATCGACGCCCGCCACGGCTTCAAGCCCGTCGACGAAGCGGTGCTCGAGACGCTCGACAAGGCCGCCGTGTCCTACCAGATCGTGCTGACCAAGGCCGACGAGCTGAAGCAGAGCGAAGTCGAAGCGCGGATCGCCGCGACGCGCGAAGCCATCAAGAAGCGGCCCGCCGCATTTCCCGAGATCGCACTGACATCGAGCCGGACAGGCCTGGGCATCGCCGAACTGCGCGCCTCGGTCGCGAAGATCCTGCAGGAGCGCGGAGAGGCTCGATGACGCCGTCCGAACGCGTCGTCGCCGTTCTGGCGGGGCTGATCGGAGCCTCGGGCGTGATCTTGGCCGCCATGGGCGCGCATATGGCGCCCGGCCGCTCGCTCGATCAGGCCGCCTTGATCGCGCTGGTTCACGCGCCCGCCGTTCTCGCCCTGTTGGCTGCAGGCCGCACCGGTCTGGTCCGTCCGATCCTCGCGCTCGTCGCCGCAGGCGCGATCGCGCTCGGCGTGATCTTGTTTTCCGGCGACCTCGCGATGCGGTCGCTGCTGTCTCGCCCATTGTTCCCGATGGCGGCCCCGACGGGCGGTTTCGTGCTGATCGCAGCGTGGGTCACGGCCGCGCTCGGCGCCATGATCGCGGCGCGCGACCGATAGGCTTCGGGACGCGCGACACGGCCCGCGACTTCGGCTAGAACGGCACGCCTTTTCGCCGTAAGCCGGACACGCCCATGACAGAGATCGCCGCCGATCCCCACCTGCAGGCCGAGCTGCTGATGCAGGCTCTGCCGCACATGTTGCGCTACGATGAAGCGACGATCGTCGTGAAATACGGCGGCCATGCCATGGGCGACGAAGAGGGCGCACGCCAATTCGCCCGCGACATGGTGCTGCTCGAGCAGTCCGGCGTGAACCCGGTCGTCGTGCATGGCGGCGGGCCGCAGATCGGCGCGATGCTGGCCAAGCTCGGCATCAAGAGCGAGTTCGCCGCGGGTCTTCGCGTGACCGACAAGGCGACCGTCGAAGTCGTCGAGATGGTTCTTGCGGGCCTGATCAACAAGCAGATCGTCGGCCTGATCAACAAGGAAGGCGGTCGCGCCGTCGGCCTGTGCGGCAAGGACGGCGGCATGGTCACCGCCCGCAAGATCAACCGCACCGTGATCGACGAGGGCAGCCAGATCGAGAAGGTCGTGGATCTCGGCTTCGTCGGCGAGCCTGAAGAGGTCGATTGCACCGTGCTCGACGTGATGCTCGGCCGCGAGGTGATCCCGGTGCTCGCCCCCGTCGCCAACGGTGCTGACGGGGAAACCTACAACATCAATGCCGACACCTTCGCGGGGGCCGTCGCCGGCGCGCTCAAGGCCAAGCGTCTGCTGCTGCTGACCGACGTTCCCGGCGTGCTCGACAAAAACAAGCAGCTGATCAAGGAGCTGAAGGTCGACGAAATCCGCGGCCTGATCGCGGACGGCACGATCACCGGCGGCATGATCCCGAAGGTGGAGACCTGCATCTACGCGCTGGAACAAGGCGTCGAGGGCGTCGTGATCCTTGACGGCAAGGTCAACCACGCGGTTCTCGTCGAACTTCTTACGGACCATGGCCTCGGGACGTTGATCACCCGTTGACCATTCGGCCGCGGTGCCGTTGCGGAACCAACCTGTGCCGCCTATCTTGAAAAAGGCCCCGCAAAACGGCGGGGCCTTTTTCGTCTCGGGACCCATGACCGTCAACGCACGCCCTACAGCTGAGATCGTCCCGGTTCGGCGCGGCTTCGACCATGTCGACACGTGGATCTTCGACTTGGACAACACGCTGTATTCCTCGGAATCGCAGCTTTGGCCGCAGGTGGACGCGCGCATCACGCTGTTTCTGGGAGAATTGTTCGGCATCGACGGCATGTCGGCCCGCGCGCTTCAGAAATATTATTACCAGCGCTACGGCACCACGCTGAAAGGCTTGATGGACGAACACGCCATCTCGCCGCACGACTTCCTCGATTTCGCGCATGAGATCGACCTGTCCCTGCTCGATCCCAACCCGAAGCTGGGCTTGGCCATCGAGGCGCTGCCCGGCCGCAAGCTGATCCTGACCAACGGATCGCGGCGGCATGCCGAGAACGTGGCGGGCAAGCTCGGCATTCTCGATCACTTCGAGGAAATCTTCGACATCGTGGCGGCCGATTTCGCGCCGAAGCCCGAGGCGCGGACCTATGAGCGCTTTCTCGACAAGCACGGCGTGGACCCGAAGGGCGCTGCCATGTTCGAGGACATCGCCAAAAACCTCGTGGTGCCGGATGCGCTGGGAATGACGACGGTTCTCGTGCTGCCGAGCACGCCGGACCCGTTCCGCGAAGCGCATGAACAGGCCGCGGTGGAAGTGCCCTACGTCCACTATTCGACGACCGATCTCTCGCAGTTCCTCGTCGGAATAGAGGCCGCGCGGCAGGCTTGAACGCCGGCGGCTTTGCGTCCCGCGCCGGGCTTTGCTAAGCACGCGGTCCCGCTTTCATCATCTCCGGACCGTCAGCATGTCGCACGCCGCTCTTGCCGCCACCATCGACGCCGCTTGGGACAAGCGCACCGAAATCGGTGCCGCCACCACCGGCGAAATCCGAGACGCCGTCGTGACCGCGCTTGCGATGCTCGACAAGGGCGAAGCGCGGGTCGCCGAACGCTCGGGCGACGGCTGGACGGTGAACCAGTGGCTGAAGAAGGCGGTGCTGCTGTCCTTCCGCCTCAACGACAACGTGCTGATCAAGAACGGCCCCGGCGAAGCCTCCTGGTGGGACAAGGTGCCCTCCAAGTTCGACGGCTGGGATGCCGAAACGTTCAAGGCCGCCGGCTTCCGCGCCGTGCCGAACTGCACCGTGCGCCGCGGGGCCTATATCGCGCCGGGCGTGATCCTGATGCCGTCCTTCGTCAATATCGGCGCCTATGTCGACAGCGGCACGATGGTGGACGGCTGGGCGACGGTGGGCTCCTGCGCACAGATCGGCAAGAACTGCCATCTCTCCGGCGGCGTCGGCATCGGCGGCGTGCTCGAGCCGCTGCAGGCCGACCCGGTGGTGATCGAAGACAATTGCTTTATCGGCGCGCGCTCCGAAGTCGTCGAAGGCGTCCGCGTAGGCGAAGGCGCGGTGCTCGGCATGGGCGTCTATATCGGCCAATCCACCAAGATCATCGACCGCGCGACGGGCGAGATCTTCATGGGCTACGTGCCGCCCTACTCGGTCGTCGTGTCGGGCACTCTTCCCGGCAAGCCGCTGCCGAACGGCGAACCCGGCCCGTCGCTCTATTGCGCCGTGATCGTGAAGCGCGTCGACGAGCGCACCCGTTCCAAGACCAGCATCAACGACCTGCTGCGCGATTGATCGTCGAGCAGGCCGGACTTCCGAAGGCGTTTTGATGCTCGATCCTCTCGATCCCGTCGCCCTCACGCAGGCGCTCGTGCGCTGCCCGTCCGTCACGCCGGCGGAGGGCGGGGCGCTTGCCTTGCTGGAAGGCGTCTTGCACGAGGCCGGCTTCGACGTGCATCGCGTCACCTTCTCGGCTCCCGGCACGCCGGACGTGGACAATCTCTACGCCCGCATCGGGACGGCCGCGCCGTATCTGCTGTTCGCCGGCCATACGGACGTGGTGCCCACGGGGGACGAGGCGCGCTGGACGGACCCGCCCTTTTCGGGCGAAATCCGCGACGGCGTGCTGTACGGGCGCGGCGCGACGGACATGAAGGGCGGCGTCGCGGCGTCGGTTTCGGCCGTGCTGCGCGTGCTGCAACGCCTCGGCCCCGATCTGCCGGGGTCGCTCGGCTTTCTCATCACGGGTGACGAGGAAGGCCCCGCGATCAACGGCACCGTGAAGCTGCTCGAATGGGCGCATGCGCGCGGCGAGCGCTTCGACGACTGCATTCTCCCCGAGCCTACGAATCCGAACGCGCTCGGCGACATGATCAAGATCGGGCGGCGTGGATCGCTGACCGGGCGCATCGTCGTGCACGGCAAACAGGGCCATGTCGCCTATCCGCACCTCGCCGAAAACCCGATCCGCGGCATCACGCGGCTCGTGGCGGCGCTGGATGCCGAGCCGCTGGACGCGGGCACCGGCCATTTCGGCCCGACCAATCTCGAATTCACCACGCTCGACGTCGGCAATCCGGCCTCCAACGTCATCCCGAACGAGGCGCGGGCGACGTTCAACATCCGCTTCAACGATCTCTGGTCGCCCGAGACGCTGGAAGCGGAAATCCGCCGACGGCTGGATGCGGCGGCCGGCAACGTCGTGCGCTGGGACGTGCATTTCGAGCCCACCAATGCGACGGCCTTCCTCACCGCGCCGGGTCCGTTCGTCGAGAGCGTGGCGCAGTCGATCGAAGCCGCCACGGGTCGCCGGCCCGAATTGTCGACGACGGGCGGCACCTCCGACGCGCGTTTCATCAAGGACTATTGCCCCGTGATCGAATTCGGTCTGGTGGGCAAGACGATGCACCAGATCGACGAAAATGCGTCGACGGCGGAGATCGAGGCGCTGACCGTGGTGTTCGAGAAGGTGATCGAGGCTTATTTCCGGCGCTGATTCACGCCCGGTAGTCGACGCCGATCAGATAGAGCCCCGATGGCGGGGCCATGGGGCCGCAGCGCGCGCGGTCGCGCGATTCCAAGGCGGCGCGGAGATCGTCCCGCGTCCATTTCCCCGATCCCACATGCGCGAGCGACCCCGCGATCGAGCGTACCTGATGGTGCAGGAACGAACGGGCGGAGGCGAACAGGCGGATTTCGTCGCCGATGCGCTCCACGTCGAGCCGGTCCAGCGTCTTCACCGGGCTCGCGGCCTGACACTCGGCCGCACGGAACGTCGAGAAATCGTGCTTGCCGACAAGCACCTGCGCGGCATCGTGCATCGCCTCCGCGTCGAGCGGCCAATGGACCTGCCAGACGCGGTTCGCGTCCAGCGCGACCGGCGGGCGACGGTTCACGATGCGGAACAGGTAGTGGCGCTTGATCGCCGACATGCGCGCGCTGAAATCGTCGCCGACGCGGGTGGCCGCGAGGACGGCGACCGGCTCCGGCTTGAGATGCGCGTTGATCGCGTCGCGGACCGTGTCGGGCCGCCACTCCTTGGCGAGATCGACATGCACGACCTGGTGGGTGGCGTGAACGCCCGCATCCGTCCGTCCGGCCGCTTGGATCCGCAGGGCCTCGCCGCTGAATTTCAGGATCGCTTCTTCGATGGCCTGCTGCACAGAGCGGCCGACGGCCTGGAATTGCCAGCCGACATAGGGCGTGCCGTCATATTCGACGACGAGCTTGTAGCGCGGCATCAGCCGAGCCTCGTGCCGGCCGGGGCCTTCGTGCCGCGCAGGAAATCCTCGACGCGCATGGGCTTGGACCCGGCGCGCTGCACCTCGAGCAGGCGCACCGCGCCCTCGCCGCAGGCGACGGTGAGGACATCGTCGAGCGTCGTTCCGGGCGGGCCGTCGCCGGCGACGCGTTGCGTCCGAAGCACCTTCAGCCGCTCCGGGCCCTTGCCGAGATCGATCGCGGTGAAGGCGCCGGGAAAGGGCGACAATCCGCGCACGAGATCGTGCACGGATTGGGCGGGGGCGGACCAATCGATGCGGGAATCGTCGTTGGTGATCTTCTTGGCGTAGGTGACGCCCTCGTCCGGTTGCGGCGTAAAGCCGAGACCGCCGCGCGACAATGCCGCGAGCGCCCGCGCCATCAGGTCCGCGCCGAGCCCGGCCATGCGGTCGTGCAGCTCGCCGGCCGTCATGTCGGGCGTGACGGCGATGCGTTCGACCATGGCGACGGGGCCCGTATCGAGGCCCTCTTCCATCCGCATCACGGCGACGCCGCTCTCCGCATCCCCCGCCATGATCGCGCGCTGGATCGGGGCCGCGCCGCGCCAGCGCGGCAGCAGCGAGGCGTGCAGGTTGAGGCAGCCCAGAGCGGGCAGGTCGAGGATGGGCTTCGGCAGGATCATGCCGTAGGCGACGACCACGGCCACGTCGGCGTCATGCGCCGCAAAGGTCTCGACGGCCTCCTCGGTGCGCAGCGTCTTGGGCGTGAGCACTGGGATGCCGAAGCGCTCGGCGGCGACATGAACGGGAGACTTGCGCAGATCCATGCCGCGGCCCGCAGGCTTCGGCTCGCGCGTATAGACCGCCACCACGTCGCAGCCGTGGCCGATGATGCCGGCGAGGACGGGCACGGAGAAATCCGGCGTGCCCATGAAGACGACGCGCAGGCTCATGCCCGGGTCATTCCGCGTTCTCGCGCTTGGCGGCCTTGCTGAATTTCTTGATCGCGCGCTCGCGCTTCAGACGGGAGAGATGGTCGATGAACAGCTTGCCGTCGAGATGGTCGATCTCGTGCTGCAGACAGGTCGCCAGAAGGCCGTCGGCTTCGACTTCCAGCTCGCGCCCCCCGCCGTCCATGTAGCGAACGCGCACGCGCGAGGGCCGCTCGACCGCCTCGTAGTAGTCGGGGATCGAGAGGCAGCCCTCCTCATAGACGGACAGCTCGTCCGAGGCCCAGACGATTTCCGGGTTGATGAACACCTGCGGCGCGGGCGGATCGTCCTTGCGCGCCACGTCGATGGTCACCACCCGTTGCGGCACGCCGATCTGGATGGCGGCGAGGCCGATGCCGGGCGCTTCGTACATGGTTTCGAACATGTCGACGAGCAGCGCGCGCACCTGTGCGTCCACGCGGGTCACGGGTTCGGACACCTTGCGGAGCAGGGGCTCGGGGAGGACGAGGATCGGACGTTTCGCCATGGCGGCCACGACATAATCATTCGCGGCCTCGGGGTCAAACTGTTCTTGATATGTTCTGGACCGAGGCGCGAAATCCGATTATCGTGCGACGCATGGACAAGCTCTTGCTCACCGTCGGCGGCATCGGCCTTACCGGCGCGGACGTCACGCTCGCCCTTCTCGGCGCGACGCTGCTCGTGTTGCTGCTGTTGTGGCGGCGCTCGTCGCAAGCCGGCGAGGTGCTGCGGGCGGAAACCGCCGCGGCGGCCGAGCGGCAACGCGAGCTCGACGACAAGATCGCCCATCTGCTGCAGGCGCAGGCCCAGTTCACGGGACGCATGGCGCAGATCGGCGAGAGCTTCGACCACAAGCAGGCCAATCTCGCCCGGCTGCTGACCGACCGCATCGAGGGAATGAACAATCGTTTGGGCGAGGGCCTTCAGGCCAACCTCAAATCGACGCACGAGAACCTGTCCAAGCTCAACGAGCGCCTCGTGGTGATCGACGAGGCACAGAAGCGCATGGGCGACCTCACCACCGAGATGCTGACGCTCAAGGACGTGCTGTCGAACAAGCAGACGCGCGGGGCCTTCGGGCAAGGCCGGATGGAGGCCATCGTCAAGGATGCGCTGCCGATGGGCGCTTACACGTTTCAAGCGACGCTGAAAAACGGCAAGCGCCCCGATTGCGTCATCCGACTGCCGGGCGACGACCGGCCGCTTGCGGTCGACGCCAAATTCCCGCTCGAAGCCTTCACCGCCTTTCGGGAGGCGCAGGGCGACGAGGCGCGGGCGCTTGCCGGCCGGCGCGTGCGCAACGATGTGGGCATCCACATCAAGGACGTGGCCGAGAAGTACCTGATCGCCGGCGCCACGCAGGACATTGCCGTGCTCTTCGTGCCCGCCGAGTCGATCTATGCCGATCTGCAGGAGCATTTCGACGATCTGGTGCAGTCGGCCCATCGCCGCCGCGTGCTGATCGTCTCGCCCTCGCTGCTGACGATGGCGATTCAGGTGATGCAGGCCATCGTCCGGGACGCGAAGATGCGCGAACAGGCACATATGATCCAGGACGAGGTGCGCAAGCTGCTGGAGGACGTGGTGCGGCTGCGCGACCGGGTCGGCAAGCTGGACGGCCATTTCCGCCAAGTGCAGGACGATGTGGGCCAAGTCGTCACCTCCGCCGACAAGATCCTCAAGCGGGGCGAACGCATCGATGCGTTGGAATTTCAGACGCCCGCCGCCCTCGCGCCGTCCGAATCCGCCGAGACGCTCGCCATGGCGCGCGGTCTGCCGGCGGCGTGAGGCGTCTCGCCGCCCCTGCGAAGGGCCGATTGCAGCGCGGAAGCACGGGCTTTAGCCTGTCCGCGACCTGAAACGCGGACGGGACACGCCATGGATTTCGGCTTCACCGAAGAAGAAGAGATGATCCGCAGCGCCGCCGCGCGCATCGCGGCGGATCGTCTGGCTCCCGTCGCCGACCGGCTGGACCGGGGCGAGGGGCGCGCCGACCTGCTCGCCAATCTGAAGGTCTTGGCCGAGAACGGCTTCATGGCGCTCAACGTGCGGGCCGAATACGGCGGCACGGAAGCGGGCACGGTCGCCTTCGCCCTCGCGATCGAGGAGCTCGCCAAGGCCTGCGCCTCCACCGCCGTCACCGCATCGGTGACGAACATGGTCGGAGAGGTCATTCAGGCCGTCGGTTCGGAGGACCAGCGCCGGCGGCATTTGCCCAAGCTCGCGGACGGCACCTATCCGGCGGGCGCATTTTGCCTGACCGAGAGCGAGGCGGGATCGGACCCGGCCGGCATGCGGACGCGCGCACGGCGCGACGGCGACGATTGGGTGCTCGACGGGTCGAAGATCTACATCACCTCGGGCGAATATGCGGGGGTGTACGTCGTGTGGGCGGTCACCGACGCGACCCGGCCGAAAGGCAAGGGCATCTCCTGCTTCCTCGTCGAGGCGGGTACGCCGGGCCTCGTGATCGGCAAGGCCGAGGAGAAGATGGGCCAGCACGGTTCGGCCACCAACACCGTGCATTTCGACGCTTGCCGCGTCCCGGCCTCCGCCTTGATGGGCCGGGAGAACGACGGCTTCCGCGTCGCCGTCGGCGAACTTGCGGGAGGCCGCATCGGCATCGCCGCGCTGTCGCTCGGCATCGCCCGCGCCGCCATGGATGCGGCCGTCGCCTATGTGCGCGAGCGCCGGCAGTTCGGCCAGAGCATCGCGGATTTCCAAGGCATTCAGTGGATGATCGCCGACCGCGAGACGGATCTGGAGGCTGCAAGGCTCCTCATCCTCAACGCGGCGGCGCGCAAGGACAAAGGTGAACCCTTCGGCCGCGAGGCCTCGATGGCGAAGCTGTTCGCGTCGGAGGCAGCGCATCGGGCGACCGACACCGCGTTGCAGCTGTTCGGCGGCGCCGGCTATTGCCGCGACCACCCCGTCGAGCGCCATGCCCGAGACGCCCGGATCACGCGCATCTACGAGGGAACGTCCGAAGTTCAGCGCTTGATCATCGCCCGCGAGACGCTGCGCAACGCCGGTTGATTTCACCGCCATATTGCGGTGCAGCATGTGGTCTAGGATGCGCCGATGAGCACCTATCGCCTCGACCGCCTGTTCGCCCCGCGTTCCGTCGCCGTCATCGGCGCAAGCCCCCGGCCGGAATCTCTGGGTCGAGCGGTGTTGAACAAGATCGTCGCCGGAGGGTTCGAAGGCCGCATCGACGTGGTCAATCCCAACCACGCCGAAGTCGAAGGCATCGTTTGCGTCCCCTCCCTCGCCGCGCTGCCGCACGCGCCGGACGTGATCGTGGTGGCCACGCCCAAACAGGCGGTTCCGGCGATCATCGACGAAGCGGGTGCACGCGGCACGGCCGCCGCCGTCATCATCACCGCGGGATTCGACAAGGGACCGGGTTCGACTGAACGGCGTATCGTCGAATCCGCCCGCCGCACGGGTTTGCGCCTGGTAGGCCCCGATTGCATGGGCGTGATCGCACCCCGCACAAAATTCGACGCGGGCTTCGCCGCGCGTCCGGCCCGCGTCGGCGACCTCGCGCTGATCTCGCAATCCGGCGCCATCGCGGGCGCGATGCTGGAATGGGCGGCGCTCAACGGCGCCGGGTTCTCGGGCGTGTTGTCGCTCGGGGACAAGGTCGACGTGGATTTCGGCGACATGCTCGATTTCTTCGCGGAGGACAGACATACGCGCGCCGTCCTCGTCTATGTCGAGGAGATCACCAACGCGGCCAAGTTCATGTCCGCCGCCCGGGCGGCCGCCCGCGTCAAACCGGTGGTCGTGGTGCGGGCGGGACGTCACAAGGGCCGCCCGTCGCCGCCACGCACGCATTCCGGAGCCTTGGCACGTCCCGACGCCGTCTATGATGCGGCATTCCGCCGGGCGGGCCTGTTGCGCGTTCATGATCTCGACCAGATGTTCGCGGCCGCCGAGACCCTCTCGCGGATCGCGCCCTTTGTCGGCGACCGCGTCACGATGCTCACCAACGGCGGCGGCTTGGGCAGGCTGGCGGCCGACAGGCTCGTCGATCTCGAAGGGCGTTTCGCCACGCTCGACGCCGCCACGCGCGTGGCGCTCGATGCAGCCTTGCCGTTCGGTTGGTCCAAGGCGAACCCCGTGGACATCCGGGGAGACGCCGACGCGGACACCTATGCCCGCGCGCTCGACGTGATCCTCGCCGATACGTGCTCGGATGCGGTCCTGCTGCTGCACTCGCCGACCGCGCTCGCCTCCACCCGCGGCATCGCGGAAGCCGTCGCGGCGACCGTCAAATCGCATCGTGAACGCAGCTTCCGGCCCAAACCCGTCTTCACCGTCTGGGCGGGAGACGTCGGCGCGGCGGAACCGGCGCTCGGGCCGTTGCGCGTGCCGACTTACGGCACCGAGGCGGACGCCGTGCGCGGACTCAGCGCGCTCGTGCGTTATCGCAAGGCGCAGGAGGCGTTGCTCGAGACCCCGCCGAGCCTGCCGGCCGATTTCTCGCCGGACGTGGACGCGGCCCGCGCGGCGGTGCAGGGCGTCCTCGCCGCCGGGCGCTCATGGCTCGACCCCGAAAGCATGTCGCGCCTGCTGGCGGCGTACGACATTCCGACGGTCCGGAGCTTCGTCGCGGCCGGGGCCGCGGAGGCGGCTAACAAGGCCGAGGCGCTGATCGACGGCGGCTTTCAGGTCGCCCTCAAGATCCTCTCCGACGACATCCCGCACAAATCCGAGGTGGGAGGGGTCGTGCTCAATCTGGCCTCACGCCGTGCCGTCGAGATCGCGGCGGAAGACATGCTGTTGCGCGTGCGACGGTTGCGCCCCGAGGCCCGGATCGGCGGTTTCGTCGTGCAGGCGACGGTGCAGCGCCCGCACGGGCGGGAATTGATCGCGGGCATCGCGGACGATTCCTTGTTCGGGCCCGTCATCGTGTTCGGGCGCGGCGGCACCGCCGTCGAGGTGATCGACGACGCCGGGGTGGCGTTGCCGCCGCTCGATCTGAAACTGGCACGCGACATGATCGCGCGCACCCGCGTGTCGCGGCAGATCGAAGGCTATCGCGGCATGCCGGCCGCCGACGGCGAGGCCGTCGCTCTGACATTGGTAAAACTCGCGCAGATGGCGGCGGATTTGCCCGAAATCCGCGAACTCGATCTCAATCCCCTCGTCGCCGACGAGACCGGGGTGGTGGTGCTCGATGCGCGCGCCGTCGTCGCCCCCGTCCCGGGGGGCACCCGCAGGCGGGGGAACCCGCGCTTCGCGGTCGCGCCTTATCCCTGCGAATGGGAACGCAGCCTGTCCTTGAAGGACGGGACGGCGGTACGCGTGCGCCCCGTACGGCCGGAAGACGAGCCGCTCTACGGGGAATTCTTCAAGCACATCACGCCGGAAGACCTGAGGTTGCGGTTCTTCGCGCCGGTGAAGGACTTCAACCACGCCTTCATTGCCCGCCTGACGCAGATCGACTACGCCCGCGCCATGGCCTTCGCGGCGTTGGACGACGCGACGGGGGAGCTGCTGGGCGTGGTCCGGCTGCACACGGACGCCAACCGTCAGGAGGGCGAATACGCCATTCTGCTGCGCTCGGACCTGAAGGGCCGGGGGCTCGGTTGGGCGTTGATGCGCCTCATCATCGAATACGCCAAGGCCGACGGACTGGCGCGCATCTCGGGCCAGATCCTGCGCGAGAACACGACGATGCTCGCCATGGTGAAGGCGCTCGGTTTCGACGCCATGGCGGACCCGGACGAGCCGGAACTGCGCAAGGTGACGCTGGATCTGACGCGCGTCGACGAAGAGGCGGAGGCCTGACCGCGCCTCAGCCCTTCACGAGCACGATATGCAGGCTGCGGGGGCCATGCGCCCCCAGCAGCATCTTCTGCTCGATGTCGGCGGAGCGCGACGGGCCGGTAATCCAGTTCACCGTGCGCGGCATCTCGCCCTTGCCGTGGGCAAAACGCAGCTTGGCCCACATGTCCTCGTAGTCGCCCGTCACGTCCTTCGCATCGACCACGGCGATGGCGTAGTCGGGCAGGAAGTTGAGGGTCGTCGGGTTTTCGTGACCCGAGGTCATGACCAGCGTGCCCGTTTCCGCCACGCCCGCAAAGGCATGGTTGACGCCCGCGAGATCCTTACCGTCGCTCTTTCCGGCGGCGATTTCAAGCGCCGTGTCGCCCCAAGGCATCGCGTCAAGGCGCGGATCGTCGCCGCGGCGGATGCGGGCCGGGAGATTGTTGTCGCGCAGATAGGCGGCGACGGCCGCCGGCACGTCGGCGCGGGTCTCGACTTCGACGACGGTCGCCAGTGCGGCTTCCGCCTGCTCCTTGAACAACGCCACGCGCTCGTCATGCGGCAATCGCCCGCGTTCCACCACGAGCCCGCGCGGCGCGGTCTCGATGCGGTCCTCGACGGCGGAGACGCGCGGGCGCTCACGTCCTGTCACGCCAAGCGAGCGGCGGATGTTGGAGAGGATGTCGGCGCGGGCGGTCATGCGCTCCTCCCTTTGCGGCGAGCCTTCCACTGCTGCTGGAACGTCGCGCCTTGCGGTGCGGGGAAATCGCGGTGGTCGGTCCAGCCGGCGGCCAAGGGGAGCGATTTGAAACGGCCCGTCGATTTGCCGAGCCAAGCCAGTCCGCGCATCGCGACGCCCGTGGCGAGGCGGTAGAGCGCCGGGCGCTTTGCGAAGAACGCCCAGAAGCCGATGCCCCAGCGGACGGTCGCCGGGGACAAATGCCGCTCGAATTCGCGCTCGCGCCAATGCCGCATCAGCTTCGGCAGCGGGATGCGGACCGGGCAGACGCTTTCGCAGCGGCCGCAGAAAGTGGAGGCGTTCGGCAGGTGCCCGCCCTTGTCCACGCCGATCAGCGTCGGCGTCAGCACCGCGCCCATCGGGCCGGGATAGACCCAGCCGTAAGCATGGCCGCCGACGGCGTGGTAGACCGGGCAATGGTTCATGCACGCGCCGCAGCGGATGCAGCGCAGCATCTCCTCGAATTCGGTGCCGAGCATGGCCGAGCGGCCGTTGTCGAGCAGCACCACATGGTACTCCTCCGGGCCGTCCACGTCGGTCGGGCGACGCGGGCCGGTGGAGAAGGTCGTGTAGACGCTCATCTCCTGCCCGGTGGCGGAGCGGGCGAGCACGCGCAGGATCTGCGAGGCGTCCTCGAGCGTCGGCACCACCTTCTCGATGGAGGCGATGACGATGTGCACCTTGGGCAGCGTCTGCGTGAGGTCGCCGTTGCCCTCGTTGGTCACGATGATCGAGGTGCCGGTCTCCGCGATCAGGAAGTTCGCGCCGGTGATGCCCACATCGGCGGCGAGGAACTTCTCGCGCAGGATCATGCGCGCCTCGGTGAGAAGCTGCGTCGGCTGCGAAAGGTCGCGGGCGGGGTCGAGATGCGTGTGATGCTTGCGGAAGTCGCTCTCGATCTGCGACGCGTTGAGATGCACCGCAGGCGCGATGATGTGCGAGGGCGCCTCATGGCGCAGCTGGATGATGTATTCGCCGAGATCGGTCTCGACCGCCTTCATCCCCGCCGCCTCGATGGCGTCGTTGAGCGCGATCTCCTCGGAGATCATCGATTTGCCCTTGGTGACGGTCTTCGCGCCCACGCGCGCGCAGATGTCGAGCACCGCCTGCCGGGCTTCCTCGGCCGTGCGGGCCCAATGCACCTGCCCGCCGGCCTTGGTCACGTTCTCCTCGTAGCGCTCCAGATAGAGGTCGAGGTTCTTCAGCGTGTGGTTCTTGATGTCGCGGGCGGAGTCGCGCAGGCCCTCGAATTCGGGGAGCTTGGCGGCCACGGCGGCGCGGCGGTCGATGAAGTTCTGACGGACGTTGCCGAGCGCCTTTTGCAACTGCGCATCGTCGAGCGCATGGCGGGCATTGTCCTTGAACTGCGGTGAGGTGGGCTGTGCGGTCACTGTCGCGTCCTCATTCCGCCGCTTCGGCGGGCACGCCGATCGGCGGGGCGTCGGTCATGCCGGCGAGCACTTCGGCGACGTGCCTGACTTCGATGCTCTTGCCCTCGCGGTGCAGCTTGCCCGCCATGTTCATCAGGCAGCCGAGATCGCCCGCGAGCAGCGTATGCGCGCCCGATTCCGTGACGTTCTCGGTCTTCTTGGAGACGATGGAATCGGAGATGTCGCCGTATTTGACGGCGAAGGTGCCGCCGAAGCCGCAACACACCTCGTTTTCCTTCATCTCGACGATGTTCACGCCCGGGATGCTCGACAGCAGCATGCGCGGCTGGCTCTTCACGCCGAGTTCGCGCAGGCCCGAGCAGCTGTCGTGATAGGTCACGTCTCCCGCGAAGGCGGCGTCGACCTTGGTGACGCCCAGCACGTCGACGAGAAACGAGACCAGTTCATACGTCTTGTCCGCGAGCGCTGCGGCGCGCTGGGACAGGTTGGGGTCGCCTTGGAAAAGCTCGGGAAAGTGCTTCTTGATCTGCCCGGCGCAGGAGCCGGACGGCGCGACGACATAGTCGTAACGCTCGAAGGCCGCGATGGTCTTCTCCGCAATGGCGCGGGCGTTGGCGCGGTCGCCGGAATTGAAGGCGGGCTGGCCGCAGCAGGTCTGGCTCGGCACGTCCACCCGGCATCCGGCATCTTCCAGCAGCTTCGCCGCGGCGAAGCCCACTGACGGACGCATCAGATCGACGAGGCAGGTGACGAAGAGCCCGACACGGATCGGCCGTGCGGCGGAATTCTGAGGCAAGGATACTCTCCCCAAGCGGCGGCTCGAACGACCGGCCTTGACGGCGGACATTGCACCGCGCGCGCCCCGCTTTCAAGCCGAGCGACTGCGGCGCGGGAGCGCGGACGGTCGCGCTTACGCCGGTGCGGCGCAGCACGGAATGATGTAGCCTCCGCTCAAACAAGTGGGACTGGACATGATGCCGACGGAATTCGACGAGACCGCGCGCGCGGCGGGCGGGCCGCTCTTTGCACCGCATCCGGAGCGCGATTCCGTACTCGGCGAAGTCCATGCACGCCCGTTCCACGGGGTGTCGGGCCCCAACCGCTTCCTGCATTTCGCCTTCATGACGGACAATGCGCAGGCGGCCGCGGACCGCAACGCGCTCGCCGCGTTCTGCACGGCGCGGGGTCGCCCGGCGCCGCTGACCGGCGCAAAGCACCACCGCGTGGAATGGCCCGGCGGCTCGCTGCGTTGGGAACAGCATTCGGAATTCACGACCTATTCCTGGCAGTTTTCCGCCGAAGGGGCCTCGCCCTTTTCGCCGCGCGCGGGCCTGCTTGCCGAGGACATGCGGCGGATTCCGCAGCCGGGACCGCACCTCGTCTCGGTCGACCTGCATTTCATGCCCGAGCGACCGGATTTCGATCCCGCCGAGCTGTTCGACCCGTCGAGCCTCGCTATGGCTTTGGTGAACCGCGAGGGCGCGCTGGCGGCCACCGACTACCGGGCCGATGCGGACGGTTTCGTCCGGGTGCTCGTGCTCGACCGTTCGCTGACTCCGCCGCGGGCGGGCGCGCTGATCCAGCGGATGCTGGAGATCGAGACCTACCGCATCCTCGCTCTGCTCGGCCTGCCGCAGGCGCAGCGCGTCGCGCCGTCGGTCAAGCGCATCGAGGACGAGTTGACCCGCATCGCCGATGCGATGAAGGACAATGACGGCTTGGCCGAGGATCGGCGGCTGCTCGATGACCTGACCGGTCTTGCCGCACTTCTCGAAGCCGACGTCGCCGCGTCGAGCTATCGCTTCGGCGCCACCCGCGCCTATGACGGCATCGTGCACCAGCGCCTCGTTGCGGTGGGGGAAACGCCGCTGGAGAGTTGGCCGCCGTTCTCGTCGTTTCTCGACCGGCGAATGGCCCCCGCGCTGCGCACCTGCACGATGCTCGAGGAGCGACAGACCAATCTTTCCACCAAGCTCGCGCGTGCCGCGAATTTGCTGCGCACCCGCGTGGACGTGGAGATCGAGCGGCAGAACCGCGATCTGCTTGCCTCGATGAACGAGCGCACTCGGCTGCAACTGCGCCTGCAGCAGACGGTCGAAGGTCTCTCGGTCGCGGCGATCAGCTATTACATCGTGGGCCTCGCGGGATACCTGTTCAAAGGTGCGCGGGACGCCGGTCTGCTCCCGTTCGATCCCGGCCTCGCCACGGCGGTCACGGTGCCGCTCGTCATCCTCGGCGTGACGCTGATCGTGCGACGCATCCGCCGGGACCATCGCAGCGAGGATGCCGCGGCCCAAGCCGCCGGAGACGGCAATACGCCCATGTCGAAGGGCTCGGACCGCAAGTCTTGAACGCGGACGCATTTTCTCGGCCGGAACGGCTTTGCGGCCGCTTTGCCGCGATACCGCTCGTTCCTCGATTGCGCTAAGGTGCCCGCAATGCGTCGGAAACGGCGCGGGCGGCGGAGGACACACCATGGGCATCGCTTTTCCTGCTCCCGACGAGAGCATTCTCGCGCGGCGTGACTTCATCATCGCAGGTCTTGCGCGCCTGTTGCCGCCCGGCGGTCTCGTGACCTCCGAGGACGAGCGTCGCGCCTTCGAGACCGACGCATTCACGGCCTATCGCCGCGTGCCTCTGGCCGTCTGCCTCCCCTCCACGACGGAGCAAACGGCGGCCGTGATGCGGTTTTGCTATGAGAACGGCGTGAAGGTGGTGCCGCGCGGCGCAGGGACTTCGCTGGCGGGCGGTGCGATCCCGCAGGAGGACGCCGTCGTGATCGGCGTCTCCAAGATGAACCGCGTGCTCGACGTGAATTTCGGCGACCGCACGATCCGCGTCGAAGCGGGCATCACCAATCTCGGCATTTCCGCCGCCGTGATGGACGAGAGCTTCTTCTACGCCCCCGATCCGTCGTCGCAGCTCGCCTGCACCATCGCCGGCAACATCGCGATGAATTCCGGCGGCGCGCATTGTCTGAAATACGGCGTCACCACCAACAACGTGCTCGGCGTGAAGATGGTGACGGTGGACGGTACGGTGGTGGAGATCGGCGGGGATGCGCTCGATGCTCCCGGTTACGACCTGCTCGGCCTCGTCGTAGGCTCGGAAGGACAGCTCGGCATCGTGACGGAAGCCACGGTCCGCATCCTGCGCGCAGCCGAAGGCGCGCGTCCCGTGCTGTTCGGATTCGACACGAGCGAGCAGGCCGGCGCGGCGGTGGCCGCCATCATCGGCGCGGGCATCATCCCGGTCGCGATGGAGTTCATGGACAAGCCCGCCATCGAGATCTGCGAAGCCTTCGCGCATGCGGGCTATCCGCTCGACGTTGAGGCCCTGCTGATCATCGAGGTCGAGGGCTCCGACGCGGAAATGGACTTCACGCTCGGCCGCATCGTCGAGATCGCCAAGCGCCACGGCGTGAAGACGGTGAAGGAGAGCAAATCCGCGATGGAGACGGCGGCTATCTGGAAGGGTCGCAAGTCCGCCTTCGGCGCGACCGGACGCGTCGCGGACTACATCTGCATGGACGGCACGATCCCCACCGGCCGCCTTCCCGAGGTGCTGCGCCGCATCGACGAGATCGTGAAGGGTTACGGCCTGCGCGTCGCCAACGTGTTTCACGCCGGCGACGGCAACCTGCATCCGCTCGTGCTCTACAACGTCAACGACCCCGACGAGGCACACAAGGCGGAGGAGGCCGGCAACGACATCCTGCGTCTCTGCGTCGAAGTCGGCGGCTGCCTGACGGGCGAGCACGGCGTCGGCGTGGAGAAGCGCGACCTGATGAACGTGCAGTTCGACCGCGTCGATCTCGATCAGCAGATGCGCGTGCGCGGCGTATTCGATCGCGGATGGCTGCTCAACCCGGCCAAGGTCTTTCCCTTGGACCACCGCATCACGGCGTGACGGGCGTTCGCCTGCCTCCGCCGCTTCCTCATCCCGACGTTCTTGTCCTCTTGGACCGCCTCCGCCCATGACCGCAGTTTCCGAACCGACGTCCGAATCCGAACTTGCCGCCGCGGTGGCCGAGGCGCGCGCCGCGCGCATGCCGCTCTCGGTCGAGGGGCGAGGAACCAAGGCGACGCTCGGTCGCCCGGCCCAAGCGGCCGCGACCCTGTCGACGGCGAAGCTGAGCGGCATCACGCTGCATGAGCCGGCCGAACTCGTGATCGGAGCGAAGTCGGGCACGCCCTTGGCCGAGGTCGAAGCCGCTTTGGCGGACAAGGGGCAGATGCTGGCCTTCGAGCCGCTCGACTACCGCCCGCTGCTCGGCTCCTCCGGCGCTCCGACCGTCGGCGGCGTGGTCGCGGGAAATCTGTCCGGCCCTCGCCGCATCAGCGCCGGGGCTTGTCGCGATTCGTTGATCGGCGTGCGCTTCGTCAACGGACGCGGCGAAATGATCAAGAACGGCGGCCGGGTGATGAAGAACGTCACGGGCCTCGACCTCGTGAAGCTGATGGCAGGCTCTTGGGGCACGCTGGGCGTCATGTCCGAGGTGATCTTCAAGGTGCTGCCGGTGCCCGAGCGCACCGCGACGCTCGTGCTGCACGGGCTGGACGACGCCCGTGCCGTGGCGGCGCTGTCCGCCGGGCTCGGCTCGCCCTTCGAGGTCACCGGCGCGGCGCATCTGCCGGCGGGCATCGATCGGATTCCGACGACGCTGATGCGCATCGAAGGGTTCGCGCCTTCGATCACGTATCGCTCGGCCCAACTCAAGACCCTGCTCAAACCCTTCGGATCCGCCGATCTGTTGGAGGGCGCGTCCGCCGCGGAAGTCTGGCGCAAGGTGCGCGACGCCGCGTTTCTGGTGGAGCCGCGCGACCGCGCCGTGTGGCGCGTTTCAGTTGCGCCTTCGAAGGCCGCCGCCGCCGTCGCGCGCATCCGTTCGACGCTCGACATTCGGCATTTCTATGATTGGGGCGGCGGCTTGGTGTGGATCGCCGCGCCGGCCTCCGGCGACGCGGGAAGCGCCGCCATTCGCGAGGGATTGGCCGGTACGGGCGGATACGCCACCCTGATGCGCGCGCCCGCCGAAATCCGCGCGACCGTGGACGTGTTCCAGCCGTTGTCGGCACCTCTGATGACCATCACCTCCGGGATCAAGGCGAGCCTCGATCCCGACCGCCTGTTCAACCCGGGCCGCATGTACGCGGGGATCTGATCCAGATGCAGACGAATTTCGCCCCCGAGCGGCTCGACGAACCGGCCATGCAGGCCTCCGAAAAGATCCTGCGGACCTGCGTGCATTGCGGCTTCTGCACGGCCACCTGCCCGACCTATCTGCTGCTCGGCGACGAGTTGGATTCGCCGCGCGGGCGCATCTACCTGATCAAGGACATGTTCGAAAACGGCCGACCGGCCACCAAGGACGTGGTGCAGCATGTCGACCGCTGCCTCTCCTGCCTCTCCTGCATGACCACCTGCCCCTCCGGCGTGCATTACATGCACTTGGTCGACCATGCCCGGGCGCATATCGAAGAGACCTATGAGCGCCCCTTCGGCGACCGCCTCGTGCGCGCCGTGCTGCAGGCGGTGCTGCCCTATCCCGGCCGGTTCCGGCTCGCGGTGATGGGCGCGGCCGTCGGCAAGCTCGCGGGTCCGGTGCTGCGTCGCCTGCCGATCGTCGGCGCGCGTTTGGGCGCGATGCTCGATCTCGCGCCCATGACCTTGCCGCCGCGTTCCGTGCTCGAAACCCCTCAGACGATCCCGGCGGAAGCGCCGCGCAAGGGGCGCGTCGCCATCCTCGGCGGTTGCGCGCAGCCGGTGCTCGACCCCGGCATCAACGAGTCAGCCGTGCGCCTGCTGACCCGCATGGGTCTCGACGTGGTCGTCCCGAAGGGAGAGGGCTGCTGCGGCGCGCTGGTGCATCACATGGGCAGGGACGAGGCAAGCCACGCCTTCGCCAAGCGCAATATCGACGTGTGGACGCGTGAAATCGAGGACGGCGGCCTGGACGCCATCGTCATCACCGCGTCCGGCTGCGGCACCACGATCAAGGATTACGGCTTCATGTTCCGGAATGATCCGGACTATGCCGACAAGGCCGCGCGCGTCTCCGCGCTCGCCAAGGACGTGACCGAAGTCGTGGCGGCCTTCGGGCTGCCCGAACCCGTGGTGAAACCGGGCAAGGTCGTGGCCTACCATTCCGCCTGTTCGATGCAGCACGGCCAGAAGATCACCGACCTGCCGAAAACCCTGCTGAAAAAGGCGGGCTTCACCGTGCGCGACGTGCCCGAGGGTCATATCTGCTGCGGCTCGGCGGGGACCTACAACATTCTTCAGCCCGAAATCGCCGGACGGCTGCGCGAGCGCAAGGTCGACAACATCGCGCGGATGAAGCCGGACATCGTGGCCACCGGCAATATCGGCTGCATGACGCAGATCGGCAAAGGTTTCGGGGACCGCGGCGCGGCCGTGCCGGTCGTCCACACCGTTGCTCTTCTCGATTGGGCGACGGG
Organism: Hyphomicrobiales bacterium; assembly: GCA_027489535.1. Lineage (GTDB taxonomy): Bacteria > Pseudomonadota > Alphaproteobacteria > Rhizobiales > Beijerinckiaceae > JAIXZO01. Next base: position 170,704 of record JAIXZO010000012.1, read on the forward strand.
CGGCCCGAAGCCGGAATCCGTGATTTGAATGCTCTTGATTCAACTTGAATCGAACGTTGATTCCTGAATTGTCTATAAGCATTCAAGCTGATATATCTCCTTCACGGAGATATGTGCATGAATCAGGCGGCGCATGTGATGGCTTTGTCTCGAGAGGTCGGCCATCTGGTCGACGCTTTCTCTCGAAACCGCGGCGAATTGGCGCTCGACTTCGAGCATTCGCTGCTTTTCCTCGCTTTAGGAAATCTGAACGTCGGTATGGGCGGGACGGATTTTCTGACCATTCAGTCGGTCAGCGTGACGGCGCTCAGCGCCTCTACCGGCCTTCCGCGCGAGACGGTGCGCCGAAAACTTCTCCAACTTGAAGCCAAGCAGCTGATTCGTCGTTCCGGGCAGGGCTATATCCTGCGCGACCTCGCCACTTGGACCGAATTCGCCGGGTCCGTGGTCGCCTCGCGCACGGAACGCGCGTCGGTCTGAGCGCAGCGGATTTCCAATGAAAAAGGGCGGGGTCGGACCCCGCCCTTCGTCGTTTCAAATGACCTTCGTGCCTACTTGGAAGCCTTGAGCACCGGGTTCCAGCGCTCGACTTCCTTCGCGACGAACGTGCCCAGCCAAGCCGACGTGCGCTCCTCGCCCGACGGAAGAACCGCGCCGAGATCGAGCAGGCGCTTCTTGGTGGTCTCGTCGTCGAGCGCCTTCACCAGCGCCTCGTTCAACTTGGCGACGATGTCCTTCGAGGTGCCCTTGGCAGCGAACATCGCGTTCCAAGCGCTGACTTCGTAGCCGGGCAGGCCCGCTTCCTTGGTGGTGGGGATGTCGGGCAGAGCGGGCGAGCGCGCGGGGGTGGCGATGGCGTAGGCGCGGATGGTGCCGGCGCGGATCTGTTCCGCGACGTTGACGATCTGGTCGGTCAGGATGTCGACCTGTCCGGAGATGAGGTCGTTGAGAGCCGGGCCGGTGCCGGTGTAGGGAACCTGCGTCGTCTTGGTGCCGATCTGCGAGGTGAGCAGAATGCCCGTCGAGTGCGACACGGAGCCGACGCCCGCATGCGCCTGGTTCACCTTGTCGCCGTTGGCCTTCACGTATTCGACGAAGGCCTTCAGGTCGGCCGCGGGAAAGTTCTTCTTGGCCACGATGAGGATCGGCGTGCCGGCGGCGAGGCCGATCGGCTCGAAATCCTTGGTCGGATCGTATTTGAGGTTCGGGTAGAGCGCCGGGGCCGCGCCGTGCGTGCCCATATGGCCCATCATGACGGTGTAGCCGTCATTGGCGGAGGTCGATGCGCGGGTCGTGCCCGTGGTGCCGCCCGCTCCGGCCACGTTCTCGATGACGATCTGCTGTCCGAGCGTGCGCGACATGTTCTCGCCGACGATGCGCGCGATGACGTCCGTCGGTCCGCCGGCGGCGAACGGCACGATCATCGTGATCGGCTTGTTCGGATAAGTCTGGGCCGAAGCGGAGCCGGCGGCCAAGGCGGCAGCGGCGAAGGCCAGTTTTGCAAGAAACTTCATTATTGTTCTCTCCCCTGGGTCGGCAGTCCGCCTCTCATCCAAAAGGCGTAGAGTGCAGTTGGGGCGTGCAGAGGCGTGCTGCAAGCCCGGCTCACGCTTACTCGGTGAACACTTCGTCGCGGCTCTTGCTGATGGCGGGCAGCAACGCGATCACGATGAGGACGACCGAGACGACGAGCAGGCCGAGCGAAATCGGCCGATCGACGAACGTGGCGAAGCTCCCGCGCGACAGGATCAAGGCCTGACGCAGCTTCTCCTCCATCAGCTTGCCGAGCACGAAGCCGAGCAGCATGGGCGCCGGCTCGAATCCGAACTTGATCAGCGCATAGCCGAAAAGCCCGAAAAACGCGGTGAAGGCGACCTGTTCGACCGAATTGTTGATCGAATAGATGCCGATGCAGCAAAACAGCAGGATTGCCGGGAACAGGAGGCGATACGGCACCTTCAGCAACCGCACCCAGAGGCCCACGAGCGGAAGGTTGATGACGAGCAGCATCAGGTTGCCGACCCACATCGATGCGATCATGCCCCAGAACAGCTGCGGGTTCTTCGTCATCACCTGCGGGCCGGGAATGATGCCGTGGATGGTCATCGCGCCGACCATCAAGGCCATGACGGCGTTGGGCGGAATGCCGAGGGTCAGAAGCGGAATGAAGGCCGTTTGTGCGCCTGCGTTGTTCGCCGCTTCCGGCCCCGCCACGCCTTCGATGGCCCCGCGCCCGAACCGGCTCGGATCCTTGGCCAGCTTCTTTTCGACGGAATAGGAGGCGAAGGGGCCGAGAACCGCTCCATTGCCGGGCAAAATGCCGAGGATCGAGCCGAGAGCCGTGCCGCGCAGGATGGGCGCGGCCGATTGCTTGAGGTCCGACCAGTTCGGCAGCAGGCGACCGATGGTGCCGCGCACCACGTCGCGCGCTTCCGGGTTCTCCAGATTGCGGATGATTTCGGCGAAGCCGAACACGCCCATGGCCAGCACGGCGAAATCGAGACCGTCCGAGAGATCCTGAATGCCGAAGGTGAGGCGCTCCTCGCCCGTTTCGAGATCGGTGCCGATCGTCGACAGCACCAGACCCAGCACGATCATGGCGAAGGCCTTGAGGAGCGACCCGCGCGCCAGCACCATGGCGAAGACGAGGCCCATGACCATCAGGGCGAAGTACTCTGCAGGCCCGAACAGCTGCGCGAGGCGCGTCAGCGGAAGGCCGAGGGCCGCGATGACCAGCGTCGCCACGCAGCCCGCAAAGAACGAGCCGATCGCCGAGATGCCGAGGGCGACGCCCGCGCGACCCTGCTTGGCCATTGCATGGCCGTCGAGCACGGTCACGACCGAGGTCGCCTCGCCGGGGATGTTCACCAGGATCGCCGTGGTCGAGCCGCCGTATTGCGCACCGTAATAGATGCCGGCGAGCATGATGAGCGCGCCCGTCGGATCGATGCCGAAGGTGATCGGCAGAAGCATCGCGATGGTGGCGATGGGCCCCACGCCGGGCAGCACGCCGATGAGCGTGCCGACCAGACAGCCTATGAAGCACAGGCCGATATTGTTGAGGGAAAGAGCGGTCGAAAAACCGAGCGAGAGATTGGCGACGAGAGCTTCCATGATGGGTCTCGCCTCAGAAACCGCGGAGAATGGGAATGGGGAGACGCAGGATGACGTTGAACAAGATGATGCACGCGGTGGTCAGGATCACGGCGAAGATCGCCGATTCCTTGAACCGGAATTCAGGGCTCGCATAGGCGCCGACGAGCATGGTCAAGGGACCCGCCACCACCAGTCCGACCGAGCGGATGGTGAGCGAAAACAGAAGAATGCTGCCGAGAATGAAGAAGGGCCCGCGCACCGACCAGCGCTCCAAAGCCGAGCCTTCCTTGATGAACGACATGACGATCAACCCCAAGCCTGCACTGCCGAGCAGCACTGCAAGGGCGCGCGGCAGCATGCCCGGGCCGAAGGCCCGCAATGTTCCGAGAGCCAGATCGGCGGTCTGCCACAATGAGAGGGCTGCGAGTGCGATCAGAAAGACGCCGGCTCCCGCATCTTGCGGCGAGCGAATGGGAGACGCGCGGCGCATGGGCGCCCGCCCCGATGTATACGTCATGATCGTTCCCCTTCCGGAGATGGAGCTACGCCCGATCTCCATCGACAGGCGATCTCAAGGTCGCCTTTAGTAGGGTTGTCGCTCATATCTGCCTCTGCGGCAACGCCATTTTCACCCTGCAATCACGCTTGCCGGCGCACCACGGATCGAAATGCCCAACGTGAGGTTGAAACCGATTGTTGCCGGCTACTCTTGGGCAACCGCCCCACTGCTTGCTCCGTCACCTGCGGAAGTCCGCCGACGGGGCAAATTCCTGCGCATTGCCGTTGCGAAGTTCACCTGAAAAGGCTACGGGCGAAGAATGGAATTCGGTATCCCTCTTCTCACCGCAGTCCTCCAGATCATCTGGATCGACATTCTGCTGTCCGGCGACAACGCGGTCGTGATCGCGCTGGCCTGTCGATCGCTGCCCCCGCGGCAGCGGCGCATCGGCATCGTGCTCGGCGCGGGCGCGGCCGTCGTTCTGCGCATTCTGTTCGCGCTGATCATCAGCTACATCCTCGAAGTGCCCTTCCTGAAGTTGGTCGGCGGGGCTTTGCTGCTCTGGATCGCCGTCAAGCTGATCACGGGCGAGGAAGAGGCCGAGGCCAATGTCAGCGAAAGCGATACGCTGTGGCAGGCGGTGCGCACCATCGTCATCGCCGATGCGGTGATGAGCTTCGACAACGTGGTGGCCATCGCGGCGGCGTCGCACGGCAATCCTTGGCTTTTCGTGTTCGGCTTGGCGCTCTCGGTGCCGCTGATCGTCATGGGTTCCACTTTGATCATGACGTTGATTTCCCGCTTCCCCGCCTTCGTGTGGGCGGGTGCCGGCCTGCTCGGCTGGGTGGCCGGCGAAGTTCTGGTCTCCGACCCGTGGGTCATCGGAAAGCTCGGCGCGGAAACGGTTGCCGGATTGAAACATCCTGCGGCGGCCGTGGGCGCCGTTGCCGTTCTCGCCGTGGGTTTCGCGCTCACGCGGCTTCGTCCCAAGCATCGGGACGCCTGACGCGATGCCGGAGACGGCCGCGCGGCGGCCTTTCGTCTCGAGCGAGGGGCTGCGCCTCGGCGCAAGATTGTCGATCCCGTTCCTGCCGGGCATCGTCATTTTCGGCAGCGCGTTCGGCGCTGCGGCCGCCCAGAAGGGTTTGACCCTGCTCGAGGCCGTGCTTTCGAGCGCCATCGTTTTCGCGGGCGCTGCACAACTGGTCTCCTTGGAACTATGGCGCGAGTCCTGGAGCCTCGGATCGATCCTTGCGATCACCTTGCTCGTCTTCACCGTCAATGCCCGCATGATCCTGATGGGCGCTTCGATTCAGCCATGGGCCGGTTCCATCCCGGGCCGCATTCTTTGGCCCGGCATGTTCGTGCTCACCGACGCGAATTGGATCGTCGCAGAACGCTATCGCCGCGAAGGCGGAATGGACGTGGGCGTCCTTTTCGGCAGCGGGATCCTGTTCTGGGTGGTGTGGGTGATCGTGGCCGTCCCCGGTTACGTCGTGGGCAGCCTCGTCGAGGAGCCGCGCCGGTTCGGTCTGGATTTCGTCATGCCGATCATTTTCGCGGGCATGTGCGTGCCGATCTGGAAGGGACGGCAGGACCTGATCCCGTGGATCGTGGCGGGCGCAGTGGCGCTCATCACCTCGGTGCTGTCTCCCGGATACGCCTTCATCGTCGCCGGGGCGGTTTCCGGCGCGGTGACCGCCGCGGTGTTGCCGGAGCGCTCGGATGCCTGACGGGCTCTTTACGGCCTCCCCCGATGCGGTCGTCGCGCTCATGTGCATGGCCTTGGCGACCTATGTCTGCCGGGCGGGCGGCGTATGGCTGATGGCGCATGTGCCGATCACGCCGAGGATGCGCAGGGCCTTGGCGGCGTTGCCCGGCTCCATCATGGTTTCGACGGTGATCCCGATCGGCTTCAAGACAGGCCCCGCGGCCGTCGCCGCCCTCGTCGTTGCGGTCTTGGTGATGATGAAGTGGCGCAAGGATTTGGCCGCCCTGATTGCAGGCCTGCTGACCATCTCGTTGCTGCGCGCGCTCGGCTTCTAGAGCGCGATCCGATCTGACCGGATCGGGGCACACTCCATAATTTCTTGCTGGAGCATCATCTTTTTCCGCCAACCGGGATCCACTTGGCGGGATGATGCTCTAGCGCAGCCGCCCCGTGATTTTCGAGGCCAGCATGTCGCGTACGGCCCTGTAGTGGTCCAGCACCTGCTCTCGTGAGCCGAGACCGTGGGAGACGGAGGGGTCGGGCGTCGGCCAATATTCCACGTCCGCCGCCGTAGTGCGCGTCAGGTCCAAGGCCTTGTGATGCGCCTCGGGGCTCAGCGTGACGATGAGGTCGAAATTCAGCCCTTCCCATTCCTCCAATTCCTCGAAGGTGCGGGGACGATGCTTCGAAGCGTCGATGCCCATCTCGTCGAGCACCGCGACGGCGAAGCCGTCGAGTTCGCCTTTTTTAACGCCGGCCGATTGGACGTAGAGGGATTTTCCGAAGTAGTGGCGCGCGATGGCCTCGGCCATGGGCGAGCGGATGGAATTCTGGCCGCAGGCGAACAAGACCGCCTGCACCTGCCTTCCCGCCGCGGTCTGCACCATGCGCTCAGGCCTTGAAGTGCAATGCGGTGATGAGCGTGAACAACCGTCTGGCCGTGTCGAAATCGACGGCGATCTTGCCCTCGAACCGCTCCAGCAACAGATGCGCCGCTTCGTCGTGCAATCCGCGCCGGCCCATGTCGATGGCTTCGATCTGCGACGGGCTCGAAGTTCGGATCGCCGCGTAATAGCTCTCGCAGACCATGAAATAGTCCTTCACGACGCGCCGCAGGGGCGTCAGCGAAAGGATGTGCGTGATGACCTGAACCCCGCCGCCGTCGCGCACGTCGAGCGACAATTTGTTCGAGACCAGCGAAACATGAAGGGAATAGGGGCCGCCGTCGTGCCCGACCGGAGCGAAGCTGTTGGATTCGATCAGGTCGTAGATCGCGATGGCGCGCTCGTGCTCCTGCTCCGGCCCGCCGCGACCGATGGAGGCTTCGTCGAGCGTGACGCCGACGAGCTTCTTGTTGGGATCGCGGCCGCCGGTCATAGCATCATCCGAGATTGAGTCTGGCCAGAACGGATCGCGCGTGGCCGGAAAGGCCTTCGGCCTCGCCGAGCGCGGCCGCGGCCGGGCCGATGAGGCGAAGCGATTCCGGCGAGCATTTCAGGATCGAGGTGCGCTTCATGAAATCGAGAACGCCGAGCCCCGACGAGAAGCGCGCCGAACGGGCGGTGGGCAGCACATGATTGGTGCCGCCGACATAGTCGCCGATCGCCTCCGGCGTATGGCTGCCGAGGAAAATGGCTCCGGCGTTTCGGATCGCCGCGGCCAGTTCTTCCGCGTCCTCGGCCTCGATCTCGAGATGTTCCGGCGCGAGGCGGTCCACCAGCGGCACGGACGCGGCGAGGCTTTCGACGAGTACGATGGCGCCGTAATCGCGCCAGCTCGCTCCGGCGATTTCGGCGCGCGGCAGAGTGGTCAACCGGCCCTTCACGGCGGCTTCGACATCGTCCGCGAGTTCGGCCGAACTGGTCACGAGAATGGCTTGGGCGGCGGTGTCGTGTTCGGCTTGGGCCAACAGGTCGGCCGCGATCCAGTCCGCATTGGCGGTCGCATCCGCGAGCACCACGACTTCCGAAGGCCCGGCGATCATGTCGATGCCGACTTGTCCGAAGACCCGGCGCTTGGCCGCGGCCACCCAGGCATTGCCGGGGCCTACGATCTTTGCGACCGGTGCGATGGTTTCGGTGCCGTAGGCGAGCGCGGCCACGGCCTGTGCGCCGCCGACCCGATAGATCTCCGTCACGCCCGCAATCCGCGCGGCTGCGAGAACCAGCGGGTTCAGCTTGCCGTCGGGCGTCGGCACGACCATTACGATCCGCGGCACGCCCGCGACCTTGGCGGGCACGGCGTTCATCAGCACGGAGGACGGATAGCTCGCCGTCCCGCCGGGCACATAGAGGCCCACCGCTTCGACGGCCGTCCAGCGATGGCCGAGTTCGACCCCGATGGCGTCGGTGTAGCGCTCGTCCGTCGGCTTCTGCCGGGCGTGGTAGGCGACGATCCGGTCATGGGCGAGCTGCAAGGCTTCGAGCGTGGTCGGGTCGCAGGCCGCCACCGCGGCGTCGATCTCGGCGTGCGTGACGCGCAGATCGGCTGCCGAGATGTCGAGGCGGTCGAAACGCCGCGTATAGTCGACGAGTGCGGCATCGCCCCGCGCGATCACCTCCGCGATGATGTCGCGGACGGTACGGTCCACGTCCTCCGACACCTCGCGCTTCATGGCGAGCAGCGCCTTGAAGTCGGCGGCAAAGCTTGGGGTGCGGGAGTCGAGGCGCAGAGCCATTCAGAGGACGTCCTTGTCGAGCGCGTGATCCGGGCGGTGATCCGTGGACCAGACGGGTCCGAGATCGGCCATGGCCGCCTCGATGCATTCCACCTCGAGCTTTACGGAGCGGTTGTCCGAAAAGATCAGCGACACGTCGCCGGCCGGAGCGTCGGTTTCCTTGAAGGTGATCGCCAGCAGGTTCAGCACGGCGTCGGAGAGGTTTTGCGGAATGTTGAGGCGCTTGGCGGAGAGCACGCGGTCGAAATGCAATCCCGCGCGGCGGCGACGCCGTTCGCCGGAGGCCGCACCTTCCCAGTCGAACCGATTGACGACGAGCGCGAAGCGACGCTCGCGCGGCAGGAACGCCATGTCCTCGATCTTCACGACCGCATCCTGCAGATGCGCGGAAAGAACCGCGAGATCGTCGACGTCGAAGGCGAGGAGCTTCAGTTTGTCCATGGCGTTCGCGGCTCGGTGTCCCTGAAGACCCCTGTTAGCCGCCCGGCCGGCACGGCGCAACCGCGACCCGCTCAGCCGTCGCCGCCGAGACGCTCGATTTCCGCGCCGCAGCGCACCAGCTTCTTCTCGAGGGCCTCGAAGCCGCGGTCGAGATGGTAGACGCGATGCACCATCGTCTCGCCTTCCGCCGCCAAGCCGCCGATGACCAGCGACACGGAGGCGCGAAGATCCGTGGCCATCACGGGGGCGCCGGTCAGCACGGGGCGGCCCTCGATGATCGCCGTATCGCCTTCGAGCCGGATCTGCGCGCCGAGGCGTGCGAGCTCCTGCACGTGCATGAAGCGGTTTTCGAAAATGGTCTCGCGGATGCGGGAGGTCCCGTCCGCCATCGTCATCAGGGCCATGAATTGCGCCTGAAGGTCCGTGGGGAAGCCGGGGAAGGGTGCGGTCGTGACGTCCACCGGGCGGATGCCGCCCCCGTTGCGGCGTACGCGAACGCCTTCGTTCGTCTCCGTCACTTCCGCGCCGACTTGCCTCAGCACATCGAATGCGCTCTGCAGCAGATCCGCCCGCGCGCCCTGCAGGAGAATGTCGCCGCCCGTCATCGCGACGGCCATGGCGTAGGTGCCGGTCTCGATGCGGTCCGGCAGGACGGCGTGATGCGCCCCGTCGAGCCGCTCCACGCCTTCGACGACGATGCGCGCGGTGCCGGCGCCGGAGATCTTCGCGCCCATCTTGGTCAGGCACAGCGCCAGATCGGTGACTTCCGGCTCCTGCGCCGCGTTGTCGATCACGGTCGTGCCGCGTGCCAGCGTCGCCGCCATCAAGGCCGTATGCGTGCCGCCCACGGTCACTTTCGGAAAGAAGATCTCGCCGCCCCGCAAACCCTTGGCGGCCTTGGCCACCACGTATCCGCCCTCGATCTCGATCGATGCGCCCAAGCGCTCGAGAGCCATGAGCAGGAGATCGACGGGGCGCGTGCCGATGGCGCAGCCGCCCGGAAGCGACACGCGCGCCTCGCCCATGCGGGCCAGCAGCGGCGCGATGACCCAGAAGCTGGCGCGCATCTTGGAGACGAGTTCATAGGGCGCGGTGCTGTCGACGATGTCGCGCGCGGACAACGTGATCGTGTCGCCCGCGTCCTCGGCCTGACCCGCGCGCTTGCCGCTGATCGCGGCATCGACGCCGTGATTGCCGAGGATGCGCATCAGTTGCCGCACGTCCGACAGGCGCGGCACGTTGTGCAGCGTGACGGTCTCGCGCGTAAGCAGGCCCGCGATCATCAAGGGCAAGGCCGCGTTCTTGGCCCCGCCGATCGGGATCGTTCCGTTGAGCGGCCGTCCGCCGACGATCCTGATGCGGTCCATGCTTCACCCCGTTGAGCCGCATCGATCGGCGGCGGTTGTACTTCGACGCGGTACGCTCAGGACGAGGTCTCGTCCGATTCCGGTACGGGCGCGGGTTCCTGCGGGCCGTTCGCCGTGCGGCGGCCGCGATCCTGCGCTTTCCGGCGCTTCAGGTTGTCGCGCAGGGACGCGGCGAGGCGTTTCCTGCGTTTTTGCGCATCGCTCATGTCGATTCGTCCGTCGCAAGCGCCCGGAGCGGAGCACTAGGACGATATATCGCGGGAGACAACCCTTGAGATGAGAGCGTGATCGCGACATTTGCCCCGGCGTCCGCCTTCATGCGTATGGCAATTCGAAGTCCGACATGGGAGAACCCGAGGCGCGGCACCGCAAGTTGCCCGCACCGGACCGGCACCGGCGAGTATCGAGCATGGACTATCAGAGCTTCTTCAACGACGCGGTCGCAGCCCTCCATGCGGAGCGTCGGTATCGCGTCTTCGCCGACATCGAGCGCATCGTCGGGCGTTTCCCGCATGCCGTCCGTCATACGCCGGAGGGCCCGAAGCCGGTCGTTCTGTGGTGCTCGAACGACTATCTCGGGATGGGCCATCACCCGAAGGTAATCGATGCGATGGCCGAGACCGCCCGCAGCATGGGCGCGGGCGCGGGCGGCACGCGCAACATTTCCGGCACCCACCATCCGATGGTGGAGCTCGAAGCGGAGCTGGCCGATCTGCACGGCAAGCCCGCCGCGCTGGTGTTTACGTCCGGCTACGTGTCGAACGATACGGGCATCTCGACCATCGCCAAGCTCATCCCGAACGTGCTGATCTTGTCGGACTCGCTCAATCACAATTCGATGATCGAGGGCGTTCGCCGTTCGGGCGCGGAGCGCCGCATCTTCCGTCACAACGATCTCGCTCATCTTGAAGAGCTGTTGCAGGCTGCCGGGCCGGACAGGCCGAAGCTGATCGTGTTCGAAAGCGTCTATTCGATGGACGGCGACGTTTCGCCGATCGGGCGCATCTGCGATCTGGCTGAAAAATACGGCGCGATGACCTATCTCGACGAGGTTCATGCGGTCGGCCTCTACGGCGAGCGCGGCGCCGGCGTCGCCGAGCGTGACGGCGAGATGCACCGCGTCGACGTGATCGAGGGCACGCTGGGCAAAGCCTTCGGCTGCCTGGGCGGCTACATCGCTTCGACCTTGCCGATCATCGATGCCGTGCGCTCCTACGCGCCGGGCTTCATCTTCACCACAGCCCTGCCGCCCGCCATCGCCGCTGCGGCCTGCGTTTCGGTGCGCCACCTCAAGGCGTCGGGCGAAGAGCGTGCCCGCCTCGCGGACCGCGTCGGCCGCACCAAGGCCAAGATCGCGGCCGCCGGTCTGCCGCAACTCGACACGCCGACCCATATCGTGCCGGTGATGGTCGGCGACGCCGAGCTGTGCAAGGCGGCCTCCGATCGCCTGCTCGAAGTGCACGGCATCTACATCCAGCCGATCAACTACCCCACGGTGCCGCGCGGCACCGAGCGCCTGCGCATCACGCCCGGCCCGCACCATGACGAAGGGCTGATCGACGCGTTGGTCGAAGCGCTGGACGAAGTGTGGTCCCATCTCGGCATCGCCCGCGCCGGGGCGCGCATCGCGGCGGAGTAGGTCGGCGCGGACGCAGCCGCCACGTCGATTTCCGGGCGACGCCGCCCTTTCGAGGGTTGCGCCCCCGGAACCCATGTGGCAGTAATCGCCCCGCTTCGAGGGCCCTCCGCACGCGGACTGGCAATCCTCTTGCTGCGGTAGCTCAGTGGTAGAGCACTCCCTTGGTAAGGGAGAGGTCGAGAGTTCAATCCTCTCTCGCAGCACCAGCACAACTCCTTGAAATCATGAAATTTCGTGCAACTTCAGGAGCTTGTTCCCGTTCTTCTGTTACAAAACGCGGTCCAAAATCGGCGGTCCTCAGGGCACGTGCGACGACGGGAGCGCAGCGGCAACGGAGACGGACATGGCGGGGGCGGTGCGGGGGCTGTTGTATCGCGGCGGTCGTTATTACGCGCGCAAATGCGTTCCGGAGCGATTGCGCCCGCTGATCGGACGCAATGAGCTTCGACGACCGCTGGGCGCGGACCGCCGTCAGGCCCTGCTGAGTCACCACGCCGCCATGGCCGAGCTTTGCGCGGTCCTCGCCGCCGCCGCTGGTCGCGGCGAAGCAGAACCGTTGCTTCGCCGCTCTTTCCGCGTGTCGCGGCCCGAAGCGCTCGACGGACCCGCGCCGCCCCCGCGGGGCGCGGATGCGCGCGGTCCGACGCTCGCGGAGCTCCTTGCGCTGATGCACGCGCGCACGAAGCGGGGCACCCCGGGCACGCGGCGCGAACAGGAGGTGGCGGTCAGGAATTTCGAGGAGGCCACGGGGCATGTCGGCCCCGCGGCGGCCATCACCCGCGCGAAGATGCTGCAATACCGGACGGCGCTGCTTGAGACGCCGGTGGCATTCCGTCGACGGTTTCCGGGGTTGACGCTGCCTCAGGCGGTCGACGCCAATCGACGCCGCAAAACCCCGCTGGCGACTCTCGACCCCAAGACGATCAACGGGAAGTGGCTCGCCCATCTCGCGTCTTTGCTGAGTTGGGGGACGAACGAGGGGCTGCTCGCGCAAAACGCCGCCTCGGGCGTGAAGGTCGAGGGCCGGTCGTTCGGTCCCCAGCGACTGCCGTTCGAGCGCGACGATCTCGAGAAAATCGCCGCCCATGCGATGTTCGCGCGGGACGAACTCGACGAACGAGCATGGGCGATACTTTTCGCGCTCTACACGGGCGCGCGTGCAGGTGAAATCGCGCAGATCCGTCTCGATCGCCTCCGCCGCGAGCGCGACGTGCTCGTCGTCGCCATCGACGGCGACCTGAAGACGGAGACGTCCCGCCGACTGATCCCACTGCATCCGGTGCTCACGCGTTTCGGCCTGCAGTCCCGGATCGAGCACCTGCGCCGCGCGGGCGAGATACGGCTGTTTCCGGACTGGTTCGCGCGCTCCGACATGCGCCGGAACCGCGCGAGCGCGGCGGGGAAACCGATCCAGAACCCCTATGCGCAATTCATTCCGTCGTGGTTCAACCGGACCTTCCTGCCGACGCTCGGCATCGAAGGGCCCAAGACGTTCCACTCCCTGCGCCACACGTTCAAGACCGAGTTGGCCATGGCCGGAGTTCCGCTGGAGGACAACCACGCACTGGCCGGGCACAGCGACCCTTCGGCGGGTGCCGCCTATATTCACGGCGTGTCGATCGCGCGCTTGAAGGCGGCCGTCGACAGCCTCGCTTTCGCGCCGTTCGAGCGACTGGCCGCGGCCCGGGTCCAATAGAACGCGACGACCCTCCAAGGACGGAGCCGCTCGGCCGCCGGCACGGGTCGAACGGGCTTTCCGGGTGATGACCTCACCAAGGCGTCAGCTCCCGCCCGGCGCGTCGCAAGACGCGCCGGGATCCAAGGCGCCGTTGCCGGGGGCCCGTCGATGCATGTGGTCCGTCGACCGCCGCATCATTTTGCCTCGGCGGCGCTCCTCCCGCACACGGACCCATGATCCGGCGCACGTCGTGAAACGCCCTTGAGTTTCGCGTTGGCTCATGACGGCGACGGTGGGTGAGGGCACGGAGGAGCGGCCGCTTCGACGGCGGGCTCGCGCGACGTCGGACAGGACACCAACAGCTCGTCCGCAATTGCGGACTCGAAGGAGGGCAACGGATCGATCGCCTCTCGCCGGACGGGTGGGGCCAATCGAATGTCGCAGGGGAAAAAGTAATTCAGCGGCCCTTCGGCCACCGCGGAGAGGGGCTCGGGCTGCCACCGGGAAGCTGCCCGGCGGGCGAGCAGCGCGTCAAAGGACGGATAGTGCAGCGCGTCCAACGCTGCCTTCATCCGCTTGACGGGTTCGGCATGCACGTAGCGGCTTCCGGCCGAGCCGCCTGCATGCCCCGTGAGAGCGTCGTTGTCCTGCGGCGCGACCCCGGCCTTCTGCAACTCGGTCTTGAAGGTGTGACGAAACGAGTGAAATCGCTTCGGTCCGTCGATGGCGAGCTCGCGAAGCACGCTGTCGTTGAACCGCGAGGGCAGAAAATCCGCATAGGTCTTGCGCTCGGCCCTGCCTTTGTCCACGGCCCGTCGCCGCGCAGTCATTGCCCGGGCGAACCACTCGGGGAAGAGATGACTCCGTCCATCGGCGAGAAGGGTCTCGATTCGGTCCTCCAAGCCGAGCGCGATCAGATCGTCATGCACCGGCACAAGACGCTTCGAGCTCTCGTTCTTCACCTCGCCGTCGATCTCGAAGACGAGGACGCCGTGCTCCCTGCGGATACGGTCAAGTCGAAGCTGTGCGATCTCGCCTGCCCGCGCGCCCGTGTAGAGCGCCACCAAGATCGCCCAGGCGAGCTCTTCGAACTCAGCGGCCGCAAAAAGATCATGCCGCGCGAGCTTGTCGAGGTCGAACCGATCAAAGGGCAGGCGTCGCGTTCCCTTCTTGCCGTCGACACGGACGCCCGCGATCGGATTGGCCGACAGGCGGAGATCGGCGATGGCCCATCGGTTCTTCAACGCCCAGCTGAAAAGCGATGAGAGGTGCATGATGTATTTGTCGTTGATGGTTTTCGCCGTGATCGTCTTGAGCGGTCGGGCCCGCCTTTTGTTCATTGCAATCGCCTCGGGCAGCGTCTTTCCTGAAAAGTTGGAACGATATTTGACGGGTGTTTCGAGAAGAGCTTCGACGTAAATGCGGATGTGGTGCAAGGCGATGTCGTTGATGCTCAGTTCCGCGCCGCAAGCTTCGTTGAACATGCGAACGGCGTTATGCTTTTCTTCGATCGTCGCCGGCGCGATCGTGTTCTTCGCGCGGGCCAAATAGAGGTCCAGAACGGCGGCCAAGGTCAGCCCGGGCCGTTTGGCGCTCCACGACCAAAACGGCGGCAGCACCTCGACTTCCATGCCGTTCGCGTCGTCGGGTCGCTCCGGCGCCTCGTCGGCGGCCGCCGAAACGGACCAGACCTTCAACGTTGAGAAAGGACGACAGGGTTTCGGCGTGACATGCGCCTTCGCGCGCGCGAGATCGCTCTCGAAGGCGGCAAGCGCCTCCGGCAACGCCAGCAGCGCCTCCTTTCGATTTCGGCCGAGCGGCACGCGCATTTCCGCCTTGCCGACCAAGCCTCGCAGTCCGGTCGGGACGACCTTCCTTGCATAGTAGGATCCGCTTCGTTCCAGCATTCCCCGTGCGTTCTTCGCCATGATCGCCGCTCCAACACGTGTCACCTGCGGAAGAATAGCGAGCACTTCACGGGACGACGGTTCGGATGCGGATTTTTTACGACATGCTGCTTCGGCAGAGACGATGTTATGCCGCGACTAGGTCCGCGAGGCCGCCGTTGCGGAGGGCCGCTCTGTGGCGTGCAGGTCGTCGCACCGCCACCGCCAGGAAACGAGAACTTAGTGGGTGGCGCGGGAGACGCTGGGACGGGCGAAGTCCGCCCACCGTCCCGGATTGGGCAGAAAGCCGGAATCAACGCGATGCGCGAGGCCTGCTGCCACCAAGGAGCGTAGGCGCCGTCGCCCGCCAGACCGCCGATGTCCTGTCCCGCTTGGCCGAAGAGCGCGGCGTCGAACTGGAATGCACGCTCGCGGACGGCGACCGCCTCGTCGTCGCGGGCGATCAGGACGAACTGCTCCGCGTCGCCGAAAACCTCGTGGAAAACGCCGTCAAATACGGCCGCACCGGCGGACGCGTCGACGTCCGGGCGGAGCGCGTGCAGACCGCGAGCGGCGACGAGGTCGTCCTCTCCGTCCGCGATTACGGCCCCGGCATCGCGGCCGGGCATCTCCCGCGTCTGACCGAGCGTTTCTACCGCGTGGACGTGGCGGAGAGCCGCGACAAGGGCGGCACCGGCCTGGGCCTCGCCATCGTCAAGCACATCGTCAACCGCCATCGCGGCCGTCTGGCGGTCGAGAGCCGGCCGGGCGAAGGCGCGACGTTCCGGGTCGCAGTGCCCGCACTCGATTGAACGCGCGGCCCCCGTCGCAAACCGTCATTCAACCGTCATGCAGCGGGCTTAACCGACGGGTCGCGAGGCACTCGCCTCCGCACCGATGCTTCGGGAGAACACCGAGATGAACCGCCAGATCCTCCTCGCGACCACCGTCGCGGCCGCCATTCTCGCCGCGGGCTCCGCCCAAGCGCGCGACCAGATCCGCATCGTCGGGTCGTCCACCGTCTATCCGTTCACCACCGCCGTCGCGGAAGCCTTCGGCAAGTCCGGCGGCGGCAAGACGCCCGTCGTCGAATCGACCGGCACCGGCGGC
>JAIXZO010000019.1 GCA_027489535.1 Hyphomicrobiales bacterium
CCGCGAGAAGATGGAGACGCTCGCCCGCGTCGGCCTCGATTATGTCCATGTCGGCCAGCAGGCGACGACGCTCTCGGGGGGCGAGGCACAGCGCGTGAAGCTCTCCAAGGAGCTCTCCAAGCGCGCCACCGGCCGCACCCTCTACATCCTCGACGAGCCGACGACGGGCCTGCATTTCCACGACGTCGCCAAGCTGATGGAAGTGCTCCATGAGCTGGTCGATCAGGGCAATACGGTCGTCGTCATCGAGCACAATCTCGAAGTCGTGAAGACCGCCGACTGGGTCATCGACATGGGCCCCGAAGGCGGCGACGGCGGCGGCCGCATCGTGGCGCAAGGCACGCCCGAAGACGTCGTGAAGGTCGCCGAAAGCCATACCGGCCGCTTTCTCAAGGAAGTTCTCGCCCGCCGCCCGCTCAAGAAGGGCGGAAAGAGGGTCGCCGCGGAGTAAAAGCCGCACTCCCCCCAATCACCCTGATGGTGAGGAGGCCTGCAAAGCGGGGCGTCTCGAACCATCGGTGGCCGCGGCCCGAAAACCTCGTGGTTCGAGACGGCGCATCGCGCCTCCTCACCATGAGGTTTCAGGATCGTCGCCGGCAGGTGTAACGAACGTTGCAGCCCCGGCCCGCCATGCACGTTCGACATGCCCGAAGCGGGGAAACCGTTAACGTTCAGCGCATGGCTGTTAGTCTTCTATAAGTCAGATGCGCGTTCAGCGCATGGCGGAACCGAGCCGTTTCGACCTACACCGCACTGCACCAAAGTTCTATATGCACTGCAACAACGGATGACGCACGCACGTCGCCGATCACCGCCTGAAGCAGATGCAAAGGGCCTCCCGCAGCGGAGAGCCCACAAAGGAGCCCGCCATGTTCATCTTCCACTTCGTCGCCGAACGCGTCCGCCGCTGGGCCAACTACCGCCTTACCGTCCGCGAGCTGTCCAAGCTCTCCGACCGCGACCTCAGCGACCTCGGCATCAACCGCACCGAGATCTACCGCGTCGCCAAGACCGCGACTGCCTGATTTAAACTGCGACATCCCCCTCTTGAACGCCCGCCCTCACCGGCGGGCGTTCGCGTTTCCGGCGTTGCCGGGAGAAGGCGCGCGGCTTATGTGACGGGCATGAGCACCATCAAGCCCGTTCACGTCGTCGGCGGCGGCCTCGCCGGATCCGAAGCAGCCTGGCAGATCGCGCGCGCGGGCGTTCCCGTGGTGCTGCACGAGATGCGGCCCGTGCGCGGCACGGACGCGCATCGCACGGAAGGGCTGGCCGAGCTCGTCTGCTCCAACTCCTTCCGCTCCGACGATGCCGAAACCAATGCGGTCGGCGTCCTCCATGCCGAAATGCGGCGCATGTCGTCGCTGATCATGGCCTGCGGCGACCGCAATCAGGTTCCCGCCGGCGGCGCGCTCGCGGTGGACCGCGACGCCTTTTCCAAGGCCGTCACCGAGTCGCTGGAAGCACACCCGCTCGTCACCGTCATGCGCGAGGAGATCGACGGTCTGCCGCCCACCGATTGGGACTCCGTCGTCATCGCCACCGGCCCGCTCACCTCGCCCGCCTTGGCCGAATCGATCCTGAAGCTGACCGGCGAAAGCTCGCTCGCCTTCTTCGACGCGATCGCCCCCATCGTGCACCGCGACTCGATCGACATGAGCAAGGCGTGGTTCCAGTCGCGCTACGACAAGGTCGGGCCGGGCGGCACGGGCGCCGACTACATCAACTGCCCGCTCGACCGCGAGCAATACGAGGCCTTCGTCGCGGCCTTGGTCGCGGCCGACAAGACGCTGTTCAAGGAATGGGAGGGCACGCCCTATTTCGACGGCTGCCTGCCCATCGAAGTGATGGCCGAGCGCGGTCCCGAAACGCTCCGCCACGGCCCGATGAAGCCGATGGGACTGACCAACGCCCACAACCCGACCGTAAAGGCCTATGCCGTCGTGCAGCTGCGGCAGGACAACGCGCTGGGCACGCTCTACAACATGGTCGGCTTCCAGACGAAGCTGAAATACGGCGAGCAGGCCGCGATCTTCCGCACGATCCCGGGCTTGGAAAACGCCGAATTCGCGCGTCTCGGCGGGCTGCACCGCAACACCTATCTCAACTCTCCGCGCCTTCTCGATCCCACGCTGCGGCTGAAGGCCGAACCGCGTCTGCGCTTCGCCGGACAGATCACCGGCTGCGAGGGCTATGTCGAGAGCGCGGCCATCGGCCTGCTGGTCGGCCGTTTCGCGGCGGCAGAACGGCTCGGCCTGCCGCTGACGCCGCCGCCGACCACCACGGCGCTGGGCGCGCTCGTCAACCACATCACCGGCGGCCATATCGAGACGGTCGATGCCGGGCCGCGATCCTTCCAGCCGATGAACGTCAATTTCGGCCTGTTCCCGCCGCTCGATTTCGCGCCCAAGAACGAGACCGGCAAGAAGCTGCGCGGGCCCGAAAAGTCGCAGGCCAAAAAGCGCGCGATGAGCGCGCGGGCCTTGGCGGACATGGATGCTTGGTTGAAGGGCGAATTCCGGGACGCGGCCGAGTAAGACCCGGTCAGATCCGGCCGAAGGCCGCAGCGCGCCACAGGCGCAGCGGCTTGGTCCACGCCGCCACGTCCGGCACGGGCCCGAAAGGATCGGTCCGTCGCTGCAACGCGGTGAGCCAAGGTTCGACCAAGGCGACGGGCGCGAAGGCCGAACGGACGGGCTTCGGCACGGCCGACCATTCCGCCCGCGCTTCGTCGAGGCGACGCGCCGCCAGAGCCCGCAGCTCTTCCAATGCGGCCAAGAGCCCGGGCGACGAACGTCCCGCAAGAATGTCGGCATGCGCGACGCCGTGGCGCTCCGTCACGTCCTTCGGCAGCATCACGCGCCCCCGGCTCGCGTGCCAAGAAAAGGCGCGCAACAGCCCCGCCAGCGCATAAGCCACCCCGGCATGTCCCGCGACGGAGGCCGGGCCGGCGTCCCCGCCGTCTGCGAGAACGAGACTCGCGAGGCGCAGCAGCGACGAGGACGTCTCGCCGCAATAGCCTTCAAGATCGTTCAGCGTGGGCGGCGGATCGTCGTAGAGGTCGCCGGTGCGCGCCTCGATCAAATCGAGAAAGGGCTTCAGCGGCAGCCGATAGGTCGAAACGGTATCGAGCAGCGCGGCCGCGGTCGGGTTGGCGCGCACGTCGCCGTGGCTCCGCCCTTCGAGCGCGTCGCGCCACCATTGCAGGCGGATTTCACCCGGCAGCGGCTCGGAGACGAGATCGCGGATGCGGGCCGCTTCGAGATTGAACGCGTAGATCGCGACGACGGCGGGACGCTTGTCCGCGGGCAGGAAACGCGTCGCGAGGTGCCGGTCGGGGTCGCCCTCGGCCAACAGGGCGTCGCAAAGCGCAAACGGATCGGCGCCGTCCATCGCGCGGGCCTCAGCCGACCGCGAGCAGCGCGGCGGCCACCCGGCGGTTTTCCGCGACCATGATGTTGTAGATGCGCGCCGCGGACCCGGTCGACATCACGTCGATCGCCATGTTGCCCTGTTTCAGCCGCGCCCGAACGCTTTCGTCGAGAAATGCGATTTCCGGGCCTGCGCCGATCAGCAAGGTATCGATGTCGTCGGCCTCGGCCATCACCTGCGCGAAGGCCGCGAAGGTGAAGTCCGCCGGCGTCACGGCAGCCCAGGCATGCACGCCCGAAGGAAGCGCGAGGATCGAGCCGCGATGCGACATATCCGCGAAGCGGAAGCCGCCGTTGCCGTAGGCGTCGATGACGTGACGGCCCGGTACGAAGCCTTCGTGCAGCCGGCCCGCATTCATTGGGCGGCGACGGGAGCCTGTTCCCGCTCGGCCGCTTCGACCTCGCCCGCATTGCGCAGACCGAGATAGATCAGCACGGGCGCGGCGATGAAGATCGACGAATAGGTTCCCACGATCACGCCGAACAGCATCGCGTAGCTGAAGCTCTGGATCACCGGACCGCCGAAGATCACCAGAGCGAGCAGCGCCAAAATGGTAGTCACGGACGTCGTGATGGTGCGCGACAGCGTGGAATTGATCGAAAGGTCGAGCAATTCTCCGGCGGGCATTTTCTTGTATTTGCGCAGCAATTCGCGGATGCGGTCGAACACCACCACCGTGTCGTTCAACGAATAGCCGACGATGGTGAGGATGGCCGCGATCGAGGTCATGTTGAACTCGATCTGCGAGATCGCGAAAAAGCCGATCGTGAGCACGAGGTCGTGCATCGTCGCGATGATCGCGCCGACCGCGAACTGCCACTCGAAGCGGAACCAGAGATAGACCAGCACGGCGATCAGCGAGAGCACCACGCCGAGCGTGCCCGACTGCACGAGTTCGCCGGAAACGCGCGGACCGACGACTTCGACGCGACGGAATTCATAGGCATTCTCGAAGACGCCCTTCACCTTTTCCATCGCCTGCTGCTGGCCGCGCTCGCCGCCGGGCTGCAGGCCGAAGCGGATTGAGACGCCGCCCTGTTCGCCGAAGCCCTGCACTTCGACCTCGCCCAAGGCGAGATCATGCGTCGCCTCGCGCACGGTGCCGATATCGGCCTTGCCGGACTTCGCCTGCATCTCGATGAGCGTGCCGCCGGTGAAGTCGATGCCGAAATTCATGCTGATCATGAAGAAGGACAGCACGGCGACGACGGACAGCACGGCCGAAAGCGGGAAGCTCGCGCGCCGGAAGCGCATGAAGCCGAACTTCGTGTCGTCGGGGATGATGCGGAGGAGTTTCATGGGATCGTCTCCGCTCAGAAGGGAATGCGCGTCGGGCGCGCGGTCCGATACCACAGGGCGATCATCATGCGCGTCATCGTCACGGCGGTCACCACCGTGGTGATGATGCCGAAGATCATCGTGACGGCGAAGCCGCGCACCGGACCGGAGCCGAGCATGAACAAGATCACGGCGGCGATGAACATCGTGACGTTGGAGTCGATGATCGTGGCGAAGGCGCGGGTGAAGCCCGCTTCCAACGAAGCCGTCATGCTGCGGCCCGCCCTCGCCTCCTCGCGGATGCGCTCATAGATCAGCACGTTCGAGTCCACCGCCGTGCCGATGGTGAGCACGATGCCCGCGATGCCCGGCAGCGTCAGCGTGGAACCGACCAGCGCCATCAGCGCGAAGATCATCACCACGTGGATCACAAGCGCGATGTTGGCGAACAATCCGAACAGGCCGTAGGTGGCGAAGATGAAGCCCACGACGAGCGCGGTGCCGACATAGGTCGCGATCTTGCCCGCCTCGATCGAGTCCTGACCGAGGCCGGGGCCGACGGTGCGTTCCTCGACGATGGTGAGGGGCGCGGGAAGCGCGCCGGCGCGCAGCAAAATGGCGAGATTGTTGGCCTGCTCCACCGTGAAGCGGCCGGAAATCTGGCCCGAACCGCCGGTAATCGCGGTCTGGATGCGCGGAGCTGAGACGACCTTCTTGTCGAGCACGATGGCGAACAGCCGGCCCACATTCTCGGTGGTCGCCTGCCCGAAGCGCTGCGCGCCGCGCACGTTGAAGCGGAAATTAACGATGGGCTCGCCCGAACGGCCGTCGAAGGCGGGCTGCGCGTCGATCAGGTCTTCGCCCTGCACGATCACGCGGCGTTCGATGGGCAGGGAGCCTCCGCCGTCGGCATTGGGCAACACCTCGACGTCGCCGGGCGCGGCGCTCGCCTCGGCCACGAAGCGGAATTCGAGCTGCGCGGTGGTGCCGAGGATTTCCTTCAGCCGACGCGGGTCCTGGAGGCCCGGCACCTGCACGAGAATGCGGTCGATGCCTTGGCGCTGGATGTTCGGCTCGGTGGTGCCGAGCGCGTCGACCCGGCGGCGCAGCACTTCGATGGCCTGATCGATGGCCTTGCGCACGCGCTCGTTGATGCCCGCCTCGGTCAGGGCGAGCGTCAGCAGGCCGTCGGGCGATTCGGTCAGCTCCATCGCCGCCGCCCCGGTGCCGCCCATCATGGCGGCGCCCGCGGGCGCGATGATCTCGCGCAGCTTCGGCAGGATGCGCGCACGCTCGGCCGGGTCGCCCACGCGCACCGTCACGCCGCGCGCCTGCACGCCGATGCCGCCCGCGAGCGAAACGCGCTCCTCGCGCAGGATGCGGCGCACGTCGTCGCGCATCGCATTGACCTGCGTGCGGATGATCGCGGGCGTTTCAACTTCGAGAAGCACGTGCGAGCCGCCCTGAAGGTCGAGCCCGAGCGTGATCGCCTGATGCGGCACGATCCACTTCGGCAGCCAGGAGGGAATCGCCCCGGCAATGCCGTCGCGCTGCGCCGGGCTCAGCACGCTCGGCAGCGCGAACAGGAACGAGCCCAGCGCGAGCAGCAGGACGGAAGCCGTCTTCAAACGGGAAAAGCGCAGCATGATCGTGAAGCGACCCTTGTCGGGAGTTCAGGACGTCAGGACTTGACCGGCTCGGACTTGGAGCGGACCTCGGCGATCATGGCGCGCAGCACGCGGATCTTCACGCCTTCGCCGGCCTCGATCTCCATTTCGGCATCGTCCGACACCTTGGTGACCTTGCCGACGATGCCGCCGGACATGACCACCACGTCGCCGCGACGCACGTTCTTGATCATTTCCTGATGTTCGCGCGCGCGCTTCTGCTGCGGGCGGATGATCAGGAAATACATGATCACGAAGATCAGCACGAAGGGCACGATCTGCATCAGCATGTCGGCGCCGCCGGCGGGGCCGGCGCTCTGGGCGAAAGCGGGAGTGATCAAGGCGATTCTCCGAAAAGATGGGCGGAGGCGAAAGCCCCCGAAGCGGCGCGGACTATAGCGACGGGTCCCGCGAAAGCAAATGAAACGCCGTGTCGCGCCCGCTCGATGGACGCGCCGCCCGCAGGCGATTATCACAAGCGCCGACCGGACCATACGCGACGGAAGAAGCGCCGATGAACAGCCCCGCCCCCGCCGACCTCGCCCTCCTGCTCGGCCGAATCGCCGATGCGCTGGATCGCCTCGCCCCGCCCTCCGCCGTCGCGGCGGATTTCGAGGCCGCCGACGCCTTCGTCTGGCATCCCTCGCCGCCCCGCCTCGCGCCCGTGCCGAAGGTGAACCGCGTCGAGATGATGCTGCTCAAGGGCATCGACAACGTCCGCGATCAGCTCACCGACAACACCGAGCGTTTCGCCCGCGGCCTCCCGGCCAACAACGCCTTGCTGTGGGGCGCGCGCGGCATGGGCAAGTCCTCGCTCGTCAAGGCGGCCCACGCGGCCGCCGCCCGCCTGCCCGGCGCGCCGCCGCTCAAGCTCGTCGAAATCCATCGCGAGGACATCGACAGTCTTCCGGTGCTGATGAACGTGATGCGCAGCGCGCCCTGCCGCTTCATCGTGTTCTGCGACGACCTCTCCTTCGACGTCACCGACACGTCCTACAAGTCGCTGAAGGCGGTGTTGGAGGGCGGCATCGAGGGCCGGCCGGACAACGTCATCTTCTACGCCACGTCCAACCGCCGCCATCTGCTGCCGCGCGACATGATGGACAACGAGCGTTCGACCTCGGTGAACCCCGGCGAAGCCATCGAGGAGAAGACCTCGCTGTCGGACCGATTCGGCCTGTGGCTCGGTTTCCACAAATGCAGTCAGGACGAGTATCTGGAGATGGTGAACGGCTATGCCGCGCATTTCCGGCTCGATGCCGATCCCGAGACGATGCGCCACGAGGCGCTGGAATGGTCGATCACGCGCGCCTCGCGCTCCGGCCGTACCGCTTGGCAGTTCATCCAAGACCTCGCCGGCCGCATGGGCCGACCGCTCGAGGCGTAATCGCCCACGAAAAAGGACGGTCGATCGCTCGACCCCAGGCCTTCAAACGAAAAAGGGAGGTCGATCGCTCGACCCAGGCCTTCAAACGAAAAAGGGAGGTCGATCGCTCGACCTCCCTCCCGGGACGCTTCGTTTGGGTGACCCGCGGACCGGAGAACCCCGATCAGTTGCCCGACAGGAATTCCAAGGGATCTACGGGCGTCTGGCCCTTGCGGATTTCAAAGCGCAGCTGCGGCGACTGCACGTTGCCGGTCTGGCCGGAGGTGGCGATCACCTGACCGCGCTTCACCTGCTCGCCGCGCTTCACCTTCAAGTCGCCGTTGTGGGCGTAGACGGTGACGTAGCCGTTGTCGTGCCGGATGAGCACGAGATTGCCGTAGCCCTTCAGCTCGTTGCCCGCATAGCCCACGGTGCCGCCCTCGGCCGCCTTCACCGGGGTGCCTTCCGGCACGGCGATGTTGATGCCGTCGCTCTGCTGGCCCGCCTTGTTGCCGAAGCCCGTGATGACGCGGCCGCGCGCCGGCCAACGGAACTCGTTCGAGGCGGAAGCCTTCTCCGGCACGATCGCGGCGGTCGTTTCCGGTGCTGCGGCGGCGGGCGCGGCGGCAGGCGCAGCCTTGGCGTCGGCCTTCGCGGCCTTCGGGTCGGGCTTGCCGGTCTTCGGATCGATCTTGGTTTCGGCCTTCGCGTCCGCCTTCGCAGGCTCGGCGGTCTTGGCCGCAGTCTTCGGGTCGGGCTTCGTCGGCTCGACCGAAGCGACCTGCATCGGCTTGCTGGGCTGCGCTGCGGCGACGGGCGCAACCGGCTTTCCGCCGACGGGCGGCTGCAAGGTCTGGGGCTGCGCCGCGGCGACCTTGCCGTTCGCGTGCGCCGTCTGGGCGGCCGCAGGAGCGGCCGCGGGCGTCTTTGCGGGAGCGGCGGTCGCGACAGGCACGACGGCTTTCGCTGCGGGAGCCGCGGCGACCGCGTTGTAGACCGGGATCACGACCTTCTGGCCCGCCGCGGGCTGGGCGTTGCCGGCCAGATTGTTGGCCGAGCGGAGCGCGGCTTCCGGCACGCCGTAACGGTTCGCAAGCGTCTTCAGCGTCTCGCCCTGACCGAGCGTGACGGGCGTGCCGCCCTGCGCCGACCAACCGGCGGCCGCCGTGGAGACCGCCGGGGCGGCGGCGCTCGAAGCGGCGTTCCGCGCCGGGCCGAGCGACGAGGGCAATGCGGTCGGCGCAGGAAGCGGAGCGGAGGCGACGGAGGGCGCGCCGAGCGGAGCGGACGAGACCTGGCCGACCGCCGGAGACGGCGTGCCGTAGGTGGGCGCGGGCTGGGAAACCGAGGCCGTCGTCTGGGACTTGTCGTCGAAGCGCGACGAGCCGCCGAAGGGATTGGAGAAAGGATTGTCGTTGAAGCGGACCACGTCCGATCCGCATGCGGCGGCGGCTCCGCCGATGACGGCGACCATGCACACACGGGAAAGCGTACGCATCGAAACGAACGACCTGAGATGACGCATCACGCGACCCCGACACCGAAACTCTACTGTCGTCAGTAAAATCAGGTTTGGGTTAAGGATCCGTTGAAGCGTGGCCATTGCCGTAGGGGCAGGTCACGTCGAAATTCGTCAAAGAGCCGCCGAAGCGCCCGGCATGAGCAAAGGCAGCGCGATCGGGCCGCGCAGGTCCTCCGAGAACCCCAATTCGCCCGCGCGATAAACCGCGAGACGCCCGCCGGACGCGGTGCGCCGCACGCCCACCATGATGCCGTCGGGCGCGAGCAGGGCCAGCAGATTGCGCGGCGGCTCGTCGAAGGACGCGTCGACGAATACGCGGTCGAACGTCTCGCGCGGCGTGATCCCCAATCCGTCCCCGTGCACCACGCCGACATTGCGGACGGCGAGCGACACCAACCGCGCCTCGGCCTCGGCGGCGAGCGAACGGAAACGCTCGATGGTCAGAACCTCGCGGGAGAGCCGCGCCAGCACCGCGGCCGAATAGCCCGTACCGGTGCCGATTTCCAACACGCGCAGATCGGGCCGCGTATCCAGCGCCGCCACCATCGAAGCGAGCACCGTGGGCGCGGCGATGGTCTGCCCGCAGGCGATGGGCAGCGTCATGTCGGACAGCGCGAGATCGACGTAGCGCCGGGAGACGAAATCCGCGCGCGGCACCGTCTCGAAGGCGCGCAGCAGCGCCGTGTCGCGGAAGCCGCGGGCGCGCAGCGCCATCAGGAATTGAACCTTGGCTTCCGGGCCGGACGGATCCTGCATCGCCGCTGCCGCCCCGCCCCGCTCAGAACAATCCGGCGAAGCGCGTCAAAGTCGGCTCGTCGGTCATGTCGAGCCGCAGCGGCGTGACCGAGATCTTCTTTTCGGACAACGCGAGAAGGTCGGTTCCGTGGCCGAGGTCGAACTTGCCGCGCGCAAAGCCGACCCAGAAATAGGCGTTGCCGCGCCCGTCGGCGCGCGGCTCGATGCGCAGGAAATCGGCGGAGCGCCGCCCCTGCATCGCCACCGCCGTGCCCTGCACCTGATCGGGCGCGCAGTCGGGGAAGTTCACGTTCACGAGAATGCCGGGGTCGATGCCGGCTTCCAGCACCTTGCGCACGATGGCGGGGCCGTGGGCTTCGGCGCAGTTCCAATGGATGGCGTTGCGGCCGGCCGGGCCGTAGGCCTGCGACAGCGCGATGGACGGCACGCCCAAAATCGTGCCTTCGATGGCGCCGGCCACCGTGCCCGAATAGGTCACGTCTTCGGCCGCGTTCTGTCCGCGATTGACGCCCGAGAGCACCAGCGCGGGCTTTTCTTCCATGATGTGGCGCAGCGCCATGATCACGCAGTCGGTCGGGGTGCCCTTTACCGCGAAACGGCGCTCGCCGACTTCGCGCAGGCGCAGCGGATCGTTGAGCGACAGCGAATGCGCAACGCCGGATTGGTCGGTCTCGGGCGCGACGACCCACACGTCGTCGGTCAGCGCCTGCGCGATGCGCACGCACACGTCGAGTCCTTCGGCATGGATGCCGTCGTCGTTGGTGACGAGAATGCGCATGGTCAGGCGGCCTTTTCGATCTTGGTGATGCCGCCCATGTAAGGCAGCAGCGCGGACGGCACCGTAACGCTTCCGTCCTCGTTCTGATAGTTTTCGAGCACCGCGACGAGCGCGCGGCCGGTGGCGACGCCGGACCCGTTGAGCGTATGCACGAAGCGCGTGCCCTTCTCTCCGGCGGGGCGATAACGGGCGTTCATCCGCCGCGCCTGGAAGTCGCCGCAGACCGAGCAGGACGAAATCTCGCGATACATCCCCTGCCCCGGCAGCCACACCTCGATGTCGTAGGTCTTCTGCGAAGCGAAGCCCATGTCGCCGGTGCACAGCGTCATCACGCGATAAGCGAGATCGAGCTTCTGCAGCACCTTTTCGGCGCAGGCGAGCATGCGCTCATGCTCCTCGGCGGACTTCTCCGGCGTGGTGATGGAGACGAGTTCGACCTTGGTGAACTGATGCTGGCGGATCATGCCGCGCGTGTCGCGCCCCGCCGATCCCGCCTCGGCGCGGAAGCACGGCGTCAGCGCCGTCAGCCGCATCGGCAGTTCTTCCTCCGCCGTGATCGCCTCGCGCACGAGATTGGTGAGCGGCACTTCGGCGGTGGGGATGAGCCAGTAATCGGGCGCGACGCGGAACTGATCGTCCACGAATTTCGGCAGCTGCGCCGTGCCGAACATCGCGGGGTCCTTCACCAGCAGCGGCGGGTTCACTTCCGTGTAGCCGTGCTCCTCGGTGTGCAAATCGAGCATGAACTGCCCGAGCGCCCGTTCGAGTCGCGCCATGGCGCCCTTGTTCACCACGAAGCGCGCGCCCGACATCTTGGTCGCGGCCTCGAAGTCCATCATGCCAAGCTCTTCGCCCACTTCGAAATGCTGGCGGGCGGGAAACGTGAACGTCTTCGGCGTGCCGAAGGCGCTCTTGACGACATTGCCGTGCTCGTCCGCGCCGACCGGCACCTCGTCCTTCGGCGTGTTGGGGATCGCGGCGAGCGCGGTGTCCAATTCCGCGACGGCGGCCTTTTCCTCGGCCTCGAAGCCGGAGAGCTTGTCTTTCAGCGCCGCGACTTCGGCCTTCAGCGCGTCCGCGCGGGCCTGATCCTTGGCGGCCATCGCCTGCCCGATCTCTTTGGACAGCGCGTTGCGGCGCTCCTGCGCGGCCTGCGCCTCGGCGATGGCGGCCCGGCGGCGGTCGTCCAGCGCGAGAAGGGTCGAGGAGAGCGGGTCCGCACCACGGTTCGTCAGGCCCCGGTCGAACAGGGCGGCGTTGTCGCGGATCCAGCGAATATCATACATGGCGGGCGCTCTCGCAGGCTGTGCCGCGAGAGCGGGAGGTCAGGCGCTTGCGGCGTCTTCGGCGTCTTTAGCCGCCTGCTGCGCTTGGCGCTTTTTCTCCACCATCTGCACGGCGATGATGGAGCCCTCGTAAAGAAGCAGCGTCGGCACGGCAAGGGCGAGTTGGCTGATCACGTCGGGCGGGGTGACGATCGCCGCGATGATGAACACGATCACGATCGCGTAGCGTCGCTTTTCGCGCAGAAACTGCGCGTCGATGAAGCCCGCCCGCGCCAGCAGCGTCAGCAGCACCGGCAGCTGGAAGGTCAGGCCGAAGGCGAAGATCAGCGTCATGATGAGCGACAGATATTCGCTCACCTTCGGCAGCAGCTCGATCTGCGGCGCGCCCTCCCCGCCCAGTTGCTGCATGCCGACCGAGAACTTCATCACCAGAGGCATGGCGATGAACATCACCACGCACGTCCCGACGAGGAACAGCACCGGCGTCGCGATCAGATAGGGGCGGAACGCGTCGCGCTCATTGGCGTAAAGGCCGGGCGCGACGAATTTATAGACCTGGGTGGCGACCACCGGGAACGAGAAGAACGCCGCCCCGAACACCGCGATCTTGATCTGCGTGAACAGATATTCGAGCGGTGCGGTATAGATCAGCTTCGCCTGCGACGGATCATCGACCACCATCACATAGGGAAACAGCAGGATGTTGTAGATATATTTCGCCGCTGCAAAGGAGATGATGAACATCACCATGAACGAGATCAGCGATTTGATGAGCCGTTCGCGCAGTTCGATCAAATGATCCATCAACGGCGCGCGGGTGGACTCGATGTCCTCTTGGCTCATCAGGCTTCACTCTCTTCGGCGGCGGCCTTCTTGCGGGTGCGCGTCTTCTTTGCCGGAGCAGGCTCCGCGACGGGAGCCGCGGCAACCTCTTCGGCGGGCGTTTCGAGCGTCGGCGGAACCTCGGCGGCGATCTGCGCCGCGATGGTTTCCGGCGTTACCGGCACGGGCTCGGGCGGCGGGGGCAGCACGAGCGGCGGCTCGGGCGCCGCAGGCACGTCGCTCGAAGCCGTCGTGGACGACGTTGAAGTCGACGTCGTCGCGGTTGCGTCGTTGAACGTATTCGTCACGGACGCGCCGATGTCCTCGACCGACTTCTTCGCCTGGTCGAGTTCCGCCTCGCGCATCGCCTCGGAGAATTGGGACTGGAATTCGCCCGCCATACGGCGGAGCTTCGCGACGGCTTGGCCGGCGGTGCGGAGCACGCCGGGCAATTCCTTCGGGCCGATCACGACGAGCGCGACCACCCCGATGATGATCAGCTCGCCGGCACTGATGTCGAACATGGACTTGGGCGCCCCGTAGGGGACGCGCGCGCGTCCCCTCATGAATTCAAGATGCGGGCGAGATCAGTGCGCCTTCGGCTCGGCCGCGGCGGCCGGCGCGGTCTGCGCCTGTGCCGGGGCGGGCTGAGCCGTCGTCTCGATGGTCTTGACCGGCTCGGCGGGCTTTGCGGCCTCCTCGTCGTCGGCCATGCCCTTCTTGAACGACTTGATGCCCTTGGCGACGTCGCCCATGAGCTCGGAAACCTTGCCGCGACCGAACAGAAGCATCACGACGATGCCGACGACGATCCAATGCCAAATGCTGACGCCACCCATGGCGGAAACTCCCCTGCGAGGAGCGAACCCTCGGGTTCGCGAAACATGACCGGGAAACTAGGCATCCGGACGGGCAAAAACAAGGACATCCTCGGAGTCGATCGAAACGCCCACATCCTTTCCGGGCCGCGCGTCGGGATGACCCCTCAATCTGGCCTTCAAAGGCACGTCCGCGCCCTGCACCGCGATGTCCAAAAGATCGAGTTCGCCGAGGAACCGACGCGACAGCACGCGGCCGGGAATGCAGAACCCCTGCGCCCGGATCTGCACCGCCTCGGGGCGGATGCACACCACGGCGGCGGTCCCGTCGCGCAGGCCCGGCGCATCGAACAGGCCCAAGGTGGTCTCCACCCGGCCGCCCCGCACCCTGCCCTCGATCTCCGTGAAATCGCAGAAGAAACGGGCCGCAGCGAGATCGACCGGCCGGCGATAGAGGTCGATCGCCGGGCCGACCTGCACGATCACGCCGTCGCGCAGCAGCGCCACCCGATCCGCGATGCGCATGGCCTCTTCGGGGTCATGGGTCACGATGACGGTCGTGGACCCCATTTCGCGCAGCAGCGCGATGGTCTCCTCGCGCACCGAATCGCGCATGCGCCGGTCCAAATTCGAGAACGGCTCGTCCATCAGCACCACGCCGGGCCGCGGCGCGACCACACGTGCCAACGCCACGCGCTGCTGCTCCCCGCCCGACAGCGTCGCGGGATAGGATTGCGCATGGTCCGTCATCCCGACGCGACCGAGCGCGCGGGCCACGGCGGCGTCCACGTCCGCCGCGTCCAATCCCCGCAAGCCGAAGGCGACGTTCTCGCGCACGGTCAGATGCGGGAACAGCGCGTAATCCTGAAACATCAGTCCGATGCCGCGATGCTCGGGCTCGACGAAGGCGTCGTCGCCCGCAAGCACCCGCGCATCCAGCGAGATTCGTCCCGTGCTCGGCTTCTCCACGCCCGCCGCCAGCCGCAGCAAGGTGGTCTTGCCGCAGCCGGAAGGTCCGAGCAGGCACAGCACCTCCCCCGGCTCGATCGCCAAGTCGATGCCCCGCAGCACCTCCGTACGGCCATAGCGCCGCGTCACGCCCTCGAAGGAAAGGCGCGACGGAATGGCCGCGCCGGCCGTGCCGCGACGGCCCCAGCGGCTCCAGGCGCGTCCGTCCGGGCTCGCGGCGCTCATCGCTCGTCCTCGTCGCCCAGCGGATCCTCGACGGCGGAGGCCTTCTCCTCGGCGATGAGCGTGAACAGATCCTCGTCGAGCGGGTCTTCGTCGCTGCGCAGCGTCGGATCGTCCGACGGCACCGGGACCGTGAACCCCGCCGGGAGCCGCCCGTCGAGAAAGCCCGCGCCCTTCAATTCGTCCACGCCCGGCAGGTCGTCGACGGCGGACAGGCCGAAATGCGAGAGAAACGCCTCCGTCGTGCCGTAGGTCACGGGCCGTCCCGGCGTGCGGCGACGCCCGCGCAGCCTGATCCACCCGGTCTCCAGCAGCGCATCCAACGTCCCGCGATGCGCCGAGACGCCGCGGATGTCCTCGATCTCCGCCCGGGTCACCGGCTGATGATAGGCGACGACGGCCAACGTCTCGAGCGCGGCGCGCGACAGCTTGCGCGTCTCCTGCGCCTCGCGTGCCAGCAGATAAGAGAGGTCCTCCGCCGTCCGGAACGTCCAGCGCCCGGCGACTTCGACGAGTTGCACGCCGCGATCCGCATAATCCTCGCGCAGTTGCACCAGCACGTCCGCCACCGGCACGTCGCGCGGCAGCCGCGAGGCGAGCGTGTCGGCGTCGAGCGGTTCCGCCGCCGCGAACAGCAACGCCTCCGCCACCCGGCAGGCCTCGAGAAAGGCCTTCGGCTCGGAGATGCTGCGTTGCCGCTCGGCTGCGAAGGCTCGGCTCATGCGGTCGGGGCTCCTTCCGGCGACCTTTCGGGTTCAGGCTTGCGGGATCGAATGAGGATGGGGGCGAAGGCGCCGTCCTGCCGCATGTCGATCACCCCTTCGCGCACCATCTCCAAGCTCGTCGCGAACGCCGAGGCGCGCACGGTGGCGCGCCGCGCGGGGTCGATCACGTATTCCATCAGATAGTCGTCGAGCGCCGTCCAGTCGAGGCCGCCGCCGATCAGCCGGTCCAACGCCTCGCGCGCGTCCGACAGCGACCAGACGAAGCGCTTCGAGAAGCTCACCCGCGACAACGCCTTGGTCTGCCGCTGGTCGGCATAGGCCTTCAGCAGATCATAGAGCGTGGCCGCCCATTCCGTCCGGTGCTCGACATGTACGGGCTCCGGCGCGCCGCGGCCGAACACGTCGCGGCCGAGTTGCGGCCGGTCATAGAGCTTCTTGGCGGCTTCGCGCACGGCCTCGAGCCTGCGCAGCCGGAAGGCGAGACGGCTCGCAAGTTCCTCCGCGGGCGGTTCGTCGGTCTTGGGAGGCTCGGGCAGCAACAGGCGCGATTTGAGGTAGGCGAGCCATGCCGCCATCACCAGATAATCGGCCGCCAGTTCCAGCCGGAAGCTCCGCGCCGCCTCGATGAATTCGAGATATTGGTCCGCCAGCGCCAGCACCGAGATCTTGTGCAGGTCCACCTTCTGCCGGCGGGCGAGTTCGAGCAGCAGGTCGAGCGGCCCGGCAAAGCCGTCCACGTCCACCAGCAAGGCGGGCTCGGCATCGCCGCGGTCGACGGCGGCCGGGGCCTCGAAGGACAGTTCCTTCCGCATGGGATGTGCCCAATTCTCGCTTGCAGCCGAATGTTCGGCCCGTCAGGCCACGGCCGCAAGGGCCGCGTCGAGCCGCGCCCGCGCGTCGTCCGCATCGAACGGCTCGGGCGCATGCGCGATGCGGCCCAGCGCCGCCGCCGCTCGGCGCAGCGCCTCTCCGGCCAGCATCGGAGACGCCTCCGCCACCGCCATCATCTCGTCCATGTCGCCGTTGCAATGCAAGGCGAGGTCGCAGCCGGCCGCGAAGGCCGCCTCGGCCCTCGCCCGCATGTCGCCGGACAGAGCCTTCATCGAGAGGTCGTCGCTCATCAGGCAGCCGTCGAAGCCGATTTCGCCGCGGATGACGGAGGCGATGCCGTGCTTCGAGGTGGTGATCGGCGCATCGGGGTCGACGGCCGTGTAGACCACATGCGCCGTCATCGCGAGCGGCATGTCCGCCAACGCGCGGAACGGCGCGAAATCGATGCGGCGCAATTCGTCGAGCGGCGTGTCGACCACCGGCAGGGCCTCGTGACTGTCCGCGAAGGCGCGGCCGTGGCCGGGAATATGCTTGATGATCGGCAGCACGCCCATTGCCATCAGCCCCTCCGCCGCCGCGCGGCCGAGGATCGAGACCGTCGCGGGGTCGAGCCCGTAGGCGCGGTCGCCGATGATGTCGTGCGCGCCGGGCTGCGGCACGTCGAGCACCGGGACGCAATCCACGTCGATGCCGACCGCGCGCAGATCATGCGCCATCAGCATCGCCGCCAGCCGCGTCATCTCGCGTCCGAAAACCGGATCGGCGGCGAACAGATCGCCGTAGCGCCGGCCCGGCGGATATTTCGGCCAATGCGGCGCGTTCAGCCGCTGCACGCGCCCGCCTTCCTGATCCACGAGCACCGGCGCATTCGCGCGCCCGGTGATGTCGCGGAAGGAGTCCGTCAGCGCGCGCAGCTGCGCGGCATCCGCGACGTTGCGGCGAAAGACGATGAGGCCCCACGGGTCCGCGTCGCGAAGGAAGCCGCGTTCGGAATCGGTGAGGACGGGGCCTGAACAGCCCGCGATGAAGGCGCGTACGGTCATGCGCCGCGCTTACGGTCGAGAGCGCGCGGGGTCAAGCGCCGCGCCGCCCCGGGGTCAATTCCGCGCGACGAAGCACTGCCCGCCGGACGACTTCAACTTCTCGCACAAGCCGACCGCCTCTTCGCGCGACAGCCCGCCGACGCGGACGCGGTAGATCGACTTGCCGTTGACTTCGGCTTTGCGCGCGGCCAGCGGATAGCCGCCGAGCACGGAGCCGAAGCGCTGCTGCAGCTTCGCCACCGCGTCGCGCGCCTCCGCTTCGGAGCCGGGCGCGGCAAGCTGCACGGCGAATTCGCCGGAGCCCGCATCGGCCGTCGGCAACGCAGCCGCCGTCTGCGGCGCGGGCGCGGCGACCGGCGGCGCGGGCTGCGCCGCAGGTGCAGGAGGTGCAGCCGCCACGACGGTACGCTGCGCCGGCGCGGCAGGCGCGGCAGGCGTTTCGGCCGGCTCGGGCCGGGACGGCGGCATCGGACGCGTCGCGCCCGCCGTCGTGGTCGTGGTGGCGGTGCCGGTCGGCGGCGTGCCGGGAACGGCGACGGATGTGGAAGGTGCAGGACGCGACGGCGTCACCGCGCCGGAGGACGCGGCGGCCGGGGGCGGCATCTGCGGCCGGGTCGGGTCGGCGACGGCCGGCAGGCGTGCCGGCACGCCGTCTTCCACGATGGACCCGTCGGGCCGCACGGTGACGCTGCGCACCTTTTTGGGTTCGCCCATTCCCAGCGAAGCGCCGGGACGGTTCGCGGTCGCCGCATTGCCTGCAAGGCGTTGCGCCGCGACCACGTCGACCGGCTGTTCCTCGCTCGGCACCACCTTGGCGGTCTTGGTGTCGTCGGGGGCGTTGCGGTTGTAGATCTGGGTATTCTGGTTCGGCACTTCGGTGCCGCCGGGATTGGGCGCGGGCACCTTGGCCGGAGACGTGTCGGCCGCGATCACAGGCGCGTTCGCCGCAACGGGCTTGGGCGCGTCGCGCTTCATCCACGCGGCGATGCCGACGCCGCCCGCGGCCACAACAGCCATCGCGGCGAGAATGTAGAGGCCGGTCTTGCGCGGCTTGGGCGCCTCTTCCTCTTCCTCGAAGCGCGAACGCTCAAGCGTCCCCTCGCCCTCGAAATAGGGATCGGCTTCCGGATAGGCGGCCTGCTCGGGCAAGGGTGCGCCCTGCGCATAAGCGGGCGGGCGGCGATAATCGTCTTGCGGATAGGCGTAGCTTTCCGGGGCCGAATAGGGCCGCTCGGGCTCGGGCTGGGGCGCATAGCCCTGCCGTGCTGCCGGCGCGCTCGCGGTCCCGAAGCCCGCATAGCCCGGCTGCGGCGGCTCCTGCGCGGGCTCCGCATGACCGACCAATCGGGCCAGTTCCGCCAAGGGATCGTCCACCGGCGGCACGGAGCGCGCCGATGATCCGCGGCTGGAGGCCGCTTCGCGAAGCTGTCGCTCCAACTCGTCCAAATTGATGGCCGAGCGCAGGCGCATGTCGTCGTTCATGAGCGCACCTTGGCGTTCCGCGATCGACCCGCCCCCACGGAGCGAATCGCGATCATAGTGTTCGTCGTTTCCGCAGCCCGCGTCGAGCAAGCGGAACGTGTATTCGCTGCGTCAACGCATCTCGTCGGGTGCGGAAACGCCCAGGATCGAAAGCCCGCAGGCGGCGACGTCCATGACGGTACGAACCATCGCCAAACGTGCCGAAGACAACTCTCGGTTGTTATCGATAACAAATCGTAAATGCGGCGTATCCTTGCCCTTGTTCCAAAGCGCGTGGAATTCGCTCGCCAGATCATAGAGCCAGAAGGCGACGCGATGCGGCTCATGCGCCGCGGCGGCCGCATCCACCGCACGCGGGAATTGCGCGATCAGTCGGAAGAGCTGCCGCTCCGCCGGATCGTCCAGCAAGTCGAAACGCGCACCGGACGAAATCTCCGCCTCGATCCCCGGAAAAGCCTGCTCGGCCTGCCGGAACACGGAGCGGCAGCGTGCATGCGCATATTGCACGTAGAAGACGGGATTTTCCTTGGTCTGCTCGATAACCTTCGCGAGGTCGAAATCGAGCGTCGCGTCGTTCTTGCGAAACAGCATCATGAAGCGGACGGCGTCGCGTCCCACTTCGTCCACCACTTCACGAAGCGTCACGAAGTCCCCGGACCGCTTGGACATCTTCACCGGCTCGCCGGCGCGCAGCAGGCGCACGAGCTGGCACAGCTTCACGTCCAATTCGGCCTTGCCGCCGGTCACCGCGGCCACCGCCGCGGCCATGCGCTTGACGTAGCCGCCGTGGTCCGCGCCCCACACGTCGATCAGCGTGGTGAAGCCGCGCTCGAATTTCGAGGCGTGATAGGCGATGTCGGAAGCGAAATAGGTATAGGAGCCGTCCGACTTCAAGAGCGGCCGGTCCACGTCGTCGCCGTAGGCCGTCGCACGGAACAGCGTCTGCTCGCGGTCTTCCCAATCTTCGATCGGCGCGCCCTTGGGTGGCGGCAGACGACCTTCATAGACGATGTCGCGGGCGCGCAGTTCGTCGATGGTCCGGCGGATCACGTCCACGGGACCCTGCGAGAGGGAGCGTTCCGAGAAGAAGACGTCATGCGTGATGGCGAGGCCCGCGAGATCGTCGCGGATCATGTCCATCATCATCGCGATGGCCTTGTCGCGCACGACGGGCAGCCATTCCGCCTCCGGGCGTTCCTTCAGCGCGGTGCCGTGCTCTGCCGCGAGCGCCGCGCCGACCGGCACGAGATAGTCGCCCGGATAGAGCCCCTCGGGGATCGCGCCGACGTCGTCGCCCAACGCCTCGCGATAGCGCAGGAAGGCGGAGCGCGCGAGCACGTCGACCTGCGCGCCGGCGTCGTTGATGTAATATTCCCGCGTCACGCCGTGCCCGGTGAATTCGAGCAGCGCGGCGAGCGCGTCGCCGAACACCGCGCCGCGGCCGTGGCCCACATGCATGGGCCCGGTGGGATTGGCCGAGACGTATTCCACGTTGACCTTGCGGCCCGCGCCCTTCGCCGACCGCCCGAAATCGCCGCGCGCGGCGGCCGCAGTGCGCATCACGTCGATGAAGACGGACGGCGAGACGCGGATATTGATGAAGCCCGGCCCCGCCACCTCGACGCCGACGACGTCCTCGGCTTCGCCCAGCACCGCGGCCAGCTTTTCGGCCAGCGCACGCGGATTCGTCTTCGCGTCCTTGGCCAGCACCATCGCGGCATTGGTCGCGAAATCGCCGTGCGAGGCGTCGCGCGGCGGCTCGACGACCACGCGGGAGACGTCGAGACCCTGCGGGATCACGCCTTCGAGGGACAACCGATCGAGCGCCGCGATGACGCGGGCCTGGAAGACGTCGAAAATATTCATGGGGCGGGCTGGTCCTCGGGAACGAGGCTGCGCCTAACGCAAGAGCGGGGTCTCGTCAAACAAACGCCGGTGTTCCTCGAGCGCGAAGCGGTCGGTCATCCCGGCGATGTAATCCGCCGTGCGGCGACGGCGACGGGTTTCGTCCAATCCCGCCAAACCTTCCGACCATTCCGCCGGCAGCAGTTCCGGCGCGGCGCAAAGCGCTTCGAAAAGGTCGCGGACCACTTGATCCGCCTGCTTGCGCACCGCGACTACGCTGGCGTGCCGATACATGTTGGGAAACAGGAACGCCTTGATCGTGCGGTCCGCCTCCTCCATTGCCGGCGAAAAGGTCACGACCGGCCGTCCGGCCGCCCTCACCTCGCCCGCGGACTGCATGCCTGCCAGTCGCGTCTCGCTCTCGCGGATGACGTCTTCGACGAAACGCGTGATGACGCGGCGGCCGAGTTCGTGAATGACGCGGACCTGTTCCAAGCCCGGCCATTTCGCCCCGATCTCGTCGAGCAGTTCCGCGAGAAACGGCACGGCTCGGAGATCGTCCAACGAGAACAGGCCCGCCCGCAGCCCGTCGTCGAGGTCATGCGCGTCATAGGCGATGTCGTCGGCGATGGCGGCGCATTGCGCTTCGGCCGAAGCATGGCCCGCGAGATCCAGCGCGTTTTCGGCGTCATGTTCGATGATCGCGCCGGGCACGCCGCGTGCGGCGTAACGCGCCGTCGGCCGTCCCGCAGCGTCCAGCAACGGCCCGTTGTGCTTCACCAAGCCTTCGAGCGTCTCCCATGTCAGGTTCAGGCCGTCGAAATCGGCATAGCGGCGCTCGAGCCGGGTGACGATGCGCAGCGCCTGCGCATTGTGGTCGAACCCGCCCCAAGGCCGCATGCAGGCGTCGAGCGCGTCTTCGCCCGTATGGCCGAACGGCGTGTGCCCGAGGTCGTGCGACAGCGCGAGCGCCTCCGCGAGATCCTCGTCGAGCCCCAAGGCCCGGGCCAAGGCGCGGGCGATCTGCGAAACCTCGATCGTATGCGTCAGCCGCGTCCGGTAATGGTCGCCCTCGTGATGGACGAACACCTGCGTCTTGTGCTTGAGCCGCCGAAACGCGGTCGAATGGATGATGCGGTCGCGGTCGCGCTGAAATTCGCTGCGCGTGGGCGACGTCGCCTCCGGCACGAGCCGCCCCCGGCATTCCGCGGGATCGGACGCATAGGCCGCGCGACGGCGGTCGAAGCGGCGGTCGGTCGGCTCGTTCACCCGCATCCCCGATGGTTGAAGTCCGGCGTTCCCGGACTTACGTTCGCGACAGCTCGATGTGTGCACCACGCACTCTACAAGCGAAAACGGAAGGGCGCATCGCCTTGAACGATGCGTAAAGACCCATGACGAACGCGATGCAAGCCGACTCGACCACGCCCGCCGCGCTGACCATGACCGAACGCGCCGCGCGGCGCATCGTCAACGTGCTGAAAGCCGAGCCCGAAGGCTCCATGATCCGCCTCAGCGTCAACGGCGGCGGCTGCTCCGGCTTCCAATATGATTTCGGCTTCGACCGCGAACGCGCGCCCGACGATCTCGTGGTCGAATTGGACGGCGCGGTGATGCTCGTCGATTCCACCTCGATGGAGCTGCTCGCCGGCTCCACCGTCGATTTCGTCGACGATCTGATGGGGCAGGCTTTCAAAGTCGTGAATCCCAACGCCACCGCCTCCTGCGGCTGCGGAACGAGCTTTTCCATCTGACGCGACGCCCGTGCTAGCGTCCGGAACCGCATCTGTTCCGGACGCAATCCCGTGCAAGCCCTTTTCATCGGACAAACCTATATCGACGTCACCTTCCTCGCCGACCGGATGCCGACCGGAGACGAGAAGACCGTGGCGCGCGACTAC
The DNA here is from genome assembly GCA_027489535.1 of Hyphomicrobiales bacterium. Classification (GTDB taxonomy): domain Bacteria; phylum Pseudomonadota; class Alphaproteobacteria; order Rhizobiales; family Beijerinckiaceae; genus JAIXZO01. Next base: position 22,744 of record JAIXZO010000019.1, read on the forward strand.
GCCGTGTCCTTCGGCGGCAATACGGTCACGGCGGCGTTCTGCTGCGCCAAGCTGGGCGTCGCGCCCGACCTGCTCACCTCCCTCGCCGACGATTGGCTCGGCCGCATGTTCCTCGACATGGCGGCCAAATACGCCATCCCGGTACATGGCCGGAAGGTGCGCGAAAGCTCGCTGTCCTTCGTCATTCCCAACGGCACGAAGCGTGCGATCATCCGCTGCCGCGACGACGACTACCTCCACCCCTTCCCCGTGCTCAACACCGAGGGCTGCCGCGCGCTGCATCTCGACGGCCACCAGCCCGACGCGGCGCTGCATTATGCCCGGGCGATGCGCGCGGCGGGCGTGCTGACCTCGCTCGACGGCGGAACGGTGCGTGCCAACAGCATGGAATTGCTGGAATTCATCGACGTCGCGGTATGCGGCGAGGATTTCGGCCGGCAGCTCGGCATCACGGCCGAAGCCCTGCTCGATCTGCTGAAGTCCAAGGGCGTGCGCATCGGCGGCGTCACGCAGGGCGAGCGCGGCATGATCTGGTACGACGAGACCGGCACCGTGACACGCCAGCCTCCCCTCGCCGTCCCCGCCTCCGACATCGTCGATACCAGCGGCGCGGGCGACGTGTTCCACGGCGCCTATCTGGCCTCGAAACTGACGCGTCCGGACCTGCCTTGGGCCGCCCATTTCGATTTCGCCCGCGGCGCGTCCGCCTTCAAGATCCGCCGGCTCGGCAACGAAGCCGGCCTGCCGACCCGCGAAGACGTAGCCGACATGCACGCACGTTTCGGCGCGCCGTAGACCTGAACGACCGGCCGGTTGCGTTTACACGGGCCGGCACAACCTTTAGCGTCGCGGCTCAAAATGCGTCTCTCCCGGAGCCCTACGTCCCGATGACATTCGATCTCGATTCGACCCTCGTGCGCGCCGCGCGCGGGCTCTCGGTCGCCGCGCTGCTGTGGTCGGCCCCCGCGTCCGCGCAAAACGTCGCGATCGAGCAGCTCACGCTCGGCTCCGCCACGACCACCATCGTCATCAAGGGCCTCGCGATCGAGGGCTCGTCGATCTCGGCCGAGGCCGTGCGCGGGCTCAGTTCGGCCGGAGATCTGAAGACGGCCGCGGACATCATCGGCAAGCTGGATGCGAAATCCTTGAAGGCCGCCTCCGTAGAGACGACCGACCGCGTCGCCAAGGAGCGCAACACAACGGTTCTCGAAGGCGTCGAACTGCTCGACCTCAAAAACGGCCGCGCCGCCAAGGGCAGCGTCGCCAAGGGGCGCTTCGCCAACACAGACGACGGCGAGACCACCGCCACCGGCGCGTTCGGGCGCATGACGCTGCGCGACGCCGACATCGCCTTCGGTCTGGCGCTTCAGGCCCCCGGCCCCGCCACCGCGCGCGACCTGCGCAACATCTATGCGGGCGTCGAGGTCGGCGCGCTGGAGATCGACCTGCGCGAAGGCGGCAGCATGACGATCGACCGCGTCGTCATTCAGGACGTCAAAGCCCGCCAGATGCCCCGCGGCTTGGCCGCGACGACGGAGGATTTCGGCGCGGCCGAGAACTTCGAATCGCTCGATCCCAAGCGCCGCGCCGCCTTGGTGCGCGATCTGGACCTGTTCTTCGAGTCGTTCTCGGTCGGGTCGGTCGAAGCCGCCGGCCTGCGCTTCCGCAACGGCGGCGACGACGCCGTGGTGGGCCGCATCCTCTATACCGGGGCCGCCGCCGGCAAAGGCGCCGCCCTCGCGATCGAGAACGTCACGCAGGCCGACGGCGAGCAGAAGAGCCGCTTCGGCTCGATCCGCTTTTCCGACTGGTCGCTGACCCCGCTGCTGAAGGGCCTCGTCGCGGCCTATGGCGACCCCGCCAAGGTGGTGGAGCCGAGCTTGGCGAGCCTGCTGCCGGCCTTCGGCGGCATGCAGATCAAGGACGTCTCGGTCAGCGGCGTGGGCGGCGCGACGACCGCCCCGGTGTCCTTGGCGGGCTTCGAACTGCGCATCGACAATCGCGACGGCGGCATTCCCAAGGGCCTGCGCATCGCCGTGGACGGCCTCGCCGCCACCGTCGACCCGACCGATCCGGATATGGCGCCCTTGCGCGACATGGGAATCAAGGAACTCGACGTGTCGAGCGGCATGGAATTGCTGCTGGCGGGCGAAGATCTCCAGATCAAGGAAATCTCCCTGCGCAGCGCCGCGCTCGGCAATCTCACTTTGTCGGGCGTGATCGGGAACGCGGGTGCCATCTTCGCCGCGTCTTCGGGCGAATCCGCGCTGATGTCCGCCTTCGGCCTGTCGCTCAAGCGTCTGGACGTTCTGGTGGAAGATCGCGGCTTGGCGCAGCGCCTCGCCGAGCAGCAGGCCAAGGCCTCGGGCAAGACGCCCGATCAGGTCCGCAGGGAAACCGCAGGCATGGCGGCCGTTCTGCTGCCCGCCACCCTCGGCTCCTCGCCCGGCGCGAAGGCGGTGACCGCCGCAGTGCTGAAATTCGTCGCGAAGCCCGGCCGGCTCTCGGTCTCGGCCAAGGCCAAGAACCCCGCCGGCATCGGCGCGGCCGATGCGGCCGTCATAGCGCAGCCGACCGAGATCTTCACCCTCGTCGACGTCGAAGCGAAAGCCGAGTGACGTCCGCAGAGGCTCAGACGGCGGCCTGAGCCTCGACGACCGCCAGCGCGGTCATGTTGACGACGCCGCGCGCCGTCACCGACGGCGTCAGCACATGCGCCGGCCGCGCGGGCCCGATCAGGATCGGCCCCACGGGCAGCGCATCCGCCAACGTCTTGATGAGCTGGAAGGCGATGTTGGCCGCATCCAGATTCGGCATCACCAGCATGTTCGCCTCCCCCTTCAGCGTGGAGGACGGCATCTTGCGGTCGCGCACGATCTGCGAGAGCGCCGTATCGCCCTGCATTTCGCCGTCCACCTCCAGATGGGCCGCGCGCTCGCGGATGATGTCGGTCGCCTGACGCATCTTGCGGGCCGAAGGCGTATCCGTCGCGCCGAAATCGGAATGCGACAGCAGCGCGATCTTCGGCGTGATGCCGAAACGCTCGACATGCTGCGCGCACAGCACCGCCGCATCGGCGATTTCCTCCGCCGAAGGGTCGGCCTGCACATGCGTGTCGGTCACGAAATAATGGCCCTTCGACGTGATCATCAGCGACATCGCCGAAAGCCGGCGCACGCCCGGGGCCAATCCGATGATGTCGGAGATGTATCGCAGCTTCGAGGAAAACCGGCCCTCCAATCCCGCGATCATCGCATCCGCATCGCCGCGCACCACCGCCACCGCGGCGATCACCGTGGTGTTGGTACGCACCAGCGTGCGCGCGGCGTCCGGGTTCATCCCCTTGCGCCCCGCCCGTTCGATCAGCGTAGCGACATAGTCGCGGTAGCGCGGATCGTCTTCGGGGTTGATCACTTCGACGTCGCGCCCCGGCCGGATCGAGAGACCGTAGCGCTCACACCGGCCCGCGATGACGGCCGGGCGGCCCACGAGGATCGGCACGGCGAGCCCCTCTTCCAGCACCACCTGCGCAGCGCGCAACACGCGCTCGTCCTCTCCGTCGGCATAGATCACGCGCTTGGGGGCGGTCTTGGCCTGCGCGAAGATCGGCTTCATCACGAAGCCGGAGCGGAACACGAAGCGGTTCAACTCCTCACGATAGGCGTCGAAATCCGCGATGGGGCGTGCGGCGACCCCCGAATCCATCGCCGCCTTCGCCACCGCCGGCGCGATGCGCAGGATCAGGCGCGGGTCGAATGGGCTCGGGATCAGCGATTCCGCCCCGAAGGTCTGCACCTCGCCGCCATAGGCGCGCGCCACGACGTCGGACGGCGCTTCGCGGGCCAGTTGCGCGATGGCCGCCACCGCCGCGAGCTTCATTTCCTCGTTGATGGTCGAGGCCGCCACGTCGAGCGCGCCGCGGAAGATGTAGGGGAAGCACAGGACGTTGTTGACCTGATTGGGGAAGTCCGACCGCCCGGTGCAGATCATCGCGTCCGGCCGGGCCGCGCGCGCCACGTCGGGCAGAATTTCGGGGTTCGGGTTTGCCAGCGCCATGATCAGCGGTCGGTCCGCCATGGTCTTCAGCATTTCCGGCTTCAGCACGCCCGCCGCCGACAGGCCGAGGAACACGTCCGCCCCGACGATCACCTCCGCCAGCGTCCGCTTGTCGGTCTTCTGCGCGAAGACGGACTTCCAGCGGTCCATCAGCTTTTCGCGGCCCTCATAGACCACGCCCTCGATGTCCGTGATCCAGACGTTCTCGCGCTTCACGCCGAGATGAACCAGCAGATTGAGGCAGGCCAGTGCCGCCGCGCCCGCGCCCGACGCCACCACCTTCACGCCGTCGAGCGGTTTTCCTGCCAATTCCAGCGCGTTCATCACCGCGGCCGAAACGATGATGGCCGTGCCGTGCTGATCGTCGTGGAACACGGGGATCGACATGCGCTCCTTCAGCCGCGCTTCGATCTCGAAGCATTCGGGAGCCTTGATGTCCTCGAGATTGATGCCGCCGAAGGTGGGCTCGAGCGCCGCGACGACGTCGACGAACTGTTCGACCCGCTTCTCGTCGACCTCGATGTCGAACACGTCGATGCCCGCGAATTTCTTGAACAGGACGGCCTTGCCCTCCATCACCGGCTTGGAGGCGAGCGGCCCGATGTCACCGAGGCCGAGCACCGCCGTGCCGTTGGTGATGACGGCGACGAGGTTCTGGCGCGCGGTCAGTTCCGCCGCCTGCGCGGGATCGGCCGCAATGGCCTCGCAAGGCGCCGCGACGCCCGGCGTATAGGCCAGCGCCAGGTCGCGCTGGTTGCCGAGCGGCTTGGTCGGCTGGATTTCGAGTTTCCCGGGCTTCGGCAGGCGGTGATAGACGAGCGCGCCCGAGCGCAGATCATCCGACATCGTAGCCATGGCATTCCCCTCCGAAACCCGCCGAATCCGGCGACTTTCCCTGATTACACCGTTCAGCCGACCGGAGGCAGGGGGAAACGACGGGGGGAGAGCGGACCTCGGAAAGGCCCGTGAAGCCCGATGGTTCGAGACGCACGGCTGCGCCGCGCTCCTCACCATGAGGGGTATGTTTCAGACGGCGGATCACATTAGACGGCGGATCACACCCCCAAAACCTCATGGTGAGGAGGCGCAAAGCGCCGTCTCGAACCACGAGGTTTCCCGCAGGTGAGGCGCGATGGCTTGAGACGCAATGACGGACCGTCGTCCGCGACGCGTGTCATCCCGGCCGAAGAGCCGGTACCCAGCCTTGTTCCACGCCGGCCGAAAGTCCGGGTCCCGGGTCGGCTAACGCCGCCCGGGATGACACCGCGGATCGAAGCAACTCAGCCCTGCTCGGGCAAGTTCAACCGCAGATGCAGGTCGCGCAGCTGTTTCGGGGTCACGTCGGAAGGGGCGCTCATCAGCAGGTCGAGCGCCTGCTGGTTCATCGGGAACAGAGCGACTTCACGCAGGTTCTGCGCGCCGACGAGCAGCATGATGATGCGGTCCACGCCCGCCGCCATGCCGCCGTGGGGCGGTGCGCCGTATTGGAAGGCGCGGTACATGCCGCCGAAGCGTTCGACCACCGTGTCCTCGCCGTAGCCGGCGATTTCGAACGCCTTCACCATCGCCTCGGGGCGGTGGTTGCGGATGCCGCCGGAGGCGATTTCGAAGCCGTTGCAGGCGATGTCGTATTGGAACGCCTTGATGGTGAGCGGGTCCTGCCCGTTCAGCGCGTCGAGGCCGCCCTGCGGCATGGAGAACGGGTTGTGCGAGAAGTCGACCTTCTTCTCGTCCTCGTTCCATTCGAACATCGGGAAATCGACGATCCACGCCAGTTCGTAGCGGTTCTCGTCCACGAGGTTCAATTCGGTGCCGACGCGCGTGCGCGCCGAGCCCGCGAACTTCACGAATTTCTCCGGATCGCCCGCGACGAAGAAGGCCGCGTCGCCCTCGGCCAGGCCGAGCTGCGTGCGGATCGCCTCGACGCGTTCGGGGCCGATATTGTTGGCGATGGGGCCTGCGCCCGCGCCTTCGCGCCAGAAAATATAGCCCAGTCCCGGCTGGCCCTCGCCCTGCGCCCACGAATTCATGCGGTCGCAGAAGGCGCGGCTGCCGCCCTTGGGGGCGGGCACGGCCCAGACGCGATTCTTCTCGTCTTCAAGCATGCGCGCGAAGACCTTGAAGTTCGAGCCGCGGAAATGCTCGGAAACGTCCTGCATTTCGATGGGATTGCGCAGGTCCGGCTTGTCGGAGCCGTATTTGCGCATGGCGTCCGCATAGGGGATGCGCGGCCAGGGGCTCGGCGTGACGTGCTTGCCGTCGCCGAATTCGCGGAACACGCCGCCGACGACCGGCTCGACGGCCGCGAAGACGTCGTCCTGCGTCACGAAGCTCATTTCCAGGTCGAGCTGGTAGAACTCGCCGGGCAGACGGTCGGCGCGCGGATCTTCGTCGCGGAAGCACGGCGCGATCTGGAAGTAGCGGTCGAAGCCCGCCATCATCAACAGCTGCTTGTATTGCTGCGGAGCCTGCGGCAGCGCGTAGAACTTGCCGGGATGCAGGCGCGACGGCACGAGGAAGTCGCGCGCGCCTTCCGGCGAAGACGCCGTGAGAATCGGCGTCTGGAATTCGTTGAAGCCCTGCCCCTTCATCGCGCCGCGCAGGTAATCGATGATCGCCACGCGCTTCATGATGTTGTTGTGCAGCGTCTCGCGGCGCAGATCGAGGAAGCGGTATTTGAGGCGCGTTTCCTCGGGGAACGGCTGATCGCCGAATACCTGCACCGGCAGTTCGGCCGAAGCGCCGAGCACTTCGATCTCGGTCACGAACATTTCGACCGTGCCGGTCGCCAAGTCCTTGTTGTCGGTTCCGTCGGGACGACGGCGCACCTTGCCGTCGACGCGCACCACCCATTCGGAGCGCAGCTTTTCCGCATCCCGGAAGGCCGGGGAATCCGGGTCCACCACGCATTGCGTTATGCCGTAATGGTCGCGCAGGTCGATGAAGAGCACGCCGCCATGGTCGCGGATGCGGTGGCACCAACCGGAAAGGCGCGCCTCTGCGCCGATGTCGCTTTCGCGGAGCGCGCCGCAGGTATGGGTACGATAGCGGTGCATCACGGTCCGTCCCGGATTGGCGGGGCTGAAAAGCCGACCCCGACGTGAGGAAAAGTCGGGCGGAAAACGCATGCGCCGGCGGGCTTTGTCAAGGTTGCGGCCGAGCGCGCGCGATCACGCGGCCTCGAGGATTGGCCATCGGGCGCGACTCCGATATTGAAATGTCCTCATGGCCTTGATCACCACCACGGACGCCCTCGCCGCCGCTTGCCACCGTCTGGCGCTTCACCCTTTCGTGACCGTCGATACGGAGTTCATGCGGGAGACGACTTATTATCCCAAGCTCTGTCTGATCCAGATGGCGAGCCGGGACGAGGCCGTTCTCGTCGATCCGCTCGCGCCCGAGATCGACATGACGCCGTTTCTCGTGCTGATGCGCGACCCGAACGTGATGAAGGTGTTCCATTCCGGCCGGCAAGATCTTGAAATTCTTTGGAATTTGGATCGCTGCATTCCGAATCCGGTGTTCGATACGCAAGTCGCGGCCATGGTGTGCGGTTACGGCGACAGCGTTTCCTACGAACAATTGGCGCATGATCTTGCCAAAGCGCGCATCGACAAGTCGTCGCGCTTCACGGACTGGTCGCAGCGGCCCCTGTCCGATGCGCAGCTGATCTATGCCAGTTCGGACGTGACGCATCTGCGCGACGTCTACTTGGCGCTGAAGCATGATCTCGAAACGACGGGCCGTCTGCATTGGCTCGACGACGAGATGCGGGTGCTCACGTCTCCGGCGACTTACGAGATGGACCCCGACAACGCTTGGCAGCGGCTGCGCGGTCGCATCCGCAAGCCGAAAGAACTTGCGATCCTCATCGAACTCGCCGCTTGGCGCGAGCGCGAAGCCCGGACCCGGGACGTTCCGCGCAGCCGCGTTCTCAAGGACGACGCGATCATGGACGTCGTGACCGCGGCTCCCAAATCGGTTGAAGCTCTTGGCAAACTGCGTTCGATTCCCTCGGGTTTCGAACGTTCGCGGACGGGTGCGGACATCATCGCGGCGGTCGAGCGCGGGCTTTCGCGCGACCCGAAGACGCTGCCGGATCTGGAGCGCGGCGACCGGCGCAATTACAGCCCGGCGACGGTCGAGCTGTTGAAAGTGCTCTTGAAAATGGTGTCGGACGCCGAGCGCGTCGCGCCCAAGGTCATCGCCACCGTGGACGATCTCGAAGCCATCGCCTCGGACGACGCGGCGACCGTGCCGGCCTTGACCGGGTGGCGTCGGGAGATTTTCGGCGAGCGGGCGCTGGGCCTCAAGCACGGCCGTTTGGGCCTCGCGATCCACAACGGCAAGGTTGTGTCGTTCGCGCGTTGAACCTGAAAAGCGAGAACATGTCGCCGAAACGGCGCGGATTTCACGCGAATTAAAGGTCGACGCATGCCGAATTCGGCATGAATTCAAGCACCGTTCAGCGCTTTTCGAATCCGAACTCGGCCGTGCGGCCGACGACGCGCGAAAGCGCCTTCAGCCGGCCCATCAGCCGCTCGCTCGCCAGCGGCGACAGATCCGGCGGCAACTCCAAAATGACCTTGCCGCTCTCGCAGCGCAGCGGCGTGCGCGGGAGCACGCCGGGCATCGCGGCGCTGACCAGATAGGCGACGCGCATCGTCGCCCCGAGGATGCGGGCGCGGTCGATCATGCGGGCGGTGGTGAGTTCGCGCAGCCGCGGGCTGACCTGATCGTCCGACAGGCCGAGATGGCGGTAAGCCAGCGTCAGGGCGATGAAGGCGCGGCCGGGATGGTCGACGCCCATGAAGGCGGCGTTGGCGATGATGTTGACGGCCTGCTCGCCGCGATAGTCCGGATGCGCCCGCCAGCCGATGTCGGCGACGAGGCAGGCGGCGTGGCGCAGGCGGCGCTCGTCGGGCGTTTCCTCGAAACCCGCCGAGCGCATGAAGCCGTCCGTCCAAGCCCGCAATTCCTCGCCGTGCTTCGGCGAGCGGGAGCGCAGCACGTTGAGTTCGGCCGCGGCCGAGAGCAGCGCGTCCTCGCGCCGTTCCTCTTCGGAGAGGCGTTCGAACAGCAGCCCTTCGCGGACGCCGGCGGCGGAGACGACGATTTCGGAGGGCTTGCCGGTGCGGATGATCTCTTCGAGCAGCAAAGCGCCGTAGGCGAGCAGCGGACGACGGGCGGCGGAGACGGCTTCGATCGAATCGAGCGTCTCGGTGGAGACCCGCTCGACCAGTTGGGCGAAATCGGCGGCGTCGGCGGCCGGGATCACGTAATTGTGCATGACGTTGAGCGAGTAGCCGCGCTGCTTCATGTGCAGCCGCGCCAGCGAGCGCCAAGTTCCGCCGACGGCGTAGAAGGCCCTGCCCTTGAGGTCCTTCAGGCCCGGCCATTTCGTCAGGGAGTCGCGGATGATGCGCGTCGCCTTTTTGAGATTGCCCTCGGAGCGGTCCTGAAGCGCCAACGCGCCCAACGGCAGCGTGATGCCCTCCCCGATCCGGTCGCCCTTGAGGTCGATGAGTTCGAGCGATCCGCCGCCCAGATCGCCGACCACGCCGTCGGGCTGCCAGATGCCGGAAACGACGCCCATCGCGGAGAGCTGCGCCTCGCGCTTGCCGGAAATGAGATTGATCGGGACGCGGGTGATTTCCTCGCAGCGGCGGATGAAATCGGGACCGTTCGCGGCATCGCGGGCAGCGGCGGTGGCGACGACGGTGATGTCGCTCACATGCATCGTGTCGCAGAGCACGCGGAAGCGGCTCAAGGCGCCGAGCGCCTTCTCGATGGCGTCGTCGGCGAGACGGCCGGTGACAGTCACGCCGCGGCCGAGGCCCGCCATCATCTTCTCGTTGAAGAGCGGCGTCGGCGAGCGGGTCAGCCCTTCATAGACGACCAATCGAACGGAGTTCGATCCGATGTCGATGATGGCGATCGGAGCGCCGACGTCGAGACGGCCTTGAGCGTTCATACCGTATCGTAATCCGTTCCGCTCCGAAGTCGAAGCTACTGAACGGACTCCGTACGCCCCTTCCGCCCCGCAAGGCTACGAGGGCTTGAACTTTTCAACGACTTTCCGCGCCCCGAGAGGCTGGGATTGGTCATGAAGTAGCGATGCGCGTTGAACGGACGGTCCTTCGGGGCCGGCACGATGCGCTCGCTGGAGCCGTCGGGCAGCACCCGCCAGCTCTGCTCGTTGTCGAGCATGTTGGCGAGGAGGATCTGGTTGAGCACCTGCTCGTGCACCGTGGGATTGGTGATCGGCACCAGCACTTCGACGCGGCGGTCGAGATTGCGCGACATGAGGTCGGCCGAGGAGATGTAGACGCGCGCATGCGGCCCGGGCATCGGGTGGCCGTTGCCGAAGGCGTAGATGCGCGAATGCTCCAGAAAGCGGCCGATGATGGATTTGACGCGGATGTTTTCGGACAGGCCGGGAATGCCGGGCCGCAGGCAGCAGATGCCGCGCACGACCAAGTCGATCGGCACGCCCGCGCAACTCGCGTCGTAAAGCGCGTCGATGATCACGGGATCGACGAGCGCGTTGCACTTGCCCCAGATGGATGCGGGCCGGCCCGCATTGGCGTGCTCGATCTCGGCTTCGATATGGGCGAGGAGGCTTTTCTTCAGCGTCAGCGGGGAGACTTCGAGCGCCTCCAATTCCGCCGGTTCGGCATAGCCGGTGATGTAGTTGAACACCCGCGCCACGTCGCGCGCGATCATCGGATCGGCCGTGAAATAGGACAGGTCCGTGTAAACCTTGGCCGTGATAGGGTGATAATTGCCGGTGCCGAGATGGCAGTAGGTGACGAGCCCGCCGCCCTCGCGCCGCACGACCATCGACAGCTTGGCGTGCGTCTTCAATTCGATGAAGCCGAACACGACCTGCGCGCCGGCGCGCTCCAGATCGCGCGCCCAGCGGATATTGGCCTCCTCGTCGAAGCGGGCCTTGAGTTCGACGAGCGCCGTGACGGATTTGCCGGCCTCTGCCGCCTCGGCGAGCGCGCGGATGATCGGGCTCTCGGACGAGGTGCGATAGAGCGTCTGCTTGATCGCGACGACGTTGGGATCGCGCGCCGCCTGCTGGAGAAACTGCACGACGACGTCGAAGGATTCGTAGGGGTGGTGGACCACGAGATCCTTTTGGCGGATCGCGGCGAAGCAATCGCCCGCATGGTCGCGGATGCGCTCGGGATGGCGCGGGGCGTAGGGCGTGAATTTGAGGTCCGGCCGATCGAGCGCGACGAGCTGGTTCAGCTCTTCGAGCGCCAGCATGCCTTCGACGATGAAGACTTCGTCGGGCAGGACGCCGATCTCGTCGGCGACGAAATGGCGGAGCCCTTCGGGCATCGACGAGTCGACTTCCAGACGGATGACGGAGCCGCGGCGGCGCTGCTTGAGGGCGGATTCGAACAGGCGGACGAGATCTTCCGCCTCCTCCTCCACTTCGATGTCCGAGTCGCGGATGACGCGGAACGTGCCCAAGCCGCGCACGCCGTAGCCGGGAAACAGCCGCCCGGTGAAGAGCGACATGGCCTGTTCGAGCGCAATGAAGCGCGCACCGCCCGTGTCGGCGAAATCCGGCATGCGGATGAAGCGTTCGACCTTGTTGGGGATGCGGATCAGCGCGTTGAGCAAGCGGCCGTCAGCACCGCGCACGAGTTCGAGCGCGAGCGAGAAACCGAGATTGGGGATGAAGGGGAACGGGTGCGCGGGATCGACCGCCAGCGGCGTGAGCACCGGAAAGACGTTGAGGAGGAAATACTCCTCGAGCCATGTGCGCTCGGCGGCGGTGACCTCTCCCGAATCGACGAGCACGATGCCGACGTCGATCAACTTGCCGCGGATCTCGCGCCAGCGGCGTTGCTGCTCGCCCGCCAATTCGGCGACGGCAGTGCCGATGCGCGCGAGCTGTTCGGCCGGCAGGAGCCCGTCCTGCGACAGCTGGGTCAGCCCCGCGCGGAACTGGCCGCGCAGGCCCGCGACGCGGACCATGAAGAACTCGTCGAGATTGTTGGCGGAGATAGACAGGAAGCGGAGCTGTTCCAGCAGCGGGTGGTTGGGGTTCTCGGCCTCTTCCAGCACGCGACGGTTGAACTGAAGCCAGGACAATTCGCGATTGATGAAGCGGTGCGGCGAATGACGAAGAACGGCTGCATCGTCCGCTTCGACTTCGGCATGGTGGACCGTCGCCTGAGTTGCCTGCTCGTCCATCCGTTCGACGTCCTCGATCACTCCGCGCTCCCGTGCACGCATCCGCGCATCTTCTCCCATGCGGATCATGACGGTTCTGCGACGGTGATCCTACAACGGCAAAAGCGGATCGTCCCGTCCTTCGCGACGCAGGAGTTCGGCGGCCAGCGCACGGGTGATGCGGCGGCGGCTCGCCAAACCTTCGCGGTCCAGCGCTTCGACGAAGGCGCGCGCGGCGGCGACCGACCGCTCCAAGCGCGGGCGGACGTAATCCACGACGGTGGTGTCCACGACCATCTGACGCTCGACGAAGAATTTGACGATCAAGGCGCCGAGAAGCGCCTCGTCGGCCTCCTGCAGATCGATGCGGGGTGCGAGACGGAGCCTCGACAACAGGTCGGCGGTGGCGAGCCCCCATGCGCCGGGCGGCGTGCGGGCCGTGAGCAACAGAAATCCGCCGCGTTCGCGGAGCGCGTTGACGAGGTGGAACAAAGCCGCCTCCCCGCCTTCGCAAAGGTCGCAGTCCTCGACGACGACGGCCGGCAGCGCCGCAAGTTCGGGCACCAGCGCGTCCGTGAGATCGGCGCGCGCCACCGACGTCGCGCCTGCCCGATCCGACCAGACCGCCGCGAGGTGGCTTTTGCCGGAACCGGCCGGGCCGACGAGCAGCACGATGCGATCCGGCCATTCCGGCCAATTCTCGAGATAGGCGTAAGCGCGCTCGTTGCAGGGGCTGACGAGAAAGTCGTCGGGGTCGAAGCTCGCGACATGGGGCAGTTCCAGCGCGAGCTGGCGGGGGCCGTCGCTCATCAAGCGGCGTCCGACTCGGAGCGCGGCGGGAGCGAAGGAGCCCGGAACAGCGGGCTTTCACGATAGCGCGACAGCGCGAAGCGGATCAGCACGCCGATGGTGGCGGCGACGGGCACCGCCACGAGCAGCCCCAGAAAACCGAACAGCGAGCCGAACGCGAAGAGCGAGAACATCAGCCAGACGGGATGCAGGCCGACCGCCTCGCCCACGATCTTGGGGGACAGGACGTTGCCTTCGAGGAACTGCCCCGTGGCGAAGACGGCGGCGACGGCGGCGACGGGCCACCATTCCGGCCAGAACTGGGCGACGGAGACGACGAGGCCGAGAAACAGCCCGATGAAGGTGCCGACGAAGGGAATGAAGCTGAGCAGGCCCGCCGTGATGCCGATGAGCAGGCCGAAATTGACGCCGACGAGCACGAGCCCGATGGCGTACCAAGACCCCAGAAACAGGCAGACGAAGCTCTGCCCGCGAATGAAGCCCGCCAGCGCCCGGTCGATGCGGCGAAACAGCATGCGCACCGTCTCGCGGTTGGCGGGGGGCACCCAGCCGTCGACGGTGCCGATCATCCGGTGCCAATCGAGCAGCAGGTAGAAGGCGATGATGGGGGCGAGGACGACGGTGGACACCGCGCCGAAAAACGCCACGCCGCCCGACAGGATCGACTTGCTGATCGAGGTGAGCCACGAACTGACATTGCCGAGCGCGCCGCCGATGGAGCCCGTCAACTCCGTGATGTCCGCGCTTTGGCCGAGACGCTGGGCGAGAACCGAGCCCGCATAAAGTTCGCGCACGCGCTCGAGATAGCCGGGTACCTTCCCGACGAGACCGGCAATCTCATGCGCCACGACCGGGATGCCGACGAGCAGAATGACCACGAGGGCGAGCACGACGACGCTCATCACCGCCGCGACGGCCAGCGCGCGCGGCATGCCCCAGCCGGTGAGGCGCATCACGAAGGGCTGCAGGATGTAGGCGATGCAGAAGCCCGCGACGAAGGGCATCAGCGCATCGCGCAGCACATAGACCATGAGCCCGACGGCCGCGAGCAGGACGACCCAGAAGACGGCGTGACGCTGCAGGGGCATGCGGGACATTTCCTCGGAGGACCGGATCACGACGTCATGTGGCGCATCCATTGCGCGAAATAGGCGGCGGCGGAAGCGACCGTCAAGACGGCGACGCCGGCGATGGCCTCGTCCAGCCACGGATCGATGGTGAAGCCGAAGGCCGAGCCGCCGAGCACGAAGGCCGCAAAGGTGATCTGCGCGGCCGTGTTGAGCTTGGACAGCATCAGCGGACGGATGGCCACCGGCTTGTCCATGACCCAGCTGAGCATGATGGCGGCCACGATGATGATGTCGCGGAACACGACGAGGATCGCCAGCCATGCCGGCACCATGCCGATGACGGCGAGCGTGACGTAGATCGAGACGAGCAGGGCCTTGTCGGCCAGCGGATCGAGATAGGCGCCGAGCACCGTGCGCATCTCGAAGCGGCGCGCGATGAAGCCGTCCACGGCATCGGACACGCCCGCGACGACGAAGGCGGCGAAGGCGGCCGCCCATTGGTGGCGGACGATCATCGCGATCGTGACCGGGACGAGCAGAAGTCGCATGATCGTGATCAGGTTGGGGATCATCGAGCCTCCATCTCCGCAATGTAGGCGTTCGCCCACCGGAAATCGACGCCCCCGCGTCCCGCGGGCTTGCATCGGCCGAACGTGGACTTTACCTCGGGGCTCGCCCCTTGCGGAGAACGTCATGACCGAGCAGCGGACCACCGGCCTCACTTACGCGGATGCGGGCGTCGACATCGACGCGGGCAATGCGCTGGTCGACGCGATCAAGCCGATGGTGCGCGCCACGCGGCGGCCGGGGGCGGATGCCGAGATCGGCGGCTTCGGCGGGTTGTTCGACCTGAAGGCCGCGGGATTCAAGGACCCGATCCTCGTCGCGGCGAACGACGGCGTGGGCACCAAGCTGAAGATCGCCATCGAAACGGGCATTCACGACACGATCGGCATCGACCTCGTGGCGATGTGCGTCAACGACATCATCGTGCAGGGCGCGGAGCCGCTGTTCTTTCTCGATTACTTCGCCACCGGAAAGCTCGCGCCCGACGTCGGCGCGGCCGTGGTGAAGGGCATCGCGCAGGGCTGCCTGCAGGCGGGCTGCGCGCTGATCGGCGGCGAGACGGCGGAAATGCCGGGCGTGTATCGCGGCGGCGACTACGACCTGGCGGGCTTCGCCGTGGGGGCCGCCGAACGCGGCACGCTGCTGCCGCGACCCGACGTGGGCCCCGGCGACGTGCTGCTCGGCCTGCCCTCCTCCGGCGTGCATTCGAACGGCTATTCGCTGGTGCGGCGCATCGTTTCGGATGCGGGACTGTCGTGGGACGAGCCCGCGCCGTTCATGCCGTCGGCCACGCTCGGCCGCTCCCTGCTGGAGCCGACGCGCATCTATGTGAAGGCGCTGCTGACGGCGATGGGCGCGAGCGACGGCATCAAGGCGCTGGCGCATATCACGGGCGGCGGCTTCATCGACAACATCCCGCGCGTGCTGCCGGACGGCACGGGCGTGAAGATCGATCTCTCCGCCATTCCGGTTCTCCCGGTGTTCCGTTGGTTGGCGAAGGCGGGCGGCGTGGCGGAATACGAGATGCTTCGCACCTTCAACTGCGGCATCGGCATGGTGATCGCGGTGGACGCGGCGAAGCTCGGGGCGGTGGAGGCGGCGCTGTCGGCGGCGGGCGAAATGCCCGTGCGGCTCGGCCGCGTCATCGCGGCGGCGGACGGCGACGAGCGCGTGCAGACCGAAGGACGCCTCGCGCTGTGAGCGCCGCCCGCAAGAAGACGGCGATCCTGATTTCGGGACGCGGCTCGAACATGACCGCGTTGATCGCGGCGGCGGCCGACCCGGCCTTCCCCGCCGAAATCGTGCTGGTGCTGTCGAACCGCCCGGGCGCGCCCGGACTGGAGCGGGCGGCGGCGGCGGGACTGGCGACGGCGACGGTGGACCACAAGGCCTATCCCGACCGGGAGGCCTTCGAGCGGGACATGGACGCGCGGTTGACGGGAGCAGGTGCGGAACTCGTGTGCCTCGCGGGCTTCATGCGCGTGCTGACGCCGTGGTTCATCGGGCGGTGGACGGGGCGGCTGATCAACATCCATCCCTCGCTGATGCCCGCCTTCCGGGGGCTGCACACGCATGAGCGCGCCATCGCCGAGGGCGTGAAGATCCACGGCTGCACGGTGCATCACGTGGTGCCGGACGTGGATGCGGGGCCGATCATCGCCCAAGCCGCCGTGCCGGTGCTGTCGGAAGATACGCCCGAGACGCTCGGCGCGCGGGTGCTCGAAGCGGAGCATCGGGTCTATCCGCTGGCCTTGGCGCTGACCGCGTCGGGCCGCGCGGTTTTGGAGGGCGGACGGGTGATCACGCTCGGAACGACCGCGTCCTCCGCGCTGATCAGCCCGAATTCGGGCGTCTGACCCGAAAAGGCCATCGACGCGCCCCGTTTCGGCCCGCCGAATCGGAAGAGTGCACGCCGGACGCAACGGCGAAGGTGGAAAACCCATGAACAGCTTCTCGCCGGCCGCCTTGGCCTTGGTCGCGGCGACCTGCATGCTCGGCATCATGATCGCGATGGAAGCGGTCGCTGCGGCGCTGTAGGCCGCACGGCGACGGTCGCGCCTTGTCCGCGCGTACGGCCGAAGGTATAAGCCGCCTCCTCACGGATTTCCCCGTCTTTCAGCAGGAATGAGCATGGCCCTCGAGCGCACCTTTTCGATCCTCAAGCCCGACGCGACGGAACGCAACCTGACCGGCGCGGTCAATGCGGTCATCGAGAAGGCCGGTCTGCGCATCGTCGCGCAGAAGCGGATCCACATGACCCGCAATCAGGCCGAGACCTTCTACGGCGTGCATCGCGAGCGTCCCTTCTTCGGCGAACTCGTCGACTTCATGGTCTCCGCCCCGGTCGTGGTGCAGGTGCTCGAAGGCGACAACGCCATCGCGCGCTACCGCGACGTGATGGGCGCCACCAACCCGGCCAACGCCGCGGACGGCACCATCCGCAAGCTGTTCGCCAAGTCGGTGGGCGAGAACACCGTGCATGGTTCGGACGCGCCGGAGACCGCCGCGATCGAAATCGCGCAGTTCTTCGCCGGCAACGAAATCGTCGGCTGATTTTCCGCTCCTTCGGGAGAGGATGAAGCGGCGGCCTCCGGGCCGCCGTTTTCGTTTTTAAGCGCGTGGTTCGAGACGCCCCGCTGCGCGGGGCTCCTCACCATGAGGGGATCGGTGGAGCTCCGTTTGCGCGTCTACAGCAGGCCTCATGGTGAGGAGGCCCGGAGGGCCGTCTCGAACCATCGGGAAGGGCTGGGTCCCGGGTCCGCTGCGCGGCCCGGGATGACACACAGTAGGTGGGACGAACCGCGGTGTGCGGATGACGCCGTGCGCGGCGGCCATCTTTGAAGGGCACAGGCAAGCGGTATTCGCCGGGGCTCGGAATAATCTTGTGGGTGACCTGTGCGTTCAGCATCGGCGCTATGGTCCTCCGGCGGAGGACGCTACACATCCTGACCCCGTCGGGGCCACCGAGAGGATCGTCCGACCATGGCGAACAATGTCGCCCGCCTTCCCGATCCCGAGCCGCAGTTTCGCACGGCTCCGCATAATATCGAGGCCGAACAGGCGCTGCTCGGGGCGATTCTCGTCAACAACGACGCGTTCTATCGCGTGTCGGATTTTCTCGAGCCCGTGCATTTCCACGAGGAACTGCATCGGCGCATCTACGAGCTGGCGCAGTCGCTGATCCGCGTCGGCAAGCTCGCCACGCCGATCACGATGAAGACGTTCCTGGGGGACCAGGATCTCGGCGGCATGACGGTGTCGCAATATCTCGCGCGGCTCGCGGCCGAAGCTACCACGGTCATCAATGCGGAAGCCTACGGCCGCACGGTCTACGACCTCGCGATGCGGCGGCAGCTGATCCGCATCGGCGAGGAGATGGTCAACGTCGCCTTCGACGCGCCGGTGGAAGCCTCGCCGCGCGAGCAGATCGAGGATGCCGAACGCCGGCTCTACGAACTCGCCGAAACCGGCCGCTACGAAGGCGGCTTCATGGGATTCTCGGACGCGCTGCGCGCCGCCGTCGACATGGCGGCGGAGGCCTACAAGCGCGACCGCAAGCTGTCGGGCATCGCGACCGGCATGTCGGACCTCGACCGGATGCTGGGCGGATTGCAGCCCTCGGACCTGATCGTGCTCGCGGGACGCCCGGCGATGGGCAAGACCTCGCTGGCCACCAACATCGCGTTCAACGTGGCGCAGGCCTACACCAATCAGAAGCAGGCCGACGGCACGACCAAGCGGATGGACGGCGGCATCGTCGGCTTCTTTTCGCTGGAAATGTCGGCCGAACAGCTCGCCACCCGCATCATCGCCGAGCAATCGGGCGTCGCCTCCTACAAGATCCGCCGCGGCGAAATCCGCGAAGAGGAATTCGGGCGGATCGCGGATGCCGCGCGCGAGATGGAGCGCGTGCCGTTCTACATCGACCAGACCGGCGGCATTTCCATCGCCCAGTTGACCGCCCGCGCGCGCCGCCTGAAGCGGCAGAAGGGCCTCGACGTGCTGGTGATCGACTATCTCCAGCTGCTGTCGGGCTCCGCCAAGAAGGGCGAGAACCGCGTGCAGGAGCTGACCGAGATCACGACCGGCTTGAAGGCCTTGGCGAAGGAATTGGCGGTACCGATCATCGCGCTGTCGCAGCTGTCGCGTCAGGTGGAAAACCGCGACGACAAGCGCCCGCAGCTCTCGGACCTGCGTGAATCAGGCTCGATCGAGCAGGACGCGGACGTGGTGATGTTCGTTTATCGCGAGGAATATTACCTCAAGAACAAGGAGCCGAAGCCCGGCACCGAAGAGTATTTCAAGTGGCAGGCCGAGATGGAGCAGGTCCACGGCCGCGCCGAGGTGATCATCGGCAAGCAGCGCCACGGGCCGACCGGCACCGTGCAGCTGCAATTCGACGCGGAGATCACGCGCTTCTCGAATCTGGCGCGCGAGGACAGTCTGCCCGATCGGATGTGATTTCGGACTCCCGAAGCGGGTGGTTCCCGCGGTGCGGGGCTTCTCACCATGAGGGGGTTGGTGGCCTTCGTGGGGTGGCAGGAAGGCTGGGTCCCGGGTTCGCTTCGCGCCCCGGGATGACACGGGTGGTTGTCCGGGTTCCGGGTTCTCTTTGTGTGCCGGGATGACGAGGGGACGGGGATGGCTGCGGAACTGACCGTCGACAGAGGAGCGCTCGTCGTGAATTGGCGGCGGTTGGCGGCCGTGGCGCGGGGGGCGGAATGCTCCGCAGTGGTGAAGGCGGATGCTTACGGCACGGGGCTCGAGGGCGCGGTTTCGGCTTTGCGCAGAGTCGGATGCCGGACGTTTTTCACGGCGCATGTGAGCGAGGGCATCCGGGCCCGTGAAGCCGCACCCGATGCCGTGATCTATGTGTTGAACGGGCTCGCGCCGGGCACGGCGGGCGATTACGGCGCTTGGCGGCTGCGGCCCGTGCTGGGGTCGATGGAAGAGATCGCGGATTGGTCGGACTACGTGCATGCGACCGAATTGCCGGGCGAAGCCGCGGTGCATGTCGATACCGGGATGAACCGGCTCGGCCTGCCTCCCTCCGCTTGGGGCGAAGCCGCGGGGCGGCGGCGCGACAATTGGTTGGGCTTTGAAATCACGCTGCTGATGAGCCATCTCGTTGCCGCAGAAGAACCCGAAAACCCGATCAATGCGCGGCAGATCGCGACCTTCGACGAAGCGCGGGCGCTGTTTCCCGGCGTGGCCGGCAGCCTGGCGAATTCGGCGGGCGTGTTTCTTGGACGCGAGGCGCGGCACGACATGGTGCGGCCGGGTTATGCGCTTTACGGCGGCAATCCCCTGCCCGGCGACGAGAACCCGATGGACCCGGTGGTGACGCTTTCCGTTCCGATTCTGCAGGTGCGCGACGTCGCGGCGGGCGACGGGGTCGGCTACAATGCGACATGGACCGCGGCGCGGGCGAGCCGCATCGGGACCGTGCCGCTGGGCTATGCCGACGGGTTCCTGCGCGCGGGCTCCGCCGCGACCGGCGAGCGGAAGGCGGAGGCGCTGGTGGACGGCGTGGTCTGTCCGATCGTGGGACGCATTTCGATGGATCTGCTGGCGCTCGACGTGACCGACGTTCCGGCTGCCGCGCGCGGCACGGACGCGGTCATTATCGGCGGCGCACTCGACGTGGACCGCGTGGGCCGGAATGCCGGCACCATCGGATACGAGATCCTCACAAGCCTCGGCCGGCGTCATCCACGCCGCGAGATCGGATTCTGACGTGGCCAAACGCTCCAACAGCTTCGCCTGTCAATCCTGCGGGGCGGTCTACGGCCGCTGGCAAGGGCGGTGCGAGGCGTGCAACGGCTGGAACACCATCGCCGAGGAAAGCACCCCCGCGCCGCTGCCCGGCGGAACCGGGCCGCGCCTCGGCGGCGGACGCGGCAAGGGACGCGTGTTCACGCTGGAGGGATTGGCCGGCGCGAGCATGGACGCGCCGCGCGTGGCTTCGGGCATCGCCGAACTCGACCGCGTGACGGGCGGCGGCTTCGTGAAGGGTTCGGTGATCCTGCTCGGCGGCGACCCCGGCATCGGCAAATCGACGCTGGTGATGCAGGCCTGCGGGGCCTTGGCGAAGGCGGGGCATCGCGTCGTCTACATCTCCGGCGAAGAGGCGGTGGGACAGGTGCGGCTGCGGGCCGAACGTTTGATGCTGTCCGATGCGCCCGTGGAACTGGCGGCGGAGACCAATGTCGAGGACATCATCGCGACCCTCTCGCAGGGGCCCGCGCCGAAGCTGGTAATCATCGATTCGATCCAGACGATGTGGACGGAGGCGGTGGAGGCCGCGCCGGGCACCGTGTCCCAAGTGCGCGGCTCGGCGCAGATGCTGATCCGCTACGCCAAGACGAGCGGCACCGCGCTGATCCTCGTCGGGCACGTCACCAAGGACGGGCAGATCGCCGGGCCGCGGGTGGTGGAGCACATGGTGGATGCGGTCGCCTCCTTCGAGGGAGACGGCGCGCACCATTTCCGCATTCTGCGTGCCGTGAAGAACCGCTTCGGCCCGACCGACGAAATCGGCGTGTTCGAAATGACGGGCGCGGGGCTGGCCGAAGTGCCGAACCCCTCATCCCTTTTCCTCGCCGGGCGCGACACGGGCTCGCCGGGAACCGCCGTGTTCGCGGCGATGGAAGGCACGCGCCCGCTGCTGGTGGAGTTTCAGGCGCTGGTGGCCCCCTCATCGCTCGGCACGTCGCGCCGCGCGGTGGTGGGGTGGGACCAGAACCGGCTTTCGATGATCATCGCGGTGCTGGAGGCCCATGCGGGCCTGAAGCTCGGGCAATACGACGTCTATCTCAATGTGGCGGGCGGACTGCGCATCAACGAACCGGCCGCGGATGCCGCTGCCGCAGCGGCGCTGGTGTCCTCGCTGACCGGCGCGCCTCTGCCGGCGGACCGCGTCTATATCGGCGAAGTGGCATTGACGGGCGCGTTGCGGCCGGCGGCGCAAATGTCCGCACGGCTGAAGGAGGCGGCGAAATTGGGTTTCGCCTCCGCCTTCCTGCCGAAGGCGGGGATCGATTCGGCGGGTTCATCGAGCATGGGTCTCGATGCGGGCGGCGACGTGACCGACCTCGTCTCCGGCATCGCCGCGCTCGCGCCGCGTGCACGACGCAAGGTCGGGTCCGAACAAGGGTGACGCTCCGGCGGTCGGCCGCTATAAGGACGCCGCACCCTTCCCCCGAACACCCCCGTCCGAGGTGGCGATGAGTCAGTTGCCGGTGAATGTCCTCGACCTCGCGATCGTCGGGATCATGCTCCTGTCCGCGGTGCTCGCCTCGGTGCGCGGCTTCACGCGCGAAGTGCTCGCCATCGGCTCCTGGGTGGCGGCGGGCTTTGCGGCCTATGCGTTCCACCCGATGGTTCTGCCGATGGTGGAGCCCTACATCGCCAACAAGCAATTCGCCTTGGCGGCCGCCATCGCTGCGGTGTTCTTCGTGGTGCTGATCGCCGTGTCGCTGATCACGGTGAAGATCTCCGACATCATTCTCGATTCGAGCATCGGCGCGCTCGACCGCACGCTGGGCTTCATGTTCGGCGCGGGGCGCGGCTTTCTGATCGCCGTCGTGGCCTTCATGTTCTTCGACTATCTCGTGGGCGAAGGCCGCCAACCCGACATGCTGCGCGACGCGCGGCTGCGCCCGGTGCTGAAGCAGACGGGCGACACGCTGTTCGCGCTGATGCCGGACGACCCGAACTTCCTCGGGCCGTTGAAGCGCAAGCCGACGGAGCCCTCCTCGGCCCCCGCGCCGGGGCAGGCGATCGTGCCCGTTCCCGCACCGCCGAGCGGCACCACGCCGATCAGCGCGGGCCGCACGACGGGCACCGCCGTCGCGCCCGCGACGCCCGCTCCGGCAGCGGCTCCCGCCCCTGCTCCGGCCAAGCCGGCGGACCAGCAGAGCCTGCAGAGGCTCATCGATACGACCAATCCGGCCCAGCCGAAGCGTTGAAAAACGCCGACAAGGGGCGCATATTCATCTCGGAACGGCGCACCCCGGCTGCGTCGGCGCGGAATCACCCATGAACGACCTCGATTTCGACCTCGACGCCGACCGGCTTCGCGAAGAATGCGGCGTGTTCGGCATCTTCGGCCATCCGGATGCGGCCGCCATCACGGCGCTCGGACTGCATGCCTTGCAGCACCGCGGACAGGAGGCGGCGGGCATCGTCGCCTTCGACGGCAAGCGCTTCCACTCGGAGCGGAAGCTCGGACTCGTTGGCGACGGCTTCTCGGACCGCGCGGTGATCGAGCGGCTGAAGGGCTCGCAGGCCATCGGCCATGTGCGCTATTCCACGACCGGCGAAACGGTGCTGCGCAACGTGCAGCCGCTGTTCGCGGAGCTGCATGGCGGCGGCTTCGCCGTGGCGCACAACGGCAATCTCACCAACGGCTTGACGATCCGTCGTGAACTGGTGCGCGAAGGCGCGATCTGCCAGTCGACGACGGATACGGAGGTGATCCTCCATCTCGTCGCGCGCAGCCGCCGGGCCCGCTTCGTGGAAGCGTTCGTGGACGCCATCGCGCGGCTCGAAGGCGCCTACGCCTTCGTCGGCATGACCAACAAGAAGCTCGTCGGCGCGCGCGACCCGCTGGGCATCCGCCCGCTGGTGCTGGGCGAACTCGACGGCAAATACATCCTCGCCTCGGAGACCTGCGCGCTCGACATCATCGGCGCGCGCTTCATCCGCGACATCGAGAACGGCGAAGTGGTGGTGATCTCGGAGGACGGGATCGAATCGCTGAAGCCGTTCCCGCCGCGCGCGGCGCGGCCCTGCATCTTCGAATTCATCTATTTCGCGCGGCCGGACTCGGTGGTGCACGGCCGCCCCGTCTACGACGTACGCAAGCGCATGGGCGCGGAACTGGCGGCGGAAGCGGGCATCGACGCGGACGTGGTGGTGCCGGTGCCGGATTCGGGCGTGCCGGCGGCGCTGGGCTTCGCGCAGGCGGCGGGCATCCCCTACGAGCTCGGCATCATCCGCAACCATTATGTCGGCCGCACCTTCATCCAGCCCACGCAATCGGTGCGCGAATTGGGCGTGCGCCTGAAGCACTCGGCCAACCGCTCGGTGGTGGCGGGCAAGCGCATCGTGCTGATCGACGACTCGATCGTGCGCGGCACGACCTCCGTGAAGATCGTGCAGATGATGCGCGACGCGGGGGCGAAGGAGGTGCATTTCCGCATCTCGAGCCCGCCGATCACGCATCCCGACTATTACGGCATCGACACGCCGGAGCGCGAAAAGCTGCTTGCCGCGACGCATTCGCTCGAAGAAATGCGCCGCTACATCGGCTGCGACTCGCTCGCCTTCCTCTCGGTGGACGGGATCTATCGCGCGATGGGCGAGCCGGGCCGTGACCCGGCCGCGCCGAAATTCACCGACCATTGCTTCACCGGCGACTATCCCACGCCGCTGACGGACAAATCCGGCGAAACGCCCCGCCAATTGGCCTTGCTGGCCGAAGCCGGCTGACATCTTCAGGAACAGCATGACCAAGCCTCTCGAAAACCGCATCGCCCTCATCACGGGCGCGTCGCGCGGCATCGGCCGTGCGGCGGCCTTGGCCTTCGCGGAAGCCGGCGCGCATATCGTGGCCGTGGCCCGCACGCAGGGCGCGCTCGAGGAACTCGACGACGCCATCCGCGAGCGCGGCTCCACCGCGACGCTGGTGCCGATGGACCTCAAGGACATGGAAGGCCTCGACCGCCTCGGCGCGGCGATCTTCGAGCGTTGGGGCAAGCTCGACGTGTTCCTCGGCAACGGGGCCGTGCTCGGCCCGATCTCGCCGCTGGGCCATGTGAGCCCGAAGGCGTGGGACGAGGTGATGACGGTGAACGTCACAGCCAATTGGCGGCTGATCCGCTCGCTCGACCCGCTGCTGCAGGCGTCGGACGCCGGGCGCGCGATTTTGCTTTCGTCGGGGGCTTCTTGGAAGCGCTCGGCCTATTGGGGGCCGTATTCGGTCTCGAAAGCCGCGATCGACGCGCTGGGCTCGACCTATGCCAACGAGAACGCCTCGACCAACGTCCGGGTGATGATGGTCAATCCCGGCCCGCTGCGCACCGAAATGCGCGCCGCGGCGCTGCCGGGCGAGGATCCGATGACGCTCGAAACCCCCGAAGACCTCGCGCCGTGGATCTTGAAGCTGGCCCTGCCGGAATGGTCGGACACCGGCAAGGTGTTCGACTTCCCGAGCCGCAAGGTGCTGAGCTACCGCTGGCCCGAGTGAGGGTTTCGTAGCCGGTCGGTTGTGTCATCCCGGGCCGCGGAGCGGACCCGGGACCTAGTCTTTCTTGCGGACGCCGTGGAACAAGGCTGGGTCCCGGCTCTGCGCTTCGCTTCGGCCGGGATGACAGGGTTGGTTGATCATCATCCCGTCATTGCGAGGAGCGGAGCGACGCGGCAATCCAGGGGCCGCGCGCTCGGTGGTTCGGAGCAGGGTGCGGGTCGACGGCGACCTTCAGCTGGATTGCTTCGCTTCGCTCGCAATGACGGAATTCATTTGGTGTCGGTCTAGTCGTCGGCCTTTTTCGCGGGTTTGAGGCGCTTTTTGGTTTGAGGCTCGCGGGGGCCTTCGACGAGGCGGACGATCATGCCGCGGATGGTGCGGACGTCTTGTTCGGACATGCTCATGCGGTGGAACATGTTGCGCAGGTTGCGGCTCATGTTGGGGCGCTTGTGCGGCGGGCGGAAGAAGCCTCGGGTCGCGAGCTGGTCTTCGAGATAATCGAAGAAGGACAGCACCGCCTCGCGCGTCGCGGGCGGCCATTTTTCCTTTTTGGCGAAGGGCAGCGGCTCGGCGGCGGCGGCGGCGGCTTGCCAGGCGTAGCCGGCGAGCAGCACGGCTTGGGCGAGGTTGAGCGAGGCGTAGGCGGGATTGACCGGGTAGGTCAGGATCGCGTCGGCCAGCGAGATATCGTCGTTTTCCAAGCCGGTGCGTTCGCGCCCGAACAGGATGCCGACCTTTTCGCCGGCGGCGACGCGCGCGCGCATGGCGGGACCGGCTTCGGCGGGGCCGACGACGTCCTTGCCCTGCCCGCGCTCGCGCGCCGTGGTGGCGTAGACGAAATGCAGATCGGCCATCGCCTCGGCCAAGGACGCGAAGACCTGCGCGCCGTCGAGCACGTATTCCGCCCCGGCGGCGGCGGCGCGGGTCTTCTGGTGCAGCCAATTGCCGCGCGGCCGCACGAGGCGCATTTCGGACAGGCCGAAATTGGCCATGGCACGGGCGGTCATGCCGATGTTCTCGCCGAGCTGCGGCTCGACGAGGATCACGACGGGTCCGCCGGACAAAGCGGGTCGCGTGCGGTCGGTTCCGGCTCCGGGCATGGGGACTCGCTTGGCTGATGGCGCTCCGCTCTATGGCGGGCGCGGGAAAGGTGCAAGCGTCGGGAAGGCCGAGACGGTGAACCCGCGCCCGCGACGGCGGTTTTTCCCGAGGGCCGGGGATTTTGCGGCGGGGTAGCCATGCCTACCGCCCCCGTGCGAGAAGGCGAGCGTTCCATGCCGTATCAGACCCGAGGATCATCGCGGACGATGAAGGCTTCCGGAGACATCAGGGGCGGCGACAAGCTGCCCTCCCGCGAGGACGTGCTCGCCTTCGTGCGCAACGAAAAGGGCAAGGTCGGCAAGCGCGAGATCGCGCGTGCGTTCGACCTGAAGGGCGAGGCCCGCATCGCGCTCAAGCGCATGCTCCGCGAAATGGAAGACGACGGGCTGCTCGACCGGCACGGCAAGACGCTGCACAAGGGCGGCGGACTGCCCCCGATGGTGCTGTGCGACATCGTAGCGCGCGACCGCGACGGCGACCTGCTCGCCGTGCCCGTGGAATGGGACGAAGCCGCGCAGGGCCGCGCGCCGCGCGTCGCCATTCGCATGCCGCGCCGCCCCCGCCCCGGCCAACCGGTGCCCGGATTGCAGGACCGCGTGCTCGTGCGCGTGGAGGAGACGGACGAAGAGGGCGGCCCCGCCTATCAGGGCCGCGTGGTGAAGCTGCTGGAGCGCGCCCGCGTGCAGGTGCTCGGCATCTTCAAGGCGCGGCGCGAGGGCGGCGGACGCGTGCTGCCCGTCGACAAGAAGGCGCTCGGCCGCGAATTCCTGATCGCGCCCGGCGACGAGGGCGAAGCCGAGGACGGCGACCTCGTTTCCGTGACGCCGCGCAGCTCCCACAGCCGCGCCGGCGGGCCTGTTATGGCGCGCATCAAGGAACGGCTGGGCTCGCTGAATTCGGAAAAGGCGATCAGCCTCGTGGCGATCCATGCCCACGGCATCCCGGACCGCTTCGCGGCCACGACGCTGGCGGAAGCGGAGGCGGCGAAGCCCGCGACGCTGAAGGGCCGCGAGGACATGCGCGCGCTGCCGCTCGTGACCATCGACCCCGCCGACGCCAAGGACCACGACGATGCGGTCCATGCCGCGCCCGACGACGACCCGAAGAACAAGGGCGGCTACGTCGTCACCGTCGCCATCGCCGATGTGGCGGCTTACGTGCATACCGGCTCGCATCTCGACCGCGAGGCGCTGGAACGCGGCAATTCGGTCTATTTTCCCGACCGCGTGGTGCCGATGCTGCCGGAACGGATCTCCAACGACCTGTGCTCGCTGCGGCCGAACGAGGACCGCGCGGCGTTGGCGGTGCGCATGGTGCTGGGGGCGGACGGGCAGAAGCGGCGGCATACGTTTCACCGCATCCTGATGCGCTCGGCCGCGAAGCTCTCCTATCAACAGGCGCAGGCCGCCATCGACGGACGGCCGGACGAGACGACCGAGCCGCTGTTGGCCGACGTGCTGCGGCCGCTGTGGGACGCGTATCACTGCGCCCACAAGGCCCGGCAGGAACGCGCGCCGCTGGCGCTGGAACTGCCGGAACGCAAGATCCTGCTCAAGCCCGACGGCACCGTAGACCGGGTGATCGTTCCCGAGCGGCTCGACGCGCACAAGCTGATCGAAGAATTCATGATCCTCGCCAATGTCGCGGCGGCGGAAGAGCTGGAGGGGCATCGCACCCCCCTGCTCTATCGCGTGCATGACGAGCCTTCGGTGGAGAAGCTGCGGACCTTGGGCGAAGTGCTCGCCTCGGTCGGCATCAAGATGACGTTGCAGGGCGCGCTGCGGCCGGAATTCTTCAACCGGATCCTGGCCAAGGTGGTCGACACCGAGCACGCTCCGTTCGTCAACGAGATCGTGCTGCGCAGTCAGGCGCAGGCGCAATATGCGCACGAAAATCTCGGGCATTTCGGCTTGAACCTGCGGCGCTACGCGCATTTCACCTCGCCGATCCGCCGCTATGCCGACCTGATCGTGCACCGGGCCCTGGTGCGGGCGCTGAAGCTGGGAAGCGACGGGCTCGCGGACGCCACCATCCCCGACCTGCCGGAGATCGCCGCGGCGATTTCGGCGGCGGAGCGCAGGGCGATGGCGGCCGAGCGCGAGACGGTGGACCGGCTGATCGCGCATCATCTGGCCGACCGCATCGGCGCGACATTCGACGGCCGCATTTCCGGCGTAACGCGCTCCGGCCTGTTCGTGAAACTGTTCGAGACGGGCGCGGACGGGTTCATCCCCGCTTCGACCATCGGGGCGGATTACTACGCGCATGACGAGAGCCTGCAGGCGCTCGTCGGGCAATCGACCGGCGAGAGCTATCGGCTCGGCGACGTGGTGTCGGTGAAGCTGGTGGAAGCCGCGCCGGTGGCGGGCGCGCTGCGATTCGAAATGCTGTCGGACGGCCGGGTGATCCCCGGGGCGGGCGGCAAGCGCGGGCGCAGACGCGCCGGCGGCGCGGCGCGCGGCGAGCGGCAGGAACGGGCGAAGGTCCGCAAGAGGAGCAAACGATGACGAGCACCGTGCAAGACGACCGCGTCGCGGGCGACGCCGAAGCGGCCCGCGGGGGCGCTCCGGTCAAGACATGGAGCCGCGAGGCGGATCTGCCGGGGCGTTCGGTGTTCAGATCGATGCTGCGCGGCGCGGCCGGGCGCTGCCCGCATTGCGGCGAGGGTCGGCTGTTCGGCCGCTTTCTGAAGGTGGTGCCGGAATGCGCCGCCTGCGGCGAGGACATGCACCATCACCGCGCCGACGACCTGCCCGCCTATCTGGTGATGTTCGTGACCGGCCATGTCGTGCTCGGCGCACTGCTTTATGCCGACAATCACGGCTGGACGGCGACGCAGCACATGCTCGCTTGGCCCGCTTTGACGGTGGCGCTCTCGCTGGGCATGATCCAGCCCGTGAAGGGGGCCGTCGTCGGCCTTCAATGGGCGCTGCGGATGCACGGCTTCGGCACGGGTCCGGACGGCGACGAGCACCCGGCCCTGAAGCCGCATCCGGACCACGCATGACCGATACCGCCGTCTCCACGCCCGCCGCCGCCGCACCGCGCGCGGCACTCCCGCTGCGCCCCAAGGACGCGGCGACGCTGATCCTGCTCGACCGCTCCGGCGCGCATCCGAAGGTGCTGATGGGCAAGCGGCATGCGGGGCATAAGTTCATGCCCGGCAAGTTCGTGTTTCCCGGCGGGCGCATCGAGGCGGGCGACCGGCGCATGTCGGTGGCGGGCGCGCTGGATCCGGTGGTCGAGGAACGGTTGCTCAAGCGCATGCAGCGGCCGAGCCCGATGAAGGCGCGCGCGATGGCGATGGCCGCCATCCGCGAGACGTTCGAGGAAACAGGGCTGATGCTGGGCTCGTGCGACTACGGCACGCCCGCGGTGGTGCCGGAAGGGCCTTGGCGCGACTTCCAGACGCACGGCGTGCATCCCGAACTCGACGGCCTGCATTTCATCGCGCGGGCGATCACGCCGCCGGGACGGCCGAAGCGCTTCGACGCGCGCTTCTTCGCGGCCGACGCGCAGGACGTGGCGCACCAAGTCGACGGCGTGGTGGGGCCGGAATCGGAACTGGTCGAGCTGGTGTGGGTGCCGTTGTCGGAGGCGCGCGACCTCGATCTGCCGCGCATCACGAGCATCGTGCTCGATGAACTCGAAGCGCGGCTCGCGGCGGGGATGCCCGCATGGCGGCCGGTGCCGTTCTACTTCTTCCGTCGCGGGAACCACCTGCGCGAGGACCTCTGAAGCATGGAGGCTTCGACCGCCGGCGCCGCCCGGCGCACGCGCAACGTGACCATCGCGGCGGCGACCATGACCATCGCGCTGGTGGGCATGGGCCTGTCGCTGACCTTGCCGCTGTTGTCGCTGCGCATGGAAGCCGGCGGGATGACGGGTGGCTTCATCGGCTTGAACACCGCGTTCGGCGGGTTGGCGACCGTGCTCGGCGCCCCCTTCGTACCGCGGCTGGCGCGCATGTTCGGCGTGCGGCCGATCCTGTTCGCGGCCGTGGCGCTGGGGGCGGCCACCCTCCTCTCGTTTCATTACATCCCGAATTTCATCGCTTGGTTCGGCCTGCGCTTTCTGTTCGGCGTGTCGCTGACGATTTTGTTCGTGCTGAGCGAGTTCTGGATCAACGCCGCCGCCCCGCCCGAGCGGCGCGGACTGGTGATGGGCATCTACGCCACCGTGCTGTCGCTCGGCTTCGCTGCGGGGCCCGCGATTCTGGCCTTGGTGGGCACGCAGGGCCTCGCGCCCTTTGCGGCGGGCGCGGCGATCTTCCTGCTGGCGACGATTCCCGTGGCCTTGGCCGGGGGCGAGACGCCCGTGATCGAGGACGAGACGACGCGCAACGTGTGGTCTTTCCTGCGCGCGGCGCCGGCGGCCACCTTGGCGGGCTTCGTCTACGGCGCGGTCGAGACCGGGGCGTTCGGGCTGCTGCCCGTGTACGGGCGGCGCGTCGGGTTCGACGAACAGGGCGCGGCGGCGCTGATCACCGTGGTGGCGTTGGGCAACGTGCTGTTCCAGATTCCCATCGGGCTGCTCGCGGACAAGATCGACCGGCGCAAGGTGCTGCTGGGCTGCGCGCTGGTGGGCGTGGCCGGCGCGGCGCTGATCCCCTTCGTCGTCGAGGCGCGATGGGCGCTGACGGCCGTGCTGTTCGTGTGGGGCGGCATCGTCGCGGGCCTTTACACCGTGGGGCTGGCTTTGCTCGGCGCGCGCTTCACCGGGGCGGAACTGGCGACGGCGAACGCGGCCTTCGTCATTCTCTACAGCATGGGCATGATGGCCGGGCCGCCGCTGATCGGGCTGGGCATGGACGCGGCCGATCCGCACGGCTTCGCCTGGACCTTGGCGGCGATGTTCGCGGTGTATCTGCTCGTCGCGGGCACGGGCTTCGCGAAAAGCCGCTGATGCGGCCGCGGCTTCCTTGACATTCGCCGGGGCATCGTTAGAGATCGCGCCAACAACGGCCGGTCGCGTACCGGCCGGTTTCCGTTTCGTGTCGATGCGCCCGCCGCGGCGCTCTCAAGCTTCGAGGATCCGCGCCATGGCCAAGGCGACTACCATCAAGATCAAGCTCATCTCGAGCGCCGATACGGGCTTCTTCTACGTGACGAAGAAGAACTCGCGCACGATGACCGACAAGCTGGTCAAGAAGAAGTACGACCCCGTGGCGAAGAAGCACGTGGAATTCCGCGAAGCCAAGATCAAGTGATCCGACGCCTCTCGCGAACCTGAACGAAACCGCCCTCCGGGGCGGTTTTTTCGTTTCGGGGTGCGTGGTTCGAGACGGTGCTGCGCGCCTCCTCACCATGAGGTTTGGGTGGTGGAGTTTGCTCGGGGCGTCACCCCGGTGTGTCATCCCGGGCGGCGTGAGCCGACCCGGGACCCAGCTTTTCGGGCATTGTGGGACAAGGCTGGGTCCCGGCTCTTCGGCCGGGATGACAGCTGTTGCGTGGTTTTGAAGGAAGGACCGCCGTGGTGGCCGGCCGGGCGATACGGAGGAGGCCACTCCGAAGTCGCCCGCGCCGGCCTGACCCCACGGACCCGGGAGATGCGGCGGACCCGGGCATGTCCCGCAGGGTTGTCACGAAAGCGCTTCGAAAAGCGCGCGACGGTTCGCAGGATAGCGCGAAGCGAATCGAGTTGAAAGAAAAACGAATCGCTTCGCTGCGCCGCCCGGCGGCGCATAGCGCCGACGCGCGACGCCTCGACCGGATTACGCGTTCGCGGGGCCGGCGAAGGTGCGGACGGTTTCGAGGAATTTCGCGACCGAGATGGGCTTGGAGAGATAGGCCTCGCAGCCGCGCGCCCGGATGCGCTCCTCGTCGCCCTTCATGGCGAAGGCGGTGACGGCGACGATGGGGATCGGACGCAGATCGGGATCGGCCTTCAGCCACTGCATGATGTCCTCGCCCGAGATTTCGGGCAGCTGGATGTCCATCAGGATGAGGTCGGGGCGATGGCGGCGCGCGAGATCCATCGCGTCGTGGCCGTTGGCGGTCTTGAGCGTCACGTAGCCGTGCGCTTCGAGCAGATCGTTGAAGAGCTTCATGTTGAGCTCGTTGTCTTCCACGATCAGAACGGTCTTGGCCATGACGTCCCCTGCGCCTCCGAGCGGTTGTCCGCTCGCTCGCGTGCGGTGAAGGTCTTATAAAACCGAGACGTTGAAGAAACACAAATCCGGAGAGCGCGATGGCCCGCCCGCAAGACCGCGAAGCCGCAGAAGAACTGGGGATCCGGGCGCTCGGATTTTTGGCGGGGGACCCGGAGCGCCTCGGCCGATTCTTCGAATTGACGGGGCTTTCGCCCGCCGACATCCGCGCCGCCGCGGCCGATCCCGCTTTTTGGTTGGCGGTGCTGGAACATCTCGCCTCCGACGAAAGCCTGATGCTGGCCTTCGCCGCGCATGAAGGGCTCGACCCCGCATCGGTGGAACGGGCGCGGCTGCGGCTGACGCCGCATGTGAACGAGGGTTTGCGCGAGGGCTGAGGCGGTAGGGGCCGAGGCGATGGCGTCGCTGTGCCGCGACTGCTGCGGGGAAGGACCGGACGATGCGGCGCGCTGCATGCATTGCCGCTCGCCGCGCGTGCTGCGCCACCCGGAATTGGCGTCGCTCGCGGTCGCGCATGTCGATTGCGACGCGTTCTATGCCTCGGTGGAAAAGCGCGACGATCCGAGCCTCGCGGACAGACCGGTGATCGTGGGCGGGGGCAAGCGCGGGGTGGTGGCGACCTGCTGCTACGTGGCGCGGACCTTCGGCGTGCGCTCGGCCATGCCGATGTTCAAGGCGCTGGACCTGTGCCCCGACGCGGTGGTGGTGCGGCCGAACATGGAAAAATACGTCCGCGTCGGCCGCGAGATCCGCGCGATGATGGGCGACCTGACGCCGCTGGTGGAACCGGTCTCCATCGACGAGGCCTATCTCGACCTGACCGGCACGGAACGCGCCCACGGCGCGCCAGCGGCCGTCGTGCTGGCCCGCTTCGCGCGGCGGGTGGAGACGGAGATCGGCGTTTCGGTGTCGGTGGGGCTGTCGTGGAACCGGTTTCTCGCCAAGGTCGCCTCCGAGATCGACAAGCCGCGCGGCTTCGCCGTGATCGGGCGGGCGGAGGCGCAGACCTATCTGGCGACGAAGCCCGTCGGGATCATCCCGGGCGTGGGGCCGGTGACGCGGGAGCGGCTCGCCAAGGACGGCATCCGCACCGTGGGCGACCTCCAGCGGCTCGACATCGCCGCCCTCGCCCGCCGCTACGGCGAGGACGGGCTGCGGCTGTCGCGCCTGTCTCGCGGCGAGGACGTGCGGGCGATCACGTCCGACCGGGAGACCAAGAGCGTTTCGGCCGAGACGACGTTCGATGTCGACGTGTCGGACCCGGAGGTACTGTCGGCGAATGTGCTGGCGCTGGCGGAGAAGGTGGCGGTTCGGCTGCGGCGGGCCGATCTGGCGGGCCGCTCCGTCACGCTCAAGCTGAAGACGGCGGATTTCAAGACGCGGACGCGGGCGCGTTCGGGCTTGGCGCCGACCCAGCTCGCCGCACGCATCCACGCCGCCGCCCGCGACCTGCTGCGCAAGGAGGCGGACGGCGTGACGCGGTTCCGGCTGATCGGGGTCGGCGTGTCCGACCTCGGACCGGGGATCGACGCCGACCGCGGCGATCTCGCGGACGGGGACGCGACGCGCATCGCGGGGGTGGAGAAGGCGCTCGACGGACTGCGCGCGAAGTTCGGCGCCGCCGCCGTGCAGCGCGGCTCGGTGTTCGACGTGATGAACCGGAAGAAGTAGGCGGCCGGAAATCGGGGGAGCCCCCTTCCGTCATTGCGAGGAGCGCAGCGACGCGGCAATCCAGGGGTGCGCCTCGGGGGCGGAGAGCGGCGGGCTGCGTTGGTTCAAGGCCGCCGTCAGCTGGATTGCTTCGCTTGCGCTCGCAATGACGGTTGGCGGCGAGGCCTCCCCCTTACTTGTCGCAGGCGGCGGGTTTGAGCATTTCGAGTTGCTTCAGCTCGCCCTTCAGCGCGAAGTCGCCGTAGTCGAGGGTGAGCTTGCGGGCGACGCCGTTGTCGAACATTTCGAAGGCGACGGTGTGGGTCGGGGATTGGTCGCGCGAGTCGGCTTCGTAGAAGCTGAGGGAAACGGGCCAGCGGGGCATCTTGCCGAGGCCGGCCTTGCGAGACGGCTCGTCGAGGGCCTCTTCGCCGCTCTTGGAGCGGCCGCCGATGACGGCGATCACGTCGAAGAGCTTGTCGGGCTCGTCCGAGCCGTCGAAGAGCTTCGCTTCCAAACGCGGCGCACCGCTGCGCGCGGCTTCGATCACCATCTTGAGATGCTTGGCGGGGAACACGGCTTCCGCGAGACGGTGCGTCTCCCTTTTCGGGGCCGTGGTTTCGACGGTGGTGGCGCCCTTGCGGGTTTCGGCGCGGCCCTGCACCACGTCCGGCGACTCGGCGCCCTTGCGGCTGTCCTTGGAGAAGCGGAGCGTATCGCCCTCGGCCGACTCGTAGGTGGTGGCGCGGTGATCGAGGCGCAGCACGCCCGCACCGCCGTCGATGTCGAGCACCTGCCGCACCGATTGTGCATAGCCGTCGCAGGCGGAACCGGTGATTTCGATGACGATGCGGCCGGTGGCGGATTCGAGCGCGTTGGCCCCTGAACTGCTCGATAGAGCGAGATCGTAGACGGCGCGATGCGGCGCCAGCACGGGAGCCGCGGCCGAGGCCGTTCCGGCACCGAGCAAAAGGCTCAGGGCCGTCATCGTCGGGATCATCGTCCGCATGGCTTGTCTCCGTCATGTGCGAGAGGAGAAGATAGGCGTTCGGACGCGCCGCGCCAATGCGGCGATCCCCTTAGCGCGAGGAAACGACATGAGCATCGAGGAACGGCTGCGGTCGAACGGAATCGAACTTCCCCATCCGGCCGCGCCGATCGCCAATTACGTCCCCTGCGTCCGATCAGGGTCGCTGCTCGTCGTTTCGGGGCAGCTGTGCCTCGGGCCGGACGGCAAATTGGCCCCGGCGCATACGGGCAAGCTCGGCGTTTCGGTCAGCCTGGCGGACGGGCAGGCGGCCGCGCGGCTTTGCGCGGTGAACGTGCTGGCGCAGGTGCGCGCGCTGCTCGGCTCGCTCGAACCGATCAAGCGCTGCATCCGGCTCGGCGGCTTCATCAATTCGACGGCGGATTACGGATCTTTGCCGCAGGTGATGAACGGAGCGTCCGACTTGATGGTTCTCGTGCTGGGCGACCCCGGACGGCATGCGCGCACCACCATCGGCGTGGCGCAATTGCCGCTCGATGCGGCCGTCGAGGTGGAAGCGATGTTCGAGGTGGGATGATGGCGGATGTGGGTTGGCTGGTCGATCGCCCGATCGCGCATCGCGGTCTGCATGACCGCGCGCGCGGCCATGTGGAGAACTCGCTATCGGCGGCCGAATGCGCCGTGGTGAACGGGTTCGCCGTCGAGTGCGACGTACGATTGACCGCCGACGGCGAAGCCGTCGTGTTCCACGACGAGGATATGGAACGGCTGACCGGGCATACGGGCCGCGTGGCGGATCGTCGCGCGGCAGAGCTTGCGGCGACGGCTTTGAGCGATTCGACCGACCGCATTCCGCTGCTCTCGGACCTGCTCGCGACCGTGGCGGGACGGGTGCCGCTGGTGGTCGAGATCAAGAGCCGCTTCGACGGCGACCTGCGGCTCGCGCGCCGCACGGCGGAGGTGATCCGCAGCTATGCGGGGCCGGTCGCGCTGAAATCCTTCGACCCCGCGGTGGTGGCGGTGCTGCGCGAAATCGCGCCGGAGCGCCCGCGCGGCGTGGTGGGACAAGCGGTTTTCGAAGGCGATTGGTGTGCGGCGCTCTCGCCCGAGCGCAAGCATGCGATGGCCAATCTGCTGCACTACACGGAGACCTTGCCGGACTTCCTCTCTTGGAACGTCGGGGCGTTGGAGACCGCCGTGCCCTATCTCGGACGCCACGCCATCGGAATGCCGGTGATCACGTGGACGGTGCGCAGCGACGAGGATCGACGGCGCGCGCGGGCCCATGCGGACCAGATGGTGTTCGAAGGCTTCATGCCCTGAACGGGTTGCCCTCGCGGCTTCGTCCGCTACCCTCACGGGCATGACGATGGAAGCGGCGACGAGTGCATTGCGGGCGGAGGTCGAAACCGGCCTTTCGACGATTCCGGCTGCGGAATGGGACGCCTGCGCGGGAGCGCCCGAGGGCGGCACCCCGCCGAACCCGTTCGTCTCCCATGCCTTTCTCTCCGCGCTGGAAGATTCGGGATGCGTCGGCGGACGCAGCGGCTGGACGCCCGCACATCTGCTGGTGCGCGACGCGGAGGGACGCCTGACGGGCGCGACGCCGAGCTACCTCAAATCCCACTCGCAGGGCGAGTACGTGTTCGATCACGGCTGGGCCGAAGCCTATATGCAGGCGGGGGGCGCGTATTACCCGAAGATACAGGTCTCGGTGCCGTTCACGCCCGCGACCGGGCCGCGCCTGCTGGTACGCGACGGCCCTCACGCCGAACAGACGCGCGGGCTGCTGGCGCAGGGTTTGAAGACGTTTTGCGGACAGGTGAAGGCCTCGTCGGTTCACCTCACCTTTCTGCCCGAGGACGAGTGGCGCTATCTCGGCGAACGCGGATATCTGCAGCGCACGGACCATCAGTTCCACTGGTTCAACGACGGCTATCGCAGCTATGACGACTTTCTCGCGGCGCTCGCCTCGCGCAAGCGCAAGACGCTGAAGCGCGAGCGGCGCGAAGCGGTGCAGAACGACATCGAGATCGTAAGGCTGACGGGTTCGTCAATAACCGAAGACGATTGGGACGCGTTCTTCACGTTTTACGTCGACACGGGATCGCGCAAATGGGGGCGGCCCTATTTGACGCGCGCGTTCTTCTCCATGGTCGGCGAGCGCATGGCCGACCGCATTTTGCTGGTGATCGCCAAGCGTGGCGGACGCCCCATCGCCGGCGCGATCAACTTCATCGGCGACGATGCGCTGTACGGGCGGAATTGGGGCTGCATCGAGGACCACCCGTTCCTGCATTTCGAGGTCTGCTACCATCAGGCCATCGACTTCGCGATCGAACGCGGCTTGGCCCGCGTGGAGGCCGGCGCGCAAGGCGAGCACAAGCTGGCGCGCGGCTATCGCCCGGTGGAGACGCGTTCGGCCCACTGGATCGCCGATCCGGGGCTGCGCCGTGCGGTGGCGGAATATCTCGAGCGTGAACGGCGCTATGTGGACGCCGTTCACGGAGAGCTGGAAGACGCCACGCCGTTCCGCAAAGGGCCGGTCGAGGAGGAGTGAGCCGGCGGCCCCTCTCCCGTCATTGCGAGGAGCGCAGCGACGCGGCAACCCATGGTGCGCCGACGTAGCAGGGCGGCGAGCGAGCGGTACGCGGCGGGCGCAGGCCGGATTGCTTCGCATCGCTCGCAATGACGGGTTCGACCCGTCGTGTCATCCCGGGCCGCGCAGCGGAACCGGGGCCCAGGCTTGCGGATGTCGTGGAACAAGGCTGGGTCCCGGCGCTTCGGCCGGGATGACACCGCGGTGGAATGATATCCTCTTACGGAGCTCCCTGCCGTCCACGCACGTCCCGCCGCCCGCTGCCGACTGCCGACTGCGCCCTCTTCTTCCGCCGGCGGGAATCCGGTACTTCGGAGGTCGCGCTTTCGCCGGAGGCCTTCGATGTCGAGCTACGATCCGAACAACATCTTCGCCAAGATCCTGCGCGGCGAGTTGCCGTGCACCAAGGTTTACGAGGACGAGGACGCCCTCGCCTTCATGGACATCATGCCGCGCGCGGACGGGCATGTGCTGGTGATCCCGAAAACGCCGGCGCGCAACATCCTCGACATCGCGCCCGCCGAACTCTCCAAGCTGATGGTGGCGGTGCAGAAGGTCGCGAAGGCGGTGAAGGCCGGGACGGGCGCCGAGGGGCTGACGATCCAGCAGTTCTCCGAGACGGCGGGCGGGCAGATCGTGTTCCACATCCATTTCCATGTCCTCCCGCGCTGGGAGGGCGTGGCGCTGCGCCCGCATACCGGGGCGATGGAAAAGCCCGACGTGCTGGAGGCGCATGCCGCCAAGATCCGCGCGGCGTTTTGAGGTGACCGTCGCGGCGGAGCGGACAGGCGCGGCGGGCGCGTCTTGGCAGGCGGCGGGCGCGGGGCTCGTGGCGGCCGTGGTCGGTTTCGCGAGCTCCTTCGCCGTGGTGCTGAACGGATTAACCAGCGTCGGAGCTTCGCCCGCTCAGGCCGCGTCCGGATTGATGGCCGCATCGATCGCGATGGGGCTTTGCGCGATCGTGCTGAGCCTGAAGCTGCGGCTGCCGATCGCCATCGCCTGGTCGACGCCCGGGGCGGCGCTGCTGGCGAGCACGGCGGTGGAGGGCGGATTTCCCGCCGCGGTGGGAGCCTTCATCACCGCAGGCGTGCTGGTAGTGCTGGCGGGACTGTGGAAGCCCCTGGGCCGCGCGGTGGCTGCGATCCCCGCGCCGCTGGCCAATGCGATGCTGGCGGGCGTGCTGCTCGGCCTCTGCCTCGCGCCGGTGAAGGCGGTGGCGCAGGATCCCCTGCCCGCTTTGGCGATCATCGGGGTGTGGGCCGTGGTCGGCCGCATCAAAAAGATTTTCGCGGTGCCGGCGGCGGCGCTCGCGACGGTGGCCATCCTCGTCGCCACGTCGGGCGGCGGATCGCTTTCGGCCGAGAGCTTGCTCCCGCAACCGGTGTTCGTCGTGCCCGTCTTCTCGTTTGCGGCGACGGTGGGGGTGGCGGTGCCGCTGTTCATCGTGACGATGGCCTCGCAAAACATCCCCGGCTATGCGGTGATGAACGCGCACGGCTACAAGCCGGATTTCAACGCGCTACTGCGCAGCACGGGATTGTTCAGCATCGCGGCCGCGCCGTTCGGCGGGCATGCGGTGAATTTGGCGGCGATCACCGCGGCGCTTTGCGCTTCGCCGGACGCGCATCCCGACCCCGCGCGGCGGTGGTGGGCCTCGACGGTGGCGGGCATCGCCTATGTCGCGTTCGGGCTCGCGGCGGGCGGCGCGGCGGCGTTCGTGGCTTCGACGAAGCCGATCTTGATCGAGGCGGTGGCCGGGCTTGCGCTGCTCGGCGCGCTCGGCGGGGCGCTGCAGGGCGCGACGGCGCAGTCGGAGACGCGCGAGCCGGCGGTGGTGACCTTCGTCGTCGCGGCTTCGGGGCTGACGCTGTTCGGCATCGGCGGGGCGTTTTGGGGGCTGACGGCCGGGGGCGCGATGATGGCGCTGGACCGGGTGCGGCGTCAGCGGCCGATGAAGTAGGACGCCAGCAGCACCGCCTGCCCGGCGACGATGCCGGCGATCGCGCGGCGGCCGGAGAGGAAGAATGCGGCGAGCGCGGCCGCGATGCCGCCGAAGCGGCCATAGGCGGGCACGGTCGCCAGCGCGCCGGACGGATCGAACAGCAGCTTGGCGACGACGCCCGCGAGCAGCGTGGCGGCGACGAAGCGTACCCAATCGAAGACCGGCGAGGACTCGGCGATGCTGCGGCCCAGAACGACGCCGCCCATGCGCCAGATCAGGGTGGGCAAGATGCCGGCAAACAGCAGCAGCAGCCAAGGCTCGAACGCGTCGGGGATCATGCGGAGTTCCGGGCTCGATCGAGCATGAAGGCGGCGGTGCCGCCGATGAGGCCGACGGCGAGCAGGTCCAGTTCGGGGCCGATCAGGCGAGAAGCGAGCGGCTGGAGGAAGAACCCGGCCGCGATGGCGGCCACGTCCGCGACGCGGCGGATGCCCGCCGCGATCGAGACGGTGAAGAACAGCGGCGACAGGAACAGCAGCGCCGCCGCCAGAGCCTGAGGGGCGCTGCCGGTCATCAGGTAGCCGACGCCGGTGGCGAAGCCGGAGAGCACGACGCAGGTGTGGCCGAAGCCGATATAATACGGCACCCGGTTGCTCGGATGCAGCGGCGGAAGGCGGCGCAGACCTTCCGACCAGATCGTGACTGTGACGAAATGCGAGAGATAGAGCAGCTCGCCGAGGCTTTGGCCGGGACGCCGGATCAGCGGCAGCATCGAAATCGTCATCGGCAGGAAGCGGACGGCGGACAGGCCGACGGCGAGCGCGATGCCGAGCGGCGAAAGGCCCGCCGCGATGCCGCCGAAAAAGATGATCTGCCCCGGCCCCGCCCAGATGAACAGGGTCGACGCCACCGCCACGCCGAGCGGATGGCCGACCGCATGCGCCAAGGGCCCGACACCGAGAAGCCCCGCGGCGACCATCGGGGCGGGCAAGGACAATGCGTCGCGCACGCCCTTCAAAACGGCGCGGAACGTGGTGAGCTGAGCGGGGGACACGCCGTGCAAGCGATGATGGTCCGACGTCCGAGTGAAGACCGGACCACCATACCGTCCGGCTTGCGCCCGACAACTGCCGGCAGCGTATGGGAGCCGCCCGCGACGCGACCGCAGGGACGGACACGGACGCTTAACCCGATCCGTGGTTGAGTGATCTCCATTGCTTCAACTTCCGCGCGCTTCATTTTCGCCGCGCGGCCGCTTTTTTGATCGGTGCCGTTTATGTATCGCAGTCTTTTTCCGTTGATCGCCCTGCTTGCGGGGGCGACGTCGGCTCACGCCGAAAGTCTCTCCGACGCCCTGCGCCCGTCCATCATGCCGCCCGAGGACAAACAGGCGCCGACCGGATTTTCGGTCGGGCCGGTGGTCGGGATCACCGGGTTCGGCAGCGAAATCGGGTTTCGTCCGCCGCAATCCCTGATCGGGGGGCGCGCTCAATTCACGACGCTGCTCTACGAGACGACGGTGAATTCGGGCTCGACCCGCTTCAACACCTCGACGCAAAGCTCCGCGGTCACGCTGATGGGGGACTGGCATTTTGCCGGCAACGGCTGGCGCGCCAGCGCGGGGCTGCGGCTGGGCGGGCTCGACACGACGCTGCGCTCGGCCGATCCCTTGTCGATCGTGCTCAACGGGGTGAGCTACACCTCGTCGGAGGCGGGCTCCATTGAAGGGAAGATCAAGTTTCCGGCGGTCCTGCCCGTGCTGACGGTGGGGTATACGCACAGGTTCGACAACGACTCGCCGTGGAGCTTCTCCGTCGACGGGGGCGCGCTGATGATGCGCTCGCCGAAGGTCACGCTGACGGCGACCGGGACCGCCGCATCAGACCCGGGGTTCCAAGCCGACCTCGCGGCGGAGCAGAACGAACTGAGGACGCAACTGGCGTCGATCAAATTTCTGCCGGTGTTGAGCTTTGCGGTGCAGCGCCGATTTTGAACGTCAGCGCGAAAAGCCGAGGGCGATCGCGACGGTGGAGGCGACGCGGTCCTTCACCTCGATGCCGGCCCACAGCAGAAGCACGGTGATGACGGGTACGACGATCCACGCGAGGAGTTCCTCCCCGCGTTGACGCCGGCGCCTGCGCGCCCTCCGTGCCTCGAGCCACCGCCCCATTCGTCCCGTCGTCTCCCGTTCCGCGTGCACTCGATCCCAAATCGGGCGCGAGCGCAACCGCGCCTTCAGCCGCCCTCGAACGGAACTTTCGGCACCGAGGTCGGGCGCTTGGCCGCCGGCGGCTTCGCCTTACCAGGCTTGGCGGCCGCAGGCTTGGCCGCGGCCTTGCCCTTTTTGGACGCGGCGCGCGCCAGCTCCTTCTCGGGTTTCGGGCCGGCGATCGGCTCGGGATATTCGAGATCGAGCTTCTTCGCGCCGTCCTTCTCGACGACGACCACGCGCACCGCGCCGCCGCCCTTGAGCTTGCCGAACAGCACCTCGTCCGCGAGCGGCGTCTTGATGGCGGCCTGGATGAGACGCGCCATCGGGCGCGCGCCCATGGCGTCGTCATAACCGTGCTCGACGAGCCAGGCGCGCGCATCGTCGGACAGTTCGATAGTGACGTTGCGGTCGGCCAGTTGCGCCTCGAGCTGGAGGACGAACTTGTCGACGACCTTGGCGACGACTTCCTTCGGCAGTTGGCCGAAGGAGATGACGGCGTCGAGGCGATTGCGGAATTCCGGCGCGAAGAGGCGGTTGATCGCCTCGTGATCGTCGCCTTCCCGCTTTTGGCGCGTGAAGCCGAAGGCCGACTTGGCCATGTCCGCCGCACCGGCATTGGTGGTCATGATCAGGATGACGTTCCTGAAATCGACCTGCTTGCCGTTGTGATCGGTCAGCTTCCCGTGATCCATGATCTGCAACAGGATGTTGAACAGATCGGGATGGGCCTTCTCGATCTCGTCCAGCAGCAGCACGCAATGCGGGTGCTGGTCGATGCCGTCCGTCAGCAGGCCGCCCTGGTCGAAGCCGACATAGCCGGGAGGCGCGCCGATGAGCCGCGAGACGGTGTGGCGCTCCATATATTCGGACATGTCGAAGCGGATCAGCTCGACGCCGAGCGTCTTGGACAAGGCACGCGCGACCTCGGTCTTGCCGACGCCCGTGGGGCCGGCGAAGAGATAGTTGCCGATGGGCTTTTCGGG
This sequence comes from Hyphomicrobiales bacterium, assembly GCA_027489535.1. Lineage (GTDB taxonomy): Bacteria > Pseudomonadota > Alphaproteobacteria > Rhizobiales > Beijerinckiaceae > JAIXZO01. Next base: position 65,279 of record JAIXZO010000019.1, read on the forward strand.
ATCGCGCAGGCCGGCGCGGGCCAGCTTGATCGCCGATGCCAGCGCACCGATGGCGGCGTCCTGCCCGTAGACGACGCGCTTGAGGCTCTCGTCGAGATCGCGCAGCACCTCCGCATCGTCCTTGGAGACGGATTTCGGCGGGATCCGGGCCATCGTGGCGATGGTCGCCTCGATCTCCTTCACGCCGATGACCTTCTTGCGCTTGGACTCGACGACCAGCATCTGCGACGCGCCGGTCTCGTCGATCACGTCGATCGCCTTGTCCGGCAGCTTGCGGTCATGGATGTAGCGGGCCGACAGCTCCACCGCCGCCTTGATGGCGTCGTTGGTGTAGCGCAGGTGGTGGAAGTCCTCGAAATAGGGCTTCAAGCCCTTGAGGATCTCGATCGCGTCCGGCACCGACGGTTCCTTGACGTCGATCTTCTGGAAGCGGCGCACGAGGGCGCGATCCTTCTCGAAGTACTGGCGGTACTCCTTGTAGGTGGTCGAGCCGATGCAGCGCAGCGTGCCTTGAGCGAGCGCGGGCTTGAGCAGGTTGGACGCGTCCATCGCACCGCCGGAGGTCGCGCCCGCGCCGATCACCGTATGGATCTCGTCGATGAACATGATCGCCTTGGGGTGCTGCTCGATCTCCTTCATCACCTGCTTCAGGCGCTCTTCGAAATCGCCGCGATAGCGGGTGCCTGCCAGCAGCGTCCCCATGTCGAGCGCGAAGACGGTGGCGTCCTCGAGCACTTCGGGAACCTGACCCCGGATGATCTTGAGCGCGAGACCTTCGGCGATGGCGGTCTTGCCGACGCCGGGATCGCCGACGAGCAGCGGGTTGTTCTTCTGACGGCGGCAGAGAACCTGAATCGTGCGCTGGACCTCGGACTCGCGGCCGATCAGCGGATCGATGCGGCCGTCGCGCGCCTTCTTGTTGAGGTTGACGCAATAGGCGTCGAGCGCCTCGCCCTTCTTGGCGCGGCCGCTCTGCTGCTCGTCGGAGGAGCCGCCCGCGGCTCCGCCGGTGCGGTCGGCGGGCTCGTCGTCCGCGCCCCGCGTCGGGCGGCTTTCGTTCATGCCCGCGCGCTTGGCGATGCCGTGGGAGATGTAGTTGACCGCGTCATAGCGGGTCATGTCCTGCTCCTGCAGGAAATAGGCGGCATGGCTCTCGCGCTCGGCGAAGATCGCCACGAGCACGTTGGCCCCCGTCACCTCTTCCCGCCCGGACGACTGGACGTGAATGACCGCGCGCTGGATGACGCGCTGGAACCCGGCGGTGGGCTTGGAGTCGTCGCCGGTGTCGCCGATCAAATTGGCCAGATCCTCGTCGACATATTGGACGAGGTTCTTCCGCAGAACGTCGAGATCGACGCTGCAGGCGCGCATGACGGCGGCCGCGTCCTGATCGTCGAGCAGCGCCAGAAGCAGATGCTCCAGCGTGGCATATTCATGATGACGCTCGTTCGCATAGGCGAGAGCCTTGTGGAGCGAGCTTTCGAGACTGCGTGAAAATGAGGGCATCGCGGCGGTCGTCCCTACTTTTTCTCCATCACGCATTGAAGCGGATGCTGATGCTTCCGGGCAAAGTCCATGACCGTGGTGACCTTCGTCTCGGCCACCTCGTAGGTGAACACCCCGCATTCGCCCACGCCGTGCTGATGCACGTGCAGCATGATCCGGGTCGCCTCTTCCGAGTTCTTGTTGAAAAACCGCTGGAGCACGTGAACCACGAATTCCATCGGCGTGTAGTCGTCGTTCAACAGCAGAACGCGATAGAGGCTCGGCTTCTTCGTCTGCGTCCGAGTGCGGGTGACCACCGCCGTGCCGGAGCCGTCCCGGGGACCGGCCGGTCCCTTGGGCAGCGCCGCCTCGACGGCGTAACGGGAGGCGGCACCGCTCTTCTCGGCGGCAGTCCGCGGCAGTCTCGCTAGTACGAGCATCGTCGGCCAGAACCTCGACTTCGTCACCCGCACGCAAAGGAAGAGAACGGATGCGGCGAAAGTGCGTTCAACGTGAAATGTAGAGCGGTCGGGCGCTCATCGCCAGACGCCGCGACGATCCGCCCGGCGGAATTCTCGCATAGCGGGCATGAATCGCACGAATCCGTCGCAACGACGAAAAAGGCCCGGCCGAAGCCGAGCCTTCATGATCCCGTGAGGACCGAAGCGTTTTGCCGATCCGCGAGGACCGGCGCGCGATCACTTCGCGGCGGCGGTCGCCTTGGCGATGATTGACTCGTAGGGCTTCACCGTGTCCTTGGCGATGGCGGTGTAGAGTTCGCCGACCTTGGAGGCGTAGGCCACGAAGCCTTCGTAAGCGTCCTTGACGTAGGCGGACTGGATCTCGATGGCCTTGTCGAGCGACTTGGCGCCGACGAGCTTCTCGATCACCGAAGACGAGTGCTCGAAGGACTTCTTCGAGAAATCGGCGGTCTCGGTGGCGAGCGCCTGAACGGTCTTGGTCGTCGCGCCGAAGCTCTTGACGGCGACGTCGACGTTTTCTTTGCCGAGCTTCTGGAAGTCTTCGAACTGAGTGAACATGGAAATCCCCGGTTTGATGCGTGCCGGCGTCATGCCGACTTGGATCGGAACATTCTAGAGGCGTCGCGCAGCCGCGCCGTTCCCTTGACCGTCATATAGGTGCACTGCACCATTTTCGTCAAGCGATTTTGTTGCAGTGCACCATTCTCGATTTGATCAACGATCCCGAACCCGCGATTAACGCGGGAGTAACCCCGCCCGCATAGCGTCCCTCTCCGTGTTCCGGAAGCCACGGTCGTGGTCCGGCATGTCGGTCCTCCCCGGAGGGGGACCGGACGTAAGGGTCGCGTCGGGGTTGAGTATGCGCTTGAGTTCGTTCAGTTCCGCGTTGCGTATCGGCCTCGTCGCGTTGGCGGCCTCCGGCGGCACCTTCGCGTCCGTCGAGAAGGCGGAGGCACGCAATCGCCGGGCTGCGGCCCAAGTCTATGCGCCGCCCTACGCGGCGATGGTCGTGGACGGCAAGAGCGGGAAGATTCTCTACGCCGAAAATCCCGATGCGCTGCGCCATCCGGCATCCGTCACGAAGGTGATGACGCTTTATCTGCTGTTCGAGCAGATCGAGCGCGGCAAGATGACCCTCGATACCCCGTTGAAGGTTTCGGCCTTCGCCGAACGGCAGGCCCCGTCCAAGCTCGCGCTCGGCGCGGGCGACACGATCCGAGTCGAGGACGCGATCAAGGCGCTGGTGACGAAATCCGCCAACGACGTCGCCGTCGTGGTGGCCGAGAACATCGGCGGATCCGAGCCCGCATTCGCGCAGCTGATGACGAAGAAGGCGCGAGCACTCGGCATGTCGCGCACCGTCTACAAAAACGCCTCGGGCCTGCCCGATGCCGGTCAGGTGACGACGGCGCGCGATCTCATCACGCTGGGGCGCGCCATTCAGGACCGCTTCCCCCGCGAATACGCCTATTTCTCGACCCGCGTCTTCAATTACGAGGGCGACGCCTACGCCAACCACAACAAGCTGCTCGGCCGCGTCGAGGGCGTGGACGGCATCAAGACCGGCTTCACTCGCATGTCGGGCTTCAACCTGCTGACGTCGGTGAAGCATGAGGGGCGGCAGGTGGTGGCGGTGGTGCTCGGCGGCCGGTCCGGTCCGTCGCGCGACCGAATCATGGCCGACCTGATCGAAGAACATCTCCCCCGCGCCACGCAGGGTGCGCGGACGTCGCCGCTGGTTGCGGAAAACGCCTCGGAAGCGCCGACGACGACCGCAGCCGTTCAGGCGAAGGCCGCGCCCGTGCGCGTCGCGGCGGCGACGCCGGCGACGGTGGCCGCGGTGATCGAGCAGGGCGACGTGTCCGGCCCGGCCACGCGCGTCGTCTCCGACGCCCCCGCCTCCGGCGCGGCGGTGGCCGCCAAGGTGGACGCCGCCCTCAAGCGGGCCGCCGTGCAGGAAACCGCCGCCGCAAAGACCGAAGCGGTGAAGCCCGAGCCCTCCGCGGCAATGAAATGGAACAAGGGCGCCGAGGCGACGGCCGCAAGCAGCGCCAAAGCCAAGCCCGCGCCGGTGAAGACCGCGTCGCTCGCTCCGGTGGCGATGCCGAGCAAGCCCGCCGGTTGGTACGTGCAGGTGGGCACCGCCGACACGCAGGCGAAAGCGAAGACCCTCGCCGACGCCGCCCGCGCCAAGGCGAAGGCGCAGTTGGCCAAGGCAGATCTGGTAACCGAGAAGGTGGCGCTGAAGCGCGGCAGCACGTTCCGCGCCCGCTTTACCGGCCTCGACGAGCGCAGCGCCGAAGCGGCCTGCAAGTCCCTCAAGAAATCGGGTGTCGAATGCTTCGCCGCCCGGACGTGAACGCCACGGGGCCCGGCCTTCCCGGGACCGCCGCACGGGACCGTGCGGAACCGACACCGACGATGAGTGCGCCGGAAAAACGCGGGGTTTCAGCGATGCCGGTCGAGAAGGACGTCCTTGGCTTGATTGACGCGGGTGGCGAGATACGTCGACCCCCCCTGATCGGGATGGAGTTTCTTCATCAGGGTCCGATGCGCCTGTCGGATCTCGTCTTCGCCCGCGCCCGGTTGAAGGCCCAGAATCTCGTAGGCCTCCTTCTCGGTCATGTCGCCCGAACTGCTCCGCCCCTGACTGCGCCGCGCGTCTCCGTTCGGATCACCTGTTTCACCCCAGCCGGGAAACCGGCGGTCCAGATACGGCTCGATCAGGCGTAAGCCGTCGGGATCGGACTGCACGCAGAGCCGGATCACCTCGTCGATCTGCGCGCGGTCGAGCGAATCGAGATCGCGCCCGGCATGGGGGCCGGACAGGACGGAGCCCTTCAAGGTTCCGCTGTCGTGATCGAGCGTCATCTCGATGACCGCGGAACGTACCCGCGACGTCGCGCCCTCGCTGGGAGCCGAGCCCGGGTGCAGGAACGGCGGTACGAAGTTGCGCCAGCCGAGCAGCCAGGTGCCCGCCCCTCCGACCAGGAAGGCGAGATCGATGCGGCCGCGCACCGCCAGCAGCGCCGCGGCGGCCAGCAGCACCCCTCCCCCGATCTTGCGGAGAACCTTGGCGAGCTTGGCCGGGTTTGCAGCCGTGTAGCTCTTGGCGAGCCACCACACGAGAAAGGCGGCGACCATGCCGCCGAGAAGAGTGATCACCTGCGCTCAACCCATCTGAGACAAGAGCTTCCGCCCGGCGGCGGCATCGGCCCCCGCCAATGCGGTCAAAGCACGCCTGCCGCCCGCTGCATAGGTCGCCACCGCCCGCAGGAGGGCGGAGAGCTCGTCGGGAGCCGAGGCGTCGAAGCGTGCATAGGCCCCGCGGGTGAGCCGCGCGAGTTCGCGGAATGCGTTTTCCGCGCCGGGATCGTGCCCCTCCTGAAAGAAGAAGCCCTTGACGCCGAGCAGGCCGATTTCCCCCGCCACCGCGCAGAGCGCGTCGACGTTTTCCTCCATCGCGTCGCCCACGAAGACGAAGGCCGCGACGGGCGTGCCCGCGACTTCCTTGCGCACGTGGCGCAGCACGCGTTCGATCTGCGTGTTGCCGCCGCGACAGTCGATCTTGGTCATCAGGGACGTGAGCGAGCGGGCGTCGCGCACCCAGTTGGACGCGCGGCACTCGCCGTAGCCGCGGAAATAGACGAGCTGGACGGAAAGGCCGCCGGCCTTGGCCGCCGAATCGAACATGCGGGCCTGCACGCTGCAGGCGAGGTCCCATGCCGGTTGGCGGCTCATGGTGGCGTCGAGGGCGAAGATCAGACGCCCGGCGGGCTCGCCTTGGGCGACCACCGTCTTGGCCTGCGCGACGAAGGCGTCGATGGCCGAGGCGGGACTGACGGTCGAGGGCGTGCGTGCGCCTCCGGAGGCCGCAGGGTCGTTGCGCGTTCCGGTGACGGTCGGTCGGCCCTTGGTGTCGGACATGGCCCGGCTGCTCCCTGATGCTTCGGAAAGATGGGTGCGGGGCGGCGCGAAGGCAATCCGGCGCTAGAGCAAGCCGAGCGCCGCGAGGTCGCGCCGCATCTCGTCGGGCATCTCCGCAAGGGCCGCGCCGACGCCCGCGCCGAGATCGCGCGGAACGTCCTTGTCGGCGAGATAGCGCCACCCTTGGAAGGGACGACAAGGACGCGGCTCCACGGGCGTGACGACCGGCCGCAGGATGAGATGGCAGCGGCCCACGCCCGACGGATCGGTGAAGGGGCGGATGTCCTCGAGAGGCTGACGGCAGGCGACCTGCCCCTTGATGACCCAATAGAGCGAGCCGCCGTCGAGCAGCTCCTCCATGCGCTTGGGCACCATGCGGGTGGTGTGCATCTGCTCCTCGGGCTTGCCGAGACGACGCCAGAGCGCGGTCGAGGTCGCGATCCAGTCCTCCAGATCGCGGATGGAGTCGCAGCCGACGCAGAGTTTGAGCAGATGAAGAGCCATGCGGAAGGATCTAGCGCGCCCGGCGCGCCGATCCAACGTCGGAGCGAGGTAAGCTGTGGATGACGGGCGCGCGCCCGGTCCGTCAGTCCTCGACGACCATGATCGTCGCGCCTTCGGCGACCTGCGCGCCGACCTCTACGGCGACGCGGCCGACGGTGCCGTCGCGCTTGGCGACGAGGGCGTGCTCCATCTTCATGGCTTCGACGACGGCGAGCTTCTGGCCTTTGACGACCGTTTCGCCCTCCCCGACGTTCAGGGCGATGACCTTGCCGTGCATCGGGGCCTTCACGACGCCGTCGCCGCCGCCATGCGCTTCGGCCGCGTCGGAAATGGCGGGCAGGCGCACGAAGGTCTGACGGCCGGCGCGGACGACGTAGACGCCGGCGGGCGTCGGCACCACGGTCAAGGACGGATCGTCCCGCCCGTCGTCGCGGACGCCGCCCGGGCCCTCGACGACGAAGCCCTGCGCCGACCATTCGGCCGCGACCTCGGTCGCGTGTTCGTCGGCGAGAACGGGAAGGACGAAGCGCCTCGGACCGGAAAGCTGAAAGCCGTCGGCCAAATCCCACGGGGAATGACCGTGCGGCACGCCGTGCACCGCGCGCCGCTCCTCCGCTTCGATGAGAACGCGGGCGGCGCGGGCCGTAGCCGCGCCGTCGACCGGCTGCGGCGCCGCCCCCAAGGCGTCGAGATTGCGCTCGATGAAGCCCGTGTCGAAACGGCCGGAGCGGAAACCGGGCGCGCGGCAGAGGGCGGCGAGGAACGGCGCATTGCTGCGCGGACCGGCGACGACCGTGGCGTCGAGCGCCGCGGCGAGACGGTCGAGCGCCTCTTCGCGCGTCGGGGCGTGGGCGATGACCTTGGCGATCATCGGATCATAGAACGGCGTGACGGCATCGCCCTCGACGACCCCCGTGTCGACGCGGATGCCCTCGCCTTCCGGCAGTCTCAAGGCGTGGAGCGTGCCGGTGGACGGCAGGAAGCCGCGCTCGGGGTCCTCGGCATAAAGCCGCGCCTCGACCGCATGGCCGCGAATGGCGAGATCCGACTGCGCGAACGGCAAAGTCTCCCCGGCGGCAGCGCGGAACTGCAATTCGACGAGGTCCAGGCCGGTGATCGCCTCCGTGACCGGGTGCTCGACCTGCAGCCGCGTGTTCATCTCCATGAAGAAGAAGCCGTCGGGCGTGAGCCCCTTCGACCCGTCCGCGATGAACTCCACCGTGCCCGCGCCGACATAGCCGACCGCGCGGGCGGCCTCCACGGCGGCACGCCCCATGGCCTCGCGCACCGCGGGCGGCATCCCCGGCGCGGGGGCCTCCTCGATGACCTTCTGATGGCGGCGTTGGAGGGAACAGTCGCGCTCGAACAGATGCACGACGTTGCCGTGCCGGTCGGCGAAGACCTGAATTTCGACATGGCGCGGCGAGAGCACCCAACGCTCGATCAGCACGCGCGGATCGCCGAAGGAGGATTGCGCCTCGCGCTGCGCGGAGGCCAGCGCGTCCTCGAAATCGACGAGCTTGTCGACCTTGCGCATGCCCTTGCCGCCGCCGCCCGCCACCGCCTTGACCAGCACCGGGAAGCCGACATTGATGGCGCGCTCGCGCAGGAAGGCCGGCTCCTGCCGCGCCCCGTGATAGCCGGGCACCACCGGCACGCCCGCCTTCTCGACGAGCGCCTTGGCCGCGTCCTTCAATCCCATCGCGCGGATGGCGGATGCGGGCGGGCCGACGAAGAAGATGCCCGCCGCCTCGACCGCTTCCGCGAAATCGGCGTTTTCGGACAGGAAGCCGTAGCCGGGATGGATCGCGCCCGCCTTGCTGCGTTTGGCCACCTCAAGAATGCGTTCGGCCGAGAGATAGCTTTCACGCGCGGCGGCGGGCCCGATGCAATGGGCCTCGTCGGCCATGCGCACGAACAGGGCCTTGGCGTCGGCTTCGGAATGGACCGCGATCGTGCGCAGGCCCATCCGCTTGGCGGTGCGGATGATGCGGCAGGCGATTTCGCCGCGATTGGCGATGAGGACGGAGTCGAACATGGCCATTACATCCGGAACACGCCGAAGCGCGTCTCCTCCACGGGCGCATTGAGGCAGGCCGAAAGCGCGAGCCCGAGCACGCGGCGGGTTTCCGAAGGCAGGATGATGCCGTCGTCCCACAGGCGGGCGGAGGCGTAATAGGGATTGCCTTCGCTTTCGTACTGCCCGCGGATCGGGGCCTTGAAGGCCTCCTCCTCGTCGGGCGACCAAGCCTTGCCGTCGGCCTCGATATTGTCGCGCTTGACGGTGGCGAGCACGCTTGCGGCCTGCTCGCCGCCCATCACCGAAATGCGGGAATTCGGCCAGGAGAACAGGAAGCGCGGGCCGTAGGCGCGGCCGCACATGCCGTAATTGCCCGCGCCGAAGGAGCCGCCGACCAGCAGCGTGATCTTCGGCACCTTGGCGCAGGCCACCGCGGTGACGAGCTTCGCCCCGTCCTTGGCGATGCCGCCCGCCTCATATTGCCGCCCGACCATGAAGCCCGAGATGTTCTGCAGGAACAGCAACGGAATGCGGCGTTGCGCGCAGAGTTCGACGAAATGCGCGCCCTTGAGCGCGGATTCCGAGAACAGGATGCCGTTGTTGGCGACGATGCCGACCGGCATGCCCCACAGGGTCGCGAAGCCGGTGACGAGCGTCGTGCCGTAGAGCGCCTTGAACTCGTCGAATTCCGAGCCGTCGACGATGCGGCCGATGAGCTCGCGCGCGTCGTACTGCTTCTTGAGATCGGTCGGCACGAGACCTTCGAGTTCGCCTTCGTCCAGCAGGGGCGCGCGGGGTTCGTAGAGCGGAATGTCCGGCCGTTTCGCCCCGTTGAGATTGGCCACGATGCGGCGGGCGATCGCCAAGGCATGCGCGTCGTCCTGCGCGTAGTGATCGGCCACGCCGGAGGTGCGGGCGTGCACGTCGGCTCCCCCGAGATCCTCCGCGGTGACCACCTCCCCCGTCGCGGCCTTCACGAGCGGCGGGCCGCCGAGGAAGATGGTGCCCTGATTGCGCACGATGACGGTCTCGTCCGACATCGCGGGCACATAGGCCCCGCCCGCCGTGCAGGAGCCCATGACGACCGCGACCTGCGGGATGCCGGCGGCGGACAGGGTCGCCTGATTGTAGAAGATGCGGCCGAAATGTTCCTTGTCGGGGAACACCTCCGTCTGATGCGGCAAGTTCGCGCCGCCGGAATCCACGAGATAGATGCAGGGCAGCCGGTTCTCGCGGGCGATCTCCTGCGCGCGGAGATGCTTCTTCACCGTCATCGGGTAGTAGGTGCCGCCCTTGATGGTGGAATCGTTGCACACCACCATGACCTCGCGCCCGGCGACGCGGCCGATGCCCGCGATCATGCCCGCGCCGTGGATCGCGTCGTTATACATGTCGAAGGCCGCGAGCGACCCGACTTCGAGAAACGGCGAGCCGGGATCGAGCAGACGCGTGACGCGGTCTCTCGGGAGGAGCTTGCCGCGCGCCAAATGGCGTTCGCGCGCCTTTGCGGGACCTCCGGCGGCGGCGGCGGCGCGGCGCTCGCGCAATTCGTCCGCCAATTTGCGCCATTCGGCGGCATTGGCCCGGAAATCCTCCGACGTCGGATCGACGGCGCTCGACAGAACGGCCACGCGCGGCTTCCCCCTGGTTTACGGACGGCTCGCCCGTCTCTCGGGCGCGATCATGGCCTAAGCACGGCCGAACGCAATCGGCCGTTCGGCGAGCCGTGCCGCGACGGGAAGCGGCCTTGCTCCGCCGACGGTTGCCCCCCATCCTCGCGCGATGCTCGGATTCGGAATTCTCGACGCGACCGTGTTCGCGTTCTTCGTCGCATCGTGGATGGGCTATCACGCCGTCGTCGAGTCCTCGCTCTTCGGCCGGCGCAGCCTGAACCAGATGATGCACGCCTATCGCGGCGTTTGGGTGGAGCAGATGCTGCGCCGCGACGTTCGCATGGTCGATACGCAGATCACCGCAAGCCTCCAGAACGGCACCGCTTTTTTTGCGTCCACGTCGCTCTTCGCCATCGGCGGCGCGCTCACCTTTCTGCGTGCGACCGAGGACGTGATGACCTTGTTCTCGGACCTGCCGTTCGGGATCAACACCACGCGGATGCAGTGGGAATTGAAGGTGGTGGGGCTGGTGGTGATCTTCACCTACGCCTTCTTCAAATTCGCGTGGTCCTACCGGCTGTTCAATTATGCGGCGATCCTGCTCGGCGCGACGCCGCCGCCGCCCGAGGCGGAGAGCGACGAGGCGCGCGCCCATGTCGTCCGGCTGACGGGAATGCTCACGGATGCGGGACGGCAGTTCAACCGCGGACAGCGCGCCTTCTTCTTTGCGCTCGCCTATGTCGGTTGGTTCGTTTCGCCGATCGCGTTGCTCGCCACCACGACGGCGGTGCTGCTGGTGATGGCGCAACGGCAGTTTTCCTCGCCCGCCCATGACGCGCTGGTCACGTCGGAGCGCAAAGAGGGATTGCACGGCGCAGCGGAATCCCCGACATCCGAGCGATGAGCATTCCGAGCCCCGAAGACATCGAAACCGTTCTCCTGCGCCTTGCACGCGAGCGCGGCCACGAAAAGACCCTGTGCCCGTCCGAGGCTGCGCGCGAACTCGGCGGGCCGCATCCCGACGGCTGGGGTCCGTTGATGATCCCCGTCCGTCGCGTCGCGGTGCGGCTGGCGCAGGAGGGTCGGCTCGTGATCACGCGCAAGGGCAAGCCGGTCGACCCCGCGGACTTCAAGGGCGTCTACCGCGTGTCGCTGCCCCGGCTGGACTGAACGGACGGAAACAACTCCCGGGTTTGGCCGAGGGCATAGGCCGTCGCGAGACCGATGAATTCGCGCGCGGCGCGCTCGAACCGACGGTGCCCGTCCGCGGCATTGCCGAGCAGACCGTCGAAGCGCGGCGTCGTCGGACCTCGGAAATCGACGGGATAGGCCGTGACGTCGAATCCCACCGCATGGAACAACCCGATCGCGCGGGGCATGTGCCAGGCCGAGGTGATCAACAGCCATCGTTCGCCGGGCTTCGGCTGAAGCAGGTCCTTGGCGAAGGCCGCATTCTCGAAGGTGTTGCGCGAACGCTCCTCGAAGAGGATGCGGTCGGCCGGCAGGCCGAGTTCCGAGCGGCGAAGCCGGACCATCTCCGCTTCGGGCGCGTCGCCCGGCATGGCGCTGGAGCCGCCGGCGTAGGCGAGACGGGCGGTCGGATGTCGGCGCGCGAGATCGGCGAAGGCGATCAGCCGTTCGCCCGCGTCGTTGAGCGCCAGCACGTCATGCGCCAGAGCGGTATAGGGCTCCTCCGCACCGCCGAGAACGATCACGCCGTGCACCGGTCGTCCGTCCTCCCGATATTGCGGAAAGCGGCTCTCGAGAACGGACAGCATCGCGTCGCCGAGCGGCACGAAACCGATGACCGACAGGCCGAGCGCGCCGGTCAGCGCCAGCACGCGGCCGAGGCGAAGCAGGCGCGTGAAGCACAGCGCCGCTCCGGCCAATGCGAGGAAGATGAAAAAATTCACGGGCGCGAGGACGATCCAGGCCAGCTTCGACAGAATGAAATACACGCCCGCCCTCGTGATGCGCGCCGCGGCGCGTGTCGATCAATCCCAAGCGGGTGCGAAGGACGGGCTGATGATGCGCCCGTCCGGCCGCGCGAGCCGGGAGATTGCCTGCATTTCGTCGTCCGCGAGGCTGAAGTCGAACACCGCGAGGTTCTCGCGGATGCGCGACGGCGTTACCGATTTCGGGATGGCGACGGTCCCCGGCTGCTGCACCTGCCACCGCAGCACGATCTGCGCGGGTGAACGGCCGTATTTTCGCGCAAGATCCTGAATGATCCCTTGCTCCAGGCCGACGCCCTTGCCGAGGGGGCAATAGGACGTCCAGACCATGCCGTGGCGCGCGGCGGCGGCGCGCAGCTTCGATTGGTCGAGCATCGGGTGATACTCGCATTGCAGGACGGAGAGCGGCTCCGTGGCGAGCGAGACGGCCTCGTCGAGCATCGCAACATTGTAGTTGGACACGCCGATCGCCTTGGCGAGCCCGGCGCGCTTGACCTTGCAGAGCGCATCGATGGAGGAGCGTTGCGGAACGTTCTCGTTCGGCCAATGGATGAGCAGCAGGTCGACGTGATCGAGATCGAGCCGGCGCAGGCTGGCCTCGGCGGAGGCTTGCAGCAGACCGTCGGCGATGTCGGTCCACCAGACCTTGGTGGTGACGAACAGTTCGGCGCGCTTGATGGTGGAGGCGCGGATGCCCTCGCCGACGAATTGCTCGTTGCCGTACATGGCGGCCGTGTCGATGTGGCGATAGCCTGCGTCGATCGCCCATTGCACCGCTTCGGCGCAAGTCTCCCCTTCGGCGCGGAAGGTGCCCAGGCCGATGGCGGGGATGGCGAAGCCTTTGGCGTGTACGAGCGGAGCAAGCATCATCAAAGTCTCTCCCGTTTGATCTTTTCAGCAAGCTAACAAGGCCGAAGCCTCGCCGCCATCGACATCGGAGGCACGACACGGGGGGAAGGCCACGGTTCGGCCGGCCTTTACGTGAAAGCAACGCTCGCCATGTTTTGTTGCAGACGGCTTTTTTCGGGGCCGCATTACAGTCTCTCGTTTTTTCACGTCACCCGTCGTTTCAGGAATTGCCGATGTCCGTAGAAGCCTTGCAGAAGCCCGCCGCGCCCGCGGAGCGCGTATTTTTTCGGCCGGCCGGCGTGTCCTATGTACAATTTCTCGCGCATGCGGCGCAGGTCGTCGGGGCTTCGCGTTATCTCGAGATCGGAACGAATACCGGGCGCTCGTTGGCCGCGATCAAATGTTCCTCGGTCGCGATCGATCCGGATTTCCAGCTGAAATTTCCCGTCGCGGCGGGAAAGGACCTCTGTCTGCTGCATCAAATGACCAGCGACGCCTATTTCCGGCGCTTCGACCCGAAGGCCGCCTTGGACGGCCCCGTCGATCTCGCCTTTCTCGACGGGATGCACCGGTTCGAGTTTCTGCTGCGCGACTTCATGAACGTCGAAAAGCACATGCGCCGCAGCTCGGTGGTGTTCATGCATGATTGCCTGCCGCCGACGCTGGACATGACGGGACGCAAATTCATCGGCAGCACGCATCCGGACTTCCGGGGTTATTGGACGGGCGACGTGTGGAAGGTGGTGCCGATCCTGCGCAGGCTGCGCCCGGACCTTTCCATCACGCTGTTGGATTGCCCGCCGACGGGGCTGGTGATGATCACCGATCTCGATCCTTCCTCCACCGTCATCGAGGAGGCTTATTCCTCGGTGGTGGCGGAGTTCGCGAAACTGCCGGACGAAGAGGCCGCGCTCGCGGACTATTTCGACCGCGAGACGGTGACGGCGTCCTTCCCGCTGATGCAGCCGGAAGAATTGCAGTTGCTGATCAGGCCCTGACGGTCAGCGGGTCTTCTCGAACAATTCCCGCCCGATCAGCATGCGGCGGATTTCGCTGGTGCCCGCGCCGATCTCGTAGAGCTTGGCGTCGCGCAGCAGCCGTCCCGTCGGGTAATCGTTGACGTAACCGTTGCCGCCGAGCAGCTGGATGGCGTCGAGCGCGGTCTGCGTCGCTTTCTCGGCGGCGTAGAGGATCGCGCCCGCAGCATCCTCGCGCGTGGTCCGCCCGCGGTCGCAGGCCTTGGCGACGGCGTAGACATAGGCACGGCACGCGTTGAGCGTGACGTACATGTCCGCGACCTTGCCCTGCACGAGCTGGAATTCGCCGATGGATCGGCCGAACTGCTTGCGCTCGTGGACATAGGGCAGCACGACGTCGAGGCAGGCCTGCATGATGCCGAGCGGCCCGGCCGCCAGCACCGCGCGCTCGTAGTCGAGCCCGGACATCAGCACGTTGACGCCCTTGCCGACCTGGCCGAGCACGTTCTCCTCGGGCACCTCGCAATCCTCGAAGACGAGTTCGCAGGTGTCGGAGCCGCGCATGCCGAGCTTGTCGAGCTTCTGGGCGGTGGAGAAGCCCTTCATGCCCTTTTCGATCAGAAACGCCGTGATGCCGCGCGAGCCCGCGTCAGGGTCGGTCTTGGCGTAGACCACGAGCGTTTCGGCGATCGGGCCGTTGGTGATCCACATCTTGTTGCCGTTGAGGACGTAACGGTCGCCTTTCTTGTCGGCACGCGTGCGCATGGACACGACGTCCGACCCCGCGCCCGGCTCGGACATCGCGAGTGCGCCGACATGTTCGCCGGAGATCAACGCCGGCAGGTAGCGGCGCTTCTGCGCCTCGGTGCCGTTGCGGCGGATCTGGTTGATGCAGAGGTTGGAATGCGCGCCGTAGCTGAGGCCGACCGAGGCGGAGGCGCGGGAGATTTCCTCCATCGCGATGCAGTGCTCGAGATAGCCGAGGCCCGTGCCGCCGTACTCCTCCTCCACCGTGATGCCGTGCAGGCCGAGCGCGCCGAGATGGGGCCACAGGTCGCGCGGGAAGGTGTTGGTCTTGTCGATCTCTTCGGCGCGGGGGGCGATCTTCTCCTGCGAGAAGCTCTGCACCGTTTCGCGCAGCATCTCGGCGGTTTCGCCGAGGTCGAAGTCGAAACTCTGGATCGCGTTCGGGATCATGGCGCATCCTCCGGCCGTCGCATCGTTGCCGAACAATACCGCACCGCCGAAGTCAGGAAAGGGCGGAAGGCGCGGTATTCGACGGCCTGAGCCGAAGGTTCAATGCAGCCCGAACCAGAGCGTGGCGATGCCGAGGAAGGAGAAGAAGCCCACGACGTCGGTGACGGTGGTGACGAACACGCCCGAGGACACGGCAGGATCGGCGCGCCACCGCTCCAAGGTCAACGGCACGAGAATGCCGGCCATCGCGCCGGCGACGAGATTGACCGTCATCGCCAGCGCGATGACGAGGCCGATGTTCCAATCGTGAAACCACAGGGCCGCGCCGAGGCCCGTCAGCAAGCCGAAGCCGAAGCCGTTGAGCAGGCCGACGAAGGTCTCGCGGATGGTGACGCGCACCGCATTGGCGGGACCGAGATCACGCGTCGCCAGCGCGCGCACCGCCACGGTCATGGTCTGGGTGGCGGCGTTGCCGCCTTGGCTGGCGACGATGGGCGCGAGCACCGCAAGCGCCACCATCTTTTGCAGCGCGCCCTCGAACAGGCCGAGCACGGACGAGGCGAGGAAGGCTGTGATGAGGTTGACGAACAGCCAGCCGAAGCGGCTGCGCGCGATGGAGAGAACGGAGTCGGACAGTTCTTCGTCGCTTTTGACGCCGCCGAGCGCCTTCACGTCCTCGTCGGCCTCCTCCTCGATGACGTCGACGACGTCGTCGATGGTGATCGCGCCGACGAGCCTCTCGGCCTCGTCGACCACGGGAACCGAGACGAGATTGTAGCGGGCGAAGAGGCGGGCCACCTCCTCTTGGTCGTCGGTGGCCTCGACGCGGCGACGGTCGGCCATGATCGACTCGATCTTCACGCCGCGCTTGGTGCGCACGAGCCGGTCGAGAAAGACGTTGCCGAGCAGACGGTGGCCGGGATCGACGACGAACACTTCGAAAAAGGAGTCCGGAATGTCGGATTCCGCGTCGCGCAGGTGATCGATGACCTGCCCCACCGTCCAAAACGGCGGCACGGCCACGAAATCCGAACTCATCAGACGGCCGGCGGAGTCCTCCGGATAGTCCAGGCTCTTGCGCAGGGCGACGCGGTCGAGCGCGGGCAGCGCGTCGAGAATCTCCGCCTGATCCTCGGCGTCGAGGTCTTCCAGAATGTAGACGGCGTCGTCGCTTTCGAGGTCGCGCATGCCCTCGACGACGGTTTCCGTGTCGAGTTCCTCGAGAATTTCCTCGCGGACCGAATCGTCGACTTCCGTCAGCGCGGCGAAGTCGAAATCGTCGCCGAGCAGTTCGATCAGCCGCGGGCGGTCGTCATGGTCGAGCGCCTCGAGCAGCGCGCCTTGGTCGGCCTCGTGCAGCTGCGAGACGAGTTCGCTCAGCCGTTCCTCATTGCCCGCGGCGATTGCAAGAGCGACGGCGGCGACGAAATCGGCGCGCACTTCCCCGTCCTCGTCATGCAGAGCAAGCGGGGCCGTCTCGATCGCGGTGTCTTCGACGTCAAGCATAACGCGGCCCGCGGATTGGAAGGGAAGGACCGGATGTTTTCTAGGGTCGGCTCAACGGCTTGGCAATGGATGCCGAACCATGCCGGAACGAAAACGGCGGCCGCGGGATGACCCGGGCCGCCGTTCGGAACTTGCGTTCGAATATGGTGCGGTCGAGAGGACTCGAACCTCCACGTCTTTTGAACACTACCACCTCAAGGTAGCGCGTCTACCAGTTCCGCCACGACCGCATTTGCCCTTCGCATCGATTGCTCGACCGAAGCGAGGGAGCGTGTAACAGATCGATTCCGACCCCGCAAGCGAAAGCGGTCTTCCTCCGCCCCGGATTGACGCGGGCGGGGCATCGCGCGAAACCAAACGCATGGAACGCTCTTCGGCTCCCCGCATGCGCGACGATCTTGTGCGGAACCTGCCGCTTGCGGGAGAAGCCGCGCCGGTCGAATGGATCGTGTCCGGCGGGCTCACCGACTACGACGCCGCCGTGGCCGTGATGGAGGCCCGTGCCGAAGCCATCGCGGCCGGAACCGCGGCCGAAGCCGTGTGGCTTGTGGAGCACCCTCCCCTCTACACGGCGGGCACCTCGGCGCAGGACGGCGACCTGCAGGACGCGCGCTTCCCCGTGCACCGCACCGGCCGCGGAGGGCAGTTCACCTATCATGGCCCCGGCCAGCGCGTGGCCTATGTGATGCTCGACCTGAAGAGACGCGGCGAGGACGTGCGCGCCTTCGTCGCCGCCCTCGAAGCATGGATCATCGCCACGTTGGACGGCTTCAACATCCGCGGCGAGCGCCGCGAGGATCGCGTCGGCGTATGGGTGAAGCGCCCCGACAAGGGCGAAGGCCATGAGGACAAGATCGCCGCCATCGGCATCCGCGTGCGCCGCTGGGTGACGTTTCACGGCATCAGCCTGAACGTCGAACCCGACCTGTCGCACTTCTCCGGCATCGTGCCCTGCGGCATCTCCGAACGGCGCTACGGTGTCACGAGCCTCGTGGACTTGGGACTGCCGGTGACGATGGAAGACGCGGACGTGGCGCTCGAAACGGCGTTTCGCGAGGTTTTCGGACCGGTGGATCGCTCCGAACGCCGCTCTCCGTGAGCGCGATTCGCAAATCCGCTCAGGTCCGCGCCACCTCCGAAGCCGCTGCCGCGATCTCCGTCGCGCGATCCGAGAGCTTGCCCGCGAGGCGGCCGTAGAGGACGAATTCGGCGGGTTGGACGACGAGGCCGAGGATGAGGCCTGCGAGCAGGTCCGGATCCCGTTCGGGAATTTCTTTTTTCCGCATCGCCGTTTCGAGAACCGCCCGCAGCGCCGAGACGGGATTGGCCTCGGGCGTTTCGGGTACCTCGTCCAGATGGCGGTGCCGGTCGACGAGGATGAAGGCGAAGAGCGCCCGATCCTCGTCGAAGAGCGACGTGAACCGGGCCACGAGCGCGGCGATGCGTTCGGCGAAGGGCGCGTCGGCGAGGCCGACTTCGAGGATGCTCGCCGCCAGCGCCGCGTAACGATCGAGGAAGATCGCGCGGGCGAGATCCTCCTTGGATCGGAAATGGCGGTAGAGCGTGCCCTCCGCCACGCCGACGGCCTCCGCAAGGTCGCGGATCGAGGCGGCGTCGTAGCCCTTCGCGGCGAAGAGCTTGAGCGCCTCGGCCTCGATCCGGGCCTTGGTCTTGCTGCCGTCGCGCATGTCAGACGGCCTCGGCGGTCGGGGCGGCGATGCGGGCGTCGGCCAGAGCCTTCACCGCGCCGTAGTCGACCTTGCCGGAGCCGAGCAGCGGGATGCGGTCGACGACGACGACTTCCGAGGGAGCCATCATCTCGGACGCACCCTTGCTCTTGGTGAAGACTTGGAAGCCCGAGCGGGCGGCGTCCTTTTGCTCCGTGAACATCACGAGCCGTTCGCCCTTGCGCGGATCGGGCACCGACGCGACGGCGGAGAGGACGCCGGGCCAGCACTCGGCCGCGAGAGCCTCGACGGCGGCGAGCGAGATCATCTCGCCGCCCAACTTGGCAAAGCGCTTGGCGCGGCCGCGGATGGTGACGAAGCCCTCGCGGTCGATGGTGACGATGTCGCCCGTGTCGTGCCAGCCCTCCGGCGGCGGCTCCAGCACGCCGGGGTTCTCGGCGCGGAGATAGCCCATCATGACGTTGGGACCGCGGACGTAGAGACGGCCGCCCTCCTCCACGCCCGGCACGGTTTCGAGGCGGACCTCCATGCCCGGCATGACGCGGCCCACGGTGCCGAAGCGGTTGAACATGGGCGTGTTGATGGCGAGCACCGGCGCGGTCTCGGTAACGCCGTAGCCCTCCAAGATTCGGATGCCGAACTTCTCGGCATAGGTGCGCCGCGTCGTTTCCTTCACCGCCTCCGCGCCTGCGAGCACGTAACGCAGCGAGCGGAAATCATAGGGGTGCGCCGAGCGCGCATAGCCCGCGAGGAAGGTGTCGGTGCCGAACAGGATCGTGGCGTTCGAGCCGTAGATCAGTTCGGGAACGATCCGGTAATGCAGCGGCGACGGGTAGAGATAGAGCCGCACGCCCGAGACGAGCGGCAGCACGAGGCCCGCCGTCAGCCCGAAGGAGTGGAAGACGGGCAGCACGTTGAAGACCTTGTCGGTCCGCCCGAAATCGATGCGCGCCGCCGCCTGTGCGGCGTTGGCGAGGATGTTGCGGTGGGAGAGCACGACGCCCTTGGGCGTGCCCTCCGAGCCCGAGGTGAACAGGATCGCGCCGCGGTCGTCCGCGTTTCCGGCGACGAGCGGTCGATCCCACGCGCGGAGTGCACGCAGCTTGTCGGCGAGCCCGACGGTGGGACGCACGTCTTCCAGTTCGACGACCTTCACCTCGCCCCGCAGGGCCTCCACGAGGGCTTCGAGGCGGGCCTTCTCGACGAAGGCGCGGGAGGTCAGGACCGTGCGCACCTTGGCCGCGCGGCAGGCCGCCAGAACGTTCGCGGGGCCCGCGGTGAAGTTGATCATCGCCGGGACACGACCAGCGGACATCAGGCCGAGAATGACCGGCGCGACGGCGTTCGCATTGGGCAACATCACGCCTACGGCCTCTCCGGGCCCGGACAGGGCCTGGAATTTGCGCCCGAGCACCGCCGCGCCGATGAGGACCTTCTTGGCGGTGAGGCTGCCGGTGATGGGATCCTCGATCGCGATGCGGCCGGGGCCGTTCTTCTTCGCTGCGGCGACGACGGCCTCGAAGACGGTGGCATCGGTGGAGGTGGTGCGGAAGACGAGATCGGACATGACCCCGTAAAGCGCCGCGCCCGCCGCCTGACGACGCGCCTTGCCCTTCAAGGCCGGATCGACCGACAGCTTCACCGGCTCCAAGATCGTGACGACGACCTTGGGGAACCAGCGGCGGCGGACCTGCTCGGCGCTGAGATAGGAGAAGGGCGTCGCCTCCAACCCGTCGATGCGGACGGGAACGACCATCGCGTCGGACTTGTCGGCGATGAGGCCCGCGCCGTCATAGACCTTCATGAGAGCGCCGGTCACGGTGAGGCGACCCTCGGGGAAGATCACCAGCGTCTCGCCGCGCTGCACGGCTTGGATCAGCGTGCGCGTGGCCATGGGCTTGGTGGGATCGAGCGGCATCGCGCGCGTGAATTTCAGCAGAGGCTTCACCCACCACTTCTCGGCGATGGCGGCGTCGATGGCGAAGACGGGCTCCTTTTCGAGGATGGACAGCGCGAGGCCGGCATCCGCAAGGCTCACATGGTTCAGCGCGATGATGCAGTTCGGTCCTGCCTTCGCGATGTTCTCGAAGCCGCGGACCTCCATGCGCCAGATGCCGCGATAAAGGATCGACAGGAAATCGTTCAGCGGCGTGATCGGGAGGGCGCGGAAGACGACGACGGCGACGACGAGGTTGGCCGCGCCGAGCCCGAGCAGGATCTTCGCTTCCGACACGCCCGCCTTCTGCAGCAGCCCGGCCCCGACCGCGCCGACGACCATGAGGGCGGCCTGAATGACGTTGCCCGCCGCGATGACGCGCCCGCGCCGGTCCTCGCCCGACCAGACCTGCACCGCCGCGAAGATCGGAACCACGAACAGCCCGCTCGCGACCGCAAGGCCCGCGAGGTCGATCATGATCCGGAGGCCGTGGCCGCTCGCGATGAACGCGGCGGGACCGACGGGAACGGCACCGGGCGTCGCGCCGAGGGTCGCGAAGCCGAGATCGAGCGTGAAGGCGCCCATCAGGAGCGCGGCGACGGGGGTCGGCAGGAGCACGATGCGCCCATGCGCCAGAAAGGCCGCCAACGCGGAGCCGACCGCTACGCCCACGGCGAACACGGCCATGCAGGCGATGTAGAGATCCTCGTCGCCGCCCAGACGGGCCTTGACCATGGTGGCAAGGAGGCCGAGCACGACCGCCCCGAAAAGCCAGAACCAACTCACCACGAGCGTGCCGCGCCACAGGCGGGCATCCTGATGCAGGCCGCGCACGAGGCGGACCGTGGAAGCGAAGATGTTGGGATCGATGCGGAGGGTCGGATCGCCCTGCGGAGCTTTGGGGATGAACAGCGCCGAAGCCCAGCATGCGACTGCGAGCGCCATGATCAGCGCCGCGACGAGGCGCGGATCGCCCGCACCCACCGCCGCCTTGGTGCCGACGGCGGTGCCGAGCAGGATCGCGATGAAGGTCGCGCCCTCCACGAGGGCATTGCCCGCCGGGATCTCCTCGGTCTTCAGGTGGTCCGGAAGGATGCCGTATTTGATCGGGCCGAACAGCGCGGCGATGATGCCGAAAAGGCCCAGCGCAAACATGAGGATCGGGATCGAATGCAGCACGAAGCCGACGGCCGCGACGGCGGATGCCGCTATTTCGGCCAGCTTCAGGCGACGCGCCAGCATCGCCTTGTCGTGCCGGTCGGCGAGTTCGCCTCCGAGGCCCGAGAGCAGAAAGAAGGGTGCGATGAAGATCGCGCCCGCCGCTTGGACGAGCGCTCCGGAATTCTCGCCCGCAACGACGTAGACGATCAACGCGACGAGCGCGTTTTTCAAAAAGTTGTCGTTGAAGGCCGAAAAGAACTGGCACAGGAACAAAGGCGCGAAACGGCGCGAGAGCAGCAGGCGTCCGAACATCGGGTCATTCCTTCGGGAAAGCGTGTTGGGCAACGCATACGTAAGTGAACACTCGCTCACATTAACATGAGCTGCGCCGTTTGCAAGCCGTCCTCTCGGGAACGCTTACATCGGAGCCTTGAACAAGGGCGTGCCCGGCTTTCGCGGCGCAGGTTCGCCGTATTCGAGCTCGTGCAGATAATCTGCGGGGAGGCCGACGTCGCGCGCGGCGGCGAGGACGCCTTCGAGATAGCCGGGCTTCGGCTTTCCGGGACGGGTCGCGCGGCCGACATAAACCAGCGCACGCTTCGGGCCGCCCGCGGCGATCACCGGCTGCGAAATCTTGACGTAGAGACCCGACGATACGCTCTCATATCGATCGAGCGCCGGAATATCCGAGAACGGAACGTCCCACAGCACGCCCTGCACCGTCCGCCGCGGATCGCGCGCGATGGAGGCATAGCCGTCGGTCGAGATGAAGACGCGATGCCGGGGCAGACGGGCGAGCCCCAGCACGGTCGAACGCGGGCAACGCTCCGCCATGGCGGCGCGGTCCATGTTGGAGCCGTAGGCGAAATAGAGAGGCATAAAGATCGATTAGCGCGACCGGCGCGGCAGATCAAACGGGCCGCGAAATTGCTAACGGCCGGGGCGAGCCCGGCCGCGAGCGCAAAACGGACGGTCGGCGAGCCTCAGGCGAATTCCATGATGACGAAGTCCACGGCGAGGCTGTCGCCTTCCTTGGCGTGGATCTGCTTGATGGTGCCGTCGCGCTCGGCGCGAAGCACGTTTTCCATCTTCATGGCTTCGACGATGCAGAGCATTTCGCCGGCCTTGATCTCCTGACCCGCGACGACGCTGACGGCCTTCACAAGACCGGGCATAGGGCAGAGCAGCAGTTTCCCGGTATCGGCCGCGACCTTCGCGGGCATCAGAGCCACGAGTTCGGCCTCGCGACGCGTATAGACGCGCGCGACGACCGCCGCGCCGGCATGCGCGAGGTGCACGCCGTTGAGCACGGGGCGGACCTGCATGACGACGACGCGGCCGTCGACGGTGCCGGTCCAGACGGGGCTGCCGGGCTTCCAATCGCTCGTCACGAGGTGGCGATGACCGGCCCCGAACGAGACCGCCAAGTTGCCGGACTCACGGTCCACGGTGACGGGGAAAGTCTCGTTCGCCAGAGCGACGACGCGTTCGGCATCGAACGCGACGGGCGTGGCCGTCCGCATCTGGCCGGAAATGGCACGCTTGCGGGCGTTGAGACGGTCGTCGATGAAGGCCGCGACGGCCGCGAAGGCATGGGCCGTCTCGCCGGAGGGCGCGACCGGCTTGAAGCCTTCGGGAAACTCCTCGGCGATGAAGCCGGTGGAAAGCCGCGCATCCTTCCAGCGTTCATGCTCCATCAAAGCGGAGAGGAACGGGATGTTGTGGCGGATGCCCTCGATGGCGAACGCGTCGAGAGCGCGCGCCTGCGCCTCGATGGCCTCGGCGCGGGTGGGGGCATGCGTCACGAGCTTGGCGATCATCGGATCGTAATAGATCGAGATTTCGCCGCCCTCGAAGACGCCGGTGTCGTTGCGCACGGTCGTTCCGGCCTCGGACTTCTCCTCGGGCGGGCGATAGGTGACGAGGCGGCCGGTGGAGGGCAGGAAATTGCGCGTCGGATCTTCGGCATAGACGCGGCTCTCGACGGCCCAGCCGTTCAGCTTCACGTCGGCCTGCGCGATGGAGAGCTTCTCCCCGGCGGCGACGCGGATCATCTGTTCGACCAGATCGATGCCGGTGATCATCTCGGTGACGGGATGCTCGACCTGCAGGCGCGTATTCATCTCGAGGAAGAAGAAGGACTTGTCCTGGCCCGCGACGAATTCGACGGTGCCGGCCGAGTCGTAGCCCACGGCCTTGGCCAAGGCCACGGCCTGCTCGCCCATCTTGCGGCGCGTGGCTTCGTCGAGCAGCGGCGACGGGGCTTCCTCGATGACCTTCTGGTTGCGGCGCTGAATGGAGCATTCGCGTTCGCCGAGATAGATGACGTTGCCGTGCTTGTCGCCGAGGACCTGAATTTCGATGTGGCGCGGATCGACGATGAACTTCTCGACGAAGACGCGGTCGTCGCCGAACGACGATGCGGCTTCCGATTTCGCCCGGGCGAAGCCCTCCGCCACCTCGTCGGCGGAATAGGCGATGCGCATGCCCTTGCCGCCGCCGCCGGCCGACGCCTTGATCATCACCGGATAGCCGATCTCGTCGGAGATCTTCACGGCATGGGCGGGATCTTCGATGACGCCGAGATGCCCCGGCACGGTCGAGACCTTGGCGGCATTGGCGAATTTCTTGGACTCGATCTTGTCGCCCATGGCCTCGATGGCCTTGGAGTGCGGACCGATGAAGACGATCCCCGCCTCGGCGAGCGCAAGCGGGAAGGCCGCGCGCTCGGAGAGAAAGCCGTAGCCGGGATGCACCGCTTCGGCGCCCGTGGCCTTGCAGGCGGCCACGATCTTGTCGATCACGAGATAGGATTCGGAAGCTGCCGCGGGGCCGATATGGACGGCCTCATCGGCCATTTCGACGTGCAGCGCGTCCTTGTCGGCGTCGGAATAGACGGCGACGGTGGCGATGCCCATGCGGCGCGCCGTCTTGATGACCCGGCATGCGATTTCGCCGCGGTTCGCGATAAGAATTTTTTTGAACATGCCCGCCCCGGCTTCTAAGGCTCTCTCCGCCTTCTAAGCCGAATATTTCAGGTGCGCCACTGATCCAAAGACCAATGCTTTCGGATCACGCCGCCTTGGCGCGAACGCCCTCGATGCAGCGCATCAATTTCGGCGGCAGCGCGATGCCCTCCGCCTGCCAGCGGGCGACGAGTTCCGCCGTGTTCGGGGTGGGGCCGCAACTGTCGAGCCCCGCCCGCTCGATGAGCCACGCCGCATCCTTCTCATCGACTGCGCCGACGGGGCGGCATTCCCATGCCAGATGCGGGCCGAGCGTCTCGACAAAGAAGTCGCCCCAGCTTTCATGAACGGCGGAGACATGGCGTTCGATGCGCACGAGGTCGGCCGCTTCCTCGCGGGTCACGAAACCGCCGGGCAAAGTGAGGTCGCGCAAGAGCGCCACGTCTTCGGCGGTCACGCCGCGTTTGGCGATCATGCGCGTCGCAAGGCCGGAAATTCGGTTCTTCAGCATGAGTTCCCCCCGGAAGGTTTCGAGGGAGAGGTTAGAAGAGCGCGCTCGTCGCCCCGTTAACGGCGACGGGGATTCGGAGTCCGTGGTTAAGGCCGGGTGACGGAGCGCAAAGTCCCGCTTGCGGCGCGCGCCTGTCTGCGGCCACGGCCCGGCGCTATATGAGGGACACCACCTCGTCGGAGCCGTCATGTCGGAAGCAGCCACTTTCATCCACCGTTTCTCGCCCGCCGGACAGGCGGGTCATCCCCCTCTCCTGCTCCTGCACGGTACCGGCGGGAACGAGAACGATCTGTTGCCGATCGGGGGGATGATCGCGCCCGGGGCGGCGCTGCTGTCGCCGCGAGGCAAGGTCTCCGAGGGCGGGATGCCGCGGTTTTTCCGACGGCTGGCGGAGGGCGTTTTCGACCATGAAGACGTCGAACGCCGCGCCCATGAACTGGCCGACTTCGTCGTGGCGGCGCGCGCGGAATACGGAATCGAAGCGCCGGTGGCCATCGGCTTTTCCAACGGGGCGAACATCGCAGCGGCGTTGCTGTATTTGCGGCCGGAGGTGCTCGCGGGCGCGATCCTTTTCCGCGCCATGGTCCCGCTGCCGTCGTCCCCCGTGCAGGATCTTGCGGGCAAGCCGGTGCTGATCACGTCCGGCGCCGCCGACCCGATCATCCCGGCCGCGAACGCGGCGGAGCTGGCGGGCACGTTGCGGACGGCAGGGGCAAACCTGCGCCACGAAGTTCTGCCCACGGGTCACGGACTCGTGCGAAACGACGTGGACCTTGCAAAGGAATGGCTTGGAGACGCCTTTTCAAACGCCTGAAAGTCGTTCTCCTAACGGCGTTACAGCGGAATGTTGTCGTGCTTCTTCCACGGCCGCTCGGCCTTTTTGGCGGCGAGCATGGCGAGAGCGCGGGCGACGCGGCGACGGGTCGAGTGCGGCATGATCACCTCGTCGATGTAACCCCGCTCTGCGGCGACGAAGGGCGACAGGAAGCGCTCCTCATATTCCTTGGTGCGCGCCGCGATCTTGTCCGCGTCCTTCATATCGGCGCGGAAGATGATCTCGACGGCGCCCTTCGCGCCCATCACGGCGATCTGCGCGGTGGGCCAGGCGTAGTTGACGTCGGCGCCGATATGCTTGGACGCCATCACGTCGTAAGCTCCGCCGAAGGCCTTGCGGGTGATGACGGTGACGAGCGGCACGGTAGCCTGCGAGAAGGCGAACAGCAGTTTCGCGCCGTGCTTGATGAGGCCGCCATATTCCTGCGAGGTCCCCGGCAGGAAGCCCGGCACGTCGACGAAGGTGACGATCGGGATCTCGAACGCGTCGCAGAAGCGCACGAAGCGCGCGGCCTTGCGCGAGGCGTCGGAGTCGAGAACGCCCGCGAGCACGATGGGCTGGTTCGCCACGATACCGACGGTGCGACCTTCCATGCGGGCGAAACCGGTGATGATGTTCTTGGCGTAATTCTCCTGAATTTCGAAGAAATCCGCCTCGTCGACGACCTTCAGGATCAATTCCTTCATGTCGTACGGCTTGTTCGGGTTGTCCGGGATGATGGTGTCGAGCGAGGTATCCACCCGATCCGCGACGTCGAACGAATCCCACACCGGGGGCCCGTCGGTGTTGTTGGCGGGCAGAAAATCCATGAACCGGCGCACCTGCAGCAGCGCCTCGACGTCGTTGTCCCATGCGCCGTCCGCGACGGACGACTTGGACGTATGCACCTTCGCGCCGCCGAGCTCTTCGGAGGTCACGGTCTCGTTGGTGACGGTCTTCACCACGTCGGGGCCCGTCACGAACATGTAGCTCGTGTCGCGCACCATGAAGATGAAGTCCGTCATGGCCGGCGAGTAAACGTCGCCGCCGGCGCAGGGCCCCATGATGATCGATATCTGCGGAATGACGCCCGAGGCGATGACGTTGCGGGTGAAAACCTCGCCATAGCCGCCCAGCGCCGCGACGCCTTCCTGAATGCGCGCGCCGCCCGCATCGAACAGGCCGATGACCGGCGCACGCATCTTGAGCGCCATGTCCTGAATCTTGGTGATCTTCGCCGCATGCGTCTCGGAGAGCGATCCGCCGAAGACCGTGAAGTCCTTGGCGAAAAGGAACACCGTACGGCCGTTGATGGTGCCCCAACCGGTGACTACGCCGTCGCCGGGCACCTTGGAGTCCGGCATGCCGAAATCGACGCAACGATGCTGCACGAACATGTCGAATTCTTCGAAGGAGCCCTTGTCGAGCAACAGCTCGATCCGCTCGCGCGCCGTCAGCTTGCCGCGCGCGTGCTGCGCCTCGATGCGCTTGGCGCCGCCGCCGAGCCGGGCTTCCGCGCGACGATCGTCGAGGCGTTCCAGAATGTCCTTCATCGGGGCCGTCCTTCTGCGCTCCGGCCGCGACCGGAGAATTCCGAATGTCGGCTGCTTAGCATGCGGCTTGCGACGCAGAAACCACGACGGAAGGTGAAGACGGCCGTCGACCCTACATGCCCATGAACCTCCGGTTTAGTGCCCCATTAAGCCGAGCATGCTAATTCCCGAGCGGTTGTTTCAAGTCGCTTTTCGGGGCCGTGCCCATGTCGAATATTTTGGAAGCCGCAGGACGCTGCATCGCGTCCGCTTTCGGCCACAAGACTTTCCGGCCGGAGGGCCGCATCGCCGAGGTCGGCTGGATCATCGACACCGAGAAGGCAGGCTTCATCTGGCCCGCGCCCAAGCGCCTCTCCCGCGTGGACTCGGACGTAAGGCACGCCAAATCGCTGCGCTTCTGCCCGGCGATGATCGATTACGAGGCGCGGCTGTTCGAGGTCGCCTGCCCCATCGACGTCCGCATCCGCATGGGGAAGGACGAGAAGACCGGCGCGCCGGTGCTGATCAACGCGCTGGGCGACCAATCGCCGATCCGCTCCAACCATCTCGGCAAGATGGTCCATATCGTGCCGCAGAAGGAATGGCGCGACCCGGAAAAGCCGGTAATCCAGATTTCCGCGCCCTATCTCTTCCTGTCCGACGAACCGATCTGGATGAACCAGCTTCCGCCGTTCAATCACTACCGCAACCCCGGACTGCCGGGCCTGCTCGTGGGCGGCCGATTCCCCATAGATGTGTGGCCGCGCCACCTGATGTGGGCCTTCGAGTGGCACGACACCTCGAAGGACATCGAATTGAAGCGCGGCGAGCCGTGGTTCTATGTCCGGTTCGAGGCCAATGATCCGTCGCGCCCCGTCAAGCTGGTGGAGGCGGAGATGACGCCGACGCTGCGCGAATACGTCAACGGCTGTTCGACCGTGACGAATTATGTCGGCCGCACCTTCTCCCTGTTCGAGACGGCGCGCGAACGGCGGCCGGCGAAGCTGGTGACGCCGAAGGTGCGGTGAGCGTCGCGGCCACGAAAAAGGGCGGCCCGAGGGCCGCCCTGTTCGCTTGATCGAGAGGGAAGCGCCTTATTCGGCGGCTTCGACGATCTCGGTCTTCATGGTCGGGCCCGAGTCACGGCCGCGCGCATCGACGTCGCGATCGACCATCTCGATGACGGCCATCGGCGCGTTGTCGCCGAAGCGGAAGCCGGCCTTGAGCACGCGGGTGTAGCCGCCGTTGCGGTCCTTGTAGCGGGGGCCGATCACGTCGAAGAGCTTCTTGACGAGAACGACGTCCTTGATCTGCGCGATCGCCTGACGGCGGGCGTGCAGGTCGCCGCGCTTGCCGAGCGTGATCAGCTTCTCGATGACGGGACGCAGGTCCTTCGCCTTCGGCAGCGTGGTGATGATCTGCTCGTGCTTGATGAGAGCCTGACACATGTTCATGAACATGGCCTTGCGATGCTCGGCGGAACGATTGAAACGACGACCGCGAAATCCGTGACGCATGGCTTTTCTCCGAGTTATCGCTCCGCCGGGCCAAGGTACGGAGCGTCTTCTTTTTCAGTCAGTCAGCAGGCGGTAGGCAGGCGGCGGCAGCGGGACGAGCGGCTCGGATTTCTCCCCAGCCGACCGACTGCTCCCGCCGCGCTTCTCAGTAGTGCTCTTCGAAGCGCTTCGCGAGCTCTTCGATGTTCTCCGGCGGCCAGCCGGGCACTTCCATGCCCAGATGCAGGCCCATGCCGGCGAGCACTTCCTTGATCTCGTTCAGCGACTTGCGGCCGAAGTTCGGAGTGCGGAGCATTTCCGCCTCGGTCTTCTGGATGAGGTCGCCGATATAGACGATGTTGTCGTTCTTCAGGCAGTTCGCCGAACGCACCGACAGCTCGAGTTCGTCGACCTTCTTGAGCAGCGCCGGGTTGAAGGCGAGTTCCGGCATGGCCGGCTTGTCTTCCTCGCGACGGGGCTCTTCGAAGTTCACGAAGACTTCGAGCTGGTCCTGCAGGATGCGGGCGGCATAGGCCACCGAATCCTCGGGCGAGACCGAGCCGTTGGTCTCGATGACCATCGTCAGCTTGTCGTAATCGAGGATCTGACCCTCGCGGGTGTTCTCGACGCGGTAGGAGACCTTGCGGACCGGCGAGAACAGGCTGTCGACCGGGATGAGGCCGATGGGCGCATCTTCGGGACGGTTGCGGTCGGCCGGGACGTAGCCCTTGCCGGTCTTGACCGTGAATTCCATGCGGATCTCCGCGCCCTCGTCGAGGGTGCAGATGATCAGATCGGGGTTGAGCACCTGCGTGTCGCCGGTCATGGCGATGTCGCCGGCGCGGACCGCGCCCGGGCCCTGCTTGCGCAGGCTCATGCGCTTCGTGCCCTCGGCCTGCGACTTGATCGCGATGGCCTTGATGTTGAGCACGATGTCCGTGACGTCCTCGCGCACGCCGGGGATCGACGAGAATTCATGCAGCACGCCGTCGATCTGCACCGACGTGATGGCGGCACCCTGAAGCGACGAGAGCAGGATGCGGCGCAGCGCGTTGCCGAGGGTGACGCCGAAGCCGCGCTCGAGCGGCTCCGCAACGACCGTGGCGTGACGACGGCCGTCGTCGCCGGGCTGGATCTCGAGCTTGGTCGGCTTGATCAGGTCTTGCCAGTTCTTCTGGATCACGGGGCTTCGTCCTTCATGATGAGCGCGGGCATATCGGTCCGTCGACCCTGGCCCGACGTTCACGTCGGCGGAAAACGAACGCATCCCTCGCCCGTCGGAGAGGGATGCGGAGTCTCGATGCGTAGGATCAGACGCGACGACGCTTGCGCGGACGGCAACCGTTGTGCGGGATCGGCGTCACGTCGCGGATGGAGGTGACGGTGAAGCCCGCCGCCTGCAGCGCGCGCAGCGCGGACTCGCGGCCGGAGCCGGGACCGGTCACTTCGACCTCGAGCGTGCGCATGCCGTGTTCGGCGGCCTTGCGGGCTGCGTCTTCGGCGGCGACCTGGGCGGCGTAGGGGGTCGACTTGCGCGAACCCTTGAAGCCCATCATGCCGGCGGACGACCACGCGATCGTGTTGCCCTGCGCGTCGGTGATGGTGATCATCGTGTTGTTGAACGACGCGTTCACATGCGCGACGCCGGAGACGATATTTTTGCGTTCGCGACGGCGGACGCGGGCGGCTTCCTTGGCCATGTCTTTTCGATCCTTCGAGCGCGCCCGTCATGCCGGGCGCTGGGGATGGGAGGTATTCGAGGGGGAGCGGAACACACTCCCCCCGATCTCTGGATCCCGGGTCGGCTATGCCGTCCGGGACGACGCGTCGGCGCGAAAGCGCCGAAGCATCACTTCTTCTTGCCGGCGATCGGCTTGGACTTGCCCTTGCGGGTGCGCGCATTGGTGTGCGTGCGCTGGCCGCGGACCGGCAGACCGCGACGATGACGCAGGCCGCGGTAGCAGCCGAGGTCCATCAGGCGCTTGATGTTCATCGCGACGTCGCGGCGCAGGTCGCCTTCGACCATGTAGTCGCGGTCGATGGTCTCGCGAATCTGCAGCACTTCGGCGTCGCTGAGCTGGTTGACGCGACGCTCGGCCGCGATCGAAACCTTCTGGCAGATCTCTTCCGCCTTCTTGGCGCCGATGCCGTGAATGTACTGAAGCGCGATGACGACGCGCTTGTTGGTCGGGATGTTGACGCCTGCGATGCGGGCCATCGTCGTCTCCATGTCGGCCGGGTATCCCCGGCATTGCTGTTACCCGTGCGTCCGGTGGAGGCCGGCCCCTGCACGGTCGCCCTCACGCAAAAAGCCGCCCTACCCCCGCAAGCGGAGTTCCGGACGACGTCAACGTGCTGACGGATGTGCGTGCGTTAAGGGAATTGCGAGGGGGAGTCAAGGAAGGGAGGACGAGCCCTCCTACGCGTCTGGCAACACGTTACTGATGAAAAGACGACTTAATACGCCATCCTTCAGAACCGGCTTCGCCCTCACCCGCAAGCGACGACTTGCAGCAAGTGCCTCCGTATACACGTTTTCCGGCAAGGTAACGGCAGGGTCGGTGATTACCCCATTCACGAGCGACCCGCCGGGAATGATGAGAACCTGACAAGCGCCATTGGTCTTGAACACACCCTGAAACTCGACGACGTACTCGCCTTCATCACCGACCTCCATCGGCTCGCGCGAACGCAATGCCGCTGCAGAGGCAGCATCAATCTTGTGCTCCTCACCTCCTTCGCCGATCTGCATGGCCCTGACCGAACGACCTACTGGCTCAGGCAGTCTCCTCAGAGAAGATTCGTTTGCCTTGGTGAGATGATCGATTTGGGATTGGAGCCATGCCTTGTCCTGCATATGCCCTTGATGCACTTCTCGTGAAAAATCAGCATGGCGAACGGCGAGATCGTGCAGCTTGTCGATAGCCATCTCGGCCTCCACAACGCTGGTCCTACTCTTAACAATGGTATTAATTATTTGCTCGATCGCAGGCTTTGACAACTTTATGAGCGCTTCCGGGAACAATGGAAGCGATCCATTCAAGAGCCCTACGATTTCTTGGAAATAACTACCCTCTCGTGCGGGCTTCACAAAGAAGTGAATCTCGTGTCGTCGTATCGATGCCGCAACATTGCCAAAAAACCAAAAATGGGCCGCGCTGTTGGCCACACGCGATACCGCTTCAATCGACTTGGAAAATTGAACCGCATCGACGAGATGTTCGTCCGCGTGATAGCCGGTATATATAACAGGGATAGGCGCGATTATCTTCACGAAAAACCTAGCTCGAAATATTAAAATCAAATGTTCTTACTACGGCTGCAGACAAGTTTGCACTGTACGGACGAACAGGTGGAAAAGCTCGCCACAAAAAAGCCGGGCGGCTCGCACCACCCGGCTTCCATAACTCATTCCTTGGGGGAAGCGACGCCCCTCCCTACCCCTCACGCCGTAGCGCGTGCGTCTTCCAGGATCGCGAACAGCGAGGCGGTGACCTGATCGATGTTCTGCATGCCGTCGACCGTCTTCAGCTTGCCAGTCGCGGCGTAGTAGGGCGACACGACGGCGGTGTCGCGGTTGTAGGCTTCGAGGCGGGTCTTGAAGACCTCCGGATCGTCGTCCTTGCGGACGGGCTGTCCTGCGGCCTTCGCGTCTTCGGCGCGCTTGACGATGCGGCCGACGAGCGCCTTCTGGTCCACGACGAGTTCGACCACGGCATCGAGCTTGAGGCCCTTGCCCTTCAGCATGGCGTCGAGCGCTTCGGCCTGCGCGACCGTGCGGGGGAAGCCGTCGAGGATGAAGCCCTTCTTGGCGTCGCCTTCCTCGATGCGGTCGGCCACGATGCCGATGACGATGTCGTCGGACACCAAGCCGCCCGACTCCATCACGGCCTTGGCCTTGAGGCCTACGGGCGTGCCCGCGGCGACGGCCGCGCGCAGCATGTCGCCCGTCGACAATTGCGGGATTCCGTACTTCTCGACGATCCGGACGGCCTGCGTGCCTTTGCCCGCACCCGGCGGGCCCAAAAGAATCAATCTCACCGACGTTTCCCCCGAAGCTTCGCCTTCTTGACCAGCCCCTCATATTGGTGCGCGAGGAGGTGTCCGTGGACCTGAGAGACCGTGTCCATGGTCACGCTCACGACGATGAGGAGCGACGTCCCTCCGAAATAGAACGGAAGCGCGAATTGGGAAATGAGCAGTTCGGGCAAGAGACAGATAATCGTGAGATAGGCCGCGCCGAGAACCGTGATGCGCGTGAGCACCTTGTCGATGTGGTCCGCAGTGCGCTCGCCGGGACGAATGCCCGGAATGAAGCCGCCGTGCTTCTTCAAATTGTCCGCCGTCTCGGTCGGGTTGAACACGATCGCGGTGTAGAAGAAGGCGAAGAAGATGATCAGCGCCGCATAGAGGAACATGAACAGCGGGCGGCCGTGACCGAGATAGGCCGACATCGACGCCAAGAAGCCCGTGCCGCCGGCCTGCGCGGAGAACCCCGCGATAGTGGTGGGCAGCAGCAGCAGCGACGAGGCGAAGATCGGCGGGATGACGCCGGACGTGTTCAGCTTGAGCGGCAGGAACGAGGTCTGCCCCTCATAGACGCGGTTGCCGACCTGCCGCTTCGGATAGCTGATGAGCAGGCGGCGCTGGGCGCGCTCCATGTAGACGATGAAGGCCGTGACGGCGAAGGCCATGACGATGACGAAGAGGATCACGGCGGTCGAGATCGCGCCCTGACGACCGAGTTCGAGCGTGCCCGCGATCGCGGAAGGCAGCTCGGCGACGATGCCCGCGAAGATGATGAGCGAGGAGCCGTTGCCGATGCCGCGCGCCGTGATCTGCTCGCCGATCCACATCAGGAACATCGTGCCGCCGACGAGGGTGATCGTCGTGGAGATCTGGAAGAACGCGCCCGGCTCCGCCACGAGGCCCGACGAGCCCTGGAGGCCGACGGCGATGCCGTAGGCTTGGAACGTCGCAAGCACGACCGTCAGATAGCGGGTGTACTGGTTGATGACCTTGCGGCCGCCCTCGCCTTCCTTCTTGAGCGCCTCGAGCGAGGGCACCACGGAGGTGAGCAGCTGAATGATGATCGATGCCGAGATGTACGGCATGATGTTCAGCGCGAAGATCGCCAGACGGCCGACGGCACCGCCCGAGAACATGTTGAACAGGCCGAGAATGCCCGCCTGCTGCCCCTTGAAGGCGTCGGCGAGGGCTTCCGGGTTGATGCCGGGGATCGGGATATACGTGCCGAGCCGATAGACGAGCAAAGCCCCGAGCGTAAACCAAATACGCTTCTTGAGCTCGTCCGCCTTCGCAAGCGCTCCGAAATTCAAGTTCGCTGCGAGTTGCTCTGCTGCCGATGCCATCGAACGCTCCGGTGGAAGGTCACGCGCCGGACGTCGGGCCCGACGCAAAAGAGCCGGGCGGTGCGGTAGGCACCGCCGCCCGGCTCGAAGATGTGCGCATTCACGAACCCCTGAAGGTTACGCGACTGCTTCTCCGCCGAGGATCGTCACCGATCCGCCGGCCGCCTCGATGGCCGCCTGCGCAGACTTCGACGCGCCCGCGACGTGGAAGGCGAGCTTCGCCTTCAACTCGCCCGCGCCGAGGATGCGCACGCCGTCGCGCAGCTTCGTGCACACGCCGGCGGCGACGAGCGCCTCGACGGTGACGGGCGACGCGGCGTCAAGCTTCTTCGCGTCGAGCGCGGCCTGAATGCGGCCGAGATTGACCTCGTTGAAGTCCTTCGCGAAGGGGTTCCAGAAACCGCGCTTGGGAAGGCGACGATAGAGCGGCATCTGGCCGCCTTCGAAACCCTTGATGGCGACGCCGGAGCGCGCCTTCTGACCCTTCACGCCGCGGCCGCCGGTCTTGCCGCAGCCGGAACCGATGCCGCGACCCACGCGAACGCGGGACTTCTTGGCGCCGGGATTGTCGGAGATGCCGTTGAGCTTCATGTCATCCTCCTCACTGCGCCGAATCGTTGGGGACGACGCGCACGAGGTGCTTCACCGCTTCGATCATGCCGCGCACCTCGGGGGTGTCGCGAAGGGTCGAACGACGACGCATCTTGTTCAGGCCGAGACCCACCAGCGTCTGACGCTGGGAGGCCACGCGGCGGATCGGGCTGCCGATCTGCTCGACGGTAACGGTTTTGTCGGTCATGCCGCCCTCCCCTTACGCGTCTGCGCCGGCGCCGTCGGCTTCGCCGCGACGGGCCTGAAGCTGAGACACCTTGAGACCGCGACGAGCGGCGACGGAGCGGGGCGAATCCTCGCGCTTGAGAGCATCGAACGTGGCGCGCACAAGGTTGTAGGGGTTCGACGACCCGAGCGACTTGGCGACGACGTCATGCATGCCGAGAGACTCGAACACGGCGCGCATCGGGCCGCCGGCGATGATGCCGGTACCGGCCGGAGCCGCGCGCAGGATGACCTTGCCGGCGCCATGACGGCCCTGCACGTCATGATGCAACGTGCGGCCCTCGCGCAGCGGAACGCGGATGAGCGCGCGCTTGGCGGCTTCCGTTGCCTTGCGGATCGCTTCCGGCACTTCACGGGCCTTGCCGTGACCGAAGCCGACGCGGCCCTTCTGATCGCCGACGACGACCAGAGCGGCGAAGCCGAAGCGACGCCCGCCCTTTACGACCTTGGCGACGCGGTTGATGTGGACCAAACGATCCACGAATTCGGAATCGCGCTCTTCGCGATCCTGCCGTCCATGAGGCTCTCTTGCCATGGTGTCTCTCACTCAAACGCGGGGCCCCTACGGAACCCCGCTCGCTTGATCCCAGGGGTGCGGCGCGGAACGAATTCCCGCGCCTGCTTAAAGCTTTCCGACCCGGGTTCCTGAACCCTACCCCGGAAAACCGAACCGCTCTCGCGAGCGGAGTGTCTTAGAAGTCCAGACCGCTCTCGCGAGCGGCGTGTCTTAGAAGTCCAGACCGCTCTCGCGAGCGGCATCGGCCAGCGCCTTGACGCGGCCGTGGAACATGTAAGAGCCGCGGTCGAAAACGACCTTGGTGACGCCGGCCGCCATCGCGCGTTCCGCGACGAGCTTGCCGACGGCCTTCGCCGCAGCCACGTCGGCGCCGGTCTTCAACTCCGAACGCATATCCTTCTCGAGGGTCGAAGCCGCCGCGAGCGTAACGCCCTTGGTGTCGTCGATGACCTGAGCGTAGATCTGCTTCGAGGAGCGGAAGACGCTGAGCCGAACGCGGCCGTTCGCCGCCGCCTTGATCGAACGCCGCACGCGGGCGCGGCGACGATCGGTGCCTTCGAGTTTCTTCGCCATACCGGCCCCCTTACTTCTTCTTCCCTTCCTTGCGGAAGATGAATTCGCCGGCGTACCTGACGCCCTTGCCCTGATAAGGCTCGGGGCTGCGGAAGTCGCGGATTTCGGCGGCCGTCTGGCCGACGCTCTGCTTGTCGATGCCGGAGACGAGAACCTCGGTCGGCTTCGGCGTCACGATGGTGATGCCTGCCGGGATCTCATAGTCGACATCGTGGCTGTAACCGAGCGAAAGCTTCAAGACCTTGCCGGCAACCGCGGCCTTGTAGCCGACGCCGTTGATCTCGAGCTTCTTCTCGTAGCCCTTGCTGACGCCCTCGACGAGGTTGGCGACCTGCGAACGGGTCATCCCCCACATGGCGCGGGCGCGCTTGGAATCGTCGCGCGGCTGAACGGCGATCTGGCCGTCCGCGAACGACACGGCGACGTTGTCGGGCGCGTTGAAGGACAGTTCGCCCTTCGCACCCTTCACCTTCACCAGCTGGCCTTCGACGGCGGCGGTAACGCCGGCCGGGACCGGGACGGGCTTCTTTCCGATACGGGACATCGTGTTTCTCCGTGAATGCGTTGAGCTCGAACGATCAGAAGACCGTGCAGAGCACTTCGCCGCCCACGTTCTTTTCGCGAGCCTCGTGGTCGGCCATCACGCCCTTCGGAGTCGAAAGGATGGTGATGCCCAGGCCGTTGGCGACGCGCGGCATGGCGTTGACGGAGGCATAGACGCGACGACCGGGCTTGGAGACGCGCTGCACCGTACGGATGACGGGCTCGCCGTCGAAGTACTTGAGTTCGATTTCGAACTCGGTGCGGCCGTTGCCGTATTCGGTCGTGGAGTAGCCGCGGATATAGCCCTCGGACTGCAGCACGTCCAAGACGTTGGCGCGAAGACGCGAACCGGGCGTCATCACCTTGGTCTTGCGACGCATCTGAGCATTGCGGATGCGGGTGAGCATATCACCGACGGGATCGTTTACAGCCATCTGTCGGTCCTCCTCACCAGCTCGACTTCGTCAGGCCGGGAATCAGGCCCTTCGAACCGAGTTCGCGCAATGCAATGCGCGACATCTTCAGCTTGCGGTAGAAAGCGCGCGGGCGCCCGGTCACTTCGCAACGGTTGCGAACGCGGGTCGGGTTGGCATTGCGCGGCATTTCGGCCAGCTTGAGGCGCGCGGTGAAACGCTCCTCCATCGACTTGGTCTCGTCGTTGGCGATTGCCAACAGGCGCTCGCGACGGCCGGCATTCTGCGCGACCATCTTGATGCGGCGCTTGTTTTTCTCGATCGAGCTCTTCTTCGCCATGGGTTTCTCCTGGTGTCCGCGTATAAGAGCGGGCTCTTACTGCCGGAACGGGAAGTTGAAGGCACGCAGCAAAGCGCGGGCTTCATCGTCGGTCCGGGCGGTCGTGCAGATGATGATGTCCATCCCCCACACCGCCTCGGCCTTGTCGTAGTTGATCTCGGGGAACACGAGGTGCTCCTTGATCCCGAGAGCATAGTT
Source organism: Hyphomicrobiales bacterium (assembly GCA_027489535.1). Lineage (GTDB taxonomy): Bacteria > Pseudomonadota > Alphaproteobacteria > Rhizobiales > Beijerinckiaceae > JAIXZO01. Next base: position 102,691 of record JAIXZO010000019.1, read on the forward strand.
TCCGCGGCCGTCGAACGACTTCGGATTCAGACCGCGGAAGTCGCGGACGCGCGGGAGCGCAATCGTGACCAGACGGTCGAGAAACTCGTACATGCGGGCCGAACGAAGGGTCACCTTCGCGCCGATCGGCATGTTTTCACGCACCTTGAACTGGGCGATGGCCTTGCGGGCCTTCGTGATCACGGGCTTCTGGCCCGCGATCAGCGCCAAGTCGGCGGCAGCGACCTGAACCTTCTTGGTGTCGCCGGTGGCTTCACCGACGCCCATGTTCAGGACGACCTTGTCGAGCGTCGGGATCTGCATGACGTTCTTGTAGCCGAACTCTTCGATGAGCTTCGGCCGCACGACGTCCATGTAGATCTGCTTGAAACGCGGCGCGAGAGCGGTATCAGCCATCGATCAGGTCCCCCGAGCGCTTGGCGAAGCGGACCTTGCGGCCGTCTTCAAGAATCTTGAACCCGACGCGGGACGGCTGGCCGTCCTTGGGGTCGGCGATCGCGAGATTGGACAGATGAAGCGGCGCTTCCTTGGAGAAGATGCCGGCTTCCTGCGTCGCGGACTGCTTGGTGTGACGCTTGACGAGGTTGACGCCGCGAACCAACGCGCGCGTTTCCTTCGGCATCACCTGCAGGACCTCACCGGTCTTGCCCTTGTCGCGGCCCGTGAGAATGACGACCTTGTCGCCCTTCTTGATCTTCGCAGCCATCAGAGCACCTCCGGCGCGAGCGAAATGATCTTCATGTGGTTCTTTGCGCGCAGCTCGCGGGGCACCGGTCCGAAGATACGGGTGCCGACGGGCTCCTTCTGATTGTTGATCAGAACGGCCGCGTTGCGATCGAAGCGGATGACGGAACCGTCGGCCCGGCGAATATCCTTCGCAGTGCGAACGACGACCGCCTTCATGACGTCGCCCTTCTTCACGCGACCGCGCGGAATCGCTTCCTTGATGGAAACGACGATGATGTCGCCGACCCCAGCGTATTTACGCTTCGAGCCGCCGAGGACCTTGATGCACATTACGCGACGTGCGCCGGAGTTGTCCGCGACGTCGAGATTCGTCTGCATCTGGATCATGGCCTTGATCCTTTCTGTGTCTCAGACCGGTTTCCGGCAGAGTTGATGGCGACCTGCCGGACTTCGCCTGACGGGGATCTGACGTCCCCAAAGCCTAGGTAAGGCGCGGTGTGTATTACGACTGGACCTGTTCGTCCAGTACCACCCAGCGCTTCAACCGAGAAATCGGAGCGGATTCGACGATGCGAACGGCCTCCCCGACCTTGCACTTATTCGCCTCGTCGTGGGCGTGGTAGTTCTTGGTACGACGAACCGTCTTCTTGAAAAGCGGGTGAGTGAAGCGACGCTCCACCTTGACCACGACGGTCTTGTCCTGCTTGTCGCTGACGACGACGCCCTGCAGAATGCGCTTCGGCATCGCTCTCTCCTTAGGCCTGGCTCGCCGAAGCGGCCTTGTTGCGGGCATAGGTACGGACGCGCGCGATGTCGCGACGCACCTCGCCGACGCGGGCGGTGTTTTCGAGCTGGCCCGTGGCGCGCTGGAAACGCAGATTGAACTGCTCCTTCTTGAGCTTCACTAGCTCTTCCTGGAGCTGATCGACCGTCAGCGCGGCGAGATCGGATTTCCGTTGGGTGTTCTTCATCGGTTCCTCCTCACTCGGCGATGCGCTGGATGAAACGCGTCTTGATCGGCAGCTTGGCCGCCGCAAGAGTGAGCGCCTCACGAGCGACGACGTCGGTGACGCCGTCGATCTCGAACATGATGCGGCCGGGCTTCACGCGGCACGCCCAGAATTCCGGCGCGCCCTTGCCTTTGCCCATGCGGACTTCGGCAGGCTTCGACGAAACCGGAACGTCCGGGAATACGCGGATCCACACGCGGCCGGCACGCTTCATGTGACGGGTGAGCGCGCGGCGGGCCGCCTCGATCTGGCGCGCGGTGATGCGCTCCGGCTCGAGGGCCTTCAGGCCGAACTGGCCGAAGTCCAGGTTGGTCCCGCCCTTCGCGGCGCCGTGGATGCGGCCCTTGAATTGCTTGCGGAACTTGGTCTTTTTGGGCTGAAGCATGATGCTGACTCCTTACCCGCGGATCACGAGTCGCGCCGTCCGCCGGAGCGGCCGCCGCTTTCATCGTTCATGCGCCGGTCGACAGCCATCGGATCATGCTCGAGGATCTCGCCCTTGAAGATCCAGACCTTGATGCCGCAGGTGCCGTAGGTGGTGAAGGCGGTCGCAGTGCCGTAGTCGACGTCCGCACGCAGGGTGTGCAGCGGAACGCGGCCTTCACGGTACCATTCGAGCCGAGCGATTTCGGCGCCGCCGAGGCGGCCCGAGCAGTTGATGCGGATGCCTTCGGCCCCGAGACGCATCGCCGACTGAACGGCGCGCTTCATGGCGCGACGGAAAGCGACGCGACGCTCGAGCTGCTGGGCAATCGAGTCCGCGACGAGCGTGGAGTCGATTTCCGGCTTGCGCACTTCGACGATGTTGATGACGACCTCGGAAGCGGTGAGCTTGCCGACGGTGCGACGCAGCTTGTCGATGTCCGCGCCCTTCTTGCCGATCACGACGCCCGGACGAGCCGAGTAGATCGTGACGCGGCACTTCTTGTGCGGACGCTCGATAACGATCTTGGAGATCGCCGCCTGCTTGAGCATCTTCATCAGAGCCGCGCGGATCGCGAGATCCTCGTGCAGCAGCTGGCCGTATTCGGCCTTGCCCGCCACCCAGCGGCTGTCCCACGTCCGGTTGATGCCCAGGCGCAGGCCGATCGGATTGACCTTCTGACCCATCTTGATCTCCTCAGGCCTGAGCCGGCTGTTCGCGGACGATGATCGTAAGGTTCGAGAACGGCTTCTCGACACGTCCGGCGCGGCCGCGAGCACGGGCATGGAAACGCTTCATGACGAGCGCCTTGCCCACGAACGCCTGCGAGACGATCAGATCGTCCACGTCGAGGTCGTGATTGTTTTCGGCGTTCGCGATCGCGCTTTCAAGGCACTTGCGAACGTCCCTCGCGATCCGCTTGCGCGAAAACTCGAGGTCGGCCAGAGCCGTACCGACCTTCTTGCCGCGGATCATCTGCGCGACGAGGTTCAGCTTCTGCGGCGACACGCGAAGCATGCGGAGAACCGCCTTTGCTTCATTGTCCGGCAAAGCGCGCGGAGTGGATGCCTTGCCCATGGCTTACTTCCTCTTCGCCTTCTTGTCCGCCGCATGACCGTAGAAGGTCCGCGTCGGAGCGAATTCGCCGAACTTGTGGCCGACCATTTCCTCGGACACGAAGACCGGGATGTGCTTCTGGCCGTTGTAGACGCCGAAGGTGAGGCCGACGAACTGCGGCAGGATCGTGGAGCGACGGCTCCAGATCTTGATCACTTCGGCACGTCCCGCGCCGCGCGCGGCCTCTGCTTTCTTGAGCAGGTAGCCGTCGACGAACGGGCCTTTCCAAATGGAACGAGTCATCGAGGTGCCCCTTACTTCTTCCGCGCGTGACGGCTCGACACGATGAATTTGTCGGTCCGCTTGTTGGAACGCGTCTTCTTGCCCTTCGTGGGCTTGCCCCACGGAGTCACCGGATGACGACCGCCCGAAGTACGGCCTTCGCCGCCGCCGTGCGGATGGTCGATCGGGTTCATGGTCACGCCACGGTTGTGCGGGCGACGGCCCAACCAACGCTGACGACCCGCCTTGCCGATGTTGATGTTCATGTGGTCGGGGTTGGAAACCGCTCCCACAGTCGCAAAGCACTGGCCGTGCACGAGACGCTGTTCGCCGGAATTGAGGCGAAGGATGACGTAACCCTGATCGCGACCGACGATCTGGGCGTAGGCGCCGGCCGAACGCGCCAGCGCGCCGCCCTTGCCGATCTTCATCTCCACGTTGTGCACCAAGGTGCCGACGGGGATGTTGCCGATCGGCATCGCATTGCCGGGCTTGATGTCGACCTGCTCGCCGGACACCACCGAGTCGCCGACGGCGAGACGCTGAGGAGCGAGGATGTAGGCCTGCACGCCGTCGGCGTACGTGATCAGCGCGATGAACGCCGTGCGGTTGGGATCATACTCGATCCGTTCCACCTTGGCGGCCAGACCGGCATGCGACCGACGCTTGAAGTCGATGATGCGGTAGGTGCGCTTGTGACCGCCGCCGCGGAAGCGGACGGTGATGCGGCCCGTATTGTTGCGGCCGCCCTTCGAGGACTTGCCTTCCGTAAGCGTCTTGAGCGGCTTGCCCTTGTAGAGCTCGCTGCGGTCGACGATCACGAGCTGGCGAAGGCTCGGGGTAATCGGCTTAAAGGACTTGAGTGCCATGGCTTCTGTTCCTCAGCTCTCAGAGGCCCGTCGTCACGTCGATCGTCTGGCCCTCGGCGAGGGTGACGATCGCACGCTTGACGTCCGATTGACGGCCGATGGTTCCCTTGAACCGCTTCACCTTGCCCATGCGGATGAGCGTGTTCACGCTCTCGACCTTGACCTGAAACAGCTTTTCGACTGCGGCCTTGATCTGCGGCTTGGTGGCGTTCTTGCGAACCTTGAAAACGACTTTGTTCTGCTCGGAAGCGGCCGTCGCCTTTTCGGTGATGACCGGCCCGACGATGATGTCGTAGTGACGCGGATCGGTGCTCATTTGAAGCGCGCCTCCAGCGCTTCTACGGCGGCCTTCGTCAGCACGAGTTTCTTGCGACGAAGGATGTCGTAGACGTTGATGCCTTGAACCGGAAGAACATCGATGTTCGGGATGTTCCGAGCGGCGAGAGCGAAGTTCATCTCGACCTGAGCGCCGTCGATGAACAGGGCGTTGACGAAGCCAAGCTTGCCGAAGCGCTCGATGAGCACCTTGGTCTTCGGTTCGGCCATGGCCGTGTTCTCGATCACGACGATGCCGCCGTCACGCGCCTTGGCAGAAAGGGCGTGCCGCAGAGCGAGCGCGCGAACCTTCTTGGGCAATTCGTGAGCATGCGAACGAACGACCGGACCATGCGAACGACCGCCGCCCCGGAACAACGGCGCACGCGCCGAGCCGTGACGAGCTCCGCCGGAGCCCTTCTGCTTGTAGATCTTCTTGCCCGTCCGGTTGATTTCCGAACGACCCTTGGTCTTGCGCGTTCCGGCCTGACGCTTCGCAAGCTGCCAAAGCACCATGCGCTGGATCAGATCCTCGCGGGGCTCGAGACCGAAGATCTCGTCGCTCAGTTCGACCGAACCGGCCGAAGCGCCTTCAAGCGTGGTGATATCGAATTTCATCACGCGTTCTCCTGACCTTCTGCCGCGACGGTCTCGACGACCGTTTCGGCACCGTCGCCCGGCATCCGGAACTTGCCCGGCTGCGGGGCGTCCTTCGGCAAAGCGCGCTTGACGGCATCACGAACGAAGATCCAACCGCCCTTGACGCCCGGAACCGCACCCTCGACGAGGATGAGGCCGCGGATCACGTCGGTCTGCACGACGCGAAGGTTCTGGGTGGTGACCCGATCGACGCCGAGGTGACCCGGCATCTTCTTGTTCTTGAAGGTCTTGCCCGGGTCCTGACGACCGCCGGTCGAACCGATCGAACGATGGGAGACCGACACGCCGTGAGTGGCACGCAGACCGCCGAAGTTCCAACGCTTCATGCCGCCGGCGAAGCCCTTGCCGGTGGTGGTGCCCGTGACGTCCACGAACTGACCGACGACGAAGTGATCCGCCGTGATCTCGGCACCGACCGGGATGACCGCCTGCGAGTCCACACGGAACTCTGCAAGCTTCATCTTGGGCTCGACCTTGGCCACGGCGAAGCGACCGCGCTCCGCCTTGGACACGTTCTTGACCTTGGCCTTACCGACGCCGACCTGCAGCGCGGTATAACCGTTCTTTTCTTCCGTCCTGTGGGCGACGACCTGACAGTTGTCGACCTTAAGGACGGTCACCGGCACATGTTCCCCAGCATCCGTGAAGATGCGGGTCATGCCGAGCTTCTGGGCGATGACGCCTGACCGCATTTTAAGACCCCGTGTCCCGCTATGCTCAGAGCTTGATTTCGACATCGACGCCAGCCGCCAGGTCGAGCTTCATCAAAGCATCGACCGTCTGCGGGGTGGGATCGACGATGTCGAGAACACGCTTATGGGTGCGGATCTCGAACTGCTCGCGCGACTTCTTGTCGATGTGCGGAGAGCGGTTCACCGTGAATTTTTCGATACGCGTCGGCAGCGGGATGGGCCCGCGCACCTGTGCGCCTGTCCGCTTCGCCGTGGAGACGATCTCGCGAGTCGACGCATCGAGCACGCGGTGATCGAACGCCTTGAGGCGAATGCGGATGTTCTGACCGTTCATTGCAGAACCCTCGGGGTTGCCGGAGGAAGGACGCGGGACGACCCCGCGCCTTCACGGCTCGTGTCTTTTGTTACGCGATGATCGTGGCGACGACGCCGGCGCCGACGGTGCGGCCGCCTTCGCGGATCGCGAAGCGCAGCTTCTCTTCCATCGCGATCGGGACGATCAGCTCGACCTCCATCGCGATGTTGTCGCCCGGCATCACCATCTCGGTGCCTTCCGGAAGCTGCATCATCCCCGTCACGTCCGTCG
>JAIXZO010000009.1 GCA_027489535.1 Hyphomicrobiales bacterium
GGGAATGATGCCCGGAGCCTTCACGTCGACGCGCATCCGCTTGTCGGCCTTGCTCGGGCCCTTGCCGTCGATCGGGTTGCCGAGCGCGTCGACGACGCGGCCGAGCAGTTCCTTGCCGACCGGCACGTCCACGATCGCGCCGGTGCGCTTGACCGTCTGGCCTTCCTTGATGTCCCGGTCGGAGCCGAAGATCACGACGCCGACATTGTCGGTTTCGAGGTTCAGCGCCATGCCGCGAACGCCGTTTTCGAACTCGACCATTTCGCCCGCCTGGACGTTGTCGAGCCCGTAGGCGCGCGCGATGCCGTCACCGACGGACAGAACCTGTCCGACTTCGGTGACTTCTGCCTCGGAGCCGAAATTCTTGATCTGCTCCTTCAGGATCGCGGAGATTTCTGCGGCGCGGATATCCATCAGCCGACCTCTTTCATCGCAGTGCGAATGCCGTTGAGTTTGGTACGCAGCGAAGCATCGACCATCTTGGAGCCGACCTTCACCACAATGCCGCCGATGATGGCGGGGTCGATCCGAAGATCCACCGCCACCTTGTCGCCGGCCACGTCCTTGAGCGCCTGCCGAATGCCGTCGAGGACGGTCTCGGAAGGCTTTTCGGCCACCGTCACCTGCGCGCGGACGACGCCGGCGGCATCGTCGGACAGCGTGCGGTAGGCACGAACCATGTCGCGCACGGCAAACAGCCGGCGCTTGGAAGCGATGAGCTTCAAAAAGTTGGCCGAGAGGCCGGTGATGCCGCTCTTGTCGAGCACCGGAGCGATCGCACGGACCTGCTCCTCGGCGCCGAACACGGGGCTCTTCACGAAACGCTCGAGATCCGGATTGCCCGCGATCATCGCATCGAAGGTTTCGAGATCGCGCAGAACGGCGTCGATCCGGCCGGCTTCCTTGGCGAGCTCGAACAGCGCGCCCGCATAGCGGCCCGCCATTCCCGATACGATGGTATTCTCTTGAGCCACCGGCCGTCTCTCGTTTGTCCGACGTTCCGGTCCGTTTCCGGGTCCCGCGAAACCTTCGCGGGCGGAATACGAAACCGCCGTCTGGTGTGGAACCGGGCCGATGGGGCGAAAGCGACCGCGCAGACGCGTTTCGCGTTCATCATCAACCCGTAAAGGCGACGGTGAACTAGCATGGCCGTCGGGGGGGCGCAACCCGACCGGCGCCGTCTCGCGGAACGACTTTTGGGCGATGACGAGGCCGCAGCTCCGCGCTTACAAAAAGCTCTGCGGATCGACGTCCACGGCCACCCTCACGCCGCCCGTCGTCTTCGGGGCACGGGCGAGCCATTCGCGCAGCCAGCGTTGCAGATCGAAGGCGCGCGGGGTTTTAACCAGCAGCCGGAATCGGTGCCGCCCGCGCACCACCGCGACCGGCGCTTCGGCCGGTCCCAGCACCATCACGCCGGGCGGAGGCTCGGCGGCGCGGGCCAGAGCGCGGGCGTGCTGCTCGGCCGGGGGGCGGTCGTCGGCGGAGACCACCAGCGCGGCCAATCGTCCGAAGGGAGGCAGTTCGGCCTCGCGGCGGATCGCGATTTCCTCGGCATAGAATCGCTCGACGTCGCCGGAGAGCAGCGCCGTCATGACCGGATGATCCGGCTGAAACGTCTGCAGCAAGGCCCGGCCGGCCACGTCGCCGCGCCCCGCGCGCCCGGTCACCTGCTGCAGCAGCTGGAAGGTCCGTTCGCCCGCCCGCGGATCGCCCGAGGCGAGGCCGAGATCGGCGTCGACCACGCCCACCAAGGACAAGAACGGGAAATTGTGACCCTTGGCGACGAGCTGCGTGCCGATCACCACCGAAAACTCGCCCTTCGCGACCGATTCGAGTTCGCGCCGCAGCCGTTCCGTCCCGCCCGGCATGTCGGAGGACAGCACCAGCGGCCGCGCATTCGGGAAGGTCTCGGCGACCTCTTCGGCGAGGCGTTCGACGCCGGGTCCGCAGGCCGCAAGGCAATCCACCGTGCCGCATTCGGGGCAGGATTCGGGGCGGCGTTCGAGATGGCCGCAATGGTGACACATCAAGGCCCGGCGGAAGCGATGCTCCACCAGCCACGCCGTGCAGTTCGGGCATTGAAACCGATGCCCGCAAGAACGGCACAGCGTCAGCGGCGCATAGCCGCGGCGGTTGAGATAGAGAAGTGCCTGTTCGCCGCGCTCCAAGGTCTCGCCCACGGCGCGGATCAGAGGCGGCGACAGCCATTTGCCGCGCGGCGGCGCGTCGCGTCGCATGTCCACGGCGGTGAGCCGCGGGAGCGTGCGCCCGCCGAATCGCGACGGCAGCCGCAAATCCGCATAGCGCCCGCTCGCGGCGTTCACGCGGCTTTCGACGGACGGCGTCGCGGAGGCCAGCACCACGGCGGCGCTTTCGATTCGGCCGCGCACCACCGCCATGTCGCGGGCGTGATAATGCACGCCGTCTTCCTGCTTGTAGGCGGCCTCGTGCTCTTCGTCGACGACGGCCAAGCTGAGATTCTTGAACGGCAGAAACAGCGCGGAGCGCGCGCCCGCCACCACCAGCGCCTCCCCCGAAGCGACCGCCGCGAAAGTCCGCTCGCGCCGCCGTCCCGCGATCCCCGAATGCCATTCCGCCGGTCGCACGCCGAATCGCGCGGCGAATCGATCGAGGAACTGCGCGGTCAGCGCGATTTCCGGCACGAGGATCAGCGTCTGCCGCCCCATGCGCACGGCTTCGGCCACGGCCTCGAAATAGACCTCGGTCTTGCCCGATCCCGTCACGCCTTCCAGCAGCGTCACGGAGAACGCGCCGCTCGCGACGGAGGCGCGCAGCGCGTCCGCCGCCTTGGTCTGGTCGTCCGACAGCGTCGTTGCGGCAAAGGCGGGGTCCGGCCGGGCCGCGACGGGCGGCGGCAACACCGCGACCGCCTCGAACGTCCCTTCATCCACCAAGCCGTCGATCACCGCGACGGAAACGCCGGCGGCTTCCGCCAGCGCGCTCTTGCGATGAACCAGCCCGCCTTGCGCCGCCGCGATGGCCTTGGCGCGCGCAGGGGTCAAACGTCCGGGCGGCGGCCCCGCCAAGCGCACGCCGATGGCGACGCGTTCCGGTTTGTCCTGTTCCGGCGTGCGCAACGCCATGCGCAGCACCATGCCGCGCGGGGCGAGCGTATAGCGCGCCACCCAATCGACGAATTGCCGAAACTTGTCCGACAGCGGCGCCGCATCCGCGGGCCCGATGACGGATTTCAGGTTGCCGCGCCCTCCCGCGCCGTCATGCAGCGCCCATACGACGCCTGCGGTCTCGCGCGGCCCGAGCGGCACGCGCACGACGTCGCCTTCGCGCAGGTCGAGATGGGGCGGCACGGAATAGCTGTAGGCTTGGTCGAGCGCCAAGGGCACTAGCACGTCCGCGATGCGGGACGGGCGGCCCGCATCCTGCGGCGCCGGAGGGACGATGCGCGGCTCCATGCGACACGCTTAGCAGAGATTCGGCCGCCGGACCCGCCGTCGCAACGGGCAGGTGCTACCCGGCCGCATCCCCGTCCTTACGGGTCCTTAACGCATTCGGAGTGTTGTCGAAGGATGACCTCCGCGCTTTCCCGCACCGCCCTGTTCGCCTCCTGGCATCGCCACCTCGCCTCCGAGAGGCGTGCGGCCGCCAAGACGCTCGAGGCTTACGGCCGGGACGTGCGCCAATTTCTCGACTTCCTCGAAACGCGGCCGCAGGCGCGGATCGAAAAACTCGCCGCCGCGGACATCCGCGCCTTCATGGCCGCCCGCCGCGCCGAAGGCGTGGTCGGCCGTACCCTGATGCGCCAGCTCGCCGCCATCCGCTCCTTCCTGCGCTTTTTGGAGCGCGAGGGCGTCGCCGACGCCTCGGCTCTCGCGGTCGTCCAAGGCCCGAAACTCCCGCGCAGCCTGCCCAAGCCTCTCTCGGCTTCCGCCGCGCGCAGCGTGGCCGATGTCGCGACCCGGGCGGGGGAGGAGCGTGAGCCGTGGGTCTTGGCGCGCGATGCCGCCGTGCTGGCGCTGCTCTACGGTTGCGGGCTTCGCATTTCCGAGGCCCTCGGCATCTTGGCGGAAGATGCGCCGTCGGACGCGCGGGACGTGCTCCGCATCACCGGCAAGGGCGGCAAGACGCGCATGGTCCCCGTCATCGCCCCGGTGCAGCGTGCCGTCGCGGATTATGTCGCGCAATGCCCCTACGCGCTCGCCGCAGGCACGCCTTTGTTTCGCGGGGCGAAGGGCGGGCCGCTCAATCCGCGCATCGTCCAGCGCGCGATGGAGATGATGCGCGGCGCGCTCGGCCTGCCCGCCACGGCCACGCCGCACGCCTTGCGGCATTCCTTCGCCACGCATCTGCTCGGGCGCGGGGGCGATCTCCGCGCCATTCAGGAACTCTTGGGCCACGCTTCGCTGTCGACCACGCAGATCTACACCGAGGTCGACTCCGCCCGCCTCCTCGCCGTCTTCGATCAAACCCATCCCCGCGCGCGCCGCGCCGGTTGACCGGCGCGCGCGGAGGGTCGATTCTCGCGCCGAACGCCGAGGATTGCTTCATGACCGATGCGCCGACCCGCGCCGAGGGCCGTCGCCCGCGTCCCTTGCCCAAGGGCCGCCCGCTCGACCCCGCCGCCCTCACCGAGGTGCGCCTGCTGTTGGCCGAGCGGCCGCGCCGGCGCGACCTGCTCGTCGAGCATCTGCATCTGATCCAAGACGCCTACGGCTGCATCGCCGCGCGCCATTTGCGCGCCTTGGCGGAGGAGATGCGGCTGTCGATGGCGGAGGTGTGGGAGACCGCGAGCTTCTACGCGCATTTCGATCTGGTGAAGGAAGGCGACACGCCGCCCCCGCGCCTCACGGTGCGCGTCTGCACCTCGGTGTCCTGCATGATGGCGGGCGGCGAGGCGCTGGCGGATGTACTGGAGGCAAGCGTCGATCCGCTGCGCGTCCGCATCCTGCGCGCCCCCTGCATCGGCCGTTGCGCCTGCGCTCCCGCCGCCCTCGTCGGCGCGCGGGCGGTGGATCATGCGACCGCGGAGTCCGTCGCCGCTGCCGTGGCCGCGCGCGAGACGAAGGCCGAAATTCCCGCCTTCATCGATCTCGCGGCCTATCGTGAAACGGGCGGCTACGATCTTCTCGCCCGCGTGCGTTCCGGCACGGTCCCCGTGGCGGACGTGGTCGCCGCCTTGTCCGATGCCGGCCTTCGCGGTCTCGGCGGCGCGGGGTTCCCGGCCGGCCGCAAATGGTCCGTCGTGCGCGCGCAGCCCGCGCCGCGCCTGATGACCGTCAACGCCGACGAGGGCGAGCCCGGCACGTTCAAGGACCGGTTCTGGCTCGAAAGCGATCCTCACCGCTTTCTCGAAGGCATGCTGATCGCGGCTCATGCCGTCGATGCCGCCAAGGTCTACATCTATCTCCGCGACGAATATCCCGCCGTCCGCGCCATCCTCGCCCGCTGCCTCGCGGAACTCGAATCCGAGGGCCTGATCCCCGCCGATTACGTCGAATTGCGCCGCGGCGCGGGGGCCTATGTCTGCGGCGAGGAGAGCGCGATGCTGGAAAGCATCGAGGGCAAGCGCGGCTGGCCGCGCCATCGCCCGCCCTACATCGCCGAGCGCGGCCTCTTCGGCCGTCCCACGCTCAATCACAACGTCGAGACGTTGCTGTGGATTCGGCGCATCGTCGAGGGCGGCGGGGATCTCTTCGCCATGCAGGGCGTCAACGGCTCCAAAGGTCTGCGCTCATGGTCGGTGTCGGGCCGGGTGAAGCAGCCCGGCCTCTACGTCGCCTCCGCGGGCTCCACCGCGCGCGACCTGCTGAAACTGGCGGGCGGCATGGCCGAGGGCCATGCCTTGCGCGCCTTCCTGCCCGGCGGCGCGTCCGGCGGCATTCTGCCCGCCGACTTTGTTGACCGCCCGCTCGATTTCGGCGCGCTCGACGATCTGGGCAGCTTCGTCGGCAGCCACGCCGTCGTGTTCCTTTCGGATAAAGACGATCTGCGTGCGGTCGCCGCCAATCTGATGCGCTTCTTCGAGCATGAAAGCTGCGGCCAATGCACGCCGTGCCGCGTCGGCACCGGCAAGGCCGCAGCCCTTCTGGAAGGCACGTCCGACGTCGTATTGCTCGACGATCTCGCGCAGGTCATGGCCGACGCCTCGATCTGCGGTCTGGGGCAGGCCGCCGCCAATCCCGTCCGCGCTCTGCTGCGCTTCTTCCCCGAGGAGGCGGCCCGATGAGCGCGATCCGCTTCACCCTCGACGGCCGATCCGTCGAAGCCGCGCCCGGCGAGACCATCTGGGAGGTCGCCCGCCGCGAGGGCACGGACATCCCCCATCTCTGCCACAAGCCCGCGCCCGGCTACCGGCCCGACGGCAATTGCCGCGCCTGCATGGTCGAGATCGCGGGCGAGCGCGTCCTCGCTCCCTCCTGTCTGCGCGTGCCCGTCGAAGGCATGGACGTGTCGAGCGCGGGAGACCGCGCCGCCTCCGCTCGCCGCATGGTGCTGGAACTGCTCGCCGCCGATCAGCCGCCCCGCGATCTGGCACATGACGCCGCCTCGCATTTCCTCGCCGAGACCGACCGCGCCGGCATCGCCTCCTCCCGCTTCGCGCCCTTCGCCGAACCGCTCCCGTCGGACGCCTCCCATCCCGCCATGCGCGTGCAGCTCGATGCCTGCATCGCCTGCGGCCTGTGCGTGCGGGCCTGCCGCGAAGTGCAGGTCAACGACGTCATCGGCATGTCGGGGCGCGGGCACGCCATGCGCCCTGTCTTCGATTTCGACGATCCGATGGGCGATTCCACCTGCGTCGCCTGCGGTGAATGCGTGCAGGCCTGCCCGACCGGCGCTCTGATGCCCGCCTCCATCGTCGATGCCGTCACCGGGGCGGGTGCGCGCGGCGCGGACGAGATCGTCGAGAGCGTCTGCCCCTATTGCGGCGTCGGCTGCCGCGTGTCCTTCAACGTCCGCGACGGCAAGATCGCCTATGTCGAGGGCGCGGACGGCCCGGCCAATGAGAACCGTCTCTGCGTCAAAGGCCGTTTCGGCTTCGATTACGTGTCGAGCCCCGAGCGCCTCACGGTCCCGCTCATCCGGCGGGCGGATGCGCCCAAGGGCATGAACGTCGATCCCGCCAATCCCTACACCCATTTCCGCCCCGCTTCGTGGGACGAGGCGATGGCGCGCGCCGCCGGCGGCTTCGCCAAGCTGCGCGACGTGCATGGCGGGCGCACGGTGGCGGGCTTCGGCTCGGCCAAGGGCTCCAACGAGGAGGCCTATCTCTTCCAAAAGCTCATCCGCACGGCCTTCCGGCACAACAATGTCGACCATTGCACCCGGCTCTGCCACGCGTCCTCCGTCGCGGCACTGCTGGAAGGCGTCGGTTCGGCGGCGGTCACGGCCACCTTCGATCAGGCGCTGAATTCGGACGTCATCATCGTCATCGGCGCCAATCCCACCGATAACCACCCCGTCGCGGCCACCTATTTCAAGCAGGCGGTGAAGCGCGGCGCGAAGTTGATCGTGATGGATCCGCGCGGTCAGGCGCTCAAGCGGCACGCGGCGCACATGCTGCAGTTCCGGCCGGGCGCGGACGTCGCGCTTCTCAACGCCATGATGCACGTCGTCTTGGTGGAGGAGCTGTTCGACCGCGCCTACATCGCCGAACACACCGAAGGCTTCGAACGTCTGGCGCTGCACCTCGCGGCGTTCACGCCCGAGGCGATGAGTCCCGTCTGCGGCGTCGCGCCGGAGACCATCCGCGCGGCGGCGCGGCTTTACGCGACCGCCGAGCGCGCTATCATCTTCTGGGGCATGGGCATCTCCCAGCACGTCCACGGCACGGACAACGCCCGTTGCCTGATCTCGCTCGCGCTGATGTGCGGCCAAGTCGGCCGCGAGGGCACCGGGCTGCATCCGCTGCGGGGCCAGAACAACGTTCAAGGCGCCTCCGACGCCGGTCTGATCCCGATGATGCTGCCCGATTACGCCCGCGTCGGAAACGACGAGCGGCGCGGCGCGGTCGAACGTCTCTGGGGCACGCCGATCGATCCCGTGCCGGGCCTCACCGTGGTCGAGATCATGGAAGCGATCGGCCGCGGCGTCATTCGCGGTCTCTACGTCATGGGCGAGAACCCGGCGATGTCGGACCCCGACGCGACTCATGCCCGCGAGGCTCTGGCCAAGCTCGATCACCTCGTCGTGCAGGACATCTTCCTCACCGAAACCGCGATGTTCGCCGACGTGGTGCTCCCCGCCACGGCTTGGCCCGAGAAGACCGGCACGGTCACCAACACCAACCGTCAGGTCCAGCTCGGCCGTCCCGCCGTCGCCCCGCCCGGCGAGGCGCGCGAGGATTTCGCGATCCTCGTGGAAATGGGCCTGCGCCTCGGCCTCGATTGGTCCTACGCTCATCCGCGCGACGTCTTCGCCGAGATGAAGACGGTGATGCCGTCCTTCGACAACATCACGTGGGAGCGGCTCGAGCGCGAAGGCTCCGTCACCTACCCGGTCGCGGGCCCCGACATGCCCGGCCGTTCCGTGGTCTTCGGCGAGGGCTTCCCCACCGAATCGCACCGCGCGAAGTTCGTCCCCGCCGGCGTGCTGCCGCCCGACGAGGTTCCCGATGCGGAATTCCCGATGGTGCTCACCACCGGCCGTCAACTCGAACATTGGCATACCGGGGCGATGACGCGCCGTTCCGGCACGCTCGACGCGTTGGAGCCCGGCCCCAGCGCGAGCCTGCATCCGGAGACCTTGGCCAAGCTCGGCATCGCGCCCGGCGATCCGATCCGCGTGGAAACGCGGCGCGGCGCCATCACGCTCACCGCCCGGGCCGACACGGCCATGCAGTCGGACATGGTCTTCGTCCCCTTCGCCTATGTCGAGGCGGCGGCGAACGTGCTCACCAATCCCAAGCTCGACCCCTTCGGCAAGATCCCCGAATTCAAGCTTTGCGCGGCCCGCGTCGCGCCGGGCTGAGTTCGGCCGGTTCCCTTCATTGGTGTCATCCCGGGCCGCGCAGCGGACCCGGGACCCGGCCCTTCCGCGCAGCATCCGACGACACCGAATGCCCCGCACGGTGATCGGCCGGCCGTCCCCCGCCGTAAGCCCGGCATGACCACCACCGATCTCTTCGCCTCCGCCCCCGAAATCGCGCGTCCCGCCCCCGCTTTCCTCCCGACCCGCGAAGAAGGTCTCCGTCGCCTCCGCGATTTCCTGCCCCGGGCCGGCGCGGCCTATGCGGCGCAGCGCAATTTCGACGACGGCCCCGGCCGCCGCAACGTCTCCGTGCTGTCACCCTGGCTGCGCACCCGCCTCGTTACGGAGGAGGAGGTCGTCCACGCGGTCCTCGCGCGCCACGCCTTCGAGGCCTCCGAGAAGTTCGTGCAGGAGGTATTCTGGCGCACTTATTGGAAGGGCCATCTCGAAATGCGCCCGGCCTTGTGGACCTCCGCCCGCGACCGCGCGGCGGCGCTCCATGCCGATCTCGCTCCCGACCTCGCCTCCCGCCTCGCCGCGGCGGAGGAGGGCCGCACGGGCATCGACTGCTTCGATGCGTGGGCCGTTGAACTTAACGAGACGGGCTTTCTCCACAACCATGCCCGCATGTGGTTCGCCTCGATCTGGATCTTCACCCTGCGGCTGCCTTGGGTGCTGGGTGCGGACTTCTTCCTTCGGCACCTGATCGATGCGGACGCCGCCTCGAACACGCTGTCCTGGCGCTGGGTCGCGGGTCTGCACACCAAGGGCAAGCACTACGTCGCCCGCCCCGACAACATCGCGTCCTATACGCGCGGCCGCTTCTCGCCCCGCGATCTGGCGCGTGATCCGCAGCCGCTGGTCCAGACGGGCGACGTCGCCGCCGGGCCGCTGCGCCGGGCCGAGCCGGTCAAGCCGGGCGTGCCGTCCTTGCTGCTGCTGAGCGAGGACGATCTGCACCCCGAAAGCGCCCCCATGCCGTGGGCCGACATCCGCCTCGTCGCGGGCTTCGCGTCCCCCTCCGCACGCTCCTCGCGTCCCGTCGGCACCCCGGCCGCCGCTTTCGCGGTCGAGGCCGTGCAGGGCGCGGTTCACCGCGTCGCCTCCGCGCGCGGGCTGCCCGGCGAAATGCTCCCCGCCGCGATCCGCGATGCGGCCGACGCGCTTGTGGCCCTCTGCGCCCGCGAAGGCGTACGCCAAGTCGTCCGCGGCTTTCTGCCGGTCGGCTGGACGGCGGACGCTTTCGTCGCCTTGCGCACGGCGCTCGGTGCATCCGGCATCCATGTCGCCGAAATCCTGCGCCCGTGGGACGCGCGGGCTTGGCCCCATGCCGGTCGCGGCTTCTTCCCCTTCAAGGCCCGCATTCCGGACCTCTGCGGCATCGCCGCAGGATGACAGAAGCCGAATCGCCGTGACCGGAGCTTCGCTTTCGGGCAAAGCTCGGCGATGACCCGCACGGCCTTCATCCTCGCCAATACGCGCCTTCTCCCTGTGCCGCACGCACCCGAATTGCGGCTGCACCTCGCCGACGAGTCCGTGCCGCTGTGGAAGAAGACGGAGGAGGAACTGGAGCGCGAGGGGCTGCCCCCGCCGTTCTGGGCCTTCGCTTGGGCGGGCGGGCAGGCGCTGGCCCGCCACATTCTCGACGCGCCGGAGATTGTGCGCGACAAGACGGTGCTCGATTTCGCTTCCGGCTCAGGCCTCGTCGCGATCGCCGCGGCGCGAGCCGGGGCGTCGCATGTTTCCGCGGCGGACATCGACCCCTTCGCCGCCGAGGCGATCCCGCTCAATGCCGCGACCAACGGCGTCGCGCTCGCCGTCCACACGCAAAACGTGATCGATACCGACGACGGATGGGACGTCGTGCTCGCGGGCGACGTCTGCTACGAGCGCGACATGGCCGCCAAGGTCATCTCATGGCTCGCCGCCCTGTCCGAGCGCGGCGCGACGGTACTGATCGGCGATCCGGGGCGCAGCTATCTGCCCAAGGACAGGCTGGAGGCGCTGGCCGAATACCGCGTTCCCACCATCCGCGATCTCGAGGATTCCGAGATCAAGCGCACGCAGGTCTGGCGCTTCCGCTGAACCAGACCGCTCTCGCGCCCTGTCATTTCGACCAGTTTACCGAGAATTTCGACCGTCCGAGACTACGCCGCCATAAGCCGAAGCGGAGGATGAAATGAGCAACATCGTTTCAGTGCCGGGACATCTTGAAACGATACAGGCCGCAGTCGACTCGATCGGGCCCAACCAGACCATTGTTATCCGGCTCACCGCGCCGGGCCATAAGGAACGCCGCGTTCAGGTCAATGACGGTCGCGACGTGACGATCGAGAGTGCGGGAACCGAACGGACCATCTGGAGCGGCGACGATCGCGGCGTATGGGGACTGCTCGAGATACGGTCGGCCGGCACTGTTCATCTCAGGCGCATGGTCATGACGACGAACCGTACCAATCGCGCGATCTGGTCCGAAAACGCGAATCTGACGTTGGAGGACTGCGACGTGACGAACTGCGGTCGTGAGAGCGCCGCCTTCGTCGGGGGTTTCGGCGGGGCTATCGAAAGCCGCCGGACGAATGCCCGCTTCAAGAATTGCAACTTCACGAACAATAGCATGTCGGACAACGGAGCCTGCGTGGATTGCTACGGCGGCGCGCTTTATTTCAATTCCGAGTGCATCGTGACCATCGAAGCGTGTCGGATCGAGTCCAACGAAGTGTATGGAAGCAGCATTGCCGGGCGCTTTGCGCTCGGGGGCGGTATCTGGTGTGAAGACAGCCATATGGTGGTGAAGGAGACCGCAATCCGGAAGAACGACGCACGAGCCGATTTCGGCAGAGGCGGCGGCGTCGCCTTGAAGAACGTCCGGGGCGTCGAGTTCGTCAAGTCCGAGATCACGTTCAACAAGGCGCTCGGCCGGAACACGACGCGGCACGGCCGGGATGCGGGCATTTTTCTCGAACGCGGTTTGGAAGAGCCCGTCACCTTCAACGACTGCTTGATCGCGGACAATCACACCGAGGACGGCGAGGACCCCTTCGTCATTCGGTGACGGGGGCGATGCACGGAACTGCGATCCCGGGAAGTTTACGGACCGGGGCCGCTCCTTCGTCCGCTCTCGGCCGGAGAAGATACCGCGGCTCTTTCCTCGGTTGCGTTCTTTACCTCATCTCCTTTTCGTGACCTGCGGCATCGGGTCGATCGCGGCCCGCAGATCGAGCGTGCCCGTCTTGCCGATGTCGTCGAAATGCCGGTCGAGGAAATCGCGCGTGCTTTCGCGGCCGATCTCGAACAGCTTGCCGAAAAACGCCCAATCCGCCTTGATCTTGCTCGAAGCGCCGAAGGCGTTCAGCCGGTCCTGCGCCTCGATGCGGTGCATGCGGATCGCCTTGTAGCGCGAGCCTCTGAGCGCCCCCGCATCGATCAGCCGGGCGACGAATTCGATGGCGCGCAGTTCATGCAGCAGCGGCCCGTTGAAGGTGATCTCGTTCACCCGCTCCATGATGTCGACGGCCGTTTCCGGCGTGTCGGGGCGCTCGATCGGGTTCACCTGCACAAGCACGATGTCCTCGGTCTTCGTGCCGGTGAAGAACGGGAACAGCGCGGGGTTGCCCATGAAGCCGCCGTCCCAATAGGGCTCGCCTTCCACCTCCACGGCGCGGAACAGGAAGGGCAGGGCCGCCGAGGCCATCAGCACGTCGGCCGACATTTCCGGGCGTCGGAAGATGCGGATCTTGCCGGAATGCACGCTGGTCGCCGCCACGAACAATTGCGGCCCGTCATGCGAGCGCAGCGCCGCGAAATCGATGTGGCTCTCCACCACGTCGCGCAGCGGGTTGATGTCGAGCGGGTTCAGTTCATAGGGCGAGAAGACGTTGCGCGAGCCGTCCATCAGGCTTTGCCCCGCCGCCGCGCCGATGCGCCAGGGCGTCAGCATCAGCTCGACCAGTCCCCGCGCGTGATCGGGGATGTGGCCGTCCACAGCCACGTCGCGCCAAAACGCCCGCAGCGCCGCGCGCGCGCTTTCGTTGCCGCCCTTGCAAAGGCCCGACGCCATGATCGCGGCGTTCATCGCGCCCGCGCTGGAGCCGCTGATCGCCTCGAACTCGAGCCGCCCGTCCTCGAGCAGCGCGTCGAGCACCCCCCATGTGAAGGCCCCGTGCGCGCCGCCGCCCTGCAAAGCCAGGTTGACGCGTTTGGTCCCGTTCCCGCGCTTGCGGCGAACCGTCGAAGCGTCGCTCACTGCGCCGTCCAGCCGCCGTCGATGACGAGATTGGAGCCCGTGATCTGCTCGGCTGCGTCCGAGCACAGGAACAGCGCGGAGGCCGCGACCTGATCCACGGTGACGAACTGCTTGGTCGGCTGGCGGTCGAGCATCACCTCGCTGATGACCTGCTCGCGCGTCATGCCGCGCGCCTCCATCGTCGCCGGGATCTGCGCTTCCACCAGCGGCGTCCACACATAGGCGGGCGAGATGCAATTCACCGTGATGCCCATTGTCGCCACTTCCAGCGCCACCGACTTGGTCAGCCCCGTCAGCCCGTGCTTGGCCGCCACATAGGCGGATTTGTACGGCGAGGCCGTCAGCGAATGCGCCGAGGCTGTCGAGACGATGCGCCCCCATTTGCGCGCCTTCATGCCGGGCAGCGCGGCGCGCATCGTGTGGAAGGCCGAGGTCAGGTTGATCGCGATCACGCGGTCCCATTGGTCGATGGGGAATTCGTCCACCGGGGCGACATACTGGATGCCCGCATTGTTGATCAGGATGTCGAGCGAGCCGAAGGTCGTCTCCGCCTCCGCCACCATCGCCGCGATCTCGTCGGGCTTGAGCATGTTCGCGCCGGAATACAGCACCTTCACGCCGAATTCCGCGGCCATGTCCGCGCGCAGCTTTTCGATGGCCGCCGCGTCCCCCAGCCCGTTCAGCATCACGTTCGCGCCTTCCTTGGCGAGGGCGCGGGCGGTGGCGAGGCCGATGCCGGAAGTCGATCCGGTCACGAGGGCGTTGCGTGCGGCGAGGGTCATCGCGTCTTCTCCGAAACGAAAGGCGGGGCGGACTTCTTTACTGCAATGCAGCATAACACCGGCGTGCCCCGAGGTGTCACCGCCCGGGGCGCGTGATAGGATCACATCGAACGCAGACCGCGAAAGCAGATGCACGACCATTCTCGTCATACTTCCGACCAATCCGCCGCCGGCCCGTCCGACGCTCCTCACGCTCACGCCGAGGGGTGCGCCCATGCGCATGACCATGCCGCCCGCGCGCCTTACGCCTTGGCCCGCGCCGAGGAAGCGTGCCGCACGCGCGGCGAACGGATGACGCCCGTGCGTCGCCGCGTGCTGGAAACGCTCTACGTCACGCATCGGCCGCTCAGCGCCTACGACATCGCCGAGATCGTGCCGGAGGTCGGGGACAAGCGGCTTTCGCCGGTCAGCATCTACCGCGCGCTCGATTTCCTGATGGCGCAGGGCTTCGTGCACCGGCTCGAGAGCCGCAACGCCTTCATCGCCTGCCCCGCCGAGCATGCCCCCGGCGACGTCGTGGTGTTCATGATCTGCGACCGCTGCGGCGGGGTCGACGAGCGTCATTCCGAGGAATTGCGGGCCGCCTTGGGCCGTCTGGCCGACGGCTACGGCTTCGCGCCGCGCTCGCGGATCATCGAACTCAACGGCGCCTGCGCCCATTGCCGCGGCGAGGCCGCTTGAAGGCCGCGCTTACGCCCGTCATCCTCACGTCGAATCACTGCCCGGGATCCCCTGCATGACCCTCGATTGCCTCCCCGATCCCGTCGCCGCCGGTCCGGCGGAGCGTCTGAAGACGGTCGCGGTCTCCGTCGGCGGCGTCACCGTCGGCGGCGGCGCTCCCGTCGTCGTGCAGTCGATGACCAATACCGACACGGCCGACATCGACGGCACCGTCGCGCAGGTCGCCGCCTTGGCCCGCGCGGGTTCGGAACTCGTGCGCATCACGGTGGACCGCGACGAGGCCGCGGCGGCCGTCCCGCACATCCGCGAAAAGCTGCTCAAGCGCGGCGTCGACGTGCCGTTGGTCGGCGATTTCCATTACATCGGCCACAAGCTGCTCGCCGATCATCCGGCCTGCGCCGAGGCGCTGGCGAAATACCGCATCAATCCCGGCAATGTCGGCTTCAAGGACAAGAAGGACCGGCAGTTCTCGTCCATCGTCGAAATGGCGATCCGCTGGGACAAGGCCGTGCGCATCGGCGCGAATTGGGGTTCGCTCGATCAGGAACTCCTCACGCATCTGATGGACGTCAACGCCGCGAGCGACCGCCCCATCGACGCGCGCGCCGTCACCCGCGAGGCCATGGTCCAATCCGCGCTGCTGTCGGCCGAACGCGCGGTCGAGATCGGCCTGCCGAAGAACCGCATCATCCTCTCCGCCAAGGTCTCGGCGGTGCAGGACCTGATCGCCGTCTACCGCATGATGGCGAAGCGCTCGGATTTCGCACTGCATCTCGGCCTCACCGAAGCGGGCATGGGCTCGAAGGGCATCGTCGCCTCGTCGGCCGCGCTCGGCGTGCTGCTGCAGGAGGGCATCGGCGACACCATCCGCGTGTCCTTGACGCCCGAACCGGGCGGCGACCGCACTGTCGAGGTCAAGGTGGCGCAGGAAATCCTGCAGACGATGGGGTTCCGCACCTTCGTGCCGCTCGTCGCCGCCTGCCCGGGCTGCGGCCGCACCACCTCCACGGTGTTCCAGGAACTCGCGCGCGACATTCAGGACTGGATCGTCGCGTCGATGCCGGAATGGAAGACGCAATATGCCGGCGTCGAAGCCCTCAACGTCGCCGTCATGGGCTGCATCGTGAACGGCCCGGGCGAATCCAAGCATGCCGATATCGGCATCTCTCTCCCCGGCACGGGCGAAACGCCCTCCGCGCCGGTCTTCGTCGACGGCAAGAAGGTCGCGACCCTGCGCGGGGCCGGCATCGCCGCCGAATTCAAGACGATGGTCGCCGACTACATCGAGAACCGCTACGGCACGGCCGGCCGCACCGCCGCCGAGTGAACCGCGGCTTCTTCCCCGGAACGCGCCGTGCCTGCTCTCGATCAGAACCGCCGTTTCGGCTTCAGATCGCCGTCGCGCCGATATTGATGCTCAGCGCCAGCACGACGATGTTGAAGAAGAAGGCGAAGATGCCGTGGATCATGGCCAGCCGCCGCATCCGGCCGCTTTCGATGGTCACGTCCGACGTTTGGGACGTGCATCCGATCACGAACGAGAAATAGAGAAAGTCGCCGTAGCCGGGGTTCGGCGTATTCGGGAATGCCAACCCGCCGCCGTCCCCCGCCGCGGCCCCTCTGTGGAACATGTGCGCGTAGTGCAGCGCGAACATCACCTGCGTGAACGTCCATGAGAGCGCGATGGTCAGCGCGGCGAGCAGCAGGTGCGGCGCCGGCGCCGCCATGGTCTTCAGGACGGCGAGTTCGATGATGATCGCTGAGATGCTCACGCCGGCCGCCGCGATGGGGAGTGCGACCACGGCCAAGCCGCGGTCGCCGTATTGCTGGGCGCGCGCCACGATGTCGGCCGGGGTCGAACGGCGGACCATGAGCCAAACGATGATCAGATAGGCCGAAATCCCGATGTCCCACGCGATCAGGACGCGCCCGCTCGACCGTACGTCCTGCGGCAGCATGAAATAGGCGAACGCCGCCGCGAAGCACGCGACCGCGAGCCGCGTGCTTGCGCGAACGGAAGCGAGATGCCGCGCTCCCCGCCCGAGAACGCCCTCTCTCAATGCCTGCGCTCCACCGTAAAGCGCAGCGCGGCGCGCAGCATGTCCGCTTCCGGCCCGAAGCCCGCAAGCGCTTCGAGCGCGACGCGCGCCAAGCGGTCCCGCTCGGCCTTCGCGCCGTCGAGGCCCAGCCGGCCCACCAACGTCGCCTTGCCGCGTTCCGCGTCCTTGCCCGTCGCCTTGCCGAGCGCCGTTGCGTCCGCTTCCACGTCGAGAATGTCGTCGGCGATCTGAAACGCCGCGCCCAGCGCCTTGCCGAAGGCGAGCAGCGCCGCGCGCTTGTCCTCGGTCGCGCCCGCCGCGATCGCCCCGGCCTCGGTCGCGAAGGCGAGCAGCGCGCCCGTCTTCATGGCTTGGAGGGTGCGTATGTCCGCGTCGTCGAGCTGCAGCGGCCGCCCGTCCGGGCTGTGGCGTCCCTCCGCTTCCAGGTCGAGCGCCTGTCCGCCGGCCATGCCGCCCACGCCCGAGGCGCGCGCCAGCCCCGTCACGAGCCGAATGCGCACCGCCGCATCGGGATGCACGGTGTCGGACGCCATCGCGTCGAAGGCGAGCGTCAGCAGCGCGTCGCCCACGAGAATGGCGGTGGCCTCGTCGAAGGCCTTGTGAACCGTCGGCCTTCCCCGGCGCATGTCGTCGTCGTCCATCGCGGGCAGGTCGTCATGCACCAGCGAATAGCAATGCACGAGTTCCAGCGCGGTCCCCGCCGTCAACGCCGCCGCCTCCGAGCCGCCGCAGGCCAGCGCGCTTTCCACCAGCAGAAACGGCCGCAGCCGCTTGCCGCCGGCCATCGCCGCATAGCGCATAGCCCCCGTCAGCCGCGCGGGCCGCACGATCTCGCCGGCAGGCGCACGGTCGGAGAGCAGGCGGTCGAGTTCGGCTTCGACGGCCTCGGCGAGAGCCGCCAAACGCTGCGTGAAATCGGAATCGGTGGCCATCATGCGTTTTCCGGTGGTGCGGTCCCGCCGAAAGGCGGGTTCGTCTCGCTTGCCGGAAGCCTTGCGATCGGTCAAGTTTTCGCATGGTCGAGCGTTCTGCGATCCGCCGCGGCCCGTTGCGCCGCATCCTTCGCATCCTCGCCGGCGTGCTCGCGGCGTCGGTTCTCGCGCTCGCCGTCCTGATCGTGCTCTACCGCTTCGTCCCGCCCGTCTCGACACTGATGCTCGCGCGGTGGGTCTCGTTCGAGCCGGTCGACCGGCGCTGGATGCCGCTTTCCGCCATTTCCCCCAAGCTCGTCGCCGCCGTCGTCGCGTCCGAAGACGCCCGCTTCTGCACCCATGGCGGCGTCGATTGGGCGGCGCTGCGCGACGTCATGGAGGATGCGGGCGAGGACGGGCCTTCCCGCGGCGCGTCCACCATCGCCATGCAGACCGTCAAGAACGTCTTCCTCTGGCCGTGGCGCTCCGCCTTGCGCAAGGCGGTCGAAATTCCGCTCGCCATGGCGGTCGATCTCGTCTGGTCGAAGCCGCGGGTGATGGAGGTCTATCTCAACGTCGCCGAATGGGGCCCCGGCGTGTTCGGCGCGGAAGCCGCCGCCCGCCTGCATTTCAACAAGTCGGCCGCCGCATTGACGGCGCGCGAAGCCGCGCTGCTGGCGGCGTCCCTGCCGGATCCCATCCGCCGCAACCCGGCGCGGCCGGGGCCCGGCCTGTCCAAGCTGGCCGGGTCCGTCACCGCCAAGGCCGCCGCCGTCGAGTTCCCCGGCGGCTGCGGCCTCAAAGGAGGATGACGCGCATCCAATCGCTCGGCGGTCGGCCGGCCGCGGCCGACGTCACGTCCAGCACGGGCCGCCAGCGCGGGCTCAACGCGGCGGCGCGCTCGAACATCCACGCCCCGTTCCCCGGTTGCCAAAGGCCGGAGTAACCCGGAGTCCCCCGCTCCTTGCGCGCACGGTCGAAGGCCACCGGCGAACCCTCGAATTCCTCGTTCTTCAAGCGGCCGGTCATATACGGCACCGTCCAGTCGATGGCGGTCGCGACCGAGGCCCCGGCCGCGTTGCGTCGATTCAGCCAGTCGTGCCCGTGCGCGCGCGTCGCCAGGCACGCCAACGTCAAGGCATGGAGGGAATAGACGGTGTAGTGGATCGCATGCCGCTCGCGGAAGTCTTGGAGCATCCCGTCGGGCGTGACGATGTGCTCGTCCAAAAACGTATCGAACAAGTCGCGCAGGCGTACGACCTCATCGAGATCTCCGAGCGCATAGGCGCTCATCACGGCCAGTTTGTAGCGGTTCGACTGCCAATTGTTGCGGTCCGTGCCGCGCAGATAGGGAGGGCGCACGGCCGCCGCGTACCCCTCTTTGAAACGCAGCAGAAGCGCATCGAGCGCCGCATCCGTGTTCGGGTCGATGCGCCCGCGCACGAGGTCCGCCCCCATGATCAGCCGTTCGAACTTTTCCTCGTCGATGGGATTGAGGTTCGGCCGATAGGTTTTCGCCCAGGCGCCGATCATCCGGTCGGCTCCGGTCAAAAAGCGGTCTTCACGCGTGGCGGTGAAAGCCAGTCCAAGTTCGAGGATCGCTTGGAAGTCCTCCGTCGCGGCCTTGCTCTCCTCATAGGCCGCTTGCCCGGGATGACGACCCTCCAAGGTCAATCGTCTCAACGCGCGCGGCTCCCGCGCCAGATGCGCCTCGGCGCGTTTGACGATGGAGGCGACGGGCGCGCCGGGTCGCTTCACGCGCGTCGCGATGTCGTCGGGGTTCAGCAGCGCGAAGCGGCTTCGTGATGCGGCGAAACTCGGTGCGGGGGCGGCGAACGTGCCGGCGAGACCCGCCAAGACGGTTCTGCGATCGAGGAAACGGGGCGTTGAAATCGACATGGCGTAAAACACCGAGAGCAAAAAAGGACGTCGTGAACGCCTCCATCATGAAAGGAGGTTCACGCTCTTGGCAAATTCGTTCAAAACAGCGCGAGCGCCCTCGTTCGGGACTAGCCGGCGCGTCGAGCAGCTTGTATAGGACGGCCTCCAATTTGCCGGAAGGCTGCCGCTCGGCACGCCGTGCCGAAGCCAGACAACCGACGCGGAGAGATCCATGGCCGTTCCGAAAAGAAAGACGTCGCGCATGAAGCGCGGCTTCCGTCGCTCCGCCGACGCCCTGACCGCCCCGACCTATGTCGAGGACAAGGACTCGGGCGAGCTGCGCCGTCCGCACCACGTCGATCTGAAGACCGGCATGTATCGCGGTCGCCAGATCCTCGCGGTCAAGAAGGACGCCTGACGGCACCTTCGTCTGATTTCCATACGAAAAGGGCGGCCTCGCGGCCGTCCTTTTTGCTTTTCTGCCGTGTTGCCGTCAGCGGGCGAGCTTGTCGAGCCGCTTCTGCATCTCGGCCAATTCGCGCTTGAGCCCGTCGATGTCCTCGTCCGGCTTGGCCGGCGCGGCGTCCGTCGTCTCCGCCTTCTCCTCGCCCGTCTTGACGATCGGGAACGGGGTGAACATCGACAGCGCCTCGCGGAACATCGCCATGTTCTTGTGGGTCTGCTCCTCCATCACGCCGAACACCGACGAACCGAGCGAACCCGCGAACTGGTCGCGGATCTTCTGCTGGTTCTCGGTCAGCGAACGGATGGAATATTCCAGATAGCTCGGCACGAGCGACTGCATGCTGTCGCCGTAGAATCCGATCAGTTGGCGCAGGAAATTCACCGGCAGCAGGTTCTGCCCGCTTTTCGATTCCTGCTCGAAGATGATCTGCGTCAGCACGGATCGGGTGATGTCCTCGCCCGATTTCGCGTCGGTGACGAGAAAGTTCTCGCCGCGCTTCACCATTCCCGCAAGGTCGTCCAAGGTGACGTAGGTGCTGGTGCCCGTATGGTACAGGCGACGGTTCGCGTATTTCTTGATGGCGACCGGTTCGTTGTCTTTGCTCATGACTCACGCCGCTGCGCGGCTCCTCCTGCGGGCGCCGCTGTGCTTTCGGGAGTTAAGCCCGTTCCGGCGCTGTAGAAAAGAACTTTTCGACTTTCGTCCATCAGCAACTCGACGAAGCCCGAATTGCTGATAAGCCGAAACGGCCTCACGCCTTGACGCGGAGGTGCCGGGGGTCGAAAAATCGCGTCAACTCGACAAAAAACCGCCCGGGCCTTAGCGATGGTGCGGTCCAACCAACAACTTTCCTTCGGAGGAAATCCCACTATGGCCTCTTCGGACATCGTCATCGTCGGCGCGGCGCGCACGGCCGTCGGTTCTTTCAACGGCGCGCTCTCGACGCTTACCGCCCATGATCTCGGCGCCATCGCCGTGAAGGCGGCGGTCGAACGCGCCAACATTTCCCCCGACGACGTGGACGAGGTCATCCTCGGCCAGATCCTCACGGCGGGGCAGGGTCAGAACCCGGCGCGACAGGCGGCCATGAAGGCCGGCATCCCGCAGGAAAAGACCGCGTGGAACCTCAATCAGCTGTGCGGCTCCGGCCTGCGCGCCGTGGCCATCGGCATGCAGCAGATCGCCAACGGCGACGCCACCATCATCGTGGCGGGCGGTCAGGAATCGATGTCGCAGTCGCAGCACACCGCGCATCTGCGCAACGGCACCAAGATGGGCGACATGAAGTTCGTCGACTCGATGCTGCGCGACGGCCTGCTCGACGCCTTCCACGGTTACCACATGGGCAACACCGCCGAAAACGTGGCCCAGCGCTGGCAGATCACCCGCGAGGAGCAGGATGCCTTCGCGGTCGCCTCGCAGAACAAGGCCGAAGCCGCGCAGAAGTCCGGCCGCTTCAAGGACGAGATCGTGCCCGTCACGATTTCTTCCAAGAAGGGCGACATCGTCGTCGATCAGGACGAGTACATCCGCGCCGGCACGACGCTCGACTCCGTCTCCAAGCTCAAGCCCGCCTTCAACAAGGAAGGCTCGGTCACCGCCGGCAATGCTTCGGGCATCAATGACGGCGCGGCCGCGGTGGTGCTGATGACCGCCGCCGAAGCGCAGAAGCGCGGTCTCAAGCCGCTCGCGCGCATCGCCGGTTGGGCCACTGCGGGCGTCGATCCCGCGGTCATGGGCACGGGCCCGATCCCCGCGTCGCGCAAGGCGCTGGAAAAGGCCGGCTGGACCATCGACGATCTTGATCTCGTCGAAGCCAACGAGGCCTTCGCGGCGCAGGCCATCGCGGTCAACAAGGACCTCGGCTGGGATACGTCCAAGGTCAACGTCAACGGCGGCGCCATCGCCATCGGCCATCCGATCGGCGCGTCCGGCGCCCGCGTGCTCGTCACGCTGCTGCACGAGATGCAGAAGCGCGACGCCAAGAAGGGTCTCGTGACCTTGTGCATAGGCGGCGGCATGGGCATCGCCATGTGCCTCGAGCGCTGAGCGCTCCGAACTGAAAGGCGTCGCGAGAGCGACGCCTTTTTTCGATCCGGGGGAGGGGGCTTTCCGGATTTTCCAGAAGCATGAAAAACGGACGAGGGGACGAAATGGCTCGAGTTGCACTTGTGACGGGCGGAACCCGCGGCATCGGCGCCGCGATCGCCAAGACGCTGAAATCCGCAGGCTTCACGGTCGCCGTGAATTACGGCGGCAATGACGAGGCCGCGCAGCAGTTCACCGCGGAAACCGGCATCAAGGCCTACAAGTGGGACGTCGGCGATTATGACGCCTGCGCCGCCGGCATCGCGCAGGTCGAGGCCGAGGTGGGCCCCGTCGAAGTGCTCGTCAACAATGCGGGCATCACCCGCGACGGCATGTTCCACAAGATGACCAAGGACCAGTGGTCGGCCGTCATCCGCACCAATCTCGATTCCCTCTTCAACATGTGCCGCCCGGTGTGGGAAGGCATGCGCAACCGCAGCTTCGGCCGCATCATCGTCATCTCGTCGGTGAACGGGCAGAAGGGCCAGATGGGCCAGGTCAACTATTCCGCCGCGAAGGCGGGCGATCTCGGCTTCGTCAAGGCGCTGGCGCAGGAAGGCGCGGCCAAGGGCATCACCGTCAACGCGATCTGCCCCGGCTATATCGGCACCGAAATGGTGCAGGCCATCGCCGAAGACGTGCTGAAGACCCGCATCCTCCCGCAGATCCCGGTCGGCCGCCTCGGCACCCCCGAGGAAATCGGCCGCTGCGTCGCCTTCCTCGCCGCCGACGACGCCGGCTTCATCACCGGCTCCACGCTGTCGGCCAACGGCGGACAGCTGATGTCCTAACGCCGATTTTCGGCTAGGCTGAAGGCGCGGTCCGCAAGGCCCGCGCCTTTTTTCATGCCTGCACGGATTGTCCGATGTCGAAATATTTGAGCCTGCGGGGCCGCCTCGCCCGATTGCCGTTTCTGCTCTGGAGCCTTTCGATGCTGATGATCGCGATCGCGAGCGTCATCATCGTCGTTCTCCCGGTCATCGCCGCCAAGATCCCCTGGCTGTTGCTGCTTCTCGTCCCGCTTTTTGGCATCGTGTCCTGGATGGGCATCGTCATCCCCGTCCGGCGCTTCCACGATCTCGGCATGTCGGGGTGGCATATCGTCTGGTACGTCCTGCTGCCCTCCGTCGTCGGGGCCTTCGGTTCCGGAACACCCGGCGAGTGGGACTATTTCAGCATCGCCTCCGTCGCGATCTCCTTCGTCCTGTTCATGTTCCTCGCCGTCACGCCGGGCGACGAGGGCGCGAACGGCTACGAGGCCGAGGCGTATCGGTGAGGCGGGGGCCGCTTGCCCTGACGCCTCCCGGCGGGTCAATGTCCCGCCCATGCAGTCTTCTTCCGATTCCGCCCGTCGCCGGGCTACCGTCGCCGGGTTCGGGGCCATCGCGCTTTGGGCGTCGTTGGCGTCGCTCACAGCCTTCACCGGCACCATCCCGCCGTTCCAGCTGAACGCGATGACGTTCTTCGCCGGCGCGCTGGCGGGCGCTGCGGGGTGGATCGCGCGGCCTTCGGCGATCAAGGCGATGGTGCAGCCGCCGGTGGTCTGGCTCGTCGGGGTCGGCGGGCTGTTCGGTTATCACGCGCTGTATTTCGCCGCGCTGCGGCTCGCGCCGCCGGCGGAGGCGGGGCTGGTCAATTATCTCTGGCCGCTTTTGATCGTGCTCGGCTCGTCCTTGCTGCCGGGCGAGCGGTTGCGCGCCGTGCACGTCCTCGGCGCGGCGTCGGGCTTCGCCGGCGTGGCGGCCTTGGCCGTGGGGCGCGAGGGCGGCCTCGCCTTCGATCCGTCGCATCTTGCGGGCTATCTCTGCGCCTTCGCCGCCGCCTTCGTCTGGGCCGCCTATTCGCTGCTGTCGCGACGCCTCGGCGCGGTGCCCACCGATGCCGTCACCGGCTTCTGCTTCGCCACCGCGGTGCTGTCGGCCGTCTGTCACTTCGCCTTCGAGACCACGGTGCTGCCGCAAGGCGCGGGGCAATGGGGCGCGTTGCTCGCGCTCGGCCTCGGCCCGGTCGGCGCGGCCTTCTATCTGTGGGACGTCGGCGTGAAGAAGGGCGACATCCGCATGCTCGGCTTCGCGTCCTACGCCACCCCGGTCCTGTCCACGCTGCTGCTGATCCTTGCGGGCTTCGCCCAAGCCACGCCGGTGCTTCTGGTGTCCTGCGCGCTCATCGTCGGCGGCGCGCTGCTCGCCACCTTGGCCCCGAAGGCGCGTCCCGCTCAGGCCGGACGGTAGGTGTAGACATAGGCCTCGCGGAAGCCGAGTTCCGCATACAGCGCCCGCGCGGGCGCATTGTCGGCCGTCACCTGCAGATAGGCGCGCATCGCGCCCTGCCGCCGTCCCCAGGCCATCAGCGAGGACACGGCCCGCCGCGCATGGCCCTTGCGCCGTGCGTCCGCCCGCGTCGTCACATGGAAGATGCCCATCAGCCCGTCCCCGACCGCCGCGCGCGCGAAGGCCGCGGGCGTGCCGTCCTGCATCGTCGTCGCGAAGGCTTGCGGATAAAGCACGTCGCCGAGCAGCCGCTCGATCACCGCCTTCTCCTCCGCCCCCACGCCGTTCGCCGCGGCCATCCCGTCGATCCATGCGCGGCTCGGCGCGGTCTCGATCGTCACCTCGGCGTCGAGCGCGAGCCCCGGCCCCAACGGCGCCACCTCCACCGCGGTGAAATCCAGCACCGGCACGCCTTGCCGGTCGAGCACGGCCGTCGCTTCCGCACCGGCGGCGGGCGTGATGCGCACGGTGCAGGCCACGTCGCGTTGCCGGCAGAGCTTGCGCGCCAGCTCCAGCGTCTCCTCGAACTTGCCCGGCACGGGCGAAAGCGGCGTCAGCGCATTGACGCGGCGCGAGCGCGATCCCGGCGCGAAACGCAGTTCCCAGCCGTTGAGCCGCACGATCTCCGGCGCGGGCCAAGCCTTGGCGCAATGGCGCTCCAGCGCGTCCACGAGGTCCGGCGCAGTTGCGGCGATGGTCACGCGCCGCCCGCCGCGCGCGGCATCGGCCGCCATCCGGGCGGGGCCATTTCGAAGCCCGCGAAATCGAACCCCGGTGCGACGGTGCAGCCCATCAGGCTCCACGCACCGAGGCTCGTCGCGGTCTGCCATGCGCCGGCGGGAACCACCAGAGACGGCCGCTGCCCGCCCGCGACGTCCGGGCCGAGAATGAAGGCCTGCGCGTCAT
Source organism: Hyphomicrobiales bacterium (assembly GCA_027489535.1). GTDB lineage: Bacteria > Pseudomonadota > Alphaproteobacteria > Rhizobiales > Beijerinckiaceae > JAIXZO01. Next base: position 25,241 of record JAIXZO010000009.1, read on the forward strand.
GCCCGTTCTCGGAGATCGTCAGCACGAAGGGCGCGCCCGCGTAGTGGTGCCACACCTCCACCGCGTCGATGCGGTGCCATTCCGAGGTCTCGCCCACGCCGAGCAGATAATAGATGTGGCTGGAGGCCGCCCGTCCGTTCTCCACGAGCCGCGCGTCGCGAAACGTCTCGCGGTAATGCCCGCCCTCGGGATGCGGCGCGAGATCGAGCAGCCGGATGATCTCCTCCGGCCGGCGGTCGCTTTCCATCATGCGCATGTAAGGCTCCGGTCCGTCAGCCGCGGTTCTTGGCTTCGCGCAGCGCCGCGAACACCGCGGCGGGCTTGCCGCCCGGCAGCCCTACGGCCTTCGCCACGGCGGGGTCGCCCGCGCGCAGGAACGGGTTGGTCGCCCGCTCCTGTCCGATGGTGCTCGGCACCGTGAAGCGCCCTTCGGCGCGCAGCCGCTCCACCTCCGCCGCCCGCGCCGCCAAGGCGGGGTTGTCGCCGTCGTAGCGCAGCGCGAACCGGGCGTTCGAGAGGGTGTATTCGTGCCCGCAATACACCTGCGTGTCGTCGGGCAGCGCCGCCAGCTTGTTCAGCGAGGTCCACATCTGGTCCGGCGTTCCTTCGAACAGCCGTCCGCAACCGAGCGCGAACAGGGTATCGCCGGAAAACAGCAGTTTTTCCGCCGCGAAATGATAGGCGATGTGCCCCAGCGTATGCCCCGGCGTCTCGATCACGGTCGCGACGAGGGAGCCCACGCGCACGGCGTCGCCCTCCTTCACCGTCGCGTCGATGCCGGGGATGCGGCCCGCGTCATGCGCGGGCGCGGTCACCTTCGCGCCGAAACGGCGCTTCAGGCCCTCCACCCCGGCGATGTGGTCGCCGTGATGATGGGTCACGAGGATGTCGGTCAACGTCCAGCCCGTCTCGGCCAGCGCCGCGACGATGGGGGCTTCCTCCCCCGCGTCGATGGTGGCCGTGGCCCCGGTCGCGGGGTCATGCAGCAGCACCCCGAAATTGTCGGAGCCGATGAGAAACAGGCGGATTTCGACCATGCGGGTGCGTTCCTTCGATTCCCGGCTATGATGGGCCGGCGGCGCGCCCGTTTCCACCCCCGCCGCATCGAACGGATCCGATGCCTCTCGACGTCGTCGACCTCAGAAACTTCTACGCCGAGCCGCTGGGACAGGTGGCGCGGCGCGTTCTCGGCGCGGCTGTGGCGGAGCGATGGCGCGGGTCGGGCGGGTCCGTGCTCGGCATCGGCTACGCCACGCCCTATCTCGATCCGCTGCGCGAGGGGGCCGAGCGCGTGCTCGCCTTCATGCCCGAGGTGCAGGGCGTGGTGAATTGGCCGGCGGAAGGCCCCTCCGCGACCGCGCTCGCCATCTCCACGATGTTGCCGCTGCCGGATCAGAGCATCGACCGCATCCTGCTGGTCCATGCGCTGGAGACGGAGGAGTCGCCGCGCGAATTGCTGTCCGAGGTGTGGCGCGTCCTCAGCCCGGGCGGCCGCATGATCGCCGTCGTGCCCAACCGTCGCGGCCTGTGGGCGCGCATGGATACGACGCCGTTCGGCCAAGGCCTGCCTTATTCCCGCAGCCAATTGACCGGCGTGCTCCGCGATTCCTTGTTTTCGCCCGTGTTCTGGGGCGAGCATCTCTACATGCCGCCCATTCCCCGCCGCGTCTTTCTCAGTTCCGCGACGGCGTGGGAGAGGATCGGCGCGGGGCTGTCGCTGCCGTTTTCCGGCGTGCATCTCGTCGAGGCCACGAAGCTGCTGTATCGCCCGGTCACGGTGCGCAAGACGCAGCGGGTGTCGCGCATGCAGCCGGTGTTCGTGCCCGCCGGCGCGCCGGGAAGCTATTCCCGCTTGCCGGAGGAGGGGTCGCCCGCGTCTTGACGTAAGCGCCCCCAGCCTTCACTACTCCGCCGCGTCCGGGACCCCTCGGGCGCTCCGAGGACTCCGAAGGGTCGGTCGCCGCGACGATGCGCAGCTATCTCGATTTCGAAAAGCCGGTCGCCGAGTTGGAAGCCAAGGCGGACGAACTCCGCCCGCTGGCGTCCGAAACGGACTCGCCCGCAATCCGCGACGAGATCGCGAAGCTGGAGCAGCGCGCGCAGACGCAGCTGGCCGAGCTCTACCGCAATCTGACGCCTTGGCAGAAGACGCTGGTCGCGCGCCATCCGATGCGCCCGCACTTCAAGGATTACGTCGAGGCTCTCGTCGAGGATTTCACGCCGCTCGCCGGCGACCGCAAATTCTCCGAGGATCAGGCCATCGTCGCCGGTTTCGGCCGTTTCCGCGGGCGCTCCGTCTGCGTGCTCGGGCAGGAAAAGGGCAACGACACCGAAACCCGCATCCGGCACAATTTCGGCATGGCCATGCCCGAGGGCTACCGCAAGGCGGTCCGCCTGATGGAACTGGCCGAGCGTTTCGGCCTTCCGGTCATCAGCTTCGTCGACACCGCGGGCGCCTATCCCGGCATCGAGGCGGAAGAGCGCGGACAGGCCGAAGCCATCGCCCGCTCAACCGAGGCCTGTCTCGGTCTCGGCACGCCCAACGTGGCCTTGGTGATCGGCGAGGGCGGTTCGGGCGGCGCGGTGGCGCTGGCCAGCACCAACAGCGTGCTGATGCTCGAGCACTCCATCTACACCGTGGCCTCGCCCGAGGCGTCGGCGTCGATCTTGTGGCGCGATTCGGGGCGCGCGCAGGACGCGGCCACCAACATGAAGATCACGGCGCAGGACCTGCTGCGCTTCGGCATCGTGGACGGCATCGTGCCGGAGCCGGTCGGCGGCGCGCATCGCGCGCCCGAAGCCGCCGTTCAGGCTGCGGGAGAGGCCGTGGCGGTCGCCCTGAGCGTTTTCGAGGGCCTTTCCGCGGAGGACGTGCGCGAGCGCCGCGCCGCAAAATTTCTCGCCATCGGCCGCAAAATCTGATTGTCTTCGACCTTAAGCGCGACTCTTTCGGCCCGATTTGCGTCGAACGAGGTAAGAATCGGTAAACCGTCCGGGTCTAGGACTGGGGGATCGGGTCGGCGTATCGACCCGTCGGAGAACGTCTTCATGTTCCGCTCCACCTTCCGCCTCGCGATCGTCGCCTCCGTGGCCGTGGTGCTTGCCTCCTGCACGGAAGAGCGCGCCCGCATCCCCGCCCGTGCGCTTGCGCCGGTGCCGGCCAAGACCGTCGCGCTGATGACCGAGAAGAACGTGGACCGCAACGCCCCGGTCCTCGTCCGCGCCTACAAGAAAGAGTCGGAAATCGAGGTCTGGAAGCAGGACCGCACGGGCGAATACGTGCTCGTCAAAACCTATCCGGTGTGCCGCTGGTCGGGCCAGCTCGGTCCCAAGACCCGCGAGGGCGACCGTCAGGTCCCGGAGGGTTTCTACACCATCTCCGCCGCGCAGATGAACCCGAACTCGTCCTACTGGCTGTCCTTCAACGTCGGCTATCCCAACACGATGGAACGCGCGATGGGCCGCTCGGGCGGCGACATCATGGTGCACGGCACCTGCTCCTCGCGCGGCTGCTTCGCCATGACCAACGAGCAGATGGAAGAGATCTACGCGGTGATGCGCGACGCCTTCCAAGGCGGGCAGAAGACCGTTCAGTTCCAGTCCTTCCCGTTCCGCATGAATGCCGAGAACATGGCCAAGTTCCGGCATGATCCCAACATGCCCTTCTGGAAGAACCTGAAGGAAGGGTCGGACCACTTCGAAGTCACCAAGCGCGAGCCTGCCGTCGCCTATTGCGGCCGCAGCTACGTCTTCAACGCCGCGACTGCCGAGGGCCGCTTCGAGCCTACGGGCGCATGCCCGCGCTACACGATCGAGCCGTCCGTCGCCGCCGCGGTGGATGCCAAGCGCCGCGCCGACGAGACGCAGGCCATGGCCCTGATCGAGCGCGGCCTGCCCGCCGTCCGCGTCCAGCACGCCGACGGCAACCAGCACGCCTCCTTCCGCGGTTCCGAATTCGCCATCCAGTCCAACGCGGGCGAAGAGCGCATCGCCCCGGTTCCCGCGCAGCGCCGTGCCGATCTCGGCGACGTCAGCCGTCCCGAAGCCATCGGCGCGGTGACGGAAGTACATCTCGACGCGAACGGCCGCCCGAAGGTCGAGCCCGTCGTCGTCGCCGCCGCCACCCCCGCTCCCGTCGCTTCCGCGCCGCAGCCGGTCCGCACCGCGGCCGTCGACGCGTCCAAGGATGTTTCCAAGGACGCCGGCAAGGATGCGGCTAAGGACGCGACGAAGCCCGCTTCGTCCGGCCTGTTCAGCGGCATTCCCACCATGGGCGCTCTGTTCGGCGGGCCGAGCACGCCTGCGCCCGCCGCGACGGCTTCGACGCCTGACGCAGCGCCGTTCTACAAGCGCCTGATCCGCTTCGGCGAGCCCGAGCCGCTGCCGCAGCCCGTCAACGCGCCGCTCCCGCCGCGCCGTCAGGCCTCGCTCTCCGCACCGCTGGTGCGCTGAGCCCCCCGGCTCGCGCGGGCTTGTGTCCGCGCGGGAAAGCGCGCACCGTTTCGCGGACCTCAGAGAGCAGAGCCGCGCCGTGCCGACGCACCCCGAACCTTCGCGTTCCCATCGCCCGGAAACGCCGGAAGAGACCGATCGGCGCGTGCGCACGTCGCTGATCGGCGGCATCGTCGCGCTGCTGCTCACCGTCGCGGGTGCGGCGATCCTGCTGGAACTCTCGCAGACTCAGAAGGCTCAGGTCTGCATCGAGCAGAACCGCCGCAACTGCATGGCCATCACCGGCGACCTGCCCTCCGGCCGCGCGCGGTAGGCGCTCCGCTTTGCCTCAGTAGCAGTGCTCGGGGGCCGGAAACGTGCCGCCCTTCACCGCCCCGACATAGGCCGCCACCGCCGCTTCGATGCCGGTCGCTCCGTCCATGAAATTCTTGGTGAAGCGCGCCGTCTTGCCGGGATAAATGCCGAGCATGTCGTGCAGCACCAGCACCTGCCCGTCGCAATCCGGTCCCGCCCCGATGCCGATCGTCGCCATGCGCGACAGCGACTCCGTCACCTTCTTGCCCAGCGCCGCCGGCACCATCTCGATCACGAGGAAGGACGCGCCCGCCGCCTCCAGCGCCGCCGCATCGGCGATCATGCGGTCGGCCCCGTCGTCCGATTTGCCCTGCACCCGGTACCCGCCGAGCTGATGCACCGATTGCGGCGTCAGCCCGATATGCGCGCAGACGGGAATGCCGCGCTCGACGAGAAACGCCACGGTCTCCGCGATGAAGGCTCCGCCTTCCACCTTCACCATCTGCGCTCCGGCCGCCATCAGCCGCGCGGCGTTGCGGAAGGCCTGCTGCGGCCCTTCCTGATAGGAGCCGAACGGCATGTCGGCCATCACCAAGGCGCGCTTCACGCCTCGCGCGACGCAGCCCGTGTGGTACTCCATCTGTTCCATGGTCACGGGCAGGGTGGAGGAATGGCCCTGCAGCACGTTGCCCATGGAATCGCCCACGAGGATCAGCTCCACGCCCGCGCGGTCCAACAGCGCCGCGAAGCTCGAATCATAGCCCGTCAGCGACACGATCTTTTCCCCCGCGGCCCGCATCCTGGCGAAGTCTGCCAAGCGCAGGGGCTTTTGCGGCGCGGAGGAGGGCGCGGCGTCGGTGAGGTAAGCCATGGCGTCTGCCTCTTCGGTTCTGGTCGTGCGCCGGTTCAGACGGCGATGTTGTCGATCAGGCGGGTCGCGCCGATGCGTGCGGCCGCGAGCAACCGCCGCGGTCCCGCCGCCCCGTCGGCGACGCGCGCCAGAGACGCGGCGTCCCGCAACTCCAAATAATCCACGGAGAACCCGGCCCCTTCCAGCGCCGCGCGGCCGTCCGCCGCCACGACGGCGCCCGGTTCTCCCGCGCGGATCCGTGCGGCGCAGGCCTGCATCGTGCGGTAGATCAGCGGCGCGGCCGCGCGCTCGGCGGGTGAGAGATAGACGTTGCGCGAGGACATCGCGAGCCCGTCCGCTTCCCGGATCGTCGGCCCGCCGACGATCTCGACCGGCACGTCGAGGTCGCGCACAGCGCGCCGGATCACGGCCAATTGCTGCCAGTCCTTCTCGCCGAACACCGCGACGTCCGGCAGCGCCTGCAGCAGCAGCTTCGTCACCACGGTCGCGACGCCGGCGAAATGCGAGGGCCGAAACCGGTCTTCGAGATCGGCGACGGCCGGTCCTTCCAGCGTCACCGTCGTGCCGAAGCCGTCCGGATACATCTCGGAGACGGAGGGCACGAACACCGCATCCACCCCCGCCGCCGCGAGCTTGGCGAGGTCGGCGTCGAAGGTGCGGGGATAGGCGGAGAAATCCTCGTTCGGCGCGAACTGCGTCGGGTTCACGAAGATCGAAACCACCACCCGGGCGCAGCTCTCGCGCCCCCGCGCGGTCAGCGAAACATGCCCGGGATGCAGCGCACCCATCGTCGGCACCAGCGCGATGCGCTCCCCCGCCGCGCGCCACGCCGCCACCGTCCGGCGCAGGTCGGCCACGGAGTTCAAGATCAAAGGAGAGGTCATCGTCATGCTCGGGCGGGAACGGCCGGCAACGCGCCGGCCGGGTCCGTCACGCATACTGCCCGTGGCAGTGCTTGTACTTCTTGCCCGAGCCGCAGGGGCACGCCTCGTTGCGGCCCACGCGGCCCCAGGTGCCGGGGTCGTTCGGGTCGCGCTCGCCGCTCGGCGCGCCGAAGGGCAGGTCGGCGAGGGCCATCTCGTTCTCGCCCGTGTTCGGGTCGAGATGCATGCCCTGCATCGGCGGCAGTTCCGGCTCCGGCGGCGGGGAGAACATCACTTCGATGCGCATCAGCTGCGCCGTCACCTGCTCGCGCAACAGCCCGATCAGCCCGTCGAACAGCTCGAAAGCTTCCGACTTGTACTCGTTCAGCGGGTCGCGCTGGGCATAGCCGCGCCAGCCGATCACCTGCCGGAGATGGTCGAGCGTCACGAGATGTTCGCGCCACAGATGGTCGAGCACCTGCAGGAGCACCTGCTTCTCGACATAGGTCATCACTTCGGGCGTGTTCTTCTCGTTGCGCTCGGCATAGGCCTCGTCGGCCGCCTTGCGGATGCGCTCGCGCATTTCCTCGTCGGCGATGCCCTCTTCCTGCGCCCATTCCACCACGGGCAGGTCGAGGTTCAGAAGCCGCAGCACGCCGTCCTTCAGGCCGGGCGCGTCCCACTGCTCGGCATAGGCGCCTTCGGGAATGTGCCGCGCCACGAGATCGTCGACCACGCCGTGGCGCATGTCGTCGATGGTGGCGCGCACGCTCGCCTCGGCCATGAAATCGCGACGCTGCTCGAACACCACCTTGCGCTGGTCGTTCATCACGTCGTCGTATTTCAGGATGTTCTTGCGGATGTCGAAGTTGCGCACTTCGACCTTCTGCTGGGCCTTCTCGATCGCCTTGTTGATCCAAGGATGGATGATCGCCTCATCCTCCTTCAGTCCCAGCTTGGTCAGCATCCCGTCCATGCGGTCGGAGCCGAAGATGCGCATCAGGTCGTCCTGAAGCGACAGGTAGAACTTCGAGCGGCCGGGGTCGCCCTGGCGGCCCGAGCGGCCGCGCAGCTGGTTGTCGATGCGGCGGCTTTCATGCCGCTCGGTGCCGAGTACGTAGAGCCCGCCGGCCGCCAGCGCCTTCTGCTTGAAGGAGGCGATTTCCTCGCGGATGGCCTTTTCCTTGGCCGCCCGCTCGTCGCCGTCCGGCATGCCGCCGAGTTCGTGGGCGATGCGCATGTCGGCATTGCCGCCCAGCTGAATGTCGGTGCCGCGGCCCGCCATGTTGGTGGCGATGGTGATCGCGCCGGGCACGCCCGCCTGCGCCACGATGAAGGCTTCCTGCTCGTGGAAGCGCGCATTGAGGATCGCGAACACCTTCGCGTTCGTGCCTTCGCGCGCCGAAACGAACAGCTTTTCCAGCCCGGCCGGGTCGGAGAAGTCGATGGGCGTGTAGCCGTGCTTGGTCAGCGCCTCGCCCAGCATTTCCGATTTTTCGATGGAGGTCGTGCCCACGAGGATCGGCTGCCCGCGCGTCGAGGCGTCGTCGACCTCGCGGATGATGCCGCGGAACTTCTCCTCCGCCGTCCGATACACCTCGTCGTCCTCGTCGATGCGCGAGACGGGGAGGTTGGTCGGGATCTCGACCACTTCCAGCTTGTAGATGTCGAGGAATTCGTCGGCCTCGGTGGCCGCGGTGCCGGTCATGCCCGCGAGCTTGCCGTAAAGCCGGAAATAGTTCTGGAAGGTGATGGAGGCCAGCGTCTGGTTCTCGGGCTGAACCTGCACGTGCTCCTTCGCCTCCAGCGCCTGATGCAGGCCCTCGGAATAGCGGCGGCCCGGCATCATGCGGCCGGTGAACTCGTCGATGATGACCACTTCGTCGTTGCGGACGATGTAGTCCTTGTCGCGCTGGAACAGCGTATGCGCGCGCAGCGCCTGATTGACGTGGTGCACCAGCGTGGCGTTGGCCGCGTCGTACAGCGTGCCTTCCTTCAGCAGGCCGGCTTCGGTCAGCAGTTCCTCGATGCGCTCGTTGCCCGCTTCGGTCAGCGACACGGCGCGCTGCTTCTCGTCGAGGTCGAAATGCTCGCGGCCGAGCTTGGGGATCAGCACGTCGATGGAATTGTAGAGTTCCGAGCGGTCGTCGAGCGGGCCGGAAATGATCAGCGGCGTGCGCGCCTCGTCCACGAGGATCGAGTCCACCTCGTCCACGATCGCGTAATTGTGGCCGCGCTGAACCATCTGGTTCAGCTCGTATTTCATGTTGTCGCGCAGATAGTCGAAGCCGAACTCGTTGTTCGTGCCGTAGGTGATGTCGGCGGCATAGGCGGCGGCACGCTCTTCGTCCGACAGCCCGTGGACGATGACGCCCACCTCGAGCCCGAGGAAACGGTAGACGCGGCCCATCCATTCGGAGTCGCGGCGGGCGAGGTAGTCGTTCACCGTCACGACGTGCACGCCCTTGCCGGCGAGCGCGTTCAGATAGGTCGGCAGCGTGGCGACGAGCGTCTTGCCTTCGCCGGTCTTCATTTCGGCGATGGAGCCTTCATGCAGCACCATGCCGCCGATCAGCTGCATGTCGAAATGACGTTGGCCGAGCGCGCGCTTCGCCGCCTCGCGCACGGTCGCGAAGGCCGGCACGAGAATGTCGTCGAGGGTCTTTCCGGCCGCGAGCTGGTCGCGGAACATCTGGGTGCGCGCGCGGATCTCGTCGTCGGAGAGGGCGATCAGCTCCGGTTCCAGCGCGTTGATGGCCGCGACCTTGGGCGGATAGGTCTTCAGACGCCGATCATTGGCCGAGCCGAACAGTTTCTTGGCGATTGCGCCGAACATCGAGAACCCTTTGCAGTCGGGGCGGCGGACCGGCGGGGGCCCGCGAAGCATCGTTTGGGAGCGGCTTATAGCCTTTCGCGCGCGAAGACGCACGCAGCCTTTAGCAGCGTTGTCCGACACGTATGCATCGTACCGCGATTTGGGAAGAACCTGCGAAACCGCACGCCGCGCTTGCGGTCGCGATTCGTCCCCTCATGCGTTCCTCCCGCACGTCTCCCGATCGGCACTTGCCGGCGCGGGCGCGTTGCGTCACTTCTGCCCCATCGGCGTTCGCCGGGGTGCGTCCCGAACCGCGCCTTCAAACGAAGCCACTCGAAACTTTGCCGGAGCTCCGCAAGGACATGACCGTTTCCAGCCGCGCCCTGATGCGCACCGCCCTCGGCGTCGCCCTCGCGGGCGCTGTTTTCACCGTTTCCTTCGCGCAGGCGCAGACCGCCGACAAGCCGGTCGCCCGCATCCAGGGCATCACGATCACCGAAGGCGATCTGCCCTTGGCGGCCGAAGATCTCGGCGGCGGTCCCACGGACGGCCAGAACCGCGAGCAGCTCATCAGCTATCTCGGCGACCTCGCTCTCGGCGCCAAGGCCGCGGCCGACGCCAAGATCGGCGACACGCCGGAGTTCAAGCGCAAGCTGGAACACACCCGCAAAAAGCTGCTGCTCGAAGAGTTTCTGACCATCGAGGCGAAGAAGGCCGTCACGCCGGACGCCATCAAGAAGCTCTATGACGAGACCGTGAAGACGCTTCCTCCGGAGCAGGAGGTCCGCGCCCGCCACATCCTCCTCGAAACCGAGGACGAGGCGAAGGACGTCGTCGAGAAGCTCAAGAAGGGCGGCGATTTCGCCAAGATCGCGGCCGAACTCTCCAAGGACCCCGGCTCGGGCCAGATCGGCGGCGATCTCGGCTTCTTCGCCAAGGAGCGCATGGTGCCGGAATTCGCCGATGCCGCCTTCAAGCTCGAAGTCGGCGGTCTCTCGGCCCCGGTCAAGAGCCAGTTCGGCTGGCACGTCATCAAGGTCGACGAGAAGCGCACCAAGCCGCTGCCGCCGCTCGAAGAGGTGCGCGACCAGATCGCTCAATACCTCGAGCGCAAGGCCCAGCAGGACACGATCATCGGGCTCCGCGCGCAGGCCAAGATCGAGCGCCTCGATCAGCCTGAAAAGAAAGAAGAGCCGAAAAAGCCCTGACGTCGGGCTCGACGGGACGAGGGCCGCTTTTGCGGCCCTTTTCATGACATCCGAGGAACCACGCTCATGGCGACCGCCGTTTCCCCGCTCGCACCGACGATCTATCCCGAGCTGCCGCCTCTGGAAGGCGTCCGCTTCGCCACCGCCGAAGCCGGCATCCGCTACAAGAACCGCACGGACGTGCTGCTCGTCGCGCTCGACGAGGGCACCGAGGCGGCGGGCGTGTTCACGCGCTCCAAATGCCCCTCGGCCCCGGTCGATTGGTGCCGCGCGGCGCTTGCGGCCACGGGCGGCAAGGTGCGCGGGCTGGTCGTCAATTCGGGCAACGCCAACGCCTTCACGGGCGCGACGGGCGCGGCCGCCGTGTCCTTGACGGCCGACATCGCCGCCAAGGCGCTCGGCTGCCGCCCGCACGAGGTCGTGCTCGCCTCCACCGGCGTCATCGGCGAGCCGCTCGACGCCCGCAAATTCGACGGCGTGCTGGCCGAATGCGCCAAGCGCGCCGCGGCGCAACCGTGGATCGAGCCCGCAAAGGCCATCATGACCACGGACACCTATCCCAAGGTGGCCACCGCGACGGTGAAGCTCGGCGGCGTGCCCGTCACCATCAACGGCATCGCCAAGGGCGCGGGCATGATCGCGCCCGACATGGCGACGATGCTGTCCTTCATCTTCACCGACGCCCCCATCGGCGCGCACGCCCTGCACTCGGTGCTGACCAAGTTCACCCAGACCTCGTTCAACGCGATCACGGTGGACAGCGACACCTCCACCTCCGACACGCTGATCCTGTTCGCCACCGGCGCTGCCGCCAAGCGCGGCTGCCCGCGCATCGATTCGGCGTCCGACCGTCGCCTGAACGGCTTCAAGCGCGCCCTGCGCGCGCTGCTGCTCGATCTCGCGCATCAGATCGTCAAGGACGGGGAGGGCGCGCGCCACTTCGTGTCCGTCACCGTCCAAGGCGCCAAGACGAGCGCCTCGGCGCGGCGCATCGCTAAATCGGTCGCGGATTCGCCCTTGGTGAAGACCGCGGTCGCGGGCGAGGACGCCAATTGGGGCCGCGTCGTCGCCGCCGTCGGCAAGGCCGGCGAACCGGCCGACCGCGACAAGCTTTCCATCTGGTTCGGCGACATCCGCGTCGCCGTCGGCGGAGCCCGTGACCCCGCCTACAGCGAGGAAGCGACCTCGGCCTACATGAAGGGCCAGGACATCGCCATCCGCATCGACCTCGGCCTCGGCAAGGGCAGCTTCACCGTCTGGACCTGCGACCTCACCAAGGAATATGTCGAGATCAACGGGGATTATCGGAGCTGAGCGGCGGTCGTTTCCCGCCGGTCAGTCCTGAACGTAGACGCTGACCCGGACCCAGCGCTTGGCTTGGCGTCCGTAGCTGTCGAGACCCGTCCGTTCATAGGTGAATTCGTCCTTCCCGAGATAGTTCTTGGCGGGTTCGTAGTAGATGGCCGTTCCGCTGACATAGGCCTTGCCGTTCGAGGCCTGTGACGTGATCCGCGCATCCTGATCTCCGGTGGAAGTGGTCACGCGGATCGAACACCGCCCGTTCCGAGGAACATCCATGCGGGCGTTCATCGTGACGTCCCAAGGCGTGCTGATGTTCGGGAAGTTGCAGACCGTCTTCGCCTCCGCGGGCGCGGTGGTGAAGCAAAGCGCGGCTCCGATGCCGGCGGCGACCGTAATCATTTTCATGGGCGGGTTTCCTCATCCGACTGCCGACACGATGAACCCTCGTACGGGCGGCACAACCGACGGAGGATTGTGCCGCCGCTTCATTGCAGCCCGAGGTCTTCATCCTTCCGGCGTGTCGCGGGGCAGGGGCCGCGACTGGATTTCTCCGCGTTGCTCGCCCATAGTCCCGCGCCGCCCGAAGCAAACCGTCGGAAGTCCCGCTTGAAACTCCTCCTCGTCGTCGCCTGCGCCCTCATCGACAAGGACGGGCGCGTGCTGATCGCGCAGCGTCCGGAAGGCAAGGGCATGGCTGGGTTGTGGGAATTTCCCGGCGGCAAGGTCGAGGCCGGCGAGCGGCCGGAAGAGACGCTGATCCGCGAACTCGACGAGGAACTCGGCATCACGGTCAAGGAACCCTGCCTCGCGCCGCTGACCTTCGCGAGCTTTCCCTATGACGATTTCCACCTGCTGATGCCGCTCTATGTCTGCCGCCGTTGGGACGGGGTGGTGCGGGCCAAGGAGCATTCCGCGCTCAAATGGGTGCGCCCCCAAAACCTGCGCGATTACCCCATGCCCCCGGCCGACGAGCCGCTGATTCCGGCCTTGATCGACCTCGTCGGGTCCGCCGCGGTCGGAGTCTGAGCGATGCACGACCGGCTCGCCGTTCAGACGCCGCCCGCCCTCGGACGGCCCGAAATGATCCTGCGCCTCGCGATCAACGCGATGTTCTGGGCCTCGGGATTCATCTTCATGAAGATGCTGACGGGGGCCGTTTCCCCCGTCGGACTCTCGGCCGCCCGGGCGACCGTCGCCGCCACGGCGTTGGCGGGCTTCTGGCTGATGCGGGGCGAGCTGCCCTTCCCGGAACGGCGGGAAATGGTGCCTTGGGCGGTGCTCGGCACGCTGAACGGCTGGGTGCCGAACATCCTCACCGCCTATGCGCTGACCCAGATCACCGCCGCTTCGAGCGCGATGATCCAAGCCTCCGGCCCGCTGATGGTGGCGGTGATGGCGCATTTCGCCTTTGCGGAGGAGCGTCTGACACCCGGCCGGGCGAGCGGCGTGCTGCTCGGCTTCATCGGCATGGGAATCCTGATCGGCCCCGCCGCCTTCTCGGAAGGCACGGGAACCGCGGTCGGCGCGGCGGCGATGACCGCCGTGGCGGCCTGCTATGCCGTCGGCAGCATTTATGCACGCAGGCTCAAAGGCTTCCGCCCCGCGCGACTGGCGCTCGGGCAGCAATGCTTCTCCGCCGTCGTCGCGATGCCGCTGGTCTTCTTCCTCGAAGGGCCGGCGGTGGTCGACTCCTTCGTCGCCAATGCGGGCCTGCTGATCGCGCTGGGCACTCTCTCGACGGCGATCCCGATCAGCATGTTCATGTGGATGATCGCAAGGGCCGGTCCGACGCGGGCGGTGATGGTCGGCTATCTGATGCCGGTCTTTGCGACGACCTTCGCGGTCATCTTTCTCGGCGAGCATGTCGGGCTGCGCGAGGCCGCCGGCGGAGCGGTCATCTTGTCCGGCGTGTGGCTCGTCTCCGCGACGAAACGGTGAGGCTTCGTCGCCTTCAATTCGGCGATCATGAAAGCGGAATCCGGCGTGAATTCACCCGTAATTCGGCGTGATCAATTCAACGCGAGATTGCAGAAAGCTTGCCCCTCATCTCGTCGGGAACCGGCACCGGCCGCTGGGTGGCGCGGTCGACGGTGACGTGGACGAAGCGCCCCTGCGCCGCCGCGAGATCCTGCCCTTCGCGAAAAACGGCGCAGGCATAGACGATCGAGGACGTCCCGACCTTCTCCGCGACGATCCCGACATCGACCGTTTCGGGGTAGGCGACGCTCTCGAAAAATGCGCAGCCGGTCTCCACCACGAGGCTGATGACGGGGCTGTTCGCGATGTCGAGAAGGCCCTCTTCGAGCAGCCAGCGGTTCACCGCGGTGTCGAACCAATTGAGATAAATGACATTGTTTACATGGCCGTAGGCGTCGTTGTCGGCCCAACGGGTCGGCACGGCGAGGAAGCGGCGGTAGTCGGCGCGCGCCGAACGGACGGGGCGGCTCATCGGCCCGGCATCCCTTCGGGCGTGCGGCCGGTCAGCGCGTGGGCGAGGAACAACCCGCCCTGCCGCAATCCCTCGCCGTCGATGCCGTGCGCCAATCCCGGCGAGATATGCCACTGGCTCGGGATCTCCGCCGTGGTCAAGGCGTCGGTGGTCATGAACAGCGCGTCGAGCGGGATCACCTCGTCGGAATCGCCGTGAATCAGGAAAATGGGAGGCTTTCCAGTCGCTTCGCCCAAAAGCTCCGGCGCGACGAGAACGCCCGAATAGCCCAGAATGCCCGCCGGCGGCCGGCGACGGCGCAGGCCGGAATGCAGCGCCATCATCGTTCCTTGGGAGAAACCGACAAGCGCCAAAGCCGAGTCGTCGAGGCCCAGATGGGCCAATTCCGCATCGAGAAACGCGTCCAGCCCCGGCCGCGCGGCGATCACGCCCCGGCGGCGCTCGTCGGGATCGCGGAAGGTGAGGGGAAACCACTCCCGGCCCATCGGCGACATGCCGCAAGGATTCGGCGCATGGGGGGACACGAAGGCCGCATCGGGCAACCAATCCTGCCATTGCCGCCCGATCTCGACGAGATCGTTGCCGTCCGCGCCGTAGCCGTGAAGGAACACCACGAGATGCTTCGCCTTGCCCGACTTGGGCGCGATGCGCGGGCCGTCGATCGTGGAGGCCATCGGTTTCTCCTTGAAATGTCGTGACGGAGCTTGTGCCCGAGGGTCGCCGCGCGATCAACCCGCGCCGGTGGTCGGCGTGCCGCTGTGCCCCTTCACCGCGCCGTAATAGGCCCAGAGCAGCTTGGCCGCGACCCCGCGCCAAGGCCGCCAACGCTCGGCGATCTCGACCAAAGCCCTCGGATCCGGACGGTTTTCGAGGCCGTAGGCGATGCGGGCGGCTTCCTGCAAAGCCAAGTCCCCGGCAGGGAAGGCGTCGGCATGGCCCAAGCAGAACAGCAAATAGATGTCGGCCGTCCAAGGCCCGATCCCCTTCACCGCGACGAGCCGCGCATGGGCTTCGTCGGCCGGCATCGCGGCCAAGTCGTCGAGCGGGACGGCTCCGGACGCAACGGCTTCGGCGACGGCGCGAAGCGTCCGGATCTTCGGCGCGGAAAGCCCGCAGGCGCGAAGTTCGTCGTCGGTCGCGGCCGAAACCGCGGATGCGTCGAGATCGGGAAAGGCCTGTTCCACCCGGCGCTGAATGGCGGCCGCACTGGCGGTCGAGACCTGCTGCGAGATGACGATCCCGACCAATCCGCCGAACCCCGGCCGCCGTTGCCGCAAGGTAGGCGGTCCCGCCGCGGCAAGCATGTCGGCGACGACGGAATCAAGCCGCACCAGCGCTTCGAGGCCGCGCGTCATCGCGTCTTCCGAGTCGAGAAGCTGCATGCAAGCCGTCCGTCCATGCCGCCGGTCTCCGCCGGCCGTCATCGGCAGGTTACCGAATAGAAAGAGGAGGGGTGCATCTTTTCCGTCGCGCCCTGCGTCTCCCCGCCTTTAAGGTGCGGAGCGTCGTCGCGTTGCGGCACGGTTTGAGCTTCGGATTTTTGCAATGCATTTCATGACCGTCGCCGTTTTGGCGGGCCTGTTTTTCCTGCCGCGCGTGCTGTTCGTCGCACTCTTCGCGCATGATGCGCCGTTCATCGACGACTGGATGTTTCTGCCGGTCGCGGCACGGCTCGGCGAGGCTTTCGCGAACGGGGAGCTGGTCCACAACGAGCATGTGATGCTGTGGATGAAGCTGTTCACGGTCGTCACGTTGGCCTTGTCGGACGGCGCGTACACGTCCTGGCCCGGCATTTGGGCGCTGACGTTCCTGCCCGGCGTCTCGGCGATCGCCCTGATCCTGCACGGCGGAAGGGAGGGCATCCGGGACGGCTCGGCCCTTGCGATCGCTCTGCTTTTGGCGTTGCCCGTGGGCGGGGAGGCGCTGATCCTCTCCATCGCCATGCATCATTATGTCGGGCTCGTGCTCGTCTATGCGGGCGTGCTCGTGTTTTCGAAGCGGTGGTCCTTGCTGCATGCGCTTCCGTTCGTGGCGTTGATCGAACTGGAAACGGCGACCGGCGGCATCTTCCTCGCGGCCTGCGCGTTGGGCGGCTTCGCGGCCGGAAGGGTCTCGGCGCGCCGTGCAGCCGCGGCCTTGGCGGGTGCGGCCGTGCTTTTGCTCTCCCGGCAATATCTGGTCGGCACCGAACGGGTGCCCTCGGACGTGTTCGAAATCCTGAGCCGGTTGAGGATCTTCCTCATTCCGGTGCTGCCGCCCGTCGTGGCGGTGATCTGGGGCTTGGTCCGTGCCCGGCGGCAGGGGCTCGTCCTCGTCACCCGGACCGGCGCGGGGCTCGTGCTGCTCGCCTTCGCCGTCCTGTTTCTCGCGAGCGTGGCCGTGGTCCGGCCGCATTACGGCCTGCGCTACAACGAATATGCCGTCGTCGGATGGGTGGGTGCGGTGCTGATCCTGTTCGGCACGCCGGGCATGATCCCCGACCGCCGCAAGACGGCCGCAGCGCTGCTCGGGATGGTGCTGCTGACCCCGGCGACGATGGCCTCGGCGCGCTTTGCGGCCACCGGGCTCGAACCGCGGCTTCTCGCGACCCGGGCCGTCCTGCCCGAGGCGCTTTCGCTTGCCGAGAAGAATCCTGCGGCATTGCCGGCCTTTTTGGCGGCCGAGCCGCGGCTGTTCCAGCTGGATCGTGATTTCATGGTCGCGGGCTTGTCGCATCCCGAGGTTCGGCGGATGCTTCAGGCCCATCGTCAGCGTGCCGGTTCCCCTTGATTCCCGTCTTCCGCTTCGCGCCGAGCCCGAACGGGCTCCTGCATCTCGGCCACGCCTACTCGGCGCTTCTCAATGCGGAACTCGCCGAAAAGGCGGGCGGGACGCTGCTGCTGCGGATCGAGGACATCGATGCGGGCCGGACGCGGCCCGAATTCGTCGCCGCGATCCATGAGGATCTGGACTGGCTCGGCATCCGATTCGACGGCGAAGTCCGGCGGCAATCCGAGCATTTTCCCGACTACGAGCGGGCGGCGGCCCGTCTCCGCGCGCGGGGACTTTTGTTTCGCTGCGCCTGCACGCGCGCCGAACTCGCCGCGGCGGCCGACCCCTCGGGCCCGCACGACCCGGACGGATCACCGCTTTATCCGGGAACGTGCCGGCACGTTCCGCCCGATCCGGCTCGGCCCTTCGCGGAGCGGATCGCGATGGATGCGGCGACGGTCGCGGCGGGGATGCCGTTGCACTGGACCGCTTTCGACCGCGAGGGGCGCGAAGCCGAACGTCTCGCCGATCCGTCGCGCTGGGGCGACGCCGTCCTCCTGCGCAAGGACGTGCCGACGAGCTACCATCTCTCCGTCGTCGTCGACGACGCGTCGCAGGGCGTGACCCATGTCGTGCGGGGCAAGGATCTGGAAGCCACGACGGACCTGCATCGGTTGTTGCAGGCGCTGCTCGGCCTGCCGAGCCCGCGCTATCTCCACCACGATCTGATTTTGGACGATGCGGGCGAGAAGCTGGCGAAAAGCCGGATGTCCAAGCCGCTGCGGCTCTGGCGCGAGGACGGTGCGAGCCCCGACGACGTGCGCCGGATGCTCGGCTTCGCGCCTCAGAGCAGGATGCCGAGAAGGTAGAGCCAGAAGGTGCTGGTGACGACCGACAAGGCAGTCGACAAGGTGATCGAGCTGGACGCCATGCCTTCGCCTTTGCCGTATTGCGCGGCGAAGAGGTAGCAATTGAGCCCGACCGGGGATGACGCGAAGAGCACGGCCACACCCGTCCAGACCGGAGGCAGCCGGAAGACGAACATCGCCAGCGCCAGCACGAGCGCCGGATGCAGCAACAGCTTGAACGCGGTGATCGTGACGGCGACGGCGGTGCCGTCCCTGAAGCCGTAGCGGCGCAGCGCCATGCCCATGGCGAAGAGGCCGCAAGGGATCGCCGCGTCGCCGAGCATGCCCATGACGGATTTCAACAAACCGGGCAGCTGCACGCCCGCGAGGCGCAGCAGGGCGCCCGAGATGATCGCCACGAGAATGGGATGGGTCGCGAGCTGCCGCAGGATGCGCGTCCAATGCGTGTTGCGGCCCTCCGCGAGAATGGTCGCGCAGCTCATCATGACCGGCAGATGCACGGCCAGCAGCAGAAAGAGCGGCACCGCGCCCGCTTCGCCATAGGCTTGCAGGATCAGCGGGATGCCGACGAGGGCGGTGTTGGACTGGGCCGAGGAGAAGCCCGCGATCACGCGCGTGATGCCGTCGAGAGCGAAGACGCGACGGGCGACGACGGCCGCCAGCGTCCAGACCACCAGCGTGCCGCCGAAATAGGACGCCCAATAGCCCCAAGGCTGGGCGGAGGGCATGTCCACCGCCATCAAGGTCTTGAAGATGAGGCAGGGGACGCCGACGACGTAGACGAATTCCGACAGGCCGTCGCCTGTGCGGTCGCTCACGAGATTGGTCAGCCGCCCCATGAAGCCGACGGCGATGAGCCCGAAGACGGGCAGGATGATCGTGAGGATCTGCAGCATCGGCGATGCGGGCTCCGGCGGGTTTACCGGCCCGCGCGCTCCGCGATGCGCGAGTCGGCCGGGGCCTTCTTCATCAGCTCGTCGATGCGGTCCTTCTCGCGCCGGAATTCCGCGAGCTGACGGTTGTCGAGTTCACGGCCCTGCGGCAGACGGATGGTGAGCGGATCGACGAAGTTGTCGTTCACGAGCACCTCGTAATGCAGATGCGGGCCCGTCGATAGCCCGGAGCTGCCGAGATAGCCGATGACCTGACCCTGGCGGACCTTGGCGCCTTCGGTGATGTTTCGCCCGAAGGCCGACAGATGCGAATAGGTGGTGACGAAGTTGTAGGCGTGCTGGATTTCGACGCGGCGGCCATAGCCCGAGTCCCATTCCGCCTTCACGACCGTCCCGTCGCCGGCCGCGATGATGGGGGTGCCGACGCGGTTCGACCAGTCGATGCCCGTATGCATCTTCGAATAGCGCAGGATCGGGTGGTAGCGCATGCCGAAGCCCGACCGCTGGATGCCTTCCGCGATCGGCTTGCGCACGAGGAAGCGGCGGTTCGACCGGCCGTTCTCGTCGAAGAAATCGATCTGTCCGTCGCCGAGCGACGCGTAGCGGAAATAGCGGCGGGTGGAGCCTGCGACGGACAGGGCCGCATAGAGCAATTCCGGCCGCCCGGCGTTTTCTTCGTCTTCGGCGTAGAACACCTCAAGCCCGTCGCCGCCGGAAACGCGGCGCTGCAGATCCGTATCGAAGAAGAACACGCGGACGAGCTGATCGACGACGGCGCGCGGGACTTCGTATTTCGCCGCCGTCTCGTAGAGGCTTTCATAGAGCCGGACGCCGCCCTCGTCGTCTTCCTCTTCGCTTTCCTCGGTCGGCCCGGTCGCGCCTTCGGGCGTCGGCGGCGCGACGGACACATATTGATTGCGGTCGTTGAGCGCGGCGATGGCCAAGGTGCGGTCCTCGTCGAGAACCATGGCGCGCAGCAGCGTGGCTTCCGCCTTCCCCGCGCCCGCCGTCGTGACGAGGAGCTTGAGCCGCTGGCCCTCGCGGACCGTTCCGTCCTTGAGGCGCACGGCGATGGCGGCCAGCGCGCTGCGCGACTCGCCGAGGCCGACGCCGTTGCGGGTGAGCGCCTGTTCGAAGGTCTCGCCGCGCTTCAGCACGACGAGCCGCTCCTCGGTGGTCGCGCCGCCGCCGCCCGCGCGGGAGGGCGTCTTCAGGATCGTGGTGACGTTTTCCGGCACCACGGTGACTTGAATGTTGGAGAAGCCGGTATCCGACATCGTGCCGTTCGGGCGTTCCGGGACGTTGGGCGTCGGCATGGCGCGGGCGAGCATCTGCTGCGGCCCGGGGGCGAGATTGGGCGTGCGCAGAGCGAGAAGGGCGAGGCGGCGCGCCTCTTCGACCTGCGCCTCGATCTGCTGTTCCGTCAGCGCGAAGGCCGCGACCTCGCGTCCGTTCTCCTGAAGGAACGGACGGCGCTGCACCGACACCTCGCCCTCGTTTTCGACGGGGGGAGGTGGCTCCGGCATCCGATCCGTCACCGGGCCGCTTGCGAACAGCTTCTGCGCATCGAAACGCGGGATGTCGCCCGCGAAGTTGCCGGTGCTGAGGGAGAGCGTCGTCGCCAGACGGACATAGGGCTTGAGGCGGATGACCTCGCGGTCTCCGATGCGGATCGGCGTGGGGGCGCGGAAGGACTGCTTGGCGGCCGCGATGTCCGGCGCGGTGATGAGGCGATCGGCGCGGGCGGGCACGCCGCCGACGGTCGCCGCGGCGCGCAGCGGCGTGGTGGTCGCGAGCTCGGGCGCGAAGGCCACGGTGCCGCGGCGATCCATCGAGGCGTAGATGGCCGAACCGATGAGGGCCAGACCGCTCAGCCCCGCCAAGGCCGTCGCAAAGAGCCACCGGACGTTGACGTTGCGCCTGTCGAAGGGAAGCCCGTCGGTGCGGGCGGAAAGCGGCGGCGTATTGCCGAGGTCGAGCGTGTTCGACCGGTCCGCAAGCCGCGTTCGTCCGATGATGCTCGTCGGCGCGGTCATGACGGACTGCGTATCCTTGCCTGCAACGGTGTCGTTCTCGGAACGCGCGACGCGCGTGCGGGCGACAGTGGACGAAGCCGCAACGCGTCGTCAACGCATCGAGGGCGACCGGGAGAGCCGCAGGCGGGCTCTTCTGCCAAGACCGCGGCAAAGATGGGGCGGAGCGCGGGCTCCGTCCGAAGGGGTATATAAAGAACGTCGACGGGGCCGTTCGGCTCTCCCGTGGGAGGGCCGCAGGGGAGCGCCCGGGGCGGCCCGGCCGCCTCGGCATCATCGAAGAGGGAATTGCACCGGGAAGCTCGGTAGGCCGGCGGCCCGTTCAGCCGAGCCGGTATGGAAACCTTTGTTTTTCAGGGGGTTGCGAGAGAAGCGGAAAAAACTGAAATTTCTGGAATTCCGCGGTTGACTCCTTCCTGCTTGCCCCCCTATAAACCGCCCACACACGGCGACGGCGCGGCCAGATGGTTGTGACGGGATGGCCGGATTTGACGTCTCCCAGCAGGGTTGGCTTGGTGCCGAC
>JAIXZO010000008.1 GCA_027489535.1 Hyphomicrobiales bacterium
CATCGCCTGGCGCCGCGTGAACCATCCGACGGAACTCCTCACCATCGGCCAGCAGGTCAAGGTGAAGATCGTCAAGATCAACCACGAGACCCACCGCATCTCGCTCGGCATCAAGCAGCTGCTCGCCGATCCGTGGGAGGGCATCGAGGCCAAGTACCCGATCGAGGCCCGCTTCAAGGGTCGCGTCACCAACATCACGGACTACGGCGCGTTCGTTGAACTGGAGCCGGGCATCGAAGGACTGATCCACGTCTCCGAAATGTCGTGGACCAAGAAGAACGTCCACCCCGGCAAGATCGTCTCCACCTCGCAGGAAGTGGAAGTGCAGATCCTCGAGGTCGATCCCGTCAAGCGCCGCATCTCGCTCGGTCTCAAGCAGACCCTGCAGAACCCCTGGGAAGCTTTCGCAGAGCGCTTCCCGGCCGGTGCGGTCGTCGAAGGCGAAGTCAAGAACAAGACCGAATTCGGTCTGTTCATCGGCCTCGAAGGCGACGTCGACGGCATGGTCCACCTCTCCGACCTCGACTGGAACCGTCCGGGCGAACAGGTCATCGAGGAGTTCAAGAAGGGCGACATCGTCAAGGCGCAGGTCCTCGACGTCGACGTCGAGAAGGAGCGCATCTCGCTGGGCATCAAGCAGCTCGGCGGCGACCCCTTCGCGGATGCGGCCGCTTCGGGCGACCTGAAGAAGAACGCGATCGTGACCTGCGAAGTGATCGACGTGAAGGAATCCGGCCTCGAGGTGAAGATCTCGGGCACGGAATTCTCGACCTTCATCAAGCGTTCGGAACTGGCCCGCGACCGTTCGGAGCAGCGCCCCGAGCGCTTCGCCGCCGGCGAGAAGCTCGATGCCCGCGTCATCATGTTCGACCGCAAGTCGCGCAAGGTGCAGGTGTCGATCAAGGCCCTCGAAATGGCCGAAGAGAAGGAAGCCATCGCTCAGTACGGCTCGGCGGATGCCGGCGCCTCGCTCGGCGACATCTTGGGTGCCGCGCTCAAGCGCGCCGGCACGACCAAGAAGGAAGACTGATCTTCCACTTCGTAAACCATCGAACCCGCGCGGAGCGATCCGCGCGGGTTTTTCATTGCCTTCCGCCCGCCCGACATCCAGACTTGCTCTAGAAACTTCATATTTTATTTGATTTGAAATCGGATCGGCATGTCCTTCCTGACCGGCGCATTTCGCCCGAAGTCGCACGACGCCCGCAGAGCCCTGCGCCTCGCCCTCATGTTGCCCCTCGCGCTGGCCGCGGCGGCGCTGGCGGACCCCGCCGTCCTCGGCGAACGCTTCCCCGATCCCGACGACGCGATGCGCCTCGTGCAGATCCGGGACCTGCTCGCGAGCGGAAACTGGTTCGATATGGCCCCGCCGCGGCTCGATCCGCCGCAAGTCATGCCGACGCATTGGTCGCGCCTGACCGACGTGCCCCTCGCGGCGCTCATGCTGCTGACGACGCCGATCCTCGGCGCGGTCTGGGCGGAAAAGGCGGCCCTGCTGCTGTGGCCGCCGATGTTGTTCATTCCCTTCGTCCTCGTCGCGGCCCGCATCGCCCGACGGCTCGGCGGACCCGCCGCAATGCCCGGCGCCGTGCTGCTGGGCGCGTCCGTCACACTGGTCTGGCAATTCTTTCCGGGCCGCATCGATCATCACGCCGCGCAGGCCGTCGTCGCCTCCGCCGCGCTGGCCTTCGCGCTCGAGCGGGAAAGCGTCGCCGCAGCCCGTCTCTCGGGCGTCATGACGGGACTGGCCTTGGCGATGGGGCTGGAAACCGCGGCCGTCCTCGGCGTCGTCGGTCTCTTCTTCGCATCGGACCTGATCATGCGCCCGAACCTCCGGCGTTCGGTCGCGGCCTATGCCGTCTCGGCATCGGTCACGCTCGTCGCAGCTTACGTCGCGACCACCCGTCCGGCGCATTACCTCATGTCCGGCTGCGACGGACCGACGGGCACCCTGATCCTCGCGGCCCTCTTAGCCATGGCGTCGCTCTACGCGACCTCGCACGTCGCGCCCCGCCTTCCGCCGGCGGGCCGAGCGCCGTTCGTCGTCGCGGCGGGCCTGCTCGCGGCCGCGGTCGCCTTATGGCTCGAGCCGAACTGCGCGCGCGGGCTTGCGGGCGCGGTCGACGTGGCAGCCAAGCCCGAATGGCTGCTGGACACCTCCGAACTGGTCCCGCTGAGCCGCCGTTTCACGGATAGTCCCGTCGGAGCCGTGCTGATGGCGGCCCTGCCCCTTCTCGGCCTCGCGGGGGCGGCCATCGCCGCGCTTGCCGGGCCGCGACGGCGACGGGCGGCCTTGGAGGCCGGCATCTGCCTCCTCGTCCTTTCGGTCATCGGCAGCATGGCCGTCCGCGGCATCTTCCTCGCCGCGGTCGTCGCCTTGGGGCCGATCGCCGCCGGCGTGACGATGCTGCTGCGTCGACGCGGCCCGTCCGCGACGCCTCTCGCGGTCCGCAGCATGATCGCGGCGACGGCGATCTGCTTCGCCACCTATGCGGCGGGTTTGAACGCGGCGGGTCCCACCGACGCCGCCGAGCGCGCGACGCCGAAGGTCGCTGCCCCGGCGGGAGGCACGTCCGCAGCCCCGAGCGAGGGCATTGCGGACCGCAAGGCCGAAATCGGCGCGGCCGCATCGCCCGCACCCCCACCCGAAACGGCGAAGGCGCAAGCCGGCTGCGTCGCGAAGGCGGACTTCCGAGGCCTCGCCGATCTCCCGCGCGGCCTCGTCATCGCGCCCATCTGGAGCGGCCCCTACGTGCTCGCCTGGACGCATCACGACGTCATGTCGTCGCCGCATCACCGGTTCAAGCGCGGCAACGACTTCGCCGAGGCCGCGATGAACGGAACCGTCGACGGGGCGCGCAGCGCCATGCGCGAGCGCAAGATCGACTATGTCGTCCTGTGCCGCGACACTCCGGCGACAGGCCCGTTCCTCGCGGCGTTGAAGGCGACCCCGCCCGAATGGCTCGAACGCGTGAACGGCCCCGGGGACGAGCTGCTCGTCTTCCGCGTCGTCCGCGCGGATTGACCGGGACGGGCGCGGCGTCCTAAACGACCTTGAGAAAAGCGGCGAGGAAACCGACGTGAGTTATCGTGCCGTTACGCGCGACATCGAAGTGATCGTCACGCCGCGCTATCTCGAGGATGAATCCTCCCCCGCCGGCGGGCGCTGGTTCTGGGCCTATGAGGTCGAGATCGTGAACCACGGCATCCGCGCCGTGAAGCTGCGCAGCCGCTATTGGCGCATCACGGACGCCTCGGGCAAGGTGCAGGAAGTGCGCGGCGAAGGGGTCGTGGGCAAGCAGCCCGTCATCCGCCCCGGCGAGCGCTTCAACTACACCAGCGGCTGCCCGCTGCAGACGCCCGAGGGCATCATGGTCGGCCAGTATTTCATGACCGACGATACCGGCGAGGCCTTCGCCGTGGACATCCCCGCCTTCTCGTTGGACAGTCCCCGAACCGGACGGCGCGTGCTTCACTGAGCATCCGCAGCAAAGGACGCGCCCGATGCTCGACACCGTATTGCCCATTCTCGAACGCCTCGTCGCGTTCGATACCGTCTCCGACAAGTCGAACCTAGAACTGCAGGCTTGGGTCGAAGAGCGGCTGACGGCCCAAGGCGTGCCCGTGGTGCGCGTTCCCAATGCTGAGGGCGACAAGGTCACCCTGTTCGCCACCGTCGGGCCGATGCAGGACGGCGGCATCGTGCTGTCCGGCCATACCGACGTCGTGCCCGTCGTCGGCCAGACATGGACGACCGATCCCTTCACGCTGCGCGTCGAGGGCGGCCGGGCCTACGGCCGCGGCGCGGTGGACATGAAGGCCTTTGCCGCCATCGCCCTGGCCCTGGTGCCCGAGATGCAGGCCGCCGGGCTGCGCCGCCCCATCCACATCATGCTCAGCTACGACGAGGAGACCACCTGCCTCGGCGTAGTCGACACCATCCGCCGCATGGGCACGGACCTGCCGCGCCCCGGCGCGGTCATCGTCGGCGAGCCCACCAATCTGGAAGTGGCCGACGCCCACAAGGGCGCGAGCTGCTTCTTCACCGAAATCCGCGGCCACGAGGCACATTCCTCAAAGCCTTATCTCGGCGCGAGCGCCATTCTCGGGGCGGTGGAATTCGTCGCGGAGTTGGAGCGCATCGCCGCCGAACTGCGCGAGATCGGCGATGCGTCCGGCCGCTTCGATCCGCCCTTCGCCACCTTGCATGTGGGCACGATCAAAGGCGGCAACGCCCGCAACATCGTGCCCAATCTCTGCACGATGGATTGGGAAATCCGCGGCCTGCCGGATACCGACGTGGCGCATTACGTCCGCCGCATCGCGGACTACGCCGAAAACGTCGTCGTGCCGAAAATGTCGATCTACGGTTGGCCGAGTTCCGTGACGACGCGGATGATGGTGGACGTGCCCGGCCTCGCGCCGATGACCGGCTCCCCTGCCGAAACCCTCGCTTTGCGGCTCGCCGGCAAGAACGCGACGATCACGGTGCCTTACGGCACCGAGGCGGGGCATTTCCGCCGCGCCGAAATCCCCACCGTCGTGTGCGGGCCCGGCAGCATCGATCAGGCGCACCAGCCGGACGAATACATCGAATTGAGCGAGATCGAGCGCGGCATCGCCTTCATGCGCGGCCTGATCGCCGAAGCGACGCGCTGACCCGATCAGTCGGCGGCCGGTTCGGCCCCGACTTCTTCCGGCCCCACATGGTAGCGCGTCGAGCAGAACTCGCACGTCACACCGATGCGCCCGTCGTCGCCGATCATCGCCCGGCGCTCTTCCGGGGCGAAGCTCTTCAACATGCCGAGAATGCGCTCGCGGCTGCAGCGGCAGCGTTCCACCACGCTCTGCTCCTCGAACGCCTTCACGCCGCGTTCGTGGAACAGGCGGAACAGCAGTTCCTCGCTCGTCAGCTGCGGGTCGACGAGTTCATGATCCTCGACGGTCTCGACGAGCGCGCGCGCTTCCATCCACGCATCGTCTTCCTGCGCCGAGAGGATGGTCGCTCCCTCCGGCGCGTCGCCGGGGTGCAGGTCCGCAAGGCGCATCCGGTCGGGCGACGTCGGGATGAACTGCACGAGCACGCCGCCCGCGCGCCATTCGCGTTTCGCGCCGTCGCCACCCGGCGCGAGCACCTCGCCCACCGCCAGCCGCACCCGCGTCGGAATCTGCTCGGATTGGCGGAAATATTGATGGGCGGCTTCTTCCAGACCCTGCCCGTCCAGCGCGACGATGCCCTGATAGCGCGACATGGTCGCGCCCTGATCGATGGTGAAGCCGAGATGGCCGCTGCCGAGCAGCGCCGCCGGCGTCAACTCGCCCGCGGCCGCCACGGCCTCCGCGTCGAACCGCGCATAGGCGCGCACGCTTTCGGGCATTTCGAAATCGACCACCAGCATGTCCACCAGACCGTCGGTCTTGGTCTGCAGCTGAAAACGGCCGTCGAATTTCAGCGACGAGCCCAGCAGCACCGCCAGCGCGATCGCCTCGCCCAGCAGGCGCGAGACGGCATGCGGATAGTCGTGGCGCGACAGCATCGCGTTCACGGCCGGCCCAAGGCGCACGGTTCGTCCGCGCACATCCAAGGCGTCGACGGCGAAAGGGAGGATGCGATCGTCGAGCGAAGCCCGCACGTCGTCGTTCATTGCGCTGCTTCCGTCATCAGTCCAGCGCGCCGAGGCACCAAGCCAGAATGCCCTTTTGCGCATGCAGGCGGTTTTCGGCTTCGTCGAACACCACCGATTGCGATCCGTCCATGACCTCGTCCGTCACTTCCTCGCCGCGATGCGCGGGCAGGCAATGCATGAAGATCGCCTTGTCGGCCGCCGCGCGCATCAGCTTCGCGTTGACCTGATACGGTGCCAGAAGATTGTGGCGGCGGCCCGCATCCTCGTCGCCCATCGAAACCCAGCAGTCGGTGACGACCGCATCGGCTCCGTCGACGGCGTCGAAGGCGTCCTTGGTCACCGTCACCTTCGCACCTTCGCGCCGCGCCCATGCGATCAGCTGCGCGGGCGGCGCGAGTTCGTCCGGGGTCGCAATGGTCAAGCGGAAATCGAAGCGCGCGGCCGCGTGAACCCACGAGGCGAGCACGTTGTTGGAGTCGCCAGTCCAAGCCACGTGACGGCCTTGGATGGGGCCGCGATGCTCCTCGAAGGTCATCACGTCGGCCATCACCTGACACGGGTGCGAGACCTTGGTCAGGCCGTTGATGACCGGGATCGTCGCGTTCTCGGCCAGTTCCTTGACGGAGCCGTGGTCGAGCGTGCGGATCATGATCGCGTCGACGAAGCGGGAGAGCACCCGTGCCGTGTCGCCGATGGTCTCGCCGCGTCCGAGCTGCATCTCGGCGCCCGTCAGCATCAGCGTCTCGCCGCCGAGTTCGCGCATCCCCACGTCGAACGACACGCGGGTGCGCGTCGACGGCTTGTCGAAGATCATCGCCAAGGTCTTGCCGGTCAGCGGGCGTTCCGTCGCCAACTGTCCCTTGCGGCGCTTGGCCTTGATCGCGGCCGCGCCGTCGAGGACGCGGCGCAGGTCGGCCCCGGTGAAGTCGGCGAGGTCGATGAAGTGGTTCACGCCGTTGAGGGTCACTCCGCCGCTCCCCGTTCCAGCGCGGCCCGCGCCTTCTCGATGCGCGTGCAGGCCCGGTCGAGCCGCGCCATCGCGTCGGAGACGATCGCGTCGTCGATGATGAGCGGGGGCAGGAAGCGCACGACGTTGTCGCCCGCGCCCACCGTCAGCATCTTTTCCTCGCGCAGCGCCGCCACCATGTCGGTGTTCAGGCACTTGGTCTTGATGCCGAGCAGCAGGCCCTCGCCGCGCACCTCCTCGATGACGCCGGGGTGGCGGTCCTTCAGCTCGGCGAGACGCTGCTTCATCAACAGCGCGATGCGTTCGACGTTCTCGAGAAAGCCGGGTTCAAGCACGACGTCGAGCACGGCATTGCCGACCGCCATGGCGAGCGGGTTGCCGCCGAAGGTGGTGCCGTGCGTGCCGGCGGTCATGCCCTTGCCCGCTTCCGCCGTCGCGAGGCAGGCGCCCATCGGGAAGCCGCCGCCGATGCCCTTGGCGATGGCCATGATGTCGGGCGTGACGCCCGCGCGCTGATGGGCGAACAGCTTGCCCGAACGGCCGACGCCGGTCTGCACTTCGTCGAAGATCAGCAGCAGGCCGTGCTCGTCGCACAAGGCGCGCAGGCCGCGCAGGCATTGCGGCGGCACGGCGCGCACGCCGCCTTCGCCCTGCACCGGCTCGATCAGGATGCCCGCGGTCTCGGGGCCGATCGCGGCCTTCAGCGCCTCATGGTCGCCGAACGGCACCTGATCGAAGCCCTCGACCTTGGGGCCGAAGCCTTCGAGATACTTCTTCTGTCCGCCCGCCGCGATGGTGGCGAGCGTGCGGCCGTGGAACGCGCCTTCGAACGTGATCAGGCGATACCGCTCGGGCCGGCCGCTCGCATACTGATACTTCCGCGCCATCTTGATGGCGGCTTCCAACGCTTCCGCGCCGGAATTCGTGAAGAACACCGTGTCGGCGAAGGTCTCGTCGACCAGCCGCTGCGCGAGGCGCTCGCCTTCCGGGATCTTGTAGAGATTGGAGACGTGCCACAGCTTGGCCGCCTGCTCCTGCAGGGCGGCCACGAGATGCGGATGCGCGTGACCCAGCGAATTCACCGCGATGCCGGCGGCGAAATCGAGATGGCGCTCGCCCTCCGGCGTGATGAGCCACGGACCCTCGCCTCGCTCGAAGGAGAGATCCGCGCGCGCGAAGGTCGGCAGCAGTGCTGACGTCCGGCTCTCTCCCGTCATGGCGATGGTCCTTTCATGGTCTGAAAAATCGAATGCCGCCCGAACGGGGGCGGCAACCGGCGGTGCGCATATTATGAGGGGGCGCTTTCCTGTCAATTCCGCTTGTCAAGCCGGCGAACGAATCACGGCGCGTCTTTCCCCCGTTGATCGCTGGGGAAAACCATGACGCGGGAGTCCGGCGCGTTGGATGCGCCCCGCGAGTTCTTGTAGGTTCTGGTCAACGCAGACACGACATCTGGGGTCTTCGCTGAAATGTTCGCCTCCCCGACGCGCCCTTTTTACGGGTTCGCGGACGGCGATGTTCGGCCCGGGCCTCGGCCGTGACGGAGAATGATCGATGTCCTGGACCGACGAGCGCGTCGAACTTTTGAAGAAGCTCTGGAACCAAGGCCTCAGCGCCAGCCAGATCGCGGGTGAACTCGGCAACGGGATCACGCGCAACGCCGTGATCGGCAAGGTGCACCGTCTCGGCCTGTCCGGTCGCGCCAAGGCCCCCGCGTCCTCGGTTCCCCGGGCCCGCAAGACCACGACCCGCGCCCCGAGCCATCCGATGACGATGGTCCGCGGCAACCTCGCGCTGAAGCCCAAGGCGGCCATGCCGTCGGCCATGCCGGTCATCGCTTACCGTGCCGAACCGCTGGCCGAAGTGGTGGTGCCGATGTCCGAGCGGGTCACGATCATGGAGCTTCGCGAGTCCATGTGCCGCTGGCCGCTGGGCGATCCGTCGACCCCGGATTTCCGCTTCTGCGGCGCGCCCTCGCCGATCGGGACGCCCTATTGCGGATATCACGGCAAGGTCGCCTATCAGCCCTCCAGCGACCGCCGCCGGCTGAAACCCCGCTGAATCCGGCTCGGATTCAAGGTGAAATTCGGCGGATTCAAGCATGAATCCGCCGCTATGAAGGCTTAATTCGGAGCCTGTTTTCGGCCGATTCAGGCCCGTCCGAAGGTCTCGTCGAACGAATAGCCGGCACCGCGCACCGTCCGGATCGGGTCGCGTTCGCGTGCTCCGTTGAGCGCCTTGCGGAGCCGGCCGACATGCACGTCGACCGTGCGCTCGTCGATCTCCGTATCCATTCCCCACACGCCGTCGAGCAGCTGCGCGCGGTTGAAGACGCGGCCGGGGCGCTCCATCAGATATTCCAAGAGCCGATATTCGGTCGGTCCGAGATGCAGGTCGCGGCCGGCCCGGCGCACCCGATGGGTGGCGCGGTCGACGACGAGATCGCCCGCTTCCAGCGTCGTCGCGACCCGGTTGGGGGCGGCGCGGCGGAGCAGCGCGGCGACGCGGGCGACGAGTTCCGGGACCGAGAAGGGCTTCACGACATAGTCGTCGGCCCCGGTCGCGAGGCCGCGGACGCGTTCGCTCTCCTCGCCGCGCGCGGTCAGCAGAATGACCGGCAGCGCCTTGGTTTCCTCGCGTTGCCGCAGCCTGCGGCAGAGCTCGATGCCGGACAGGCCGGGCAGCATCCAATCGAGAACCAGCAGATCCGGCACGCTTTCGCGCAGGCTGATCTCCGCCTCGTCGCCGCGCGACACGCTGTCGACGCTATAGCCTTCGGCTTCCAGATTGTAGCGCAGCAGGAGCACCAGCGGCTCCTCGTCCTCCACGATCAGGATGCGCGGGGCGCTCGCCATGGGCCGATCAGCTCTTGGCGCCGCCGAGCGGTGCATAGGCCGAGGAATTGCGCGGCCGCTCGCTCGTGATCGTCTCGCCGGTGACGAGGTAGTGGATCGTCTCCGCGATGTTGGTGGCGTGGTCGCCGATGCGCTCGATGTTCTTGGCGCAGAACAACAAATGCGCGCAGAAGCCGATATTGCGCGGATCTTCCATCATGTAGGTGAGCAATTCGCGAAACAGCGAATTGTGGAGCTGGTCGATCTCCTCGTCATGCTCCCACACGTCCACCGCCTCGGCGACGTCGCGCTGGGCATAGGCGTCGATGACGCGCTTGAGGCGGTCGAGCGCCAGTTCGCTCATGTGGGACACGCCGCCGACGATCTTCTGCGGCGGAAATTGGCCGTCGATGGCGACGACGCGCTTGGCGACGTTTTTGGCGAGGTCGCCGATGCGTTCGAGATCGGACGCGATGCGGATCGAGGAAATCACCGCGCGCAGGTCCACCGCCATGGGCTGGCGCTTGGCGATGGTGACGATGGCGCGCTCCTCGATCTCGCGTTCGAGCGCGTCGAGACGCGGATCGGTGGCAATGACGCGCTGGGCGAGATCGGTATCGGCCTTTTCCAAGGCGTGGATGGCATTGGAGAGCATGGTTTCGGCGATGCCGCCCATCTCGGCGATCTTGCGGCCGAGATCCATGAGCTCCTGATCGAAAGACTTGACGATATGATCGGACATGATGGTTTCCTCCCGCCGCGACGGTTCAGCCGAAGCGGCCGGTGATGTAGTCCTGAGTCCGGCGATCCTTCGGGTTCGAGAAGATCTGCTCGGTGGGGCCCTCCTCGATCAGACGACCGAGGTGGAAGAAGGCGGTGCGCTGCGAGACGCGGGCGGCCTGCTGCATAGAATGGGTCACGATGATGATCGTGAAATTCTCCGTCAGCTCGTCGATCAGCTCCTCGATGCGCGCGGTGGCGATCGGGTCGAGCGCCGAACAGGGCTCGTCCATCAGGATGATTTCGGGGCTGACGGCGATGGCGCGGGCGATGCAGAGACGCTGCTGCTGGCCGCCGGAAAGGCCGGTGCCCGGCTGTTCGAGGCGGTCGCTGACCTCCTTCCAGAGGCTGGCCCGGCGCAGGCTTTCCTCGACGATGGCGTCGAGCTCGGCCTTGTTCGTCGCCATGCCGTGCAGGCGCGGGCCGTAGGCGACGTTTTCGTAGATGGATTTCGGGAAGGGGTTCGGCTTCTGGAACACCATGCCGACGCGCGCGCGCAGCTGCACCACGTCGATCTCGGGATCGTAGATGTCGCGCCCGTCGACCTCGATGCGACCGGTCACGCGACAGATCGGGATCGTGTCGTTCATCCGGTTGATACAGCGCAGGAAGGTGGACTTGCCGCAGCCCGACGGGCCGATGAAGGCCATGACGGAGCGCGCGGCGATGTCGACGTCGACGTCGAACAGGGCCTGCTTCTCGCCGTAGGACACGTTGACGTCGCGCGCCGTGACCTTGATCTCGCGCGGAGCGGCGGTCGCGGCGGTCGCGGCGGCCGGCGAAGACTCGGCGGCGGTCCGGATGGAAAGCGCTTCGGGCATGGTGTTCTCCGTTTCCCGCGATGTCACCAGCGACGCTCGAAGCGGCGACGCAGCATGATCGCGGCCGCATTCATCACGAAGAGGAACATGAGCATGACGATGATCGCGCCCGCGGTCTTCTCCTGGAAGGCCGGCTCCGGCAGATCGGACCAGAGATAGACCTGCACGGGCAGAACGGTGGACGCGTCGGTGATGGCTTGAGGCACGTCGACGATGAAGGCGACCATGCCGATGAGCAGCAGCGGCGCGGTCTCGCCCAAGGCGTGCGCCATGCCGATGATGGTGCCGGTCATGATGCCGGGAACGGCCGACGGCAGCACGTGGTGGAACACCGCCTGCTGGTGCGACGCGCCGACGCCGAGCGCGGCCTCCTTGATCGAGGGCGGCACGCTTTTGAGCGCGGCGCGCGACGCGATGATGATGGTGGGCAGCACGAGCAATGCGAGCACGAGACCGCCGACCAGCGGCGCGGAGCGCGGCAGATCGAAGAAGTTGAGGAAGACCGCGAGGCCCAAGAGACCGAACACGATGGAGGGCACCGCGGCGAGGTTGTTGATGTTGACCTCGACGATGTCGGTCCAGCGGTTCTTCGGCGCGAATTCTTCGAGATAGATCGCGGCGAGCACGCCGATGGGGACGCAGAGGACCAAGGTGACGAGCATGGTCCAGGCCGTGCCGGAAAGCGCGCCGCGGATGCCCGCCAGTTCCGGCTCGCGGCTGTCGCCCGATGTGAAGAAGCGCGTGTTGAAATGCGCCTCGACCTTGCCCGTTGCACGCAGATGCTCGAGCAGCGCGATTTCGAGATCGGTGATCTTGCGGTCGCCCGCCGGCGTCGCATAGGTCACGACGCTCCAATCGGAGGAAGCGGAGGCCGCCGAGAGCGGCAGGAGCGCCGTGCCGACTGCGGAGTCGGCCTTCAGCTTCTCGACCTTCACCAGACCGCCGTTGATCGAGAGGAGCAGGCTGGGGAGGCGCGTGTCGAGCGTTTCCTCGCCCGCGGGATCGCGCGCCCGGCCGAGCAGTTCGGCGGCTTCGCGACGCAGGTCCGCGACCTTGTCGGACACGGCCGCGCCGCCGGAGCGGTCGAGGCGGGCGGCTTCGGTCTCCAACACGCGGGCGCGCTCGACCATCACGGCCTTGATGCGGGCGAGATCGACCGCGAAGGCGGGACCGGAGGCCGCGATTGCGACCGCGCCGGACTTCGCGTCGGGCGTGATCGTGCCGTCGCCGCGGCGGGACGTCACGGCGCCCTTGGCCTTCAGATAGATGTCGGCATCGTCGGACAGCAGCAGGCGCGTCCGGATCGTGGAGCCGATCAAGGCGGGGTTGCGCAGCAGATCGGCGACGAGGTCGTCGGCCGCGCCGATGGACAGCAGACGGACGAGGGTGCGGTCGCCGAGGCGACCCAGCGGACCGGGTACGGCGGATTTGAGGGCGTCGCGCATCACCGGTGCGAGATCGGCGGCGCGGATCGTCGCGGCGTCGCGCTTGCCTGCCGGGTCGATCGCATCTTGGGTGACGGCGACGTCGAGCACGAGACTGTGCGCCTTGAACACCGGCAGGCCCTTCGAGACGATGTCGACGAGCAGCATGGCGAGGAACAGCGTGGTGACGACGAGCGCGGCGATCCCGTAAAACCGGAAGCGGCGTTCGGCCCGGTAGCGGGCGCGGATGCGGGCCTTGGCGGCGTCCGACGAGACATCGAGCGCGGGCTTGGCCGTAACGGGGCGGGAGACCGCGAGATCAGTCATATTGCTCTCTGTATCGGCGCACGATCTGCAGGGCGATGACGTTCAGCATGAGCGTGACGAAGAACAGGACGAAGCCGAGCGCGAAGGCCGCCAGCGTCTTGGCGCTGTCGAACTCCTGATCGCCGACAAGGATCGTCTTGATCTGCACGGTGATGGTGGTGACCGCATCGAGCGGGTTGAAGGTGAGCTTGGCCGCAAGGCCGGCCGCCATGACGACGATCATCGTTTCGCCGACCGCGCGGCTGACGGCGAGCATGAAGGCCGAGACGATGCCCGGCAGTGCGGCGGGCAGCACGACGCGACGGATGGTCTCCGACTTGGTCGAACCCAGCGCATAGGCACCGTCGCGCAGCGATTGCGGCACCGCGTTGATGACGTCGTCGGACAGCGAGGAGATGAAGGGGATGATCATCATGCCCATCACGAGGCCCGCCGCGAGGGCGCTCTCGGACGACACGTCGAGCCCGAAGCTCTCGCCCCAGCCGCGGATGAGCGGGGCGACCGTGAGCGCGGCGAAGAAGCCGAGCACGACGGTGGGGATGCCGGCGAGGATTTCGAGGATCGGCTTGACGGAGGCCCGCAGGCGCGGCGAGGCGTATTCGGCGAGATAGATCGCGGAAAACAATCCGAGCGGTCCCGCCACGGCAATGGCGATCGCGGTGATGAGCAGGGTGCCGGTGAGCAGCGGCACGAAGCCGAAGGCCGTGCGGATGTCGCCCTGGTCGGCGCGCATGGCGGCCTGCGGGTTCCACTCGGTCCCGAACAGGAATTCGGACACCGTCGGCCGGCCCTTCAACGCGGGATCGAAAAAGAAGCGATAGGTCTCGAACACCACCGAAAAGACGATGCCGATGGTGGTGAGGATGGCGATGGCCGCGCAGGCCATGAGCACCACGCGCACGAAGCGCTCGAAATGGTTGCGGGCCCGGAAGGCCGGCGCGATGCGGCGATAGGCGAAGGCGAAGGCTGCGGCCGCGACGGCGAGGCCGAGGACGAGGACGGCGAGATGCCCCGCGTCGCGCGTGGCGACGAGACTGTCGGCCGCCGCGCGGATGCCGGGGGCGGGATCGCCCGCATGATTGCCCGAAGCGACGTTGGCGACCTCGCGCATGACCGCGGAGCGGCGCAGCAGATCGGCGGCGACGTCGGAGGGCAATGCCGCGACGGCGCGCGCCTCTGCGAGACGCCCGACCGCCGGGGTGCCCAGCGCAAACACCACCAGCATGGGAATGAAGACGATCACGGCGACCAGCAGGCCGTGATAGGTCGGCAGCGAATGCAGGACGCCGGGACGTCCTTCGACGACGGCGAAGGCGCGTCGTCGCGCCGCCCAGAAGGCGACCGGCACGAGCGCGACCATGATCACGAAATAAAGGGTCGTCATCGGTTTCGACTTCCGGGGCGGATCGCGGGGATCGGCCGGGTCTCGAAGGATGTCCGGGCCCGAGGGCCGGGTCCGGACGGGTCTTGCCGGGGGATCACATAGCCGATCCGCCCGAGGAATGCAGCCTTACTTGATGTCCGCCGCGGTCAGGACCTTGAGGGCCTTGGCGTTCGCGGCCATTTTTTCGGCGTCCGCCTTCGGCAGGGCGACGAGGCCCTTGCGGGAGAGGTAGCCCTCCTCCGATACCGCCTTGGGGGAAACGTATTCGGCGATGAACTTTTCCACGCCGGGGACGACGCCGACATGCTGCTTCTTGGCGTAGACGAAGAGCGGACGTGCGCCCTTGTATTTGCCCGAGGAGATCGCCTCGAATTCCGGCTCGACGCCGTCGATGGCGACGCCGCGGATCTTGGCGCCGTTCTCTTCGAGGAAGGAGTAGCCGAAGATGCCGAAGGCGTTCTTGTTGGCTTCGAGCTTCTGGACGATGACGTTGTCGTTCTCGCCCGCTTCGACATAGGCGCCGTCCTTGCGGAGGCTCTTCCAGAGCTTC
>JAIXZO010000002.1 GCA_027489535.1 Hyphomicrobiales bacterium
GTCGATGGCCTCCGCCGTCGCGCCGATCATCTCGACATTGTACTTTTCGAGCACGCCCATCTTCTTGAGCGACAGCGCGCAGTTTAGCGCGGTCTGGCCGCCCATGGTCGGCAGCAGAGCGTCCGGACGCTCCTTCTCGATGATCTTCGCGACGATCTCGGGCGTGATCGGCTCGACATAGGTCCGGTCCGCCATGTTCGGATCGGTCATGATCGTGGCGGGGTTCGAGTTGACCAGAATGATCCGGTACCCTTCCTCCCGGAGCGCCTTGCAGGCCTGCGTGCCCGAATAGTCGAACTCGCAGGCTTGTCCGATCACGATCGGACCGG
This sequence comes from Hyphomicrobiales bacterium, assembly GCA_027489535.1. Classification (GTDB taxonomy): domain Bacteria; phylum Pseudomonadota; class Alphaproteobacteria; order Rhizobiales; family Beijerinckiaceae; genus JAIXZO01. The sequence goes on from JAIXZO010000002.1 coordinate 330, forward strand.
CGCCGATGATGAGAATGGAGGAAATGTCCGTACGTTTCGGCATGATCTCGTTCACTCGCATCGGGCGCGTCGCAGCCCCGGAAAAGGGCCGTTCGCGCGCATAAAAAAAGGCCGCGTCATCGACCAACAAGCGGCCGGAACGCGTCCTTCATGAACCGTTTCGTTCGGGCGGGAGGACGTCTTGCACGGACCCACCGAAGTTGGGTGTTCGTAGACGAGAATCGCGAGGGAGGGAAGGGCGAAATGGGCGTTTTCCCGTCATCGACGCAGGTGACGCCGCGTGCGGGACCGGATATGGCCGGAGCACCCGTCGCGGAACCTGTGATGAAGCTTCTCGCCCGCCAATTCGTCGCCTTCTCCGGCGTCGGCGTTCTCGCCGCGGTCGTGCATTATTCCGTGCTCGTGGCGCTCGTCGAAAGCGGGGTCGCCGAGCCCGTCTTCGCCAATTTGTCGGCCTATGTCGCGGGCGGGATCGCGTCCTACGGATTGTCGCGGCGTTATGCGTTCCGCAGCGAGCGTGCCCATTCCGAAGCCACGTGGCGCTTCGCCCTGGTGGCCGGCGTCGGCTTTCTGCTTACGGGTTTCTTCACGCACCTGTTTCATGATCGTTTCGGGGCCCCTTACGTCGTCGCCGCGCTGATGACGACCGGGGTGGTGCTGTTCTGGAGTTTTGCGGCCCATAAAATGTGGACGTTCAGGAGCCGCGGATCCTGATTTCTCGACGTGTTTTCACGATGCCTTTGACGGACTGCACCATTGAACATTCGATTTTTGGTCGCCTACGGGGCAGTGGCCGCCTTTTCGCTGTTTCTGAGGAGCGAATTGCCCGTCACCTATCACGCCTCCGCGGCGGGTGACGACGCGCTGTTCGCCGGGCAGGCGATCCAATTGCTGACGACGGGTTGGCTGGGGCCTTACTCCTCGCAGACTTTGGTGAAAGGCCCCGGCTTTCCCATGATGCTCGCCATCTCCATGGCGTCCGGGATCTCCGCGATCAGCTTTCAGCACCTGTTCCATCTGGCCTCGGCGTTCGTTTTTTCACGCGTCCTTTTCCGCATCCTCGACGACGAAAGAGCGGCCTTCATCGGTTTCGTCGTCCTTGCGTTGAACCCGATCCTTTTCGCCGCGGTCACGTCGCGGATCATTCGGGAAGGCTTTTACACGGGCCTGACGATGCTGTTTGCAGGGACTCTCGCGCTCATCATGCTCGGGCTCGAGAAGCGCCGCCGGGCCGCCGCGATCGGCGCCGGGCTGTGCGGCGGCTGGTTGGCGATCACGCGGGAGGAGGGCATTTGGCTCTGGCCCGTGATCGCCTCGGCGCTCGCCCTTGCATGGTTCGGGCGGCATACGTGGCGCTCGCTTGCACTCTCGGTCGCCGTGGCCTCGGCCGCCGCAGCCGTCCCCGTCATTGCGGTCGTCGCCGCCAACCATGCGGCCTACGGCGTCGCGACGGTCACGGAGATTCAAGGGACGGGCTATCCGCGCGCCTTCGCGGCCCTGACCCGCGTCGAACATGATCGATGGACCCGCTTCAGCGCCTTTCCTCGGGATGCGCGGGAGCGCGTCGCCGGGGTCAGTCCCGCCTTCCGCGAGATCTCGGAGGCCTTCGAGCGGAGATACGGCGTCTACCAAGCGGAGGTCTGCGGGGTCTTCGGATGCTCCGACCTGCCGGCGGGTTGGCTGCCTTGGGTGCTGCGGGAAGCGGTCGCGGAAAACGGTCATCATGCGGATGCGACGCGTGCGGACGCATTTTATCGCCGCCTCGCCGACGAGATCGACGCGGCCTGCGACGAGGCACGCCTGCCGTGCGGCTCGCGCCGAACCGGGATCAGTCTGCCGTTTCGCCCGCATTACGTCATGGATACGCTGGCTGAGTTGCCTCTCGGCTTTCGCAACATTCTGCTGTGGGACGAAGCCGGCTTCCGCGCCTCTCCCAGCGAGGGCGAGAGGCTCGACTTCTGGGCTTCGCTGCTCGGCCCGCTGCAGCCTGCCGGTCCCGTCGAAGCGGCGGAGGGCCGGGGCGCGGAAGCCCTCGCCCTGTTTTCGCAATTCGTCCGTGCGTTCTACGGACCGGCGGTCCTGCTGGGTTGGGTCGCGGGATTGGTCGGGTGCTGCGTCGTCGCGGCCGGACGGTCGACGGGACGGACTGCGGACCGCGCCGCCCGCGATCTGGGCGTCGTTTTCGTCCTGTTTTCCGGGATCGCCGTCATCCGCATCGGGGTCATCGCCTATACGGCGGTGTCCGTGACGCATGTGCACATGGCGGCCAACTATCTGTTGCCTGCAAATCCGCCCACGGTCGCGGCCGCGGCGGTGGGCTGGATGCTGGTCGCGCGCCTCATCTGGCGGCGCGGCGGCCCCGTTGCAGCCGCTTCATAGCGCCCGGCGGGCGGCGAAGGTCATACGCGCCTGATTGTGGCCGATATTGATCTTCCGTCTCACCGCGGTGAAGCCGGCATGGTCGAAGATCGCGAGCATTTCATCGGCATCATAAAACGAGAGACCGAGTTCGGCGCGCAGCTTCCGGTAATCGGAAAAGAACGTCCGCACGAGCCCTATGACGGCGGGAATGAAGAAGCCGCCTTCCCAGCCGAAGCGCAGCAGCGAAGCGGCGTCGGACAGCGGGCTTTTTCCGCGCGGGATCACATCCCCGATCACGAGGGTACCTGCGGGCTTCAGCAGCGGACGGAGCATCGCGAGCATGGCGTCGAGTTCGCCGCGCGAGAGATATTGCAGCAGCGAATTGACCACGATGAGATCAAACGTGTCGGGCGCGAGCGCCTTCACCTCTTCGGGCGAAAGCACCGCGACGTCCGCGCGGCCGGCATGGCGGTCCGTCAGCTTGGCACGGACGGAGGGCGCGGCATCGGACAGAACGAGCCGGGCGCATCGGCCGACCACCACCTCCGCCGCCGTCGCCTCGCCGCAGGCGTAGTCGAGAACGACCGCCTCGGGCGAGGGGATCAGCGCGGCGATGTCCGCGGCGATGCGGCGATCATGCAACGTACGATGGCGCGCATTGACGTAGATCGAGTGTTCGCCGTCCCAGAAATCCTTCCAGCTCATCCGGCCCGCGCCTCCGTCACTGTCGGTTGATGCGCTTGAGATATGCGATCAGGTCGCCGAGATCGTCCGGTTCGAAGATGAAATGCGGCATGTCGGCTTCGCCGTGCCCCATCGTGATGCCTTCGGCGAGCGCTTCTTCCAAAGCTTCGATCTTGTAGCGCTTGGACAGCGTGCGGAACGGCGGGGATTTGGGGTTGGGGCTGTCGCCCTTGAGACCCGTCGCGTGGCAGGTGCCGCAATTCTCGCGGGCCAGCATTTCGCCGCGCACGACGGGCGCGGGCTCGGGCTTGGTTTTGCTCTTGGTCGCCGCGACGCCGTAACCGGCCGATGCCGTGAGGGCCGCAAGCAATGCGGCCGTCGTCACAATGGTCTTCATCGTCCCCCCCCCGCCGAACGAATCAACGTTCCGGCATCGTGCAGCCCGGATGGGCCGGGCTGCAAGCCGGGGAGAAAAGGCGTTCAGGCCGCCTTGTTGGCCGCGATCATCTCGACGAAGCGGTCGAACAGATAATGGCTGTCCTGCGGGCCGGGCGACGCCTCGGGATGGTGCTGCACCGAGAAGGCCGGGCGGTCCTTCAGTGCGATGCCGCAATTTGAGCCGTCGAACAGCGAGACATGCGTCTCTTCCGCGTTGGCGGGCAGGGATGCGCCGTCGACCGCGAAGCCGTGGTTCATCGACACGATCTCGACCTTGCCGGTGGTGAAGTCCTTCACCGGATGGTTCGCGCCGTGGTGGCCCTGATGCATCTTGGCGGTGGTCGCACCGACGGCCAGCGCCATCATCTGGTGGCCGAGGCAGATGCCGAAGGTCGGCACCTTCTTATCCAGCAATTCGCGGATCACCGGAACCGAGTAGACGCCGGTCGCTGCCGGGTCGCCGGGACCGTTCGAGAGGAACACGCCGTCCGGCTTCAAAGCCATGACCTCTTCCGCCGTCGTGGTGGCGGGCACGACGGTGACCTTGCAGCCGCGGTCGGCCAGCAGGCGCAGGATGTTGCGCTTGACGCCGTAATCGATGGCGACGACGTGGTGCTTGGGCTCGGCGAGCTCGCCGTAGCCTTCGTTCCACTTCCAGCTGGTTTCGGTCCAGGTGAAGCGCTGGGCCGAGGTGACCATGGGCACGAGGTCGAGCCCGTCCATCGAGGGGAGCGCGGCGGCCTTGGCCTTCAGGGCGGGGATGTCGAACTTGCCGGAAGGCTCATGCGCGATCACGGCGTTAGGCATGCCCTTTTCGCGGATCAGCGCGGTGAGGGCGCGGGTGTCGATGCCCGACAGGCCGATGATGTTGCGCGACTTCAGCCAAGCGTCGAAATGCTTGGCCGAGCGGTAGTTCGAAGGCTGCGTCACGTCGGCATGCAGCACGACGCCGCGCACTTCCGAGGACGCCGCCATGTTGACGGTTTCGATGTCCTCGTCGTTGGAACCGACATTGCCGATATGGGGGAAGGTGAAGGTGATGATCTGCCCGGCATAGGACGGGTCGGTCAGGATTTCCTGATACCCGGTCATTGCAGTGTTGAAGCAGACCTCGCCGGGCGCGTCGCCCGTCGCGCCCAGGCCGAAGCCCTCCAGCACGGTGCCGTCGGCCAGCACGAGAAGTGCGGTCGCGCGCGGTTCTTCCCAGCCGCCGGCCGGGCCCTGATCTTGAAGCATCGCCATTTTCGTCCTAAACCCTGCGGCCCGGGCGCGAGCGGCATGAACCGTCGCGTCTATGACTGAAGTTCCGGGGATCGGGCCGGGAAAATAAGACGAGCTTCTGCCCCCGTCAACGATCTCCGCCGAAACGAATTCACTCCGTATTTCAGCGGCTTGGCTCACGGTGTGCCGAAAGGCGACGCGAATCGGCCGAAAAATCCCGCTTCCGCGGGCGAGGGACACGACGATGGCACTGCGCGAAACGTTTACCGAAGAGCTAAAGGCGGCCATGCGCGCGGGCGACAAGATGCGCCTCGCCACCATCCGCCTGATGCAGGCGGGCCTCAAGGATCGCGAGATCGAAGCCCGCACCTCGGGCAAGGAACTGACCGAGGACGACATCCTCGGCATGCTCCAGAAGATGATCAAGCAGCGGCAGGAATCGCTCCGGATTTACGAGGAAGCCAAGCGCGAGGACCTCGCGGCGCAGGAGCGCGGCGAGATCGAGGTGATCAACGGCTTCCTGCCCAAGCAGATGGACGAGGCCGAAGTGGGCGCCGCCATCGACGCCGCCGTGGCGGAAACCGGTGCGGCCGGCATGAAGGACATGGGCAAGGTGATGGCGGTTCTGAAGGAACGCTATGCCGGCCGCATGGATTTCGGCCGCGCGAGCGGCGCGATCAAGACGCGGTTGAGCTGATCGGGGAAGGGTTTCGGGATCCCGGATCTCGAAATCTTCGCTTCGCGGGGTGATCCCGGGCTTCCTGCCGGGGCCCTGCCGCCGTAAGACGAGACATGCGCTTCCCGCCGTCGCTCCTCGACGAGATCAGAGCCCGCCTGCCGGTTTCGGCGGTGGTGAGCCGGCGCGTCAAATTGCAGAAGGCCGGGCGCGAGTTCAAAGGCCTGTCGCCGTTCAACGCGGAAAAGTCGCCGTCCTTCTTCGTCAACGACCAGAAGGGCTTTTATCACGACTTCTCGTCGGGCCGGCACGGCGACATCTTCCGCTTCCTGATGGAGGTCGAGGGGCTTTCGTTCCCCGAAGCCGTGGAGCGGCTCGCCGCCGAGGCGGGCGTGACGCTTCCGACCGTTTCGGCCGAAGCGGAGGTGCAGGAGCAGCGCCGCAAGGGCCTGCACGAGGTGATGGCTCTGGCGCAGGAGTTCTTCGTCGCGCGTCTCAAGGGGCGCGAGGGCGCGAAGGCCCGCAACTATCTCGAAGGCCGCGATCTCGGCCCCGGCGTGTGGGACACGTTCGGGATCGGCTGCGCCACGCCGGACCGGCACGCCTTGCGCGATCACCTCGCCGGAAAGGGCGTGTCCGTCGAGGCGATGATCGAGGCGGGACTGCTGATCTCGGGCGACGACATCCCGGTGCCTTACGACCGTTTCCGCGACCGCGTGATGTTTCCCATCGCGGACTCGCGCGGCCGCGTGATCGCGTTCGGCGGGCGCGCGCTGGAGAAGGACGTTCCGGCCAAATATCTGAACTCGCCCGATACGCCGCTCTTTCAGAAGGGCGACGTGCTCTACAACCATCACGTCGCGCGCAAGGCGGCGCATGATGCGGGCACGGTGATCGCGGTCGAAGGCTATGTCGACGTCATCGGGATGAGCCTCGCAGGCTTCACCAACGTCGTCGCGCCGCTCGGCACGGCTTTGACCGAGAACCAGCTCGCCCTGCTGTGGCGCATGGCGGACGAGCCGATCCTGTGTTTCGACGGCGACAAGGCGGGACGGCGCGCGGCGCATCGCGCGGTCGACGTGGCGATGCCGCATCTCCAACCCGGCAAGTCGCTGCGCTTCGCACTGCTGCCGGAAGGACAGGATCCGGACGATCTCGCCCGCACCGGCGGCAGGACCGCCGTGGCCGAGGTGCTCGACAAGGCGATGCCGCTCGTCGATCTGCTGTGGTCGCGCGAAGTGGAGGCTCGGCCGCTCGACACGCCCGAACGGCGCGCCGCGCTCGAGCGCGACTTGCGCGAAAAGCTGAACGCCGTGAAGGACGAGTCGCTGCGCCGTCATTATCGCGCGGAAATCGACATGCGCCTCGGCAAGCTGATGCCGGAGCCGGCGCGCGGCGGGTGGCGGCGGGCCCCCGCCGGCGGCGGTTATACGGGCCGGACCTACGGCAAGGGCGGGCCGGGCGATCGGCGGCCGGACGGGCGCTCCGGGCTGCGCGAACCGCTGACGGTGAGCCGGGGGCTGGCCGACAGTCCGCTGTTCAAGCGGGCGACGGCGACCGGGACCATCTCGCCGCGGGAAGCGCTGATCGTCGGCATTTTTGCAATGAAGCCCGAATTGCTCGCACGTCGGGCGGACATTCTCGCGGAACTCGATTTCGAGCATCCGGACGTCCGCGCCGTCGCCCGGGCGGTTCTCGATGCGGCCGCCGCAGGCGAGGACGACGCCGAAAGTCTCGCTGCGGCGCTCGCGCGGGCAGGGGTTTCGGGCGAACTCGCTCGGATCGAGGCGGCGATCAGACCGGGCGATCGCAGTTATCTCTCGCGCGACGCGGCGGAAACGGATATCGACGGCGCTCTGCGTCAGGCGATGACCTTGCATCGGCGCGCCCTGACGCTACATAACGAATTGCGAGCGGCCGAACGGGCGCTCGCCGAGGACGCCGACGAGGCGAACCTCGCCCGTATCCGGGATCTGCGGCTGCAACTTTCGGCTCTGGACGGCATGGAAGCCGAAAAGGACCGTCCGGGCGGCTTTTGAGACGGGTTGTCGGGCGGGCATCGGGCACGATAAAGCGGGCGGGGGATTTCCCGCTTCATCGGAGCGGGGCGAAGGCGATCGGTGGGTTGAGGGTGGTCTAGGACGTTCGGATCGGACAATCGGCACCGATCATAGGGTGGTCGCGTTCTTGACGCGTGCCGCCCCGTGCCTTTTGAAAGACCGCGTCGGACGGCCGCTCTTGGTGGAGCGAATTGATACATGGCGACCAAGACGACGGAAAAGCCCGAGGGCGAAACGATCGAGGCTCCGCAGACGGACAGCCCGCTGCTCGACCTCTCGGATGCCGCCGTCAAGCGGATGATCAAGCTCGCGAAAAAGCGCGGCTACGTCACCTATGACCAGTTGAACGAAGTGCTCCCGTCCGATCAGACCTCGTCCGATCAGATCGAAGACATTTATGCGATGCTCAACGAGATGGGCATCAACGTCGTCGAGCCCGAAGAGGCCGACGGCGAACAGACGGAAGAGACCCCCGCGGCCGCCGAGGCGGACGACGACGAAGAGGGCGGCGATCTCGTCGAAGCGCCCCGCACCGTTCCCGCCAAGGCGGAGCGTGCCGAGCCGACCGAGCGCACCGACGACCCCGTGCGCATGTATCTGCGCGAGATGGGTTCGGTGGAACTGTTGTCGCGCGAAGGCGAAATCGCCATCGCCAAGCGCATCGAGGCCGGCCGCGAGGCGATGATCGCGGGCCTCTGCGAAAGCCCGCTGACCTTCCAAGCCATCATCATCTGGCGTGACGAGCTCGTCGACGGCAAGGTTCTGCTGCGCGACATCATCGACCTCGAAGCCACCTATGCCGGCCCGGAGGGCAAGGGCGCTCCGAAGGTGCCGGAAGACGGCGCGGAGCCTGCCGAAGCCGGTGCCGAAGGCGAAGAGCCGCCGATCCCCGAAGGCGATCTCGACGACGACGATCTCGAGAACAACGTCTCGCTCTCGGCGATGGAAGCCGAGTTGAAGCCGAAGGTTCTCGAAACCTTCGACCGCATCGCCGACGCCTACAAAAAGCTCCGCCGTCTGCAGGATCAGAACGTCGAAGCCAAGATGCAGAACGACTCGCTCTCCCCCGCTCAGGAGCGCAAGTACAAGAAGCTTAAGGAAGAGATCGTCGTCGACGTGAAGTCGCTGTCGCTCAACCAGCACCGCATCGATGCGCTGGTCGAGCAGCTTTACGACATCAACAAGCGGCTGATCTCCCTCGAAGGCCGCCTGATGCGCTTGGCCGAGAGCCACAAGGTGTCGCGCGAGGACTTCCTCAAGAACTATCAGGGCTCGGAACTCGACCCGAAATGGCTGCTGCGCGTCTCCAAGCTCGGCACCCGCGGCTGGAAGGACTTCGTCGCCCACGACAAGGACGGCATCCGCGACATCCGGCAGGACATCCACGGTCTCGCCTCGGAGACCGGCCTCGAAATTCTCGAATTCCGCAAGATCGTGCATCTCGTCCAGAAGGGCGAGCGCGAGGCGCGGCAGGCGAAGAAGGAAATGGTGGAGGCCAATCTCCGCCTCGTCATCTCCATCGCCAAAAAGTACACGAACCGCGGCCTGCAGTTCCTCGACCTCATTCAGGAAGGCAATATCGGCCTCATGAAGGCGGTCGATAAGTTCGAATATCGCCGCGGCTACAAGTTCTCGACCTATGCGACCTGGTGGATCAGGCAGGCGATCACGCGTTCGATCGCCGACCAGGCCCGCACCATCCGCATCCCGGTGCACATGATCGAGACGATCAACAAGATCGTGCGCACCAGCCGCCAGATGCTGCACGAGATCGGCCGCGAACCGACTCCGGAAGAGCTTGCCGAGAAGCTGGCGATGCCGCTGGAGAAGGTCCGCAAGGTCCTCAAGATCGCCAAGGAGCCGATCTCGCTCGAAACGCCCATCGGCGACGAGGAAGACTCGCATCTCGGCGACTTCATCGAAGACAAGAACGCGATCCTGCCCATCGACGCGGCGATCCAGTCGAATTTGCGCGAGACCACCACACGCGTGCTCGCCTCGCTGACGCCGCGCGAGGAACGCGTGCTGCGCATGCGCTTCGGCATCGGCATGAACACCGACCACACGCTCGAAGAGGTCGGCCAGCAGTTCTCGGTGACCCGCGAGCGCATCCGCCAGATCGAGGCCAAGGCGCTGCGCAAGCTCAAGCATCCGAGCCGCAGCCGGAAGTTGCGCAGCTTCTTGGACAACTGACGTCGTGACGGCGGCGGCGTCGTCGCCGGAGCCGGGACCTCGTCGGTGGACCCGCCCCGTTGCCGAGGGGCCATGATGCTCGATACTGCGGGTTGAACGGCGTACATCTGCATTGCGGCGTCAAATCGCGCCTCCTTCGCGTGGAAATTCCATACGGAGTGCGCTAGCTTCGCAGCACGCCTCTTCCGGGCGAATGGACGGGATCGTGATCGGCAAGGTTGTCGTCGTAGAGCGTGCGACCATCGATTTGGACGTGCTGCAGACGGCGTGCGACCGGCTTGACGTCGGCTTCGCCGTTCTCGACGCCGCGTCCGGCCTCGCGCTGTACCGCAATGCCGCCTTTTCACGCTCGTTTCCGGTGCCTGCGGTCGATTGGCGGGAACGTCTCGATCTTTCCGTCTCGCCGTCTTCATCGGACGGCTCGGCGCGGTGCAGGACGGACGCGACGGGCGTGGATGTTCTGGTGCGTTGGCAGCGTCTGGACGAAGAACGGCTGCTTGTGAGCCTTCATCCTGCGGGCGAGGGTGCCGGCACCGGCGCGCTGGACCCCTTGACGGGCCTTCCCGGTCGCTTCCGACTTCGGCGCCGGCTGAACGAGCTCGGCCGCGAGCCGGAGGAAGGAGTCGAGACGGCTTTGCTCGTCGTGAACGTCGATCGCTTCCAATCCGTCAACGAATCCCTCGGTCATGGCGTCGGCGATCGCTTGTTGGTGCGCGTGGCGGATCGGCTGCGGCGTATTCTGCGCGACAGCGAACTGATCGCACGGCTCGACGGCGCGAGTTTCGCCATCGTGGAGCGTTCGACAAAGCATCCGGAAGCGGCGAAAGCGCTGGCGGCCCGGATCGTCGAAGTGATCAGCCGACCTTATCTCGTCGACGAGCACGTCGTTTCCGTCGGGGCTTGGGTCGGCATCGCCATGACGTCGACGGACGGTCCCGACGACGAACGGCTGCTCAAAAGCGCCGAACTGGCACTTTTGGGCGCGCGTGCGGGCGGACGCAGCCGCGTCCGCTTTTTCGACCAAGAGATGGACCGCCGCGCGCAACTTCGCCGCAGCATCGAAACCGACCTTCGCCGTGCGCTGGCCTTGCGCGAGCTCGAGACGGTCTACCAACCTCTCGTCGCGGTTTCGGACCGGCGTACGGTGGGCGTTGAAGCGCTGTTGCGGTGGCGCCATCCGACCCGGGGGATGGTGCCTCCGGCCTCGTTCATTCCGGTCGCGGAAGAAACCGGCCTGATCGGCCCCATCGGCGAATGGGTTCTTCGCACGGCATGTCGCGACGCGGCATCGTGGGACGACGGCATTGCGGTGGCCGTGAACCTCTCCCCCGTGCAGATGCGCCACGGCGGCATCGTCGACATCGTGCGGCGGGCGCTTGGGGATTCGGGGCTTTCGCCTTCGCGGCTGGAACTCGAGATCACGGAAGGCGTGCTTCTTGACCGATCGGACGCCACCCTCGGTACGCTGCATGAGCTTCGTTCTCTGGGCGTGCGCATCGCCATGGACGATTTCGGCACCGGGTATTCCAGCCTCGGCTATCTCCGCGCCTTCCCGTTCGACAAGGTGAAGATCGACCAAAGCTTCATTCGCCACATGAACGAAGATCGCGAGGCTGCGGCCGTCGTAAAGGCCATCGTCGGCATCGGCGAAAGTTTGGGGATCACGATCACGGCCGAAGGCGTGGAAACCGAAGAACAGTTCCGGCGGCTTGCCGTTGAAGGCTGCGACGAGGCCCAAGGCTATTTGATCAGCCGGCCGCTTCCGGCTCGCGACATACCCGGGTTCATCGCGGGATCGTCGAATCTGGAGGTACCCGCGTGATCATGCGCACGGCACCGAACACGGATCTATGGCGGCTCGTGTATTGGAGCCGCAACATGATCTCCGGCGTTCAGGATTCCGATACGGGAGAGACGGAGATTCGTCGCATTCTGGAGACGGCTCGTCGCAACAACCCGAAGCACGACGTGACGGGCGCATTGATGTTCAATCGCGGAACATTCGCTCAGGTTCTCGAGGGCCCCCGCGACGGACTTATCGACGTCTTCGAGCGGATCCAGTGCGATCTGCGGCATGCCGACGTCGTCGTGCTTGAATACGCCGCGGTGTCGGAGCGGCGGTTCCCGCAATGGTCGATGGCGTTCGTCGGCCCCGAAACATCGGGCGAGTTCGGCGACATCGCGGACGAAAGCGGCTTCGTGCCGGAGCGGATGACCTCCGAAGCCATACTGGCGGCCATACGCCGCAAAATGACCGATACGTCGGAAGATTGAACGGACTTCGTCTTTCGAACGTCGCCTCGTTCCAAGATGTAACTCGGACTGCCCCATCGACGGGAACTTCAAGCCTCGCGTTGCGTTTCAATGTTCGGGACGTTTTCGGGGGCAGGCGAGACATGCGTGAGCACAACGGCGACGACGCGGCGGCGCGATTGGTTTCGAAACATCTGCACGGCCTTTTGGCCGAGGCGCGGCGAGAGGGGCTCTCGCTGGAGGAACTGACGATCGAATTGGCCGCTCACGCCACCTGTGCGGCGCTTTCGTTCTGGTCGGCCGACGAATTGCGACAACTCATCGAGGCCGCAGAGGACGACGAGGTGTCCAATTCGGACGATCTCTCGCATATGGCGGCCGTCGGCGCCGCCTGAGGGCGTTGCTCGCGATATTCAACTTCCGGTGTCTACATCACGAATCGAACGGCGTCCGGGAGAGCGGGCGCCGTTTTCGTTTGGGTGAGCTCCCTCCCGAGTCAAAGACCCGCAGGTCAACGCATCGGAAAAGGTCAAGCTTGAGCTTTGTGTATAAATTTCGGCAAGTTATCGCCTAATGTTACGCTTAAACATGTTATACGCGGCTTTAATTCGAGCTTGACCACGCGTCATTGAATGGTGTCATATATAACCATGTTCGTGGAGTTGTATTGTTGTTCAATACTACTCAAAGTTGTGTACTCTTTTATTGGATTTCGATTACGGCAGGATGAAATTCGCCAATTCATATTTGAATTGGCTTTCGTTCGTTGTTTCGCTTTCCGCTTCGTCCGTTCGGTCGTTTCAAACTCGTTCAATTCTGGGGAATTCGTTCATGCCCACCACCGTCATCCGTCCCGTCGGCGAAACCGCCACCGACACCCTCGCCGGCAACGACGCCTTCTTCGTCGCCCGATCCGGCCGACAGGTTCTTACCGGCGGCAGCGGCGGCGATACCTACGCGTTCGGCTGGAACATCTTGGCCCGCGATCCCGTCGGTACGGTGCGGCAAGTCATCGAGGCCGGGACCGATTCGGGCACCGACACGATCCTGATTCAGGGCCGCCCCCCTTCGGCGGCGCGCATCGTTTTTGAAAACGGCAAATATTTCCTCGTTTTGACGGTGACGTCGAACGTTCGCAACCCGCTGACCGATCAGTTCATCGAACTCGTCGGTTTCAATCCGACGGCGTCCGACTTTCTCACGAGCTCCGTCGGAATCGACCGCATTCAATTCATGTGGGGCACCGACCTGACGACTTGGGATCGTGCCGCGATGTTGGCGAGCCTCGCGAACGGCACGAACTCGGCGGACACCATGAACGGCACGGCCGCCGCCGACCTGCGCAACGGCGGCGCCGGAACGGACTTGATGTACGGCGGAGCCGGAAACGACACGCTGTCGGGCGGCTCCGAAAACGATACGATCTACGGCGGAGCGGATTCCGACGTACTGTCCGGCGATGCGGGCAACGATTCCTTGTTTGGCGATGCCGGCAACGACACGCTTACGGGCGGTCTCGGCAACGACTCGCTCTTCGGCGGCGAAGGCTCCGAAACCTACGTTTACAATTACCGCGGCGGCAGCGTCAGCGCGACGACCAATGACGGCTCCGACGTCATCACCGACACGGGAACTTCGGGAACCGACGTCCTGAACCTCGTCGGCGTGACGCCGTCGATGACCCGTCTGATCCGCAATGCGGCGGGCCAGCTCGAAGTTCAGACGCGTTCATCCCCCACGGGATCGTGGTTCACCATCGTCCTGCTCGCCGACACGGACCTTTACGGCACCTCGTCGGCCGGCATCGAACAGATCCGCTTCGTCGACGCCGCCGGCAACGTGCTCGATACGTGGACCCGCGACGGCATGCGCTCGATCCTGCTCGACCGTGCAGCGGATACCGCAGCGATCACGCTGACCGGCTTTGCCGGAAGCGACGTCATCCGTGCCGGCTCGGGCTCGGATTCCCTTTACGGAGGTGACGGCGACGACCAGATCTTCGGCGGCAACGGCAGCGATCGCCTGTTCGGCGGCAACGGCAACGACAGCCTCGACGGCGGTGCCTCGAACGACACGATCGAGGGCGGCCTCGGCAACGACACCATTGTCGGCGGCCTCGGCAACGATTCTCTCTCCGGCGATGCCGGCTCCGACACGTTCATCTACTCGTGGACGAGCGGGGCGGCCAATGACGGCAGCGACGCGATCTCCGACAACGGCGCGTCGACAACCGAGCGCGACGTGTTGCAGCTGCGCGGCGTAGACCCGGCCCGGGTTCGCTTTACGATGGTGAACGGCTCGCTCGTCCTGCAGATCATGAGCACCTTGGCCGCGGACCAGAATGCGTTCGTCGTGGCCTCCATCACCCTGACCGGGACGAATCCGTCCCTCGGTGCAGGCGTGGGCATCGAAGCGATCGAGTTCCGCTCTCTCGACGGCAGCCTGCTTCTGTCCACCCTGTCGCGTGCGGACATGGTCAATCTCTCCAAGGCCGCGACCCTCGGGACGTCGGCCGCCAACGTCACCGTTCTCGGAAGCGGCGACGATTTCTACAATGGCCTCGACGGCAATGACGGCATCTCCGGCGGCGCCGGTCGCGACACGCTCTGGGGCGCAGGCGGCAATGATACCTTGCTCGGCCAGGACGGTGACGACGTTCTTGTCGGAAGCGGCGGGGACGACTCCCTCCTCGGAGGCGCCGGCGACGATATCCTGATCGGCGGCGCGGGCGCGGACGTGCTCGACGGCGGCGAAGGGTCCGACGTCTACAATTACGTCTATGCGAGCGCGACGAGCAATGACGGTCGCGACGTCCTGCGCGACACCGGTACGGGCCTCTCCGACCGCGACGTCCTGAACGTATTCGGCGTCAATCCCACCAATGCTCGGATCGTGCTCGCTGCCGGACAATATGTTCTGCAGATCCGCGCCTCCGCTACGGCCGCTTGGGCCGATGCGGTCGTCTTCGCGGATACGGACATCTTCTCGTCGGGCCTCTCCGGCGTCGAGCTCATCCAGTTCCGCATGTCGAACGGTGACCCCGTCGCGACTTGGACGCGGCAGGAGATGCGCAGCTCCTTCTACGACAATTCCGCGGCCACGACGGCCGTGAACGTTGCCGGCTCGGCCCTCGGCGACGTAATGCGCGGCGGCTCGGCGGCCGACACCCTTGCGGGCGGCGCGGGCGACGACACGATCATCGGCGGTCTGGGCGATGACTCGCTGGACGGCGGCGCGGGCTCCGACACCTATGTCTACAATGTGTCCGCCACCACGAACGACGGCACCGACAGCCTGAGCGACGCCTCCGTGGAAGCGGGGGCGGTCGACAAGCTGGTCTTGAACGGCGTCACCGCCGCGGACGTACGCCTCGCCTTGGTCGGTGGTGTTCTGACCCTTCAAATCATGACCGCAGGTGCATGGCGCGACGCCGTGACCCTGCGGGATACGAACCTCTCGATCGACTCCGGCAGCGGCATCGAGCAGATCGTCATCGGCGGCGTGGTTTGGGATCGCGCTGCGATGCGCGCCAATCTCCTCGACCGTTCGGCCGAAGTCGGCGCCGTGACGGTGCAAGGGTTCGACGGTGCCGATGCGGTGCTCGGCGGGGCCGGCAACGACGTGTTGAACGGCGGGGCCGGTGCCGACACGCTCCTCGGAGGTGCGGGCAACGATCGTCTCGACGGCGGAGCCGGCGCGGACCGCTTCGAACTGACGGCGGGCCAAGGCACCGACACCATTTCGGACTCCGGAACTTCGTCGACGGAGATCGACGTTCTTCGCCTCAACGGCATCAACAGCTCGCAGGTTACCTATGCGCGGGTCGGGACCGGCGCGGCGACCGTGATCAACATCCTCGTCAACGGCGTCGTGATCGCTCAGTTGACGGGCATGGACCTTGCGGTCGAATCCGGCGTCGGCATCGAGCAGCTCGTGTTCGACGACCGTACGCTGACCCGCACGGACCTCCGCAATCTGCTCGTTCTGACCGGCACCGCCGGAAACGACTCGCTGACCGGAACCGGAACGGCCGAAATCCTGTCGGGCGCGGCCGGCAACGACACCCTCTCGGGCGGAGCGGGCAACGACACCCTCATCGGGGGTATCGGCAACGACTCCATGCTCGGCGGCGACGGCTCCGACACCTATGTCTATTCCTACACCAACGCGACGACCAATGACGGCACCGACATCGTCGGCGATGCCTCGACTTCGACCACGGACGTCGACGTGCTGCGCCTCGAGGGCGTCAGGGCGGATCAAGTCGCTTTGAAGCGCATCGGCTCGAACGTCGTTCTGGAAATCTGGTCCGGTGTCCCGGGTGCGGCGGGTTCGACGCTCGTTCGGACGCTCACGCTGACGGGAATGAACCCGGATGCGGCATCCGGCGTCGGGATCGAGCGTATCGATTTCGTCGTGGACGGCGTCACGACCACGTGGAATCGCGGCGGGCCCGAGATCATCGCGGCGCTGCTCAACGGCGGCCGTACCGGCGTGATCAACGGAACGGCCGGCGCCGACGTCATCGTCGGCAGCGCGTCCAACGACACCATCAACGGCGGCGCCGGCAACGACGTCATCGAAGGCGGCGGCGGCAACGATACGTTCCGGATCTTGCGGGCGGCCGGATCGGGCGAGACCTGGATCACCGACGGCGGCGCAAGCACGGCGGACATCCTCGACCTGTCAGACTTCCGCAGCACCGAAGCGACGATCGGGTTCGACTCGGACGGCCTCGTCATCACCATCGGCGGCAGGGTCATCCACGTCGCCACGGATTTCCTCGCCGGCCGGACGGGCGGCGTCGACTTCATCCGGTTCAGCGACGTTACCTTCAGCCGCGCTCCGGCCGGTACCGAGCGGAGCCTCGCTTCTCTGATCCCCGGCTGGACGGTCGTGACGGGCTCTGCGAGCGGCACCGCCAATGCCGACTACATGATCGGATCGAGCGGAAACGACTCGATCGTCGGGGGCGGCGGCTACGACGTCCTTCTCGGCGGAGGCGGCAACGATACGCTGGCGGGCGAATACCTCGACGGCGGCGCCGGCAACGATCGCCTCGTCTACACCGGCAATGCCGAAGACTGGGGCGTGATGCGCGGCTCGGCCGGAGACGATACCATCGTCGGGCACAACGGCACGGACCTGTATTACTACCGCACCGGGGACGGAAACGACCGCATCGAGGACGCAGCCGCGGGCGACAACGATACGCTCATCCTCGAAAGCCACTCGACCTACGGCGCGATCCGCCCGCAGGACGTGCGCGGGGTCGTCGTCGGCAACGATCTTCGTCTCGAGTTCCTGCGCAACGGCGTGGTGTTCGGCTCCGTGCTGCTCGTCGGTCAGTTGACGGGCGGCGGCATTGAAAACATCAATTTCTCCGACGGCACCGTCTGGTCCCGGCTCGAACTCAGCCGTTTCGGCAATTCGGTCTTCTCGGGCAGCGAGTTCGGCGACGTCATTTACGGCGACAACGATTTCGACCCGATTGCGTCGATCTCGTCCACGATCGGAGGGAACGATACGATTTCGGCAGGCGACGGGAACGACACCGTCTATGGCGGCGCCGGCAATGATGTGATCAGCGGCGGCGACGGGGACGACATCGTTTACGGCGGCACCGGCGACGACGTCGTATCGGGCGACCAAGGCGGCGACCTTCTCGTGGGCGGCGACGGAAATGACGGTCTCTTCGGAGGCGCGGGCTTCGACGTCGTCCTCGGCGGTGCCGGCAATGACTTCATCTCCGGCGAGTACGCCGACGGTGGGGAAGGCAACGACACTCTCTTCGCCGAGTACGAGTTCGGTTCGGCCATTCTCCGCGGCGGCGCAGGCGACGACTCGCTGAGCGGAACCGCTTTTGACGGCGCAATCGGCGTGACCGTCTACAAATATGCTGCAGGCGACGGCAACGACACGATCTCCGATATCGGCGATTTCGGTAATTCTTATGACGAGCTCCACCTCGAAAACATCGGCC
Source organism: Hyphomicrobiales bacterium (assembly GCA_027489535.1). Classification (GTDB taxonomy): domain Bacteria; phylum Pseudomonadota; class Alphaproteobacteria; order Rhizobiales; family Beijerinckiaceae; genus JAIXZO01. Next base: position 18,199 of record JAIXZO010000002.1, read on the forward strand.
GTTCCTCCGTTCGCTTGACCGTCGTCGGCGCGGATCTGCGGATCGACATCTTGGCCGGCGACGGGACGGTCGCTTCATCGATCCTGATCGTCGGTCAGGCTCAAGCTCTCGGTGACGACGGCGCCGGCAACGGCATAGAGGCCATCGTCTTCCAAGACGGATCGCGCATGTCCAAGGCGGATATGCGTTCACTTCTGTTGACCGGCAATGACGGGGCCTCCCTCCTCGTCGGATATGAGACCCGGGACGCCATGTTCGGCGATACTTCGGCCGACGTCGGCGGCAACGATACGATGTACGGCAACGGCGGCGACGACGAAGTCTACGGCGGCGCCGGCGACGATATGGTCTATGGCGGCTCCGGGTTCGACGTGATCTTCGGCGGCGCCGGCAACGACACGCTCTTCGCGGATGGGGACGGTGGCGCCCTCATCGGCGGAGCCGGCAACGATCTCGTGATCGGCGGCGAAGGCGACGGTTACTACATGTATTCCGCCGGCGACGGCCACGACACCATCAATGAAGGCTTGTTTGCCGGAACGGACCGGTTGATCTTGACCGGCATCACGCCGTCGCAGGTTCGGCTGATCCCCATGGGATCCGACGTCCGCCTCGAAATCGTCGATGCGGCGGGCACCGTCGTCGGAAGCATCCTTCTCGTCGGGCAAGCTCTCGGCTTGAGCGGTGGCGTGAATTCGGGCTTCGGCTTCGAATTCATCGAATTCCGGACCTCGGCGACCGACACGAATCCCGTCGTCTGGTCGGGTCCGGAGATGCGGGCGTCCCTGTTCTCGGGCACGGCGCGCGCGGACTACATGATCGGCAGCGAGGCTGCGGAACTCATGTCCGGCGGTGCCGGAAACGACACGATCATCTCCGGCTCCGCGGGCGGCGTGCAGGACACCGTCATCGGCGGAACCGGCAACGATTACATCGACGCGACAGGCACGTCGCCGACGCTGATCTATCGACTGGGCGACGGGAACGACACCGTCAACATCGAAGGCGGCGTCATCCCGATGCTGAAGCTCGAGGGGATCATCTCCGACCAGGTCAAATTGATCCGCGGCGTCGGCTTCTTCCGCATCGAAATCCGTGACTTGTTCAATCCGACGGCGGTGATCGGGTCGATCACGCTCAACGGCAACAATTTCGGATGGGATTTCGACGACGAGCTTCTTCCGGTTTTCCGGATCGAAATGGCCGATGTGGTCTGGACGGAAGCGCAGATCTATCCGCGGTCGCTGACGGGAACGACCGCAAACGACATCTTTACCGGTACGAGCGGTGCAGACTTCCTCGCCGGCAACGCCGGAAACGACACGCTGACGGGGGGGCTCGGCAACGACACCCTCGACGGCGGCATCGGCAACGACGTCTTCATCTACAATGTCGGCGACGGCGACGACATGGTGATCGACCGGGCTGATCCGACCTCCTCCGACACGCTCATCATTCGCGGCATCAATCCCGCGACGGTGGGGTTGGATCCCCGCAAGGACGACGGCGTCTTCGTTACGCTGTTCTTCGCCGAGGGCGGAAAAATTTCGATGGCCGGCATGTTTGGCAACCGCCTCGGGGACGGCATCGAATTCATCGTCTTCGAATACAACGGCGTGACCACGACGTGGACGCGTACCGAGTTGATGCGCCGTTACGTGCAGGCGGCGGTCAATGACGGTTACAGGCTGGCCAACCTGTCGAACATCGACGACCTCGTGTCGATGCTCGGCGGCGGCGACTTCGTCTATCTGAACGGCGGCAACGACACCGCGTTCGGCGGCGACGGGAATGACTGGATCAATGCCGGTTCCGGAGACGATTTCGTCTCTGGCGACGCAGGAAACGACAGCCTTGCCGGCGGTACCGGCAGCGATCTGCTCTTCGGCGGCGAGGGCTCCGACAGGATCATCGGCGGCTACGAGAGCTGGACGCGCGACCGGTTCGGCAACGTCGCCTACCGTTCCGACAACAACTCCTTCGAAGCCGACACGCTGTTCGGCGGTGCAGGACACGATCAGATCTTTGCCGCGAGCGGCAATGACTCGGTCTTCGGCGGTTCGGGCAACGACAACATCAGGGGCGGTTCGGGCAACGACACGATCTACGGCAACGATGCGGAAAATTCCGGAGAGGGGGTTGCGGGAGAAACCGACAACGACCTCATTTCCGGCGATGCCGGCGACGACCTGATCTTCGGCGGTTGGGGCAATGATACGATCTCGGGTGGTGAAGGCGCCGACTTGGTGTTGGGCGGTTCCGGAAACGACACGATGTCCGGCGGGGTCGGAAACGACTTTCTTTGGGGCGAGGAGGGCAACGATACCCTCGACGGCGGCTTGGGCGACGACTGGATGATGGGCGGTGCCGGGGCGGATCAGTTCCGTTTGAATGCCGGTGCGGGCAACGACACCATCGCCGATTTCAGCGTCGCCGATCTCGATACCCTCGTAATCAGCCGCTCGCTGTATGCACAGGCTTCGATCACTGCGGCGTCCTTCATTCCGTTCACGGATGCGGGAGGTTCGGGCTTCATGCTCGGGTCGACGAAGATCTACGTGACCGATCCCGCCGTGACCGCGGCGCAAATGTTCGCCAGGATCGTTTGGGCCGATGAAACCTTCACCGGCACCAAGGATGCCGACACCATCGTCGGAGGGATCGGCAATGACGTGATCTTCGGCGACGAGGGGAACGACCTGTTGACCGGGGGCAGCGGAGCGGACCGCTTCCAGTTCTCGTCGGATCGCGGAGCGGTGTTCTCCGGCAATGATACGATCACGGATTTCACGAGCTCCGACGTTCTGCAGCTCGGGTCGGGGATCCTCGCGGTTCTGGGGATCAACACGGCCGTCGCCGGTTGGCAGCAACTGGTCGTCGATCGGTTCGTCCTCGAAAACGGCAGCCTCGTGCTCCGTTTCGGCGGCAACTCGATCACGCTCCAGGGCGTGACCTCGATTGCGGCGACCCGTATCGCGGAGGGCGTCGAAACGCTGAATGTCGGTTTCGGCAGCAATGCGGATACCGTCTACGGCACGATCCGCAACGACATGATCCGCGGCGAGGGAGGGAACGACTCGCTTTTCGGCAATGAGGGCAGCGACTCGCTCTTCGGCGGCGACGGGTCCGACACGATCTTCGGCGGAAGCGGCAATGATATCCTTTCGGGCGGTCGCGGCAACGATCTGCTGACTGGCGGTGCAGGGAACGACACTTTCGCCATGGGGGGTTCGGACGGGGTCGGCCAGGATGTCGGCCGCGATACGATCACCGACTTCGCCGCGGGTGACCGAATTCGCATCAACACCGCGCTGTTCAGAACGGTCGCGGAGGTCCTGGCCGCCATACAGTTGGTCGACGGCAAGGCTACGATCGTCTTCGACGCGAACAACAGCCTTACCTTCGACAATTGGTCGGTCGATGCATTGAGGACGGCTCTGAGCGTTGCCGGCACCGTCGAATTCTCGACGACGAGAATCGAAGGAAAAACGACGTACACGCCGGGAGACGGCTTCAGCAACTCCTACAACGACCTGCTCTACGGTACGCGCGGCGACGACTACATCAGCTCTTACGAAGGTCGGGATACGGTCTATGCCGGCGACGGCAACGACACGCTCGATGCCAATTGGGGTTCCGGGCACTATTATGGGGGCGCTGGAAATGACAGCATCTTCGGCTATTCCGGGGACTATTTGTTCGACGGCGGTACCGGCGACGATACGCTCCGTGGCGATGACGGCCGCGATACGCTTCTCGGCGGTGCCGGAAACGACGTCGTCTCCGGCGGCAGCGCAACGGACCGTCTCGACGGCGGAAGCGGCAACGACCTTCTCACGGGCGGCACCGGGACGGACACCTTCGTGTTCCAGGTCGGTTTCGGTCAGGACACGCTGACCGACTTCACTGCAGCCAGCGATATCTTGGAGTTCCAAGGCATCACGCTGGAACAGTGGAACGCAGCGACCAAGACCGTCGTGGGAGAGGACGTCGTCGTGACGTTCGATGCGGCCACCTCGATGACGCTGCAGAAGATGACGTTGGCCGATCTGCAGAAGGCGACGATCAACTTCGCCTGATCAAGAAGACGGCGCAGGGCGTCGTCTCGACAAAGATCGCCGGCGGACGGGTTCAACCCGCCCGCCGGCGTTTTCGGTTGAATCCAATCGAATGATTTCACGCGGCCGAAATCGTTGTTGATCCAAGGTCATTGCCATGAACGAGAGAAGCGCCGCACGTCCGTCCGAAATTCGTAAAGCCATAGGTTCGCTGCGCGGGGCCTATGTCGCGATCGGCGTGTTTTCCGCCGTGATCAACGTGCTCTATCTGACGAGCTCGTTTTACATGATCCAGGTCTATGACCGCGTGCTCGCGAGCCGCAGCGTTCCGACGCTCGTCGCGCTGTCGGTCTTGGCCTTCGGTCTCTATGCCTTGCAGGGCTTGCTCGAGGCGGTTCGAAGCCGACTGCTCGTGCGCATCGGCGGCCGGTTGGACGACATGCTCGGCGGCCGCATCTACAACGCGTTTCTGGCAATGCCGCTGCGCGCCAAGAAGTCCGAGGACGGGCTGCAGCCGGTCCGGGATTTGGATACGGCGCGGAGCTTCATTGCGGGCATGGGCCCGGTCGCAATTCTCGACATGCCGTGGATGCCGTTCTTTCTCGTCTTCATCTTCATTCTGCATCCGGCTCTCGGATGGTTTGCAGCGGCGGGCGGCGCGCTGCTGATCGGCTTGACCCTGCTGACGGAGAAGCTGACTCACGAGCCGACGCGGCAAGCCTCGATCACGTCTTCTCGCAGGCTCGGCTTGGCGGACATGACGCGCCGCAACGCCGAAGTCGTGCGCGTGATGGGTTTCAGCGAGCGGATGGCCAAACGGTGGCTCGTCGCCAACGCGGCCCACAAGGACGTGCAGCACGACGTCACCGATCTCACGGCGGGCTTGAGCGCCGTGTCGAAGATGCTGCGCCTCGTCATGCAATCCGGCATTCTCGGCCTCGGTGCATGGCTTGCGGTGCGCGGCGATGTTTCCGCAGGGGCGATCTTCGCCTCCAACATCGCGATGTCGCGTGCGCTCGCGCCCATCGAGACGGCCATCGGCAATTGGAAGTCCTTCATCATGTTCCGCGAGGCGCGGGGGCGGTTGGAAAAGCTGCTCGAAGCCATTCCGGCCGGCGAAGACATGATGCCGCTTCCGGCTCCGGAAAAGGAGTTGGCGGTCGAATCGCTCTTCTTGGGTGCACCGGGCGCGCAGAAGCCCTTCGTTCAGAACGTGTCGTTCAAGCTGCAGGCGGGGCAGGGGCTCGGCGTCATCGGTCCGAGCGCCTCCGGCAAGTCGACCCTCGTCCGCGGCATCGTCGGGGCGTGGCCGTCCATGCGCGGCGGCGTCCGTTTCGACGGCGCCGCATCGGATCAATGGACATCCGAGAATTTGGGCGTCCATATCGGCTATTTGCCTCAGGACGTAGAGCTTCTCGAAGGAACCGTCGCCGAGAACATCTCGCGTTTCACGGAAAATCCTGCGCCCGCGGCCATCATCAAGGCGGCCAAGATCGCGCAGGTTCATGAAATGATCCTGTCCTTGCCGGACGGCTACGACACGTTGATCGGCGACGCGGGCATCATGTTGTCCGGCGGACAACGTCAACGCATCGGCTTGGCGCGCGCATTGTACGGCGACCCCTTTCTCGTCGTGCTCGACGAGCCGAATTCCAATCTCGACGGGGCCGGGGAGGAGGCGTTGACCTCCGCTCTCGGGATGGTGCGGGCCCGCGGCGGCATCGTGATCGTGGTGGCGCATCGTCCGAGCGCGCTCGCGGCGCTGGACATGGCGGCCGTCATGGCCGAAGGCCAAATGGTCCATTTCGGGCCGCGCGACGAGGTGTTGGCGAAAGCGCTTCAGCCGCCGGCGCAAGCCGCCAAGCCTGTTCCGCCCAAACCTGCGCCCGTTCCGCCGGGGAGGCCGCGGGGCATCGAGGTGATGCGCAGCGGAGGTGCGGCATGACCGATCTTTCCATGGCATTGGCCTCGGCCCAAGCGGTCGCGGCCGAAGATCGTCGCTGGGGCATCGAGCATTATGTCAGGACCGGTGCCGTGCTTTGCGCCGTTCTCGTGTTCGGGCTGGGCGGCTGGGCCATGGTCGCGGACATATCCTCCGCGGTCATCGCAAGCGGCACGCTGTCGGTGGAGACCTCACCTAAGAAGGTGCAGCACCCCACGGGGGGCATCGTCGGCGAAATCCTCGTAAGGGAAGGCGATGCGGTGAAGGAAGGCGATGTGGTCGCGCGCTTGGACGACACCATGGCGCGGGCCAATCTCGCCATCGTCGAACGTCAGCTCGACGCGTTGCAGGGACGTGCGGCACGCCTCGACGCCGAGAAGATCGACGGCGCCGAACCTTCGTTTCCCGCAGCTTTGATCGCGCGCGCTTCGGGCGACGCCGACATGCGCAAAATCATCGACGACGAACGCAGGCTTTTCGAGACTCGGCGCGCCGGTCTTGCCGGGCTCAAGAGCCAACTTGCGGAGCGCATCCTTCAGACCCGCGAAGAGATATCCGGTCTTTCGGAGCAACTGGCCGCCCGCGGGCGGGAGATCACCCTGATCCAGGCGGAGCTCGAGGGGGTGGAGAGCCTCTACAAGCAAAACCTCGTGGGCATCAGCCGTCGCAACATGCTGGAGCGCGATACGATCCGGCTGGGCGGGGAATATGGTTCGCTCCGTGCCGCGATCGCCCAAGCCAAGGGGCGGATCGCCGAGTCCGAGCTGCAAATCATCAGATCCGAGCAGGAATTTCGAGGGGAGGCCTTGCGCGATCTCCGCGAAACGGAGTCCCGCATCGCCGAGTTGCTGGAACGGCGCATCGCCGCCCTCGACCAACTGAACAGGGTCGACATTCGCGCGCCTCAGACCGGCGTCGTTCACCAACGCAACATCAACACCGTCGGCGGCGTGGTGGGCGCGGGCGAGTTGTTGATGCAGATCGTGCCGGTCAGCGAAGACTTGGTGATCGAAGTGCGCATGAGCCCGATCGACCGGGACCAGATCCATGAAGGCCAAACCGCGACCGTGCGCTTCCCCGCGCTCAACCAGCGGATCACGCCTGAAGTGACGGGCATTCTCGAACGCATCTCGGCCGATGTCACGCATGACCAGACGCCCGGGATGCCGCCTCAATCCTTCTATTCGGGACGGATTCGACTTCCCGCGAGCGAGGCCGCGAAGCTCGGCAGCCACAGGTTGCGGCCGGGAATGCCCGCCGAGGCCTATATCCAGTCGGATTCCCGAAGCGCGATGTCGTATTTCATCCGCCCGATCACGGACAATTTCGCGCGGGCCTTCCGCGAGCGTTGAGCCCGATCAGCTCCGCCGCTTGTCGAGCGGCGGGGCGTAGGCCCCCGACTTCGACGTCTTGAGGCCGAGCGCAGCCAAGCCCTCGGCAAGCTTCACGGCCGCCGACACTCCGTCGATCACCACGACGCCATGTTGCCGCGTCAGGGCGGCCGCGAGGTCGGCCATGCCCGCGCAGCCGAGCACGACGGCTTCCGCGCGGTCTTCCAGCTTGGCACGCTCGATCTCTTCGGAAATGCGGGCCCTCGCGTCCGAATGCGGGTCTTCCAATGCGAGAACCGGCACTTCCGCGGCGCGCACGCGCGCGCATCGCGTGATGAGGCCGTATTTGGTGAGGTTCGTCTCGATTGCGGCGATGGAGCGCGACAGCGTCGTCACGACGCTGAAGCGATGCGCGAGCAGGCTCGCCATATGAAACGCCGCTTCGCCGATGCCGATGACCGGCGCGTAGGCGAGACTGCGGGCCGCTTCCAGCCCGGTGTCGTCGAAGCACGCGACGACATGGCCGTCCACGCCCGCCGCTTCTCCCTTGGCGATCTCTTCAAGCAGACCCGGGACGGAAAAGGCCTCGTCGTAATAGCCCTCGATCGACGCGGGTCCGGAGGCCGGGTTCACGGCGATGATTTCGGTTCCCGCCGCAGCGGCCGCCCGCGCCGCCGCCCCGATCTTTGCAGTCATCGACGCGGTCGTGTTGGGGTTGACGACGAGAATGCGCATGTGTGTCTCCGGCTCCGCAATGGCCAAGCTGCACCACGCGAACCCCGTCCGGTCAAGCGCGCGCGGCCGGGAGAGGAACCTCAGGGCGCCTGAGCCGTTTTCCCGGCATACGGAGGACAAGCATCATGGACGAAGATCGCATCAAAGGCGCCGCGCAGCAGGCCAAGGGCGGCATCAAGGACGCCGCGGGCAAGGTCACCGGCGACCAGAAACTTCAGGCCGAAGGCAAGGCCGACAAGGCTGCCGGCAAGGTGCAGAGCGCCGTCGGCGGCATGAAGGACAAGGCGCGCGAAGCATTGGACGACTGAAGCACGGCGCGATGAATGGAAAAGGGCCCTTCGGGGCCCTTTTTCGTGGGCGCTGCCTTGCGTCCTGCGCCATGGATTCCCTTTCCGTGCGGCTCTAGTCTGGTGCCGTCGGGAACCGGGAGAGACGCATGGACGCGGCGGAGACGGAAAGCGCCTATTCGTGGGTGCGGTTGGCCGCTGCCGTTCTGCTCAGCACCATCGGCGGCGTGGGCATGTGGTCCGTCGTGGTCGTGCTGCCCACCGTGCAGGCCGAATTCGGCGTCGCGCGTGCCGGTGCGGCCTTGCCCTACACGCTCACGATGGTCGGTTTCGCCTTCGGCGGCGTGCTGATGGGGCGGTTCGCGGACAGGCGCGGCATCGTATCGCCGGTGCTTTGCGGCACGGCGGCTTTGGCGATCGGCTACGTGCTCGCCGGCTTTTCGACGAGCCTTTGGCAGTTCGCCTTGGCGCACGGCATCTTCATCGGACTGCTCGGCAGCTCCGCGACCTTCGGCCCTCTGCTGGCCGACATTTCCTATTGGTTCACGAAACGACGCGGCATCGCCGTGTCCATCTGCGCCTCGGGCAATTATCTGGCCGGAACCCTCTGGCCGAAGACCATCCAACATTTCGTCGACACTGCGGGGTGGCGCGCCACCCATATCGGCATCGGTCTGTTCTGCGCGGTCGCGATGCCGCCTCTGGTGCTGCTGCTGAGGCGCCCGCGCCCCGTCCGGGCGGATGCCGCCGCCGCGACGGCCTCCGGCTCCGCGTTGCGCGGTCAAGGCGGTTTGGGATTGTCGCCCGCCGCCTTGCAGACGGTGTTGTGCGTGGCGGGCGTGATGTGCTGCGTCGCCATGGCCATGCCGCAGGTTCACATCGTCGCCTATTGCGGCGATCTCGGTTACGGCGTGGCGCGCGGCGCTGAGATGCTCTCGCTGATGCTTGCGTTCGGGATCGTCAGCCGTCTCGCCTCGGGATTGATCGCCGATCGCATCGGCGGACTGGCGACCCTGCTGCTCGGCTCGCTGCTGCAGGGCACGGCGTTGCTGCTCTATCTCGTCTTCGACGGCATGGTGTCGCTCTACGTCATCTCCGCACTGTTCGGCCTGTTCCAAGGCGGCATCGTGCCGAGCTATGCGCTCATCGTGCGCGAATATTTCCCTTCCGGCGAGGCGGGTACGCGGGTGGGCGTCGTGTTGATGGCGACCCTGTTCGGCATGGCGCTGGGCGGCTGGATGTCGGGCGTCATCTTCGACCTGACGGGGTCTTACGCCGCCGCCTTCTTCAACGGATCGCTATGGAACCTAGGTCACGCCATGATCGCCGCATGGCTGTTGATGCGTGCAGGGGGGCTGCGTGCGGTGGTGAACGCGCGTGCGGCCCAGGCGCGCGCCTGAGGGCAGACCGAGCCCGAATGGAGGAATCGCATACCTCCTCGGAAGGCGGCGTGATGCTTTCGGCGGTAACGCCGAGCTTTACCGCTTTCTTGCGGCCAAGTTTGGTAGTTCGTTTTCTCAGGATTGCAGCACTTGTGCGTCACGAAAGCCGATTTTCAAAGTGATTCGATCTCTGCTCAAGCTCTGCCGTTGGGAAAATGTGGCCGGTTTTCGGCCGTGTATTTCGCAAAACAACCAAAGAGAAAATCATTAAATATCTGTTTATATAATATATCAGAAAAATTATGAATCTTAATTATTGCTGTCCTGCAGTTTGTCTATATGGGTGAAGTTGAAACCATATCAGTTGAACATAGTACGCGCTCCTACAGACATGCTCTTTTTGGTTGAATCGTTCATTTTTATATCTTACCTTACGGAACATCCGGTGAGCCCAAGGGCTTGGCGGAGCTGATCGAAAGGTCGGATCGAGATCACCGTCCCGGGGTGATCGTGGCCGCTTTGCGGCGATCCGAACCTGCGGATCCGCATGCCTTCGCATTTGCAAGCAGTCGGCTCTGAAACAGGGGGAATCAAGCATGTCTTCAGTCGCGCGCCGCGCCGATTTTCAGCCGGAATTGATCGATCGCCGAGCGGGCTCCGTATCCGCGGGCGCCGCAAGTCAAATCTCGGCGGAACAACGCGATCCCGATCGCAACGTCATCGTCCTCTTGGACCGGCGCAGTCTCATCAGGGAATGCTTGGCGGAATGCCTGCGAACCGCCGGCGCCGACCTTCGGGTCCTCACCTTCGGCGGCGCGCAGGAATGGCGCGCCTCGCAGGATTACGAGCCCGCCCGTTCCGTGGTGATCCTCTGCGTCAAGGGCCGCAAGGAGACGGACGCGGAGATCGAACGCGGCATCGGCGACGTGACGCGCAACGACGGCGGGGTTCCCGTCGTGCTGATGTCGGACGTCGACGATCTGGAATGCGTGGTCCGTGCTCTGGACGGCGGCGCGCGCGGCTACATCCCCACCGACGTCAATCTCGAAGTCGTCGTGGGCGCGATCTATCTGATCAAGGCCGGCGGCGTTTACGTTCCCGTGAGCACCCTGCGTTCGATGCAGAAGAGCGGGGGCGCGCCGACGCCCGGCAACGGCATGTTCACGTCGCGCCAGGCGGCCGTGGTCGAAGCCCTGCGCCAAGGCAAGGCCAACAAGATCATCGCCTATGAATTGAACATGTGCGAGAGCACCGTAAAGGTGCATGTCCGCAACATCATGAAGAAGCTCAACGCGAAAAACCGGACGCAGGTGGCCTATCTGACCAGCAACCTGTTCCCGGACCGCTCGCGCGACTGAAGCCGCTCTCCGACAGCCGCATGGCGAGCCGAGAAGGGGCGGATCATGATCGTAACGGAAACCCGCCGAGAGGCGGATCACGGGCGGCATCTGCGCGAGATCTTTATGGTCCTGCGCCGTCGACGCCGATGGATTGCCGCGTGCACCGTCGCCGCAGCTGCGTTGGCCGCAGGGCATCTCGCCCTGCGGACGACGCGCTACACGGCGGAGGCCGTACTCGCGCTCGATGCCCGCAAGGTGCAGGTGCTGCCCTTGGACAGCGTCGTCTCGCGACTACCGCAGGAAAGCCCGGTTCTGCGCACCGAACTGGACGTGATCGCATCGCGCGGCATGGCCGTGCAGGTGCTCGGACGGCTCGGGGCGGCGACGTCGGCCGCTCCGGCGGCGGGCGTGGATGATCGTCGCGACGCGGTCGACGAGCTGCTCGGCGGGTTGCGCGTCAGCAATGACGGCCGCTCCTTCACCATCGTCGTCGCCTTCACGGATGCCGATCCCGCGCGCGCGGCACTGGTCGCCAACGCCTTTGCCGAGGGCTATCTCGAACAGATCACTTCCGCCCAGACCACGGCGACGCGTGACGCAGGCGAATGGCTCGGACGAAGGCTCGATGCGCTTCGGCGGCGTTTGGAAACCTCGGAAAACACGGTTCAGGCCTTTCGGCGTTCGGCCGGCCTGATCGAGGCCGGCGGTACGACGCTGCAGGAGCAACGCCTGAACGCGCTGACGGCGGAACTCGCATCGGCCCGTTCGGCCCGTGCGGCGGCCGAGGCCCGGTTGTCGGCTGCCGACGATCTCGCCAAGACGGAGAGGGGGGAGGGCGCCGATGCGTTCGACTCTCCGGCGGTTCAAATATTGCGGCGCGACCTCGGTCAAGCCGAGCGCATGCTCTACGAAATCGAGCAAGGCGGCGCCCTGAAAAGCCCCGAAATTCCAGCCTTGCGCACGCGCATCGCCTCTATCCGCAAGCAGATCGCGAGCGAGACGGAACGGCTGCGGGGCAACCTCGCCAACGAGGTCGAAATCGCCCGTCGCAAGGAGCGCGACGTCGCGGCCGCCGCGACCGACGCCGAAGCGGCGTTGCAGCGGGTGAGGGCGGCGGGCGTGCAGCTTGACCAGTTGGAGCGCGAGGCCCGCGCGGACCGCACGCTCTATGAGAGTTTCCTCAACCGCTACAAGCAGACGGTAGAGCAAGAGGGGCTGGCCGCCCCCGAGGCGCGCATCATTTCCCGCGCCGAGCCGCCGCGCCTGCCCTCATCGCGTCGCATGCCGGTCATCATTCTCGCATTGTTGGGTGGATTCGGCGCAGGCATGGGGCTGGCCTTTCTGGTCGACCGGCTCGACCGGCGCATTCGCTCCGTCCGGCGGATGGAGGCGGAAACGGGGATCAGCGTGCTGGGCGAGCTGCCCCAACCGCGGCGGAAGGCGGCCGTGCTCCAGCTTTTGCCGGTGACGGAGCCCATGTCGCCTTATGCGGAAGCCATGCGCCGCCTCTGCTCCGTGCTCGATCTGCCCCGCGAAACGGATGTCGGCCGCGTTCTGGTCGTCACCTCCGCCGAGCGGCAGGACGGCAAGACCGCATTGGTCGTCTCCCTCGCCCGCACGCTGGCGGCGGGCGGCCGCAAGGTGGTCGCGGTCGAAGCCCACGCGGCGGGGGCGCAACTCGGCGCCGCCTTCGGCTGCGTCCCGACGGCGGATCTCGGGGCGATCGCGCGCAATCGCTACGTGGCCGACGACCTGATCGAGCCCGATCCGCAATCGGAGGCCTTCGTCGTCGCCGCCGGCCCGGGCGGCCGCGTGCCCGCCGTGTATGTCGATACCGAGGGGTTCGCGCGGCTGATCGCGACGCTCAAGCTGCGGTTCGACGTCGTCATCCTCGATGCGCCCTCGGCCGAGTCCGGGGGCGAGGCGGTCCCGGCCGCGCGGATGGGAGACATCGTACTGCTCGCGGCGCGATGGAAGCGCACCACCGCCGATGCGGTCGCCGCCGCCGTGCGGAGGCTCGCCTTGGGCGGCGTGCAGCCGGCGGGTTTTGTGCTGACCGGCTGCGACGGCGACCTCGACCTTTCCCAGGCACCTGCGCCTTTGCGTCCGACCTCCGCCGCGCCGGAGAGCCCGGCGCGTGCCGTCTCCCCCGTCCGCCGACGGCCGACGACCTTGGTGATCCCCGGCATGCCCGTCGCGGCACGCGGGCCTTTTGCGGAGACTTCGGAATGAAGGATCGCATTCGTATCGGCGTCCGTGCGGCGTGCCTCGTCGGCGCGGCCATGTTCGCCGAGCCGGCGGCTGCCGGCGAGCCCTATCGCGTTGCGCCCGGCGACGTGCTGCAGGTTGCCATCTACGGCGACTCCAAACTTTCGGGACGCTTCAAGGTGGGCCCGGACGGGACCATCGGCTTTCCGTTGCTCGGGGCTTTCCCCGTCGCCGGTTCGTCGACCGGCGACATCATGCGGCGGCTCGAAACGGCTTTGGCCGAGCGTATCCCTTCGGGCGCTCCGGCCGCCGTCGAGGTGGCCGAGCATGCGCCCGTCTACATCCTCGGCGAGGTCGACAAGCCCGGACCGGTGCCCTTTACGCCGGAGATGACCGTGCTTGAACTCGTGGCGTCCGCCGGCGGGCTGCGACGTCCGCGCGAGGGCGATGCGGTTTTGCTGCCCCTGATCGCCGCCGAGCACGAACTGGCCGACCTGCGCCTCGCATGGTTCAGCGGCCGGGTTCAGCGGGCGCGGTTGGCGGCGGAATTGGAGGACAAGCCTTTCTCTGCCGCCGACGTCGTCATCGACCCGCTGGTCGCGTCGGAAAGCATGCGACGCGTCGTGCTCGGCGAGGCCGACCTGTTCGACAAGCGCAGGGCCTTGCTTCTGGGGCAGGAGGCCGCGTTGCGGGCGCAGCGCGACAGCTACGATCCCGAAATCGAGAGCCTGCGGGCAAGCATCGCGCTGTACGAGGAAGAAGTGCGCCTGCTCGCCAGAGACGGCGAGACGCAGGATGCGCTGCTCAAGAAAGGGCTGACGGTGGAGTCGCGCGTGCTCGCCGCGCGGCGCGAGCAGGCCTCCCTGCAGCGCAGCGTGCTCGAGGCGCGTTCGTTTCTGGCGCGCGCGATCCAACGCAAGCTGGAGGTCGAACAACGGCTGGAAGAGCTCCGGCAGGTGCGTCGACGCGACGATGCGGCGGCCTTGCGCGATCTCGACGCTTCTCAGGTCCGCATCGAACGCCGCATCCTCTCCGCCGCCGCGACCTTGGACGAAATGCGCCAGAAGGGACCCGGCGTCGTGGAGCAACGCGCGACGACCGTGAGCTATACGCTCGTGCGGCGGGGCGACGGCGGGCGCACGAGCGTTCAGGTGGACGAGGCGGCCGAGATCAGGCCCGGAGACGTGCTGCGCGTCGAGCGCCGCACCGCCGTGCAGTCGGCCGCGGCCTCGGACGGGGCGTCACGCGTGGAATGAGAGAGGTGCGAGGCGCGGGCGGCGTTGCGGCCGTCGCCGTCACTCAACGGTCCGGCATGTCCCGCGTCGTGCTCAGCCAATGCCTGTAGGTCGAGGCGATGCCCGCTTTCAGCCCGATCTTCGGCTTCCATCCCAAGGCGTTCAAACGGCTGACGTCGAGCAGCTTGCGCGGGGTGCCGTCGGGCTTGGAGGGATCGAACGCGATCTCGCCCTCATAGCCGACGATCTCCGCGATCATCTCGGCCAGTTCGCGGATGGTGATGTCCTCGCCCCATCCGACATTGATCGGTTCCGGAGCCGAGTAGCGGCGCAGCAGGAACAGGATCGCGTCCGCCAGATCGTCCACATGCAGGAATTCCCGGCGCGGAGTGCCGGTACCGAACAGTTCGACGCGCGGGCTTCGGGCCTCCTTTGCTTCGTGCAACTTGCGGATCAGGGCCGGCAATACGTGCGAGCTTTGGAGGTCGAAATTGTCGTTCGGGCCATAAAGGTTCGTCGGCATCAGGCTGATGAAGCTGCGGCCGAGCGAACGATTGTAATGCTCGGCCAGCTTCATGCCGGCGATCTTGGCGACGGCATACGCTTCGTTCGTCGGCTCCAACGGTCCGGTGAGCAGCGCCTCCTCATGGATCGGCTGCGCCGCGAGCTTCGGATAGATGCAGCTCGATCCCAAAAACACCAGCTTGCGCACGTCGTACGCGCGCGATGCCTCGACGACGTTGAGCGCGATCGCGAGATTGTCGCGCAGGAATTCCGCCGGGCGGCTCGCATTGGCGAGGATGCCGCCGACCTTTGCCGCCGCCAGTATCACCACGTCCGGCCGTTCGCGGTCGAACCATCGTTCCACGTCGCGCTGACGCGTGAGGTCGAGTTCGGTGCGTTCGACAGTGAGTGCGGGCAGTCCCTCCCGTGCCAATCGCCGCAGGACGGCGGAGCCGACGAGGCCGCGGTGGCCCGCCACCCAAATCCGCCGGCCCTCCAGCGCGAATGCGTCTTCCGTCGAGGCGGGCAGGGCGGTCACGGAGGCGGGGATGTCAGACCGAACGGTCATTGCGAACGGCCTCCTTCAAGACGGTTTCCAGATCCGCATCGACCATTTCGGCGACGAGTTCCTTGAAGCCCACGCTCGCGCGCCAGCCGAGCTTCAAACGGGCCTTGGAGGGATCTCCCAACAGCACGTCCACCTCCGTGGGTCGGAAGTAACGCGGGTCGATTTCGATCAACGGCACGCCGGTGCGCGCGTCATAGCCCTTCTCGTCGATGCCGACGCCGTCCCATTCCAAGGGGCGGCCGATGCGCGTGAAGGCGTGCTCGCAGAACTCGCGCACGGTACGTGTCTCGCCGGTGGCGAGCACGTAATCGTCCGGTGCGGCCTCCTGCACGATGCGCCACATGCCTTCGACATAGTCGCGGGCGTGGCCCCAATCGCGCTTGGCGTCGAGATTGCCGAGATAGAGCCGATCCTGAAGCCCGTGATGGATGGCGGCGGCGGCGCGCGTGATCTTGCGGGTGACGAAAGTCTCGCCGCGCAGCGGGCTCTCGTGATTGAACAAGATGCCGTTCGACGCGTGAATTCCGTACGCTTCGCGATAATTCACCGTAATCCAATACGCATAGAGCTTCGCCGCCGCATAGGGACTGCGGGGATGAAACGGCGTGCGCTCGTCCTGCGGCGTCTCGCCGATCCCGCCATACAGTTCCGAGGTGGAGGCTTGGTAGAACCGCGTCCGTCCGACGAGGCCGAGGATGCGGATGGCTTCCAGACAGCGCAGCGCGCCGATGCCGTCGGCATTCGCCGTATATTCCGGCGTTTCGAAGCTCACCTGCACATGGCTCTGCGCCGCGAGATTGTAGATCTCGTCGGGCGCGACGTCCTGAATGATGCGGATGATGTTGGTGGAGTCCGTCACGTCCCCGTAATGCAGCCGGAAGCGCTCCGCATCCTCGGCGTGCAGGTCGCGGTACAGGTGGTCGATGCGTCCGGTGTTGAACGACGACGAGCGGCGTTTGACGCCGTGGACCTCATAGCCCTTCGCCAGCAGCAACTCGGCCAAATAGGCCCCGTCCTGGCCCGTGATGCCGAGGATCAACGCGACTTTTCCGCTCATGGCTCGTCCTCATGCGCCGCCTTGCGGCAGAGGACCGAAGGCTAGGTGCGGGCCATGTGCGAAACACCTTGCCCGATCGGCCGAAGGCCGCTCCGCCCGCACGTCTTTCGGACCGCAGGGGCGTTCGCCCCTCTCCGTCCGAACGAGGGGGCAAGCCGATTTCGACCGAAGGGACGATGCGGCGCGATGCGCGTCGGGGCTTAGGCTCGGGCGGCGCGCGAGGGGCCGCGCGACATCCGGAGCGTTCGACCCATGCCGCTGCTCGACGTGCTGATCCCTTGCTACAATTACGGCCGCCTGTTGGAGCGCAGCGTCCGCAGCGTGCTCGACCAGTCCATGCGCGACGTCCGCGTGATGATCATCGACGACGCGTCGCCCGACGACACGCCCGAGGTCGCACGACGGCTCGCGGCACAGGACGATCGGGTGGAGTGGACGCGCCACGAGACCAATCGCGGCCATATCGCCACCTACAACGAGGGGATCGACCGGGCGACCGCGCCCTATTTCCTGCTGCTCAGCGCCGACGACATGCTCGCGCCCGGCGCGGCCGCACGCGCCATGTCGCTGTTCCGGCGCGAGCCGAAGGCGGCGCTCGCCCACGGCGCATGGATCGACCTGCACGAGGGCGATCCCATGCCCGAAGTCGATGCGGGCGATGCGCCCTGGACGGTCGAACTCGGCACCGACTTCATCGAGCGCACCTGCCGCCTCGCGCTGAACCTCGTCGGCACGCCCACCGCCGTCGTTCGGACCGAGGCGCAGAAACGCGCCGGGCATTATCGCGCGTCGCTGCCCCATGCGGGCGACATGGAAATGTGGCTGCGTCTGGCGATGCTCGGCGACGTCGCGCAAACACCCGCCGTGCAGGCGATCAAGGGCGTGCATGCCCGCAACATGTCGTTGACGGTGGAGAAGGGCGCGCACCGCAATTACGAACAGGTCGAAGCCGCCTTCATCGCCTTTTTCGACGGTCCCGGCCGGCGTCTGCCCGATGCGGCGGAGTGGCTCGCCGCCGCCCGCAAGCGCCTGTCCCACACCGCATACTGGACGGCGTTGGCCCATCAATGGCGCGGTGAACTTGCCGAAGGCCGCAAGCTGCGGGCTTTCGCAAGTCGGCTCGATCCCCGTACGGACCGCCTGCCTCCGCTCGACGGTCTCATCGGCACTCCCGTCGCGGACCGCGCGACCGCGGCCGTCTCCGGCCTGCTGCGCCGCCTGCGTTCCTAACTCATTTGCCTGATCATTCGCCGGCGGCGGGCGCCTTGGCCCGGCGCAGATGCCGCGCGGCGCGTGCAAACTCCTCGAACAGCGGGTGATCCGTCGCTCGCAGGCCGAGGACCCACCCGGCCGCAGCCGCAACCGCGCCGGCGGCGAAGACCGAAAGCGGCATCGGGCCCGCTCCCGTCGCCAGCAAAGCCGTCCCCGGTCCGACGATGGAAAACAGCGCGGGAACGAGCCCGGTCCGCGCGGCGGCAAACGCGTCGGCCCACGCGAAGCCGAGGCGCCGACGGATGAAATGCAGGGCCGTGTACACCTGCAACGGCACCACGACGAAGCTCGCCGCCGCCAAGGCCGCCGCCCCTAACGGCGAGACGGCGAACAGAACGAGCGCCGAAATCGGCAGCGAGATCAGGCTGGACGTCAGCGTATCGCGTACATGCCCCGCCGCAACGAGCGACGGCTGCGTCAGCACGGCCGGAAACATCGCGAGCCAGCCCACGGCGAGGATGCGCACGAGCGGCACCGCCGCGTCCCAATGCGGCCCCAACACGATCCTCACCACCGGCTCGGCCGAGATCGCCAGCGCGATCAGCGGCGGCCAGCACACGGCGGCCATGTAGCCCAAGCCCTCGAGATAGGTTCGGCGCAGATCGCCGCCCGCGCGTTCATGCGCGGAGAACAGCGGCAGCAGCACGGGTTGGATTGCGCCGACCACCAGGCGTTCCGGCAATTGCGCCACCGTCACCGCCCGCGCGTAAAGTCCCGCCGCGTCCATGCCCGCGAACCGGCCGAGCAGCAGTTGCGGCAGCATCTGATACAGCGTGTTGACGAGGTTCGTGACGCTGGAAACGCCGCCGAAGGCGAGCACGGCGCGCCACGCGGCCAGCGAGGGCCGAAACATCGAAAAGCACGGCTTCAAGGCGAGAGCCGCAGCCGCGAACGCGACGGAGCCCGCGACCGAGGCCCAGGCCAACCCCGTCGCCCCATATCCGGCCGCCGCCGCCGCGACCGAGACGCCGCCGTTGACGAGCGCGCCCGTCACCATCACCAGCGCCGCGTTCCTGAAGGCGAATTCACGCCGCATTAAAGCGAGCAAAGGGCCTGAAATAGCGCCCGCGACCGATCCCCACGCGATCACCTGCAACAGCGCGGCAAGCCGCGGCTCGCCGTAGAAGGCCGCAAGCGGTTCGGCGGCGAGCTGGACGGCCGTCGCGAGCGCGATCGAGAGTGCGGCCATGACGGTAAAGGTCGTGCGCAGAACGGCGTCGCCGACTTCCCGCAGCTGCACCAGATGAACCGTCAGCCCGAAATCTCGAAACGCCTCCGTGACCACGAGCACCGAAGCCGCCACGGCAAACAACCCGACCTCGCCGGGAGCGAGCAGGTGCGACACGGCCGAAAGGCTCGCCAGATTGATGACGAGCGTGCCGTAACGCTCCGCGGCCGAGAAAATCAGCGAGATACGCACGCGTTGCATAAGCGAGGCTCATCGAGGATCGACGCCCGCCGGTCGCGCGCCGCACCCGCCAGACTAGCGTCCCCGTCCGCAGGCGTGCCGCTCGCGACGGCCGGCGTGGTCCCGAAAAAAGGGGCGGGTGCATGACCTCCGGAAAGCACCACCCCCCGCCGTCGGCGGTATCCGCTTGTGCAGCCGATGGATGGATGAAGGAGGGCGCCATCAGGGGGAGGGGGCGCTCCTCATAAATCACGAATGGGGCGCACCGCCGCCGCCGCCCATAGTTCCGGCCGTGCCGCCGGGCATCTCGAACGAGAGCCTCCGGCAATCTCGCGACGCGTCGGAGGTGGGCAATGCAGGTGGTGGCCTCTCATGTTCTGAACGCGTTTCTGCTTTCGGTCGTGCTCGTGCTCGTCCTCAAGCGTGCCGCCGCCCCCTTGGGCCTGATCGACTTTCCCAATGAGCGGAAGGTGCATGAGGGCGGCGTGCCGGTCATCGGCGGCATCGCCATGTTCTGCGCCTTCGTCCTCACCTCCGCCATGCTCGATGCGGTGAACGGCCCCGTGGCCGCGCTTGTCGGCGGCGCGGCCGTTCTGGTCGCCACCGGGGTCGTCGACGATCGCGTGGAACTGGGGCCGAAGCTGAAATTGGTCGCGCAGCTCGTCGCCGCCGTCATGTTCGTGCTGGGCGCGGGGGCGGTGGTGCGTCTCGGGGTCTTGCCCGGTTGGGGCGAGGCGAGCGTCATCGCCGTGCCGTTCACGCTGGTCTTCATCGTCGGGCTCATCAACGCCTTCAACATGTTCGACGGAATCGACGGATTGGCCGGCGGTGCGGCGGCTTCCTCCCTGTTCTGGCTTGCGGTCGTGGCCGCCGCGCACGGTCGGCCGGAACTGACCGTAATCATGCTCCTGCTGGCCGGCATTTTCGGCTTCCTGGTCTTCAATTTCCGACATCGCTGGCTCGACCGCGCGACCGTGTTCATGGGCGACGCGGGCAGCATGATGCTCGGCGGCGCGGTGGCCTTCTTCGTCGTCGCGCTGTCGGCCGAACCGGCTCCGGCCGCGTCCTTTCCGGCGCTGCTGTGGGTCTGCATCGTGCCGGTGATCGACACCGTCAGCCTCGCGCTTCGCCGGATGCAGGACGGGCGCAGCCCGTTCTCGCCGGATCGCAACCACCTCCACCACATCGTCCTCGCCACCGGCCGTTCCCCGCGCGGGGCGGCGGCCCTCATCACCGCGGTCTGCTTCGTCCTCGGCGGCGTCGGCACGGCGGGGGCCATGGCCGGCGTGCCCGATGCCGTGCTGATCGGCGGACTCGGCGCGGTGGCACTCGGCCACACGGCCTTTCTCGTCGCCATGCGCGCGCGTCGACGCGGCGAACGCCCCGTCGTCCGGCCCACCTTCGCGGTCGTCGAAGGCGAGCAGCCCGGAGAACGCGGCGCATGAAGATCGCTTTCTTCGGGCATCCGCATGCCGGCGGCACCTGGTCCGTGTTTCTCGAATTGCAGGCGGCCCTTTCCCCACAGGGGATCGACTTGGTGTGGATAGGGCGCGGACGCGACGCCTTCGCCGCGCTGGCCGCCTCGCACGGCGACGCCTCGGCCCCCTCCGGCTTCGCGGTGGGAGACGAGGGACATGACGATGCGTCGGAAGCGCGCTCGATGCTCGACGCCGTGGCGGCCGTGAAGGCCGATGCCGTCATCGTCAATGTCGCGGCCGACCGGGTGCAGATGAACGTCGCGCGCTATCTTCCCGCCTCGGTCCTGCGGGTAATGATCGTGCACAACATCACCATCGGAACCTATGCGGCAGCCTCCGCGCTCCGTCCTCACATCCACGCCGCCGTCGGCGTGTCGCGCCGCATCCGCGACGATCTCACGGCGCGATACGGTTTCGATCCGGCGCGCACGGTCGTGATCCCCACCGCATTGCGGATCGAGCCGACGCCGCCCCGCATCCCGCGCGCCGCCGGAGCGCCGTTGCGGGTGATCTCCCTCGGGCGGATCGACGAGGCCGCCAAGGGCGTGCTTTGGCTGCCCGGCATTCTGGCGCGGACGCCCGAGGTCACGCTCGCCGTCGCCGGCGACGGGCCGGAACTGCATCACCTTTGGAACGCCTGCGCGCCTTTGGGCGACCGCGTGCGCTTTCTCGGAGCGGTGGATCGCTCGCGCGTGCCCGCTCTGTTCGCGGAACACGACGCCTTCCTCATGCCGTCGCGCTATGAAGGGCAGGGCTTGGCGCTGCTCGAGGCCATGGCCGCCGGCTGCGTGCCCGTCGCCTCCCGCATTCGCGGCGTCACCGACGCTGCGGTGCAGGACGGCATCGACGGTCTCCTGTTCCCCGTCGGCGACGTCGCGGCGGCGGCGGACGCATTGATGCGTCTGCGCGATGCGCCCGAAACCTGGGCCGCGATGTCGAAGGCGGCCGTTCGGACGGTGCGGGAGAGATATGCGCCGGAGACCATGGCCGACGCCTATCTGCGCCTGTTCGACGGCTTGCGGAGGGCCGCGCCCGCCGTCGCGCCGCCTTTGCCCCTCGCACGATGGCATTTCCCCGCCGGTCTTCGCGACGGTTGGCGCACCCGGGTGCCCGTGCCGATCAAGAACATGCTGCGCACGGCGCGGGAGCGCTTCGCATGACCCGCCCGCGTTCCGCCTTCGTCACCGTTTACGCGCCCCCCGAGGGCCGAGGCTATCGCCCGAGCCCCCATACGCTGCGCAACAAGCTCGCGCGCGCCTTATGGGGCATCGTGCGCCCGCTGCTGTTTCGACCGACGCCGAAAGCCATGCACGGATGGCGGCGGATGCTGCTGCGTCTTTTCGGGGCGCGCATCGCGCCCGATGCCGTCGTGCACCCTTCCGTCCGCATCTGGGCACCGTGGAACTTGGAAATGGGGCCGCATGCCTGCCTCAGCCCTTACGTCGATTGCTACTGCGTCGACCGCGTGACTCTGGGCGCGAACGCCACGGTCAGCCAATACGCCTTCCTCTGCACGGCGACCCATGATCCCGACGAGCCGGACATGCCGCTCGTGACCGCCCCGATCACCATCGGTCCCGATGCATGGGTGGCGGCGGACGCGTTCATCGCGCCCGGAGTGACCGTCGGCGCGGGGGCGGTGGTGGGCGCGCGATCGTCCGTTTTCCGCGACGTCGCACCGCGCATGGTGACGGCCGGCAACCCGGCGCGGGTCATCCGCATGCGTTCGGACGCGGCCTTCGTCGAGTCCGTGGAGGAGGCGTCATGAGCATTTCCGTTCTCATTATGACCTTGAACGAGGAAGAGAACCTGCCGCGCTGCCTCGCCTCCGTGACGGCATGGAGCGACGACGTCGTGGTGCTCGATTCCTTCAGCACGGATCGGACCGTCGAGATCGCGCGGGCGGCGGGCGCGCGGGTTTTTCAGCGCGTCTACGACAACGAGCGGGACCAGCGCCATTACGGCATGCACGAGATCAATTTCAAATATCCGTGGCTCTACATCCCCGATGCGGACGAGGTGACGCCGCCCGATCTGCGCGACGAGATGCTCGCCGTCGCGACCGATCCCGAGGAGACGCGCGTCGCGTTCCGCGTCCGCTACCGCAACATGTTCATGGGCCGCTGGATCCGCCGCAGCAGCCTTTACCCGACATGGATCATGCGTCTCGTGCGGCCCGATCGGGTGAAGCTGGAGCGCCTCATCAACTGCACCTGGATGGTCGACGGTCCCGAAGGAAAGCTCGAAAGTCATTTCGACCATTTCAGCTTCAACAAGGGCCTCGACCACTGGTTCGCCAAGCACAATGCCTATTCGACGGCGGAGGCGAAGGAGTCCCTGCACAGCCTCGAGCGGGGAGAGGTCGATTGGCGCGGCCTGTTGAGCCGCGTTCCGTCGGAGCGGCGGCGCGTTCTTAAGGAACTCTCGTTCCGTATGCCGTGCCGTCCGACGCTTCGGTTTTTGTACATGTACATCCTGCGCGGCGGCATTCTCGACGGAAGGCCGGGGCTTCTCTACTGCCGCATGCTCGCGGCCTACGAGCTGATGATCGTGGCCAAGATGGACGAGATGCGCCGTCGCGCGCGGGGGCTGCCGATATGATGCGCTTCCTCGCCGGGCTCGTCGCCTCCGTCGTGCTGGTCGCCGCGATCGCCGCCGGTCTGGTGCTCGCGGCCGATCCGCTGCTCACGGTCCGAACGGGCACGCGCCCGTCCGACGTCATCGTCGTGCTCGGCGGAGACGGCCCCCGTCGCGCCGGCAAGGCCGTCATGCTGTATCGGGAGGGCGTCGCCCCCCATATTCTCGTGACGGGCGACGGCGATTGCCTCTCGATCCGCGATGCGATGGTCGAGCGCGGCGTGCCGCAGGCCGCGATCACCGTCGAATGCAAATCACGCGACACGCGCGAAAACGGGCTCTTCTCCGCGCCCCTCCTCGCGCGCATGCAGGCGCGGCGCGTCGTGCTGGTCACGAGCTGGTTCCACACCCGCCGCGCGCTCGCCGCCTTCAACGCCGCATCGCCGCGCATCGCGCTCATGGCGGCCCCGGTCGAGCCGCATCCCGAGCCGCTGGAGAGGCTTCGCGAGGTGGACGCGACCCGCGCGGCGCTCGAATACGTGAAAATCGGCTGGTACGCCGTCCGCTTCGGCATCCTGCCGTTCCCGCGGGTGGAGCGGGACACGGTGCTCGATCCCTCCGTCGACGAAGCGACGGTCATCCACCCCGGCGGTCCGTCATGATCGACCCCTTCGTGATCGCCCTGGCCCTCGTCGCCCTCGCGCTGATGGGAGCGGGGATGCTGCGCAAGGGCGGCATCTACGGCTATCCGTTCCTCGCGGGCGCGACCTTTTTCGGCTTCATCCTGCCGCAGATGCCTGCGCTGGCTGCCGATCCGTTCCTGCCCGAAGGCGCCTATGTGCGCGCGGCGGCCTTTACCGTCCTCTGCGCCGTCGCATGCGGGCTCGGGTGGCGGATGGGAGGCAAGCCGGTCGCGATGCTGCGCGGCGCGTTCGAGGAGCGGCGGCTGGTGACGGCGGCGGCGGCGATGTCGGGGATCGGCGCGTTCTTCTTCTTCGCCTTCGGCCGACTGCCGGACGAGCAGCGCCTCGCCACGATGGCGACCGGCCTGCCGGTCATCTATCTCTTCTTCGCCAAGCTGCTGGTCTACGGCTTCGTCACGGCCGTCGTGGCCTTCGCGCATCGGCCGAGCAAGGCCGCGCTGGCGATCATCCTGTTCGACTCCGTCTTCGTCCTCGACCGCGTGCTCGCCACCGGCAAGCGCGGCGAGATGACGGAGTTCGCGCTGGCGATCCTGCTCTCCGTCTGGTTCGCGCGCGGCCGTGCGATCCCGCGCGGTCTGGCGCTCGCCGCCGTGCTTTCCGCGTCCGTGCTGATGAACAGCGTCGGCAGCTATCGCGAAAGCGTGCGCGGGGCGGGGCAATTGGTGTGGGAGGACATTTCCCGCATCGACGTGGCCGGCAATTTCGAGGAGGTGCTGCGAAACGGCGGGCCGGAGATGCGCAACGCCGTGATGCGCATCGACTTCACGGCCCGCACCATGGCGCTCGATTTCGGCGCGTTCCACTGGAACGTGCTGGTGTTCAATTTCGTGCCCGCCCAGCTCGTCGGCCACGGCATCAAGCAGGCGCTGATCATTCCCGAGAGCCTGCCGCAGGACTATTCCCCCAGCATCGGCAGCACCGAAACCGGCATGGCCGACGCCTTCGCCTCGTTCTGGTGGCTCGGCGCGCTGAAATTCCTGCTCACCGCCTATGTGCTCGCCCGCGTCCACCGCACCGCCGCCGACGGGTGGGCGCCCGCGCAGATCGTCTACATCCTCGGCATCACGCCGGGCATGCATGCGGTCACGCATCACACGCAATGGGTGGTTTCGAGCTGGGTGAACATGCTGCTGCTGCTCGGGCCGTTCCTGCTCTATGCACGAACCCGCGCGCCCGTCTCCGCCCCTCCGCAGGCACGCCCCGCACCGGCGTGAGGCTCACTCCTCCCACACCAGTTTCGGCGGGTCGGGCCGCTGCGTGCCGATGGCGGAGAAGGTGTTTTCGCGCATGAGAAGGCGATTCAAGCGCGGGATCGAAACCGTATCTCCATCAGAGACTTGTGCGCCTTCTTCGAGATCCAGAATCAACCCGTCCGCGACCCCGTGCAGTCCAGTGCAGCGCACCGTCCGGTCGTTGCCCGCCGCCCCCGAAATCCGCAACACGGTCCCGTCCTCGACGAGTTCGACGACGTTGCGATAGGCCGTCGTCGTGCCTCGCACGAACAGCGAGAGCCCATCGGTGCGGACGTCTTGACCGTGAATCACGAACGTCTCCCAAATCTCGCCTCCCAACGCGGTCTCCCGCGCGCGACCCCCGCCGAAAAAGCGGTTGCGGACGAGGCGCATGGTCCGCGTAGGCGCGGTGCCGACCAGATTGATCGCCCGTCCCGACCCGGCCGGGTGAGACGCGCCGAGAAAGTCGCAGCCTTCGGCGTCCACCTCGCGCGCGAGCATCTGCGCTGTTTCCTCCAGCACGCAGCGGCGCAGCACGAGGTTCTCGACGCCGGTGCATTGCTGAAGGCTGCGGATGCGGCAGCGGTCGAACACGAGTCGGTTCAACACCTTGTCGGGTTCCGTGTAACCGATGCGGCAATTCTCGACGGTGACCGTATCGGCCTGCGAAACCCCCAGCGCGATGAAGCGGCAATCGCGCAGCGACGCGTCGATCACGCCCGCGACGTTGAAAACCTCCAGCGTCTCCTTCACCACGGGATCGAGCCGGGCATGGCGCGGGTTCGACAGCACCGTCAGCCCGGCGAAGACCTGCGTCACCGCCAGCGGGCAATCCGGCCGGTCGATGCGCACCAGCCGCGCACGGCCGGGGGCGAGGGGGAAGGCGGGCAGTTCCGGCGCGTCGTCGGGGTGGGTATGGCGCAAGGCGCGGTCGAGATGCACCGTTCTCCCGTCGACGGCGACCACGCGCGCGCGGTCGTGCCGGCGCATGTTGGGCGGATAGCCGTCGAGCTGCTGCGCCACCGACTGGACCAGCACCCATTCGCCGACCGCGAGCGGGGGCGGATCGTCCTTCATGCGCAAGAAGCGGTCGCCCGGATCGGCCGTCTCGATCAAGCGGCCGTGGTCCTCCGCCGGCCCCGGCCCAGAATAGGCCGCGCCGTAAAGCGGCCATGACCAATAATGGTCGCGGTTCGACAGCAACGGCGCCTGATCCGCGTCGTAAGGCCCCGCATGCATGCATTGCAGCGCCGCGCCGTAGCCGAACACCGAGACCCGCCGCAGCCCCCAGGTCCACCGATTCCAGCGATACCGATAGGTGCCGGGCGGCAAGTGAACCACGAAGTCCGGCCGGTCCGCGAACGGCGACGCCGCAAAGGCCGCGTCGTGTTCGCTCTGGATGCGCATCATCTCGCGATGCATGGCGAGGAAGGCGGACGTGTCGTCCCCGTCCGGTCGCCCCGTCGCGCCGAAATCGCGCACGTTGAACACGCGCTCGCGCGGCGTCTCGACGGATTGCGCGCGGGCGGGAGCGGAGACGGCGAGGCCCGCGAGCCCCGCCCCGATCACGCCTCGGCGGGAAGGGTCGATCGCCACGCCGCACCTCCTTCGACCGGGGCGGCCGTCTGCGCGGGGTCGAGCCCGAGCGCGGCGAACAGCCGGCGGCCGTAGCCGGCGAGATCGTAATCCGCCGCCTTGCGCAGCGCGGCGCGGCTCATGCGTTCGAGCCGTCCGCCGTCCGCCGCCAGCCGTTCGAGCGCGTCGACGACCGCGTCGGCGTCCCGGATCGGTACGATGAAGCCGTCCTCGCCGTCCGTCACGACGCTGCCCGCATTCGGCGTGCAGACGACCGGCAATCCCGCCGCCAGCGCCTCGTAAACCACCGTCGCGGAGCCCTCGCAGATTGAGGGCAGCAGAAACACGTCGGCATCGTCGAACAGCGCGGCGATCTCGGATCGCGGTACTTGGCCCCGATAATCGACCGCGCAGCGGATCGCGGCCATGGCGACCGGGGTCAAACCTTGTGCCGAACCGGCCATCGTGAAGCGCGCGCGGCCGCGCATCGCCTTGGCGGCCGCCACCGCATAGGGCGTGCCCTTGCGCAATCCGAGCGCGCCGACCGTCAGCACGCGCAGCGGGCCGGAGCGGCCGATACGCGCGCGGCCCTCGAACCGTGCTTCGACCCCGTAAGGCACGACGGCGCATTTGCCCGGGTCGACGCCCGAGCGGATCACAGCGTCGCGCACGAAGGACGAGCCGCACAGCACGAGGTCGGCAGCCTCGCGTTCGGCCGTCTCCCGGTCCGCAAAGACGCCTGCCATGGCGTCGGCTTCCGGCGTGATCCAACCGCCGAAATCGGCTTCCTCCGCGCGCATCAAACCGTCGAGCACGCTGCGGGGCGCGATGATCTGTTCCACCGTCGTGCGCAGTCCCTGCCGCTTCGCCGCGGTGACGGCCTCCAGGCATTCGCCGCTGAAACCGTAATAGTCGGTCGCGGCGCCGAAGCCGTCGCGGGCGACGAGGCGGGAGAGGCGTGCGCCGCTCCAGATCTCGGCCGCCGTGTGCTCCGTGGCCGTCCGGGCGCGCATGCGCCGCATCGTGCCGAACAGGCCCGCAGCCTCGAAACAGGTGATCCGCTCGGGCGGGATGCCTTGCGGCACGCGTCCCGCCAACCGGCGCAGCACGGCCGGGAGATGCTGCTGCGGCATCTCGCGAAGCAACCGCGCCGCTCCGTGCGCGGCGCAGAGGTCCGTATAGAGGCGTTCGAGCATGTTCCGCTCTGCCAGGAGACGCGGCACTGCATAATGCATGCGCGCGCCCAATTGGCTGACGACGAAGCTGCGATGCCCGACGGTCACGGGTTCACCCGCTCGGCCGTTGCGGGCGCCGCCGCAGGCTCGTCGGCCAGTTCTCGGAGAATGCCCACCCATTCGGCCGTCGCGATCCGGCGTGTGAAATGCCGCTCGAAGAGGCTGCGTGCCCGGTGGCCCATCGCGATGCGCAGCATCGGCGAGCCGGCCAGTTCTTCGATGGCCCCGACGACGCCGTCGACGTCTCCGATGCGCAAGGCGACGCCGCATTCGGCCGACGTCGCCAGTCGGCCGATCTCGCCTTCGGGATCGCCGATGAACAATGTGGGGCGGCCCGCAGCCGCGATGCCGTAGAATTTGCTCGGGATCACGAAGGCCTCCATCGACGGCAGCAGCGACACGACATGCACGTCGGGAACCGCGAGGGAGTCCTGCAATCGGTCCGCCGGTTGCAGCGGCTGCATCATCACGTTGGTCAGCCCGCGCCGTCGCGCTTCGCCCGCCACCCGGTCGCGCTTGTGGCCGCCCCCGATGAACAGGAACACGATGTCCGTGCGCTCGCGCAGCCGTTCAGCCGCGTCGAGCAGCGTATCGAATTCATGCGCCCGGCCGAGATTCCCCGAATAGCCGACGACGAACTTGTCGGAGAGGCCCCATTCGCGGCGCAACGGCGACTTGCGCGCGTCCATCGGCCTGATGGCGTCGCCGTCCGACCAGTTCGGGATGAAGACCACGCGTTCGGCGGGGATGCCGCGTGCGACCAGCACATCGCCCATGCGGCGGATGGGAACGATGATGCGTTCCGACCGGCGATAGGCCCAGTCGCGCAGTGCCAGCGCCGTGCGCGCGGGCGGGCCGCCCTTCGGCATCAGCTTGAGGTCGATGGCCACTTCGGGAAACAGGTCGAAGGCCCATTGCACCACGCGCATTCCCGTCGGCAGAGCCGCGAGCCCGGCGGTCACGCAGACGAGCGGCGGGTCGGTGCAGACGACGCAAACGTCCCCCCGCCGGCCGAGGCGCAGCAGAGCCGCGAACACGCTGATGTGGAAGGTGAGATAGTCGAGGGCTCTGCCCGCCAGATGCCCGCGCCCGAAGCTGGTGCTCCACAGCCGGTGCACCACCGCCCCGCGTTCGGCGGAGGCGGCGGGCAGTCGCGCGGCGGTATCGTCATGCAGGTTGCGGCTTGCGAGAACATGCAGGTCGCGTCCCTCCCAAGCCAGCGACTCCGTCAGCATCGAGACGATGCGGCTCGTGGCGGACTCGTCGGGATGGGCGTAGCGGTTGATGAAGATCACCTTCATGCCCGTCCGTCCCCCGAACCGACGAGCCGGGGCAGTCGCACCACCTTTGCCGCGTCGTTCGCCGAGGTGTCGGACACGAACAGGCGATAGGCCTGCAGCGTCCGGCGGCCGATCACCGGCCAGGTATAGGCCGCGCGCACCAAGGACCGGCCGGCCCGTCCCATCGCGGCCGCCCGAACGGGCGAAGACAGAATGCGGTCGAGCGCGTCGGCGAACGCCTCCGGATCGAGCGGCAGCACTTCGCCGGCGCCTTCGGCCGCGACCTCCGGAAAATGGCACGCTTCCGAAATCACGACGGGCGTTCCGCACGCCATCGCCTCGGTGATCGCCATGCTGAAGCCTTCCTGCCGGCTGGGCAGGCAGAAACAGGCGGCATCCACCAGCGCCGCGATCTTGTCCTCAGCCCACAGCCCGTCGAACAAGAGCACCCGGCGCGACAGCCCCGCCGCCGCGATCGCCTGCTCGAAAGGCTTGCGGCCGCCGCCGTCGGGCCCCGCGACCACGAGATCGACGTCGGGATGCAGCGGCGCGATGCGGCGGAAGGCTTGGGCGAGGTGGTCCAACCCCTTCTTGTGATGCAGCCGCGAGAGAAACAGCACGTAGCGCCGCCCGGTCAGCCGGGGATGACGCCCCGTGAACGAGCCTTCGCGCGGCAGCGGCTCGATTTCCTCCATGAACACGCCGTTCGGAATGACGAGGCGGGGAGGGGCGGGGCGCGAGCCGATCACGCCCATCAGGCGCACTTCATCGTCGTTGAGCGCGAGGATGAAGGCCGCCCGCAGGATCATGCGGCGGACGCCGAGCGACAAGGCCAGACGCTTCTTCCAGGGCTTCTGCGCCAGACTCCAGAGATCCAGCATGCCGTGCGGCTGGACGACATAGGGCGTCTTGGCGCGGCGCGACGCTGCGGCCGCGGCGGCCAGCATGGGCTCCCAAATGCCGTGAAGGTGAACGATGTCGGCTCCGGCCAAGGCCGCATCCCATTCGGCGCGGCGAAACAGGGTCGCGACGGGCGAGCGCGCGGCGGTGCCGGGCGCGACGATGCGGCGGATGCGGCCTCGGCCGGGAAGGCGGAGCGTCGCGCCCGCCAGTCGGGCCTCGGCGTCGGGCTCGGCGGGCGAGACGATGCCGACGCGATGTCCGAGTTCGGCTTGGGCGGCCGCCAGACGGAGCGCCACCGCGGCGGGCCCGCCGGTGGCCGGGTCGAGCGACCCGATGACGTGAAGAATGTGCATTGTCCAACGGATCCCGGACGGCGCCGCGAAATCCCGTCGGGAGTGCGAGCCGGACGGTGATCGTCCCGGCCAGGGGCGTTCCCCGGCAACGCGGGAAATGGAGGTATTTCAAGCGTTCCCGGCCGTCCGCTCTACGCCCTCGTCGGTACCGCCCCCTCCCGTATGCAGGCAATGCCGCCCGTTTCGGGCGCGTCGTTCATCCGGTTTCGGAGGCATCGGCGGGCGCGTCCCGAGGCTAGCGTCCTCCTCCGAAAGCCAAGCGGGGGTGCAGGCATGCCGTTGAAGGACGTGGATTTGGGACCGGGTGCGGTCGTGTTTCAGCCGGAGCTGGTCAACCTCTACGGCTGCCGCATCGGGGCGGGCACGCGGATCGGGCCCTTCGTGGAAATTCAGAGCGGCGCGGAAATCGGCGAGCGCTGCAAGATTTCCTCCCACAGCTTCATCTGTTCGGGCGTCACCATCGAGGACGAGGTGTTTCTCGGCCACGGCGTGATGTTCACCAACGGCCTTTATCCCCGTGCAGCGACGGACAAAGGCGCGCTTCAGACCGAAGACGACTGGACCATGGTGCCGACGCTGGTGCGTCGGGGCGCATCGATCGGGTCGAACGCCACCATCGTCGCCGGCGTCGAGATCGGCGAGCGCGCGCTCGTCGCCGCCGGGGCCGTCGTCACGCGCGACGTGCCGCCCTTCGCCATCGTGGCGGGCGTCCCGGCCCGCGTCGTCGCAGACGTGCGCGACAAGTCCGAGCCCGCCGAGCCCGTGCTGCTGCGGAGGGCCTCCGCATGAGCGCTTCCGTCATCGGCATCGGCCTTGTCGGCTACGGTTATTGGGGCCCCAACCTCGCCCGCGCGAGCACGGAGACCGAAGGTTGCCGTCTCGCGGCGGTCGCGGATTTCTCCGAGCAGGCGCGCGCCCGCGCCGCCAAGCGCCATCCCGGCATCGCCCTGCATGCCCATTGGCGCGAACTGATCGCCGATGCGGCCGTGGATGCAGTGGTCATCGCCACTCCCGTGCACACCCATTTCGACATCGCGCTTGCGGCGTTGAAGGCCGGCAAGCACGTCCTCGTCGAAAAGCCGATGACGCGCAGCGCGCAGGAGGCCGCGATCCTGATCGAGGAGGCGGCGCGGCGCTCGCGCGTGCTGATGGTCGACCACACCTTCGTCTACACGCCCGCCGTCCAGAAGATCCGCGATCTGATGGTCGAGGGCGTGCTGGGCGACGTGTTCTATTACGACTCCACCCGCATCAATCTCGGCCTGTTCCAGACGGACGTGAACGTGATCTGGGATCTCGCGGTGCATGACCTCGCGATCCTCGATTTTCTGATGGGCTGCACCCCGTCGGCGATCTCCGCCACGGGCGCGCGCCACGTGGCGGGGCGGCCGGAAAATACCGCGCATCTGACGCTCTATTATCCGAGCGGCACCATCGCCCACCTCAACGTCAACTGGCTCGCGCCGGTCAAGATCCGCCGCACGCTCATCGGCGGCAGCCGCCGCATGGTGGTGTGGGACGATCTCGAGCCGAGCGAGAAGATCAAGGTCTACGACCGCGGCGTCACCGTCGCGGGCAATGCCGAGCAGCTGCGCGACATTCTGGTGTCCTACCGCTCGGGCGACATGTGGTCGCCGCAGCTGTCGAGCCGCGAGGCGCTCCTGACCGAAATGGAGCATTTCGCCGCCTGCATCCGCGAAAACGCGGTTCCGCTCACCGACGGACGCAGCGGCCTCGACGTCGTGTCCATGCTCGAAAGCGCGTCGCTTTCGCTCGCCGAACGGGGCCGCCCCGTCGAGTTCGAAAACCTCCGGAGGGCCTCGTGATCCCGTTTCTCGATCTTCATGCGCAATACCGCAGCGTCGGCAAGGACATCGAAGCCGCCGTCGTCGACGTGCTCCGCAGCGGCGAATATGTCCTCGGCCCGCAGGTGACGGCCTTCGAGCGCGAATTCGCCGCGCATTGCGGCGCGCGCGAGGCCATAGCCGTCAGCTCCGGCACCGCTGCGCTGCATCTCGCGCTCGTCGCGGCGGGCATCGGCCCCGGCGACGAGGTCATCACGGTGCCGATGACCTTCGTCGCCACGGTGGCCGCCGTCCTCTATGCGGGCGCGACGCCGGTCCTCGTCGACATCGATCCGGGCACCTGGACGATGGATCCCGTCGAGGTCGAAGCGGCGATCACGCCGCGCACCAAGGCGATCATGCCCGTGCATCTGCACGGCCGGCTCGCGGACATGGGCGCCATCGTCGCGCTCGCCCGGCGGCATGGTCTGCTCGTGATCGAGGACGCGGCGCAGGCGCACGGCGCGGAGCGCGACGGCAAGCGCGCGGGCACGTTCGGCGACATCGGCTGCTTCAGTTTCTACCCGGGGAAGAATCTGGGGGCGTGCGGGGAGGCGGGCGCGGTCGTCACCGACCGCGCCGACCTCGCCGACGCGGTGCGGCTGCTCCGCGATTGGGGGCAGGCCGCCAAATACGAGCATGTCCGCCTCGGCTTCAATCTGCGCATGGACAACGTCCAAGGCGCGGCGCTGCGGGTGAAGCTGCGCAAGCTCGACGAGTGGACGCAGAAGCGCCGCGACGTCGCCGCGCTCTACCGTGAACTGCTCGAAGGCTCCGGCCTCACGCTGCCCGCGCCCGCCGGGCACGACCACGTCTTCCACGTCTACGCCGTCCGCACCAAGGAGCGCGACGCCCTGCGCCCGGCCCTGACCGCAGCGGGCATCGGCACGGGCATCCACTACCCCAAACCCGTCCACCTCCAGCCCGGCTACGCCTCCCTCGGCTACGGCCCCGGCGCGTTTCCGGAATCCGAGCTGATGGGATTGCAGACCCTCTCGCTGCCGATTTTCCCCGAAATGACGAGCGATCAGGTGCGCGAAGTCGCCGCCGCCGTCCGCCGCTTCAGCGAAGGAGCCCGCGATGCAGCCTGAATCCTCTTACGCGGCTTTCTGCTCGAGCGTGCGGCAGGCCAAGGCCGTCATGGGCGGCAAGCGCGTGCTCGTCACCGGCGGGGCGGGCTTCGTCGGTTCCCACATCGTCGATCTGCTGGCCGCCGCAGGTGCGGGCGACATCCTCGTCGTCGACAACATGGTGCGCGGCCGCTCGGACAATCTCGCCCGCGTGCTCGGCCGGCCGAACGTTCATCTGATCCAAGGCGACATTCGCGACCGCGGCCTGATGCAGAAGCTGGTCGCGGGCTGCGACACGGTCTTCCATCAAGCCGCGCTGCGCATCACCCATTGCGCCGCCGAGCCGCGCATGGCGATGGAGGTGATGGTCGACGCCACCTACGAGATCGTCCGGCTCTGCGTCGAGGAGCGCGTGCGCAAGCTCGTGATGGCCTCCACCGCCTCGGTCTACGGCATGGCCGAGAGCTTCCCGACGTCCGAGACGCACCACCCCTACGCAAACCGCACGCTTTACGGCGCGGCGAAGTCGTTCGCGGAAGGGCTGATGCGCTCCTTCAACGACATGTACGGGCTCGATTACGTCGCCCTGCGCTATTTCAACGTCTACGGCCCGCGCATGGACATCCACGGCCGCTACACGGAAGTGCTGGTGCGGTGGATGGAGCGCATCTCGGCGGGTCTGCCGCCGGTCATCTACGGCGACGGCCTGCAGACGATGGACATGGTGCACGTGCGCGACGTCGCCCGCGCCAACATCCTCGCCGCCGCCTCGGACGCCTCCGACCAGGTCTTCAACGTCGCGAGCGGAACCGAAATTTCGCTGGCGCAGCTCGCCTCGACGCTCGCCGCCGTGATGGGCCGGCCCGATCTGAAGCCGGTGCATGAGGCCGAGCGCAGCGTGAACCCCGTTCCCCGCCGCTTGGCGGACGTGAGGCGCGCCCATGATCTCCTAGGCTTCCGCACCGTGCTGGCGCCCGAACGGGGGCTGGCGGAATTGGTCGAGTGGTGGCGTTCGGAGACCGAAGCGGCGAGGGGGGCGGCCGAATGATCCCGATCGCGCAGCCCGTCCTCGGCCGGGAGGAGGCGGACGCAGCCGCCGCCGTGGTGCTTTCCGGGTGGTTGACCCAAGGCGCCCAGGTCGCCGCCTTCGAGCGCGAATTCGCCGAAGCGGTCGGCGCGCCGCACGCGGTCGCCGTCGCCAACTGCACGGTGGCGCTGCATCTGGCGCTGCTCGCCGTCGGCGTCGGCCCCGGCGACGAGGTCGTCGTGCCGTCCCATACCTTCATCGCCACCGCCAACGTGGTGCGTCAATGCGGGGCCGTGCCGGTCTTCGTCGACATCGACCCCGCCACCTTCAACATGGATCCCGCCGCCGTCGAGGCCGCGATCACGGAGCGCACCAAGGCAATTCTCTGCGTGCACCAGATGGGCATGCCCTGCGATCTCGAACGCCTGCTGCCGTTGGCCCGCAGCCGCGGCATCGCGCTGATCGAAGATGCCGCCTGCGCCGTAGGCAGCGAGGTGCGCGTCGGCAATTCCTGGTCGCGCGTCGGCGCGCCGCACGGCGACATCGCCTGCTTCTCCCTGCATCCGCGCAAGATCCTCACCGTCGGCGACGGCGGCATGATCACGACCGCGAACCCGGATCATGATCGCTTTTTCCGGCTCAGCCGTCAGCATGCCATGAGCGTGCCCGACACCGTGCGCCACGGCAGCGCGCAGGTGATCTTCGAGGAATATCCCGTTCCGGCGTTCAATTACCGCCTCACCGACGTGCAGGCCGCCATCGGCCGCGAGCAGTTGAAGCGCCTGCCCGACATTCTCGAGCGTCGCCGCGCGATGGCCGAGCGTTACGCGGAACTCATCGCCGCCGAGCTGCCCGAAGCGACGGCCCCGCGCGAGCATGAGGCCGGGCGCTCCAACTGGCAGAGCTACTGCGTGCGCCTGCCCGAAGGCGCGGATCAGCGCGCGGTGATGCAGCACATGCTCGACGACGGCATCGCCACCCGGCGGGGCATCATGAACGTGCATCAAGAGAAGGCCTATGCCGACATGCCGCCGCGCTTCCCGCTGCCGCATTCCGAGGCCGCGCGCGACCGCTGCATCCTCCTGCCTCTGCACACGTCCATGACGGACGACATGCAGCGCCAAGTCGTCCGCTCCCTCAAGGAGGCGCTCGCATGATCGACGGAGCCGTCGACGGGACGGGCGCAGCGCCCGTCGTCGTACCCCTTCTCGCCCCGTCGATCATGGCCGAAGCGCGCCTGCCCGAACACACGGTCTTACGGCCGGGCTTCGCACCGTCGCGCTTTCGCGGTTTGATCCGCGAGGCGGTGCTGCGCACCGGGCTCGATCTGCGCGGTATGATCGTGCTGACCGAAGCCGCGACGGGAGCCTACGGCGCCACGCCCGTGATCGCGGCCGTGGCGGGCGCGCAGGTCCATGCGCTCGCGCGCCCCTCGCGCTACGGCTCGGTGCAGGACGTCAGGGATTGGGTCGGCACATTGGCGCTGCAAAGCGGCGTCGCGGACCGGATTTCCGTCTCGGAGGAGATATCGCCCGCCTTGTGGTCCGCGGCCGACATCGTCACCAACAGCGGCCATCTTCGTCCGATCACGAGCGCCGCGGTGGCGCAGATGCGCTCCGACGCCGTGATCGCGCTGATGTTCGAGGCATGGGAGTTCCGCGACGCGGACATCGATATTCGGGCCTGCCGCAACCGCGGCATCCGCATCGCCGGCGTCAACGAGCGCCACGAGAGCATCGACGTGTTCTCTTATCTCGGTCTTACCTGCGTGAAGATGCTCTTCGATGCGGGCATTTCGGTTTACGGCAGCCGCATCGCGCTGCTTTGCGACAACGACTTCGGCCCCTTCATCATGCGCGGGCTGACCGGGCTCGGCGCACGGGTGCAGGTGTTCGAGACGGTGCAGGCCCTCCCGGCCGAGCCTTGGCATGCGGTCGTCTGCGCGTTGCGGCCCGGTCGTCGCTTGCGCATCGACTCGCGCGACGCCAAGCGGCTGGCCCGCGTCGCGTCCCAGGCCGTCCTCGCCCAGTTCTGGGGAGACGTCGACCGCAAGGCGCTGTGCGACGTGGGCATGGCGGTATGGCCCGAGCGCGAACCCTCGCCGGGCCATATGGCGGCCCTCTTGGACGCGACCGGTCCGGAAGCCGTGATCCGCCTTCAGGCCGGCGGCCTGCTCGCCGCCAAGCGCGTGTTCTCGGGCGAAGCCACCGGCCACGATCCCATCGCGCAACTCCTCTGAACGCTTCCGCCGAAGGCTGCGGCGGCTCGACTCCGAGCTCGTCCGCTCCGGCACGCCCCCCGTCTCACGGCTCGCGCAGGCTTTCATCCATGCCTTTGAGGATCGGGTAGAGGAAGTAGGACAGCACCGTCCTGCGCCCGGTCTTGATCTCGCCGGACACTGTCATGCCGGGCATGACGCTGACGCTTTCGGGGATGCCCTTTAGCTTGATCGCATCGAGGGAGACCCGCACGCGATAGAACGGCAGGGTCCCGGCCGTGGTGTTTTTCTTCCGTTCCGCATCGGGCGAGAAGGAATCGCGGCTGATGGTCCGCACGGTGCCCTCCGCCGTGCCGAATTTCTGGAACGGGAAGGCGTCGAACTTGATGCGCACCGCTTGGCCGGCCGCGATGCGGCCGATGTCGCGGGCATCCACCGCCACCTCCGCCTCGATCGGCACGTCGAGCGGCACCAGCGTCACCAGCGGCTCGGCCTCCTTCATCACCGACCCGAGCGACCGTTGGGCGATGTCGAGCACCACGGCGTTCGCGGGCGCCGTCAGCGTCACGAGATTGCGCCGCAGATCGGCCTTGCGCAGTTCCTCCAATGCCGTTTTCCGCTGATCGCGCGCCTCCACCAGCTGCTCGAGCGCGGTGCGACGCGTGTCCTCGATGAAGGATTGGCGTTCCGCCTTGGCCTTTTCCAACCCGTGCGCGGTCTCGGCCTGGCCCCCCTTGGCTCTCGCGACCGCCGCTTCGATGTCGAGGCGCAGGTCGCGCGATTGCAGCAAGTTGAGCCTCGAGCCGCTCTGCTTGTCCATCAACGTCGTGCGCATTTCTTCGATTTCGGCCAGCGTGGCGAGACGCTTCAGATTGACCTCTTCCTCGCTCCGGCTCGTCGCTAGCATGGCCTCCGTCCGTGCGATCTGCTGGTCGAGATTGCGGAGCTGCGAGAGGTGGGAGGCGCGGCGCTGCTCGAACAGCCGCAACTGCAGCAGCATCTCGCTCCCCGCGTCCGGCCCCGCCGTCATCGGTCGGTCCGCCGCTTCGGCTTCGAGTCGCGCCAGCAGAGCATCGAAATGCGCGAGCTTGGCGCGCAATTGTTCGACGTCGGCATCCGAAAACGTCGTGTCGAGCGTGATCAGCGATTGCCCGGCTTTCACCGTGTCGCCGATCGCGACGTGAATGCCTCGAATGACTGCGCGCTCGAGCGGCTGGATCACGAGGTTGGGTTGCGTCGTCACCAGCTTGCCGGGCGCGACGGCGATCTCGTCGACGTGCGAGACGGCGGCCCAGACCACGGCGGAGACGATCACGCCCGCCGCCAACCACAGCGTCGCCCCCGCCGCAGCCGGCGGCTTGCGGCCTTCAAGCACGGCCGCGGGCGTCTGAAACTCCGACGCGACGTCCGCATCGGGTTCCACGCGTCTTTCGGGTCGGGTCATGGCGCGTCCCTCGCGATGTGCGCCGCTTCGCGCGTCGAATCGAATTGCCGGCGCAAGCTGCCGGTAATGAATCGAAATTCCGTCGGGCGGCCGTCGGGGCGCGTCATGCGACCTGCCTCGTCTGCTGATTCCACAAATGGCGGTAAACCGTTGATCGCGAGAGAAGATCGTCGTGCCGGCCCCAATCGACGGCGCGGCCCTTGTCGAACACGATGATGGCGTCGGCATCCACCAGCGTGGTGAGCCGGTGCGAGACGATC
Organism: Hyphomicrobiales bacterium; assembly: GCA_027489535.1. Lineage (GTDB taxonomy): Bacteria > Pseudomonadota > Alphaproteobacteria > Rhizobiales > Beijerinckiaceae > JAIXZO01. The sequence goes on from JAIXZO010000002.1 coordinate 56,726, forward strand.
AGCACCGTCCGGCCCTCCGCGATCTGCTTCAAATTTTGCCGCACCACCGCTTCGCTGTGCGGGTCGAGCGCGCTCGTCGCCTCGTCGAGGATCAGGATGCGCGGGTCGAGCAACAGCGCGCGGGCGATGGACAGGCGCTGGCGTTGCCCGCCCGAGAGGTTGTCGCCGTTCTCCTCGAGCGGCGTATCGAAGCCGCGCGGCAGGCGGGAGATGAACTCCTCCGCTCCGGCCCGCCGTGCCGCAAGGGCGATCTCCTCGATGGAGGCGTTAGGCCGCACGCAGGCGATGTTGTCGCGCACGCTGCCGCGAAACAGAAAGCTCTCCTGCAGCACCACCCCGACATTGCGGCGCAGATGCGGAAGATCGAATTCCCGCAGGTCCGTCCCGTCGATGGCGATCCGTCCCTGTTGGACCGGGTAGAGCCCCTGCAACAGCCGCGTGAGGGTGGTCTTGCCCGATCCGCTGTGCCCTACGATACCGATGATGCTCCCGGCCGGAATGCGGATCGAAACCGCGTCCAGCGCCGGCGGCAGATCCTTGCCGTATCGAAACGTCACGTCCTCGATCTCGACGGCGCCGATGACGGCCGGACGCAGGCCGCGCGCGTCGGCGGGCCGCTCGGGCTTGCGGTTCATCACCTCGCCGAGCATCCGCACGGAGAGCGCGACCTCCTGATATTCGTGCACCATGGTCACGAGCTGCATCAGCGGCCCGGTCACGCGGCCCGACAGCATGTTGAAGGCCACGAGCGCGCCGATGGTCATCGTGCCGTCGAACACGTTCATCGCGCCGAGCCCGACGATGGCGATCACCATCGCCTTTTCCAGAAATCCCGTGATCGACTGGGCGATGGTGGACAGCTTCTCGACCCGGAACCGCAGGTCCACGGCAAGCGTCGACCGGTCGTCCCAGACGCGGCGGCGCAGCGGCTCCATGGCCAGCGCCTTCACCGTGCGCATCCCGTGCACCGTCTCCGTCAGCAACGCCTGCCGTTCGGCTTCGACGGTGTAGAGATCGTGCAGCCGCCGGCGGAACGGGCCGACCAGCATCGCGACCACGACGGCGATCACGGCGGTGAAGCCGAGCACCAGCAAGGTCAATTGCGGGCTGTAGAGGATCAGCACGGGCACGAAGACGAAGAGCGAGATCAGGTCGAGCCCGGTCAGAAACAGCCGCCCCGTCAAAAATTCCCGGATGCGGCCCGCCTGCTGCATATGCTTGACGAGCACGCCCGCCGAAGTCGTCTCGAACACGCTGATCGGCAGGCTCAGCAGGTGCGCGAAAGTTTTCGTCGCTGTGCGGATGTCGATCCGGTTGGTGGCGTAGAGCAGCAGATAACGGCGCAGGAAATTGAACGCCGCATCGAAAACGAGCGCCGCCGTCACCCCGATCGCGAGCACCGTGAGCGTCGTGTAGCTCTCGTGCACCAGCACCTTGTCGATCACGAGCTGGAAGAAGATCGGCGTCGCAAGTCCCAGCGCGAAAAGGAAGATCGCGGCAAGAGCCACTTCGGCGAAGAGCTTTCGCTGCCGCCCGATTTCCGGAAAGAACCACGAAATCGAGAAAGCCCGTTCGGGTTCCGCGGCATGGGCGGAGCGCGCGAGCAGCACCGCGTCGCCGTTCCATACCCGCCCGAACGCCTCCTCGTTCAACGCCAACGGCTCGCCGCGCTCGGCCAGGGGATCGATCACGATCACGTCGCCGTCCGGCCCGGCCGCGTCCACGATCACCCAATTGCCGTTGGCGAGCCGCGCCAAGGCCGGGTACGCCTCGCCCAACCCGCGCAGTTCCGCGAAGCTCAGGGAAACGGAGTGGGCGGACAGGCCCGCTTCGCTCGCCATGCGCACCACCAGATCCGGGCCGATCGGTTCGCGGCCGACGGCATAGGCATGGGCGAGCCGCTCGGGCGACAGGTCCGCGCCGTGTCGTCGCCCCGCAAGCGACAGGCAGGCGAGTGCGGTATCGACGGGCGGATGCATGGTCTCAGCTGAAATTCGGCGAGCGGTTGGGCCGGTTCGCGTCCCCGCCGTTTGGCGGGACGACGTCCGCCGGCGGCGGCGTGCGGCGGATGGCGCCGGCCTCTTCGAGACCCTTCACGGCCTTCGACATGAGGTCCGCGGCATTGGCGAAACCGTCGAGCGGCATGATGATGCGTTGCCGGACGACGGGCTTCGGATGGCCCGAAATGTCTTTGTCGGTGGCCGAAAGACTGACGAAATCGATGCGGATTATCGATCCGCTGACCGTTATTTCGCCGATTCCGTCCGCAAATAATTCCTGATTCACGATCGTTTTCCCCTCGTTTTCGGCCGTTCAGGCCGCAATCTGTCCGCTGAAGACCACGTCGACCCAGTAGTTCGTCCGGTTGTAGGTCGAGGTGGGGAAGCTGCCCGAAGGCCCGTAGGCATAGACGCCGTTGCCTCCCGACGCGTCGGATGCGGGGGCCGTCAGCGACCCCGCGACGTCGGCGCTCGCGAAGTAGTCGGGGGTCGCCGAGTAGAAGCCGTTGGAGTGGTAGGACACCACATAGGTGGTGTTCGCCGTCAGGCTCACCGGCTGCGCGAGCCCCGTGGTCTGCCATCCGCTCGCGGTTTCGTTGGTGAAGGTGGCGGAGGCGAGCAGCGTGCCGGTCGAGGTCCACAGGCGGGCTTCGTGGGGACCGGTATTTTGCGGGCCCTTGTAGAAGCGGAACCCGGTGACGTCGCCGGCGGTGCTCGTGGTGAATTTCATGCCCAATTCGACGGAATTCGGGTCGTTTACGGTGATGATCGAGGGAACGTCCGTGGCCGCGAACAGGCCGCTTCCGACGGTCGGGGCGGTCACGATCAGCGACACCTGCGCCGATCCGACCCCGCCGTTTCCGTCCGCGACCGCATAGGTGAAGCCCGCCGCGCCGGAATAGCCGGCGGTCGGTGCGAAGGTGATGCGGCCGGTCTGCGCGTCCAGCGACACGAGGCCGTTCACCGCGCCGCTCACTCCCGTGACGCTCAGCACGTCGCCGTCCGCGTCGGTATCGTTCGCGAGCAGGGTGCCCACGTCGATGACCAGCGGCGTGCCGCGCGCGGTGGTGAAGCCCGCGTCGTTCACGGCGACGGGCGCGCGGTTCACGGGCTCGGCGGAGCGGTAGTAGATCACGTCGGCGTAGTAGTTCGCGGCGTTGTAGGTGGCGCTCGGAAACAGGCCCGCCGCGCCGTAGGCATAGACGCCGTTTCCGGCCGAGGCGGTGCTTGCGGGAGCTGTGAGGGGGCCGGACGTGATCGTGGTCGCAAGGCCGCCGGACGTGAAGACGTAAGCGCCGTTCGAGGCATAGGACACGATGTAGGAGCTTCCCGCCGCGACGGAGACGGGGGTCGCCAGATAGGCCGTCTGCCAGCCGCTCGCGGTTTCGTTCGTGAAGACGGCGGAGGCGAGCAGCGTACCGGTCGTGGTCCAGAGATAGGCGCGATGGGTGCCCGTCTCCTGCGTCGGCTTGAAATAGCGCAAGGCGGCGATGGTGCCGTCGGCGGACACGCCGAAGCGCATCCCGAGATTTACGGGCAGGCCGTCATTCGCGACGCCCGTTCCCGTCGGCGTGCCGAACAGCGAATAGGGCGTCGTCGTCGGCGAGACCACGAGGGAAACCGTCGCGGAGGCGGCGAGCGCGCCGTCGCTTGCGGCATAGGCGAAGGAGGCTGCGCCCGTGAAACCCGTCGTCGGCGTGAAGGTGACGGTGAGCTTGTCGGCGCTCAGAGCCACGGTGCCGCCCACCGCGCCGCCGACCGAGACGACGGAGAGCGGCGAGCCTTCCGGGTCGCGGTCGTTGGCCAGCAGCAACGATGCGGCGATGGCCAGCGGCGTGTTCTGCGCGACCGTAAATCCGTTGTCGTTGACCGCCACGGGAGCCCGGTTCACGGGCGTCTCGTTCGGCGTGTAGACCACGTCGACCCAGTAGTTCGAGGCGGCGAAGCTGCGGGTCGGGAACGTGCCCGCCGCACCATAGGCGTAAACGCCGTTCGTCGTGCCCGGCACGGTCAAAGCGCCGCTGAGGATCGTGTCAGTGAAGTAATTGGAGGTGACCGAATAGCCGGTCGTCGTGTGGTACGAGACGACGTAGTTCGTGTTCGCGGCCAGTTGGAACGGACTCGCGAGCGAAACGGTCTGCCAGCCCGAGGCGGATTCGTTCGTGAACGTCGCCTGCGCAAGGATCGTCCCGGTGGAGGACCACAGCCGCGCCGTATGCGGGCCGGTGTTCTGGTCGCCCTTGTAGAAGCGGAACCCGGTCATCGCGACGGATTGTTCCGTCGTGAAGCGCACGCCCAATTCCACCGGCTGCCTGTCGTTGACGTTGAGGACCGCCGGCACGCTCGCAAGCGACCACAGGCTCGCTTCGGGCGGCGTGTAGACGGTTACGCTCAATCCGGCGCTGGGCAGGCCCGTGTTGACGCTGTCGTCGGTCGCGCGGGCCAGAACGGTGCGCTCGCCGAGCGTTCCGCTCACGGTCCAGGAATAGCTCCAATTCGTCGTGCCCGTGGCGACGTTCCACGTGCGGCCGCCGTCGGTGGAGACCTCCGCACCCGCGACCCGTCCGCCGATGTCCACGGCCGTGCCGGTGATCGAGACCGTCGTGCCGATCAGAAAACGCCCGCCCGCGATGCCGGTCGAGGTGATCACGGCGGTGGGGGGCGTGAGATCGGTCGTGGCGGCGGCCATCACGAGGGTCGCCTCGAGCGTCTGCGGCTGCACGCCCATGTCCGCGAACAGGTTGACCATCGCCTGCTGCACGGCGGGATCGGTGACGGCGGGTTCATTGTCGTGATTGGCGTCGAGCGCCCAGCTCCAATAGACGCTGCCCGCGCTGAAGACGAGCGCGCCGCTTTCCCGGTCGCGGTAGAGCGTCAGGTTGTGGGTGGCGGTGCCGGGGCCGACGAGTGTGCCGTAGTCGAGCAGCAGCGAGTCGACGTTGTAGGTGGACGAGGAGAGCCGGATCAGCCCCTCGGGCGAGAAGCCGTTGTCCGGCGCGATGTTCCACTCGTAGCCGAGATAGGTGTCGTTGAGCACGGCGGACTGGCCCGTCGGCGTGCTCGCGACCCGCGTGTCGCGCCAGAAGCGCAGCTTCGTCATGTCGAAAGGGATCGAGATCGTATCGAGCCGGTAGGAATCGACTTGGAAGAGCGTGCCCGTCAGCGCGTTTTCAGGGTAGCCCGTGCCGCCGAAGCGCGGGTCGCGCCACGTACCGGTCCATTGGTCGCTGGGGTCGATGTTGGCCCCTGCCTTGGTCTCCTTGTAGCAGACGAGCGTGCGATAGGGCGTGCCGCTCGCGTCGATGCTCGTCTCCCAACGGATCTTCCAATAGACCTCGTTGCCGCTCCAGAACTGGAGATTGACGCCCGCATCGCGCGCCGCTTCCACATTGGCGCGCTGTTCGCCGGACCAATATTCGTCGTGCCCGACGGACAGGAAGACCTTGTGGTCGAGCAGTCCCGCGCCGTCGCGGGCGGTGTCGATGCCTGAAATGTAGCCGACGTCGTAGCCGTTTCGCTCGAGCCACAGGATGGCGGGATATTCCGCGCCGAAGATCCAGTCCTGCGGACCGGATTGCAGCTCGTTGAGGCGCGTCGTGAACGGGCGGTTGTAGCTGACCGCGTAGGCCCGGCCTTCCGTGCCCTGATAGAGATTGGTGCCGCCCCACGGATTGTAGGCGACCCATGTCGTGTCGGCGGTCTGGAACAGGATGTCGCTCGCGACGCCGTCCGCCCGCACGATGAAGGGGATGTGGTTTTCGCCGAAGGTGCCGTCCTCGCGCACGAGCTTCGCGAGATAGACGCCCGAGGTCGCGTCGGCCGGGATGGTCCAGCCGTCCGTGACGGACCAATTGCCGGCGTCGATCAGCTTGGTGGTCGGGTCGGTGAGCGGCGCGGGCTGACGCAAGCCGGGACCGCCGTGATCGACCGAGGCGACCAGCCGCGCGCCCATGCCGCCGTACCAACCGAGGCGATAGATGTCGATGCGATAGTCTTGCGCGGCGGTGTTGACCTTGAAATCGACCCGCGAGCCTCGGTTGAGGCTTATCTGCGTGGCGAAGCCCTCGATGCTCGTGCTGCCGATGCCGTTGCGCAGATCCCATTGGGAGCGAGGATTTCCGGGCTTTCGATTTTCCAGGACGATGGCGTTCTCGCTGCCTGCGACCACCGCGGCGGTCGGCTCCGTGATCACGTTTGCGCCGGCCAGTTCTTGAGTGGCCTGCATCGTGAGCGGGGCCGTCGTCGTAACCGTATCCGTCGTCCCGGAGGTCGTCGTCGTGAGCTCCGTCTCCGCGCCGCGGGAGGACGAAATCGGAACCGTGGGATCGGTCGTACCGCTCGCCAAAGGCTCGAGGAATGCAGTCGGGACGGCGGAGGAGGTCGGCTCGTCGCCGGTTTCGACCGTCGTGACGGCGACCGTTTCCGTGGTCGCGATCAGGGTCGCGGACACGGCGGAGACCTCCTCGCCGCCGGACGACGCGGCGGCGACATCCATGCCGAAGAGGTCGGCTTCGGCCGGCGACAGCCCGACTCCGACCGTGCCGGGCACAGGCTCCGGGTCTCGGCGCGGTCTGTCGAGGGCGCGCAGCGTGGGTGCGGCGCGTCCGTCCAGAGCGAGAAGTGCCAAGGGCGCCAATGCCGGCAGCAGCGAGGCGGAACGCTTTCCAAGGCGGCGGATGCGCATGTCGAGACCTCGTTTCCGAACGAGGTGATCGTCGCGCATCCGCGGCCCCGGCAAAATCGACCGGAATCGGGTGGTGAGGGCTGAGCCGCGGAACCGGAGGTGGTACGAACCTCGCCGTCCGGTCCCGCCGGCGTCCTCCGTCCGTCGTCAGTCGCGCTTCGCGGCCGTCGCTTCTACTTCGATCTTGAATTCCGGCCGGGTGAAGCCCGACACGACCACGAGGGTCGAAGCCACGTTGTTGCCGGGCGCGGCGAGGTAGCGGGCGCGTACCGCCCCGTAGATCGGGAAATAGGCGCGGTCGGTGACGAAGGCGTTGAAGCGCACGACATCGTCGAGCGTCATGTCGGCCTCGGCCAGAATGGCCTTGATGTTCTCCATGCACAGGATCGCCTGCGCCTCGATGTCCTCCGGCACCACGTCGTCGGGGCCGACGCCGAGTTGCCCCGACGTGAAGACCATGCGCGAGCCCGCCGGCACGACGATGCCGTGGCTGTAGGTCGACATGGGCTTGCGGATGGAGGTCGGGTGAAGAGGTGTGTTCATGACTGGCCTTGCCTCTGCTGTGGAGACGTGACGCTAGCACGTTCTTTGCCTACCAATGGAAGAGAGCCGGGCGAGTCCCCGGCCGCAGATGCCGGAGATTGTCATGACGAGCCTTTGCCGCCCCCGTTTGCACGCTGCGGAGCTTCGCCGATGAGCCGCGGTTTCGTCGAACTGCCTTCCGGCGGCGCCTATCGTTTGAGCAATGCGCGCATTCCCGCGCCGCTTTTGGGACGTGACGGAGAGGGCGACGCGCTGATCGATTGCGACGTCGTCATCGACGGCAAGCGCATCGGCGCCGTCGGCCCCCGCGGCTCGTTGGCGGCTGCCGCCGACCTGCCCGTCGTCGACCTGCGCGACGGCATGGTTCTGCCGCGTTTCGTGGACGTTCATACCCATCTCGACAAGGGCCATATCTGGTCGCGCAGCCCCAACCCGGACGGCGGATTCTTCGGTGCGCGGGAAGCCGTGGGCGCTGATCGCGAGCTGCGCTGGACGGCGGAAGACGTGCGGATCCGCATGGATTTCGCGCTGCGCTGCGCCTTGGCGCACGGCACAGGCGCGGTCCGCACGCATATCGATTCCATCGGCAAGCAGACGGCGATTTCCTGGCCGGTGTTCAACGCGCTGCGCGAGGAGTGGAAGGACCGCATCGCCCTGCAAGCGGTGTCGCTGTGTCCCTCCGACATCATCGCGGACGATGAAGAGCAGTTCCGCCATATCGTCGAGACGGTGGCGCAATACGGCGGCATTCTCGGCGCGGTGACGTTTTTGGGGCGCGCGCCCGACGAAAAGCTGCATCTGGCGCTCGAGCGCCTGTTCGAAGCGGCGGCCGCGCACGGGCTCGATCTCGACCTGCATGTCGACGAGAGCGATTCCGCCGATGCGCGTTCGCTGGAAGTGATCGCCGACGCGGCGATCCGCCACAAATTCAAGGGCCGGATCATGGCCGGCCATTGCTGCTCGCTCGCATTGGCATCGGACGAGGACCGCAAGCGCATCATCGACAAGATCGGCACGGCGGGCATGGCGATCGTGTCGCTGCCGATGTGCAACATGTATCTGCAGGATCGTTCGGCTGGGCGCACCCCGCGCTGGCGCGGCGTCGCGCCGCTGCATGAATTGGATGCGGCGGGCGTGACTGTGACGGTGGCGAGCGACAACACGCGCGACCCGTTCTACGCCTATGGCGATCTCGACATGGTCGAGGTGTTCCGCGAGGCGACGCGCATCCTGCATTTCGACCATTCGTCGCGGCCGTGGACCAAGACCATGGGCCCCACCTCCGCCGACGTGATGGGCCTTCCCAAGCACGGCCGCATCATTGCGGGCGAGCGCGCCGATCTCGTGCTGTTGAACGGCCGCACGCTGTCGGAACTCGTCGCCCGGCCGCAGACCGACCGCGTGGTGACCGTGGCGGGCCGCTCCGTCTCGACGCTGCCGCCCGATTATCGCGAACTCGACCCCATCCACGGCTGACGCGAGGACGACGCATGCCCTCCTACGACATCGAAGCCCTCCAGCAGCGCCTCGGATCCATCCGCAGCGAGACCAATCCGGCACTGGTGAAACAGAAGAGCCGGGACTTCTACTGGTATTCCCCGATCCTGAAGAAGCAGCTCGACCATGTGACCGGCGACATCATCGTGTCGCCCGCGAGCGAGGCCGAGGTGATCGCCACGCTGGCGGCCTGCTTCGAACTCGGCATTCCGGTGACGCCGCGCGGCACGGGGACGGGGAATTACGGGCAGGCGATGCCGCTGTCGGGCGGCGTTGTGCTCGACCTCTCGGGCTTGAACAAGGTGACGAACGTCGCGCCGGGCCGGGTGACGGCGCAGGCCGGCACCGTGCTCGCGGAGGTCGACAAGGTGACGCGCGCGCATTCCGGGCAGGAGCTGCGCATCCATCCCTCGACCTACCACACGGCCTCCATCGGCGGCTTCGTGGCGGGCGGTTCGGCGGGCGTCGGTTCGATCAAGTGGGGCGGGCTGCGCGATTACGGCAACCTGATCCGCCTGCGCGTCGTGACCATGGAGGCGAGCCCGCGCGTGCTCGAACTCTCGGGCGACGACATGCAGAAGGCGGCGCATGCCTACGGCACCAACGGCATCATCACCGAAGTCGAGATGCCGCTCGCGCCCGCCTATACGTGGCACGACGTGATCGTGGGCTTCCCGACGCTGCGCGACGCGGCGGCCTATGCCAATGCGCTGGGCGAGCAGGACGGCATTCTGCTGAAGAACCTCGCGGTGATCGCCGCGCCGATCCCGCACACTTATTTCGCGCGCCACAAGAAGTTCCTGAAGCCCGAAAGCCATGTCGCCGTCGTGACCGTGGCGGAGCAGGCGCTCGACGCGATGCTGGCCTTCACGCGCCGCTTCCGCACGGGCGAGATCCTGATGCGGACGGACCTGCTTTCGGATGAAGACCGCAAGGGGCTGCCGCCGGGCTTCGAACTGGGCTGGAATCACACCACGCTGCGCGCGATCCGCGTCGACCCGACGCTGACCTATCTGCAGGTGCTCTATCCCTATCCGAACCAGATCGACCTCGTGGACCGGGTACATGCGCATTTCGGCGACGAGGTGCCCGCGCATCTCGAATTCGTGCGCTTCGACGGCAAGGTGACGTGTTTCGGGCTGCCGCTGGTGCGCTACACCACCGACGAGCGGCTGGAAGAGATCATGCGCATCCATGAGGACATGGGCGCGCCGATCTTCGATCCGCATCGCTACACGCTGGAAGAAGGCGGCATGAAGCAGACCGACGACGTCCAGCTCGCCTTCAAGCGCGAGGCGGACCCGAAGGGCCTGCTCAATCCCGGCAAGATGATCGCGTGGGAAGACCCGACCTACGACTACAAATCCGGCAAGCGCTTCCTGTTTCCGGGCCTGATCGAACGCTTGGCGGGCTGATGCGCGTTCTCGTCGTCCACTGCCACCCCAACCCCGAAAGCTTCGTCGCCGCCGTGCGCGACGCGGCGCTGGAAGGGTTGCGGACGGCGGGGCACGAGGTGCGGCTGATCGATCTTTACGAAGAGGGGTTCGACCCCGTGCTGACGCGCGAGGGCCGCGCCGCCTATCACACGGCGGGCGACAACGAGGCGGGCATCGAGACCCATCTCGAAGGGCTGCGATGGTGCCAAGGGCTGATCCTCGTCTATCCGACCTGGTGGTACGGGCAGCCGGCCATGCTCAAGGGTTGGCTCGACCGCGTCTGGATTCCGCACGCGACCTTCACGATGCCGGAAGACGACAAGCCCATCGGCCGCGTGCTCACCAACATCCGCCTCATCGGCGCGATCACGACGTTGGGAAGTCCGCGCTGGTGGTGGTGGCTGATGGGCATGCCCGGCCGCCGCACTATCCTCACCGGAATCGGCGTGCTCTGCGCACCGGGCGCGAAACGGCTGTGGCTGGCGCTGCACAAGATGGACGCGACGACGGTCGAGGAGCGCACGGGCTTTTTGCAGCGCGTGCGGGAACGGATGGGGCGGATCTAGGCGCCTTATTTGCGGCCGTATTTCTCGTCGAAGCGATGAACGCTGTGGCGCAACCACAGTGTCACGCCTCCGAAGAAGGAGGCCACCAAGGCGAGCATCAAAGCGTATTCGGCGTCGGTCATCCCCTCACGCCAGCCGCTTCAGTTCGAACCGGGTGACGTCGCGCACGAGCTTCACGAATTCCGCCGCCTGCATCTCGGCCGTGATCCGGCCTTTCTCGGCGGTGCCGAGGGAGGCGTCGCCGGCCGCGCCGGAGGCGTGGAGGTCTTGGGCGAGCCAGCCGAAGGCGGTGAATCCGGTCGGGCGCAGCAGGTCGAATTCCTTGGCGATCTCGATGCTCTTCGGCGCGAAATTCGCGGCGTGTTCCATCTTCACGAGGTCGGGCCGGAAATGCAGCATCAGCGACGTCTCGATGTCGCCGGCATGGATGCCGACCTGACCTTCGAGTTCGGTATACATTCCCGCCGGAATGCCGAAGCGCCGCCAGGCGCAGGTGACGGCCAGCATGCCGAAGCGCACGCGCAGCTCGCGCGCCACGATGTTGAGCGGATCGACGTTGCCGCCGTGGCTGTTGACCAGAACCAGCTTCCGAAGGCCCGCGCGATGAACGGACTCGCCGATCTCCGTCCATGCCCGGATGGCGGTCTCCGCCGTCAGCGTCACCGTGCCGGGCGAGCGGATGTGCTCGTTGGACTTGCCCACCGCCTGCGTCGGCAGCACGAGGATGGTGAGGTCGTCGGGCAGCTGCTTGATCACCTCCGCGATCATGCCGTCGGCGATCACCGTGTCGGTCGAGACGGGCAGATGCGGGCCGTGCTGCTCGACGGCGGCGACGGGCAGGACGACGACGGTGCTCTCGGGGTCGAGACCCTCGAAGTCCTTGGTGGTCAATTCGCTCCAGAAGAGGCGGCGCAAGGCGGTACTCCGGTCAAATGTCGTGCGGGACGGCGAGCGCCGCGATCAGGGCTTCACGGCGACGTAGCTGCGCATCTTGCCGGGGTTGAGCAGGCCGTGCGGGTCCACCTCGCCTTTGAAGCCGAGCTGGTCCGCGTCCGCCCGTTTGTGGCGGCTGCCGTCCTCGAGCGTGACGACGTGCGGATTGGCGATCATCACGCCGCTCTTCTCGTGCAGGGCGATGATCTCGTTGAGCCGCTCGGGCGTCGTGTATTTCACGATGGGCAGCGCCGAGCAGGTCAGCCGGCCGCCGAAGCGGATGAATTCCAGATGCGGGAACACTTCGCCGGGGAACATGTCGTGCATTTCGCGCACGGACTCGATCAGGCGGTCATGCGGATAGAGGCATTGGAGATAGGTGACCGAGCGGTCGGTCTTCAGCCATTGAAGCGTGGTGTGGTTCCAGGTGTATTCGTAGAGCGGGACCTTGCCCGGGCTCTCGTCGTTCGGCGCCTCGTAGGTGATCGTGCCGCGCGTGCCGAGCACCGACTTCACGGTCTCCATCCACTGTTCGGCGATCATCATGATGAGGATGCTCTTGCCCTCGGGGCAATGCTGCTTCAGCGCACCGAAATAAGACGGGATCGGCGCGATGATCGGCGTGATGAGCTTCTTGATGATGCCGTCGGCCATGGCGATCTCGCGGCCGAACTCCACCGCGTCGAAGAAGTCGTCGAAGGCGACGATCACGTCGACCCACGGCCAAGCCGGGGCGAGGGGCATTTCGAGCGCGGTGATGATGCCGGTGGTGCCGTAGGCGCGGTTGATCTTCTGCGCCGCGTCGCCGCGCAGTTCGATCACGCGCGGGTTCTCCTCGACGGTGACGATGCGTGCCGCCACGATGTTGCCCGGCTCGCGCAACCCGCCATAGGCCACCGAGCCGACGCCGCCCGAACCGCCCGCGACGAAGCCGCCGATGGTGGCGGTGCGCTTGGTGGAGGGGTGCATGCGCAGTTCCCAGCCCGTCGGGCGCAGCAGCGCGTCGAGCTCGTGCATCTTCGCGCCCGCGCCGACGCGGACGAGGCCCGGCTTCTGCCACTCGATCGCGGTGAAGGCCGTCATGTCGAGCAGCACGCCGCCTTCGAGCGGCACGGCCTGGCCGTAATTGCCCGTCGCGCCGCCGCGCGGCGTCAGTGGAATGCGCAGCTTGGCGCAGAGCCCCGCCAGCTTGATCAGGTCCGCCTCGTCGCGCGGGGCGACGATGACGTCGGCCGACTTGCCGTTCAGTTCGACGTTCAGAATGGGGCTGTACCAGAAGAAGTCCCGCGAACGCTTGCGCACCACCTGCGTCTCGGTGATCACCGGCACGTCGCCGAGCGCGGCCAGAAGCGCCTCGATGTCGTAACGCGAAGGGGCTTCGGTGCGGGCGAGGGCGGGTGCGTTCATCGTCGTTCTCCGGGATCGGGGCGGCAGAGGCGGGCAGCAAGAACCGTACCGCCGCAGCCCGCCGATTCACATGGTCAGAGGCCCGAACGCTTACGATAACTGTGCACAAATATTGATCCCGCCGGCGTAAAGTCGAGCACCTGTTTGACCCGTCGCACGCATCGCCCCATGTGTTTCAATGAGCGGCACGGGCATTGCTTCGGCACAGGGCTGCATTCATTCGTCCCGACGCGAGCTCGGGCAAGGGGATCGTCCATGACCACCACGACATTTCGCATCGACCGCCGCGCCGCTCTCGGCCTTCTCGGCGGCTCCGTCGCTTCCTGCCTCGTCACCGTCCCCGGTTCCCGCGCGGTGGCGCAGACGCTCGACAAGGTGAGCTACCAGACCAATTGGCGCGCGCAGGCCGAGCATGGCGGTTTCTATCTCGCCGTCGCCAACGGCATCTACAAGAAGTACGGCATCGACGCCGACATCCGCATGGGCGGCCCGCAGCAGAACCCCTCGCAGCTCCTGCTCGGCGGCCGAGTCGACATGATCATGTCGAACTCGTTCGAGGCCATCAATTACGTGAAGGAGGATCTGCCGTTTCTCTGCATCGGCTCGATCTTCCAGAAGGACCCGCAGGTTCTCATCTCGCATCCGGGCGTCGGCAACGACACGCTCGCCGACCTGAAGGGCAAGCCGATCCTGATCGGTGCCGGCGGCCGCACCAGCTATTGGCCCTTCCTGAAGGCCAAGTTCGGCTTCACCGACGAACAGGCGCGTCCCTACACCTTCAACATGGCGCCCTTCCTCGCGGACAAGACGGTTTCGCAGCAGGGTTTCCTGTCGTCCGAGCCCTTTGCGATCATGCAGGCAGGCGTGCAGCCGGTGGTGCACCTCATCGCCGATGCGGGCTTCGACAACTACAACACCACCGTCAACATCTCGAAGAAGATGGTGGCGGAGAAGAAGGACGTGGTTCAGCGCTTCATGACCGCCACCATGGAAGGGTGGGCGGAATACATGAAGGGCGGTCCGGCGATCGAGGCGGCCAACGCCCAGATCAAGAAGGACAACCCGGACATGACCGACGAGAAGCTCGCTTACGCCCTCAAGGTGATGAACGAGCGCGGCATCGTGCGGTCGGGCGATGCGCTCAAACTCGGCATCGGCGCCATGACGGCCGAGCGTTGGAAGCGCTTCTACGATACCATGGCGGACGCCGGAGCCTTCCCGAAGGGCATCGACGTGACCAAGGCCTACAGCCTCGAATTCATCAACAAGGGTTTCGGCGCGTGACGCAGACCGTCGCAGCCGTCGCGAAAGAGGCGAGGGGACGCCCCCTCGTCGCCATCCGCGGCGTCTCCAAGCAGTTCTCGAACGGCACGCTCGCGGTGCGCGGGGTCGATCTCGACCTCGCGGACGGCGAGTTCGTCAGCCTGCTCGGCCCCTCGGGCTGCGGCAAGTCCACGCTGCTGCGCATGATCGCAGGCTTGGGCGAACCCAGCGTCGGCGCCATCGACTGGCCGACCTCGCCTTACGGCTCGAACGGCCGTGCGGAGCCCGATCTCGGCTTCGTCTTTCAAGATCCCACGCTGATGCCCTGGGCCAACGCCCTCAAGAACGTGATGCTGCCCATGACCCTTGCGGGCGTGGGCAAGGCGGACGCCGAGGCGCGCGCCGCCGACATGCTGGCGCTCGTCGGGCTGAGGGGCTTCGAGAAGTCTTATCCCCGCGAATTGTCGGGAGGCATGAAGATGCGCGTTTCGATCGCGCGCGGCCTCGTGACCAAGCCGAAAATCCTGCTGATGGACGAGCCCTTCGCGGCGCTCGACGAAATTACCCGGCACAAGCTCAACGACGATCTTCTCGCGCTGTGGGACCGCAACCGCTTCACGGCGGTGTTCGTGACCCATTCGGTGTTCGAGTCGGTCTATCTCTCCCAGCGGATCGTGGTGATGGCCGCGCGTCCGGGCCGCATCATGGCCGATCTGCCGGTCGACGCGCCTTATCCACGCGACGACCTGTTCCGCACCTCGGCCGAATACGCGCATCTGTGCCGCGTCGCCTCCGAAACCCTCAAAAAGGCCATCGCAGGATGACCGACGCCCCCATGCCCGCCTCGCTTCCCCATGACGGCACCGACGCGGAGGCGCGTCCCGTCTTCGCCGAGGAGCGCCGCATCCTCGGCCTCGCGGCGAGCACCTGGCCGGGCATCCTCGCGCCCTTGGCCATCGGCATTCTCGCATTGCTCGGCTGGGAAGCGATCGTCCGCATCAAGGACATCCCGCATTACGTGCTCCCGGGCCCGCTGCTGATCGCGAAGACCTTGGTGCTGGATTGGGAGACGCTTTCGGGGTCGCTCTGGATCACGCTGCGCATCACCTTTGCCGCGCTCGTCGCGGCGGTCACGTTGGGCGTGGCGCTGGCGATCCTGTTCACGCAGTCGAAATGGCTGGAAAAGTCGCTGTTTCCCTACGCGGTCGTGCTGCAGGTGACCCCGGTGGTGTCCATCGCGCCGCTGATCATCATCTGGGTCGGCGACATCAACCTGTCGCTGCTGATCTGCGCTTGGCTCGTGGCTTTCTTCCCGATCCTGTCGAACACGATCCTCGGGCTCAATTCGGCCGACCACAACCTCGTCAACCTGTTCCAGCTGTATCGCGCGTCGCGCAGCCAGACGCTGCGGCACCTGCGACTGCCGGCGGCGCTGCCCTACTTCCTCGCGGGCCTGAAGATTTCCGGCGGCCTCGCGCTGATCGGCGCGGTGGTGGCGGAATTTGTGGCGGGTTCGGGCGGAAGCGCCTCCGGCTTGGCCTACCGCATTCTCGAATCCGGCTATCAGCTGCGCATTCCCCGGATGTTCGCGGCGCTGATCATGATTTCGGCGTCGGGCATCGCGATCTTCCTGATCACGAGCTGGATCGCGCATCTCTTCCTGCGCCGCTGGCACGAAAGCGCCATCCGTCGCGAGAACTGAGCCGACCGCCGTTGCGGCCGGCGCCCCGTTCGGTTTAAGTCGCGTCGGCGGGCCCGTAGCTCAATTGGTCAGAGCCGGCGGCTCATAACCGCTTGGTTGCAGGTTCGAGTCCTGCCGGGCCCACCACCGTTTCCGGCTTGGTCGGTCAGAAGCGCACCACTTCCGTGCCGTCCTTCTTTGCGACGACTTCCACCGGCGTGGCGATCGCCATCGATCGGTGCAGGTAGCAGGTGTTCGCCGCGATCAGCTGCAGCCGGTCGAACATCGCCTCGTCCGCCTCGCCCTGCATGAACAGATGCGTGTCGCACGGCTCGGCCATGCCGTGCCCGCCCGCGACGGCGGCGAAGGGCGAGACCTGCACGAGACGGACGCCGTGGATCGGCAGCTTCATGTTCTCGATGTAGCGGCTCAGCTGCGTCATGTAGCAGAAGGCGATGCCTGCCGAGAGCAGCGTCAGCCCGCAAGGTGCACGGTCGGCTTCCGTCTCGTCGCTCACATAGGTGAATTGCGTGCTGCCCGGCCGGTTGAGCGCGACGCGACAGCGATACAGGTTCTCTTCGAAATCGTAATGCCCGGTGCCGTTCACCTTCCAGGTGATGCGCCCTTGCGCATTCGTGCCGCCGTTCGGGTCGGACGGGTCTTCGACCGTCTTGTCGGCGGTCTTCACGATCAGGCCTTCGGCGATACCGGGACCGCTCAGGGCGGACGGGGCCTTTGCGTATTTGAGGAAGGGATCGGTCGGCGAGGCCGCCGGGGACACCGGCAGCGAGGAGGGATCGCGCCGCCGGCCGTTGCAATGCAGCGAGAAGGTGTTCTCGAGCGGCTTGCGCAGCAG
Source organism: Hyphomicrobiales bacterium (assembly GCA_027489535.1). Taxonomy (GTDB): domain Bacteria; phylum Pseudomonadota; class Alphaproteobacteria; order Rhizobiales; family Beijerinckiaceae; genus JAIXZO01. The sequence goes on from JAIXZO010000002.1 coordinate 73,592, forward strand.
CGCCACGGCGGGCGAGGCATCGACGGCCTTGCGCAGCAGCGCCGCGCAATCGGCGGCGGATGCGTCGGCGGAGATGTCCGCCTCGATGGAGACGCCTTCCGCATAGCCTTGGCCGGTGCCCGCGGCGAAGGATCCGCTCAGCGAATATTCGGTGACGACGCGGAGCGAGAGGCCGCGCAGAGCGATGCCCGCCGCCTTGGCCTCGCGCACGATGCGGCCCGCGAGGTCGGATTGGATCCCGGCATTGAAGAAGCCGAGCGGGAAGGGGGCGAGGTCGGTCCCCTTCATGAATGTGCCTTCGTCGCTCGCGACGCGCCACACGCCGCCGGCATCGCCCTCGGTGACGACGGCTTCCTTGAGATGATGCCCCGTCTGGCGGGCTTCGACGAGGAAGGTGTCGGCGCCGGTGCCGCGGGTGACGCATTCCGCCCGACGCGTGCCGTGCGCGACCTTGAAGGCGGGGATAAAGTCGGTTGCGGTCGCGTCCATGACAGGCCCTCGGGGTTCAATCGTTCGGGATCAGATCCGGGTTCCAGGCGATCTCCCAGAGATGCCCGTCCGGATCGCGGAAATAGCCGGCATAGCCGCCGTAGAAGGTTTCGCCGGGTTGTTTGACGATGCTCGCGCCGGCGCGTGCGGCCTCGGCCATCACCGCGTCGACCTCGCCGCGCCCCGCCACGTTGTGGGCAAGAGCGAAGTCCGGGGAAGAGGGTGCCGCCGTGGCGAGCCCCGTGTCGTGCGCGAGATCGCGGCGCGCCCACAGCGCCAGCTTCAATCCCGCCTGCAGGTCGAAAAAGGCGACCGCGCCGTGCTCGAACTCCGTTCCGACGATGCCTTGCGTCGGCAGGCCGAGGCCGTCGCGGTAGAACGCGGCGGCGCGGTTCAGGTCGTCGACCGCGAGCGTGATCATCGTGATGCGCGGCTTCAACGATCCGATCCTTTTCGAGGGGTTCGGCTCAGTCGTAGGTCAACGCGCCGCGACCCAAAAGCTTTTCGGCCTTGATCGAGTCGAAGATCGACTCGATCTCGCTGAAATGCGTGCGCATGCCGACCACGGGCTTGATCAGACCGCGGGCCATCACTTCCATGGTCTCGATCAGTTCGGTGCGCGTGGAATGGCGCGAGCCGGTCACGACCTTTTCCGTCAGCATCATCTGCCGGGGATTGATCGAGATGTCGCCCGCTCCGACGCCGATGACGACCGCACGGCCGCCCGTGGTCAGGCTGTCATAAGCCGACTGGAAGGTCGCCGCATGGCCGACATAGTCGACGGCGGCGTTGACGCCGCGCCCGTCGGTGAGGCGCTTGGCCTCGGCCGCCACGTCGGGCGTGCGCTTGACGTTGATCACCTCGTCCGCGCCCCATTGCTTGGCGAGATCGAGCTTCTCGTCGGACACGTCGACCGCGATGATGCGCGCGCCGAACAGCTTGGCCACCTGCACGCCGTGGATGCCCACGCCGCCGCCCGCGCCGATCAGCATCACGGTGTCGTGCGGGTTGATCTTCGCCCGCTCGCGCATGCAGTGCCAATTGGTGTTGACGGCGTCCGTCGCCATCGCCGCCGCTTCATAGTCGAGCCCGTCCGGGATCGGCAGGAAGTTCTCGGCCGGCAGACACACGAAGTCCGCGAAGCCGCCGTCGCGGTGGACGCCGACGAAGCCGCCGAACTTTTCGCACAGCGTCTCGCGCCCGCCCCGGCACCAGCGGCACTGGTTGCAGGTGAGGTAGAAATAGACGGCGCAGCGGTCGCCGGCCTTCACGTTCTTCACGCCCGAGCCGACCTCGACGATGTCGCCGCCGAGTTCATGCCCCATGATGCGCGGGGCCGCGCCGCCGAAGCTGCCGTTGCGCATGTTGAGCAAGGTCAGGCCGACGGCCGCCGAACGCACCTTCAGCAGGGCTTCGCCCGGGCCGGGCTTGGGAATCTCGCGATTCTGGAGCGTCGACTGCTCGCCCCAGCGGTCGACGACCATCGCCTTCATGTTTGCCATTTGAATGTGTTCCGATTGATGGGGGAGAGCGGTCGGGAGCGATCCCGACCGCTAGAAGAACCTGATCAGGTAGTTCGTCGTGATCGGGAAGAAGTAGACGATGCCGACCACCATCATCAGCATCACGCAGAAGGGCAGCGCGCCGAGGAAGATCGTGGCCATGCTGACGTTCTCTCGTGGAATGACCGCCCTGACCGCATAGACGACCAGCCCGAAGGGCGGCGTCAGCAGCCCCGCCTCGATGGTCAGAATGCCCATCAGCGCGAAGGCGAGCGGATCGAGGCCGATCTTCATCGCGATGGGGGCGAAGATCGGAACGGTCAGCAGCATGATCGAGATCGAGTCGATGATGGTGCCGAGGATCAGCCACACCACGACCATGAAGATCAGCATCCCGGTCGGCGAGAGGCCGCTCGTGGTGATCATTTCCTGAAGTTGGTTGCCGATGCCGCTCATCGACAGGGTGCGCGAATAGAGCTGCGCGGCGAAGACGATGATCATCAGCGGCGTCGCGGTACGGCCGACCGAAAGCACCGCCTTGTAGATGTCGTCGACCTTCATGCCCTTGACGATGCCGACCGCCAAGGCGACCAACGCGCCGATGCCCGCGCCCTCCGTGGGCGTGAACAGGCCGGCCCAAATGCCCCCCAGCGCGCCGAACACGATCGCCACCAAGCCGATCACGCTGATCAGCATGTCGGTGCCGCTCGGGTCCTTTCCGGCGGAGGCGGTGCCGTCCACATGCTCGACGACGACGTCGCTGGACAGCGCGGCGGCCGGGCGTGCCGTCTTGTGGCCGACGATGTCGGGGCGAACCATCGACACGGCGAAGATGTAGATCGCCATCAGGCCCGCAAGGATGAATCCCGGAATGATGCCGGCCAGGAACAGGTGGCCGATCGACTGGTCGGTCAGAATGCCCCATACCACCATCAGGATGCTGGGCGGGATCAGCATGCCGAGACAGGCGCTGCCGCTGATCAAACCCAGCGAGAAATGCGGCTCGTAGCCGGCGCGTTTCATCTGCGGATAGGCGATGGCGGTGAAGGTGGTCGCCGAGGCGAGGCTGGTGCCCGACACGAAGGCGAAGACGACGTTGCCCAGCACGGTGGCATAGGCGAAGCGGCCGCGCAGACCTGCAAGCCGGCGGTCGATCGCCCAATAGAGGTCATAGGCGATGCCTGATCTCGCGATGAACTCGCCCATCAGGAGAAACAGCGGCACGACGGCAAAGACGTAGTCCCGCAACGCGTTGTAGGCCGTGTTGCTGAGGAAGTTGATGGCGATGCCGATATCCTGCGTGGAAATCAGGATCGCGACGAGACTGACGAGGCCGAGGGACACGGCCACTTCCACGCCTGCGAAGACGAGCGCAAGCAGAAGGCCGAGGACGAGCAGCGGTGCGAAGGTTTCCATGATCGAGCGACCTTCAGATGTGCTGCTGAGCGGGGAGGGAGGAGTCGTCGTAGCGCGCCCATGGGGGATCACGCAGGATCTCGACGATGCGAAGCGTGTAGTAGAGCGCCGCGAACCAGCATCCGATCACGACCGAGAAGCGCCCCGGCCATGCCGGAACGTCGACGACGCCTTCGCCTTCCATCTCGTTGTCGACCCAAGCGGTAATCGCGGGCTCGAGTGCGCCGAAGCCCACCGCGCCGAAGAAGATGATGCCGGCGACCGCGCCGAGCACGCCGACGAACTTGGCCGCACCCTTGGGAAGCGCGTGAACGAAGATGTCCACCGCCAGCATGCTGCGGGTGCGAACCGCGAAGGGCAGCTGCAGGAACACGATCACGATCAGCAAATTGCGGATGTATTCGGCCGTTCCGTAGAACTTGATGCCGAGAACGCGTGAGGAGATTTCGACGAAGATGAAGAACGAGGCTCCGAACGCGCAGAATGCGGTCAGCACCATCATCGTCCGGGCGGCGACGTCCATGCCCTGAAGAATCTTGATCATGTGGCGGCCTTGAAGAATTGAGGAGCGTCGAGAACGGGCGGGGACGAGCCCCGCCCGAAGATCGCTTCGATGCTTTGGCTCAGTCGAGACGCGCCTTCACGGGCCACTTGTAGCCCTGCGCTTCGGTGGCGGCGATGTAGGCCTGCATGACCTTGCGCATCGGTACCTTGCTGTCGGCCTCGAACTTCTTGGCGAAGCCCGCGGAACCGGCGACGAGCATTTCGGCCCAAGCCTGACGCTCGGGCTCGCTCACCGTCACGATGTTGATGCCGCGCGACTTGATGGCCTGCAGCGTCTTGTCGGAAATGTCCCGGGTGAACGGTCCGGCCTTGGCTTCCATGTCGCGCCCGACCTCGACGATGATGTCCTGGATTTCCTTCGGCAGACGCTCGAAGCGGCGCGCATTCACCGTCACGGACGTGACGGTCATGGAGCCGAACGAGACGTCGACGAAGTTCGGGGCGACCTCGAAAAGGCGCAGCGAATCCATCACGCTCAAGAAGATGACCATCGAGTCGATCAGGCCGGTCTGGAGCGAGGTGTACATGTCCGGGCCGGGCACGGCGACCGGCAGCGCGCCGGCGTTTTCGACCCAGAAGGCGTTCGGACCGGCTGCACCGATCTTGCGGCCCTTCACTTCGGAGGCCTTGCTCATCGCCGTGCGGGCGACGAGGTTGTAGGGCTCGAACGGCACGAGCGCGAGCAGCTTCTGGCCGTGCGTTTCGAACTGCTTGGGCAGTTCGGGATTGGTGTTGTAGACCTGACGCGTCGCCTTGACCGACACTTCGGGGTCGCTCGGGCCGAAGGGCAGATACATCGGGAAGTTGTTCAGCGCCAACCGCTGCGGCTCGTGGCAAATGCAGAACACGCCGATGTCTATGACGCCGCCCTTCACCGCTTCGAGCACCTCGTTCGTCTTGGCGACGGCCCCGGAGAAGCCTTCGATGAACTCGATGTCGTGGCCGGTCTTGTCCTTCACGCGCTTCTTCACTTCCGGCATGAAGTAAGTCTGCGTCAGGTTGATGAAGTGCCAGCTCGGGCTGTGCCCGGACGCGATCTTGAACGTGTATTTCTCGGCCTGCGCCGACACCGTGGCGACCAAGGAGCCGGCGGCCGTGAGAAGCAGCGCGGCGGCCCAGCGGGAAGATGCTCTCATTGTGTTTCCCCGTTTTATTATTCGTTCTTGTGCGTTCGAACCTTCGGCCCGAAAGGGTTGGCACGCTCCGGTCCCAAGTTGCGGGAAGGAAAAGACGACCAATAGGATCGCTTTTCTTTGGAGCGGACGACCTGCTCAATTCGGCCCCAGAAATGACGCGCCGTCAAACACATGGAATATCTTGCCGAAGAGCCTGCCAAGCAAAAATAAACCGATTTAGTCTTCTGATATATATGCATTTGAACGGTTGCTGCACACGCGTGCGAACCCATGCGCTGCGTGCATGGCAGCCGGCCGTAATGCGACGAAGGGCGTAGAAGCGTCAACAAGCAGCGGGCGCTATTCCGTCCAGGCATAAAACGCTGCGAGGCGGCGAATTTCGTCTTCGGTCAGCTTGGCCGAGAAGCCGCGCATCCGACCGTAGATGTCGTTGCCGCGATCCCCGCGTGCGTATCGACGGAGTTGATCGGCAAGATAGGCCTCGTTCTGCCGCGTCAGGATCGGCGTCTCGATCGGCCCGCCCGAGCCGGGGGCATGGCAGGAGTTGCAGGCGGGGATGCCGCGCGCGGGATCGCCGCGGAGCACCAGTTCCGCGACGGGATGGTTCCTGTCCGCGCGCGCCGTCGCGTCCATCGTGCCTTTCGAGCGGGCGGCGAAATGCAGTGCCAGAGCCGCAAGATCGGCCTCGTCCAAGCCTTGCGCGACCGGGCTCATCTGCTCGTTTACGCGGGCGCCGGAGCGGTAATCGTGCAGCTGCTTGAAGATGGCGGCGGCCGATTGTCCCGCGAGGTTGGGAAAGGTCGGATCCGTCGCGATTCCCGCGTCGCCGTGGCATGCCGCGCATTGCGCGACCGCCTCGGGCGGCGAGGGTCCGGCCGCGCCGGCAAGCGCGCGCAAGGTGCCCTCGTCCCACGATACGCGGCTGACCGGGCGGGCCGCGGCGGTGCTGATCGGGGAACCGGCGGCCGGGGTGCCGGGTGCGATGCCGAGCGAACGGCAGATCGCCGTCCAAGGATCGATGCCCGCCTGCCTGCCTTGAACCACCGGGAGGATCAGGAATCCAAGCAGAATTCCTCCCGCCAAGATTCCGCCGACCGCCGACGCCGCGAGAACGGTGAAGCGGGATTCCTCCGAAGAGGATCGGCTGGACGCCATGGCGATCTCCTATCGATCCACGCGATGCACGACGGCGCTCGGCGACGGGTTGACGATGAATTGCGCGATCGGCCAGCCGTAGGCGGCGAGCATCAGGACGGCCACGACGGCATTCCAAAGCCCGAAGCCGTTCAGCGACGCGGGAATGCGGTGCGCCTCGTGGTACGGCCGCGCATAGCGGATGACGGGATCGCGGATCAGCGCGGCGTTCTTGTCCGCCAGATTGGCGACGAACAGCAGCGCGCTCGCCAGCATCACCAGCCCCCCGACGAAGGACACGATCACCAACGGTCCCCACGCGGCGATGGCCGGGTTCGTGTAATCGAACAGCGCCACGCGCCGCCATTGCCCGCGCAGACCGAGCCAGTGCCAGGGCAGGGTGGTGACCATCATGCCGATGAACCACAGCCACAATTGCAGCCGTTGGCGGCGGAACCGCCCGGCCTGCCGGCCCGTCAGCGTCGGCCAGATCGCGTAGGCGATGGCGAAATACATCGTCACCACGGTGCCGCCGAAGATCAGGTGGAAATGCGCCGTCACCCACGACGTGTTGTGCACCATCGCGTTCATGCCGTACGCCATGTTCACGAGGCCGCCGCCGCCGCCGAAGAACAGCATCAGGAACGACAGGCCGGTCGCCAGCACCATCGGCCGATGCCACGGCAGCGCCCCGATCCAGCCGAAAAGGCCCTTTCCGCCGGCGAGCCTTCCCGCGATTTCCATCGAGGCCGTGATGGTGAACACCGTCAGCAGCGTCGGCGCGGCGACGAAGGCCGTCAGCACCATCTGCAGGAATTTGAACCCGGTGGAATGTTCGGGGTCCATGAACAGATGATGCATGCCGACGGGCAGGCTGTAGATCAGAAACAGCACGAAGGTGAGGCGGCCCATCGTGTCGCTGTAGAGCCGCCCGCCCGCCGCCTCCGGGGCCATCGTGTAGAAGGCGATGTAGGCCGGGAAGAGCCAGAAATAGACGATCGCATGGAGCGTCCACGAGAACAGCGTGCGCGACATGCCGACGTCGATCGACTGCACGAGGCCGAGCGAGGCCGGGATGATCTGGAACAGCAGTTCCGCTGCGACGCCGACCGTCGTCCAAGCCCACATGATCGCGTTGGCGACGGTGGCGAACATCGCGAGCGGCACGGCTTTGCCCGGCTCGGCGCGCTTCCACTGCGCCATCGCCAGCACCATCAGCGCGACCCAGATCCACGAGCCGACGACGACCAGCACCAGCCCGATATAGAAGAACGGCGTCGCCGTGATCGGCGGATAGAAGGTGTAGAGCACCGAGGCGCGGCCGGAGAGAATCGAGAGCACCGCCATCAGCGTGCCGAACAGCGCGATCCAGAACCCCGCCCAAGCGAGCCGGGGCTGCGGGATCGGCCGGCCGAGCGCCGTCTCCGCCACGTAATAGCCGAAGCCCATCACGAAGAACGTCGTCAGCACATAGGCCATCGCCGTGCCGTGCGCCGTGACCGACAGGAAGTAGTTGTCCGGCGTGGCGAAGGGCGGGCGCAGCGGCGAGCGCATCCACATCTGCCAGGCGCCGAGAACCGAGGCTGCGGCGAAGGCTGCGAAGGCGGTCCAGAGATGGAAAAGGACGAGGCGTCTAGCGGCCGTCACAGGCAGCCCTCCCTTGCGCGTCGGGCTTGAAGTCGGCCGGCGCGACGGCGCGCACGATCGCCCACATCTGGCTGTGGCCGAGGCCGCAGAATTCGTGGCACGGCGTCAGCAGGTCGCCCGTGGTTTTGAACGTGGTGTGGACCTGCGAGACGTAGCCCGGGATCACCATGGTGTTGACGTTGGTGCCCGCCACCAGCACCCCGTGGATCACGTCGGGGCTGGCGAAGCGCAGCGTCACCTTGCGGTCGGTCGGCACCACGACGCATTGCGGCACGAAGGCGAATTGCGTGGTGACGACGCGCACCGTCACGCCGCCGTCCGCCTCGACCCGCGTTCCCAGATTGCCCTCGGTGAATTCGCCGGAGAGATGCAGCGTCTTCGGATCGACCGTCTCGATGTTGCTGGGCGGGTTGATGCCGTGCACGAGGCCCGCATAGAGGATCGAGATCAGGATCAACGCCGTCGCCGCGAATACGACGAAGGACCATCGGATCTCGGTACGAAGGACGTCTTCCTCGCTCGCCGCCATCGCCTCACCCCACCGTCCCGCGGGGCAGGAAGACGAACAGGTAGATCGCGAGCCAGCACGCCATCAGCAGCGCCACCGCGATGCCCGACACGGCGAACGCGCCCTTCGGCACGTCGCGGAGCAGGGCCTCGATTTCGTCCTCGCGCATTTCGCGTCGCCCGCCTTGATCGACCATCCGCACCTCCGCCTTCGCCGACGAACGTGCGGACGACGGAATTGTTCGATGCGTAGAAAGACGGGGGAGGTGCTTTTGAGGGGGGCGCCGAGCCTCCCCAAAGTCGATCAGAAATTCGTCGCCTTGCCGAATTTCGCCCAGCGTTCCTGATCCGGCGTCTCCACCGCGCCGGGCCGCGCCGCGCGCACCGTCGCGAGCGCCGCGTCGGGGTCAATGCCGCATTCCACCAGCAGGCGCACCGCCACGGAGCCGGACCGGCCCAGACCGCCCCGGCAGTGGATGAATATGTCGGAGCCGCTTTCGAGCAGGCCGCGCAACCGGCGTCCGGTCTCGATCCAATCGGCCTCGAAGGTCGCATCCGGCACGCCGTAATCCGCGATGGGGCGATGCAGCCAGTCCATGCCGCGTGCGCGCACCTCGTCGCCGAGATCGGCGATGCCGAGAAGACGGAGTTCGTCCTCTTCCACCAGCGTCACCACCGCCGCCGCACCCCATGCGGCCACCGCATCGAGATCGGCCGCGAGTTCGCGCCCCGGCATGTCGTTGCGTCCCGGCGCGACGGCGATTCCGATCCGCCCGGAGGCGACCGGAACGTCGGCGATGAGCAGCGCGCGGGTGGGCGGAAGGGTCATCGCGGGAGAATGCTCCATCCGAGCAAAAGCGCAATCCCGCCGCGTAGCTCACCCGTCAGGCAAAGACCGCCAGCCCGATCAGGACCAGCGCGACGACTGCGGCCGCAGTTCGGATCAGCCGCAGGAAGGCGCGATAGGTCGCTTCATGCGCGGCGATGTCGGTCTCGTGGTCCGCGTGCCGGTCGTGACGGGCGATGTCCATGGCGATGGTCCTCCGTGCGGAGAACAACGCGGCGTGCCGCGATCCGTTCGCTCCCGCGCCGTCGCGTGCGCCCGGCGCGAACGGGGCCGGCGGGCGCGCGAGAACCCGCGAGAGCCCTTGCCGCTCGCCGGGGCGCTCGTTACATAGCGGCCACATCCCCATTTCGCCGCGTCGCGCGAGCCGAGGTCTCCATGGCTTCCTACCAGTTCGTCTATCATATGCAGGGTCTCACAAAGACCTTCCCGGGCGGCAAGAAGGTGCTCGACAACGTGCACCTGTCCTTCTACCCGGACGCCAAGATCGGCGTTCTCGGCGTCAACGGCTCGGGCAAGTCGACCCTGCTGCGCATCATGGCCGGCATCGACAAGGAATTCGTCGGCGACGGGTGGGTCGCCGAGGGCGCGCGCGTCGGCTATCTGCCGCAGGAGCCGCATCTCGACGAGACCAAGTCCGTCCGCGAAAACGTGATGGACGGCGTCGCGGCCCAGAAGGCCGTGCTCGACCGCTACAACGAACTCGCGATTAACTATTCCGACGAGACGGCGGACGAGATGACCCGTCTGCAGGACGAGATCGAGGCCAAGGGCCTGTGGGATCTCGACTCCAAGGTCGATCAGGCGATGGACGCGCTGCGCTGCCCGGCCGACGACGCCGACGTCTCCAAGCTTTCGGGCGGCGAGCGCCGTCGCGTGGCGCTGTGCCGGCTGCTGCTCGAACAGCCCGAAATGCTGCTGCTCGACGAGCCGACCAACCATCTCGACGCCGAGACGGTCAATTGGCTCGAAGGCCATCTGCGCACCTATCCCGGCGCGATCCTGATCGTGACCCATGACCGCTACTTCCTCGACAACGTCACGGGCTGGATTCTCGAACTCGACCGCGGCCGCGGCATTCCCTACGAGGGCAACTACTCCTCCTGGTTGAGCCAGAAGCAGAAGCGCCTGCAGCAGGAAGGCCGCGAGGAAGAGGCGCGCATGCGCGCCCTCGAGCGCGAAAGCGAGTGGATCAGCGCGTCGCCGAAGGCGCGTCAGTCCAAGTCCAAGGCGCGCATCCAGCGCTACGAGGACCTCGTCGCCAAGCAGAACGACAAGGCCCCGACCACGGCGCAGATCGTCATTCCGGTGGCGGAGCGCCTCGGCCAGAACGTCATCGAGTTCGACGGCCTCAACAAGGCCTTCGGCGACCGCCTCCTCATCGACGGCCTGTCCTTCAAGCTGCCGCCCGGCGGCATCGTGGGCGTCATCGGCCCCAACGGCGCGGGCAAGACCACGCTGTTCCGCATGATCACCGGCGCGGAACAGCCCGACGCCGGCACGATCACCATCGGCGACAGCGTCAAGCTCGGCTATGTCGACCAGTCGCGCGACGCGCTCGACCCGAAAAAGACCGTTTGGGAGGAAATCTCGGACGGCAACGAGGTGATCTATCTCGGCAAGCGCGAGATCAATTCACGCGCCTATTGCGGAGCTTTCAACTTCAAGGGCGGCGACCAGCAGAAGAAGGTCGGCATGCTCTCGGGCGGCGAGCGCAACCGCGTGCATCTCGCCAAGATGCTGAAATCCGGCGCGAACGTCCTGCTGCTCGACGAACCCACCAACGACCTCGACGTCGACACCCTTCGCGCGCTCGAAGAGGCGCTGGAAGACTTCGCCGGCTGCGCCGTCATCATCTCGCATGACCGCTTCTTCCTCGACCGCATCGCTACCCACATGCTCGCCTTCGAAGGTGACAGCCACGTGGAATGGTTCGAGGGCAACTTCCAAGACTACGAAGACGACAAGAAGCGCCGCCTGGGCACCGACAGCCTGATTCCGAAGCGGATCAAGTACAAGCAGTTCACCCGTTAAGGGGTGCGGACCGGGAAACCTCCGAATTGGAAAACCTCATGGTGAGGAGGCGCAAGGCGCCGTCTCGAACCACGAGGTTTTCCGGAGGTGAAGCGCGATGGTTCGAGACGCCCCTGCGGGGCTCCTCACCATGAGGGAGCTTTCAGGCCGCGACGAAGGCAGGAGCTTCATCCTCGCAACGGCCCCTACCGCACCCCCAGCGCTGCCGCGTCGAGCCAGAACACCTCTCCCTCGCTGTCCTCCGTGTCCAACCACGTGAACGGCAGATGCGGGTATTCGGCGTCGAGGATTTCGCTGCCGGTGCCGATTTCGCAGAGGAGGCCGCCGCCGGGGTTCAGGTGTTTGGGGGCGTCCGCGAGGATGCGGCGGACGATGTCGAGGCCGTCTGGGCCGCCGGCCAGCGCCATCACGGGTTCGTGGCGGTATTCGGCGGGCAGCACGTCCATCACCTCGGCTTCCACGTAAGGCGGATTGGTGATGATGAGGTCGTAGCGGCGGCCCTTCAGCGGGGCGAAGAGATCGCCGCGGTGCAGCGTCACGCGCCCGCCGACCGGGCTCTCGGCAACGTTGACCTTGGCCACTTCGAGCGCGTCCGGCGAGAGGTCCACCGCGTCCACCTCCGCATTCGGGAAGACGTGCGCGGCGAGGACGGCGAGACAGCCCGAGCCGGTGCAGAGGTCGAGCACCGCCTCCACCGCGTCCGAATCCTCCACCACCATGCCGCCGTTGCCGATCAGCGCCTCGTCGAACAGCATCTCGCCGATGAAGCTGCGCGGAACGATGACGCGTTCGTCGATCTTGAACGGCACGCCGTGGATGTAGGCCTTGCCGAGCAGATAGGCGGCTGGCTTGCGGGTGGTGACGCGGGCCTCGATCAAAGCGCCCAGACGCTCGCGTTCGGGCGCGGTCAGGCGGCAATCGAGCCACGGATTGATGTCGTCGACTGGCAGCGACAGGCTCTCCAGCACGATGAAGGCGGCTTCGTCGATCGCGCTCGTGGCGCCGTGGCCGTGGAACACCTCGGCCGCGTTGAAGCGGCTCACGGCGTAGCGCAGCCAATCGCGAAGCGTGAGAAGGTCGTCGGTGATGGCGTGCGTCATGGTCCGCTCCGGAGGGGAGGCGGGTTTGTAGGCGCGCGCGGCCGCCGTGTCATCAGCCGCGACGTTGACAAGCGGCGAGCGGGTTCGCATGACCCGGACATGATCCGCCCCGCTCCCGCCCGCACCGCCGCCGCGCAGCCCTGCTTAGCGGGCTTCACGCTTTGAAGCCGCTTTCGCGCGAGACGCTGGGGCTGATGCTCGGCTTCGTCGGCATGATGATCTTTTCGGGCACCTTGCCCACCACGCGCATCGCGGTGGAGGTCTTCTCGCCGATGTTCGTGGCCGCCGGCCGGGCCGTCGTGGCCGCGTCCGTCGCCATCCCCGTCCTGCTGCTGCTGCGCCGCCGCGTTCCGGAGCAGCGCGATCTCATGCATCTCGGGGCTGCGGCGACGTTTCTGATCGGCGGTTTTCCCGGCTTCAGCGCCTTGGCGATGCAGCACGTTCCGGTCTCGCACGGCGGCGTCGTGTTCGGCCTGATGCCGCTGCTTACCGCCGTGTTCGGCGTGCTGCTCTCGCGCGAACGGCCCTCCGCAATGTTCTGGGTCGCGGCTGTCGCGGGCGCAGGCGTGGTGGTTGCGTTCGCGGCGCGCGGCGAAGGCGGCGGGACGGGGCTCGGCATCGGCGACGCCTATCTGTTCGCCGCCGCCGCTTCCGGCTCGCTCGGCTATGCGCTGTCGGCGGGCGTGGCGCGGCGCATGCCGGGATGGGAGGTCATCTCCTGGCAGGTGCTGATCTGGCTCCCGATCACCCTGCCGCTGACGCTGTGGTCGGCCCCCGTCGATTTCGGCGTGGTGGAGACGCGGCATTGGCTGTCATTCGCCTATGCGGGCCTGTGCTCGATGTATCTCGGGTTCTTTTTCTGGAACGCCGGGCTGGCGATGGGCGGCGTGGCGCGCGTGGGGCAGGTGCAGCTGCTGCAGACCTTCGTCATCATCATGATCGCCATTCCCGTGAACGGGGAGGCGCCCGACGCGCTCACATGGGTCGCCGCCGCCGCCGTGGTTGCGACCGTGCTGCTCGGGCGCAAGGCCGCGATCCGCCGCTGAACCGAAATCGTTGCGCGCCTCTGGACGAAACCGGCTTGCTCATATAAAGATATCTTTATGTGAAGAGCCCGAAAGGTTTCGCCGTGTCCGCATCTCCCGAGCATCTGCCGGAGCGACTTCCCCTCGGCGACCTCCTGTCCGGCCTCCGCGCTGCGGGGGAAGACACGCGGATGCGGCTTCTCGCGCTGCTGGCCGAGGGCGAACTGACGGTCTCCGACATCACCGACATTCTCGGCCAGTCGCAGCCGCGCATTTCGCGCCATCTCAAATTGATGGCCGAAGCCGGGTTGATCGAGCGCCATCGCGAAGGCGCGTGGGCCTTCTTCCGTCTGGCCGAACACGGGGCCGGGGCGGCCTTGGCGCATTGGCTGACGGAGCGCCTCGATCCCGCCGATCCGCTGCTCGCGGCCGACAAGGGCCGCCTCGCCGCCGTGCGTGCCGTGCGGGCCGAAACCGCGCAGACCTATTTCGACCGTCATGCGGCGGATTGGGACCGCATCCGCTCCCTTCACGCCCCCGACGAGACCGTGGAAGCCGCCATCCGGCAGGCGATCGGAACGGAGCCCGCGGGATCGGTGCTCGATCTCGGTACGGGCACCGGCCGCATGCTCGCGCTCATCGCCCCGCAGGCCCGCCGTCTTACGGGCGTGGACGCCAATCATGCGATGCTCGCGGTTGCGCGCGCCAATCTCGAAGCCGCCGGGCTGCGCCGGGTGGAGTTGCGGCAGGGCGACATTCACGCCCCGCCGGTCGAACGCGACGCGTTCGACCTCGTCGTCATCCATCAGGTGCTGCATTACCTCGACGATCCGGCCCGCGCCCTGCGGGAGGCGGCGGCGCTGCTCGCGCCGGGCGGGCGGCTGCTGATCGTCGATTTCGCGCCGCACGGGCTCGAATTCCTCCGCGAGTCCCACGCTCATCGGCGTCTCGGCTTCGCGCATGAGCAGATGCGGACCTGGCTGTCCGAGGCCGGGCTCGACTGCACCCGTGAAATCGATCTCGATCCGCCCAAGGGCGGGGCCGAGAAGCTCACCGTTTCATTGTGGCTGGGGCGCGACCGTCGTCCCCAGCGCGTCGTTCCCTTCGAGAAGGAGGTCGCGTGATGGCGTCCGAAGTTCGTCGTTCCCGCCGCAGCGGCCAGCGCGGCATTCATGTGTCCTTCGAATTCTTCCCGCCCAAAAACGCCGACATGGAGACGGCCCTGTGGGAGGCGGTGGAGCGGCTGGCTCCGCTCGCCCCGCAATTCGTCTCCGTCACCTACGGGGCGGGCGGTTCGACGCGCGAGCGCACCCATGCCACGGTCGAACGCCTCGTGAAGGAAACCACGATGAAGCCCGCCGCCCATCTCACCTGCGTCGGCGCGTCGCGCGCCGAGGTGGACGAGGTGGTGGCGGCCTATAAGGATGCGGGCGTGCGCCACATCGTGGCGCTGCGCGGCGATCCGGCGGGCGGCATCGGCACCGCCTATGCGGCGCATCCGGACGGCTATCAATCCACCGCCGAACTCGTGGCCGGCATCCGCGCCGTCGGCGATTTCGAGGTGTCGGTCTCCGCCTATCCCGAAAAGCACCCCGAAAGCGCCTCCTTCGACGCCGACATCGACGTGCTGAAGGCCAAGGTCGATGCGGGCGCGACGCGCGCGATCACGCAGTTCTTCTTCGACAACGACGTCTATCTGCGCTTCCTCGACAAGGTGCATGCGCGCGGCATCAACATCCCCATCGTGCCCGGCATCGTGCCGGTGCAGAACATCAAGCAGACCGCGAGCTTCGCCGCCCGCTGCGGCGCGAGCATCCCGTTCTGGCTCGCCGAACGCTTCGACGGGCTGGAGAACGACCCCGCCACGCGCCGCCTCATCGCGGCGGCGGTCGCGGCCGAACAGGTCATCGACCTGCTCGATGCCGGCGTCCGCGACTTCCATTTCTACACGATGAACAAGGCCGATCTGGTCTACGCCATCTGCCACCTCATCGGCATCCGCCCGGTGGCGGAGGCGCGATCCGCCGCCGCGGCCTGATTCCCGATCGCCGATTCATTTCAGAGGTTTCGCCCATGTCCTTCACGCCCCGTCCGAACGCCGCCGAGATCCTCCGCAAGGCCGCCGCCGAGCGCATTCTCGTGCTCGACGGGGCGATGGGAACGGAAATCCAGAACCTGAAATTGGACGAGGCCGCCTTCCGCGGCGAGCGTTTCAAGGACTGGAACCGCGACGTGCGCGGCAACAACGACCTGCTGATCCTGTCGCAGCCCGACGCGATCCGCGCCATCCACCTCACGTATTTCGAGGCCGGCGCGGACATCGTCGAAACCAACACCTTCTCCTCCACCTCCATCGCGCAGGCCGATTACGGCATGGAGGAACTGGCCTACGAATTGAACCTCGACGGTGCCCGCCTCGCCCGCGAAGCCGCCGCCGAAGCGGAGAAGCGCGACGGCCGTCCGCGCTTCGTCGCGGGCGCCTTGGGGCCGACCAACCGCACCGCCTCCATCTCGCCCGACGTCAACAATCCCGGCTTCCGCGCCACCAGCTTCGACGATCTGCGCATCGCCTATGGCGAGCAGGTGCGGGGGCTGATCGACGGCGGGGCGGACCTGCTGCTGATCGAGACGATCTTCGACACTCTCAACGCCAAGGCGGCCGTGTTCGCCTGCCGCGAGGTCAGCAAGGAGAAGGGCGCCTCGCTCCCGATCATGATTTCGGGCACGATCACCGACCTGTCCGGCCGCACGCTTTCGGGCCAGACGCCGACGGCCTTCTGGCACGCGCTGCGCCATGCCGACCCGTTCTCGGTGGGCCTGAATTGCGCCTTGGGCGCCAGGGAGATGCGCGCGCATATTCAGGAAATCGCGAAGGTCGCGGACACGCTCGTCTGCGCCTATCCCAATGCCGGCCTGCCCAACGAATTCGGCCTCTACGACGAGAGCCCCGAAGCGACGGCCGCACTCTTGGCCGAGTTCGCCGATGCGGGCTTCGTCAACATCGTCGGCGGCTGCTGCGGCACCACGCCCGCGCACATCCGCGCCATCGCCGAGGCGGTGAAGGGCAAGGCTCCGCGCGTGATCCCGACCGTCGAGCCGATGATGCGCCTCGCCGGCCTCGAGCCCTACATCCTCACCCCCGACATCCCCTTCGTGAATGTCGGCGAGCGCACCAACGTCACGGGCTCGGCCAAATTCCGCAAGCTCGTGACCAACGGCGACTACGCCGCGGCGCTGGACGTGGCGCGCGATCAGGTCATCAACGGCGCGCAGATCATCGACGTGAACATGGACGAGGGCCTTCTCGACTCCGAGAAGGCGATGGTGGAATTCCTCAATCTCGTCGCGGCCGAACCCGACATCGCGCGGGTTCCGGTCATGGTGGACTCGTCGAAATTCTCGGTCATCGAGGCCGGCCTGAAATGCATTCAGGGCAAGCCCATCGTCAACTCGATCTCGATGAAGGAGGGCGTCGAGGCGTTCAAGGCGCAGGCCGAAACCTGCCGCGCCTACGGGGCCGCGGTCGTCGTCATGGCCTTCGACGAGCAGGGCCAAGCCGATACTTATGAGCGCAAGGTGTCCATCTGCACCCGCGCCTACCGCATCCTCGTCGACGAAGTCGGCTTCCCGCCCGAGGACATCATCTTCGACCCCAACGTCTTCGCCGTGGCGACGGGCATCGAGGAGCATGACGGCTACGGCGTCGCCTTCATCGAAGCGACCCGCGCCATCCGCGAGACGCTGCCGCACGCGCACATCTCGGGCGGCGTCTCCAACCTGTCCTTCTCGTTCCGCGGCAATGAGGGCGTGCGCGAGGCGATGCACGCGGTGTTCCTGTATCACGCCATCCGCGCGGGCATGGACATGGGCATCGTCAATGCCGGCCAGCTCGCCGTCTATGAGTCCATCGACCCCGAATTGCGCGAGGCCTGCGAGGACGTGGTGCTCAACCGCCGCCCCGACGCGACCGAGCGGCTGCTCGACCTCGCCGAACGCTTCAAGAGCCACGGCAAGGAGGCCAAGGGACAGGATCTCGCTTGGCGCGACCAGCCCGTCGAAAAGCGCCTCGAACATGCGCTGGTCAACGGCATCACCGATTTCATCGACGTGGACGTGGAGGAGGCCCGCCTCGCCGTCGCGCGCCCGCTGCACGTCATCGAAGGGCCCCTGATGGCGGGCATGAACGTGGTGGGAGACCTGTTCGGCGCGGGCAAGATGTTTCTGCCGCAGGTGGTCAAATCCGCCCGCGTCATGAAGCAGGCCGTCGCCCATCTCATGCCCTACATGGAGGCCGAAAAGGCCCTCACGGGCCTCGACCAGCGCTCCGCCGCCGGCAAGGTGCTGATGGCGACCGTGAAGGGCGACGTCCACGACATCGGCAAAAACATCGTCGGCGTCGTTCTCCAGTGCAACAATTACGAGGTCATCGACCTCGGCGTCATGGTGCCCGCGCAGAAGATCCTCGAAGTTGCCCGCCGGGAGGGCGTCGACATCATCGGCCTGTCCGGCCTCATCACGCCCTCGCTCGAGGAGATGTGCCACGTCGCCGCCGAGATGGAGCGCGAGGGCTTCGACATGCCGCTGCTGATCGGCGGCGCGA
This sequence comes from Hyphomicrobiales bacterium, assembly GCA_027489535.1. GTDB lineage: Bacteria > Pseudomonadota > Alphaproteobacteria > Rhizobiales > Beijerinckiaceae > JAIXZO01. Next base: position 91,590 of record JAIXZO010000002.1, read on the forward strand.
CGACGAGCCGCGTGCATACCGCCGTCAAGATCAGCCCCAATTACATGCGCGGGCAGGCCGTCTACGTCACCGATGCGAGCCGCGCCGTCGGCGTCGTATCGAGCCTGCTGTCGCCGGAGACGCGCGAGGGCACGGTCGAAAACGTGCGGGCCGAATATGCCAAGGTCGCCGCCGCCCACGCCCGCGCAGAAGCCGACAAGCAGCGCATGCCGCTCGCCAAGGCCCGCGCCAACGCAGTGAAGCTCGATTGGGCGAACTACACGCCGCCCAAGCCCGCCTTCACCGGCACGCGCACATTCTCCACCTACGACGTGGGCGAGTTGGTGCCGTATATCGACTGGACGCCGTTCTTCCAGACATGGGACTTCAAGGGCCGCTACCCGGCCATTCTCGACGATCCGGAAAAGGGCGAGCCCGCGCGTCGACTGTTCGAGGACGCGCAGGCGATGCTGGCGCGCATCGTCGAAGAGCGTTGGTTCAACCCCAAGGCCGTCATCGGCTTCTGGCCCGCCCAAGCAGTCGGCGACGACGTGGTGCTCTACACCGGCGAAAGCCGCACCGAGACCCTCGACACGTTCTTCACGCTGCGCCAGCAATTGCTCAAGCGTGACGGCCGGCCGAACACGGCGCTGTCGGATTTCGTCGCCCCGGCGGAGAGCGGCAAGCCCGATTGGATCGGCGCCTTCGTCGTCACCGCGGGCGCGGCCGAGGAGACCATCGCCAAGAAGTTCGAGCGCGCCAACGACGACTATGCCTCGATCATGGTCAAGGCGCTGGCCGACCGCATCGCGGAAGCCTTCGCCGAACGCATGCATGAGCGCGTGCGCAAGGAGTTCTGGGGCTATTCCGCCGACGAGTCCTTCACCTTCGAGGAACTGCACGGCGAACCTTATCGCGGCATCCGCCCCGCGCCGGGCTATCCGGCGCAGCCTGACCACACGGAAAAGGCCACGCTGTTCCGCCTGTTGCAGGCCGAGCGCCGCGCGGGCGTCAAGCTGACCGAGAGCTACGCGATGTGGCCGGGTTCGTCGGTGTCCGGCCTCTACCTCTCGCATCCCGACGCGCATTATTTCGGCGTGGCGAAGGTCGAGCGCGATCAGGTCGAGGATTATGCCCGCCGTAAGGGCATGACCGTCGCGGAGGTGGAGCGCTGGCTTGCGCCCATCCTCAATTACGAGCCCGCGGCCTATATCGAAGCGGCGGAATGACCGGCGATATGACCGGAAGGTGAAACGAGGCTCCGCAAAAGCGCGGATGACGCGGCACGGGTGCGGGTTTACCCTACGTCATGCAAGCCGAGCATGAACGACGAAGCCCGGCCGCGAATGCCGGCTCAGGGGGAGCGACCCATGATCTCCGTCATCGATATCTGCGACATGTGCGGGCTCGACCAGGGGCAGATCGACGCCATCGCCGAGCATGAGCATCTGCCCGAAGTCGCCGCGGCCGCATTGGGACATTATCTGCTGCACCTGCATCACGGGGTGGAGCGCATCCGCGACATGATCGCGGACGATCTTCACGCCGCCTTGGAGCGCGGCGAACGGCGGCACGCGGCCGAGCTGCTGATGGCCTTGCGCCACCTCTATACGGCGCATCCCGAAGTCCGGCATCTGCCGCCCCGAAGCGCGTCGATCATGCACGGGGAGGCGGCTGATCCGCGTCGGAGTTCCGGCGGGACTTGAAGCGCTCGTAGAGGTCCGCATCGCCGCGCGCCTCTGCCGCATAGCGCCGGAATTCGGCGATCTCCTCTTCGAGCGAGCGCCGTTGCGCGGCGATTTCGGCCTCGCGTCGCTCGACATAGGCGTCGAACGCCGCATTGCCCGTCCGCGCGCCCAAGCCGGAGGTCCTGTCCGTCGTACGCCAACTGTCGAAGTCGCCGCTCCACCGCTGCACCTGAGCATCGAGCCGCCCGCCCGCCGTGCGCAGCAGATCTTCGAGATCCGTCGGCACCGGCTTCTTGTCGTTCCAGATCTTCCACACGAGGAACGCCAGCCCGAGCGGCCAAAACACCACCAGCAAGATCAGCAGCGCCACGATGTCGATGGTCTTCCAGCGCCAGCCCGACCGCGGCGGAGTCCGTTCGTCGGGGCGCGGATCATAATGGGTATCGCTCATGGGATGCCTCCACTGTTGCAGAAGCAAATGGGAAGCGGAGAAAGATGACGCAAGGGCAGATCGTGGCAACGACCTCCGACCGAACCTCATGGTGAGGAGGCGCAAAGCGCCGTCTCGAACCACGCGGGATGGTTCGAGACGCCCCTGCGGGGCTTCTCACCATGAGGGCGTATTATTGCGTTGTCGGGAAGATTGCATCGCCGGGGGAGGGCAGTTGAAAACCTCATGGTGAGGAGGCGCAAAGCGCGTCTTCAGAGACCCCCGGTGTCATCCCGGGCGCGAAGCGACCCGGGACCCAGCCTTGTCCCACAACGCCTGAAAGCCCGGGTCCCCGGCCGGCTCACGCCGCCCCGGGACCAAAACCCGAACCCGATCACCCGCGCGAAGCGGCAATAACGTCCCTCAAGGTCGTGATCGTCGACGCATCGGCAACGCCGTCCACCAAGGCGGGGCGGAAACGCCGTTGGAAGGCGGTGACCACCTGTTCGGTGCGCTCGTCGAACACGCCCGTGACGTCCAGCGCATAGCCGAGCATGCCGAACATCGCCTGCAAGGCTTGGATCGGCTGCCCTTCCTCGCCGCGCGAAAAGGCGCGACCGCCCGAGACCGCGACCGGGGGGACCCACAGGCCGAGCCCCGCCGCTCCGAGGCGGTCCCACGGGAATTTTTCGCCGGGGTCGCGCTTGCGGTCGGGGGCGACGTCGGAATGGGCGAGGATGGCGCGGGGCGCGATGGCGAGGCGGTCGCACAGGTCGCGGCAAAGCGCGATCACGGCGTCGATCTGCGCTTCCGGATAGTCGGGATAATCGAAATCATGGCCTGAATTGACGATTTCGATGCCGATCGAGGCGGAATTCACGTCGGTTTCGCCTTGCCAGCAGGATTTCCCCGCATGCCAGGCGCGCGCCGCTTCCGGCACCAATTGGAAGATGCGGCCGTCCTCCCAGACGAGGTAATGGGCCGAGACCTCCGCCAGCGGATTGCATAGGCGCTGAAGGGCCGCGACGCCGGTTTCCATGCCGGTGTAATGCAGCACGATCATGCGCGGGCGCTTGGCGTCGTTGCGGGTTCCCTGATTGGGGGAGGGCACGACCTTGACGGCGAGGGGACTGTCGGGAGCGTTCACGGGGTACGGTCGAGCCTGCGTTCTGCCGCGATTTTCTCCCATGCCGCATTGATGGCGGCAAGGCGGTCGCTCGCGATCTTGACGGCCTCGACGGGGAGGCCGGCGGCGATGTGGCGGTCGGGGTGGTTCTCGGTGACGAGGCGGCGGCGCAGTTTGCGCAAGGCGTCGTCCGTCATCTCGCGGCTTGCGCCGAGCACGCGATAGGGATCGTCCTTGCGCAGCACATGGCGCGCCTCGATGCGGTCGACCGCCGCCTCGTCGAAGGCAAAGATCTCCGCCACGCGGCGGAAATAGCGCAGTTCGGCCTCATGGACGGCGTGGTCCGCCTTGGCGATGACGAACAAACCGTCGAGCACGTCTTCCAGCAGATCGCGACGGTCGCGAAGCGCGGCTGCGATCTGCTCCGCATAGGCTTCGAAGCCGTGCGGCGTTTCCTTGGCGAGGTCGAACAGCTTCTGCACGCGGGGCAGATCCTCGGGCGAGACCTCGATCACGCGGCGGAAGGCGGCCACCTCGTCCTGCGTCACGACGCCGTCGGCCTTGGCCATCTTGGCGACGAGCGCGACGAGACCGGTGGAGAACACCACCTCAGGATCGGGCGCGAACGGGCCGGCCTCCGCATCGAAGGCGAAATGCCCCGCCAGCGCGCCGGCAAGCGCGCCGAGCGGGCCGCCCAGCGCGAAGCCGACGCCTGCACCGCCGAGTTTTCCCCAAACGCCCAAGAATCCCGCCTCCATTGCCGTTGCGCGAAATGACGCGCGCCGGCGGGAGCGGTCAAGCGGGCGTCACTGCCGGCAGACGGTCCGTTCGTAGTAGCGGCTGTAATAGCACCGCGGCCGAGTCTGGTCCGCGATGATCGCGCCGCCGACGGCGCCGATGGCCCCGCCCGCGACCGCGCCGCCCGCGCTGCCCGTCGCGACGCCGCCGACGACGGCCCCGGTCGCGCCGCCGAGCAGCGCCCCCTGCGTGGTCCGATCCCTCGTATTGCATCCGGCCAAGGCGAGCGCCGTGGTCGCGATCACGATCCATTTTTTCACGGTCTTCACTCCCTTGCGGCCCGGGAGGTCGGGCCGCCGACGGACGACAACCGCCGGGCGGCGGCGAAGTTCCCGCTTTGCGAGCATCTTCTCCAAAATGCTTCCGATAACTTGTATTAGTGTCGGTCAGTTCAGTCATAATTCAACGATAATTCGGATCGATTACTTTGAATATTTCGTATCGTTCAACTCTGAAAATCAGGATTGACGATCTTAAAACGAACAAGCTAACGTAACGTAAGATTATAGAGACGATCAAATAGGCCGGGAAGGATGTTCTTACCCCGAAAGGCGGGCTCTTTCGGGTGGCGATCATCTACTTCCTTTGGGTCATCTGATCATACGGCCGAGTTTGCGGCCCACCGAGGATCGGGCGTCTCCGGCGTCCGCTCCGATGCCATGACCGGACGAAGTCCCCCCGCCTGTTCCGCGTCCATCGAAGGGAGACATGCCGATGATGTGCAGTGCGCGAGCGATCGCTCTGGGAGCCGCCGTCGCCGTAGGAATCGCCGTTGCCGCCCCGGCCTCGGCGGCCGAGCAACCGAGCGTCGGAGAGGTCGCGACCAAGAAGGTCGCAGCCAAGAAACGGATCGCGAAATTCGCGGCCCCGGCTGCTCCGGCCGAAGAAATCGACGAACGGACCGAGTTCTATCGGGTCGCGACGGGGTATTACGAGCCCAAGCGCGAACGAATCCCGATGCCGGTGCCGCGCCCCGGACCGGACATCCGTCACATGGACGACCCTGCGGAACATCTCGCGGTCGCGACCGGCGCGTTCGATCCGCCGCGTGCGGAACGGCCGGCCGCCAAGGGGAAGGCGGCGAAGGCCAAGATCGCCGTCGCTGCGCCTTTGGCCGCCGTTCCAGAAAGCCCTCCGGCCGCCGACAGGCCGTTGGACGGCGCGGCGGAATTCTATGCGGTCGCCACCGGGCAGTACGACGTGCCCAAGGAGCGGACGGCGGAGCCTGCGGCCGCGAAGACGGCCGAAGCGGTCGCGTCAGCCCCGGAACCGGCGCCGGCGCGCGGCATCGACTTGTCCAATCCCTACAAGGATCTCGTGGAGCGCTATGCCGCGCAGCACGGGCTCCCCGTGGCCTTGGCGGACGCGGTCGTCCGGATCGAGAGCAGCTACAATCCGCAGGCGCAGAACGCCGGCGCGATCGGGCTGATGCAGATCATGCTGCCGACGGCGCGCGGCCTCGGCTATGCGGGCGACGCGCAGGGCCTGCACAACCCGGAAACCAACGTCAAATACGGGATGATGTATCTGGCGCAGGCCTATCGGATGTCGAACGGGGACACCTGCCAGACGGTGATGCGCTACCAGAGCGGCCACTACACGGCGAAGCCGAACGCTGCGAACGTGGCCTATTGCGAGAAGGCCCGGACTTTGATGGCGCGGGCAGGCTGATTTTCCGGTCGCGGGGCTTGCGTCGCGGCCCCGCGCTGTCTATCCCGTCCATGCGCCGGTCGGCCGGACGGCCGCGATCCTTCGGGATCGAGGAAAGTCCGGGCTCCATGGAGACACGGTGCCGGACAACATCCGGCGAGGGCAACCTCAGGGAAAGTGCCACAGAAAGCAGACCGCCCCGGTTCCGACCGGGGTCAGGGTGAAAGGGTGCGGTAAGAGCGCACCGCGCGTCCGGCAACGGAGGCGGCACGGCAAACCCCACCGGGAGCAAAACCGAATAGGGGCGACACGAACGGTTCGCCGTTCAGGGCCCGTCTTCAGCCCCGTCGCCCGGGTTGGTTGCTCGAGGCGGTCGGCAACGACCGTCCCAGAGGAATGGCCGTCACGCGCGGAGCGATCCGCGCCTTACAGAACCCGGCTTACAGGCCGGCCGGCGCTCGTTTTTTCGTCAAATTCAAGTCCTTCGGACAGGGGCTCGCTCACCGCGAGGGCGACCCCGAAATCCAAATTCCTTCGCTCGGCGAGTTCGGCGGCGCTTTGATCCGTCTGATCGTTGATCCGCGCCTCAGCTCGAGTCCACTCGACCGTGCATCGCGCCTCATGGGCGGCGGTGAGCGGGACGCGAGGGACGTGCCGCGCGGTGCGCGCAGCCACCGGTGATTGCAACCGGAATCAACCGAATCTTAACGCTGTCGGGGTGATGTGGATTCGACTCGGAATCCGACTCGTTCCATTGACGGCCCACGATTTCCCATGATATCCCATGTCATCCCGTGTTCAGCGAGAGCCTGCCGCGAGCCGCGTTCGGCGCGGGCGGGAGCGGAGCATTCGGGGCGGGGCGCGGGGCCGGAGACGACTTCGCCAGACGGTGCAGAGGACCATGGACCGCTTCGTCTCCCACTTCACCGGACGTCTCGACGCCAAGGGTCGCGTGTCGATCCCCGCGTCGTTCCGGTCGGTGATGGCGCGCGACGGGTTCGAAGGATTGTATCTGCACCCCTCGTTGGAGGCGCAGGCGCTCGATGCGGGCGGCAACGGTCTGTTGAAGGAGATCGACGGACTGATTGCGAATCTGGCACCGTTCTCGGACGAGAGGGACACCTTCTCGACGGCATTGTACGGACTCTCGGAAGTTCTCAAGGTCGATCCGGAAGGGCGCGTGCAGTTGACGGAAACGCTGAAGGCCCATGCGGGCATCGCCGACGCGGTGACCTTCGTGGGGCTCGGTCACAAATTTCAGATCTGGGAACCCGAAGCGTTCCGCGCGCACCTCGATGCCGCGCGTCGGAAGGTGAGGGAACTCAAGGCGGAACTCGGCGCGGGCCAGCGCTCGAGTTCCGGACAAGGGGTACGGGAACGATGACGGGTCGCGGCGATCGGACTTCCGACGCCGCCGGCGGACCGGCCCGTCACGTTCCCGTCCTCTTGAACGAGGTCGTGGACGCGCTCGAGCCCAAAGCAGGCGGTCGTTACATCGACGGAACCTTCGGCGCGGGCGGCTACACCCGCGCCGTTCTCGATTCCGCACCCGACGTCCGGGTGCTCGCCATCGACCGCGATCCCACGGCGATCACGGCGGGCGCTGCGCTCGTGAGCGAGGCGGCCGGGCGCTTGACGCTGGTCGAAGGCCGCTTCGGCGATCTCGCGACCATCGCGTCGCAATTCGGATTTGCGCCGCTCGACGGCGTGGTGCTCGACATAGGCGTATCCTCGATGCAGCTCGACGACCCGGAACGGGGCTTTTCGTTCCGCGGCGACGGGCCGCTCGACATGCGCATGGAAAAGGCGGGCCGCAGCGCCGAGGACATCGTCAACGGCATGGAAGAGGGGCCGCTTGCGGACCTGATCTATGCCTATGGCGAGGAGCGTCGCTCCCGTGCGGTGTCGCGCGCGATCATGGCGGCACGCAAGGAAGCGCGGATCACGACCACGAAGCGCCTCGCGGACATCGTCGGCACGGTGGTGCGCTCGCATCCCAACGACATCCACCCCGCGACGCGGACGTTTCAGGCGTTGCGCATCGCGGTGAACGACGAATTGGGCGAACTGGAACGCGCGCTCGTCGCGGCCGAACAGGCGCTCGCGCCCGGCGGCCGGCTGGTCGTGGTGACGTTCCACTCGCTCGAAGACCGGATCGTGAAGCAGTTCATGGCGGAGCGCTCGGGCCGCATGGCGGGGCCGTCGCGCCATGCGCCGATGACCGCCGCCGCCGAGCCGACCTTTGCCGTGGTGACGCGCAAGCCGGTGACGGCGGGCGATGCGGAACTGCGCGCCAATCCGCGCGCCCGATCCGCCAAGCTGCGGGCCGTCGAACGGACGGACGCGCCGCCGCGCAAGGAGGGGACGCGCTCATGAAACGGCTGATGACCTTCATCGCGCTGGCGCTGCTGATCGGATCCGCCGTGTATGCCTATCGCGTCAAATACGACTCGATCGTGCTTGCCGAGCAGGTGAACAAGCTGAAATCGCGCATCCATCGCGAAAAGGACGCCATCGCGGTGTTGAAGGCCGAATGGCAATATGTGAACCGGCCCGACCGGGTGCAGTCCTTGGCCGACGCGCATACCGAGCTGAAGGCGATGCCGATCACGAGCGTCGTGCGTTGGGCCGAGCTGCCGGCGCGGCAGGCCACGGGCGACGTGATCGCCGGAAAGCTGGAAGCGCTCGGCCTGATCGAATCCACCGCCACTCCGTCTTCCGCCAAACCTGCCGACGGGCGCACGCCCGCCGCGCGGAAGCCGTGAGGGCGTGATGCTGGAACGCCCCGTTTCCTCCTTCGAGCGGACCGAGACGCGGCCCGATCTCGACGGGCCGGAGAAACCCGCACCCCGCCGCGGCTTCTGGCGGGGCGTATGGGGCTTTCTCGTTTCGCTGTTCCGCATGCGGATGGACAAGAGCCGGCAGCGGCTGGTGATCGTCGGGCTTGTGTTTTTCGGGCTGTATGCGACGATTGCCGGCAAGTTGGTGCTGTTCGCGCTGGTCCCCGAGACGCCGCAGACGTTGCGCCGCGCCGCGGGCGAGTCCATCGCGGCCGCGCGCCCCGACATCGTCGACCGCAACGGCGTGGTGCTGGCGACGGACATCAAGACGGCATCGGTGTTCGCCGAGCCGCGCCGCATCATCGACAAGGACGAGGCGGTCGAGCTGCTGACGGCCGTGCTGCCCGATCTCGACCCGCGCGACCTGCGCGAAAAGCTTGGCTCGAAGAAGGGCTTCGTCTGGGTCAAGCGCGAGATCACGCCCAAGCAGCAGCAGGAAGTGCACCGTCTCGGCCTGCCGGGCGTGGGCTTCATGCCCGAGCACAAGCGCGTCTACCCGAACGGCGTTGCGGCCGCCCATATTCTCGGCTTCGCCAATGTCGACAATGTGGGCATCGCCGGCATCGAGAAATATGTCGACAATCTCGGCCTCGCGGACCTGAACGGCGCCGGGTTCAATATTTCGGCGGCCGATCTCCAGCCCGTGCGGCTCTCCATCGACATCCGCGCCCAGCATGCGCTGCGCGACGAGTTGGCCAAGGGCGTCGACAAGTTCAAGGCGAAGGCCGCGGCGGGGATGATCCTCGACGTGAATACCGGCGAGGTCGTCGCGCTGGCGTCGCTGCCCGACTTCGACCCGAACAACCCGGTCGACGCGCTGGCTCCGGACCGGATCAACCGGATCATGGTCGGCGTCTACGAGATGGGTTCGACCTTCAAGGCCCTGACCACGGCGATGGGCCTCGATACGGGCAAGATCAACATCAATTCGACGCTCGATGCGCGGGCGGCGCTGCGCTACGGCAAGTTTTCCATCGGCGACTATCACCCGACGCGGCGCGTGCTGACGGTGCCGGAGGTGTTCATCCATTCCTCCAATATCGGCACCGCGCGCATCGCGCTCGGCGTGGGGGTGAACGGGCACAAGGACTTCCTGCGCCGCATGGGGCAACTCGAACGCATGCGCACGGAACTGCCCGAAAGTGCCGAGCCGATCGTGCCCGGGCGCTGGGGCGAGCTGAACACCATGACCATCGCCTTCGGCCACGGCCTGGCGGTGGCGCCGATCCAGGCGGTGGCGGCGACCGCGGCCTTGATGAACGGCGGCAAGCTGATGGTGCCGACCTTCCTCGCCCGCACCGAGCAGGAAGCCGCCAAGGTGGCCACGCAGGTGGTGAAGCCGGAAACGAGCGAGGCCATGCGCTACGTAATGCGCCTCAACGCCGTGAAGGGCTCCGCCACGCGGGCGGCGGTGCCGGGCTATTTCGTCGGCGGCAAGACCGGAACGGCGGAAAAGGTGATCGGCGGGCGCTATGCCAAGAACCGGCTGTTCACGACCTTCATGGCCGTCGCCCCGGCCGACAACCCGCGCTACCTCTATCTGACCGTGATGGACGAGCCGCAGGGGCTGCCCGAGACGCACGGTTTCGCGACGGCGGGCTGGAATGCCGGCCCCGTCACCGGCGGCGTGATCGAGCGCACCGCGCCGATCCTCGGCCTTGCGCCACGCTTCGAGCCTCCCGTGATGCCGTTCCCCGCGATGGTGAAGCTGGGCGCATGGGGGACGCGATGAAACTCGGCGACCTGTTCCCCGAGGCGCGCGGCGAGGCGGGTTCCAAAGAGATTTCCGACGTCACCGCCGACAGCCGGGCCGTGGTGCCGGGCGCGGCCTTCGTGGCGGTGGCGGGGACGAAATCGGACGGGCTGAGCTTCGCGCGCGCTGCGGCCGAGAAGGGGGCGGCGGCCGTCGTCGGCGAGGCGGAAAGCGCCCCGGATCTGCCCGCCGGGACCGTTTACGTGCGCGTGGCGGATGCGCGGCGCAGCCTTGCGCTTGCGGCGGCGAAGCTGTTTCCGCGCCGGCCCGAAACCATCGTCGCGGTGACGGGGACGAGCGGCAAGACCTCGGTTGCCGACTTCGTGCGGCAGATCTTTCTCGGTTGCGGACGCGCCGCGGCGAGCCTCGGCACCATCGGCGTGATCAAGCCGTCCGGGCCCGTCTACGGCTCGCTGACGACGCCCGACCCGGTGACGCTGCATCGCACGCTCGACGGCTTGGCGGGCGAGGGCGTGACGCATCTGGCGATGGAAGCCTCCTCGCACGGGCTGGATCAACGCCGGCTCGACGGGGTGGAACTCTCGGCCGCGGCCTTTACCAATCTCGGGCGAGACCATCTCGACTATCACGCGACGGTCGAGGACTACCTCTCGGCCAAGCTGCGCCTGTTCGACACGCTGCTGCCGGGCTGGTGCCCCGCCGTGCTCAACATGGACGGCGAGTCCTCCGACGCGGTGCTTGCGGCGTGCCGGATGCGGCGGCTGCCGGTGATCACGGTCGGTCGGAAGGGCAAGGACCTCGAACTGCTGGACCTGCGCGCGGAGGGTTTCGACCAGCGCATGCGGGTGCGCCACGGCGGGCGGGAATTCGACGTCGTGCTGCCGCTGGCGGGAGCCTTTCAGGCGGAGAACGCGCTGACGGCGGCGGGGCTGGCGCTCGCGGTCGGGGAAGATCCGGCGCTCGTGTTCGCGGCGCTGTCGAAGCTCGTCGGCGTGAGGGGGCGGCTCGAGCGGGTGGCGACGCATGCGGGCGCGCTGATCCTCGTCGATTACGCGCACAAGCCCGAAGCGATGGAACAGGTGCTCGACACGCTGCGCGCGGCGACCGCCGGACGGCTGATCTGCGTGTTCGGCTGCGGCGGCGACCGGGACCGCGGCAAGCGGCCGATCATGGGACGCATCGCGGCCGAGAAGGCCGACGTGGTGATCGTGACCGACGACAATCCGCGCGGGGAGACGCCGGCCGCGATCCGCGCCGAAATCCTTGCGGGGGCGCCGGGCGCGACCGAGATCGGCGACCGGGCGGAGGCGATCCGCGCCGCCGTCGCCATGCTGAACGCCGGCGACGTGCTCGTGGTGGCCGGCAAGGGACATGAAACGGGCCAAATCGTGGGCGACCGAACTCTGCCGTTTTCCGACCACGATTCGATTCGTGCAGCCGTTGTTGCAGCCGTCGCCGAGGTGTCCCGATGACCGAACCGCTTTGGACCGCCGCCGCCTTGGCCGACGCGCTCGGTACCGCGCCTTCGGGCGACGCGCGGGACGTGACAGGCGTGTCCATCGACACGCGGACGCTACGTCCGGGCGACCTGTTCGCGGCGCTGAAGGGCGAGCGCGACGGGCATGACTACGTGGCCGCCGCCTTCGACAAGGGCGCGGCCGCCGCCATCGTCGAACGCGGCCGTGCGGCGGAGTTCGCGGGGCGCGGAACCGTGTTGCCGGTCGACGACGTGTTTGCGGCGCTGCAGGCCCTCGGCCTCGCCGGGCGGGCGCGCAGCGCGGCGCGGATCGCGGCGGTGACGGGCTCGGTGGGCAAGACCGGCACGAAGGAGGCGCTGCGGATCGTGCTGTCCGCGCAGGCGGCGACGCATGCTTCGGTCGCCTCCTACAACAATCACTTCGGCGTGCCGCTGACTCTGGCGCGGATGCCCGTCGATGCGCATTTCGGCGTGTTCGAGATCGGCATGAACAATGCCGGCGAGATCGCGCCGCTCGCGGCCATGGTGCGCCCGCATGTGGCGGTGATCACGACGGTCGAAGCCGTGCATCTTGAAAATTTGGGGTCGCTCGAAGCCATCGCCGACGAGAAGGCGGCCATATTTTCGGGGCTGACGTCGGGCGGGACGGCGGTGATCAACCGCGACAACCCGCATTATGCGCGGATGCGCGCGGCGGCGGAGCGCTCGCCCGCGGGCCGCATCGCGAGTTTCGGCGAGCATGCGGAGGCGGACGTGCGCATGACGCGGGTGATCCTGAAGCCGGACATGTCGGTGGTGGAGGCGGTGGTGCACGGCGTGCCGGTGACCTACCGGCTCGGCAGCCCGGGCAAGCATATCGCCATGAACAGCCTCGCCGTGCTCGCCGCCTCGGAGGCGCTGGGCGCGGACCTTGCGGTGACGGCGCTCGCGATGGGCGACGTGAAGCCGCCTTCCGGGCGCGGCGAGCGGATCGAACTCGGCGAGAACGGTTCGCGCGTGACCCTGATGGACGAGAGCTACAACGCCAATCCGGCCTCGATGCGCGCGGCGCTGTCGATCCTCGGGCAGGTGCCCGTGGGCCTGCGCGGCCGCAAGGTGGCCGTGATGGGCGACATGCTCGAACTCGGTCCCGATGCCGAATCGCTGCATGCAGGCGTGGCTGCGGCGGTCGAGGAACACGGGATCGATCTCGTGTTCTGCTGCGGGCCGCTGATGAAGCACCTCTGGAACGCCCTGCCGCGCGAAAAGCGCGGCGGTTACGCCCCGGACTCCGAGGCGCTGGCGGAGGCCGTGCTGTCCGGGGTTCGCCCCGGCGACGCGGTGATGGTCAAGGGTTCGAACGGCAGCCGCATGGCGCGGGTCGTTTCGGCGCTCAAGGCCCGCTACGCCGCATCCGCAGCCGCCTGATCCCGCGAAGGACCCCGACCCGAATGCTCACGCTGCTCGCCGATTTCGCCCCGCAATTCGGGTTTCTGAACGTCTTCCGGTACATCACGTTCCGGACCGGCGGCGCGACGGTGACGGCGCTGTTCTTCGTGTTCTTCTTCGGCCCCGCCATCATCCGCTCGCTGCGCATCCGGCAGGGCAAGGGGCAGCCGATCCGGGAGGACGGCCCGCAGAGCCACCTCGCCAAGAAGGGCACGCCGACGATGGGCGGGCTGATGATCCTGTCCGGGCTGGTCGTGTCGATCCTGCTCTGGGCGAACCCGATGAGCCCCTATGTGTGGGTGGTGCTGTTCGTGACGCTCGGCTTCGGGGCCATCGGGTTTTACGACGACTATCTCAAGGTGACGAAGCAGAGCCACAAGGGGCTTTCGGGCAAGGCGCGGCTCGGCATCGAATTCGCCATCGCGGCGGCGGCCTGCGCGGTGCTGTCGTCCATCGGCTCGGCCAAGCTCTCGACCTCGATCACGTTTCCGTTCTTCAAGGACGTGCTGTTCGACATGGGGATCTTCTTCATCGCCTTCGCCGCCTTCGTGGTGGTGGGGGCGGGGAATGCGGTGAATTTGACGGACGGGCTCGACGGGCTCGCCATCGTGCCGGTGATGATCGCGGCGGCCACCTTCGGCTTCATCGCCTATCTCTCCGGCAATGCCGTGTTCGCGAACTACCTGCAGATCCATTTCGTGCCCGGCACCGGCGAACTCGCGGTGATCTGCGGCGCGATGATCGGGGCGGGCCTCGGCTTCCTGTGGTTCAACGCGCCGCCCGCGCAGATCTTCATGGGCGACACGGGCTCGCTGGCGCTGGGCGGGCTGCTGGGCACCGTTGCCGTCGCCACGAAGCACGAGATCGTGCTCGCCATCGTGGGCGGGCTGTTCGTGCTCGAAGCCATGTCGGTGATCATCCAGGTCGCGTCGTTCAAGCTGACCGGCAAGCGCGTGTTCCGCATGGCGCCGATCCACCATCATTTCGAACAATTGGGCTGGTCCGAGCCGCAGGTCGTGGTGCGGTTCTGGATCATTTCCGTCGTGCTCGCGCTGGCGGGCCTCGCGACGTTGAAGCTGAGGTGACGATGACGCCGGTCGACGTCTTTGCAGGTCGCGCGGTCGCGCTGTTCGGGCTCGGAGGTTCCGGGCTCGCGACGGCGCGGGCGCTCGCGGCGGGCGGGGCGGCGGTGGCGTGCTGGGACGACGGCGACAAGGGTCGCGACGCCGCGCGTGCGGCCGGGCTGACGGTCGAGGATCTCGCGGCGGCGGATTGGGCGCGGTTCGACGCGCTGATCCTGTCGCCGGGCGTGCCGCTGACGCATCCCGTGCCGCATTGGACGGTCGAGAAGGCGAAGGCCGCGGGCGTCGAGATCATCGGCGACGTGGAGTTGTACTGCCGTCAGAGGGCGAAGGCCGCGCCCGACGCGCCCTTCGTCGCGATCACGGGCACCAACGGGAAATCGACGACGACGGCACTGATCGCGCATCTGCTGCGTGAGGCGGGACGCGACGTGCAGCTCGGCGGAAACATCGGCACGGCGATCCTGTCGCTGGAACCGCCCGCGGCGGGGCGGGTACATGTGGTCGAATGCTCGTCCTTCCAGATCGACCTCGCGCCGTCGCTCGCGCCGAGCGTGGGCGTGCTCATCAACGTGACGCCCGACCATCTCGACCGGCACGGGACGATGGAGAATTACGCCGCGATCAAGGAGCGGCTGATCGCCGGGTCCGATACGGCTGTGGTGGGAACGGACGACGATTACTGCAAGGCCGTCGCCGAAAGGCGCGCGGCGGCGGGCGGGACGCTCGTGCGGGTGTCCGTGGAGCATGATGAGGCGACCGGGCTCGTGCGCGAGGGCACTGGGCTCGTGTGGCGGTGCGACGGCACGCGCAAGCCGGCCGCCGACCTTGCGGGAATCGGCACGCTGCGCGGCGTGCACAATGCGCAGAACGCGGCGATGGCGATCGCGGCGGTGTCGGCCCTGGGCCTCGACGCCGAGACGATCCGGAGCGGGCTCGCGACTTTTCCGGGCCTCGCGCATCGCATGGAGAGCGTCGGCCGGGTCGGACGCGCGCTGGCCGTCAACGACTCCAAGGCGACGAATGCGGACGCGACGGAGAAGGCGCTCGCGTCCTTTCCCAGCGGGCTGCATTGGATCGTCGGCGGCGTCGCCAAGGAAGGCGGCATCGCGCCGCTCGCGCCGTATTTCGACCGGATCGAACGGGCTTATCTGATCGGCAAATCGTCCGACGCCTTCGCAGCGACGCTGGACGGGCGCGTGCCCTATGAACGCTCCGAGACGCTGGAGCGGGCCTTGGAGTCCGCGATTGCGGCGGCGCAAGCCGCCGGGGCCGACGAGCCCGTCGTGCTGCTGTCGCCGGCCTGCGCCTCCTACGACCAGTTTCCGAATTTCGAGGTTCGGGGCGCGCGGTTCCGCGACCTCGTGACGGCTCGTCCCGACTTCAGCCCCATCAGGAAGGACTGACGGCATGGTTTCGCGCGTCGAACGCTCGCCCTTCGCGGACTGGTGGTGGACCGTGGACCGGTTGCTGCTGGGCCTGATCTTCCTGCTGATGCTGTGCGGGATCGTGCTGACCTTGGCCGGTTCGCCGCCCGTGGCGGACAGGCTCGGCCTTTCGACCTTCCATTTCGTCGGGCGCCAAGCCTTCTACATGTCCATCGCGGCCGTGATCTTTCTGGTCGTGAGCTTTCTGACGCCGCGCTTCGTGCGCCGCGTGGCGCTGCTGGTCTATCTCGCGGGCATGGCGGGCGTGGTCGCGGCGTTGTTGTACGGGGTGGAAGTGAAGGGCGCGCGGCGCTGGATCAGCCTTGCCGGCGCGAGCATCCAGCCGTCCGAATTCGTGAAGCCGGCCTTCGTGATCCTCGTCGCGTGGGCGTTCTCGGAAGGCAGCCGTCGCAAGGACCTGCCGGGCAACACGTTCGGCTTCGTGTTGCTGGCGCTGACCATCGTGCCCGTGATTTTGCAGCCCGATATCGGGCAGACGCTGCTGATGACGCTGGTCTGGGGCGGTCTCGTTTTTCTCTCGGGCCTGCATCTGTTCTGGGTGCTTGCCTTGGGCGGGCTCGGAGCGGTGGGCTTGTTCGCGGCCTACAAGCTGCTGCCCCACGTCACGACCCGCATCAACCGCTTCCTCGATCCGCAGTCCGGCGACACGTTTCAGGTCGACAACGCCATCGAGAGCTTCGTGCAGGGCGGTTGGCTCGGGAAGGGACCGGGCGAAGGGACCGTCAAGCGCATCCTGCCCGACAGCCATACGGACTTCATCTTCGCCGTGACGGCCGAGGAATTCGGCATCGTGATGTGCCTCGTGCTCGTGCTGCTGTTCATGACGGTGGTGCTGCGCGGGCTGGCGCTTTCCCGCCGCAGCGAAGACCCGTTCTGCCGCCTGGCCGGGGCGGGGCTCGTGATGCTGTTCGGCATCCAATCCTGCATCAACATGGCGGTGAACGTGCATCTGATCCCCGCGAAGGGGATGACGCTGCCGTTCATCTCCTATGGCGGTTCGTCCCTGATTTCGCTCGCCATCGGCATGGGCTTCCTGCTCGCCGTGACGCGCCGGCGTCCGCGCGCCGAATATGTGCCGGCTTGGCCGTTGCCGACCGCCTCCGGCGCGACGGCGGAGGGCCGCGCGTGAAGGGCCCCATCCTGCTCGCGGCGGGAGGAACGGGCGGGCATCTCTTCCCGGCCGAAGCGCTGGCGACGGCGCTCGCGGCGCGCGGCGTTGCGGTGCATCTCGCGACCGACGAGCGGGCGCTGCAATACGGCAAGAGCTTTCCTGCCGAAGCGATCCATGCCGTCGCTTCGGCGACGCTGAAATCGAAATCGCCCGTCGCGCTTGCGCGGACGGCCGCCGCGCTCGGCAAGGGCTTTCTGCAATCGCTGATGCTGGTGCGCCGCCTGCGGCCCGCGGCCGTCGTCGGGTTCGGGGGCTATCCCTCCGCTCCGCCTGTGCTGGCGGCGGCGTTGCTGGGCGTGCCGACCCTGATCCATGAGCAAAACGGCGTGATCGGCCGGGCCAATGCGCTGCTCGCGCCGCGCGTGACCGCGATCGGGACGGGGTTCGCGCATGTGAAGGGCATCGACGGTGCGGTCGCGGCCAAGGCGCGGCATGTCGGCAATCCCGTGCGCCCCGCGGTTTTGGCCGCCGTGAGTCAGTATGACGCACCGCGCCCGGACGGGCCGTTTCGGCTGCTGGTGACGGGCGGAAGCCAAGGTGCGCGGGTGATGACCGACGTCGCGCCCGCCGCCGTCGCGCTGCTGCCGCCGGAACTGCGCGCGCGCATCACGGTGGTGCAGCAGGCGCGCGGGGAAGATCTCGAGCGCGCGCGCGCCGCCTATGCTCAGGCGGGCGTACAGGCCGAAATCGAGCCGTTTTTTGCCGATTTGCCGGCCCGCGTCGCCGCCGCGCATCTGGTGATCGGCCGGGCGGGCGCTTCGACCGTGGCGGAGCTTGCGGTGATCGGGAGACCCTCGATCCTCGTGCCGTTGCCCCATGCGCTCGATCAGGACCAAGCCTCGAACGCCGCATCGCTCGCCGCGACCGGCGCGGCCGAGGTGGTCGACCAGTCGCGGTTCACGCCGGCGTTCCTTTCGGGGCGGCTCGCATCGCTGATGAACGACGCAAAGTTCTTGTCCGATTCAGCCGAAGCAGCCAGAAAACTGGGGATACCGGACGCAGCGGAACGATTCGCCGATCTCGTCCTGGAGACCGCCGAACGCTGAGAAGGATGCCGCCGCATGAAGCTGCCGACCGAGTTGGGGGCCATTCATTTCGTCGGGATCGGCGGGATCGGCATGTCGGGCATCGCCGAGGTTCTGCACAACCTCGGTTATCGCGTGCAGGGCTCCGACGCTTCGGACAACGCCAATGTGAAGCGGCTGCGCGACAAGGGAATCGCGGTGGCCGTGGGCCATTCCGCCGACAATCTCGGCGATGCGCAGGTGCTGGTAGTGTCGACCGCGATCCGCCGCGACAACCCTGAATTGATGGCCGCGCGGGAGCGCCGCATCCCCGTGGTGCGCCGCGCCGAAATGCTGGCCGAATTGATGCGGCTGAAGCAGTGCGTGGCCGTGGCCGGCACGCACGGCAAGACCACCACGACCTCGCTGGTGGCGACGCTGCTCGATGCGGGCAAATTCGACCCGACCGTGATCAACGGCGGCATCATCAACGCCTACGGCACCAATGCGCGGTTGGGCGCGGGCGAGTGGATGGTGGTGGAGGCCGACGAGTCCGACGGCACGTTCCTGAAGCTGCCGGCCGACGTGGCGGTGGTGACGAACATCGACCCCGAGCATCTCGACCACTTCAAGACCTTCGACGCGATCAAGGACGCTTTCCGCGCCTTCGTCGAAAACCTGCCGTTTTACGGCTTCGCGGTGATGTGCCTCGACCATCCGACCGTGCAGGAACTGGTCGGCAAGATCGAGGACCGCCGGGTGATCACCTACGGCGAGAACCCGCAAGCCGACGTGCGGCTCTCCGACATCGACCTTTCCGGCGGGCGCTCGCGCTTCTCGGTTTCGATCCGCGACCGGATCTCCGGGACGGTGACGCTGATCGACGGGCTGTCGCTGCCTATGCCCGGCCATCACAACGCCTTGAACGCGACTGCGGCCATCGCGGTAGCCTACCATCTCGGCATGTCGCCCGAGGCGATCCGCGAGGGGCTGAAGGGCTTCGGCGGCGTGAAGCGGCGCTTCACGCGCACGGGCGACTGGAAGGGCGTGGCGATCTTCGACGATTACGGTCATCACCCGGTCGAGATTTCCGCCGTGCTGCGCGCCGCGCGCGCCTCGACGCCCGGCAAGGTCATCGCGGTGGTGCAGCCGCACCGCTACACCCGCCTCTCGGCGCTGTTCGACCAGTTCGCCACCTGCTTCAACGATGCGGATACCGTGATCGTGGCCGATACCTACGCGGCGGGCGAGCAGCCCATCGCGGGGGCGGACCGCGACAGCCTCGTGTTCGGCATCAAGGCGCACGGGCATCGCCACGTCATCGGGCTCGAAACGCCGGCCGACATCGCGGGCATCGTGGGCGGGATCGCGGGCGAGGGCGACTACGTCGTGTTTCTCGGCGCGGGCACCATCACGAATTGGGCCTATGCGCTGCCGGGTGAACTCGCGGCCTTGGACGGCGCGAAATGACGGCCTTCCCCGACATCACGCCGGATCTTCGGGCGCGGATGCCGGGGCTGCGCGGTGAATTGACGGCGAATGCGCCGCTGGCGCCGTTCTCCTGGTTCAGGGTCGGCGGACCGGCGCAGGTGTTGTTTCGTCCGGCGGACGAGAGCGATCTGCAGCTGTTCCTCGCGGGTCTGCCTCACGACGTGCCTCTGACCGTCGTGGGGCTCGGTTCGAACCTGCTCGTGCGCGACGCGGGTGTGGCGGGCGTGGTGGTGCATCTGGGCAAGCCGTTTCAAGGCATCGCCGTGGAGCCCGGCCTGCGGCTGCGCGCCGGAGCGGGGGCTGCGGACGTGAAGGTCGCGCGGGCGGCGGCGGAGGCCGGGATCGCCGGGCTCGCCTTCATGCGCGGCATTCCCGGCACGGTCGGCGGCGCGGTGCGCATGAATGGCGGAGCCTACGGGCGCGAGACGGCGGACGTGTTCGTCTCCGCGCGCGGCATCGACCGCACGGGGGCGGTGCGGAGCTTCGACAAGGCCGCGATGGGCTTTGCCTACCGCCATGCGGCCGCGACGGACGTGATTTTCACCGAGGCGCTGTTTCAAGGCGAGGCGGGCGAACCGGCGGCTATCCTCGCGGAGATGAACGCGATCACCGAGCAGCGCTCGGCGACGCAGCCGGTGAACACGCGCACGGGCGGCTCGACCTTCAAGAACCCCGACGGGGCGAAGGCGTGGGAGCTGATCGACCGGGCGGGCTGCCGCGGTCTGCGGATGGGCGGGGCGCAGGTCTCGGAGCTGCACTGCAATTTTCTGGTGGCCGCGCCCGGCGCGACTGCGGCGGAGATCGAGGGGCTCGGGGAGGAGGTGCGCCGCCGCGTGCGCGAGACCTCCGGCGTCGAGCTCGAATGGGAAATCAAGCGGATCGGAACGGCGGGCGATGCGGTCGCCGGCGGGCCGGACGGGCTGAAATAGAGCGGCGCAAGCTGCGGGGGACGCGACGATGACGAAGCATGTGGCGGTGTTGATGGGCGGGCTTTCCGCCGAGCGCGAGGTGAGCCTGCGCTCGGGCGCGGCCTGCGCCGCCGCGCTCGAAGGCGAGGGCTATCGCGTGACGCGCATCGACGCCGGCCGCGACGTCGCCGCCGCGCTCGCCGCGATCAAGCCCGACGTGGCCTTCAACGCGCTGCACGGCCGCTTCGGCGAGGACGGGGTGGTGCAGGGCATTCTGGAGATGCAGGGCATCCCCTACACGCATTCGGGCGTGCTGGCCTCCTCGCTCGCGATGCAGAAGGACCGCGCCAAGGCCGTGATGGCGGCGGCGGGCGTGCCGGTGGCCGAAGGCGTGACCGTGAGCCGCTTCGAGGCCGCGAAGGCGCATGTGATGCCCGCGCCCTATGTCGTGAAGCCGGTGTCGGAAGGCTCCTCCGTGGGCGTGGTGATCGTGCGCGAGGACCGCTCGCATCCGCCGCAGGAACTGGCCCGCGAAGACTGGCCCTACGGCGACATGATGCTCGTCGAACGCTACATCCCCGGCCGCGAATTGACCTGCGCCGTGATGGACGATCGGGCGCTCGGGGTGATCGACATCAGACCCGCGGCGGGCGGCTTCTACGACTTTGAGTCGAAGTACGCGAAAGGGGGCTCGGTTCACGTGCTTCCAGCGGAAATTAAACCGAATATTTACCATCTCGTTCAACAGTTCACGTTGACGGCGCATCGAGCGCTCGGGTGTCGGGGCGTGAGCCGCGCGGACTTCAGATTTGACGAAAAGCCGGACGGATCCGGCGAGATCGTCTGCCTCGAAGTGAACACGCAACCCGGCATGACCGAGACCTCGCTGGTGCCGGAACTGGCGGCCCATGCGGGGCTGTCGTTTGGTGAGTTGGTACGATGGATGGTCGAGGACGCCTCCTGCGATCGGTGAACGAGGGAATGATGCCTTCATTCGCCCAAGCGCACGCATCGTCGGGCACCGCGTCCCGTCGGATGCGCACCCGCGCGTTCCGCCGCCGTTTCCGTCTGCCGATCGCACGCTGGGCCTCGCGCCTGCCGGAGGGCTTCGGCACCGCGCTGACGGCCGCGCTGTTCGCGGGCTCGATCGCCTTCGGGGTGGTGCGCGGCGGGCATTACGACGATTTCGTCGCGCGTCATGGCGACCCGCTGCATTTCATCGGCCGCATGGTCGGCTTCGGCGTCGATCACGTGACGATCACGGGCCTCGGCGACCTCTCGACCGCCGAGGTGCTGCAGGTGGCGGGCATCGATCCTTCGACCTCGCTGCCGTTTCTGGACGCCGACGCGGTGCGCGCGAAGCTCACGGCCATTCCGCTGATCAAGGACGCCGCCGTCCGCAAGGTCTATCCGGGAACGCTCGAGATCGCGCTGGTCGAGCGCGAGGGTCATGCGCTGTGGCAGAACCACGGCGAGTTCTTCGTGATCGCCGCCGACGGCGCGGTGATCGATCGCTATCGCGGCAACCGCTTCAACGAGCTGCCGGTGGTGGTGGGCGAGGGCGCTTCGACCCGCGCCGCGAGCATTCTCGCCGCCGTCGACAAGGTACCCGAGCTGAAGCCGCATATCCGCGCCGCCGTGCTCGTGTCCGGCCGGCGCTGGTCGCTGAAGCTGATGAACGGAATGGACGTGCGCCTGCCGGAAGGCGGCGAGGTGGAGGCGCTCAAGCGCCTCGCCGGTCTGATCCGCGACCAAAAAATCTTGGAGAAGGACGTGCTCGCCGTCGATCTCCGCCTGCCCGACCGCGTCGTATTGCGTCTCACCGAAGAGGCTGCGGCCGCACGCGTCGAACTTCTCAAGGCACGTGCCAAGCTCAAGGTGAACCCGACGTGAGCCGCCATCCCGGTCTGACGCCCCGCATGAAGCCCCTGTCGCCCCGGCGCGGATCCATCGTGTCCGTGCTCGACGTCGGCACGAGCAAGATCGTCTGTCTCGTCGCGGTGCTGGAGCCCGCGGGCGAAAGCGACATGCTGCGCGGCCGCACACATCGCGCCCGCATCGTCGGCATCGGCCATCAGCGCGCGCGCGGCCTGAAGGGCGGGGCGGTCGTCGATCTCGACGCCGCCGAGCAGGCGATCCGCCTCGCCGTGGACGCGGCCGAGCGCATGGCCAAGGTGGAAATCCGCTCCGTGGTGGTCAACATCACCGGCGGGCGTCTGGGTTCCAAGTCGTTTCATGCCGACGTCTCGCTGACGGGCCGCCCCGTGTCGCAGGGCGACATCCAGCGCGTGTTCGAAGCCGCGAGCTGGACCGGCGCGCTGCCCGGCCGCACCGTGCTGCACTCGCTGCCGACCGGCTTCGGGCTCGACGCGACGCGCGGCATCCGCGACCCGCAGGGCATGATCGGCCGCAAGCTGGGCGTCGACATGCATGTCGTCACCAGCGACGAATACGCGATCCGGAATTTGATGCTGGCGGTCGAGCGCTGCCATCTCGGCGTCGAGGCCGTCGTGGCGAGCCCCTATGCGGCGGGGCTTTCGGCCTTGGTCGACGACGAGGCCGAGATGGGCGTGGCGACGGTCGATCTCGGCGCCGGCACGACGAGCGTCGGCGTGTTCCACAACGGCGCGCTGGTGCATTCGGACGCGATCGCCGTGGGCGGCAACCATGTCACGATGGACATCGCGCGCGGCTTCACGACGACGGTGACGCATGCCGAGCGGCTGAAGACGCTGTACGGCTCCACCATCGCCACCGCGTCCGACGACCGCGAGATGATCGCGGTCGCCTCCGTCGACGACGAAGACCGCGACTCGGTTCATCATGTGCCGAAATCGCAACTGGTGCGGGTGATCAAACCGCGCGTGGAGGAGATCCTCGAACTCGTTCGCGACCGGCTCGCCTCGGCGGGCTTCGGCAACGTCTCCGGGCGCCGCATCGTCCTCACGGGCGGCGGAGCCCAACTCACGGGGCTTCCCGAACTCGCACGACAGATCCTGTCCAAACAGGTCCGCGTCGGGCGTCCCCTCGGGGTACAGGGGCTTCCCGATGCGATGAAGGGTCCCGCCTTCGCCGCGCCGGTCGGTCTGATCGTCTATCCGCAGGTCGCCGGGCTCGAGCATTTCGAACCGAGCTCCGCGGGACATTACGGCGCCACCGGAACCGACGGTTATCTGTCGCGCATGGGGCGGTGGCTGAAGGACAGCTTTTAAGAAACGGAACTGAATGCGGCGGAGCGGCGGCACCGTCGGAGGAACAAGGGGCGCGAAAGCGCAACAATCGAGAGGCCAACCACAATGACGATCAATCTCAGCGTTCCGGACATCCGCGAACTCAAGCCCCGCATCACCGTGTTCGGCGTCGGCGGCGCGGGCGGCAATGCGGTCAACAACATGATCGAACTCGGCCTGCAGGGCTGCGAGTTCGTCGTCGGCAACACCGACGCGCAGGCGCTGACGGCGGCCAAGGCGCATCGCGTGATCCAGATGGGCATTCAGGTCACCGAAGGCCTCGGCGCGGGATCGCAGCCGGAAGTCGGCCGTGCGGCCGCCGAAGAGGTCATCGACGAGATCCGCGACCAGCTTGCGGGCGCGCACATGGTGTTCGTGACCGCCGGCATGGGCGGCGGCACCGGTACCGGCGCGGCCCCGATCGTGGCCCGCGCGGCCCGCGACATGGGCATCCTGACCGTCGGCGTCGTGACCAAGCCGTTCTCGTTCGAAGGTTCGCGCCGCATGCGGCTGGCGGAAGCCGGCATCATCGAGCTGCAGAAGTCGGTCGACACGCTGATCGTCATCCCGAACCAGAACCTGTTCCGGGTCGCCAACGAGCACACCACCTTCGCCGACGCCTTCGCGATGGCCGACAAGGTGCTGTATTCGGGCGTCGCCTGCATCACCGACCTGATGGTGAAGGAAGGCCTCATCAATCTCGACTTCGCCGACGTGCGCGCCGTGATGCGCGAAATGGGCAAGGCGATGATGGGCACGGGCGAAGCCTCGGGCGAGAAGCGCGCCATGCGCGCCGCCGAAGCCGCCATCGCCAACCCGCTGCTCGACGACGTGAACATGAAGGGCGCGCGCGGCCTGCTGATCTCGATCACCGGCGGCTCCGACCTCACCCTGTATGAAGTCGACGAAGCCGCGACCCGCATCCGCGAGGAAGTCGACGCCGACGCCAACGTGATCTTCGGCGCGACCCGCGACGACTCGCTCGAAGGCATCGTGCGCGTTTCGGTCGTCGCCACCGGCATCGACCACGCCCTGCTGGCGGCACGCGACGGCGGCTTCTCGGCCACCGAGCAGCGCATCGCGGAAGTGACCGAGCGCCTGCGCACGGAGGCGCAACAGGTCAACCGCCCTTTCGTCCGGCCGGAGCAGCGTCCTGAGATTTCGACCGCGTCGGCGGCCGTGATTGCGCCCGCTCCGCAGGCTCCCGTCCACGCCCCGGCGTCGCAGACGCATCACGACGTGACGATCCGCCCGGCGGCCGCGCGTCCGATCCCGGCGGCTCCCGTCGTCGAGCAGGCGCCCGAGCCGGTCGCGTACAATCCGCAGCCGACCTCGTTCGTGCCGCCCCGCGCCGAAGAGCCCCTGCGCGCGCCGCGCATGCCGCGCATCGAAGATCTGCCGATGGTGGCTCAGGCCACGATCGAGGCTTCGCGCAGCGGCGTGATGCAGCCAAACGTCGAAAAGAAGCGCACCACCTTGATGGACCGCCTCGCCGCCGCGGGGTTCGGCCGTCGCCCGGAGCGCGACGACGCGCCCGTGCCGCAGCCGCGGCCCGTGCAGTCGGCCGCGCCCGACCATGCTCCCGAAGTCCGGCCGGAACTGCCGCCGCAGCCCGCCCCGGTGCATCAGGAGTTCGCCAAGCGTCCGGCCGCGCAGCCGGCGCGTCCCGCACCGCAGCAGCGGATGTTCGAGGACGATCAGCTGGAAATTCCGGCGTTTCTCCGTCGTCAGTCGAACTGACTTCGGCACGAGCCTCTCGAAACTCATGCCCGGCCGAAAGGCCGGGCATTTTTCGTCGATGCATCAGGGGGTTGCAGGCCTGCGTGAAAAGCCGCGCAGTTGTAACAAACGGTAATGAAGCTTGATTTTACCGGACTCGCGTCACGCCTTATCCACACTGCTGAACGAGGCCATTCCCGCATTCGCATGCGGGGCACATCCCGAAGAGGGTGGCGGGCTCGAAACGGAAACGATCGATGAGCGGCGTCTCAGGCGCGGACGCAAGTGCCGTGAAGGCGGGGATGATGTTGAATACCAAGCAGACCACGATCCGCTCCCGCATCGATCTCGCCGGCTTCGGAGTCCATTCCGGCAAGCCTGCGGCGATTTCGCTCCATCCGGCGAATGCCGAAACCGGAATTTCATTTCTGCGCACCGGCCTCGAAGGCGGGCGTACGCGCCGCATTCGCGCCGATTGGTCGGCGGTGAGCGCCACCGAACTCTGCACCGTTCTCGGTGACGAGACCGCATCCGTTTCGACGATCGAGCATCTGATGGCCGCGCTTTACGCGACGGGCATCGACAATGTTCTCGTCGAGATCGACGGTCCCGAAGTGCCGATCATGGACGGTTCGTCCGAGCCGTTCATGGACGCCATCGAGGCGGCCGGCATCGTGCGCTTCAACGCGCCGCGCAAATATCTCCGCGTGCTCAAGCCCGTGCGCATCGAGCAGGGACGCGGCTGGGCGGAACTGCTGCCGTATGATCGCGGCTTCCGTCTCGAAGTGGAGATCGACTTCGACACGGCGCTGATTGGCCGCCAGAAGAAGGTGTTCGAACTCGATGCGCGGGGTTTCCGCCGCGAATTGTCGCGGGCGCGCACCTTCGGCTTCATGCGCGATGTGGAATATCTCTGGAAGGCGGGCTTTGCGCTCGGCGCGTCGCTCGACAATACCGTCGCGCTTGGCGACGACGGCATCCTGAACCCCGAGGGCCTGCGCTATCCGGACGAGTTCGTGCGCCACAAGACGCTCGACGCGGTCGGCGATCTCTCGCTCGCCGGAGCGCCGCTGCTGGCGCATTACCGCTCCTATTGCGGCGGTCACCGCATGAACGTTTCGATGCTCGAAGCGCTGTTCGCGGATGCATCGAATTACGAGATCGTCGATCCGGCGCGCGTGTTCGCGTCCTCGACGTCCGAAGCGCACGGCTCGGCCGCGGCGATCGCCTGCGCGGGCGAAGGCTGAATTCCACCGCGCTTTCGGTTCGAGTTGCCGTCGCGCCCGTCTGCGGGCTCATCTTCCTTGGTCGGCGTCTCTGCGGTCGCTTTCTATTCCACCGGCGTGCCTTCCATCGGCGTGTCTTCGGGTAGCCCTTGAACGCGCGTTGCGCTATGCAACGTTCGAGGCCCGCGGCTCCTGCCGCGAGCGGATTCGTCGTGAGGATGTCGATGCTCTTCCAGACCGGCCGTTCCGTCCGTGGTTCCCGTTTCGCCGCACCTCTGCTGGCGATCGTCTTGGCGTGGCCGCTGGCCGCCTGCGATACGGTTTCTTCGCTCAACCCGTTCTCGAAGGACGAGCCCTACAAGCCCGAGATCGTGCCGACGGTCGCGGCCGAGCTGCTCTACAATCAAGGCCTCGCGCTGATCGAAAGCCGCGACTTCGAGGGCGCCTCCAAGAAATTCTCCGACCTCGACCGGCAATATCCGTTTTCGAGCTGGTCGAAGCGCGCCTTGATCATGCAGACCTACGCCAATTACACGAGCCGCAATTACGACGAGACGATCTCGTCCGGTAAGCGCTATCTCGGCCTGTATCCGGCGAGCGAAGACGCGGCTTACGCGGCGTATATGGTCGCCAACGCCTATTACAATCAGATCCCCGACATTTCCCGCGACCAGGAACGCTCCGAAAAGGCGCTCGTCGCGATGCGGGAGGTGGTGGAGCGTTGGCCCAAGTCCGACTATGCGGCGGACGCGAAGTTCAAGCTGCAGGTCATCCGCGACCAGCTCGCCGGACGCGAGATGGAAGTGGCACGCTACTACCTGAACAAGCGCAACTACACCGCGGCGATCAACCGTTTCCGCGTCGTGGTGGCCAATTTCCAGACCACGAACCAGATCGAAGAAGCGCTGGCGCGGTTGACGGAAGCCTATCTCGCGCTCGGCATCGTCAACGAGGCGCAGACCGCGGCGGCCGTGCTGGGGCACAATTTCCCCGACGGGCAGTGGTACAAGGATACCTACAAGCTGCTGCAGAGCCGCGGCATGGAGCCGCGCGAGAACACGGATTCCTGGATCAGCAAGGCGTTCAAGTCCGTCGGCCTCGGCTGACGGGGGCGGGCGGCAGGTCGGAGATCGGCGGAGCATGCTCGTTCAGCTCGCGATCCGCGACATCGTTCTCATCGACCGGCTGGTGCTGGATTTCGCACCCGGTCTGAGCGTGCTCACCGGCGAGACCGGCGCGGGCAAATCGATCCTGCTCGACGCGTTCGCGCTGGCTCTGGGCGGGCGCGGCGACGGCTCCCTCGTACGGCACGGCGAGACGCAGGGGCAGGTGACGGCCGTGTTTTCGGTGCCGCCGCAGCATCCGGCGCGTGCGCTGCTGGCCGAACACGACATTTCCGACGACGGCGACGTGATCCTGCGGCGTGTGCAGTTCGCGGACGGGCGCACGCGCGCCTTGGTCAATGATCAACCGGTCGGCGTGCAGGCGCTGCGGCGGATCGGCGAGACGCTGGTCGAAATCCACGGCCAGCATGACGACCGGGCGATGACCGACGCCTCGGCGCATCGCGCGCTGCTCGACGCCTTTGCCGGGGCGGAGTCCGAGGCGCGGCGCACGGCGGCGCTGTTTGCGGCATTGAAGGCTGCGCGCGAGGCGTTGTCGGAGCATCGCGAACGCATCGAACAGGCGGCCAAGGAGGCGGATTTCCTGCGCCATGCCGTCGCCGAGTTGGAGAAGCTCTCCGTCGACGTCGGCGAGGAGGAGACCCTCGCCAAGCGCCGGCAGGCGATGATGAACGCGGAGAAGGTGGTTTCGGAGATCAACGAGACGCATCAACTCGTCGGCGGATCGGGATCGCCCGTCTCGGCCTTCGCCTCCGCCATGCGCAGGCTGGAACGCCGCGCGGCGCAGGCGCCCGAACTGATCAACCCCTCGCTCGCCGCGCTGGCGGCCGCCATCGACGCCGTCGAGACGGCGGGCACGGTGCTGGAGGACGCCTTGCGCGCGGCGGAGTTCGACCCGCGCGAATTGGAGCGGATCGAGGAACGGTTGTTCGCGATCCGCGGCGCGGCGCGCAAATACAACGTCCTCGCCGACGACATCCCGGCCTTGGCGACCCGCTTTGCCGACGAATTGGCCGCGATCGACGCGGGCGAAGCGCAATCGACGAAATTGGAACGGGAGGTCGTGGAGGCCGAAGCGCTGTTTTTGCGTGCGGCCCAGGCGCTCTCGGAGAAGCGGCGCGCGGCCGCGGCGTCCCTCGAAGCGCAGGTGCAGACGGAATTGCCGCCGCTGAAGCTGGAGCGCGCGCGTTTCATCGTGCAGGTGGACAGCGACACGACGCTTCGCGGACCGGACGGTTTCGACCGCGTGGAGTTCCACGTGCAGACCAACCCCGGCACACGGCCCGGCCCGATGATGAAGGTGGCCTCGGGCGGCGAGCTTTCGCGCTTCATGCTGGCGTTGAAGGTGCAGTTGGCCGACCGCGGCTCAGCCCCGACGCTGGTGTTCGACGAGATCGACACGGGCGTGGGCGGCGCCGTGGCGGACGCCATCGGGGCGCGGTTGGCGCGGCTGGCCGAGCGCGTGCAGGTGCTCAGCGTGACGCATGCGCCGCAGGTCGCCGCCAAGGCCTCGCGGCACTATCTGATCGCGAAGGAAGCCGCTGACGCCGAGCGCGTCGCGACGCGCGTCTCCGCGCTGGCCGACGAGCCCCGCCGCGAGGAGATCGCGCGCATGCTCGCCGGAGCCGTGGTGACGGACGAGGCGCGGGCGGCGGCCCGGACGTTGTTGGCCGCAGGATCGTCGCGCGCGGTGTGACCGGTGCGGTGTGACCGGTCTTGCCGCCCTGCGGACGAAGATCATCGAGGAGTTGGTTGCAGTGTCGTCCCATTCCGGCCCGCGGGCCGTTCCCGTTGCCGAACTGACGCCGTTGGAGGCCCGCCTCGAACATGACGCGCTCGCCCGCGAGGTGGCCGCGCACGACGTGCGTTATCACGGCGAGGACGCGCCGATCATCTCCGATGCGGATTACGACGCGCTGCGCCGGCGGCTGGAGGAGATCGAGACCGCGTTCCCCGAGCTGAAGCGGCCCGAGAGCGTCGTCGAGAAGGTCGGCGCGAAGCCCTCCGAGAAATTCGCCAAGGTGCGCCATCGCGTGCCGATGCTGTCGCTGGCGAACGTGTTTTCCGACGAGGAGGCGACGGAGTTCGTGGACCGCGTGCGGCGGTTTCTCGACCTCCCGGCCGAGCGGCCTCTGGCGTTCACCGCCGAGCCGAAGATCGACGGATTGTCCTGCTCGCTGCGCTACGAGCGCGGCCGCCTCGTCGTCGCCGCCACGCGCGGGGACGGGGAGGAGGGCGAGGACGTGACGGTGAACGTGCGCACCATCGCGGAGATCCCGCAGGTGCTGAACGGCCCGGACGTGCCCGACGTGATCGAGGTGCGCGGTGAAATCTACATGCGCAAGGACGATTTCGCGGCGCTGAATGCGCGGCAGGAGGCGGCCGGAAAGCCCGTCTTCGCCAATCCGCGCAACGCGGCGGCGGGCTCGCTGCGCCAGCTCGATCCCGCGATCACCGCGAGCCGGCCGCTGCGCTTCTTCGCCTATGCATGGGGCGAGATCGTCGGCGAGCGGCCGGCGGATACGCAATCGGGCATGGTGGAGGCCTTCGCGCGCTGGGGCTTTCCGACCAATCCGCTGATGCGCCGCTGCGGGAGCGCGGAGGAAATGCTCGCGCATTACCGGGCGGTGGAGGAGCAGCGGGCGGGGCTGCCCTACGACATCGACGGCGTGGTCTACAAGGTCGACGACCTCGACCTGCAGCGACGGCTCGGCTTTATCTCACGGTCGCCGCGCTGGGCCACCGCACATAAATTCCCGGCGGAGAAAGCCACGACCCTGCTGCTCGGCATCGACATTCAGGTGGGGCGGACGGGATCGCTGACGCCGGTGGCGCGGCTCCAGCCCGTCACCGTGGGCGGCGTGGTGGTGACCAACGCCACGCTGCACAACGAGGACGAGATCGCCCGCAAGGACGTGCGCATCGGCGATACGGTGACCGTGCAGCGCGCGGGCGACGTGATCCCGCAAATTCTCGGCCCGGTGATCGAGAAGCGGCCGGCGGATGCGCAGCCTTATGCATTCCCGACGCTTTGCCCGGCTTGCGGCAGCCATGCCGTGCGTGAGATCGACCCCAAGACGGGCAAGGAGGACGTGGTGCGCCGCTGCACCGGCGGGCTCGTCTGCCCGGCGCAGGCGGTCGAACGGCTGAAGCATTTCGCCTCGCGCAACGCCTTCGACATCGAGGGGCTCGGCGACAAGCAGATCGAGGCGTTCCATCGGGACGGCCTCGTGACGCGTCCGCAGGACGTGTTCACTCTCGCCGTGCGCGACGCGCGGGCGCTGAAGAAGCTGAAGGACCGCGAGGGCTGGGGGGCGACGTCGGCCGCCAATCTGTTCGCGGCCATCGACGCCCGGCGCAACGTGGCGCTGCACCGCTTCATCTTCGCGCTCGGCATCCGCCATGTGGGCGAAACGACGGCCAAGCTGCTCGCACGGCGCTTCGAGAGCGCGGAAGCCCTGCGCGACGTGGCGGTGCGGGCGGCCGGCGGAGATGCGGAGGCGCTCGCCGACTTGACGTCCATCGAGGGTGTCGGCCCCGTGGTGGCGGAGGCCGTGGCCGACTTCTTCGGGGAAGCTCACAATCTGGAAGTGCTCGCCGAGCTGCTGGCGGAAGTGACGCCGGAGCCGCCCGAAGCCGTGGTGTCGGAAGGCGAATTCAGCGGCAAGACGATCGTCTTCACCGGAGCGCTGGAGCGCATGAGCCGCGACGAGGCCAAGGCCATGGCCGAGCGGCTGGGCGCGAAGGTCTCGGGCTCGGTGTCGAAGAAGACGGATCTCGTGGTGGCCGGGCCGGGCGCCGGCTCGAAGCTGGCGGACGCGAAGAAGCACGGCGTCGCGGTGATCGACGAAGACGAGTGGTTTCGGCGGGCAGGGGTTGGCGGGGCCGCGTAAACGGTGGTTCGAGACGGCGCTTCGCGCCTCCTCACCATGAGGGGTTCTTTCGGGGCCGAGCCTCTTCCCCTTCTCTTCATGGTGAGGAGCGCGGCGGAGCCGTGCGTCTCGAACCATCGCTTGCACGCGCCGAAAACCTCGTGGTTCGAGACGGCGCTTCGCGCCTCCTCACCATGAGGTTTTCTACATTCCCCTCCTGCCGGGCGTCGCTCCGCTCCTCGCAATGACGGGGGAGGGCGACGGGCGAGGCGGTCAGGCGACCGGGCGGGTCGCGACGATGAGCCATGCCCTCGTCTCGTCGTCCACCAAGGGGTCGATCTTTTCGCGAACTTCGGCGTGGTAGGCGTCGAGCCAGGCGGTTTCTTCGGAGGTGAGGAGGGCGGTTTCGACCGGGGCGAGATCGATGGGGACGAAGGTGAGGGTTTCGAAGCCGTACATTTCGCGCTCGGCCCCGGGGATCTCGCGGCGCTCGACGGCGAGGAGGTTTTCGATGCGGATGCCGAACGCGCCTTCGCGGTAATAGCCGGGTTCGTCCGACAGGATCATGCCGGGTTCGAGCGCCGTCGTGCCGAGCTTGGAAATGCGCTGCGGCCCCTCATGCACGGACAGGAAGCTGCCGACGCCGTGGCCGGTGCCGTGGTCGAAATCCGCGCCGACGTCCCAGAGCGCGCGGCGGGCGAAGGCGTCGATCTGCGCGCCGGAAACGCCTTTCGGGAATATCGTGCGGGCGATGGCGATCATGCCCTTGAGGACGCGGGTGTAGCGGTCCCGCATCTCGGGCGTAGTTGCGCCCACCGCGACGGTCCGGGTGATGTCCGTGGTGCCGTCTTCATATTGGCCGCCCGAATCGATGAGGAACAGGCCCGGCGTGATCGGCAAGTTCGAGGATTCGTCGACGCGGTAATGCGGCAGCGCCGCATGCGGGCCGGCGGCGGAGATGGTGGGGAAGGACACGTCCTTCAGCGCCCCGGTTTCGATGCGAAACGCCTCGAGACGGACCGCGGCATCGATTTCGGTAAGGCGGCCCGCCGGAGCCTCGCGCGACAGCCATGCGAGGAAACGCGCCATGGCCGCGCCGTCGCGCAGATGTGCGGCGCGCGCGCCGGCCAGTTCGGTCTCGTTCTTGACGGCCTTCATCAGGGCGACGGGATCATTGCCGACATCCGCGGTGCCGCCCGCAGCTTCGAGCGCGGCGACGATGCGGACGGACGCGGAGGAAAAATCGAAGCGGACCTTTGCGCCGGCCCTGCCCAGCAGAGCCAAGGCTGCGTCGAGGGCGACGGGTTCCTCGATATCCGCGACTGCGGCGAGCGCGGCGCGGACGTTTTGCGAGAGCTTGCGGCCGTCGAGGAACACGGTCGGGCGGCCCTCGCGCGGCAGCAGCGCGCGACCGAGCGGGAGCGGCGTGTGGGACACGTCGCCGCCGCGAATGTTGAAGATCCACGCCAAGGCGTGCGGATCGGTGACCGCGAGGGCGTCGACCCTCAGTTCGGCGAGCTTGGCCTGCACGCGCGCGATCTTGTCGGCCGCAGTTACGCCGGCGAAATGCTCGGGATGCAGCGTGACGGGCGCGAGGGGCGGGGCGGGACGGTCGGCCCAGATCGCGTCCACCGGATTGGCTGCGACGGGGACGAGTTCGGCGCCCGCATCCAGACAGGCGCGCTCGATCTTCTTGATGCCGTCGGGCGTATGAAGCGCCGGATCGTAGCCGAGACGCATGCCCGGACGCAGCGCGGCGCGCAGCCAATCCTCGGGGGACGTCACGGCGGCGTTCAGCGGCTCGTAGACGGTCGTGTCGATCTGCTCGCGCAGCTGCACGGTGTAGCGGCCGTCGCTGAACACGGCGGCGCGGTCATCGAGAACGACGGCGAGGCCCCATGATCCCGTGAAGCCGGTGAGGAAGGCGAGGCGCTCGCCGGCGGCCGGGACGTACTCGTTCTGATACTCGTCCGACCGCGGCACGATGACGCCCTCGAGACCTTGCGAAATCAAGGCAAGCCGAAGCGCCGTAATCCGCTCCGTACGCGCCGCGCCGGGCTTGTGCGCTTCGAAATTCTGGAACGTCGCCTTCACTTTTCGTCATCTCCATCGGATTTGAGCAGGGACTTTACGATGGACGGGCTCGTCAGTCTGTAACTTCACCTACGTCGAATTTATCAGCGCGTAAAAGTGTCGCTTTTATCAATCGGCTTGAATTCCGCAGCGGTATTCTCCATATTATCCAAATCGATTTGGCGAGAAAGAAAGTGAACACGGTTGTGAGTGGTGCATCAGTCGCCGACGCCGAAGTCAGACCTGCCCTCGGACAAAACATTCTCTCCGGTCATATTTCCAACGAGACTGAATTTGACGATCTCGTTTCGTATTATTCGCGGCGCGCGCGGGCGAGCACGCGTCGGAAGGGGACCGGATCGCCCAACGCTCGGAAGATGTAGCGTTTAAGCTGATGATCACGCCGGTCGCTTCCGGACGGCAGTTGAGCACCAAGCTCGAAATCTTCGACTTGGAATTGGCGCATGATACGGAATTCGGCCGTGCGGGGGGCAACCGGCTCGCGGTGATGTTCGCGGGCCTGCGCTCGGACCTGCTTCGCTTGGGCGTCGACGACTTATAATTCAGAGCGGGCGCGGAGCCGCGCCGCCGCGCCGCAGACGCAATGTCGCCCAGCCTTCCAGATGCCGCTCTTCGGCCAAGCGGAAGCCCTGCGCCGCGTAGGCGGAGAGCACGATCGGCACGTCGCGGATGAGCAGACCCGACAGGATCAGGTCCGCATCGGGCGAGGCTACGGCGGCGATGGACGGCGCGAGGCGCATCAGCGGCCGCGCGAGGATGTTGGCGAAGATCAGATCGTAAAAGCGCACGCGGCGCAGCGCGGGATGCTCCGTACCCTTGGCGGTGACGGGCCGCAGATACGCGCCGGTCTTGTTGAAGCGCGAATTGGAGAGGGCGGCTTCCACGGCGACCGCATCGATGTCGCCGGCGGCGACGCGGCGATGCAGGGCGCGTGCGGCGGCGATGGCGAGAACGCCGGTGCCGGTACCGACGTCGAGCACGTGACGAGGACGGCGGCGCTTGAGCAGCGCATCCAGCATCAGCAGGCAGCCGCGCGTGGTGCCGTGATGGCCGGTGCCGAAGGCGAGCGCCGCCTCGATCTCGATGCCGACTGCCTCCAAAGGCACCCGCGAACGGTCATGGGAGCCGTGCACGAGGAAGCGGCCCGCGCGCACCATGCTGAGGCCTTCGAGCGAGGCCTTGACCCAATCCTTCTCGGCCAAGGTTTCGAAGAACACCGCGTCGGCCGCGGCATCACCCGCGGCGATGCGCACGAGATTGCGCATGGCGGCTTCGTCGGGCGCGTCGGCGAAATAGACCTCCACCTCCCAATCGAGCGTGGCCTCGTTCTCGAACGCGGCGGCGGCGGTTTCGGCCGGGTCGAAGGTTTCGACCACGATGTCGGCCACGCGGCGCGCGACGGCCTCGTCGGTGACTAGACGGAGGACATGGGTGGGATTGCGGGGATGAAGACCTTCAAGCATGGCGCTTCGACTATCACCCGCCGGGCGCGGTGTCACGACGGCAGGACGAGAAGGGCCGGCGGAACCCGTGCATTGCGCGGCCGTTGGACGAGGCCGGAACCCGACCGCGAGAGCGACCATGCCGACACGCCGCAACGTCCGAACCCGCCCGCCCGTCCGCCGCGCCGGATGGACAGCCCTCCTCGTCGACCGGGCGCAGACCTTGATCTTGGCGGCGAGCGTGGCCGGATTGGTATTCGACCGGCCGCGCGGGGACGCCGAAGCGGTGCCGTGGCCGAGACGCACGGGGAGGGTCCGCGGAGACGGCGGGCGCGGCGGCGGCACGCCCGAGCGGTTTGCCGACGAGGCCCGCACCGCGCGTTCTTCCTCCGGAGGGTCATCGCAGGGCGATGCGCGCGGCCGCAGCGCGGATGCCCCGCAGCAAATTCCGGCGCGGGGCTGGAAGGACATTCTGCTGCGCACTTGGGACGAGATGCAGAACGACCGGGTGCTCGCGATTGCGGCCGGGGTGACGTTTTACGGGCTGCTCGCGCTGTTTCCCGCCATCGCGGCCTTCGTCTCGATCTACGGGCTGTTCGCCGACCCGGCCACGGTGGAACGGCACTTCGCCTCCGCCGCGCAATACTTGCCCTACGGCGCGGCGGACATCATCGGCGAGCGGCTGAAGGCGGTTTCGGCGCAGGGCAAGACGGCGCTCGGCTTTGCCGGAATCTTCGGCATCCTGCTGTCGCTTTGGAGCGCCAATTCGGGGATGAAGGCCGTGTTCGACGCGCTGAACGTGGCCTATGAGGAGGAGGAGAAGCGCTCCTTCCTCAAGCTCAACGCCGTGTCCTTGGCGTTCACGATAGGCGCGGCCGTATTCATGCTCCTCGCGATCGGCGCGGTGGTGGTGGTGCCGCTGCTGCTGAACATGCTGCCGCTGGGCCCGCTCGCCGAATGGTCGGCGCGCATCGGGCGCTGGGTGGTGCTCATCGCGCTGCTGATCGGCGCGCTGGCGCTGCTCTACCGTTACGGCCCGAGCAGGAACGAGCCCGAATGGAAGTGGGTGAGCCCCGGCAGCGTGCTCGCCGCCGTGCTCTGGGTGGCGGCCTCCGTCGGGCTGTCGATCTACGCGCAAAACTTCGCGAATTACGACCAGACCTACGGCTCGCTCGGCGCGGTGATCGGCTTCATGATCTGGATGTGGGTGTCCTCGACCATCGTCGTCGCCGGGGCGGAGCTGAACGCGGAAGCGGAACACCAGACCGCGAAGGATTCCACCGAAGGCGGCGAGAAACCGATGGGCGGGCGAGGGGCGACGATGGCGGACACGGTGGGGGAGGCGCGGGGGTAGGGGCGCATTCGCCGGTTTGGCCCGTCGCTTCCGAAATGGTATGATGCGTCGCGTTGTCGAGCCCTTTGCGAAGCATGTCTTTCATCCGGAACAGTCGTGAGATCATCGCACGCTTGCGACGTGAAGGTTGGACGCTTCTGCGCGTGAAGGGCTCTCACCATCATTTCGGAAAGACCGGCTCGGCGATGATCGTCACCGTGCCGCACCCGGAGCGAGACCTGCCGCTCGGCACGGTGCGCTCCATCTACCGACAGGCGGGTTGGCGAGGAGACGAGCGATGAAACCGTATATCGGGATCGTGTCCAAGGATGCGGACAGCGCTTACGGACTCGTGTTCCCCGACGCGCCGGGCTGCTTCTCCGCGTCGGACGACGCCGATCGCCTTTTCGAAATGGCGACCGAAGCGCTCGAAGGTTGGCTCGAAACGATGATCGAGGCGGGCTTGCCCGTGCCCGCGACGCGCGACCTGTCGGAGATCAAGGCGGATGCCGCGTGGTCGGACGAATTCAGAGACGCGGTGATGGTGATCGCCGTTCCGGCTCCGGGGATCGGCGGGGACGCCCGGGCGGCGTGAGTCGGACCGTTCGCGAACGTGGCCACCAGCGTGGCTACACGCGTAGAACTGACACCGATGTTGTTGCTGGCTTCATTATGCGACGATAAAGATCAAGAGCACGTTTGTTTTTTGATGCTGTACCAATATAAAGTGGAATACGTGAATTTTGATCGCTTAGCTCAATCGCCTTTTTAAGGAGTTGAGTACCAATTCCTTGTTTTTGATGTTTTTTATCAACGCATATCTCTTCAATTTTCAGAAAGATACGTTGCTTGATCATCGCTGAATTTTCATCGGTGCAACACTGAATTATACGTATGTAGCCCACGATATTGTTGTTTTTCTCGAAAACGAACACAATTGATTGCTGACGATCCCAGCATTTAGTCACGTTGTCTGTGAATTCAATATTATCTGGATCGACGAAAAAATCAGGCTCAATTCTATTCATTTTCTTATATAGATATCGATGCAGGCTCTCGACGACGTGATAATCATCTTTTTGCAATATATAAATCACACCTTTTCTCCACGTGGCTGCAATCACACCCTCTGAACGAAACTCTCCAGCACCATCTTCCGACCGGCCTTGTCGAAGTCGATGGTGAGTTTGTTGCCGTCGACCGCGCCGACGGTGCCGTTGCCGAATTTGATGTGGAAGACGCGGTCGCCGGCGTCGAAGGCGGAGTCCGTGCCGGTGCTCTTGGCGACGAGTTCGCCCTCGATCAGCAAGGGGCCGCCGCGCGTCGTGCCGGCGTCGTAGCGGGTCGCACCCTCGCCGAAGCCGCCGCGTGAACCGCCCGTGCCGCCGCCGCCCGCATTGCCGGCCCCTGCGATGCGCTGCGCGCGCTGCCAGCCGGGGGTGTTGTAGGTGGAGCCGAAGGGGGTCTGCTTGTCGAAGCGGCTGCCGCCGCCGTATCCGCCGAAGCCGCCGCCGAAGCCGGCCGGCGCTTCCGTGACCTCGACATGCGCCTCGGGCAGTTCGTCGACGAAGCGGGAGGGAACGGTGGAGTTCCACATGCCGTGGATGCGGCGGTTGGAGGCGAAGAAGATCTTGGCGCGACGCCGCGCGCGGGTGACGCCGACATAGGCGAGCCGCCGCTCCTCCTCCAAGCCGGCGCGGCCGCTCTCGTCGAGCGCGCGTTGGCTGGGGAACAGGCCTTCCTCCCAACCGGGGAGGAACACGGTTTCGAATTCGAGGCCTTTCGAGCCGTGCAGGGTCATGATCGAGACCTTGTCTCCGCCCTCGGCCTCCGACGCTTCCATCACCAGCGAGACATGTTCGAGGAAGGACCCGAGATCGGGGAACTCCTCCATCGAACGCACGAATTCCTTGAGGTTTTCGAGACGCCCGGCGCTGTCGGCCGTGCGCTCGCGCTGCCACATGTCGGTGTAGCCGGACTCCTCGAGGATGATTTCTGCGAGTTCGTTGTGCTTGGTGGTCTCGATGCGGCCCGACCAGCGCGTGAAGGCGGCCGTGACCTCGCGCAGGGAGGTGCGGGGCTTGGGCTTCAGCTCGTCGGTCTCGACCATGCGCAACGCCGCTTCCATCAGCGGAATGCGCGCCGCGCGGCCGTAGCGGTGCAATTGTTCGATGGTGGCGTCGCCCAGACCGCGCTTCGGCACGTTGACGATGCGCTCGAAGGCGAGGTCGTCGGCCGGGTTGTTGACGAGGCGGAGATAGGCGAGCGCGTCGCGGATTTCCTGCCGCTCGTAAAAGCGCGGGCCGCCGATGACGCGATAGGGCAGGCCGAGCGTGACGAAGCGGTCTTCGATCTCGCGCATCTGCGCCGAGGTACGCACCAGCACCGCCATTTCCGAAAGATTGTGCTGCTTGTGCTGAAGCGCCTCGATCTCCTCGCCGATGAGCCGGGCCTCCTCCTCGGAGTCCCATGCGCCGGTGACGGTGACCTTCTCGCCGGCCTCGTCGTCGGTGAACAGGGTCTTGCCGAGCCGGCCCTCGTTGTGGGCGATGAGGCTGGACGCGGTGGCGAGGATATGGCCGGTGGAGCGGTAATTGCGTTCGAGCCGGACCACGGTCGCGCCCGGGAAATCGTGCTCGAAGCGCAGGATGTTGTCGACCTCCGCGCCGCGCCAGCCGTAGATCGACTGGTCGTCGTCGCCGACGCAGGCGACGTTGCGGCGGCCCTGCGCCAATAGGCGCAGCCAGAGATATTGGGCGACGTTGGTGTCCTGATACTCGTCCACCAGCATGTAGCGGAAGCGCTCCTGATAGGAGCGCAGCACGTCCTCGTGCTCGCGGAACAGGCGCAGGTTTTCGAGCAGGAGATCGCCGAAATCGGCGGCGTTGAGGTCCTTCAGGCGCTGCTGATAGGCGGCGTAGAGCTTCGCGCCGCGGCCGGAGGCGAAGGCGGCGGCTTCGCCTGCGGGCACCTTGTCGGGCGTGAGGCCGCGGTTCTTCCAGCCGTCGATGAAGGAGGCGAGGGCGCGGGCGGGCCAGCGCTTCTCGTCGATGTCCTCGGCCTGGATCACCTGCTTCATCAGGCGGATCTGGTCGTCGGTGTCGAGGATGGTGAAGTCGGAGCGCAGGCCGACCATCTCGGCGTGACGCCGGAGGATCTTGGTGCCGATGGCGTGGAAGGTGCCGAGCCAGGGCATGCCCTCGGCCACGCTGCCGAGCAGCAGGCCGATGCGCTCCTTCATCTCGCGCGACGCCTTGTTGGTGAAGGTGACGGCGAGAATCTCGGAGGGGCGGGCGAGGCCCGACGCGATGATGTGGGCGATGCGCGTGGTGAGAACGCGCGTCTTGCCGGTGCCCGCGCCGGCGAGCACCAGCACCGGCCCGTCGGTGACTTCGACGGCGCGGCGCTGCTCCGGGTTGAGCCCGTCGAGATAGGCGAACGAGCCCCGCGCCGCAGCGCGGGCACGCTCTGCGATTCCGCCGGGGCGGGGAACGGGAGGCTCGAAGTCGAAGGGATCGATCACGATGAGAACATTCCGCGAATCTTCGGGCGAAGATGGGGCAAACGAGCCGGAATGTCGACGGACGAGAACGGATTCGCACGGGACGGAGAACGGGGCCGTGCCGCTACGTCAATGTACGCCGGGGCGGCCCGGTCTGGCGCGGGCGGGGACGCGCATGATCCGGCCGAGGCCGTCGGGCCTGTGCAGGCCGGAATGGGCGGCCTTCATGGTCGCGATGTTGGCGATGATGTCGGGCGGGAACGGCGCGACCTTGCGGGTGTTCATGTCGATATGCAGCGACATGTTTTCGGAGGTCGCCGAAAGCCACCCTTCGGTCGCGTGGCGCAGTTCGCACCAGGTGTGCAGGCGCTTGTCGTCATATTCGACGAGTTGAACCGTCACGCGGACGGGCGTGTCCGCCATGATCTCGCGTTTGTACTGCACGTGGGTTTCGGCGAGGAAGACGGAGCCGCTGCGCGTATCGACATAGTCCGGCCCGATGCCGAGCATCAGGAACGCCTCGTCGATGCCGTGATCGAACAGCACGTTGTAATAGGCCATGTTGAGATGGCCGTTATGGTCGATCCACGCCGGGTCCACGCGACGCGTGGAGGAGACGAAGGGGGCGAAGAAGAAGGCGCCCGAGCCGCGAATGTCGTTCACCGTGCACCCTAGCCGGGTCTGATTGCCGCCGATCGGGCTGCGGAACCTCTGGTCCCGCTTCCCGCACCGATGTTATGAACATCCGCAATCGAAACTCGTAAGGCAAGCTCCGATGACCGCGCATCATTCCGTTCCCTTCGCCCGGCCCTCGGCCGAAACGGTCGCCGCGGTCACGCTCGAGCTGCAGAAGCGCTACGGCAACCGCGTGGTCACGAGCCTCGCGGTGCGCGAGCAGCACGGGCATACGCTGACCTGGACCGCGAATCAGCCGCCGGACATGGTGGTGTGGCCCGAGACGACCGAAGAGGTCTCCGAGATCGTGAAGGTCTGCGCCGCGCACGGCATGCCGATCATCCCCTACGGTACCGGCACCTCGCTGGAAGGCCACGTGAACGCGCCCTACGGCGGCGTTTCGGTCGATACGAGCAGGATGAACGGCCTCGTGGCGGTGCATCCGGAAGATCTCGACTGCGTCGTGCAGCCGGGCATGACCCGCAAGACGCTCAACGAGCTGCTGCGCGATCAGGGCCTGTTCTTTCCCATCGATCCGGGCGCGGACGCGTCCATCGGCGGGATGGTCTCCACCCGCGCCTCGGGCACCAATGCCGTGCGCTACGGCACGATGAAAGACAACGTGGTCTCGCTGACCGCGGTGCTGCCCTCGGGCGAGATCGTCAAGACGGCAAGCCGGGCGAAGAAGTCCTCCGCCGGCTACGATCTGACGCGTTTGCTGGTGGGGGCGGAAGGCACGCTCGGCATCATCACCGAGATCACGCTGAAGCTGTACGGCATCCCCGAGGCGATTTCGGGCGGCATCTGCCCGTTCCCGAGCGTGCGCGCGGCTTGCGACGCGGCGATCATGACCATCCAGACCGGCATCCCGATCGCGCGCGTGGAACTGGCGGACGCGCTGCAGGTGAAGGCCTTCAACCTGCATGCCAAGCTCGGCCTGCCCGAGACGCCGATGCTGTTCATCGAATTCCACGGCAGCGAGGAGAGCGTGAAGGAGCAATCCACGCGCTTCGGCGAAATCGCCGACGAATTCGGCGGCGGGCCGTTCGAATGGACGACGAAGCCCGAAGACCGGACGAAGCTGTGGCAGGCGCGCCATGACGCCTATTGGTCGTGCTTCACGCTGCGGCCCGGCGCGAAGACGGTGGCGACCGACGTGTGCGTGCCGCTGTCGCGCTTGGCGGATTGCGTGGAGGAGACGCATCGCGACATCGCCGAGACGGGGATCATCTCGCCCATCGTCGGCCATGTCGGCGACGGCAATTTCCACCTGACGCCGATGGTGGACATCGAAAACCCCGAGGAAATGCGGGTGATCGAGGAGTTCCTCGACCGGTTGGTGAAGCGCGCGCTGGCGATGGAAGGCACTTGCACCGGCGAGCACGGGGTCGGCCAGAAGAAGATGAAATATCTCGAGCTGGAGCACAGCGCCGCGACGCTCGACACCATGCGCGTGATCAAGCGCGCGCTCGACCCGCAGGGCATCATGAACCCGGGGAAGATCTTCCGGGGTTGAGGGCCGGCAACACCTCCCGTGCACTTCATGGTGAGGAAGCGCGAAGCGCCGTCTCGAACCATCGGGGTTTTCCGCCGGTAGAGGATGGTTCGAGACGCCCCGCTCTGCGGGGCTCCTCACCATGAGGGTGTTGTGGGTCGGGGCTTTTTCGCCGTTCCCCCGCGTTTCATCTTCCGGTCGCGTTCGTGCCGCGTTTTCGGATAGGCTTCCGCTCCGATCACGAAGCGAACGGACGGCGGCATCTTGCGCGACTTCCTTACCGGCCTCGCGGTCGCGGTGATCTTGGTTCTCACCGCGGCCTTGGCGGGCCCTTATTTCGTGAACTGGACGGCGCACCGCGACCGCGTGGAGCGTGAAATCGCGCATGCGCTCGGCCGGCCGGTGCAGGTGGCGGGCGAGATCAAGCTGCGGCTTTTGCCGACGCCCGTGCTGCAGCTCGCCAAGCTGACCGTGGGCGCGGACCCGAACGCGCCTGTGCTGGCGGCGGAATCGGTGTCGCTCGAAATCGCCACCGCCTCCCTGCTGCGCGGCGAAATCCGGGTGCTCGACGCGACGCTCGACGGCGCGCGGCTGGATCTGACGCTCGACGAGCGCGGGCGCATCGCGGGGGGCGGTGCGGTGCGGCCGAATTCCGGCGCAACGCCGATCGCGGTGGAGCGCTTCGTGGTGCGGCGCTCGACGTTTTTTCTGCATGACGTGCCGGGCGGGCCGGGACGACTGGTCACGGGCATCGACGCCGAGGCCCGCGCGCCTTCGCTCGCGGGGCCTTGGCGCGTGACCGGGCGCGGCAGCGTCGGCGGGCGTGTCAACGAGCTGCGGCTTTCGACCGGCGAGCCGGAGCCGGACGGGGCATTTCGTATGCGCGCCGCGATGTTCGAGCCCGAAGGCCGGCGGATCGATTTCGACGGGCGCGTCGGAGCCGATGCGATCGAAGGCAAGCTGCAATGGGCCGGGAAGGTCGCGTTGCCGGGGCCGGAGGGACTGGTCGAGCGCAATGCCTCGGCCTCCGCCATGCTGCGCGCGCGCGGCCGGGCCGTGACGCTGGATGCCGTCGAGATCGACGGCGGCGAAGAGACCGGGCTGAAACTGACCGGCAAGGGGGCGTTCGAACTCGGTGCGGCGGGCGGGCTCTCGCTCGATCTCGAAGCGCGCACGCTCGACCTCGACCGGGCGGCGGGCGGGGATGCGGTGCGCGCGCCTTTCGCCGTCGCGGCCCTATGGGGCGAGGCGATCGAGCGCGGCGAGCGGGATCGACCGACCTTGCCGCTGCGCATCGGGCTGAGCGTGCCTGCCGTGCTGCTTGGCGGCGATACCGTGCGCGACGTGTTTTTCGAACTGCGGATGCAGGGCCGCGCCGTCCGCATCGAGGGTTTCAAGGCCGGGTTGCCCGGAAGCGCCGTACTGACGGCGTCGGGCGATGCGGGGTCGGAGACGGGGCTGCGCTTTGCGGGCCCGATCTCGCTGACCGCGACGGACGCGCCGCGCCTTGCCGGCTGGCTGACCGGCGACCCCTCCGGACGGTCGAGCCGGCTCGGTGCGGGTCGGCTCGATTTCCGCGGCGACGTTTCGGCTTCACCCGGGGTGATCGGCATGCGCATCGAGCGGTTGGGCTTCGATCGCTCCAGCGTTTCCGGCGTCGTGCGTTACGCGCCGCGCGAGGGGACGACGGCGGGACGCGTGCAGGCGCAGCTCTCGTCGGAACGGCTGGTGCTGGACGATCTGCCGGATCTCTCACCCCTCGGCTACGGCCTTTCGGGCATGAACGTGACCGTTCTGCTCGATGCGCGGAACGTCGGCTTGCTGCGTGCGGGCGTCGGCGCGGGGCGGGTGGTCGCACGGCTCTCGTCGGACGAAAACGGCCTCGACGTGGAGACGCTCGACATCGTCGACGTGGCGGGCGCGACCGTGCGGGCGCGGGGCCGATTGGGGCCGAACGGCGGGCGGTTGACCGCCGATGCCGAGGTGCGGCGGCCCGAGGCCGCGGCGGCGATCCTGACGCGGTTCGTGCCCGGTCCGATCAGCGCCGGATTGGCGGAGCGCGCGCCCGATCTCGGCCCCTTGCGGCTGTCCTTGGTGGCGGAGCGGGCCGCGGGCGAGGCCGCGCCGGTGACGTTCTCCCTGCAGGGCAACGCCGCCGGAACCGCCGTTTCGGGCCGGGGGGAATGGCCGTTTGCGGCGGGTCTTGCGGGCCTCAAGGCCACATGGACGGCGGAAAGCGCCGACGTGCCGCAATTTCTGCGTCAGTTGGGTTTGGAAACGCTGCCTCTGCCCGTGGGCGGGCGCGCGACGGCGACGGCGGAGATGGATGCCGCGACCGGCAAGGGCTCCGTGCGGCTCGTCGTGCCCGGCGGCGCGGCGGCGGCGGATTTCATGCGGCAGGGCGAGGGCGCGACCGGGACGCTCGTCGTCGAGGGCGAGGATTGGGGACCGGTGCTGCAGACGGTCGGGTTCCCGATGCCGGACTTGGCTGCGCGGGTGCCCGTGACCGCGCGCGCCCGCCTCGTCTCCGCGCCCGACCGGATCACGGCCGAAGGGTTGGAGGCCCGCGTGGCGGGGCAAGGCGTGACGGGGACGCTCTCGCTTTTGACGGGGGCGAACCGGATCGAGGGGCGGCTTTCGACGGACCGCTTGGATTTTTCGACGCTCGCGGCCTTTGCGCTCGGCCCGGCCGCGCCGCCGCGCGCGGGCTCGCTCTGGTCGTCCCAGCGGTTTACGCCGCCGGCGCCGCCGCGTTTCGGCGCGGCGTTGACGCTGGAAGCCGCGCGCCTCGACCTGCCGTTCGGGCCGCCGGCGGAAAATGCGGTGATCGGGGCGACCTGGATCGGCGAACGACTGGAATTGCGGCTCGACTCGGCGACGCTCGGCCCCGGCACGGCCGCGGGCTCCGTCGCGCTGCGGCGGGACGGGGGCAGGGCGGCCGCGACGGCGCGGGTCGCGTTGCGCGGCGTGCCGG
Source organism: Hyphomicrobiales bacterium (assembly GCA_027489535.1). Lineage (GTDB taxonomy): Bacteria > Pseudomonadota > Alphaproteobacteria > Rhizobiales > Beijerinckiaceae > JAIXZO01. The sequence goes on from JAIXZO010000002.1 coordinate 136,510, forward strand.
CCGAATTGCTGCTCGGGCGCGACCAGCCGCTGAGCGGGCTCGTCGATCTCGATCTCGACGGCGGGAGCGTGGGCGAAAGTCCGGCGGGACTCGTCGCCGGCGCGTCCGGGGCGGGACGCATCGTTCTGCGCGATGTTCGTCTCGCCAAGCTCGATCCTTCTGCGGCGGAAAAGGCGGCGCTCGGGGCGGAGGCGGCCGGCGTGACGGACGGCCGCCGCGTGCAGGAGATCGCCGGCCGCGCGCTCGAAGAAGGCCCCTTCGTCGCCGGGAGTCCGGTCGAATTCTCCGTCGCGGTTTCGGGCGGGGCGGTGAAGTTCGGCAGTTTCGTCGTGCCGCGCGGAGACGGGATCTTGCTGGGCGCGGGCACGCATGACCTGAAGACCGGGCGTTTCGACATGCGGCTGGTGCTGAGCGCCGCCGCGCCGCCGAAGGGTTGGCCGGCACCGCCGCCCGAGATCGCGGTGGTGTGGAGAGGATCTCCCGGCTCGCCCTTGGTACGGGACGTCGATGCAGGCGCACTCGCCAATCTGCTGACCACGCGTGCGGTGTCGCGCGAGTTGGAGCGCATCGAGGTGATGGAGCTCGACATGCGCGAGCGGGCGTTCTTCATGCGTCGCTTGCGGGCGGACCGGGAACGCGCCGAGCAGGCGCGGCGGGCGGCCGAGGAGGCCGCGCGGGCCGACGCACTGCGCATGTTGGGAGACGCGCCTCCCGTTCAGCCCGGCGAAGTTTCCCCGCCGCCGCGATAATGCGCGAGAACCAGAAGTCGCAGGGCGGAGGACAGGTTGGCGTCCTTGCGCGCCTCGTCCACCGCCGCGACGAGCGCGTTGAGGCTTGATCCGCGCAAGGCCGCGATCTCGCGCAGCGCCTGCCAGAAGGGCTCTTCGAGTGAGACGCTGGTGCGGTGCCCGGCGATCAGCACGCTGCGTTTGACGATGCCGGTCACGCGCCCTCGGGGGGATCGTCGCGGGTGAGGCGATGGCCTTCGTGGCGCTTTTCGAAGATGCGTTCTTCGGCCTTGTCGCGCTTCTTCTCCGCGCCGGTCTTGCCGTAGCGGATGCGGTTTTCGGCGGCTTGCTTCTCGGCCGCTTCGCTCGCCTTGGCCTTGCGGAAGCGGTTCATGTTGATCACGTCGCCCATCGCACGCTCCTCACTCCGGTTCCAGCATCGCGTCCGGACGCACGATCCGGTCGAAGGTTTCCGTATCGACGAGGCCCGAACGCAGCGCCTCCTCGCGCAGCGTCGTGCCGTTGCGGTGCGCGGATTTCGCGATTCCCGCGGCGGCATCATAGCCGATCACGGGCGCGAGCGCCGTCACGAGCATCAGCGAGCGCTCCAGCAACGCGGCGATGCGGTCGCGGTTCGCCGTGATGCCCTCGACGCAATGGACGCGGAAGCTCTCCGCCGCGTCGGCGAGCAGTTCGACCGATTGCAGCAGCACATCCGCGATCACTGGCTTGTAGACGTTGAGCTCGAAATGGCCGTTCGCTGCCGCGAAGGCGAGGGTGGTCTGGTTGCCGATGATGCGGGCGGCGACCATCGTCATCGCCTCGGCCTGGGTCGGATTGACCTTGCCGGGCATGATCGACGAGCCGGGCTCGTTTTCGGGCAGGGAAATCTCTCCGAGCCCGGAGCGCGGGCCCGACGCCATCAGGCGGAGATCGTTCGCGATCTTGTGCAGCGCCGTCGCGCCGCTTTCGACGGCGGCGTGGACGGCCACGAGCCCGTCATGCGAGGCTAGGGCGGCGAATTTGTCCGGCGCGGAGACGAAGGGCAGGCCGGTGAGATCGGCGATGGCGGCCGCAAAGGCTTCGGCGAAGCCCTTGCGGCTGTTCAGGCCCGTGCCCACGGCCGTCCCGCCTTGTGCGAGCGGCCACAATTCCGCAAGCGAGGCGAGGATGCGCGCGGAGGCCTGTTCGACCTGCGCCGCATATCCCCCGAATTCCTGCCCGAGCGTGATGGGGGTCGCGTCCTGCAGATGCGTGCGGCCGATCTTCACGATGTCGGAAAAAGCCGCGGATTTGGCCCTCAGCGTCTCGCCGAGCATGTCGAGCGCGGGGATCAGCCGCGTGGCGATTTCGAGCGCGGCGGCCACATGCATGGCGGTCGGGAACGCGTCGTTGGAGGACTGGCTGCGGTTGACGTGATCGTTGGGATGGACGGGCGACTTGGCGCCCCGCGGTTTGCCGGCGCGCTCGTTGGCGAGGTTCGCGATGACCTCGTTCACGTTCATGTTGGTCTGCGTGCCGGAGCCCGTCTGCCAGACGACGAGGGGAAAATGCGCGTCGAGCGACCCCGACGCGACGTCGGTCGCGGCCGCGACGATCGCGTCGGCAACATCCGGAGGCAGATCTCCGAAATCGCGATTCACGACGGCGGCGGCCCGCTTCACCAGCCCGAAGGCCCGGATGAGGGCGGGGCGCATGCGCTCTCGGCCGATGCGGAAATTGGTTCGCGAGCGCTCGGTCTGCGCGCCCCAAAGGCTCTCGGCGGGAACTTCGATCGGCCCGAAACTGTCGGTTTCCGTCCGCGTTCCCGTCATCGGCGCCCTCGTTTCAGGTCAGGTGTCAGGTCTTCTTGCGGAAGGAATCCAGGCTGACGATGCGCGAGCCCTCGTCGCCGGCCGGAGCGGCGGCGTCGTCCTGATCGGAGTTGGTCTTCTCCGACTTGGCCGCCTGCGGCAGCTTCACGGGCGCCGAAGCGTCGTCGGCGGTCTCGTCGTCGTTGACGTCGGAGTCGTTGTCGGCGGTCTCGACGGTGGACAGCTCGAATTTGAGGCCGAAATCGACGGCCGGGTCCCAAAAGCCCGTCAGCGCCTCGAACGCGACGAGCAGCCGCTCGGGAATGCCCGAAAACGACAGGCCGACCTCGAAGGTGTGCTCGGTGATGCCGAGATCCCAGAACTGATGCTGGAGAACGATCGTCATCTCTTCCGGGTGCTTGTCGCGCAGGCGCTGCGAGATCCGCACGTTCGGATGGTCGGTCCGGAAGGAGATGTAGAAGTGATGGTCGCCGGGCAATCCGTTCGCGGCCGCATCCAGAAGGACGTGGCGGACGACGCCCTTGAGCGCGTCCTGAACGAGGAGGTCGTAACGGATGAGATCCTGAGGCATGGCGATCCGAAAGAGCACGAAAAGTAAGGTGGAGGCTTCTGTTGCCAGGCGCCTCCGGGCCCCGCCTTACGCGGCTAAACGCAAGGACTTTGATTTCGGTACCTGCACCGCATTACGCGGCGACGGCCACCGGAGCATAGTTGTCGTTGGCAACTATAGATTCGGCCCGATGACGGCGGAACCATGCCGAGCGAAAGAGCACCCTTTACACCCTCGTCGATCCTGTTTCGCCCCCGCCGGAAGCCGCCGCATGCAACGGATTCTGGTGGAGGCGCCGGGTACTGCCCCCGGGTCCGAAAGGCTTATTCCGATGTCAGTTTATCGCCGTATCCGTCTTGCGACGGCGTTCCCAATATAGGGGCACCACGGCTCGGGCGGAAGGGGGCACGTGCGGCGCGCAGGCCCCGATCGAGAGCGGTTTTCCGCCGGCGGGCGCAGGCTCCTGTGGGCGACGACGGAAAAGACTCCAAACCGTCGCCCGGCGCTCTATTCTCGCGCTCCGTTCCCGGAGCAGCCCATGCAGGCCTATCACGACCTTCTCCGCCGCGTTCTCGCGGAAGGCGTCCGCAAATCGGACCGCACCGGCACGGGCACGCTGTCCGTCTTCGGGCATCAGATGCGTTTCGATCTGTCGAAGGGCTTTCCGCTCGTCACGACCAAGAAGCTGCACCTCAAATCCATCGTGCATGAACTCCTTTGGTTTCTCGCGGGCGACACCAACACGGCCTATCTCAAGGCGAACGGCGTTTCGATTTGGGACGAGTGGGCCGACGAGAACGGCGATCTCGGGCCGGTCTACGGCAAGCAGTGGCGGTCCTGGGCCAGGCCCGACGGCGGCACTGTCGACCAGATCAAGTGGATTCTCGACGAGATCCGCCGCAACCCGGATTCACGCCGTTTGATCGTGAGCGCGTGGAACCCTGCGGAACTCGACAAGATGGCGCTCGCACCGTGCCATTGCCTGTTCCAGTTCTACGTCGCCGACGGCAAGCTCTCCTGCCAGCTCTACCAGCGCTCGGCCGACATCTTCCTCGGCGTGCCCTTCAACATCGCGAGCTACGCCCTGCTGACGCATATGATGGCGCAGGCGACGGGCCTCGCGGTCGGCGACTTCGTGCACTCCTTCGGGGATGCGCACCTCTATCTGAACCATCTCGAGCAGACCGAATTGCAGCTTTCGCGCGACGTTCGGCCCCTGCCGACGCTGCGGCTCAACCCGGAGGTCCGCTCGCTCTTCGATTTCACCTACGACGACGTCGTGATCGAGGGCTATGATCCCCATCCCGCGATCAAGGCTCCGGTGGCCGTCTGATGATCCGTCCCGCCGTCGCGGCCGATGCGCCGCTTATCCACGCGCTCGTCTGCGAATTGGCCGAGTACGAGCGGCTGTCCGACGAGGTCGAGGCGACCGAGGACATGATCGCGGCGGCGCTGTTCGGCCCCCAGCCGCGCGCCTTCTGCGAGGTCGCGGAGCATGGCGGGCAGGGCGTCGGCTTCGCGCTCTGGTTCTACACCTTCTCGACCTTCCGCGGCCGTCACGGCATCTATCTGGAAGACCTGTTCGTGCGGCCGGAGCACCGCGGCAAGGGGCTCGGCAAGGCCATGCTCGCCAAGCTGGCCCGCCGCTGCGTCACCGAAAATCTCGGCCGACTCGAATGGTCCGTCCTCGACTGGAACGAACCCTCCATCGATTTCTACAAGGCCATGGGCGCGCAGATGAAGGATGAATGGACCGGGTGCCGCATCGCCGACGAGGCGCTGTGGCGGCTCGCGGACCACGCGCGATGACGATCCCTCTCGTGCTCGTCGCCGCGGTGGCCGACAACGGCGTGATCGGCGACGACGACAAGCTGATCTGGCGGCTGAAGACCGACCTGAAGCGGTTTCGGACGCTCACGCTCGGGCGGCCGATGATCATGGGACGCAAGACCTTCCATTCGATCGGCAAGCCGCTGCCGGGCCGCGAAACCGTGGTGCTGACGCGCGATCCGGCCTTCGCCTTCGCGGGCGTCCATGTGTCGCATGATCTCGAAGGGGCGGTAGCCACGGCGCGCGACCTGGCCGAGCGCGCCGGCGTCGATTCCGTCGCCGTCGTCGGCGGGGCGGAGGTCTACGCACAGCTGCTGCCGAGCGTGGAGCGCCTGTATCTGACACTCGTCCACGCGCGGCCCGCAGGCGATGCGGTGTTTCCGGCCTATGACCCGCTCCGCTTTCGCGAGACGTTCCGCGAGGAGCATCCCGCGGGTCCGGACGACGAGCACGCGTTCACCTTCGTGGACCTCGTGCGCCGCAATTCGCACGAGAACGCGACGGATAAGCTCCCGCTCCGTTGACGAAAGGCGTCGGCATCACCAATTGAGGCGGAAACGCCCCGTGCGACGTGCGGGGAAGAAATGACCGGCAAGGGGACGGCTTGATGTCTTGGAACAACCAAAGCGGCGGCGGCGGAGGCCCTTGGGGGCCTCGCAAGCAAGGCCCGTGGGGCGGCGGCGGCGGTCCGACCGGCGGCGGCTCCGGCGGCCCCGGCGGCACGCCCGATCTCGAAGACCTTCTGCGGCGCGGCCAAGACCAGCTGCGCAATCTCGTTCCCGGCGGTCCCACCAGCACCCGCGGCCTCTTGGCCGTGATCGGGATGCTGTTCGTGGGCTGGCTCGCGACCGGCATCTACGTGGTGCGCCCCGACGAGGTCGGTCTCAATCTCGTGTTCGGCCGCTATGTGGGCTCGTCCCAGCCGGGCCTGAACTACAACTGGCCCTTCCCGGTCGGTTCCGTGGCCAAGCCCCGCGTCACCGCCGTCAACACGACGGATGTGGGTCTCACGGCGGGCGGTTCGGACTCGCGTCTGCGCCCCGACAACAATCCCAGCCTGATGCTGACCGGCGACGAGAACATCGTCTCCATCGATTTCCAGGTGCAGTGGCAGATCAACCCGGCCCGCGCCGCTGACTTCGTGTTCAACATCCAGAACCCGCAGGCCTCGGTCCGCGCGGTGGCCGAAGCCGCGATGCGCGAAGTCGTCGGGCGTCGGAACATCCAGCCGGTGCTGACGACGGACCGCTCGATGATCGAGTCCGAAGTGCGCCAATTGATGCAGGACGTGCTGAACTCCTACCGCTCCGGCGTCGAGATCCGGCTCGTACAGCTTTTGAAGGTCGACCCGCCGTCGCAGGTCATCGACGCCTTCCGCGACGTGCAGGCCGCCCGACAGGACCAGGACCGCGCCCGCAACGAGGCGGAAACCTATGCGAGCCGCGTCGTGCCGGAAGCCCGAGGCGAAGCTGCGCGCATCGTGCAGGAGGCGGAAGCCTATCGCGAACGCGCCGTCGCCGAGGCGAACGGTCAGGCGAGCCGCTTCCAGCAGGTGTACGACACCTACAAGGCAGCCCCCGAAGTGACGCGTGAACGCATGTTCCTCGAGACCATGGAACGCGTGTTCAACGGGGCCGACAAGATCCTCGTCGACCAGAACGGAGGCGGCGTCGTGCCTTACCTGCCTCTGCCCGATCTTCAGCGTCGCACCCAAGGAGCCGCCCGATGAACGGAGCCGTTCGTTTCGGCGTCATCATCGTCGCCGGCATCGCCGCCCTCACGCTCTATGCCGCCGCCTTCACGGTGCATCAGACGCAGCAGGCCCTCGTCTTCCAATTCGGCCGCATCGTGCGCGAGCCGATCGTCGAACCCGGCCTTTATTGGAAGATCCCGTTCGTGCAGAGCGTGATCACCATCGACAAGCGCATCCTCGACCTCGAACTTCCCGAACAGGAAGTCATCGCGGCCGACCAGAAGCGACTCGTGGTCGACGCGTTCACCCGCTACCGGATCACCGATCCGCTGCGCTTCTACCAGTCGGTGAACAACATTACCGGCGCTAACCTCCGCCTCACCGCCATCGTGAATTCGACGGTGCGCACCGTGTTGGCGGATGCGAGCTTCGCCGGGGTGGTACGCACCGAGCGTTCGACGTTGATGCACAAGATCCGCGACGACGTGAACCGTCAGTCGCAGGGCCTCGGCATCGAGGTTGTCGACGTCCGTCTGCGGCGCGCCGACCTGCCGGCGCAGAACAGCCAGGCGGTGTTCCAGCGCATGCAGACGGAGCGTCAGCGCGAAGCCGCCGACATCCGCGCGCAGGGTTCGCAGTTCTCGCAGACGATCCGCGCACGCGCCGACCGCGACGTGACGGTCATCCGCGCCGACGCCTTCCGCAAGTCGGAAGAGTTCCGGGGCGCGGGCGATGCGGAGCGCAACAACATCCTCGCCGCGGCCTTCAATCGCGACCCGGATTTCTTTGCGTTCTATCGTTCGATGCAGGCTTACGAGGTCGGACTTCGTCCGAGCGAGACCCGCATGATCGTCAGTCCCGACTCGCAATTCTTCCGCTACTTTCAGGACCCGTTCGCCGGGACGGGCCGTGGGGCTCCGAACGGTGCGAACGGTTCTCCGGCGCCCGCGCCGGCCCGCCCCTGAGATGAAGAATGCGTGATTTCCTAGTCGGCCTCGGTCTGGTCTTCGCGATCGAGGGGCTGATCGTCGCGGGGTTCCCCGGTTTCATCAAGAACCGGATCCGCGAAATGCTGGAGGCGCCGGACGGGCGCCTCCGCACCATGGGCCTGCTGTCGGCCGTGCTCGGCGTCTGCATCGTTTTCGCCGTGAAGCGATTTATGGGGTGAGGGCGGGCTTTACGTCGCCCCGTTCCGGCCCCAATTGAATCATCAATTCCAGATCCGTTCCCGTCCAAGATCCAGCCGCCATCGTCCCGGAGACGAACCGATGAACCGCTCGAACTCTTCCGCCTTGTCCCGCTTCGCGCTCGCCGTCGTGGTGGCGGCGGGGCTGGCGGTGCAGTCCCCGTTGCCCGCCTTCGCGCGCGGGCCCGAATCCGTCGCCGACACCGCCGCACAGGTGATCGATGCGGTGGTCAACATTTCGGCCGCCACCACCGTCGAGGATCAGCGCGGCGTGCAGATGCCGCAGCTCCCGCCCGGTTCGCCGTTCCAGGAATTCTTCGATGAATTCTTCGGCCAGCGCGGCGGCCCCAACGGCCCCAACGGACAAAACGGCGGCCCGCGCGCGCCCCAGCAGCGCAAGTCCAGCTCGCTCGGGTCCGGCTTCGTCATCGATCCTGCGGGCATCGTGATCACCAACGCCCACGTCATCGGCGATGCGAATGAAATCACCGTGATCTTCACCGACGGCAAGAAGCTCAAGGCCGACGTCGTCGGCAAGGACACCAAGGTCGACATCGCCGTGCTGCGCGTGAAGCCCGACAAGCCGCTGAAGGCCGTGAAGTTCGGCGACAGCGAAAAGATGCGCATCGGCGATTGGGTGATCGCCATCGGCAACCCGTTCGGCCTCGGCGGATCGGTGTCGGCCGGCATCGTCTCGGCCCGCAACCGCGACATTTCCGACCAGTCCTACGGGCAGTATCTCCAGACGGACGCGGCCATCAACAAGGGCAATTCCGGCGGTCCGCTCTTCAATCTCGCGGGCGAGGTGATCGGCATCAACACGGCGATCCTGTCGCCGACGGGCGGGTCCATCGGCATCGGCTTCTCGGTGCCGTCCTTGGTCGCAATGCCGGTCATCGAGCAGTTGCAGCAGTTCGGCGAAACCCGTCGCGGCTGGCTCGGCGTGCGCATCCAGAACGTCGACGACTCCATCGCCGAAAGCCTCGGCCTCGGCACCCCGCGCGGCGCGCTCGTGGCCGGCATCGACGACAAGGGCCCGGCCAAGACCGCCGGTCTCGAACCCGGCGACGTGATCGTCAAGTTCGACGGCAAGGAGGTCAAGGAAAGCCGCGACCTGCCGCGCCTCGTCGGCCAGACCGCGGTGGGCAAGGACGTCGAAGTCGTCGTGATGCGCAAGGGCAAGGAAGTCGCCCGCACGGTCAAGCTCGGCCGTTTGGAAGAAACCCAGCAGGCCAAGGCCGAAGCGGGTCCGAACGGCCGCAACGGTGCGACCCCCTCGGTCACCGCGCGCGCGCTCGGCCTCGAATTGTCGCCCCTCAGCGACGAGTTGAAGAAGCGCTTCTCCCTGAAGGACACGATCAAGGGCGTCGTGGTCACCCGCGTCGATCCCAACTCCGCCGCCGCCGACAAGCGGATCGTACCCGGCGACGTGATCGTCGAAGTGCAGCAGGAAGCGGTCAACTCGCCCGACGCCATCACCAAGCGCATCGACCAGCTCAAAAAGGACGGCCGCAAGAGCGCGCTGCTTCTCGTCGCGAACGCGCAGGGCGACGTGCGCTTCGTCGCGGTGAATATCGAGTGAGGCTTGCCGAAGCTTGACGAAAGTCCCCCGGGCGCGCGATGCCTCAGGCTGCGCGCCCGGAGTTTTTCATGAGTCTCGATCCCGATTACCTGATCCACGACGCCTCGGCGCTCGAAGCGCTTTACGGCCGGCCGAGCGAGGCCTCGCTGCTCAAGGAGCAGGATCACCTCACCCCCGAATATCGCGCCCTCATCGAAGCCAGCCCGTTCATGGTGCTGGCGACCGCGGGGCCCGACGGTCTCGACGCGTCGCCGCGCGGCGACTCTCCCGCCGTAGTGACGGTCGAGGACGAAACGACGCTGATGATCCCCGACCGGCACGGCAACAACCGCGTCGACAGCCTGCGCAACATCGTCGCCGATCGGCGGGTCGGGCTGCTGTTTCTGATCCCGGGGCTCGGGCACACGCTGCGCGTCAACGGCATCGCGCTGATCTCGGTCGATCCGGTGCTGCTCGCGCGCTTCACCGTCGCTGGGAAGGCGCCCCGGTCGGTCATCGTGATCAAGATCGAGACGGTCTATTTCCAGTGCTCGCGCGCCGTGATCCGCTCCGGCCTCTGGGACCCTGCCCGCCATGCCGCGGCGGCCAGCCTGCCGACCGCAGGCGACATTCTCGCCGCCTGCACCCAAGGCGCGTTCGACGGCAAGAGCTACGACGCGACTTGGCCGGAAAAGGCGAAGGCTTCGCTGTTTTGAGGACGGATATCGCGCCGTAGCGCGCTCTCTCAGCGACGACCTGATGTGTCATCCCGGCCGCAGCGAAGCGTAGAGCCGGGACCCAGACTGCGGGCGGTCGATCAGCACCGAAAGCCTGGGTCCCGGGTCCGCTTCGCGGCCCGGGATGACACGCTTGGAGGCTCTCGGGGAAGCCGCCGCTCACCCCGCGAAATCGGCCTTTCGATAGCCTTGGGCGTAGAGCAGTGCCGTGAGATCGGCGTGGTCGATGCGGGCGTGGGCGGCGGCTGCGACGGCCGGTTTGGCGCGGTAGGCGATGCCGATGCCGGCTTCCCCGAGCATCGCGAGATCGTTCGCGCCGTCGCCGACGGCCATCGTAGCGGTGCGGGGGAGGGCGCGGGCGTCGCGGAGTTCGACGAGGCTTGCGAGTTTCGCTTCCTTGCCGAGGATCGGTTCCTCGACGCGGCCCGCGAGCTTGCCGTCTTCGACGATCAAGACGTTCGAGCGGTGCTCCTCGAAGCCGAGCGCCTGCGAGACGGGGCCGGTAAACAGGGTGAAGCCGCCCGACACCAACGCCGTGTAGGCGCCGTGCGCGCGCATGGTCATCACGAGTTCGCGCCCGCCCGGCGTCATGGTGATGCGCTCGGCGATGATGCGGCCGATGACGGACACGTCGAGACCCGCCAGCAGGCCGACGCGTTCGCGCAAGGCGGGCTCGAAGGCAAGTTCGCCCTGCATCGCCCGCTCGGTAATGACGGACACCTTGTCTTTGAGGCCGACGAAATCCGCCAATTCATCGATGCATTCCTGCCCGATCATGGTGGAATCCATATCGGCCAAGAACAGCATCTTGCGGCGCGTTTCGGCGGGCTGCACGACGACGTCGACCGGCGCGCCCCCGCATGCCGTGCGAACCGTCTCGGCAACGGCGCGGCCGTCGATGTCGGTCGCGGTCTCGAAGAACAGGTCCGTCGCGATGCCGGCATCGAGCGTTTCGATGCGGGCGGGCGAGGGGAGCGCTTGCGCGGCGCGGGCGATGAGGGCATCGGTGAGCGCGGGCGCGGCCGGGTTCGACACGAGTGTCGCGACGAAAAGGGTCATGGCGGCTTTCGGGGAGGCGGGGTTCGTGGCGGGCGAAATCGAAGCCGTTCTCATCGCAGGACCGACCGCGAGCGGCAAGTCCGCGCTTGCGATCACGCTGGCCGCACGGCTCGGCGGAACGGTGATCAACGCCGATTCCATGCAGGTCTATGCCGATCTGCGCATCATTACCGCGCGGCCGACCCCGCAGGAGGAAGCGCGCGTGCCGCACCTGCTGTTCGGGCATGTTGACGCGGCGCGGCTCTATTCCGTCGCGCAATGGCTCGACGACGCGCGGGAGGCGGTTGCGGCCGTGCGCGCCGAAGGGCGCGTGCCGATCGTGACCGGCGGAACGGGGCTTTATTTCCGCGCGCTCACGGAAGGCCTGTCGGACGTGCCGCGCGTGCCCGACGAGGTGCGCGTCCGCATCCGGGCCGCGGCCGAGGGCCGACCGCCGGAAGACCTTCATACGGAACTCGCCGCCAAAGACCCCGAAACCGCCGCCCGCCTGCGTCCCACCGATCCGCAGCGCATCCTGCGCGCGCTGGAGGTGGTCGAGGCGACCGGGCGGTCGCTGCTGTCGTTCCAAGGGCCGCGAAGCGGAGGCGTGATCGACCCTGCGCGCGCCGTTTCGGTGTTTCTGGCCCCGGACCGGGACGTGCTGCGCGCGCGCATCGACGCGCGGTTCGACGCGATGATGGCGAACGGGGCGCTCGACGAGGTGAAGGCCTTGGCCGCGCGCGGGCTCGATCCCGCCTTGCCGGCGATGCGCGCCCACGGCGTGCCGGGGCTGATCGCCGCGTCGGCCGGCGAAATATCCTTTGCTGAGGCGGTCGAGCGGGCCAAGGCCGATACGCGCCGTTATGCCAAGCGGCAGCACACGTGGTTTCGCGGGCAGGCTCCGGATTTCGCGTGGATCGTGCCGGAACGTGCAGAAGCGGAGATCATGGCGGCCGTGGGCTCAAGAAGCGGCATCCGCGCATAAGATTTTCTGTTCCCGCGTGCTTGACGCGGGTTGTCGACATGGGTAGCGTCCGGACACATTCAGAAAGCGGGAGCGCTTCGTTGCGCAACATCCTTATCGTACGACGAGCGCCGGAGACGGGACGGTCCTAAGGACCGCATTCCTGCCGACCGGCGCTGAACCGAGGTCCCTTCCGGGGCCTTTTTTGTTGCCCGATACGAACCCGATGCCGACCGACCCGACCGAGGAGCGAACCATGAAAGAGATGACCGGCGCTGAAATGGTGGTCCAAGCCCTGCAGGATCAGGGTGCGGAGCACATCTTCGGGTATCCGGGCGGCGCGGTTCTGCCGATCTACGACGCGCTGTTCCATCAGGACAAGGTCAAGCACGTGCTCGTGCGCCACGAGCAGGGCGCGGTGCATGCGGCGGAGGGCTATGCCCGTTCGTCCGGCAAGGTCGGATGCGTGCTCGTCACCTCCGGCCCCGGCGCGACCAATGCCGTGACCGGCCTGACCGACGCTTTGATGGACTCGATCCCGCTCGTCTGCATCACCGGGCAGGTGCCCACGCATCTGATCGGGTCGGACGCGTTCCAGGAATGCGATACGGTCGGCATCACGCGCCATTGCACCAAGCACAACTACCTCGTGAAGCGCATCGAAGACCTGCCGCGCATCCTGCACGAAGCGTTCTACGTCGCCTCCAACGGTCGTCCCGGTCCGGTCGTCGTCGACATCCCGAAGGACATCCAGTTCGCCAAGGGCACCTATTCGCGCCCGGCCAACAACGGCCACAAGACCTATCGCCCGCAGCTCAAGGGCGACGCTGGCAAGATTCAGGCGGCCGTCGAATTGATGGCGAAGGCCAAGCGTCCGGTGTTCTACACCGGCGGCGGCGTCATCAATGCGGGCCCGCAGGCCTCGATGCTGCTGCGCGAATTGGTGAACCTCACGGGCTACCCCGTCACCTCGACGCTGATGGGCCTCGGCGCCTTCCCGGCATCCGATCCGAAATGGCTCGGCATGTTGGGCATGCACGGTACCTACGAAGCCAATTGGGCGATGCATGACTGCGATGTCATGATCTGCATCGGCGCGCGCTTCGACGACCGCATCACCGGCCGTCTCGACGCGTTCTCGCCCAAGTCGAAGAAGATCCACGTCGACATCGACCCGTCCTCGATCAACAAGAACGTCCATGTCGACATCGGCATCGTCGGCGATTGCGCGCACGTGCTCGAGGACATGGTGCGCCTGTGGCGTACGACGTCGCCGCAGCCCGACAAGAAGGCGCTCGCCTCCTGGTGGGATCAGATCGGCACCTGGCGCGCGCGCAAGAGTCTCGCTTATCTGCCGTCGGCCGAGACCATCAAGCCGCAATACGCCATCGAGCGTCTTTACGAGCTGACCAAGGATCGCGACCCCTACATCACGACCGAAGTCGGCCAGCATCAGATGTGGGCGGCGCAGTATTTCCACTTCCACGAGCCGAACCGCTGGATGACCTCCGGCGGCCTCGGCACCATGGGCTACGGTCTTCCCGCCGCGGTGGGCGTGCAGATGGCCAATCCCGGCGCGCTGGTCATCGACATCGCGGGCGAAGCCTCGATCCTGATGAACATGCAGGAGATGTCGACGGCTCTGCAGTACCGCCTGCCGGTCAAGATCTTCATCCTCAACAACTCCTACATGGGCATGGTGCGCCAGTGGCAGCAGCTGCTGCACGGGTCGCGCTATTCCGAGAGCTATTCGGAGTCGCTGCCCGACTTCGTGAAGCTGGCGGAAGCCTATGGCGGCGTTGGGATCCGCTGCTCCGATCCGGCGCAGCTCGATGCGGCGATCATGGAGATGATCGACACGCCGAAGCCGGTGATCTTCGACTGCGTCGTGGACAAGCTGGAGAACTGCTTCCCCATGATCCCGTCGGGCAAGGCGCACAACGAGATGATCCTCGGCGACGCCGCCGTCGACATCGGCAGCGTCATCGACGCCAAGGGCCGCGCGCTGGTGTGATGCGCCGCGATCCTCCCCGCATGCGGGGAGGGTCGTCATCCCGGGGGGGACCATGAAGCTCGTCATCGCCAACAAGGCCTACTCGTCCTGGTCGCTCCGGCCGTGGATCTTGATGTCCATGCTGGAGATCCCGTTCGAGGAGGACGTGATCCCGCTCGACACGCCGGAATTCCGGCCGCGCGTGGACGCCTACAAGGCCGGCTCGACGGTGCCGATCCTCGTCGACGGCGACGTGACCGTGTGGGAGTCCCTCGCGATCATGGAATATCTGGCCGATCGCTTTCCCGACCGCGGCGTCTGGCCGGCGGATCCCGCGGCACGGGCCTTCGCCCGGACGATTTCGAGCGAGATGCATGCGGGCTTCCGCGCGCTTCGTGCCGCCTGCCCGATGAACGTCCGCAAGCGCCATCCCGCCAAGGACCGCGGCGAGGCGGTGACGAAGGACGTGGAGCGCGTGACGCATCTCTGGCGCACGGCGCGCGAGCGCTTCGGCGCGGGCGGGCCGTTCCTGTTCGGAGCTTTCTCTGCGGCGGACGCGATGTTCGCGCCCGTTGTCACGCGCCTGCTGACCTATTCGCTGCCGTTCGACCTGGCCGTGCGGCCCTACATGGATGCCGTGCTCGGCACGCCCGCCTTCCGGGCTTGGCACGCGGCGGCGATGGCGGAGCCTTGGACCGTCGCGCATGACGAAGCCGACGAGCCCTTGGCCGGGCCGTTCCCGCTGCCCGCCTGACCTTCGATCAACGACAAAAAACGAGCCCGAGAGACGAGACCGATGAAATCGCATTACTCCGACCCGCCGAAGCGCCAGACCCTCGCCCGCCATACCCTCTCGGTGCTCGTCGACAACGAACCCGGCGTACTGGCGCGCATCTCCGGCTTGTTCTCGGGTCGCGGCTACAACATCGAAAGCCTCACGGTTTCGGAGACGGAGCACGAGCGGCACGTCTCGCGCATCACCATCGTGACGACCGGCACGGCCCAGGTGATCGAGCAGATCAAGCACCAGCTGGACCGGCTCATCCCGGTGCATCGCGTCAACGACCTCACCGTTCTCGGGGACGCCGTGGAGCGCGAACTCGCGCTCGTGAAGGTGGTCGGCAAGGGCGAGCAGCGCGTCGAGGCGCTGCGGCTCGCGCAGGCCTTCAACGCACGCACGGTGGACGCCACGCTCACCTCGTTCATCTTCGAGCTGACCGGCACGTCCGAGGACGTCGAACGCTTCCTGCGGCTGATGGCCGGCGTCGGCCTCGTCGAGGTCTCGCGCACCGGCATCGCCGCCATGGGACGCGGGCCTGAGTCCATGTAATGCCGCTCGGCCCCGACGCCCTGATCGCCCTCGTCGTCTTCGCCTTCGTGACGTCGATCACGCCGGGACCGAACAATCTGATGCTGCTCGCGTCCGGCGTGAATTTCGGTTTTCGGCGTTCGGTGCCGCATATGTTCGGCATCGGCCTCGGATTCGCGGGGATGCTGGCGGTGGTGGGTTTGGGGCTCGGCGCCGCGATCACCGCTTCGCCGACCGCGCATCTGGTGCTGAAGACGGCGTCGGTGGGCTACATGCTTTTTCTGGCGTGGAAGCTCGCGACGGCGACCGGGCCGGATTCGTCGGATGGCGCGGCGCGGCCGATGCGCTTCGTCGAGGCCGCCTTGTTCCAATGGATCAACCCGAAGGCCTGGGCCATCGCGGTGACGGCGACCGCGGTCTACACGCGGCCGGACGCGTTGCTCGCCAGCGTGGTCTTCATGTCCGCGGTCTACGGGGCCATCAACCTTCCCTCGGTCGGCGTCTGGGCCGCGTTCGGCGTCGGCCTGCGCGGCTTCCTTTCAGCGCCCTCCCGGCTGCGCGCCTTCAACATCGCCATGGCGGTCCTTCTGGCCGCTTCCGTGCTTCCTTTCGTCTTCGAAGGCACGCCCTGAACGGCGTTCCCGCGACGATCCCGCTTGACCCCTTTCGCCGCGCCGCTTAAGCGCACCCCACGAGCCAAAAACATCGTCCCAAGGAGCCTACCGACATGCGCGTTTATTACGACCGCGACGCGGACATCAACCTCATCAAGAACAAGAACGTCGTCATCGTCGGCTACGGCTCGCAGGGCCACGCCCATGCGCTGAACCTGCGCGACAGCGGCGTGAAGAACATCGTGGTCGCGCTGCGCGCGGGCTCGCCCACCGCCAAGAAGGCCGAAGGCGAAGGCCTGAAGGTCATGACCGTCGTCGAAGCCGCCAAGTGGGGCGACGTGGTGATGATGCTCACCCCCGACGAGTTGCAGGGCGACATCTATCGCGACGAGCTGCACGCCAACATGAAGCCCGGCGCGGCCCTCATGTTCGCCCACGGCCTCAACGTGCATTTCAACCTCATCGAGCCCCGCAAGGATCTCGACGTGCTGATGGTCGCCCCGAAGGGCCCCGGCCACACCGTGCGTTCCGAGTATCAGCGCGGCGGCGGCGTGCCGACCCTGATCGCGATCCATCAGGACGCCTCGGGCAACGCGCATGACCTCGGCCTGTCCTACGCTTCGGCGAACGGCGGCGGCCGCGCGGGCATCATCGAGACCACCTTCAAGGAAGAATGCGAGACCGACCTGTTCGGCGAGCAGGTCGTCCTTTGCGGCGGCCTCGTCGAGCTGATCCGCGCCGGCTTCGAAACGCTGGTCGAGGCGGGCTACGCCCCGGAAATGGCCTATTTCGAGTGCCTGCACGAAGTGAAGCTGATCGTCGACCTCATCTATGAGGGCGGCATCGCCACGATGAACTACTCGATCTCGAACACCGCGGAATACGGCGAATACGTCACCGGCCCCCGCATCATCACGTCCGAGACCAAGGCCGAGATGAGGCGCGTCCTCACGGACATCCAGACCGGCAAGTTCACGCGCGATTGGATGCTCGAGAACAAGGTCAACCAGACCTCGTTCAAGGCCATCCGCGCCCGCAACGCCGCGCACCAGATCGAAGAAGTGGGCGGCAAGCTCCGCGACATGATGCCGTGGATCAAGGCCAAGGCGCTGGTCGACAAGTCCAAGAACTGACGAAGACTCCGATCGGCCGCAAGGTCCGGTTCGGAAAGGCCCCGGAGCGATCCGGGGCCTTTTCTCGTTTGCGCTTGACGATGGAGCGCCGCGCCGGCGGAATGCGCGGGCTCCGCCATAAGACGAGATCATGCATCCCCCTTCATCGCCCGCCGTCGCCCTCGACCGGATCTCCATCGTCTATGGCGGGCCGGGGGGCTACGAGGCCGTGGCTCCGACCTCGCTCGCCGTGGCGCAAGGGGAGTTCGTCGCAATCGTCGGGCCGACGGGCTGCGGGAAATCCACGCTGCTGAACGCGGCCGCCGGCCTGCTGAAGCCGGCATCCGGCGAGGTGGGCATTCTCGGGCGTCCGCTGGCGGGCTTGAACGGCGACGCGGGATACCTGTTCCAGCAAGACTCGCTGATGCCGTGGAAGACTGCGCTCGACAACGTCGCCATCGGGCTGGAAGTGGCCGGCACGCCGCGGCCCGACGCGCTCGCCCGCGCCGCGCAATGGCTCGCGAAAGTCGGTCTCGCCGCCTTCGGCAACCGCTACCCGCACCAGCTCTCGGGCGGTCAGCGCAAGCGCGTCGGGCTGGCGCAGGTGCTGATCCGCAATCCGAAGATCCTCTTGATGGACGAACCCTTCGGGCCGCTGGACGCGCAGACGCGGCTGATCATGGGCAATCTGCTGCTCGAATTATGGGCTGCAGACCGCAAGGCGGTGCTGTTCGTCACGCATGATCTGGAGGAGGCCATCGCTTTGGCCGACCGGGTGGTGATCATGTCCTCCGGCCCGGCCGCGACGATCATCGGCGATCACGCCATCGACCTGCCGCGCCCGCGCGACGCGATGGAGGTGCGGCTCGACAAGTGCTTCCACGAGCTTCACCACGGCATCTGGTCGCAACTGCGCGGCGAGGTGCTGAAGGCCTATCAGGGCACGGCGGCATGACAGAGCTTTCCGTCTCCCGCCCCAAGCTGATCGCGCTGCAGGTGCTCGTGGCCGTCCTGCTGATCGGCTTCTGGCATGTCGGCTCGTCCGTGCCGATCTTCGGCGTCTACATCCTGCCGAAATTCTTCTTCTCGACGCCGGGCGACGTGGCCATGCGCATCGTGAAGCTGTTTTCCGGCACGATGATCTGGAAGCACCTTTGGATCACGCTGACCGAGACGGTGCTCGCCTTCGTCATCGGCTCCGTGGCCGGCGTGGTGTTCGGCTTCTGGTTCGCGCGCCGCCCGCTCGTGGCCGCCGTGTTCGACCCCTATCTGAAGATGGCCAACGCCCTGCCGCGCGTGGTGCTCGCGCCCATCTTCATGCTCTGGCTCGGCCTCGGCATCTGGTCGAAGGTGGCGCTCGGCGTCACGCTCGTCTTCTTCATCGTCTTCTTCAACGTCTACCAAGGCGTCAAGGAAGTGAGCCCCGCGGTGCTCGCCAATGCGCGGATGCTGGGCATGAACGAGCGGCAGCTGTTCCGCCACGTCTATTGGCCGTCGGCGCTGTCGTGGATGTTCTCGTCCCTGCACACCTCGGTCGGCTTCGCGTTGGTCGGCGCGGTGGTGGGGGAATATCTCGGCTCGGCGGCGGGCCTCGGCTATCTCATCCACGAAGCCGAGGGCGTGTTCGACGTGACCGGCGTCTTCGCCGGGATGGTCATCCTTGCGGCTTTCGTCCTCTTGGTGGACGCTGTGGTGACGAAGGTGGAAAACCGGCTTTTGGTCTGGCGGCCCGACGCCGCCGGCAGGACCTGACGTCCTTCAGAGAAAGAATCCGATCGGGGAGGCAACATCATGAAATTCAAGACCGTTCTGGTCGCGGCCGCAGTGCTGGCTGCCGCGTTCTCCGCGTCCGTTCCCGACGCTCGCGCGCAGGCGCCCGAGAAGCCCAAGCTGACGCTCGGCGTCGGCGGCAAGGCTCTGCTGTACTACCTGCCGCTGACCGTGGCCGAGCGGAAGGGCTTCTTCAAGGAGCAGGGGCTGGACGTCGAGATCAACGATTTCGCAGGCGGCGCGAAGTCGCTGCAGGCGCTGGTCGGCGGATCGGTCGACGTCGTGACGGGCGCCTACGAACACACCATCCGCATGCAGGCCAAGGGTCAGGACATCCGCGCGGTCATCGAACTCGGCCGCTTCCCGGCCATCGCCATCGGCGTCTCGAAGGCCAAGGCGGCGTCCTACAAGTCGCCGGCCGATCTCAAGGGCATGAAGATCGGCGTCACCGCGCCGGGCTCCTCCACCAATATGCTGGCCAATTTCGTGCTCGCGACGGCGGGCCTGACGCCGCAGGACGTCTCCTTCATCGGCGTCGGCAGCGCCGCCTCTGCGGTGGCCGCGATGCGCAACGGCCAGATCGATGCGATCTCCCATCTCGAACCCGTGCTCTCGATGCTGGAAAAGGACGGCGACATCCGCGTCGTGGTCGACACCCGCACGGAGGAGGGCACGCGCGCTCTGTTCGGCGCGACCAACCCGGCGGCTGTGCTCTATCTGAAGAAGGACTTCATCGACAAGAACCCCAACACCGTGCAGGCGCTGGTCAACGGCCTCTACAAGGCGCTCCGCTGGATCGAAACCGCCACGCCGGAAGAGGTGGCCGGGGCGGTTCCCGAGGAATATCTGCTCGGCGACAAGGCGCTCTATCTGCTCGCCGTCAAGAACTCGAAGCCCGCCTATTCCAAGGACGGCATCGTCTCCGAAGCCGGCATGAAGAGCGTCAACGACATGCTCGTGAAGTTCGACGAGGAAATGAAGAGCGCCAAGGTCGACCTTTCCAAGACCTTCGACGACCGCTTCGCCAAGAAAGCCGCACAGACCGTGAAGTGAGAGGCGGGGGCCGCTCGCGCCCCTGACCTCGATCAACGCAGCCTCCCTTTCGGTGCGGCATCATCGTGCCGGCAACGGGAGGTCGGGATGGGCAAGCGCGTTCTCGTGATCGTCGGGCATCCGGATTCTGCGCCGGAGCGGCTGTGCCGCGGCTTGGCGGAGGCTTATGCGGCGGGCGCGCGGGGCGCGGGCCATGCGGTCGAGGTGCTCGACCTTGCGGCCGTCGAGGTGCCCTATCTGCGCACGCAGCAGGAATTCGAGCACGGCGCCGTGCCCGAGAGCCTGACGGCGGCGCGCGACGCGGTGCTGCGGGCCGAGCATTACGTCGTCGTGTTTCCGCTCTGGCTGGGCACCATGCCGGCTTTGCTGAAGGCGTTTCTGGAGCAGGTGATGCGGCCGGGCACGGCCTTCCGCTATCGCGAGAAGGCATTGCCGGAGAAGTTGTTGGCGGGGCGCTCCGCCCGGATCGTCGTGACGATGGGCATGCCGGCCTTCGCCTACCGCATCTTCTACCTCGCCCACGGGGTGAAGACGCTGGAACGGGGCATTTTGAAGTTCGTCGGCATCGCGCCCGTGCGCACCACCTATTTCGGCGGCGTCGGCGAAGCGGATTCGGCCCGGCGCGGCGCTTGGCTCGCCGAGATGCATGCGGCGGGCGCGCGGGGGGATTGAGGGCGGCCGGCGCAAGCGGCGCGATTTGCGCGGCCGGCGGGGCGCTCCTATCGTAGCGGCATGAACATTCTCTCGATCCAATCCCACGTCGCCTTCGGCCATGTGGGCAATGCGGCCGCGACCTTTCCGATGCAGCGGCTCGGCTGCGAGGTATGGCCGATCCATACCGTGCAGTTCTCGAACCACACCGGTTACGGCCGATGGACGGGGCGCGTGTTCGACGGCCCGATGATCGAGGAACTGGTCGACGGCATCGCCGCGCGCGGCGCTTTGGCACGGTGCGACGGGGTGCTGTCGGGCTATATGGGGTCGGCCGATATAGGCACCGCCATCCTCGACGTCGCCGAGCGGGTGAAGGCGGCCAATCCGGACGCCGCCTGGTGCTGCGATCCCGTGATCGGCGACGTGGGACGCGGCGTGTTCGTGCGGCCGGGCATCCCCGAATTCATGCGGGACAAGGCCGTGCCGGCCGCCGACATCATCACGCCCAATCAGTTCGAACTCGAATATCTGGCCGAGCGCGGCTGCAACACGCTCGCCGATCTGCGTGCCGCGCTCGCCGCGGTCCACGGGATCGGACCCAAGACGATCCTCGTCACCTCGGTGCAATCGGAGGAGACGCCCGCCGACGCGGTCGATCTCGTCGCGTCCGAGAACGGCCGGGCTTGGCGGGTGCGCACTCCGAAGCTCGATCTCGGCATCAACGGGGCGGGCGACGCCATCGCCGCGTTGTTCTTCGTCCACCGTCTGCGCAGCGGCGACACGGCGCAGGCCCTGTCGATGGCGGCATCCTCCATCCATGGCGTCCTGCGCCGCACGGCGGAGGCGGGATCGCGCGAGATCCTCATCGTCGAGGCGCAGGACGAATTCGTCGCGCCGTCGATCGTGTTCGCTCCCGAACCCCTGTGAGGACGCCGTGAAACTTCGCATCGCGAGTTTCAACCTCGAAAACCTCTCGGCCCGCTGGCGCTTTTCGGAGACGGCACGGGCCGAAACCTCTGCCGCGATGTCCCTCACGGATATCATCCACCCCAAGGAGCGCGAGGTTCTGGAGCGCACGATGGCGCTCGTGATCGAGGACGACAAACGCCAGATGACGGCCTTGGCGCTGGCCGAAGCGCGCGCCGATCTGCTGTGCCTGCAGGAGGTCGACAGCCTGCGCTCGCTCGAGGCCTTCTTCGCCAATTACGTCCATCGCAGCTGCGACGTGCGCTACGGCCATTTCGCCCTGATGCCGGGCAACGACAGGCGCGGGATCGACGTGGCGTTCGGCGCGCGCCGCGATCTGCTTCGCACCGATGCGGTGCGGGTCACGACATGGCGCGAGGCGACCTTCGCGGATCTCGGCGTGTTCGATCCGGAACTGGCGGCCTTCGGCATCACGCCGCGCGACCGCGTGTTCAACCGCGACTGCCTCACGGTCGATCTGGATTTCGCCAAGGCGTCGATGACGCTGTTCATCTGCCACCTGAAATCCATGAACAACGGCCGCGACGACGGTCGCCGCGCCACCATGATGTTGCGTCGCGCCGAGGCGCGGGCGGTGCGGCGCGTCGTGACGGAGCATCTCGGGGCGGGGTGGCGGGACGAGAATTGGGCCGTCGCGGGCGACCTCAACGATTATCGCGAACTGATCGGCCCGCTCGGCGCCGTCAAGGACATGCGGCCGAGCGGCATCGACGTGCTGTTCGACCGTTTCGCCGTGAACCCGATCGATCTGCTGCCTCCGCACGAGCGTTGGACGCATTTTCACCGGGCTTGGTCGGCGGAGGAGGAACGCATGCGCGAAGAGCATGTGCAGCTCGATTACGTGCTGCTGTCGCCCGCCTTGGCCAAGCGCGTGACGGCCGTCGAGATCGTGCGGCGCGGGCTGCCCTATCGCGTGCCCCTCGACCCGCGCGACCCGGATCGTTCCGTGGCCACCCTCGCCGTGAAGGCGGATCGCTATCCGCGGGTGGGATGGGATCGGCCGAAGGCCAGCGACCATTGTCCGTTGGTGGTCGAAGTCGACCTCGCCGCCGCCGCCGACTAAGCTCGTCCCTCAACGCAGGAGGACCGCATGCCGCGCCGTTTCTTCACGCTGGACGTGTTCACCGACCGCGCCCTGGCGGGCAACCCGTTGGCCGTCGTGCTCGATGCCCAAGGGCTCGGCGACGGCGGCATGCAGTCCATCGCCCGCGAGTTCAATCTGTCCGAAACCGTGTTCGTGCTGCCGCCGAGCGACCCGCATCAGCGCGCCAAGCTGCGCATCTTCACGCCCGTGCGCGAACTTCCCTTCGCGGGTCACCCGACGGTGGGAACGGCGGTGCTGCTCGGGCTGCTCGATCACGGGCACCGGCACGGCAACCTTGCCTTCGGGCTGGAGGAGGGCGTCGGGCTGGTGCCGTGTGCGGTCGAGATCGAGGGCGAAGGGCAGGGCACCGCGACCTTCACCTTGCCCCGATTGCCGACCGAGGAACAGGACGTGCCTTCGAAGTCCGTCATCGCCGCCGCCCTCGGGATCGAGGAAAGCCGCGTGGGGTTCGAGGGCCACGAGCCCAGCGTTTGGTCCGCCGGAAATCCCTTCGTGTTCATTCCGCTGGCCGATGCGGATGCCGTGGCGCGGGCCGCGCCGGAAGCGTCGCGCTGGGCCGCCCTGCGGCCGGAGGGGCGCGCGGCGGCCTTCGTCTATACCCGCGACGTGTCGGAGACGGGGAACGACTATCATGCGCGGATGTTCGCGCCGGGCATGGGCATCTACGAAGATCCGGCCACCGGCTCGGCCGTCGCGGCCTTTGCGGGCGTCGTGATGGATTTCGACAGGCCCGAAGACGGCGAGCACATGCTCGTGATCGAGCAGGGTTACGAGATGGGCCGCCCCTCGCAGATCACGCTGACGCTGACGGTCCAAGGCCGGAAGCTCGTCAAGGCCTCCATCGGCGGGCGCGCGGTCGTGGTGAGCGAGGGCGCGCTGCGGCTTTGAGCGCCTTCAGCGCGCATCCTCGACGCCTTGGAGACCCCCGCGGCGCCAGACCGCAACGTCCTCCACCTCTCCGACTTGCTCGAACACGGCAAGTTCGCCGGCGAGGAAGGGGTCCGGCGACGCCCATTTCACCCAGTCGAAATCCTTCCCGATCAGGATGATGTCCGGCGGCGTGCGTTGCCAAGCCTCGGATAGCATCCGTGTTTCCAAAGGGACGTAGGCGGAGACGCGCCGCGCGACGTCGCCGACCTGATCGCCTTCCCTGTTTGAATGGGCCCCCCAGGTCATCCATAGGAGCAGATTCGGATTTGCCCACCGACCGCCGATGTTGCGGGTCAAGGGATGCCCGACCGATATGTCGACCGACAGGACGCCGATGACGGGGGATGGCGGTGCGACACTTCGCACGAAGTCCTCCAAAGGTCTGCGGTCGGGCGACGTCAGGAGCATCCATCCCGCCGTGAGGCCAAGCAAAGGAAGACCGGTCGCAAGCGCGAGAATGCGCGGACGCGCTTCGCCGCGGGGGAAGAGCAGCGCCGCCAGAACCGACGAGAGCATGCTGAGGCTATGATAGGGAAAGCCCTTGCCCGGTCCGAAAAGCGCGAACGAGAAACCGAGCGAGGCGGCGAGCAGCATCCATGCCGTGCGATGGGGCTTGCTTATCGTGGCGACGTACATGGCGGCGACGATCCACAGGATGCTGCCGTTCGACAGGATCATGTCCGGTTTCCGCAGGCCGGCATACAACGCGACGGAGGCGGTCGCGCTCGGTCCGAAATATTCGGGAAACGCGAGAGCGAAGCAGGCCGCCGCAAACAAGGAGGACAGGCCTAGGCCGCGTACCTCCGGCCCCGCCGCGGCGGCGCGCAAGCTCCGTTCGGCGATCGCCAGAGCGATCAGGGCCGCGAGCGGGCCGAGCACGAGATAGGGCTTGATCGCGACGCCCAGACCGGCGAGCACGCCCGCGAAGAATGCAAACCGTCCTTCGACGACACGGCCTTCCGCGCGGGCGCACAGTATCGTCAGCATGGGCCACATCGCGATGAAGGCGACATGGTCGCGCTCGGAGAACGTCCGCATCGGGACGATCAACAGGATCGTGAGGGTCACGATGATCCGGAAGGCGCCCACGCCCGCTCGTTCGAGGCGGCCGAGCGCAGCCTCGCCCATCGCGGTCGCGGCGATCGCAAGAGCGATCGTGATGCCGTGCGTCGTCATTTCCGCGTTGAGCGACGTCCACCGCTCGAGCAATGCGCCGGGCAGATAAAGCAGGAAGATCATCGGCGGATTGGGATCGGACAAATCCACGTAGGGGCGTAGGCCGTCGAGGACCGCATGAGCGAAGACGATGCCGCCCGAAATGTCCGGTTCGTGAGGGAAAAGGCCGCGCATCGCGAAGGCCGCAGCCGCGAATGTCGCGGCGAGCCTCCAAAAAATCGGATTTCGTGAAAAAAACGAGCTTGTCATGGCCCTTCGAAACGAATCTTGGAGTCGCGGCGCTGCAATGGTGCGTGCTTAGTGCACATTGCCCGCTCGAGCGAGCGGATATGCGCATGAATGCTGCCGGAGAGGGACGGAATGGAATTCATGGTTTGCTCCGCATCTCGGGTCGATGCGGACGTCGTCTCCGCCGCTTGGCCTTGGGCCGACGCTGCGCAGGAGGCCATCGCCACGAACTGGAACACGCGCAGGGCGGCGCTGCCGGACCTTTTCGACGGTCGGGTGCTGCTGATGCGCACGGGCGCGGCGGAAGGGGACGTCTATCGCGCGTCGTTTTTCGAGACCGATTTCTCTCGATTTCTTGCGTGGAACGATTTCGGCAGGCCGGAGGCCGGCGTCCGCAACGGATTTTCCATGGCGGCGGTCCGGACTGCCGACGACGCTTGGCTGCTCGGCGTGATGGGGCAGGGCACGGCCAATGCCGGGAAGATCTATTTCCCCGCCGGCACGCCCGATCCGTCGGACGTCCGCGACGGGCGGCTCGATCTGGCCGGCAGCGCGATGCGGGAACTCGAGGAGGAGACCGGTTTGACCCCGGCCGACGTGCGCGTCGAAGAGGCTTGGCACGTCGCGGCCTGCGGGGCTCGCGTGGCCTTTCTCCGGCCGATTTACGTCGACGCTCCCGCGCGCGAAGTCGCCGCGGACATCGAGGCTCGGCTCAGGGCGCAAACGTCGCCCGAACTGGCTGGCATCGTCGTCGTGAGACGGCGCGCCGACCTCGATCGAGCACGCATTCCGGATTTTCTCCTGCACTGGTTCGAAACCGTCCTGCCGGAGTGACGGGCCGGAAATGACCGGACATGGTCCTCCGGACTTGCCGGAAGGGGCGCGGTTCCTGTATGCACGAAGCAAGCGCGACCGTGATCGCGCGTTCGGGAGAGCATCGTGGCCGCATCCGCCGCCATCGTCGTCGTGAACCGGGGGGCACTCGCCGCCCTCGCGAACACGCGCGCGCTTCTTCTCCCCGGCCTCCTTCTCCTTAGCCGCCCCTGAGGGTCGGCCGAGCTTCGCGCTCGGGCACTCAGGGGATCGTCGGACAGGCCGAAGGAAAGGGCCCGCACGGGCCATAAGCGAGAAGGACGACTTCAGATGACCGCCACCGCCAACGGGTCCGACAAGGACCGCGTCATCATCTTCGACACCACCCTGCGCGACGGCGAGCAATCGCCCGGCGCCTCCATGACCTTCGAGGAAAAGCTCGAAGTCGCGCATCTGCTCGACGAGATGGGCGTGGACGTGATCGAGGCGGGCTTTCCCATCGCCTCCACCGGCGACTTCGATGCGGTCTCCGAGATCGCGCGCCGGGTAAAACGCGCCACCGTCGCGGGGCTCGCGCGCGCCGGCAACAAGGACATCGACCGTGCGGGCGAGGCCGTACGCCACGCCGCCAAGCCGCGCATCCATACCTTCATCAGCACCTCGCATGTGCACATGAAGTACAAGCTCCAGATGGAGCCCGAAAAGGTGCTGGAACTGATCGCGGCCTCCGTGGCGCGCGCCCGCAATCTGGTGCCGGACGTCGAATGGTCGGCCGAGGACGGCACGCGCACGGATCACGATTTCCTGTGCCGCTGCGTCGAGACCGCGATCCGCGCCGGCGCGACCACCATCAACATCCCCGACACCGTCGGCTACACGGTGCCGGAGGAATATTACGCGCTGTTCGAAATGCTGCGGAACCGCGTGCCCAATGCCGATCAGGCGATCTTTTCGGTGCATTGCCACAACGACCTCGGCATGGCGGTGGCCAATTCGCTCGCGGGCGTGAAGGCCGGCGCGCGGCAGATCGAATGCACCATCAACGGCATCGGCGAGCGCGCGGGCAATGCGGCGCTCGAAGAAATCGTGATGGCGTTGAAGACGCGCGGCGACGTGCTGCCCTTCGACACCGGCATCGAGTCGACGATGCTCAACCGCGCCTCGAAGATGGTGGCGGCCGTCACCTCGTTCCCGGTGCAGTACAACAAGGCCATCGTCGGGCGTAACGCCTTCGCCCACGAGTCCGGCATCCATCAGGACGGGATGCTGAAAAACACCACGACCTACGAGATCATGACGCCGGAATCCGTGGGCGTGCTCAAGACCTCGCTGGTGATGGGCAAGCATTCCGGCCGCCACGCCTTCCGCGAGAAGCTGAAGGAACTCGGCTACGAGCTGGGCGAGAACGCCGTCGAGGACGCCTTCAAGCGCTTCAAGGATTTGGCCGACCGCAAGAAGCACGTCTATGACGAGGACATCGAGGCCTTGGTCGATGACGAGATCGTCACCGCCCATGACCGCATCAAGCTGGTGTCGCTCACCATCGTCGCCGGTACGCAGGGCCCCCAGCTCGCCACGATGACCTTGGACATCGAAGGCACGCAGCGCACGCTGCAGTCGACCGGCAACGGCCCCGTGGACGCCATCTTCAACGCCGTGAAGGCGCTGGTGCCGCATGAGGCGAAGCTGGAGCTGTATCAGGTCCACGCCGTGACCGAAGGCACCGATGCGCAGGCCGAAGTGTCCGTCCGCCTGTCGGATGCAGAAGGCCGGGCCGTGACCGCGAAGGCCGCGGATCCCGACACGCTGGTCGCCTCCGCCCGCGCGTATCTCGGCGCGCTCAACAAGCTGCTGTCGCGCGCCGCCCGCGGCGAAAGCGGCGAGCGCATCCACTCCACCGCGCCGATGTCGGTCTGAGCATCACCGTTCGGCGGACGGGACTTCGATCTCGTCCGCCGGCCGTACGCTGCCGATCTTCGTCAGGCGCGACAGGATCAGCACCACGTCGCGCAAGGCGACGCCCGTCGAGGCGGCAATCTCCGCGACCGTCATCGGATTTGCACCGACTGCGGCGGCGAGACGGACCGTGTTCTCGGCTTCTTCCTTGCCGTGTGCGAACGCAAAGAGCCGATCCTCGAGCAACGGCGCGAGGTCGATGTCCGTCGCGCCCGCGACCATCGGCATGTTCGGCCCGATGCTGCGCGTCGGGTAGTGCGCGAAGGCCCGGAAGGGATCGGGCCAGACCGGCGAGGCCTTCGGCGCGCTCTCCACGATCCGGCGCATGTCGCGATCCCCGCGCGCCTGCATGCGGACGGAAGCCAGTTCCTCGAACAAGGCCCGATACGACGCCATGACGACGGACCAATCGAAGCGGCTCCGCGCATGGCCGCGGCCCGCCTCGCCCATGCGGCGGCGGAGCTCGGGATCTTCGACGAGCCGGACGAGGGCGTCGGCAAGCGCTCCGTGATCGACGCCCACGAGCTGCGACGCCTTTCCGCAGTAATGGTCGTAATTGATGGTCCCGGCTTCGAAATCGCGGGCGAGCCGCGCGCCCGTTCCGGCCTCGGGAGCGGATGTCGGAATGCGGAAGCCGTCGACGCCGTGGCGCACCAGTTCCCGATAGCCGTCCCAATCCGTCACCACGACCGGCAGGCTCGCGGCCATCGCCTCGATCGGCACGAGGCCGAAGGTCTCCTGAATGTTGTCCGACAGCGAGATGAACAGGTCGGCGGCCGCCCAACTGCGGCCTCTCGCCTCGGCATCGCGACCATCGGTGAACAGCGCGCGTACCGACGGGCAGTATCGCGCCGCGCCTTCGCGGAAGGCGGCATCGATGAAATCGTTCGAGAACCAGCCGCATTGAAGCAGCACCAGCTTCTTTCCGCTGCGCCGTGCCGCCGCTTCCATCGCGCGATACATCGCGTGCGGATGGGCCTTGGCGTGGAAGCTCAGGCGACCCACGAACAAGACGACGATTTCGTCCTCCGCGATGCCCAGCGCCGCGCGCGCCGCGGCCTTGGCGGACTCGGTCGCGGCGAAATCTCCGGTATGGATTCCGAGCGGAATGACCGGAAGCTGCGGCATCCATGACGCTTTGCGCGTCCCGCGCCGCCAGGCGAGATGCTCCTCGGCTTCCTCGATCACCGACGTCACCGTCCCCAAAACGGAGCGGGAGGTGCAGATCAAGGCGTCCCACGGCATCAACGGGGCGGTCGACAGCGCCCCCGTGAGGGCCATCGCCTGTTCGCTCGCGGTGGTATGGGTCACGCCGACGATCGACCACGCGTCGACGCCGGATCGCAGCCGCATCGAGGCGGGCACCGCGATGGCGGCATCGGGATTGTAGAGGGTCCCGAGAAGGCCCAGCCGGTCCATCGCATTCGTCGGCACCCATGAGGCGCGCGCGGCGGGCGAAAAGCCCTTCACCATCCCGGCGAAACGTTCGGCCGAGGCGCGGCCGGCTGTGACGCAGGCCAATTCGCCGTCGGCCGCCGCATGGGCCGCGGCCCGCAGAAACCCGTTCCCGGCGGCTTGGCGACCCATCAATTTCGCCCCGTCGACGGCAAATCCGTCGGGTTCGAAGCGAACGGCAAGCCGCAGGGGCGACGCAACGGCCCGCGGAGCCGCGGCGACCGGCAATTCCAAATCGAACATGAAAATCACTGAAAAGGACGAAAAACGAAGCGTAGGCGGACGAAACTACAGCTGAAATGTGAAGCCTAAGTTGCCTGCGTTCAACGCGCCGCGGCGCGCATGGCCTCTTCGGCGCGGCGGCGGGCCGGGAGCCCGTCGAGAACGTCGCCGAAATCTCCGCGCAGCATTTTGAGTGCGACCCGCTCCGTCTCGATCTCCCGCGGAGTTCGGAATCCCAGTCGGCGCAGGACGGGCAGAGGCGGGCACCAGCCCTGCAGGGCGTGCTGGAACAAAAATCCGCCGACGATCATCGGCAATACGGCGCGTCTTCGACCGCCGATGAAGGCCGCGAGCGCGCCGAGAAAGGCGATCGTCCCGGCATTCGCCTCCAGCGCCCGCTCCACGTCCCATTCCCGGTCCAGCTCGTAGAGCCGCAGCGCGATGCCTTCGGGATGCTCGGCAAAGTAGAAGACCGTGCGTTCCGTCTCGCGTCGGATGCGGTGCACGACGTCCGGATCGGTGTGGCGGGGAACGCGCTCCGTGCTGCTCGGCACCATGGACGGACCTCCATCATCTTCGTCGCAATGAACGAATGCCGGAAGCGGTTCCGCAACCTTGTCGCGAATAACGCAACCTCAGGTGTTTAATGTGTCCGTCAAAAACGCTACCTTGAGTAGAATTGATGGCGCGGATTATCGATGTTGCGAGCCTTTATTATCGTGTTGTTGTCGCTTCCGTTCCTGATGGATTCGGCTATGGCCGAAGGCGTGATCTCCGGTCGCGCGATCGTGGTGGACGGCGATACGCTGGAGATCGCCGGCGAGCGGATCCGTCTCTCCGGCATCGACGCGCCCGAGCTCGACCAGACCTGCGCGGATCGCGACGCCCGTGCCGTGCCCTGCGGCCGCATCGCCCGCGACCGCCTGCGCGACAAGATCGGCGACGCGGCATTGCGCTGCGAGATCGAGGGGAGGGACCGCTACAAGCGCATCCTCGCCCGCTGCCGGCTCGGCACGCTGGACCTGCAGTCTTGGCTCGTGCGCGAGGGCTTGGCCGTGTCCTTCGTCCGCTATTCCCGCGACTATGATGCCGACGAGGCTGCGGCCCGCGGGGCGGGCGCCGGGATGTGGGCCGGCCGCTTCATGATGCCGTGGGACTGGCGTCGCGGGTCCTGACGACGGCGCCGCCTTCGGGCGCGCAAAGGCGTGACAAACCGCCCCAACTCGTTCGACAATGCCTCTTCACGCGGCGAAACGGCGGCGGTTCGGGGAGAAAACGGCATGCGTCTCAAGGATAAGGTGGCCATCGTCACGGGCGGGGCTTCGGGGTTCGGCGCGGAGATCGTGCGCGTCTTCGCGCGCGAGGGCGCGTCGGTCGCGGTGGTCGACATCAACGAGGCGGGCGCGAAAGCGGTGTGCGAAAGCATCAATGCGCCGACGCTGCCAGTGCGCTGCGACGTCACCAAGCGCGCCGAGATCGAAGCCGCGGTGCAGGCGACGATGGAGCGCTTCGGCCGCGTCGACATCATCGTCAACAATGCCGGCTGGAGCCACCGCAACAAGTCCTTGATGGACGTGACGGAAGAGGAATTCGACCGCGTCTACGACGTCAACGTGAAGTCGATCTACTACATGACGCAGGCGAGCGTGCCCTTGATGCGCGCGCAGGGCGGCGGCGTGATGATCAATATCGGCTCGACCGGCGGCATCCGCCCGCGCCCCGGCCTGACTTGGTACAACGGCTCGAAGGGCGCGGTGAATCTGCTCTCGCGCTCCATGGCGGTCGAGCTCGCGCCCGACAAGATCCGCGTCAACGGCGTCGCGCCGGTGATGGGCGAGACGGCGCTGCTCGAGACCTTCATGGGCATGCCCGACACGCCCGAAAACCGCGCCAAATTCGTCGCGGGGATCCCGCTCGGCCGCATGTCCAAGCCCTCCGACATCGCCAATGCGTGCCTGTGGCTGGCCTCGGACGAAGCCGAATTCATCACCGGCGTGGTGATGGAAGTGGACGGCGGCCGGACGATCTGACGCCCCGAAGGGACCGATCAGGCGGGCAGCATGCCCGCCCGTTCGTCGCGCAGGCGCACCCAATGGATCACCGGCAGGCTCAGGAGAACCATCCAGAGCTTGCCGACGATCTGACCGTTCAAATAGGAGAGGTCGCCGAAGGCGAGCAGCAGGAACAGCACGCTGTCGACCACCAGCCCGACGAAGCTGCTGGCGAGGACCGCGAGGACGAGCCCGCGCCGCTGCAGCGGGGTGTAGACGGCGAAGTCCGACAATTCCGACAGCAGAAACGCCGCGGCCGACGCCAAGACCAGGGCGGGCGGGGCGATGGCGGCCGAAAGCACGGTGCCCGCCGCGATGGCGACCAAGGCCCATTTCGCCCCGAGCCGTCTCTGCACGAGATCGCGCAACACGAGCGCAAGCCCCACCATCAACACGCCGCTGGGCGCGCTGATGCCGGGCGCGACGGGGATCAGGCACGGCCCGTTCGGAACGCAGACCGTCCCGACATTGCCGATGAGCCAATTCGCCAAGGGAATGCAGGCCGCATAGGCGGCCAGCAGAACGAAACCTTCGGTGCGGCGGCGCGCTTCGATCGTCATGCGGGGGATCCTTCGAGAGGCGCGTCGGCGCGCCATTTCCGGTAGCCGACGGCGCGGAGATCGCAGGCGGGGCAGCGGGCGCAGCCGTAACCCCATTCATGCAGAACGCTGCGGTCTCCGGCGTAGCAGGTGTGGGTGCCGGTGCGCACGGTTTCGACCAGATCGTCGCCGCCGATGGATTGCGCCATGGCCCATGTCGCGGCCTTGTCGATCCACATCAGCGGCGTATGCAGCACGAAGCGCTTTTCCATGCCGAGATTCAGCGCCACCTGCAGCGCCTTGATCGTGTCGTCGCGGCAATCGGGATAGCCCGAATAGTCGGTCTCGCAGACGCCCGTGACGATATGTTTGAGCCCGCGTCGATAGGCGAGGGCGGCCGCGAAGGTGAGGAAGATCAGATTGCGGCCGGGCACGAAAGTGTCGGGCAAGCCGTCCTTCGTCATGCCCATCGCGACGTCGCGCGTCAGGCTGGTCTCCGAGATCGCGCCCAGTGCGGCCAACGGCACCCGGTGATCCTCGCCCAATCGGGCGGCCCAATCGGCGTTCGAGGCGGCGAAGCTTTCGCGAAGGCTCTCGCGAACCTCCATCTCGACGGCATGGCGCTGGCCGTAATCGAAGCCGACGGTCTCGACCGTGCCGAAACGTTCCAAGGCCCAAGCGAGGCAGGTGGCGGAATCCTGCCCGCCCGAAAACAGCACGAGCGCCCCCTCGGGTGTCGTCATGACCTGATGCCTCGCGAAAAGGCCGGGGCGGGTTGCCGGCGCGGGCGGACCATAATCACACCTTCGCCCTGCGTCACGAGCCCGTGAAACCAAAATCGACCGCAAAATGGCCCGGAAACCAAAAACGCCCCGTCGAGGTTTCGACGAGGGCGTTCAAGTGCGGGTCTCCGGAGCGATCCGGACCCGCCGGACGTGGCAGACGACCCGCGCCGGTACATCCGCGGTCGAGGTCTTCTGCCGTCTGATCCCAGATGGGGACGGCGTGCCCATTCCGCAAGGGGAGGGACATGATTGAAGCGGAGGCTTGGGCGGTCTACCGTTGCGGCATGACCAAGAAGTTCGTCGATTCGGAACGGCGATCCGACCCCCGCATAGCGCCGGGGGATCGCGGCGTTCTGTTTTACGACGGCGTCAGGGTCGAGGTGCAGGACGTGGCGCGCGGCGGCTTCCGCGTCGCCCCCCGCGACGGGCTGCGCTTCGTGCCGGGCTGGTTCTACGAGTTCGACCTGCTGCTGCGCCCCGCGCGCAAACGGCATTTTCGCGGCGGCCCCCTCGTCGCCCGCTGCATGTGGACGCGGGCGGGCGAATCCGGCTTCCGCTTGGCCGATCCCACGCGCGCCATCGACATCGAAGGGCTGTCGTGAATCCAAGCGGCTCGGTCCGCGGTCACCGATGAATACCGCACGGGAAGACGCCCTCGGCCGCGTCGTGCGGTTGGTCGCGATTCTCAATCTCGGCTATTTCGGCGTCGAATTCGCCGTCGCGCTCGCCGTCGGCTCGGTCGCGCTGTTCGCAAGCAGCATCGATTTTCTGGAAGATGCGGCGGTCAATCTCCTGATCCTGATCGCGTTGGGGTGGGGCGTGCGGGCCCGTTCGCGCGCCGGCATGGCCATGGCGGGTCTGCTGCTGGTGCCCGCCGTCGCGACGCTCTGGACGGCTTGGGGCAAATTCGACGTTCCCGTCGCGCCCGAGGCCTTGCCGATGACGGCGGTCGGCGTCGGGGCGCTGGCGATCAATTTGTCTTGCGCGCTGATGCTGGCGCGTTTCCGCCAAGACGGCGGCAGCATGACGAAGGCTGCGTTTCTCTCCTCCCGCAACGATGCCTTGGCCGATCTTTCCGTGATCGGAACCGGCCTGCTGACGGCATGGACGGCGTCGCCTTGGCCCGATCTCATCGTGGGGCTCGCCATCGCCGCGTTGAACGCCGATGCCGCGCGCGAGGTGTTCGAGGCGGCGCGCAAAGAGGGCGCCGTATCGGCCGAGGAGCGGCCCCGCAGCTGATGTTGCGCCGGCATGCGCGGCGGTGCACGCTCCGCCTCGCCGATCCGGAGCCGCAAGCCATGTCGCCTTTCGTCCCGCCCGACGCCGAAGCCCGCCGCGCCGTGCGGCCGGTGATCTGCTATCCCGTCGAGACCCTGCCGCCTGCGCCGATGCAGCTCTACGGCGCGGCGCGCGAGACCCTCGAACGGATCGGGGAGGTCGTCGTGCCGCCGCGCGACGCGCGGTGCTTTACGGTGCCCGCCGGCCATTTCTTTCGCATCCGCAGCATCGAGGGGCCGCAGGTCGGCGACCTCAATTTGTGGAATGCGAACGATCTTTCCGAGCGGTTTTACTCGGGCAAGACGCGTGCGCTGCACGGCTCGCATCTGACCACCGGCGACCGGATGTGGTCGAGCTTTCCGCATCTGCGGCCCATGGCGACGATCACGCATGACACGCTCGGCTGGTACGGACGCGACGCCTATGGCGGGGCGGTGCACGACGTGATCGGCACGCGCTGCGACCCCTACACCCACGCGCTGCTGTCGGGCGGCGGGCAATACCATCATTGCTGCCACTCCAATCTCACCCGCGCGCTGGCGGGGGAGACGCATCGCACGGCGGTCGAGGCCGAACGCGACGTTCACGACGTGCTCAACGTGTTCATGTGCACCGGCTTCACGCAGGACACGGGCCAATATTTCATGAAGGCGAGCCCGGTGCGGCCCGGCGACTTCATCGAATTCTTCGCCGAAATCGACCTGCTCGGCGCACTCTCCGCCTGCCCGGGCGGCGATTGCTCATCCGAACACTCCAGCGACGTCGCGCGCTGCTTCCCGCTGCTGGTGGAGATCTTCAAGCCGGCAAAGGGCGCGTTGGACGGGTGGACGTCGCCGGAGAGGAATGCCTATCGGGGCGGGCACGGGATGTGAGGGGGGAAGGGGGCGGCAGTCGGCAATAGGCAGTGGGAGCGTGAGCATTCCGGCCCCCCCCTGTCGAGGAGCGCTTACCCCCAACCCCCTCATCCTGAGGAGCGGCCGAAGGCCGCGTCTCGAAGGACGAGGGATTCGCGGCTCACAGTGGTTCGAGACGGCCCTGTCGGGCCTCCTCACCATGAGGGGCAGCTACTACCACGGCCGACTGCCCGGCAGGTGGGCGCGGCTGTGTCGTTTTGATTTCTTGTGAAATGAAGGTGTGCTATATTTTCACGTGAAATGAGGTCCTAATGCCGCCCGTTGCCGTTCGATCCGATGCCCCGTCCGAATCCGCCGTGCTCGGCAAGGCCGTGCTGGCGGCGGCGGACAGGCTGGGACTTTCCGGAAGGATTGTGGCGCGCGTCATCGGCGTGTCCGAACCGACGCTCTCGCGGATCAGGGCCGGGGCCTCCGCATTGGAGCGCGGCAGCAAGTCTTTCGAGTTGGCGGTGCTGTTCGTCCGGCTGTTCCGCTCGCTTGACGCGATCACGGGCGGGGACGAGCGCGTCGCCAAGGCGTGGATGGGCAATGCCAACACGGCGCTCGGCGGGGTGCCGGCGGAGCGCATCCTCACCATTGCGGGGCTTCTCGATGTCATCGCCTATCTGGACGCCCGACGCGCTTGCATCTGAAGCGCGGGCCTATGAGGGTTCGTGCCGACGCTTGGTCGAAGCCCAGCACATCGTCTCGACGCTCAAATTGACGGACACGTTGGAAGAGCAAAGCCTGCTGGAAAGTCTGCTGGAGGAAACGAAGCCTCTCGTGCCGCCCGAATGCGGGCATCTGGACTATCTCTTGGCGACGCCTTTTCGATATGCGGCCGTTTACCCGCACGGTTCCCGCTTCCGCCGGGCCGGCCGAACCGCCGGGGTTTTCTACGCGGCGGAGACGGAAGAAGCGGCGGTGGCGGAAACGGCGTTTTATCGGCTTCTGTTCTTCGCCGAATCGCCGGACACGCCTTGGCCCGCGAATGCGGCCGCGTTCACGGCATTTTCCGCCTCGCTTTCCGCGGCCGCATGCCTCGATCTGACGCGGCCGCCTCTCGACCGTGATCATTCGTCATGGACGGACCCGCTCGACTATGCGGCCTGCCAA
Organism: Hyphomicrobiales bacterium; assembly: GCA_027489535.1. Classification (GTDB taxonomy): domain Bacteria; phylum Pseudomonadota; class Alphaproteobacteria; order Rhizobiales; family Beijerinckiaceae; genus JAIXZO01. Next base: position 172,650 of record JAIXZO010000002.1, read on the forward strand.
GCCTTGGCGGATGCGGCCCGGGACGCCGGGATCGGCGTGCTCCGCTACCGCTCCGTCCGTGATCCCGCGGGCGGTTGCAACGTCGCCGTGCTGACCTGTGCGGCTTTCGCCGAACCTCGGCCGACCGATCCCGGCACATGGCGGATCAAGCTCGGCGCGAAAGGCGTCCAAGCCGTCCGCGAATTCCCGCGTCTGCGTCTCGAATACGACCGAACCGCCTTCATCTCCGACCCCCGTATCGCGGCGATGCGGTGGGAGAGGGCATGAAGCCCGCAGACGAAGGAACGATCATGCTCCGCGCGCGTTTCCATGGCGAAGCCGAAGCTTTTTCCGCCGGTGCGGAACTTCGGGCCGGAGAAGCGTGATGAACCGTTCGACCCTTTATGCCGTCTTGGCCGCAGCCGTCGTTCTGATCGGCGGATTGAGCTACGCGCTCTACCAAGAACAACAGAAAAAAAGCGGCATCGAAATCAGCGTCGGCAACAAGGGCGTGGCCATCGAGACGAAGTGAGGGGCGGGTCGGAGGCTCACCTCGAAGAGCGCTTCACCCGCGAAAAACTCATCCTGAGGAAGCCCGAAGCGGCGTCTCGAAGGAGGAGGTTTTCGCGAGGCGCAACCGGATGGTTCGAGACGGCCCTGTTGAGCGTCCTCAACGAGAGGGAGTGCGGGCTTAGCCCAACTCCCGGTTGCCTCACGCCTCGGTATGAATCGACGGTTCCGCACGGGCCATACCGCGCGATGCGAATTCCCGGGCGAGCGAACGAAACGATATGATGATGGTGGTGCCCGGGGACGGAGTCGAACCGCCGACACTGCGATTTTCAGTCGCATGCTCTACCAACTGAGCTACCCGGGCGCGCCCTGCAGGCGTCGGAACGCCGTGGACGACGCGGCTTATAGAGACTCGCTCCGGGGCTGTAAAGCGCGGTTCTGCCGCGTTCGAGCATCGCGCGAGGGACGGGTCCGGAAATCGTGCGGGCCGGGCCTGCGGGAGGGCGGGCCGGGGGCTTTCGCCTTCGTCGCACCCGCTTTTTCGCGCCTTGGCGTGGGCGGGCGCGGGTGCTATGGCAACCCTCGCGGGCGAGCACGGAGTCGCCCTCGAATGTCGTTGCGGGCCCGGTCCGACGGCGGTTGCGGCTCAATCCTCCTCTCGGATTTGCCGCCCCTCGGATCGTCCGCGTTTCCGGCGAGGAGAACAGACTCATGAGCGCGAACGAAGCCCTTCGTCCCAACCACATGACCAACAGCTTCTTCGCGGCCTCGCTCGCGGACCGCGATCCCGAGATCGCGCGCGCCATCGAGCTGGAACTCGGCCGGCAGCGCGACGAGATCGAACTGATCGCGTCCGAGAACATCGTCTCGCGCGCCGTGCTCGAGGCGCAGGGCTCGGTGATGACGAACAAATATGCGGAGGGCTATCCGGGCCGCCGCTATTATGGCGGTTGCCAATTCGTCGACATCGCCGAAAATCTCGCCATCGAGCGCGCCTGCCGGCTGTTCGGCTGCGGTTTCGCCAATGTGCAGCCCAATTCCGGCAGCCAGGCCAATCAGGCGGTGTTCCTCGCGCTGCTGCAGCCCGGCGACACCTTCATGGGTCTCGATCTCGCCGCCGGCGGGCATCTCACCCACGGCGCCAAGCCCAACATGTCGGGCAAGTGGTTCAACGTGGTGAGCTATACGGTCGACAAGGACACGCATGTGATCGAGATGGACGAGGTCGAGCGCCTCGCCAAGGAGCACCGGCCCAAGCTGATCATCGCGGGCGGTTCGGCCTATGCGCGGCATTGGGATTTCGCGCGCTTCCGCGCCATCGCCGACGAGATCGGCGCGTATTTCCTCGTGGACATGGCGCATTTCGCGGGTCTGGTGGCCGGCGGCTCGCATCCGTCGCCGTTCCCGCATGCGCATGTGGTCACGTCGACCACGCACAAGACCCTGCGCGGGCCGCGCGGCGGCATCGTCCTGACCGACGACGAGGCCATCGCGAAGAAGATCAATTCGGCGGTGTTCCCCGGCCTGCAGGGCGGGCCGCTGATGCATGTGATCGCCGCCAAGGCCGTGGCCTTCGGCGAGGCGCTGACGCCGGAATTCAAGCTCTACGCCCATGCGATCGTCGAGAACGCGAAGGCCTTGGCCTCCACCATCGGCGCGGCGGGCTACAAGATCGTCACCGGCGGCACCGACAATCACCTGATGCTGGTCGACCTGCGGCCCAAGGCGCTGAACGGAAAGATCTCCGAGGCGGCGCTGGGCCGCGCCCACATCACCTGCAACAAGAACGGCGTGCCGTTCGATACTGAGAAGCCGATGATCACCTCCGGCATCCGCCTCGGCACGCCGGCGGCGACGTCGCGCGGCTTCGGCGTGGCGGAATTCGTGAAGGTGGGCGAACTGATCGTGGAGACGCTCGACGGCCTCGCCAAGAACGGCGAAGGCGCGAACGAGGCGGTCGAAACGGCCGTGAAGGGCAAGGTGCACGACCTTACCCGCCGCTTCCCGATTTACGCCTGAACCGCGAACCGGTCGGGGGTCCGTCGTGCGTTGTCCCTATTGCGGCGGTCTCGACACGCAGGTGAAGGATTCGCGCCCGAGCGACGACCACTCGGCCATCCGCCGGCGTCGCGTATGCCCGGATTGCGGCGGCCGCTTCACGACCTTCGAGCGCGTGCAGCTGCGTGAACTCGTGGTGGTGAAGCGTTCGGGACGGCGCATCCCGTTCGATCGCGACAAGCTGCAGCGCTCGGTCGACGTGGCGCTGCGCAAGCGGCCGGTCGATCCCGAGCGGGTCGAGCGCATGGTCAACGGCATCGTGCGGCAGATGGAAAGCCTCGGCGACGGCGAAGTGCCGTCCGCCACCATCGGCGAATTGGTGATGGAGGGGCTGAAAAGCCTCGACGACGTCGCCTATGTACGCTTCGCCTCCGTCTACAAGAACTTCCGCGAAGCCAAGGATTTCGAGAACCTGCTCGGCGAATTGTCGAGCGAGGATCCCGAGCTTGCGCCCGTCGCGGGGAAACGGTCCGAGTGACGGCGTCCATCGAATCGACCGCCGCGCTCCGGGCCTCCGAGCGCGACGAGATCGCCGTCATGCATCACGCGCTCGCGCTCGGGCGTCGCGGTGCGGGCAATACCTGGCCGAATCCCGCGGTCGGCGCCGTCGTATGGCGGCCTGCGGCCGACGGACCGCTGGTGCTCGGGCGGGGCTGGACGAAGCCCGGCGGTCGTCCCCATGCGGAGACCGAAGCCCTGAAGGCCGCCGGAGCGGCGGCGCGCGGCGCGGTGCTCACGGTCACCTTGGAGCCCTGTTCGCATCACGGGCGCACGCCGCCTTGCGCGGAGGCGATCGTCGCGGCCGGTTTGGCGCGGGTGGTCACGGCTTTGGAAGATCCCGATCCGCGCGTCGCGGGGCGCGGCCATGCGCTGATGCGGGCGGCGGGCATCGCGGTCGAGGTCGGCCGTTGCGCGCCCGAGGCGTTCCGCGCCCATGTCGGCCATATCCGCCGCGTGACGGAAGGCCGCCCGGCGGTGTTTCTCAAGCTCGCGCGGACGGCGGACGGGTTCGCCGCGGCGGAGCCGGGCCGTCAGCTGATGATCACCGGGCCGATCGGCGGCGCGCGCGTGCATATGGAACGCGCGATGGCGGACGCGATCATGATCGGCGTCGGCACCGTGCTGGCCGACGATCCGCAACTCACCTGCCGATTGCCGGGCATGGCGGGCGAGAGCCCGATCCGCGTGGTGGTCGATACGGATCTGCGCACGCCCGAGCGCACGGCGCTGGTGCGTACCGCCCGCGACGTGCCGACTTGGATCATCGCTGCGGAAGATGCGCCGCTGCGGCACGAGGCGGCGTTGCGCGCCCATGCGGTGGACGTGATCCGCGTGCCGCGCGACGGCGCGCATGTCGATCTCCATTGCGCGTTGCAGGCCTTGGGCTCGCGCGGGATCACGCGCGTGATGAGCGAGGGCGGGCCGCGGCTGGCCGATGCGCTCGCCGCCGCCGGACTGCTCGACGAGGTGACGCTGATCACAAACGAGAGGCCGCTGGGCCGCGAGGGCATAATCGCGGTGCGGCCCCGTCTCGGGTCGGCGCTGGCGGACGAGACCCTGTTCGCGCGCGTCGCGCCTTCCATTTACGGTCCCGACCGTATGGATCATTTCGTGAGGACCGTCTGAATGTTCACCGGCATCGTGACCGACGTCGGCACCGTCGCCTCCGTCGCGGCCCCCGAGGAGCGGCTGCGCCGCATCCGCATCCATGCGGGCTATGACGCCGCGACCATCCAGCTCGGCGCGTCCATCGCCTGTTCGGGGCCGTGCCTGACCGTCGTCGGCTTCGGCCCGCGCGAGGGCGGAGGGTGCTGGTTCGACGTCGACGCCGCGGCGGAAACGCTCGACCGCACCACCGTGGGTCATTGGCGCGAGGGAACGCGCGTCAATCTCGAGCGGTCGCTGAAGATCGGCGACGAACTCGGCGGTCACATCGTCACCGGCCATGTCGACGGCGTCGCGGAAATCGTGGCGCGCACCGAGGTGACGGGCGGGGAGGGGCCTTGGGCCGCCACCGCGCGGTTCGACCTGCGCGTGCCGAAGGGCCTTGCCGGTTTCGTGGCGGAAAAGGGTTCCGTGACGCTCGACGGCACGTCCCTGACGGTCAATTCGGTCGAGCGCGACGTGTTCTCGGTGCTGCTGATCCCGCACACGCTGCAGGTGACGACCTGGGGCGCGCGGAAGCAAGGCGATCCGCTCAATTTCGAGGTCGACCTCATGGCCCGCTATGCCGCGCGGCTTGCACAGGCGCGCGCCGAGGGCTACTGACGGCCCCCTTAGCGAAAGTTCGAGGCCCATGGTCGCTCAATCCCATACCCGCCCCGCGGGCGAACCCGTCACGGGCGCGCGCATCCTCGTGGTCGAGGCCCGTTTCTACGACGGCATCGGCGACGAGCTGTTGGCGGGCGCGAAGGCTGCGGCCGAACATGCCGGCGCGGTCGCCGAGGTCGTGACGGTCGACGGCGCGCTGGAAATTCCGGCGACCATCGCGATCCTGCTCGATGCGGCGGCCGATGCCGGCCGCCCCTATGACGCGGCCGTGGCCTTGGGCTGCGTGATCCGCGGCGAGACCGGACATTACGACATCGTGGCGGGTGAAAGCTCGCGGGCGCTGATGGATCTCGCGGTGGCGCGCAAGCTGCCGCTGGGCAACGGCATCCTGACCGTCGAAAACGAGGCGCAGGCTTGGGCGCGCGCGCGGGTCGCGGAGATGAACAAGGGGGGCGGGGCCATGGACGCCGCGCTCGCCGTGCTGCGCCTGAAGCGCGCCGCCGCCAAGCGGGGAGCCTGACATGACGACCCCTCGCGAACAACGTTCCGCCGCGCGCCTCGCCGCCGTGCAGGCGCTTTACCAGATGGATCTGACGCAGAAGTCGGTTCCCGACGTGCTCGCCGAATTCGAGGCGCATTGGATCGGTCGCGAGATCGAGGGCGTCGAGATGATGGAGGCGGAAGCCGCCTTCTTCCGCGACATCGTCGTCGGCGTCGTCGGCGATCAGGTCATGATCGACCGGCAGATCGACGAGACCTTGGCCGACGGCTGGCCGCTCGCCCGCGTCGAGGCGGTGCTGCGCGCGGGGCTTCGCGCCGGCGGCTACGAACTTCTCCGCCGCAAGGACGTTCCCGCCAAGGTCGTGATCAGCGAATATGTCGACGTGATCCGCGCCTTCTACGAGGGCGAGGAGACGGGCATGGCCAACGCCGTGCTCGACCGCATGGCGCGGACCTGGCGCACGGGCGAGCTCGACGCCCGCCGCTGACGATCGGACGAGCGGGGACGAGGATGACGGAAGACGATCTCATCGCCCGCTTCTTCGCTCCGCTGGCGGGGCCCGAAGGGCTCGGGCTGCGCGACGACGCGGCCTGCATGACGCCTCCGCCCGATTGCGATCTCGTCCTCACCGTGGACGCGCTGGTCGCGGGCGTGCACTTCTTTGCCGACGACTCTCCCGCCTCCATCGCGCGCAAGGCGCTGGGCGTGAACCTGTCCGATCTCGCCGCCAAGGGTGCGGACCCGCTCGGATTTCTCCTGACGCTCGCATTGCCCGCCGATGCGGGGGAGGACTGGCTCGCCGCCTTCGCCGCAGGATTGGGCGCTTATGCCGCCGAGACGAAGCTGCCGCTTTTCGGCGGCGATACGGTCAAGACGCCCGGTCCGCTCTCCATCACCGTCACGGCCTTTGGCGCGGTGCCGACCGGCCTCATGGTGCCGCGCACCGGCGCGATGCCCGGCGATCTGCTGGCGGTGACGGGCACCGTCGGCGATGCCGCCTTGGGGCTGAAGCTGCGCACGGAGCGGGACGCCGCATGGTCCCGGACGTTGCGGCCGGCCCTGCGCGCGCATCTGCTCGACCGTTACCTTCATCCCCGGCCTCGCAACGGTCTTGCCGCCGCGCTGCGCGGCTGTGCCAACGCCGCGATGGACGTCTCGGACGGGCTCGTGGGCGATTGCGCGAAGATGCTGCGCGCGTCGGGCGTGTCGGGCGTGATCGACCTCGGCCATGTGCCTTTTTCCGAGGGTTTGGAGACGGTCGTCGAGGATTCTTCAATTCTTGAATCCGCCGTGACGGGCGGCGACGACTACGAAATTCTGATCTCCGTGCCGCCCGCGCATTGGGACGCACTGCGCCAAGAAGCGGAGCGCGTCGGGGTGCCGCTCGCGGCGGTCGGACGTGTGGAAGAGGGGACGCACGGGCTCTCGCTGCTGCGCAAGGGCGTGCCCTTCGCCGTCTCGCACGGGTCTTACTCTCATTTCTGAGGCCCATGCGGCGACGCCCGGGTATTCCGTCGCGGCGTGCCGCCATGCGCCGGCCGGGGATCGCAGATCGTATTTTTCAGCCTAAGGTACGGTGCCCGAGCGTTTACGACGGATTCGGGCGTCGCATCGCGGGCGTCGCCCCGAGCCGGCAAAAAAACGAGTCGGGGAAACGAGATGGCGGTCGAAGCTCAACTGGCGAATCCGGTCGCGGCCGGCGACGCGATGGCCAAGCGCAACGCGTTGCTGCTGGCTGCGGCCACCGCCTTGGCGGGCGCGAACGCCTCGGTCATCTTCGCCACCGGCGCGATTACCGGCGCGACGCTGTCGCCCGATCCCGGCCTTGCGACGCTGCCCATCACCGTCTTCGTCATCGGCATGGCCTGCGGCACCTTGCCGGTCGGCTGGGTCGCCCGCCGCTACGGCCGGCGCGCATCCTTCATGGTCGGCGCGACCGCCGGGGCCTTCATGGGCCTGCTCGGCGCCTTCGCCGTCATCATCGGCTCGTTCCCGCTATATTGCCTCGCCACCTTCTTCGGCGGAACCTACGCGGCCGTCGCGCAGTCCTACCGCTTCGCAGCGGCCGATACCGCGTCGCCGGCCTTCAAGGCGAAGGCGATCTCATGGACCATGGCGGGCGGCGTCTTCGCGGGCGTGATCGGGCCGCAGATCGTCAGCCTGACGATGGACATGTGGCAGCCCTATCTGTTCGCGGCCAGCTACATCGCGCAAAGCCTCGTGGCCCTCGTCGCCATGGTCGTGCTGCGGATGGTGAAGGTGCCGCCGGTGCTGCCGGTTTCGGTGTCGACGGCGGGCGCGCGTCCTCTGGGCGAGATCATCGCGCAGCCGCGCTTCATCGTGGCTGCCATTTGCGGCATCGTCTCCTACGGCCTCATGAACCTCGTGATGACCTCCGCGCCGTTGGCCATGAAGCTCTGCGGCCACGCGCTGACCGACTCGAACCTCGCGATCCAGTGGCATGTCATGGCCATGTACGGGCCGAGCTTCTTCACCGGTTCGCTGGTGACGCGCTACGGCGCGACCAAGGTGATCATGGGCGGCATGGGGCTGCTTGCGGCGGCGGCGGTCGTCGGCCTCAGCGGCATCACCGTGTGGCATTTCTGGATCGGCCTCGTGCTGCTCGGCGTCGGCTGGAATTTCGGCTTCGTCGGCGCCTCGGCGATGGTGACGGAGACCTACCGTCCCGAAGAGCGCAACAAGGTGCAGTCGTTCAACGACTTCCTCGTGTTCGGCACCATGGCCTTCGGCTCGTTCTCGTCCGGCAAGCTGCTGACCATTTTCGGATGGGACGCCGTCAACGACGTCGTGTTCCCGCCGGTCGTCGTCGCGCTTCTCGCCCTCCTTTGGCTGTCGCGCCGGCGCAATGCGGCAGTCGCCGCCTGAGAAAGGCCGTCCGATCCCAAATCGAATCCGAACGGGTGATTTGCTTCGCTCGGGCTTATTCGACAACATCCCGTTGCCTCACTTCGGAACGGGGACGACCGCGGCCCGATTCCACATGAAAAGAGGCTGAACGCCGCGGCGACGGGACACGGACAAGGACGGCAAAATGACCATCTGGTTGATCATTCTCGGGGGGCTGCTCGCAGTCGCCTACGGCATCTGGGCCTATTCGGACGTCATCTCCCGCGATGCGGGCAATGCGCGGATGCAGGAAATTTCGGAGGCCATCCGCGAAGGCGCACAGGCCTATCTCTCTCGCCAATACACCACCATCGCCTTCGTCGGCGCGGCGCTCTTCGTCGTCATCGCCGGGCTGCTGGGCGTCACGGTGGCCGTCGGCTTCGCCGTCGGCGCGATCTTGTCCGGACTCGCGGGCTTCATCGGCATGAACGTGTCGGTCCGCGCCAATGTGAGGACCGCGCAGGCCGCCACCCAGTCCTTGGCCGGCGGTCTCGACGTCGCCTTCAAGGCGGGCGCGGTGACGGGCATGCTGGTGGCCGGCTTGGCGCTGCTCGGCGTCGCCGTCTATTACTGGGTTCTCACCGGTCCCATGGGCCACGCGCCCGCAAGCCGCACCGTCATCGACGCGCTCGTCGCGCTCGGCTTCGGCGCTTCGCTCATCTCGATCTTCGCCCGGTTGGGCGGCGGCATCTTCACCAAGGGCGCCGACGTCGGCGCGGACCTCGTCGGCAAGGTCGAAGCGGGCATTCCCGAGGACGATCCGCGCAATCCGGCCACCATCGCGGACAATGTCGGCGACAATGTCGGCGACTGCGCCGGCATGGCGGCCGACCTGTTCGAGACCTATGCGGTGACCGTGGTCGCCACGATGGTGCTCGCCGCGATCTTCTTCGCGGGACAGCAGGTGCTCGCCACCGCCATCCTCTATCCGCTCGCGATCTGCGCGGCGTGCATCGTCACCTCGATCGCCGGGACCTTCTTCGTGAAGCTCGGCGCCGACAATTCGATCATGGGCGCGCTCTACAAGGGGCTCTGGGCCACCACCGGATTGTCGGTGCTGGGTCTGGGCGCCGCGACGTCGCTCACCATCGGCTGGGGTCCGCTGGGCACTGTCGGCGCGCTGACGATCACGGGCACGAACCTGTTCTTCTGCGGCATCATCGGACTGGTGGTCACCGGGCTGATCGTGTGGATCACCGAATATTACACCGCCACGGGCAAGCGCCCGGTCGTCTCCATCGCGCAGGCGTCGGTGACGGGTCACGGCACCAACGTGATCCAGGGTCTCGCGATCTCGCTCGAATCGACGGCGCTGCCCGCGCTGGTCATCGTGGGCGGCATCATCGGCACGTTCCAGCTCGCGGGCCTGTTCGGCACCGCCATCGCCGTGACCACCATGCTCGGCATCGCCGGCATGATCGTCGCGCTCGACGCCTTCGGCCCGGTGACGGACAATGCCGGCGGCATCGCGGAGATGGCGGGACTTCCGAAGGAAGTGCGTCAGTCGACCGACGCGCTCGACGCGGTGGGCAACACCACCAAGGCGGTGACGAAGGGCTACGCCATCGGCTCGGCCGGTCTCGGTGCGCTCGTTCTGTTCGCGGCCTACAGCTACGACCTGAACTACTTCACCGCCAATGCCGACAAGTACCCCTATTTCAAGAACATCGGTACGGTGTCGTTCGACCTGTCGAACCCCTACGTGGTCGCCGGCCTGATCTTCGGCGGCCTGATCCCGTATCTGTTCGGCGGCATCGCCATGACGGCGGTGGGCCGCGCGGCGGGCTCGGTGGTCGAGGAAGTGCGTCGGCAGTTCCGCGAGAAGCCGGGCATCATGGCGGGCACCGACAAGCCCGACTATGCGCGCGCGGTCGACATGCTCACCAAGGCCGCGATCAAGGAGATGATCATCCCCTCGCTGCTGCCGGTGCTCGCGCCGCTGGTGGCTTATTTCGGGGTGCTCGCGATCTCGGGTTCGAAGGCTTCGGCATTCGCGGCCCTCGGCGCGTCGCTGCTGGGCGTGATCGTCAACGGTCTCTTCGTCGCCATCTCGATGACCTCGGGCGGCGGTGCGTGGGACAACGCCAAGAAGTCCTTCGAAGACGGCTTCGTCGACAAGGACGGCGTGCGCCACATGAAGGGCTCGGACGCGCACAAGGCGTCCGTGACGGGCGACACCGTCGGCGACCCCTACAAGGACACCGCCGGCCCGGCCGTGAACCCGGCCATCAAGATCACCAACATCGTGGCGCTCCTGCTGCTGGCGGTGCTGGCGCATATGGCGTGAACACGGGGCGCGGCTCCGTCGGGGCCGCGCCGATCCTTCCCTTCGCCCTCGGGCGAGGCTCCAAATGAAAACCGCGCGGATCGCTCCGCGCGGTTTTTTCGTCCATATCGGAAAGCCGCGTGCGGCTCAGCCGCCGGGCATCTGGCCCGTGGCGCGCAGCAGCTGGCGGACCAAGGAGAGTTCGTTGCCGCTGGTCGGGGTCGTACGGGAGACGAAGTCGAACACCGCGCCGTCCTGAATGCCGTAATTGGCGACCTTCTCGACCTTGAGGTTCTTGGTGAGATTGATCGCGACGACGCGACGGTCGACCAGCTTCGGACCGAGGAACTGGAAATCCACCTGCATCCGCTCGCTGATGTAGTACCAGGTCTGGTTGCCGACGGTGGAGACGGTGGATGGCGTGCCGAGAATCTGCAGCACCTGCTGCGCGTCCTGCCCCGGCTTGACCGTGGCGAGCGCCTGCTCGTCCAGCAGATAGCCTTGGGTGAACGTCTCGTTGGCGCAGCCCGCGAGACCCGTCGCGAGAACGGTTGCAATGAGCGCGGCTCCCGCCTTGCGCCCGAAACCCGACTTCAAACGCCGCATCATCAGGCATTCTCCGGCATGGCGGCGATGTCGCGCCGCGTCTTTTCTCTTGCGAAAAACCGCTTCGATGCCGTAACCCGCGACACGATCAAATGCAAGGAGAGCGCCGAAGCCGACGCTTCGGGGCGTACGAACGCGATGATCTTCGGACTTTTCAAATCCCGCGACGGCAATGCCGACATCGTCGACCGGCTCCATCAGGCGGTGGTCGAGGCCGCGCGACGGCCGGTCTTCTATACCGATCTCGGCGTGCCCGACACGGTCGAGGGGCGGTTCGACCTCGTGACGCTGCACGCGACCCTCGTCGTGCGCCGTCTGCGCGCGCTGCCGGAACCGGCGTCCTCGCTGGCGCAGGACCTCGTCGATGCGATCTTCCTCAACTTCGACCGGGCGCTGCGCGAACTGGGCGTCGGCGACATTTCCGTGCCCAAGCGCATGAAGACCATGGCGTCCGCCTTTCTCGGCCGGGCGCGCGCCTATGAGGCGGCGCTGCCCGCCGACGACGCTGAACTGGCGAAGGTCCTCGCCCGCAACGTCCTCAACCGCACCGACGTTGTGCCCGCGGAGGCGGAGCGTCTCGCCGCCTATGTCCGTCGCTGCGTGACCGCGTTCGACGCGACCGGGTTCGACGCCTTCGAGGCCGGTCGTCCGCCGTTCCCCGATCCCCTCGTGCCCGAGGAGGCCCGCTCATGACGACCGATCAACGCCCGATTCTCTCCCGGCCCCTCGTCGTCGACGACATTCCGGACAAGGGCATGCGCATGACCGTGGTCGCCGACGCCGACGAGCGCGCCGCCTTGGCGCGCGCCTTCGGGCTCGTGGACGTGCGCGCCCTCACCGGGCAGTTCGAAGTGTTCCGCAAAGGCCGCGAGACGGTCGCGCGCGGCAAGGTGGCGGGCGAGATCACCCAGACTTGCGTGGTTACGTTGGAGCCGTTCGACAGCACGGTGGAGGAGGAGGTCGATCTGCGCTTCGTCCCCGGCGCGCCTGCGCTCGACGATGAAAACGCGCCCTTGGATGCGCCCGACCCGGTCGTCGACGGCAAGATTGATCTCGGCACCATCACGGCCGAGTTCCTCTCGCTCGGGCTCGATCCCTATCCCCGCAAGCCCGAGGCGGCGTTCGCCTTCGACGAGCCCGAAGGCGTCGCCAGCCCGTTTGCGGGATTGGCCAAGCTGAAGGGCGAGGACTGAAACCGGCGCGGTTGTCCCAAATGCCTGTTGCCACGCACGGCCCCTTCGCTATTGTCGCGCGTCCGTTCGGACCGTGCCCGCGAAGGCCGGAAACGCCGGGCGTGGGGTGGGCGACGACAATTCGATGAACGACACGGTCAGGATAGCGCTGGACGCGATGGGCGGGGATCATGGACCCACCGTCGTCATCCCGGCGGCGGCGATAGCGCTCGGACGACACCCGGACATTCGATTCTCCATTCACGGCGACGAAGCCGTTTGCGGACCGATCCTCGATGCGCATCCCGCGCTCAAGGCGGCGTCCGTGCTGCATCATGCGCCCGTCTCGATCCGCATGGACGAGAAGCCGAGCCAAGCGCTCCGCCAGGGCCGCGGCAAATCCTCGATGTGGCTCGCGATCGACGCGGTGAAGACCGGCGAGGCTGATTGCGCCGTTTCCGCAGGCAATACCGGCGCGCTGATGGCCATGGCCACGTTCTGCCTGCGCACCATGGCGAAGATCGACCGGCCCGCCATCGCGGCGATCTGGCCGACTCTGCGCGGAGAGAGCATCGTGCTGGACGTCGGCGCGACGATCGGTGCGGATGCGCCGCACCTCGTCGATCTCGCCGTCATGGGCTCCGCCATGGCCTCGATCATGTTCGACATTCCGCGCCCCACCGTCGGCCTGCTCAATGTCGGCACCGAAGAGGTGAAGGGCATCGAGGACGTCAAGCTCGCGGGCCGGATGCTCAAGGAATATGATTTTCCGAACCTGCAATATATCGGCTACGTCGAGGGTGACGACATCGGCCGCGGCACCGCCGACGTCGTCGTGACGGAAGGCTTCTCCGGCAACATCGCGTTGAAGACCGCCGAAGGCACCGCCAAGCAGGTCGGCTCCTACCTCAAGGCCGCGATGTCGCGGAACTGGCGCACCAAGCTCGGCTACCTCCTCGCCAAGAGCGCGTTTGACGCGCTGCGCGAGAAGATGGACCCGAAGACCGTCAACGGCGGCGTCTTCCTCGGCCTCAACGGCATCGTCATCAAGAGCCACGGCGGGGCGGAAGCCTTGGGCTACGCCTCGGCCATCGACCTCGGATACGACATGGTCAAGCATCGTCTGCTGGCTCGGATCAGCGAGACCCTGGCGCGCGGCGAGAGCATGCGCCCGGCGGCCGGGGAGGTCGCGTCGTGAGCATGCGCCGTTCCGTCGTCGTCGGCTGCGGGCATTTCCTGCCCGAGACGATCCTCACCAATGCCGAATTGGCCAAGCGCGTCGACACCTCCGACGAGTGGATCGTGGAACGCACGGGCATCCGCGAGCGCCGCATCGCGGGGGAGGGCGAAACCACCTCCGTTCTCGCCACCAAGGCCGCGCAGGCCGCCATCGCCGATGCCGGGCTCGTGCCCGACGACATCGACCTGATCGTGCTCGCCACCGCGACGCCCGACTACACCTTCCCCTCCACCGCCACGCAGGTGCAGGCGGCGCTCGGCATCCGCCACGGTGCGGCGTTCGATCTCCAAGCCGTATGCTCGGGCTTCGTCTACGCGCTCGCCACCGCCGACAACTTCCTGCGTGCGGGTTCGCACAAGCGCGCGCTGGTGATCGGCGCCGAGACCTTCTCGCGCATTCTCGATTGGACCGACCGCACCACCTGCGTCCTGTTCGGCGACGGTGCCGGCGCATTGGTGCTTGAAGCGCGCGAGGGCGAGGGCACCATCGCGGATCGCGGCGTGCTCTCCTCGCATCTGCGCTCCGACGGACGGCATTTCGACAAGCTCTATGTCGACGGCGGCCCCTCGGCCACGATGACGACCGGGCATCTGCGGATGGAAGGCAAGGAAGTCTTCCGCCACGCCGTCACCAATCTCGCCGACATCATCGAAGAGGCGTTCCGCGCCACGGGGCTCAACGCCGACGACATCGACCTGTTCGTGCCGCATCAGGCCAATCGGCGCATCATCGAAGCGACCGCGCGCAAGCTGAACATCGATCCCGGCAAGGTGGTGGTCACGGTCGAGAAGCACGGCAACACCTCCGCAGCCTCCATTCCGCTCGCCATCGCTTCGGCCTACGGCGAGGGGCGCATCAAGCAGGGCGACCTCGTGCTGCTCGAAGCCATGGGCGGCGGCTTCACATGGGGATCGGCGCTGATCCGCTGGTAGCGATTTTCACATCGCGCAACTGTCTTTCTCTCAACGAATCATTAACATCGGTTGACGGTCCAAGAGGTGCCGACTAGCGTTCGGGCACATTGCGGGCGGTACTTCCGTCCTCAGCGCCGGGCCTAGGGGGGCTTGATGGCACAACGTACGATCACTCGAGCGGAACTGAGCGAGGCCGTGTATCAGCGCATCGGCCTTTCGCGTACCGAATCCGCCGCTCTCGTCGAATTGGTGCTCAAGGAAATCTCCGATTGCCTCGCCGAAGGCGAGACGGTGAAGCTGTCCTCGTTCGGGTCTTTCGTGGTTCGCGAAAAGGGCGCCCGCGTCGGCCGCAATCCGAAGACCGGCATCGAAGTGCCCATCGATCCGCGCCGGGTGATGGTGTTCAAGCCGTCCAACATCTTGAAGTCCCGCATCAACGGAATGACCGACAACGGCGAAGACGCAGACTGACGTCGAGGGAAGGGCGCATGGAAAAGAGTGCCGACGCTTTCCGGACCATCAGCGAGGTCGCGGACGATCTCGATCTGCCTCAACACGTCCTGCGCTTCTGGGAAACGCGCTTCGGCCAGATCCGGCCGATGAAGCGCGGCGGCGGCCGCCGCTATTACCGTCCCGACGATGCCGACCTGCTGCGCGGCATCAAGCATCTGCTCTACGGCGAGGGCTACACGATCAAGGGTGTGCAGCGCATCCTCAAGGAGGAGGGCGTTCGTTTCGTGCAGGCCGTGGGTCGAGAAGGCACGCTGACGCCCGCCTCGGTTTCCTCCGCTCCGCTTCCGCCGCCCGACGAGGATGATGAAGCAGTCGTCGACTCTCCGTCTTCGCCGACCGTTGCGACCGCTTCAGGCCATGCGGCGACCGAGCGTCGTTCCGCTGGCCCCGCGCCGAGCCTCTCCGTTCAGCGTTCGGAACCCGTCTTCGCACCGGTGCCTGCGCGTGATCAGGACAACGGATCGGCCGACGAAGCCGCGGAGATGCTGCGGGCCCGTCCGCGCGGCGCGCCGTTGCCGCTGTTCGAGGGACTGCCCGGAACGTTGCCGCCGGTCGCGCGCGACGCGTTGAAGCGCGCATTGGCCGAATTGGAGCAATGCCGCCGCATCCTCGCGGATGCCGACCCCGCCGAGGAAGACCGGACGCTCGACGGCGCCGCCTGAGGCCAAGTCAGCTCCCGGGGCGGGTTTCGTCGGGCCCGGGTTCGAGCCCGTAGGGCTTCACCAGCCGCCAGACATGGTCGGGAATCATGCTGCGCATGCGGCGCGGCCGTTCCCGCCGCAGATGCAGCACCGTTTCCACCGCCTTCATCTCGAGGCGGGCCCGCGCGAATTCCAGACCCTTCGGCCCGATCAACGGCATGATGCGGCCCACCACCGGGCGCAGCCAATTCGGCATCGAGCGCAGAGGCAACCCGCCCGCCGCGCGCGCCACATTGGCCATAAACCCCTTCACCGGCCCTTGCCGCTTGCCGCCGCCGGCGGGCTCGGAGATGCGGATTTCGTCGCCGAGCAGCGCGGTCAATTCCTCGCCCCGCTCGTTGCGGATCAGCAGCCACTGCTCGCCCTGTCCGCCCATATAGCCCACCGTGATGTCGGCGAGCACGTTGGTGTAGTCGACGCAGGTGCGGCAGGTGAGGGGGAAGAAGTCCGGCGGCAGCTTGGAGATCGGCAATTGCAGGAAGGGGATTTCCTTCACCCGACCGTCGGTGAAGCGGAGTTCGACGTAATAATCCGCCCGGAATTCCAGATAGGAAATCGTGGAGGGGTCTTCGGCCAGCAGCGCGAGGAAATCGTGGAAGCGTTCGGTGGTGGTGTTGTCGGAGCAGGGCGTGCCGACGACGAAGAGCTTCTCGAACCCCAGCTCCTTCTCCAGCGCGCGCAGGGCATAGACTTGGCAGGGAATGCCGATCACCGCGAGGCGCTTGATGCCCTGCGCCCGTGCGGGCTCCAGCAGCGCCAAGAGCGGCGCATAGCCCATCCGCATGCCGCGACACCGCGCCATGTCCTCGGGCCGGGTCACGAGCACCGGGACGGGCTTCCAGCGGTCGTCCGGATCGGCCGCCATCGTCAGCACGGCATCGACCGCGCCGGTTTCCAGCAGGCGCTCGCCGATGCGGGTGGTGATGCCGGTCCACTGCGCGCCCGGCCGGGGCACGGCGAGGGAGGCACGCACCATCCGCCGAAACGGCCCGAAAAAGGTTTCGTCGGGCCGGGCGTGATCGCGCGTGCGGCCGTGCACGGCGCGTTCCAGCCCGTCATAATCCGGCTTGATGAATTGGCACGCCCGCCCGCAGCGCTTCGGGTCTTCGCTGCGCGAGATGCCGCAATCGGTGCAGAGATCGCGCGGCGCGGCCGCGGCGAAGGCGTGGGACGCGACGTCCGAAAGATCGTTCAAGCCTGCGGCCCCCGCACCTCGTCCGGCGCGGCCGAGGTCATGCTCGGACGCTAGCATCGGGAAGCCGCTTCGTCATGGTGCCCCGCGCCGCATGATGCGGCGCGGGCGAGGCGAGCGTCAGCTTTGACCGCGGGTGCGGACCATGAAGCTGTCGAAGGCGTATTCGTTGAGCTGCCACCAGGGCAGCACGTCCTGCCGGTAGGCCTGCATCGACTCCCAAGCGCGCTTGAAGTCGGCGTTCTTGGCGGCGATTTCGGCGTAGTGCTCGTTGGAGGCTTTCAGGCAGGCTTCGAGCACCGCCTGCGGAAAGATGCGCAATTCCGCGCCCTTCTCCACCATGCGGCGCAGCGCGGGGCCGTTCACCGCGTCGTATTTGGCCAGCATCCAGTTGTGCGCCGCCTCGCAGGCATTCGCGAGAATTGCCTTGTAGTTCGCCGGAAGCGCATCGTATTGCGCCTTGTTGACCACGAGATGCAGCATCGCGCCGCCCTCCCACCAGCCCGGGGCGTAGTAGTATTTGGCGATGCGCGCGAAGCCGAGCTTCTCGTCGTCATAGGGGCCCACGAATTCGACCGCGTCGAGCGTGCCGCGCTCTAGCGCGGGGTAGATGTCGCCGGGCGCGATCTGCTGCGGAACTACGCCCAATCTGGCGAGGATCTGGCCGCCCATTCCGCCGATGCGGAACTTCAGTCCCTTCAGGTCGGCGACCTCCTTGATCTCCTTCTTGAAGAACCCGCCCATCTGCGCGCCCGAATTGCCGCAGGCGAAGCTGACCGTGTCGTAGCGCGCGAGCACGTCGTTGATGATCTCCTTGCCGCCCGCGAAGTGCCACCAGGCATGCTGCTGCCGGGCATTGAGGCCGAAGGGGATGCCGGTGCCGAAGGCCAGCGTCGGATCCTTGCCGATGTAGAAATAGGTCGGCGTCTGCGCGCATTCGACGGCGCCGGTCTGCACGGCGTCGAGCGCCTGCAGTCCGGGGACGATTTCGCCCGCCCCGAAGGTCTGGATTTGGAACCGTCCGCCCGTGGCCTCGGAGACGTATTTCGCGAGAATTTCGGCGGTGCCGTAGATCGTGTCGAGGGTCTTGGGGAAGCTCGACGTCAGCCGCCATTTGATCTCGGGGCCCGTCTGCGCCTGCGCCGGCCCCGCCGCCGCCATGCCGGCCGCCGCCGCCAGCCCCGCGCCCTTCAGCAAATTCCGCCGTTCGATCATCGCGTCGCCCATGTCGATTCCCTCATTTTCTCGCATGCCGGATCTCTGCGGAGCCGGGGTCAGGCGAGCAGAAGACATCGTCCCGGGAAGCGGGGCAAGGCCCGTCGAAGGCGGGTTTCCGCGTGCCGGACACAGCGGCCTGCGGCATCAGTCAATTCATGCAAACTGCATGGATTCCGTAATCGAATGATCTCGTTGTGCGTGATCGGCGGACGTCGCCCCATGCATTCGAGTGCGGCGATCATGGACGGGAGCGGACGGTTCAAATTGAATGTTCGACTATGCGAGGCATCTGTTATGCATTGATGCAGACGAGAGCAGCGACGGACTGCGAGGCGGCGCGCGTAAATTGCAGCCTCCCGAGGGAATGAGGGTCGGACGATGGCAGTCACTCTGAACGGCATCCGCGGATCCAATGCGGGACCCGGGGCCGTCGAACGGCTGGGGCAGCTCGACAAGGATCGATCCGTCGCGATTCTCGACCAGCTGAAATCCGACTTGAACGGCAAGAGCGGCGTGTTGCGTCTGCTTCATACGTCCAAAGACACGGACATGAAGTTCAAGAATGCCGACGCGATGAAGCATTTCGCCAGCGGTTCGAAATTGGATCGCACCGGCGAGGCCGTAAGGGAGTTGCTGGTCAATGCGGGGCTCTCGGGCGAAGCGCTGAAGAGCTTCGATGCCTACCGTGCCGGCCGCGCGGGCAAGGGGCTCGGGAGCCAGCAGGTCGTCCGCTACATCGAGATGTTGAGGGCCGAGACGGGCGGCTCGCCTGCGGAAGTGCTGGGCAAGATCGGGATCGCCCAGCCGGGCGCGAACGACCTGTTGGGGGCTGGAGCGTTCGGCAAAGTCAGCAACGTCGTCTACCGGGGCAATCCCTGCGTCTTGAAGGAGCTTTTCGAGTCGGCTGATTCGAAGCTTCCGCAGATCAATTTGGAAGGCATGAAGGGGAAGTTTTCGCCCGACAAGATGGGGAAAACCGCCTTTATGGACGCGGTGGCCGAATATCACGGCGGCAAAAAGGATTTCCCGCCCGAGCTTCTGAAGGAAGTCGAAATCTATGCCAAGGGCGAGGCGGCTCTCAACGGCGGGAAGCTGAACAAAATGCCGGAGGATCAGAGGAACATCTTCTGGAAATGGTACCTTGCCTCCGACGATGATCGGAGCGACTCGAAAAAGCCCCAAGCCCCGAAGACTCGATTGGAGCGCAACGGCGAAGCCGCAGCCGCGTGGATGAAGAGCGACATCAAGCATGTCGTGAAGCCCTCGGTCTATGTCGTGCGCGAGACCGACATGAAAGGCGTGCAGACTTTCCATGCCGTGCCGGGCGGCAAGTTCTTGAAGACCTGGGCCGCGGAAAAGCTTCGGACCGGGCAGCCCGTTCTCGAGATCAGCGGACTCGTGATGGAGCGCGCCAAGGGCAAGCAGCTCGTGGCGGACGATGACTTCGGGCTTTCGGAAAACCGGTTCGTGCTGTTCGACAAGATTTCGTCGAGCAACATGAAAAACGTGGCCCGCAGCGGATTGGAAGCGCTGAAGGAACTCGCCTCGCACGGCTTCGTCCACGGCGACATCAAGCCTGCGAACATGATCTTCGATTCCGGCTCGGGCAACGTGACGCTGATCGACTTCAGCGGGTTGCAGAAAATGTCCAAAAAGGGCGGCTCGATCGAGGTCGGCGCTATGTCGCAGCTTTATTTGTTGCCGGACGGAGCGGAGCGCGGACCCGCACGGGATCTTTTCGCGATGGGAATGTCGATCGTCGAAGCCGGCCTCAAGGCCCGCGGCCGGCACGCGGACGCGAGCGAAATGGGTTCGGTCCTTTTTGAACGCAATTCGCCGAAGGGCATGTACGACGCGGAGCGAATGCGCAGCAATGGAGCCGCCGGACCGGAGGCTTGGGAGGAGACGATGGAGCGGTTAGCGGCTGCGGAGCCGCAGGGAAGCGCCGTGGCCTTCGGCTTCGCATGCATGAGGCAGGCGGCTGCATGGGACTCGGCCAAGTTCGGCCGCTACGACGCGGCGACCTCGCCCCCCGACCATCCTTTGAACGTGCTCGCGCGCCATCCGGCCGTCGCAGGCTGACACTTCTCATCGACGGAACGCACCGATGCACGCCCTCAGATCAAACGAATTGCAGTTCGCAGAACTGGTCCGCTTCTTCGTCGCACGTACCGTCGGCAACGCCGAGCGGGCGGAGCCCGGCGACGTATTGGAATTTGCGTCCGGCGACGCGGTGGCGCGCGCCTTCCTCATGCCGCGAAAGTCCGAATTGCTGATGGTCGAAGTCGACAGCGGGCTGGTGCTCTCGACCGACGGCGAAAAGGCGGCCGACCGGCTTGCGGCTCTTCATCGCCTCAACGAATCGGCGCGATTCGAGCACGGTTGGCTCGCCACGTTGGACGATGACGACATGATGGTCCTGCACGCGGTCCTTCCCGTCGCGACGGTCGACGGAGATGCCTTCTGCGCCATGATCGAAGAAGGTCTCGACCGCGCCGCCACGTTGGTCGCGATTTTTGCAGGAATGCCGGAGCGCGGCGCGACGCAGGAATCATCCGACGCCGATGCGGGGATGATGTTCATCCGAGGGTGATCGGCAATTCGGCGTCGTTCGACCCTGCGGGGCGATCCTATCCGCACGAATTTTAGAAGAAATGGTCGGAGCGAGAGGATTCGAACCTCCGACGTGTCCGGTCAGCACTTGCCCCGCCCCGAAACTTTCGTCTTCGAGGCGGGGCCGGGTCGATCAGCGCTTCAGGCGGGCGCGGAGCATGTAGCTGTCGAAGCCGTATTCGGCGACCTGCCACCACAGATACTGGTCGTCCTTGAACTGTTGAAGGTTCTCGATGATCGACTTGAACTGCGGGTTTTCCGCGGAGATTTCGCTCCACAAGCTCTTCGTCGCGGCATGGCAGGCGTCGAGGATCTCGGTCGAGAACGGGCGAAGCTGAGCGCCCGACGTCACGAGACGCTTCAAGGCGGGCGGGTTCTGGACGTCGTAGCGCGACTGCATCCACAGCGTGGTGTTGGCCGCCGCATTGGTCACGGCCGCCTGATACTGCTTCGGCAGTTCGTTCCACTTGGCCAAGTTGATGAAGGAATGGACCTGCGGGCCGCCTTCCCACCAGCCGGGGTAATAGTAGTAGGGCGCGACGCGGTGGAAGCCGAGCTTCTCGTCGTCATAGGGCCCGATCCACTCGGCGGCGTCGATGGTGCCGCGCTCGAGAGCGGGATAGATGTCGCCCGCGGCGATCTGCTGCGGCACGACGCCGACCTTGGCGAGAACGCGGCCGGCGATGCCGCTGATCCGCATCTTGAGGCCCTTCAGGTCGTCGACGGTCTTGATCTCCTTGCGGAACCAGCCGCCCATCTGCGCGCCGGTATTGCCGCAAGGCAGGCCGTAGACGTTGTGCTTCTTGAAGAACTCGTTGAACAGCTCGATGCCGCCCGCATTGTACATGAAGGCGTGCTGCTGGCGGGAGTTGAGGCCGAAGGGGAACGTGCAGGCCAGCGCGAAGGTGGGATCCTTGCCGACGTAATAGGTCGAGATCGTGTGCGCCATCTCAACCGTTCCGTTGGAGACCGCGTCCATCGCCTGAAGCCCGCCGACGATTTCGCCGGCCGCGAAGACTTGGATTTGGAACTGGCCGTCGGTGAGTTCCGCAACCTGCTTGGCGAAGAATTCGCCGGCCCCGTAGATCGTGTCGAGCGACTTGGGGAAGCTCGACGTCATGCGCCAACGCAGTGCGCCGTTCGCGCGGACGATCGCCGGCGCGGCGATGCTTGCCGCAATGCCGGCGCCCGCGGTCTTGATGAAGTTACGACGTTCCATGTTTTTCCCTTGCAACGTTTCCGTCCCGGTCGATGCCGGACTTGGGGCGCGCCGTCTTTGCGGCGCGGACGAAATGACAATAGGAAATAATCGTCGACTTCATCCAAGACGATCTGGGTGCATATTCAGACCGAAAAAGTATCGAATGTTGTCCGACGCTCGACATCGAGCGCCCGTCTTCCATGATCGATGCGGATTTTTCTACGCAAGTTTGCGGCAATACATGTGCAGAAAAGCCCGATCAGGTCGGTCGCGTCAGGCTCGAGCCGCCTCCGCCGCGTCGATGCCGGCATGCAGGTGATCGGCCGTTTCTCTGGGTCGCTCGACGGCGAGCAGATGGGCGGCCGGGGAAAGAATCGCCAATGTCGAGCCCGCGATGCCCGCGTGCAGTTCCTCCGCCATCGCGACCGGAGTGGCCGGATCTTCGCGCCCGGCGATGATGCGGGTCGGGACGTCGATCCTCGCGAGCGAGGGCCGTAGATCCATGCGCGAGATCGCCTCGCAGGCGGCGGCGTAGCCTTCTCGGTCGACCGCGCGGAACTCGTCCGCCACGGCGCGGGTCGTCATTTCCGATTCCGCCCGGAAGCCGGAAGTGAACCAGCGCTGCAACGTGGCGTCCACGATGGCCTGCGTGCCCTCGCGACGCACGAGGGCCGCGCGGTCCCGCCAGGATTCGGCCGTGGGCATGAAGGCCGATGTCGCCATCAGGGTGAGCGAGCGCAGCCGTCCGGGGTACTTCGCCGCTAAGGATTGGCCGATCATGCCGCCGAGCGACAGCCCGGCAAAATGGATGGTCTCGATGCCGAGATTGTCGAGAACCGCGACGACGTCGTCGGCCAGGTCGGCGATCTCGTAGGAAGCCCCGCCATGCGTCGACGATCCGTGGCCGCGCGTGTCGCAGCGGATGCAGCGGAACTCCGCCGACAGTTCCGCGACCACCGCGTCCCACATCCGGTGGGTGGTGCCGAGCGAGTTGGAGAACAGGATCGGCGGCGCGTCCGGCGAGCCGGTTTCGGTGACGAAGAGCGTGACGCCCCGGGTCTGGACGAAGGGCATCGGCATCAAACTCCGAGATGCTTTTCAAGGATCGACGGATCCGTACGAAGCGCGGCGGGCGATCCGTCGAAGGCGATCTCACCCTTGGACATGATGACCATGCGGTCGGCGACCTTGGAGAGGGACCGGTGGTCCTTGTCGACCACGATGGTGGCGATGCCCTCGTCGCGGATGATGCCGAGCGTGTTCCAGATGTCCTTGGCGATCAGCGGGGCCAAGCCCTCCGTAGCCTCGTCCAGCAGGATGAGGTCCGGATTGGTCATCAGCGCCCGGCCGATGGACAGCATCTGCTGCTCGCCGCCCGAGAGTTGATGCCCGCCGTTGCCGCGGCGTTGGTGCAGGCGCGGAAACACCTCGAACACGCGGTCGATGGTCCAACGCCGGCTGCCCGACACGCCGGGGCGCGCCGACATCAGCAGATTCTCGACGACGGACAGCGACCCGAAGATACCCCTGCCTTCCGGCACATAGGCCAATCCCCTGCGTGCGATCTCTTCGGGCTTGGCGTTCAGGCTGCTCGCCCCCGCGAAGCCGATCGCGCCGCGCCGGTCCTGCAGCAGTCCCGTGAGCGCCTTCAGCAGCGTGGTCTTGCCCATGCCGTTGCGGCCGATCAGGGCGATCTGCTCGCCGCGGTTCACCGTGAGGTTCACGCCGTGCAGCACCTGGCTGACGCCGTAGAAGCATTGCAGACCGTCGACCTTCAAAAGCGCGCTCATGCGGCCGCTCCCGCTTCGATTTCGTCGTCGTGACCCAGATAGGCCGCGCGAACGGCCGGAAGATTGCGCACATGCTCGGGCGAACCGGAGGCGATGGGCCGGCCGTCCACCATCACGGTCAGCCGGTCCGCGAGCGCGAAGACGGCGTCCATGTCGTGCTCGACGATCAGGACCCCGCGCCCGTCCTTCAGCCGGCCGATCAGCGCGATCATGCGCTGCGCCTCGGCATGCCCCATGCCCGCCAACGGCTCGTCGAGCAGGATCACGCGCGGTTCGGTGGCGAGAACCATGGCGATTTCCAGCTGACGCTGTTCGCCGTGGCTCATGAATTTCGCGACGGTGCCGGAGCGGTGCGACAGCCCCGCCTCTTCGACGGCGGCGGCCGCACGGGCGTTGACGTTGCCGTCCCGCTCGGCCGTGCCGACCATGCGCAGCGGGCTGCCGCCATGCGCCTGCGCGGCCAGACGCACGTTCTCGAACACGGTCGAGTCCCGAAAGATCGTCGTCTTCTGATAGGAGCGCCCGACCCCCGCCAAGGCCCGCAAGTTCGGGGAGAGGTGCGTGATGTCGCGTTCGCCCATCATCATCGCGCCGGACGTCGGGGCGACGTCGCCCGACAGCAGGTTGATGAGCGTGGACTTGCCCGCGCCGTTGGGGCCGATGACGGCGTGGACCTCGTCACGATGGACGTCGACGGAGACGCCGGACACGGCCTTCAGTCCGCCGTAGCGCTTCTCCAGCGCGGTCGCCTTCAGGAGGATCTCAGACATTGGCGGGCGCCTCGTCGGAACGGGGTTTCGCGGGGGTGGCGGAGGCATCGACGCGTTCGGGCATCAGGAGGGTCGCGAGCTGACGCAGACCGCCCGGCAGCAGGAACACCAGGGCGATGATCACGAGGCCCTTGATGAGCTTCCAATGCTCGAACGACGTCTTGAGGACTTCCTCGAGACCGATGAGCGCGAAGGCTCCGACGACGGGACCGATGATCGACCCCATCCCGCCGAGCACCACCATGACGAGGATTGTGGCGGAGAGGTGCCAGCCGAGCATCTGGGGCGCGACGAAGCCGAACTGCGAGGCCGAGAAGAAGCCCGCCATGCCTGCGATCACACCGGAGACGACGAAGGCGGTCAGCCGGACCCGGAACACCGGGAAGCCCAGCGACAGGGCGCGGCGCTCGTTGTCCCGGGCGGCGGCGAGAGCGCGGCCGAAGGGCGATCCGACGAGTTCCTTGACCAGCACGGCCGCGCCGGCGAGCAGGGCGAGGGCGACGAAGTAGAAGGTCCGCGCGCTCTCGAGATCGAGGAGGTTGCGTCCCCCCACGACGAGCTCGGGCTTGAAGTAGATGTACATGCCGTCGGAGCCGCCGGCGATCTTGGTGTCGTGGAAGAGGTAGAAGAGCATTTCGCCGAAGGCGAGCGTCACCATGATGAAGTAGATGCCGCGGGTGCGCAGCGACAGCGCGCCGATGACGAGGGCGACCGCAGCCACGACCAGCAGGGCCGTCGGCAGGGACAGCCACAGCGACGCGCCGCCGTCCTCGGGGGTCATGAAGGCGAGCATGTAGCCGCCGAAACCGAAAAAGGCGGCATGGCAGAGGCTGACGAGGCCGCCGTAACCCACGACGAGATTGAGCGAGAGCGCCAGCATCCCGACCAGCATCGCCTTGGACGCGAACTGGACGTAGTAGCCGGAAACGACGAAGGGCAGCGCGACGGCGACGGCGAGAACGGCCGCGATCAGGCCTGCGGAGGGGATCTTCGACAAGCGTTTCATCTCACGCCTCCTTCTTTCCGAGCAGTCCGTTGGGACGCCACAGCAGCACGCCCGCCATCAGCACGTAGATCAGGATCGACGACACTTGCGGGAAGAAGACCTTTCCGAACGTGTCGGTGAGGCCGATCATCAGCGCGCCGATCGCCGCGCCGGCGACGGAGCCGATGCCGCCCAAAACCACCACCACGAAGGACAGGATGAGCATGCCGTCGCCCATGCCCGGGAACACCGTGGAGATGGGGGAGACGAGAATGCCGCCGAGCGCCGCGAGCGCGATGCCGCCGGCGAACACGTATTTGTTGACGAGATCGAAGGGGATGCCGAGCGCGCGGGTCATGTCCCGGTTTTCCGCCCCGGCGCGGATGATCATGCCGAGCCTGGTGCGCTGGATCACGTAGAAGATCGCACCCGCCGCCGCGAGACACACGACGCACAGCGCCAGCCGATAGACGGGATAGGACAGCACGTCGGTCAGCTGGATGGAGCCTTGCAGCCAGGCCGGCGGGGCCACCGAATGTACGTCCTTGCCGAACAGCATCTGCCGCACTTCGTCGATGACGAGGATCAGCCCGAAGGACAGCAGCACCTGCGCGAGGTGATCGCGGCCGTAAAGGCGTTTGACGAACAGCTCTTCGAGAACCAATCCGAGCAGGAAGGATATGGCCACGCCGCCGACGAGGGCCGCCGCGAAGCTGCCGGTATGGGCCGAGATCCAATACGCGAAATAGGCCCCGAGCATGTAGAAGGCGCCGTGGGCCAGGTTGATGACCCCCAGAATGCCGAAGACCAGCGTCAGGCCGGCGGCGACCAGAAACAGAAGCAGGCCGTATTGCACGCCGTTCAGAAGCTGAACGCCGAATGTGAGCGCGTCCATCGGTTCGTTCCTTGATGGAGTTTCCGGGAGCGCGCGGGAATGCGCGCTCCGAGCACACGAAGCGATGCGTCGTCAGGCTTGGACGCGGCAGCCGCGGGCCGGATCGTCGACGGCCGTGCCGGCGATCGAGATCATCTCGTTGCGGCCGTTGCGGACCTCGCGGAGATAGACGTTCTGGACCGGATTGTTGGCCTTGTTGAAGCTCACAGGGCCGCGCGGGCTGTCGAATTTCGCGCCGCGCATCGCCTCCACGACGGCGGCACGGGCCGACCAATCGCCCTTCACGGCCTCGAGCCCGCTCTTGAGGAGCGCGCCCGCGTCGTAGCCCTGCACGGCGTAGATGTCGCCGTCATTGCCGGTCTTCGCCTTGAAGGCTTCGAGGAAGCGCTTGTTCGCCGGCAGGTCGAGATCGTCGGCGTAATGCAGCGTGGTCTTGATGCCGGCCGCGTCCGCGCCCTGCGCCTGAATCGTGCCGTCGGTCAGGAAGCCCGCGCCGTAGAGCGGAATGGACTTGTTGAGGCCTGCGGCCGCGTAATCCTTGACGAATTTCACCGCTCCGCCGCCGGCGAAGAAGGCGAACATGGCGTCCGGCTTCAGCGTGGCGATGCGCGCGATCAGCGCCTGGAACTCGACCTCGGGGAACGGCAAGGCGAGATCGTCGGCTATCTTGCCGCCCGCCTTGGTGAAGCCTTCCTTGAAGGCGTCGATCATCTGCGTGCCGGCGGCGTAACGCCAAGTGATGGTCGCCACGTTGCGGTGCCCCGCATCGAACATGACCTTGCCCATCGGATGGCAGACCTGCCAGTTCGAGAAGGACGTGCGGAAGATGTTCGGCGCGCAGAGCGGCCCGGTGGCCTCGTTCACGCCCGCATTGGGAATGATGAGCATCGTATTGGTGTCGCGGGCGACCTTGACCATCGCCATGGCGACGCCCGAATGGACGGTGCCGACCACGACGTCCACCTTCTCGCGCCCGACGAGGCGGTTCATGTTGTCGGTGGCGCTTTCGGGCTTGGACTCGTCGTCCACCTGCACGAATTCGATGCGCCGACCGCCGAGAGAGCCGCCGTTCTGTTCGACGTAGAGGCGCATTCCGTCATCGATGAACTTGCCGAGCTTCGCGAAGGTCCCCGAATAGGGCAGCATCAGGCCGACCTTCAAGGGCACGCTTTGCGCGATGGCCGGCGTCGGAAACCGGAACGCCGCGGCTCCCGTCAACAGGCCCATCGAGCCCATGAGCAGCGTGCGGCGGTTCAACGAGGTCGGCGACGAAATCGAATGCGACATGACAGTCCCTCCTCCAGTCGGGAGAGCAGTTCGGACGAGAGGCATCTGCGGGCCTGCACACGTTCGAAACTCCCTCACGACGGTGTTTCTTCCCTCGAAGACCGTAGAAAGGACGCCGCGAAAACGACAGGACCGTTTGAGTGTATTTTGATGCTTGAAAGATATAGTAGGCGCCGACGGGCGATTATTGCCGGGAGTGCGCATCGGCCTGCTGAACGCTCCGAACGATCTTGAAGGCCATGGATTTCAGGGATGCCAAAACGGCAAGACCGTCGCGCGCCTCGGGCGTGCGACGGTCTTGTGATTTCGGTGATCATACCCGAGAGGACTGTTCCCGCGCGGGGCGGGCGAAGGCGCGGCCCGAAGCGCGCGGAGATGCGGTCAGGCCGGGCGAAGGCCCAGCCGTGCGCGGGCTTCCGTCGGCGTCGCCGGACGCGCGGCGTGCCGGGCAAGCAGATCGGCCGCGATCCGCACCAGCTCGGCATTGCCGTCGGCGAGGCGCTCCTTCGAAACCCGGACATTGTCCTCGAGCCCGGTCCGCACGGCATCCGCGCCGCGCGCGAGCGCCCAGCCCATGACCTCGGATTGATGCCGGCCGATGCCGGCCGCCGTCCATGTCGCACCCGGAATGACCCGCCGCGTCTCGGCCAGCAGGATGTCGAGCAGGCGCTCGTCGGCCGGCATGGCGTTCTGCACGCCCATCACGAATTGCACGTGAGGGTTCGCGCCCATCAGGCCCGCGTCGATCAGGCGCTTCCCACCGTGGATATGCGACAGGTCGAAGATCTCGATTTCCGGGGCGATGCCATGGGTCTTCATGCGCCCGGCGAGGTCGTCGACGAGGACCGCGTGGTTCTCGTAGACGATGGTCGGGAAATTCACCGAGCCGGTCGACAGCGAAGCCATGTCCGGCCGGTGCACGAGGCTGAGGCCGCGCGCCGCGGGATCCCGTCCGCGCCCGCCCGTCGAGAACTGCACGATCATGCCGGGGCAATGCTTGCGCACGCCCTCCTGCACCAGCGCGAAGCGGTCGGGATCGGAAGACGGCGTCTCGTCGTCGTTGCGGACATGGATGTGCACCAGCGTCGCGCCCGCCTCGAAGGCGGCGTGGGTCGACTCGATCTGCTCCTGCGGAAGCACGGGCAGCGTCGGGTTGTCCTTCTTGCGCGGGACGGAACCGGTGATGGCGACGGCGATGATGACGGGGCGCATCTGCATGTCCTCCCGATCAGCCTTGGTCGCCGCCGCCGACCGGCAGGACGGTGCCCGTGATGTACGACGCCGCGTCCGAGGCGAGGAACAGGATGGCCGCGGACATTTCGCGCAGCAGTCCGTAACGCTTCAAATGGCTCGACCGGATGGTCTGGTCGACGACCTCCTGCATCCAGATCTTGTCCTGCTCGGTCAGCGGATCGGTGCCGCGCGGCACCATACGCGGCGGAGCCGTGGTGCCGCCGGGCGCGACGGCGTTGACGCGGATGTTCTTCGTGCCGACCTCGAAGGCGAGCGCGGCCGTCAGGGCGTTGACCCCGCCCTTGGCCGCCGCATAGGGCACGCGATTGACGCCCTTCGTGGCGATGGACGACACGTTGACGATGGCGCCGCGGCCCTGCTCGATCATGTAGGGAAGCGCCGCATTGCAGCCGAACAGCGTGGGATAGAGCGAGCGGTTGATTTCGGCGATCAATTGCTTCTCGTCGAAATGCTGGAACGGCCGCATGCGGATCGCGCCGCCCACCACGTTTACGAGCACGTCGAGCGCGCCGTAGGTGTCGTTGGCCTTCGCGACGGCTTCCTCATTGCCGGCCCAGGTCTCCAGATCGGCCTCGACGAAGATCGCGGAGCCTTGGCCGTATTCGGAGTTGATCTGCTTGGCGACGTCGCGCACCAGCGGCGAGCGGTCGACCAGCGTCAGATGAGCGCCCTCGGCCGCGGCTTCGAGGGCGACCTGACGGCCGATGCCCTGTGCCGCGCCGGTGACGACCATGCTTTTGGAATTGAAGCGGGAGGCGCTCATCACTTGCCCTCGGACGGGTTGAACTTCTCGAAGTGGAAGCTTGCGGGCTTGACGCCCTTTTCGTTCAGGTATGTCCGCACGGCGTCGACCATCGGCGGCGGGCCGCAGAGATAGACGTCGACATTGCCGTCATGCAGCACCGCGTCCGGCATGTGGTTCGTGACGTAGCCCTTGCGGTCATGCGACGAGGCGGGATCGGCGACCGTGGTCACGAAGGTGAAGCCCGGGATCTCGGCCGCGGCCGCGACCAACTTGTCGGTTTCCACCAGATCGGCGTCGTTGGTGACGCCGTAGATCAGATGGATCGGCTGCGACGTCGGCTTCGCCTTGAGAATGTCCAGCATCGCCAAGAACGGAGCGAGGCCCGTCCCGCCGGCCAGCATCAGGACGGGGCGCACCACGTCGCGCAGATAGAAGCTGCCGACGGGCCCGGTGAGCGTGAGTTGATCGCCGGACTTCGCCGCATCCGCGAGGTAGCCGGACATCAGTCCGCCCGGGATGTTGCGCACCAGGAATTCGACCACGCCGTCCTTCGGCATCGACGAGAAGGAATAGGACCGCGTCTGCGTCGTGCCTGGGACCGATACGTTGACGTATTGACCGGGCAGATAGGCGACGGGCGAAGCGGGCCGCACCGCGAAGGCGATGCTCGACGGCGAAAGCTTGCGCACGTCCACCATTTCGGCCGAGACCGCCCCGGCCTTCACCTTGCAGACCGCCGACGAGGCCGGGATGCGGATGACGCAATCCGACTTCGCCTTCATCTGGCAGGTGAGAACGAAGCCATCCTTGGCCTCGTCCTCGGTCATGGCGTCCTCGATATAGCTGCCGAGCGTGTAGTCGCCGCTTTCGACGCGGCACTTGCAGGTGCCGCAGGCGCCGTCCCGGCAGTCCATCGGAATGTTCAGCCCTTCGCGATAGGCGGCGTCGGCCACGAGTTCTTCCGAGCGCGCCTCGATGAAACGCGTGACGCCGTCCTCGAAATTGAGCGCGATGCGATAGCTCATGATGTCCCCCGCTGATGCTTGGGCGCGGGCCCGAAGCCCGTCGCCGAAAGACGGCGCGTCAGATGTGATAGATGTCGACGACGTGGTGGATGTAATCGTTCTTCAGGATCACCTTCTTGGCCGTGATCTTGAAGTCCGGGCCGGTTGCATCGATCGTGTAGAACGACGTTCCGAAGTAGCTGTCCGTCGTCTTGTAGCGGAAGCTGAGGTTGAACCAGTTGAACCGGACATGCAGCGTGCCGTCGGCCTGCCCGACGATCTCCACGTTGGAGATGTTGTGCGAAGTGCGCGGCTCGGGCAGCGACGTGGCGGAGGAACGCTCGGTGCGGATGCGGAAGACGCGATCCTCGAGACCCTGCTTGCTGCCGTAATAGATCAGCGAAATCTCGCTCTGCGGATCTTCCGTGAGCGTGTCGTCGTCGTCCCAAGCCGGCATGTGGAACGTCGCGTTCGGGGCGTAGCAGGCGAGCCAGGCGTCCCATTCGCGGTCGTCGAGCGCGCGGGCTTCGGCGTAGAGGAACTGCTGCACCTCCTCGATGGAGACGGTGCGGGGCTTGCGGGCGATTTCAAGGGCAGCGGACATTGCGGACCTCCCTGCGGTCGTTCTTTTTGCGTGACATCTGGAAGAGGGGCGCCACACCAGCGAAGCGCGGTGCGGCGCTCCGGATTTACTCGGCGGCTTCGAGCCGCTCGGCCGCCTGCTCCTTGCGGAGATGCTCGATGAGCGTGTCCTTCCAGTAGCCGTGCTGAACGACGAACAGGCCTTCGTCCTCGGTTTTCGCGCCCGAGAGCAGCGGCTTCATGCCGATGGACGCGGCCTCCGCGTCCGCACCCTTGATCCAGTGCGCCGCGCCGCGGGACAGATCGTTCCAAACCGCGTTGCGCGCGCCGAAGCCGATCTGGCAGGAGCGGAATTCTTCGAGGTCGTCCGGCGTGGCCATGCCCGAGGCGTTGAAGAAGTCCTCGTATTGGCGGATGCGATGGGCCCGCGCCTCGGCGCTCTCGCCCTTCGGCGCGATGCAGTAGATCGTCACTTCGGTCTTATCGACCGAGATCGGACGGAACATGCGGATCTGCGACGAGAACTGGTCCATCAGGAACACGTTCGGGTAGATGCAGAGATTGCGGCTCTTCTCGATCATCCAGTCGGCGCGGGCCTGACCGAACTTGGCGACGAGATCGTCGCGCTCCGGCCACAGCGGACGGTCCTGCGGGTTCGTCCAATTGGTCCAGAGCAGAAGGTGGCCGTGCTCGTAGGAGTAGAAGCCGCCTCCCTTCTTGGCCCAGCCGCCGGCATCCATGGCGCGGATGTCGTCCTTGCCCGACGCCGCGTCGGCGGCCACCTTGCGCTGCTGGGTGGTGGCGGCATAGTTCCAATGCACCGACGAGACGTGATAGCCGTCCGCGCCGTTCTCGGCCTGGAGCTTCCAGTTGCCGTCATAGATGTATTGCGAGCTGCCGCGCAGAACCTCGAGACCCTCGGGCGACTGATCGACGATCAGGTCGATGATCACCTTGGACTCGCCGAGATGGTCTTCCAGCGACTTCACGTCGGGATTGAGCGAGGCAAACAGGAAGCCGCGATAATTGCCGAAGCGCGCGACCTTGGTGAGATCGTGCGAGCCGTCCTTGTTGAACGTCTCCGGATACCCCGCGCCCTCCGGGTCCTTCGCCTTGAGCAGCTTGCCGGTGTTGTTGAACGTCCAGCCGTGGAACGGGCAGGTATAGGTCGACTTGTTGCCGCGCTTGTGGCGGCAGATCATCGCGCCGCGATGCGAGCAGGCGTTCAGGAAGCAGTGCAGCTGCCCGTTGCGGTCGCGCGAGATCACAATCGGCTGGCGGCCGATATGGCCGGTCACGTAGTCGTTGTTGTTGGGGATCTGGCTCTCATGGGCGAGATAGACCCAATTGCTCTCCCAAATCGCGCGCATCTCGACTTCGAAGATCTCGGGGTCGGTGAAGATGTCGCGGCGGCAGCGGAATGCGCCGGTTTCGGGATTTTCCTCGACGGAGGCTTCAAGACGTTCGATCAGGTTGGTCGACATGGCGTTTCCTCGGGCGTTTTTGGGGTTGGCCGGGACCCGGTGGTCCCGGCCGTGCCGACAGGCCTTACGCGGCGATGACGTGCTCGCGCTGGACCACCGTCCGGGGCGCCTGAGCGCGCTCACGCGTCAGGACGATGTCGAAGGTGGTGCGGGCGAAGGGCTTGTTCAGACCGGCCTCGGCGATCCGCCGCGGATCGGTGACGCGATCCAGCGTCACGATCAGTTCGTCGCGGGTGCCGAAGGCGAAGTCGGTGTGCAGGTACTTGTCGCCGGTGAAGTTGATCTGGGTGGTCAACTGGCGGTAGCCGGGCGCGGTCACGAAGTAATGCACGTGCGCGGGACGCTCCGCGTGACGGCCGAGCATGTTCATCAGCTCGCGGGTGGCGCTCTCCGGCGGGCAGCCGTAGCCGTTCGGCACGATGGTGCGGGCGGTGTAGCGTCCCTCGGAGTCGGTCTCGATCCGGCGACGGAGGTTGTAGGCCGCCTGCTCGCCGTCGATGAAGGAGTAGCCGCCCTTGGAATTGGCGTGCCAGAGATCGACCACGGCGCCCGCGATGGGGTTGCCGTCTTCGCCGCGGACCTGACCGGAAATGATGAAGACCTCACCGGGGTCCGTGCCGTCGTCCATGCGCGCTTCGCCCTTGGTCAGCGGCGCGCCGGCGACGTAGAGCGGACCTTCGATGGTGCGCATCGTGCCGCCTTCGATGCCCGCAAGCCGCTCGGCCTCGTCGAGGCGAAGATCGAGGAAATGCTCGATCGCGACGCCGGGGACCATCAGCCCGAACTCGCCGTTCTTGGCGGTCTTGGCGATGAAGCCGACGGCGGCCCAGAACTCGTCCATCGACACGTCGCATTCGTCGATGACCTGCATCATGCGGTAGAGCACCCGTTCGGCGACTTCCTTGACGCGGGCGTTGCCCTGAGATCCGGCGACGCCGGCGGCTTCGGCCGCGAGCGCCTTCATGACTTTCTTGGACATCAAATTCGCAGGCATGGCGTTTCCCCTGTTGAGTTGAATTGGAGTCGCGGTTTCAGCGGTCGTCGGCGTGGACCGACGACGGATGGCGGCAGAGCGGCGTCACCTCGATGTCCATGAACGGGAACAGCGGGAGCGCCGACAGAATGTCGTGAAGCTCTTGGGTGCCTTCGACGTCGAAGATCGAGGTGTTCGCGTAGCGCCCCGCGTGACGCCACAGATGCCGCCAGATGCCGCTGCGCTGCAGTTCCTGCGCGCGTTCGCGCTCGGCGTTCTTGAGCGCGTCGGCCTTGGCCGCATCGAGATCGTGCGGGATGCGCACGTTCATTTGAACTTGGAACAACATGATCAGGACCCCGTCATCAGGCGCGGCGCGGGATGCACGCTGCGTTTCGCGCGATCCCGCCGGAACCGGTCGAGCTGCGCCTCGTCGAGATCGATGCCCAGGCCGGGCTTCGTCGGGACGGCGAGGCTGAATTCGGCGTAATCGAGCGGTTCCGTGAGGATTTCCTCGGTCAAGAGCAGCGGACCGAAGAGCTCGGTGCCCCATTCCAGCTTGGCGAAGGTGGAAAACAGATGGGCCGAGGCCACGGTGGCGATGCCGCCCTCGAGCATCGTGCCGCCGTAAAGGCCGATGCCGGCGGCCTCGGCGATGGCGGCGACCTTGCCGGCGGCGAACACGCCGCTCGACTGCATGATCTTGATGGCGAACACGTCGGCGGCGGCGGCCTGCGCGAGGTTGAACGCGCTTTCCGGCCCGGTCAGCGCCTCGTCGGCCATGATCGCCACGGAGCTTTCACGCGCGAGCCGCGCGAGGCCGGTCACGTTCTTCAGCGCGATGGGCTGTTCGACGAGGTCGACCCCGGCGTCCTTCAGCAGCGGCAGCATCGCCGAAGCGGTCGCTTCGCTCCACGCTTGGTTGACGTCGACCCGCACGCTGGCGCGGTCGCCGAGCGCACGCTTGATCGCCGCGACATGCGCGATGTTGGCGCGGGGATCGCCCTTGCCGATCTTCAGCTTGAAGATGTTGTGACGACGCTTCGCCAGCATGTCCTCGGCTTCTGCGATGTCGCGCGCCGTATCGCCGCTCGCCAACGTCCAAGCGACCGGCAAACGATCGTGACGACGTCCGCCGAGAAATTCCGACATGGCGAGGCCGTTGCGCTTGCCGAGCGCGTCGAGCAGCGCGATCTCCACGGCGCATTTCGCGAAGTGGTTGCCCTGCACGGACTTGCCGAGGGCACCCATCGTCGAGCCGATCCGGTTGGGGTCGCATTGCAGCAGGACCGGCGCGAAATAGGTATCGATCGCCAGCTTCATGCCTTCGGGGCTTTCCGGCCCGTAGGCGAGGCCGC
Organism: Hyphomicrobiales bacterium; assembly: GCA_027489535.1. Lineage (GTDB taxonomy): Bacteria > Pseudomonadota > Alphaproteobacteria > Rhizobiales > Beijerinckiaceae > JAIXZO01. The sequence continues at coordinate 207,643 of JAIXZO010000002.1, forward strand.
CGATCGTGGTGCCTTCGCCGATGCCGACGACGCCGTCCGACATATGCAGCCGGACGATCATCAGGGTCTGCCCGTGCATCGTCGTCATCGCGAGCTGATGCGGGCGGATTGTCGGAAGGTCGACGAGAAACGTCTCGACCTGTTGGATCCTGAGCCTTGCGTCTGTCACTTCTTGGGTCCTCTTCGATGAGGAGACGCTAAGCCCGAGGACATTTGACGCATAGGATCGATTGCGTCTATTTTTATACTTGCAAGGTATTGTTCCAATCGTCGACGTCGGACGGCCGCTCCGGAGGGCGGGCTCATGGAGCTCAGACATCTGCGCTATTTCACGACCGTCGCGGCCACGGGATCCTTCAGCAGAGCCGCTGAAAAGCTGAACATCGCTCAACCGCCGCTGAGCCGGCAGATCCAGCAGCTCGAGGAAGAACTCGGCGTCCGTCTTCTGGACCGAGGCCGCCCGCTCACCCTCACGGAATCCGGTCGATACTTTTTCGAGCAGGCTCGTCAGATCCTGCAGCGCGTCGAAGAGACCAAGGCCATGACCCGGCGCATCGCCAAGGGCATGGTCCTGCAATTCAACATCGGCTTCGTCGCATCGACGCTCTACGACTCCCTGCCCGAGCTGATCCGGCGCTTCCGGATCACCGTTCCCGGCGTGGAGGTGCAGCTGGTCGAGCTCACGACGATGGAGCAGGTCGCCGCCCTCAAGGACGGCCGTATCGACGTGGGTTTCGGTCGGCTGAAATTCGAAGACGAGGCCATCATGCGCCACGTCGTGCGCGAGGAACGCCTTTGTCTCGCGGTGCCGATCGATCATCCGCTGGCGGCGGAGTCCGGGCGCATCCGCCTGAAGGACGTCGCGGCTGAACCGCTGATCATCTATCCGAAGTCGCCGCGCCCGAGTTATGCCGATCAGGTGCTGGGATTTTACCGCGACGCCGGCGTCGAGCCCCGCATCGGCATCGAGGCGCGCGAACTCCAGACCGCGCTCGGCCTCGTGGCGTCGGGCGGCGGCGTTTGCCTCGTTCCCGCGTCCGTGCGGCGGCTGGGACGAGAGGACGTGCGTTACATCGAACTCGACGAGCCGACGATCTCCACGCCGATCATCATGAGCTACCGGCGCGCGGACGCGTCCAAGCTGCTCGGGCAGTTCGTGATGCTGGTGCGCGACTTCGATCATCGGAGCGTCGAGCCTGCCGAGGTCTGATCCGGTGGGGTCGCCGGCGCGGGACATGGGGACGGGGGAGGGGTGGACCGCGGAGCTTCGGGGCCCCGCGGTCGAGGCGTCAGCCCAGCTTCTTGCCCGACGTTTCGGGCGTGCCCCGGAGCGCCAGCAGCGTGACGATGCAGCAGGCGATGACATACCAGGCCGGCGCGATGGGATTGCCGGATACGGCGATCAGCCAGGTCACGATGAACTGTCCGAACCCGCCGAAGACCGCGACGCCGAGCGCATAGACGAGCGACATGCCCGTGGCCCGCACTTCGGCCGGGAACACCTCCGCCAAGGAGATGATCGCCGGCGCGCCGCCGCCCGCATTCAAGGCGCTCAGGACGAACACGACCGACAGCAGCGTGCCGACCGTCGGCGCCGCGTTGATCAGCAGGAAGGCCGGATAAATCGTCAGCGCGATGAGCGAATAGCTGATTGCGATGACGCGCTTGCGGCCGATCCGGTCCGACAGGATGCCCGCGATCGGCGACGCGACGAGCGTCACGAAACCGGCGGTGACCCCGGCGAAGAGCGCGGTTGTCGGCGCCATTCCAAGTTGCCGGATGGCATAGGTGGACATGTAGAGCACGATCACGGCGTTGGCCGCCGTCGCGCCGATGATGAGCGCCACGCCGACGCCGATCTTCGACCAATGCTCGCGAAGGGCGAGCGAGAGAGAGCTGACGTCGCGAGTGCGGGCGTCGTTCTCGTTCGCATGCGTCTCTTCGAGAGCCTGACGCAGCCACAGGCCGATCGGCACGATCATGATGCCGATGAGGAACGGCACGCGCCATCCCCACTCCTTGACCTCGGCCGGGGTGAGCAGGGTGTTGATCGCCAAGGCGACGCCGGCGGCGGCGAGGATCGCGGCGCCTTGGCTGGCGAGCTGCCAGCTTCCGAAAAAGCCGCGCTCGGCCGGCGGTGCGTATTCCGCGAGAAGGGACGTCGAAGCGCCCACTTCTCCGCCGGCCGAGAAGCCTTGGATGAGGCGTCCGAGGACGATCAGCACGGGACCGAAAACGCCGATCTGCGCATAAGTGGGCGCGAGACCGATCAAGCCGGTGCCGAGCGCCATGAGGAACAAGGTCAGCACCGTGGCGGCCTTGCGGCCTTTGCGGTCCGCATAGGACCCGATGACCATGCCGCCGAGCGGGCGAAGGAAGAAGCCGACGCCGTAGGTGGCGAAGGAGAGGAGCAACTGAACCGTCGGATCCTGCGACGGGAAGAACAGCGCGCCGATGGTGGCGGCGAAAAAGCTGTAGATGACGAAATCGTAGAATTCGAGAGCATTTCCGATGGTGCAGGCCGCGATCAGGCGCGTCCGGCTCGGCGCCGAGGTCGTCACGACCTCCGATGCGATGGTCATTGCAATTCCTCCCCCTGCGAGCGGCTCGTGATCGGCGCTCGGCTCGGGCGTTTTCGTATCTTATATAGTTTCAAAATGCAACTATCTTAAAATGAGACTATTATCTTTTGAAATCAGTCGGGCCGGTATAAGGTTGCGCCTCGGTCGGAAACGGGACGGAACGATGCTGCGCCGGAGTTTTACCTACCAATTGGCCTCCATCGCGGAAGACGCGGTCGGCCCGGCCGCGCGGCTCTTCGAGAGCCGCTTCGGGCTCGACGTGCATGAGCTCAGGGTGCTTCGTCTGGTCGGCGATCAGCCGGGCGTGACGTTCACGACCCTGTCGCGGCAGACGAAATTCGAGCGCTCCGCCACCTCGCGAATCCTGTCCTCGCTCATCAAGGGCGGGCTCGTCCGGCGTGAGATCGACGAAAACGACGCGCGCCATTTCCGGCTTTACGTAACGGCCGACGGGCAAGCGCTGCGCGAGCGTGCCGATCCTCTCAGTCTCGAATTGGAAACGTTGATTCTCTCCGTTCTCTCTTTGACGGAGCAGGCGGAGTTTCGCCGGATTCTCGACAAGCTGAGCGGCTGGCTCGACCGCGAATTCATGACGGAACTGCAGGCGCGCTATCCCGAAATGGCCGGTCCGGCAAAGAAGGCGCGGAGTTGAAACCATGCTCGTCACCGCGCTCGACATCGTCGGCACCTTCGCTTTCGCTCTGAGCGGCGGCATTCGCGCGGTCGAGAACCGCATGGACCCGTTCGGCGTCGTCTTCCTGTCCTTCGTGGCGGCCGTGTCCGGCGGTATCGTGCGCGACGTGATGATCGGCGCGGTTCCCCCCGCGGCGCTCCAAAGCACGCTTTACGTCTCGATCGCCGGGGTCGCGGGCATGATCTGCTTCTACGCCTACCCGCGGATCAAGAGCTTCGCCCGGCCCGTGGCGTTCTTCGACGCCATCGGCCTGGGCCTGTTCTGCGTGGTGGGAACGCGCAAGGCGCTGGATGCGGGATTGTCCCCCGTCATGGCCGCCTTGCTCGGCATGTTGACCGCGGTCGGCGGCGGGCTCGCCGCGGACGTCCTGACCGCCCGGCCGCCCATGGTGCTCCGCCGCGAAATCTATGCCTTGGCGGCTCTGGCCGGCGCATTGCTGCTCGCCTTGGGCAGCCATGTCGGCGTGCCCGACATCGTGGTCGCGCCCTTGGGCGCGCTCCTCGCCACATCCCTGCGTCTGATCGCAATCAGCTACGATTGGCATTTGCCGAAGCGTGAATTGGAGAACTGACCCCGGCCGAAGCAGCCGACAAGGCGCCGGTGTCGGAGATGCGATCGGTTTCCGTCGGGACTTCTTCGGGAATTTGTGGGACGCGCCGAGAGATTCTCGGCGTCACGTCGATCGCATCGTTGTATTCGAGGTTCGGCCCCGGCGGCCCTGAGCCTTGAAATACCAAGGAAAAAATGGTCGGAGCGAGAGGATTCGAACCTCCGACCCCTAGTCCCCCAGACTAGTGCGCTAACCGGGCTGCGCTACGCTCCGACGAGGCGGGTTATAGTCGGGCGGCGGGGTGGACGCAACACGTGCGGAGGGAGTTCCGGCGCTTTTCGGGTCGGGGTTGCGCGGGCCTTCAGGCGTCTTCCGGGTCGGGGCGCTCCATCCATTTGATGAGCGGCATCAGGGGCAGGATCCACGCCATGCCCGTGACGGCGTAGAAGATGCCCTGCCAGAGCTTCGAGGCTTCCTGCACCCGCCCTTGCGCCAGCGCCATCACGACGAGGGCATAGGCGCAGACGAAGGTCAGAATCGCCACGGCTCCGATGAATTTGCGGGTGCGGCGGGTCATTGCGTCTCCTCGGCGTGGGGCATCGGCGAACGGGTGCGGCGATCGGAACGTTGTCGCCCGCAGCCGTTGCCCCTATGTGTCGCGTCGATCCCTCGGGATCAAGCATGGAGCGCCGCCGATGACCCTCGCCGCCACGCAATCCGACGTCGCACCCTCGGTTTCCGAGCCGATGAGCGCACGTTCGCGCCGCCTCGTGCGGCTGTGGCTGTTCGGGTTGGCGGCTTTGGTGTTCTGCATGGTCGTGGTCGGCGGGGCGACGCGCATGACGGGGTCGGGCCTGTCGATCACCGAATGGCGGCCCGTCACCGGCGCGATCCCGCCGTTGAACGCCGAGCAATGGTCCGTCGAATTCGAGAAGTATCGGCAGATCCCGCAATATCTCCTGCTCAACAAGGGCATGAGCCTCGACGAGTTCAAGACCATCTTCTGGTGGGAATGGGGCCATCGGCAACTCGGTCGATTCGTCGGCCTGTTCTTCGCGGTCGGCTTCGGGCTTCTGGTGTGGCGCGGTCATCTGCGCGGGCGCAATGCCCTGATCGCGCTGGGCCTCGGCGTGCTGGGCGGCATGCAGGGCATGGTCGGCTGGATCATGGTCGCGTCGGGGCTGAAGGCCGGCATGACGGCGGTCGCGCCGGTGAAGCTGATGCTCCACCTCACTCTCGCCTCGACCATCTTCGCGCTGCTGATCGCCTGGGCGACTCATTTGCGCGAGCGGACCGAGCGGGTGCCGTCGCGCTTCGTCTTCGGGGCTCGCATCCTGCTGCTGCTCACCTTGGTCCAGATCGCGCTCGGCGCGCTGGTGGCGGGCTCGAAGGCGGGGCTCGTCTACAACACATGGCCGTTGATGGACGGCGTCTGGGTGCCGGGGCCCGACACGTTGTTCGCGGTGACGCCGTGGATCGAAAACTTCGTCGACAACACCGCGCTGGTTCAGTTCAACCACCGCCTGACGGCCTATCTGCTGCTCGCCGCGGCGCTGTGGCATGCATGGGCGCTTGGGCGCGCGCTGCCCGGCACCTCGGCCAATCGGCGCGCCACGTCCAACGTGTGGATGCTCGGTGCGCAGGCCGGCATCGGCATCGCCACGCTGCTTCTGGCGGTGCCGCTCTGGGCGGGGATGCTGCATCAGGCCTTCGCGATGGTCGTGCTCGCCATGGTCGCGGTGCACGCCGCCGCGACCAAAACCGCCTGACGGCCTCAGCGGAACACGATCACCGGGATCTTGGTGTGCGTCAGCACCTTCTGCGTCTGTGATCCCAGCAGCAAAGCGCCGAGCCCGCGCCGTCCGTGCGAGCCCATGGCGATCATATCGCATTCCTTCTGCGTCGCCGCTTCGATGATGCCCTCATAAGGGTCGTCTTCGGTGACGTGGATCGTTTCGCAGGGCACGCCTTCATTCATCGCGAGGCGTTCGACCTTTCCGAGCACGGCGCGGGCGCGCTCCTCGGCCCGGCGGCGATATTCGCCCGGGGTGTCTTCCACCATCGCGACGTCGCCGGTGATGACGTGGAACGGCTCGGTCACAGTCACGGCCGTGATCTTCGCGCCGAGCGCCTTGGCCAGCGCTATGGCCTTCCGCGCCGCCTCTGCGGCGAGTTCCGATCCGTCGGTGGGAATGAGGATGTTGCGGTACATCGTCGGCCTCCCTCGGGCCCGAACGGCCCGAGAGGCATTATATTCCCCTGCGGAAAGCGGGTCGCATCAAATTCGGCGACCCTGCGTCTCCGAAAGGCGAGGCTCAGATGCTGCCGAGCGCGTCGTCGAGGTCGGCGATGATGTCGGCCACGTCCTCGATGCCGATCGACAGGCGCACCACTTCCGGCCCCGCGCCCGCCGCGCGGCGCTGGTCGTCCGTCAGCTGGCGATGGGTCGTCGAGGCGGGGTGGATCACCAGCGAGCGCGTGTCGCCGATATTGGCGAGATGCGAGAACAGCTTGACGTTGGAGACGAATTTCACGCCCGCCTCGTAGCCGCCCTTCAACCCGAAGGTGAATACCGCGCCCGCGCCCTTGGGCGTGTAGCGCTGCGCCAGATCGTAATATTTGTCGCCGGGCAGGCCGGGATAGCTCACCCAAGCAACCTGCGGATGCTGCTGCAGGTGCTTGGCCACGGCGAGCGCGTTGTCGGAATGCTTCTGCATGCGCAGCGGCAGCGTCTCGATGCCGTTGATCAGCATGAAGGCGTTGAACGGCGCGAGCGCCGGGCCGAGGTCGCGCAGGCCGAGCACGCGGCAGGCGATGGCGAAGGCGAAATCGCCGAAGGTCTCGCCCAGCACCATGCCGCCGTATTCCGGGCGCGGCTGCGACAGCATCGGGTAGCGGCCGGATTTCATCCAGTCGAAGCGGCCGCCGTCGACCACGAGGCCGCCGATGGAATTGCCGTGACCGCCGAGGAACTTGGTGGCCGAATGCACCACCACGTCCGCGCCGTGCTCGAACGGGCGGATGAGATAGGGGCTCGCCATCGTATTGTCGACGATCAGCGGAATGCCCGCCTTGTGCGCGATGGCGGCGATGCCGGCGATGTCCATGATCACGCCGCCCGGATTGGCGATCGATTCGATGAAGATCGCCTTGGTCTTCGGCGTTATCGCATTCTCGAACGAGGACAGGTCGTCCGCATCCGCCCACACCACGCGCCAGTCGTAATTCTTGTAGGCGTGGTTGAACTGGTTGATCGAGCCGCCGTAGAGCTTCTTGGAGGCCACGAATTCGTCGCCGGGCTGCATGATCGTGTGGAACACGAGAAATTGCGCGGCATGGCCCGAGGCCACCGCCAGCGCGGCCGTGCCGCCCTCGAGCGCGGCGACGCGCTCTTCCAGCACCGCGCAGGTCGGGTTGCCGATGCGGGTATAGATGTTGCCGAAGGCCTGCAGCCCGAACAGCGACGCGGCATGGTCCACGTCGTCGAACACGAAGCTCGTGGTCTGATAAATCGGCGTCGCCCGCGCGCCCGTCGCGGCGTCGGGCGCGGCGCCCGCATGCACGGCGAGGGTGGCGAAGCCGGGGTGCTGTTCGGTCATGGGCGGGTTCCTCGGATCGGTTCGAACGGCCGAAATGGTAGCGTTCTTTTTATCGAACGTATCGTTCTTCGTCAAACGGTGCGGCGCGTCACTTCGCGCCCGGACCGCGCGGGGCGATGGTGAATTTCTGCACGCCTTTGGTCGAGAGCACGGGCTTTTTCGACGAAAGAATACGCGAATTGATGCCCTGCCAGCCGATCTCGCCGGAGAGGCGGCCATACTCGATCTTCGGGCAGCGGTTCATGATGACGCGCACGCCCTTGTCCTCGGCACGCGCGGCGGCGGCGTCGTTGCGCACGGACAGCTGCATCCAGATGGTCTTGGGCGTCCAAGGCAGCGCCAGCGCCTCGTCGGTGATCGGCCCGGCGGCTTCCGAATTGCGGAAGATCTCCACCATGTCCACCGGCTCGGGCAGGTCCGCCAAGCTCGCATAGACCGGCACGCCGACGATCTCGCCCCCCGCAAGGCCGGGATTGACCGCGAACATCGTGTAGCCGCGTTCCTTCAGGTATTTCAGCACGATCCAGCTTGGCCTCGCCGGATTGGACGAAGCGCCGACGAGCGCGATGCTCTTCGTCGCCCGCATGATCGTGCGGATGAGGTCGTCCGGATAGGAATCGTGGTGGGCGAGGTGCATGTCCGACATGGCCGCACGCTATCCCCGCGCGCTTCCGCGTTCAACCGGGGCACGACGCGGGATGGTTTGAGACGGCACTGTGCGGGGCTCCCGCCATGGGGGGTCGGCTGCCCCCCGTGTCATCCCGGGCCGCGCAGCGGACCCGGGACCCAGACCTGCGGGCATCGCAGAACAAGGCTGGGTCCCGGCGCTTCGGCCGGGATGACACAAAGGTGAATGACCCGTCATTGCGAAGCGAAGCAATCCGGCTGAGGGTGCCTTATGAAGCCCCTCACGACAGCAGCAGTTTCCCCGCCGCGATCAGCAGCACCACGCCCAAGGCCTTCAGGATCATCGGCGCGGCGAAGGTCTTGATGCCCAATCGGGTGCCCACCAACGCGCCGGCGATCACCGCGCCCGCATAGATCGGCAGCGCGGAGGGCAACGCGCCGACCGATTTCCAATTGCCCAGCAGGGCCGCGGCCGAATTGATCAGGATGAAGCTGACGGCCGTGCCCGACGCCCGGCGCACGTCCACCCAGCGGCCGAAGATCATGATCGGCGAGAGAAAGATGCCGCCGCCGGTGCCGGTCAGCCCCGAGAGAAACCCCACTGCGGCCCCCGCGCCGGCGGCGACGGGCAAAGCCGGGCGCTTCGCCTCTTCGGCGGTGGCGGCGGGCGGCCGGCCCGGCCACAACAGGCGAATGCCCGCCGCCAGCAGGATCAGCCCGACGAGCGGACGATACCAATGGCCGGGCAACGACAAGCCGCCGCCGAGAAAGGCGAGGGGAGCGGAGCCTGCAACGAGCGCCAGCAGCAGCTTGCCGTCGATCAGCCCGGCACGGGCGAAGCGCGTCACCGAAAGGCTCGCCACGATGACGTTGAGCACCAGCGCGGTCGGCCGCATCACCTCGGGAGCAAGGCCGAAAAGCGCCATCGCCGCCAGATAGGCCGAAGCCCCGGCATGGCCGACGCTGGTGTAGAGCGTCGCGCCTAAAAACAGCAGGACGGGGAGGGCGACGTCGACGAGGGACATGGGGCGGCCGGAGCTTCGAGAACGGGGCTCCCGCCGGAGCATGATCGGATGCGTCGGGCCCGTCGGCCGCGCGGACGAAAGCTAAGCCGGGGGCTTGGAAGCGTCAACGGCGGCGCGCGCCGGCCGCGTCACTCGCCCCGCCATTGCGGCGTCCGCTTGTCCAGCAACGCGCCGATGCCTTCCTCGGCGTCGCGCGCCAGCATGTTCTCCGTCATCACGCGCGAGGCGTGGCGATAGGCGTCCGACAGAGGCATTTCGCGCTGCTCGTAGAAGGCGCGCTTGCCGATCTTCAAAGTCAGCGGCGATTTCGAGGCGATGATCGCGGCCATCCGCCGGGCTTCCGCCGAGGCTTCGCCGGCCGCGACCGCGCGGTTGACGAGGCCCATGCGCGCGGCGTCCTCCGCCGGGATCATCTCGCCCAGCAGCAGCATTTCCATCGCATGCTTGGCCGAAAGATTGCGCGACAGCGCCACCATCGGCGTCGAGCAGAACAGGCCGATATGGACGCCCGGCGTGCAGAAACGGGCTTCCGCGCCGGCGACGGCCAGATCGCAGGACGCGACGAGCTGGCATCCCGCCGCCGTCGCCGTCTTCTCCACCGCGGCGATTACCGGCTGCGGCAGGCCGACGATGCGCTGCATCATGGCCGAGCAGCGTGCCATCACGTCGTCGAAATAGGCCCGTCCGCGATCCGCATCGGCGCGCCGCGCGGTCAATTCCTTCAGGTCGTGACCGGCGCAAAACACCGGCCCCGCTCCCGCGAGGATCACGGCCCGCACGGCGGAATCGGCCGCGATGCGGTCCAACTCCGCCGACAAGGCGTCGATCAACGCGTCGGACAGCGCGTTGCGCGCGGCGGGTCGGTTCAGCGTGAGCGTGGCGATGCCGGCGTCGTCCTCGCGCAGCAGGACGGGCGCGAGATCGGCGGCGGCGGGCGGGGGGCTCTGTCGGTTCATGACGCGAGCGTCGCGCCGCGCGCGGCCGTCGTCAACGGCGCGCATCGCGAATGCGCCGGCGCAGGTTCACAGCCGCCTTCGCGGGCATTACCAATGCGTCACGGCCATGCGGAGTTCGAGACGTGAAGCACCAATTGATGATGTCGCGCGAGGACGTGTCGGCGTTCCTGCGCCGCGAATTCCCGCAGATCTACATGCAGGGCGACATCTGGCACGTCGAAGAGGTCGCGCCGCTCCGCGCGGTCCTGCGCATGGATTATCACGAGAGCCAGATCCGGCCCGGCGGCACCATTTCCGGCCCCGCGATGATGACGCTGGCGGATCTCGCCCTCTACGTCGCGATTTTGGCCTCCATCGGTCCCGTCGGGCTCGCGGTCACCACCAATCTCAACATCAATTTCCTGCGCAAGCCCGAGCCTCGGCCGATGCTGGGCGAGTGCCGCCTGCTCAAGCTCGGCAAGCGTCTGGCCGTCGGCGAAGTCTCCATGCGCTCGGAAGGCTCGGACGACATCGCCGCCCACGTCACGGGCACCTATTCGATCCCGAGCGCGTGACGGGGCGCGAAAGATGCGCGGTAAAATAATACCGCAAACATCAAGTCGCTGTTTTTGTTGATCTTTCGTCCAAATTCGTCGTCGCGTTCGTGTTGACGCGTCGGCCGGGCTCGTGTACTCCACCGCTCAACCGGAGGGCTTCTGCGCCCTCCGATCTTTTTCGGCGCGCGGGAAGGGCCCGCGTGCTTTGGAACGGAAAGCGATCCATGAAGACCTATGTGGCCAAGCCCGCCGAGGTCGAGAAGAAGTGGGTAGTGATCGATGCGAAGGGCCTCATCGTCGGCCGTCTCGCGTCCCTGATCGCCATGCGTTTGCGCGGCAAGCACAAGCCCACCTTCACGCCTCACGTCGACTGCGGTGACAACGTCATCGTCATCAATGCCGAGAAGGTGGTCCTCACGGGCCGCAAGCGCGAGCAGAAGGTGTATTACCATCACACCGGCTACCCGGGCGGCATCAAGGAGCGGACTGCGAAGTTCATCCTCGAAGGTCGTTTCCCGGAGCGCGTCGTCGAGAAGGCCGTGGAGCGCATGCTCCCGCGCGGCCCGCTCGGTCGCCAGCAGCTCGGCAATCTGCGCGTCTACAAGGGCGCCGAACATCCCCATGCCGCTCAGACCCCCGTGTCCCTCGACATCGGCGCGATGAACCGCAAGAACGTGAGGAGCGCCTGATCATGGCCGAGACCCTCCAGTCCCTCGCCGATCTCAAGGGCTCCGGCATGTCCGCCGCTCCCGAGGCTCCCGTGCACGTGCAGAAGCTCGATGCGCAGGGCCGCGCCTACGCCACCGGCAAGCGCAAGAACGCGGTCGCCCGCGTTTGGATCAAGCCCGGCACCGGCACGATCACCGTTAACAAGCGCACGCTCGAAGTCTACTTCGCGCGCCCCGTGCTCCGCATGATCCTGCAGCAACCGCTGCTGGTGGCGGATCGGGTCGGCCAGTACGACATCGTCGTCGACGTCGAAGGCGGCGGTCTCTCCGGCCAGGCCGGCGCGGTGCGCCACGGCGTCGCCAAGGCTCTCACCTATTACGAGCCCGCGCTGCGCACGATCCTCAAGAAGGTCGGCTTCCTGACCCGCGACAGCCGCGTCGTCGAACGCAAGAAGTACGGCCGCGCCAAGGCCCGCCGCAGCTTCCAGTTCTCGAAGCGCTGAGTTTTTCGCATATCGACGAAAAGGCCGCCCGGTGGGCGGCCTTTTTTGTGTCTTCGATCGGAGCCGCAGGCGTTTTGCCGCCGGCGGAAGCTTTTGCACTCGTCCGGTGCGTCGGTATTTCAAATCATTGAAGCGGAGTTGCGTACGGCAAGGCCATCGTTACGCTGTGGTCTCCCTTCGGGAGTCTCATCGTCATGACCTTCAGTCTCGTCCGCATCCGCGAGCAGCTGTTCACCTCCGTCCTGTCGGATTGTCTCGACGCCGTCGGGCTCATGAAGCAGGCGCTGCCCTCGCGGATCCGGCCCATCGACGAGGCGAGCGTCATGGCGGGTCGCGCCCGCACGGCGGCCTTTATGGAAGTTTATCACGTGCCTGAAGGCTCGAACCCCTACGAGCTGGAAATCGAGCTGATCGACAGCCTCGAGGCCGACCAAATTCCCGTTTTCGCGTGTTCGAACCCGGTACGGATCGCCCCTTGGGGCGAATTGCTTTCGACCGCGGCAAGGGTTCGCGGCGCGTCGGGCGCGCTGATGGACGGTTGCGTCCGTGACGTGAAGCCCATTCGGGCGATGGGGTTCCCCGTTTTCCATGGCGGGATCGCGCCGCTCGATTCGAAGGGGCGGGGCAAAATCCTTGCCCTCGACGTCCCGGTCGAATGTGCGGGCGTGCCGGTTCGTCCGGGAGATCTGATCTTCGGGGATGCCGACGGCGTGGTCGTGATCCCGCAGGAGCACGAAGAGAAAGTGCTGACCCTCGCATTCGAAAAGGTCACGGGAGAAAGGAACACCCTCGCCGACTTGCAGCGCGGCGACAAACTGGCCGATGTCTATGCGCGTTACGGGATCCTGTAAGAGTCGGCCTTGATCGGCGCTCCCGCGTTCCGGCGGCGCGACTTCATCTGTTGAGAAGCGAATCGCCGCGCCCGGCGGGCCGGGCGGCTTACCGCACCTGAAAGCCGTCGAACCAAGCCTTCCATTGCGGGACCGCGCGCGCGAAAGTTCCTCGGTGCGTGTCTTCGCCCGTACTGATCGCGGTCACGGTTTCTCCGCCCAATGTCCGCTGATATTCCATCGGGAGGCGAGCGAGCGGCGGACGCAAGACCTCGTCCAACTCGCCATAGTAGTTGCGCATCGGGGTTTTGATGACGCGGCGATAAACCTCGTTTGCAGCAAGCAGTCTGCCCAAGGCGGACGCGCGGAAAAACTGAGGATCCCGATATTCCGGTCTGATCATGGCGGACAGGCTCGTCGGGAACTTCGTCGCGTCGAAGGCCCGCTGTTCATAAACGTCGCGGACGATTTCGTAGGCTTCATCGCGGATGACGGATCGCGCCAAGCCGGGGATGCCGTAATGGTTCTCGTAGGAGAACGCCAATAAACCGTAGATCATCGTGATCCAAGGAGCGTCAGCCGGGCGGGGATTGAAGATCGGTGCCGCGAGGGCGGCCCACAGGTCGGCGGGAGCGGCCGCCGTGGCCGCGGCCGTGACCGGAACGCCGATGCTTTCCAGCCGCTCGAGCATCGCCATGGTCACATAGCCTCCCTGTGACCACCCGGCGATGAAAAGGCCGGTGCTCCGCTTGCCCATATCCTTCAAAACGGCGGTGGCGGCCGGGAGAAGATCCGCCGCAGCTTGTTGCTGGCCTGCTTTGACCATGAAGTCCGGCGGTTCACCGGACTCCCCCATGCCCAGATAGTCCGGGCCGATCAGCGCATAGCCCTGACCCGCGAACTGCGCGATCATCAACTGCGCTTCCGGCGATTGCTCGGGAAAGGAAGGAACCTCGGTCTTGAGAGCGACCGTCCCGTGTTGGTAGGACACGAGCGGGAGAGCCGCAGCGTCCGTCTCGGGCACGGCGACCAAGCCGCTCAGCACCACGGGCCGGTTTCCGCGATCCGGCGAAATCGACGGGTAGGTCACCCTGAACAACGCAACGGCGTTTTTCGCGGGCGTGTACGTCACCGCGATCCGGGCGAAAGCCGGGGTATCCACGGTCAGTATCGTATCGAGGCGGGCGTTATCCCAGCGGCCGATCGGTCGATAGGAAACGCCTCCGCCGAGGTCCCGTACCGCGCCCTGCGCGGCCGCAGGCGGAACGAGGACTGCGCCCAGAAGCAGCGCCGCCATGCCGCTCGCGACCTGTCTCCGATCCGCTGCAAACGCCTTGGCGGTCGGGCTCCCATGGTCGGACGAAGTCATTTCGTTCTCCGAATCTCGATCGAACCGATATCGCGTCATGTCATTGACGTTCACGCGGTTCAATAATGCGGGGGAGGAGCCTCGGGGCCGTCGCGTTGCGGGGCCATGTTTTGGATTTCTTCGCGCAGACGCTTCACCTGTCGCGTCAGGGCGTCGAGCGTGGTCCACTGCGCCGTCACCATCTCGTTGAGTTCGGCGATGGTTTCGTCCTGATGCGAGATGCGGATTTCGAGCGCGTCGAGCCGCGCGGCGTCGTGCGAGTGGGCGGCTGTCATGGTCGGGGTCCTTCGTTGGCGGGCGGGTCAGGCTGTGGAACGCCGCGACGTTTCATGCAATCGAAAAACCTCGCCGGCCGGATGCCGCGTCCGCGACGATGCGGCCCGCTCGTTCTCGTCGGCCGCCGACTTATATGTCCGAGGGGTTGCGCCGTCGGGCGTCGCCGCAGCGGGGACGCCGATGCTCTCTTCCTCGAACGCCGCACGAATTCTGCTCGCGTCGCTCGCCGTCCTCCTCTGGTCGGCCGCGCTCGGGCCGCTGCATGCGCAGGAAGCCGTGTGGCAGCGCCTGCGCGAGGGCGGCCACGCCATCCTCATCCGTCATGCCTTAGCGCCCGGCGCGGGCGACCCGCCGGGCTTCGTGCTGGGGGACTGCTCCACGCAGCGCAACCTCTCGGAGGAGGGCCGCGCGCAGGCGCGACGCATCGGCGCGGCGATCCGCAATGCGGGCGTCAAGGTCGACCGGGTGCTGTCGAGCCGCTGGTGCCGCGCCTCCGAAACCGCCGCCTTGCTCGGGCTGGGGCCTGCGGAGCCCTTCGCGCCGCTCGATTCGTTCTTCGCCGACTCCACGCAAGGCGCGCAGCGTACGGCCGAGACGCGCGCGCTGCTCAAAACGCTCGGCGCGCGCACCGTCGTTCTCGTCACCCATCAGGTCAACATCACCGCTTTGACCGGCATCTATCCCGCTTCGGGAGAGATGATCGTCGTCAAAATTCCCCGGGGGGCGTCGGGCCGCCTCGAAGTCGTCGGCCGCGTCGACGTCGGCGGCGGCGAATGAGCCGCACACTCGCCGCCGTCGCGCGGTCGGGCTAGGGTGACGCCCATGCTCATCATCCATGACGGCGATTGTCCGCTCTGCCGCGATTATGTCCGCCGCATCCGGCTGGTCGAGACGGTCGGCGCGGTCGACATTCTCGATGCCCGCTCCGCCGATCCGCGCGTCGCGGCTGCATGGGCGGCGGGGCATGATCTCGATGCGGGGATGCTCGCGGTGCTCGACGGACGCAGCTTCCACGGTGCCGAGGCGCTCGCCGTCATCGCGGGCCTGACCACGCCGAGCGGCGTTTTCAACCGGCTCAACCGTCTCGTTCTTGCACGGCCCGCCGTCGCCCGCGCGCTCTACCCGTCGTTCCGCGCGGCGCGCCGCTTGGCCTTGTTCCTCACCGGCAAGGGACGGCTGCGCCCGCCCGCGATCCGTCAGGCCTGACCGGCCGCGAACACGATCGCCGGAAACGTCGCGAGCCATGCGAACACGAAGCGGTTCAGCCCGAAATATCTGAACACCAGCAGATGGAAGACCGCGGCCGTCGCGCAGAACCCGACCGCGACGAGCGGGTCTGCGAGCGCCAGCGGGAAGCTGCATTCCCAGAGAATGAAGCCCCACGAGCAGAGCGCCGCGACCGTCTTGTTGCGGTAGGGGCTCGTCGCCGGCAGCGGCCCGTAGACGCCGCCGTCCAGAAAGATCGGCAGCGCCGTCCCCGAGCGCCATTCCGGGTTGATCAGCTTCACCGCGCCCGAGATGAAGTAAGACGAGATCGCGTGGATCGCGACGTACCACAGCCCGGCCCGCGCCCCGATGTCCGGATGTCCGAGCGCGGCCGCGGCATCGGCGATCACGACGCCCGTCAGCACCACGATGGTCATGAAATCGCTGCCGCCGTTGAACGCGCCGCGCCACCGGATCAGCAGCGCCACCGTGCCGACGAACAGAAACAGCGAGACGGGGAGGGCGGAGCCGAACAACAGGCCGACCGCCGCCGCGAGCCGCAGCGTGAGGTGTGCGGAATCCACGCGCTCGCCCGCGAGCCATCCGAAGGCCGCGCGCACCGGCCGCGACGCATGCGCGAGATCGCCGCTCTGCACCGTCCAAGCCCAGACGCCGCCGGGTCCGAGCGCGTGCCGCAGGCGCATGAATTCCAGCGTCTGCACGATCAGGCTCGCCCCGAGCGCCGCCTGCATCAGCCGCAGCGCGAAGGCGGGATCGAGCGGGCTCATGCCGGCAAACCGGGCGAGAGCAGCACCACGTCGTCGTCCTCGTCGGGCCTGCCCGGCACGGCGAGCCGAATGCGGAACTGCATGCGCGCCGCGTCGTCCCCGGATGCCTTCACCCGCTCGCGCACGAGTCGTTCGACCATGCGGTAGGTCACGAGTTCCGCCGCATCCGCGCCCTCGAACGACGCCACGTCGGCCGCGAGATGATCGACCAGATTCTGTTCGGTCAGCGCCAGATTGACGGCGGGGTTGTAGAGGAGATGCGACGGCCTGAATGCGGCGCGCGGCATCATCCGCTCCCACTGCGTCCAGACGCCGTCGATTTCGTGCCGATGCTCCAGCCGCGGCGCACGGCCGAGTGCGTGAAAAAACCGCCAATTCGGAAAGAAGCTGCGCAGCAGGAACAGCCAGGGGCTCGAGATCGCCCTCCCGCCCGCCAAGAGCGCGCCCGCCAGAAAGGCGAACCAGACGAGGAAGACACCGACGGTGACGGACACTGAACGCAAAACTCCCGCCGTCTCGGCCGGACGGCGGGAGCGACACTATGCGGCTGCGGGGCCGACCGGCAAGTCGTGCCTCAAGGGGAGGCCGGCTGCAGGCGGTTGCGGCTTTTCTTGAGCGCCCACACCGCCGCGGGCCACAAAAGCGCGGCGAAGGTCATGGCGGCCAGCACGGCCGAAACGGGGCGGCTGAAGAACGGGAGAATGCTGCCGTCGGATTTGATCAGCGAGGTGACGAAGCTTTGCTCCACCATCGTTCCCATCACCACGCCGAGCACCAGCGCCGCCACCGGGTAGCCGTTCTTCTCCATCAGATAGCCGACGACGCCGAAGATGGCGACCAGCAGCACGAGAAACAGATTGTTGCCCGTGGCGAACGAGCCCACCGCGCAGAGCAGCACGATCACCGACATCACCGTGTACCGCGGCAGCCGCAGCACGGTGCTGGACAGGCGGATCATCGCGATGCCGAGCGGGATCATGATGATGTTGGACAAGATGAAGATGATGTAGAGGGCGTACATGCTGGACGCCTTCTCGGTGAACAGCGTCGGGCCCGGGTTGAGGCCCTTCATGTAGAGCACCCCGATCGCGATGGCCGTGATCGTGTCTCCCGGGATGCCGAACAGCAGCGCCGGCACCCAACCCGATGCGAGGCTCGCATTGTTGCTGGCGCCGGCCTCGATCAGGCCCTCGGGATGGCCGGTTCCGAACTTCTCCGGCGTTTTCGAGAAACGCTTCGCCATGGCATAGCTGACCCAGGCGGCCATGTCGGCGCCCGCTCCCGGCAAAACGCCGATGATGATGCCGACGATGTTGCCGCGAATCTGCTGGGGCTTGTGCGTCTTGGTGAGTTCCCACTGCCCCTTGAGGATGCTGCCGAACCGCCGATGCGGAATCGAGGGCGGATCCTTCAGCGCCATGCCGCGCATGATCTCGGCTACTGCGAATACGCCCACGAGCACGGGGATAGGCTCGATGCCGCCCAAGAGATCGGTCATGCCGAAGGTGAAACGCGGCGTGCCCGCAGGGTTTTCGATGCCCACCGCCGATACCAGCAGGCCGAGGAACATGGCCGCGATGGCTTTCGGCGGCGAGGAGCGCGCCACGAGCGTCGCGCACATCAGGCCGAGAAACGCGAGCCAGAAATACTCGAAGGTCGAGAATTTGAAGGCCATCTCCGCCAACAGCGGGGCCATGATGATCAGCGACAATGTGCCGATGATGCCGCCGATGGCGCTGAACCAGAGGCAGATCCCGAGCGCCGTTTCCGCTTCGCCCTTCTTCGTCATGGCGAAGGCTTCGTCGGTATAGGCGGCCGAGGCGGGCGTTCCGGGGATGCGCAGCAGGCAGCCGGGGATGTCGCCCGAAAAGATCGCCATCGCCGATGCGGCGATGATCGCGGCCACGGCCGCGATGGGGGACATGTAGAAGGTGACGGGCACCAGCAGGGCCGTGGCCATGGTGGCGGAGAGCCCGGGCAGCGCGCCGACGATAAGCCCGTAGATCGACGCGGCGAGGATCGCGATCAGGACGTCGGGTTGCAGTACGAGTTGCAGTCCTTCGAGGAAGGTCGAAAACATCGGGTTCACCAGGGCATCGGCAAAAGGCCCGCGGGCAGGGGCACGCGGAGGAGCTTCGAGAAGATGAGATGAACCAGAGGCGGCGCGACGGCCGCCATCAGCAGGGCCGACCGCACGCGCGCGCCGAGGGCGAGGCACATGGCGGCCACCATCACGAAGGCGGTCGGGATGAAGCCGATGCTTTCGGAAGCAAGGACGTAGAACACCAGCAGCAACGGCGGCAGCGCCACCTTGAACACTGCACCGGGCTCGACCGCCGCATTCGTCTCGCCCTGCGTCGTGCCGTCCTCGGAAACGATGATTTCCGTCTCCTCCTCGAACGTCCTACCGATGCCGAGCGCGACCAGCGATCCGCAGAACATCAGCCCCGCCCCGACGACCATGGGAAAGACTTCCGGCCCTACCGGCTGCCCCGGTACGGGCGGCAGGCCCGAACCGTAGATGAAGGAGACGAGGCCGAGGGCCGCAAGCCCTCCGCCGCTGATGCGGTCGGAAATGATCAAAGGAGTGGTTCCGGAGCTGCGCTGAAATGCAAAGGGCGGACCCGCAGGTCCGCCCCCGTCACGTTCCGATCAGGCCTTGGCGAGGCCCGCGGCCTTCATGGCCTCGGCCATCGAGGCGTCGCCCTTGGCCATGAAGGCGGCGAAGTCGTTCGCCGGGGCCCACACGGTGCCGAAGCCGCGCGCCTTCATGAAGTCCTTGAACTCCGCGGAGTCATAGGCCTTCTGCAATTCGGCGGTCAGCTTGGCGGCGATGTCGGCCGGCATGCCCTTCGGTCCGGCGATGCCGCGCCAGGCCCCGACCGAGTAGCTGATGCCGAGCGTCTCGTTCAAGGTCGGGACGTCGGGGAACAGCGGGTTGCGCTTCTCAGCCATGATGGCGAGGCTCTTGGCTTTGCCCGCATCGATCATCGCTTTGCCTTCCGGCACGGAGCAGGTGACGATGTCGACGCCGTCGGCCGCGAGATCCTGCATGGCAGGCGCCGCGCCGTTGGACGGCACCCACGGCACCGCATTGGCCTTGAGCCCCATCGCGTTCAGCCAACCGACCAGTGCCAGATGCCAGATGCCGCCCTGGCCCGTGCCCGAGGCCTTCAGCTTGCCCGGATTGGCCTTGATGAATTCGGCGAGCTGCTTGATGTCCTTGAACTGCCCGTCGGCCTTCACCTGCACGCCCGGAGGATCCTCGTTCATCAGCGCGAGGGGGGTGTAGCTCGACGGCTTCAGGTCCGTGAGGCCCTGATGATGCATCATCGTGATTTCCACGGTGATCATGCCGATGGTGTAGCCGTCGGGCGCGGCGGTCGCGATCGCGGAATGGCCGACCACGCCCGAGCCGCCGGTGCGGTTCACCACGTTGAAGGGCTGGCCGAGATTCTTTTCGAGAATGGCCGCCACAATGCGCGCGGTGGCGTCGGTGCCGCCGCCTGCGCCCCACGGCACGACCAGCGTGACGGGACGGTTCGGCCAAGCGGACTGGGCGATTGCGGGTTTTGCGACAAGTCCCGCGGTCGCCGCGGCGGCTGCCGTGGCGACGAAGCCGCGGCGCGTCAGATCGGTCATCGTTTCTCTCCCTTGAGGACGGCGGGTTTTCCCCGCTCGTTGTTCAAAGACTAGACCTCGCATTCACGCGCCGGCAAGCCGCATTTCGAACCGATTGAAACGCGGCTTTTCAGAGCAGCCGCGCGACGTGGAGATGCGACTCCGGTCGGGCGGAACAGGAGCGTGCGCGCCTGCATAGGGCGCGAGGGGCCGAGGGCCGATCGAGCCGTCCGCGTCCGGTCAGTGGCGGAGATGAGACCCTTCCGGCGAGGCCGGCCAATCATCCGAGCCGGTTTCGCCGTCAGCGCCCTTTTCCGCCTCTTCCGCGTAATCCGCCATGCCGCTGCGCAGCGCCTCCGCCACGGCCGACAAAAGCGTCAGGCTGTCTTCGGAGGAGTGCGTAAAGCCCACGATATAAGCGAGATCCACCAAGGCATGCGCTGCCAGCTCGGCGCTGGACACCTGCGCGGCCTCGGCCAGAGCGGGCAGAAGCTGATCCGAAATCGCCTCGCTGAGCCGCTCTTTCTTGGTCTCGTCGTCGTCGGGCAGATCGGAGAGGACGAACTGTACCGTTTGGTCGGTCATGGCGAATCTCCGGACTCGATACCCCGATCAGGCTCCCGAATTGATGAAAGATCAATGACCGGGCCGCTGCGTGGCTTCTTCCCCCTCCCTCCCATGTGACGAGCGCCGGGAAGCTCACCAAGAGTGTCATCCCGGGGCGCGAAGCGAACCCGGGACCCGGGCTTGTTCCACAACGTCCGCAAGTCCGGGTCCCGGGTCGGCTGACGCCGCCCGGGATGACACGGGGGTGAGAGATCATCGACAGTTGTCGTCCTCGGCGACGCCACCCTCATCTTCATGGTGAGGAGGCCCGCAGGGCCGTCTCGAACCACGCTCTTGTTGCGTCCGGACGCGGGCGGCTCTAGACGATCAGGCGATTTCACATGCGGGAGGCGGCCATGGCTGCGACGGTGTTCATCGACGGGGAAGCGGGTACGACGGGTCTGGGGATCCGCGACCGTCTGCGCGCCGTCGCGGGCATCGAGGTGCGCAGCATCGATCCCGACAAGCGCAAGGACCCGGCGGCCCGCAAGGCGCTGATGGCGGAAGTCGACGCCGTCGTGCTCTGCCTTCCCGACGACGCCGCGAAGGAAGCGGTGAGCCTCGCGGCCGAGCTCGGGGCGAAGGCTCCGCGGCTGCTCGACGCCAGCAGCGCGCACCGCGTCGCCGACGGCTGGACCTATGGTTTCGCCGAAATGGCTGCAGGGCAGGCCGAAGCCGTGCGCATGGCCGCCCGCGTCGCCAATCCCGGTTGCTATCCCACCGGCGGCATCGCCCTGCTGCGCCCGCTGGTCGATGCGGGCCTGATGGCGGCGGATTTCCCGGTCTCCGTCAATGCCGTCTCCGGTTATTCGGGCGGCGGAAAGAGCATGATCGAAACGTATGAGGCGGGCACCGCGCCTGCCTTCGTGCTTTACGGGTTGTCGCTCGAACACAAGCATGTGCCTGAACTGCAACGCTATTCCGCGCTGACGCGTCGGCCGATCTTCGTGCCGTCGGTCGGCCATTTCCGGCAGGGGATGCTTGTGTCCGTGCCGTTGCATCTCGACATGCTGAACGGCGGCGCGACGCGGGAACGACTCGAAGAAGCGCTGGTCGAGCATTATCGCGGCTGCGATCTCGTGCGCGTCGTGACCGAGGACGTCGCGGCGGGCCGCATCGAGCCGGAGTCGCTCAACGACACCGACATTCTCGAATTGCGGGTCTACGGCAGCGATGCGCGCGGGCAGGCGGTACTGGTCGCCAAGCTCGACAATCTGGGCAAGGGCGCTTCGGGGGCGGCCGTGCAGAACCTGAAGCTGATGCTCGGCGTCGCCTGAGTTTTTCGGGCCGTCCGAAACGAAAAAGCCCGCCCAGCGAGTCGCTTGGGAGGGCTTTCTCTTGTCTTGATTCAGCGTTCGATCAGCCTTGGCGGACCTGCTGGCGCTGCTCGCCGAGGCCCGCGATGCCGAGCCGCATCACGTCGCCGCCCTTCAGATACAGCGGCGGCTTCATGCCGAGGCCGACGCCCGGGGGCGTGCCCGTGGTGATCACGTCGCCCGCGTCGAGCTGCATGAACTGCGAGATGTAGTGCACCAGATATTCGCAGCCGAAGATCATGGTCTTCGACGAGCCGTTCTGGACCATTTTCCCGTTCAATTCCAGCCACATGTGCAGATTCTGCACGTCGCCGAGCTCGTCCGGGGTGACCAGCCAGGGGCCGAGGGGGCCGTAGGTCGGGGCGCTCTTGCCCTTGGTCCACTGACCGCCGCGCTCGATCTGCCATTCGCGCTCGGAGACGTCGTTGCAGACCGCGTAGCCCGCAATGTACTTGCCCGCATCGGCTTGGGAGACGCGGTAGCAGTCGCGGCCGATGACGATGGCGAGTTCGACTTCCCAATCCGACTTCACCGAGCCCGGCGGCAGCACGACGTCGTCGTTCGGGCCGACGCAGGAGTTCGGCGCCTTGTTGAAAAGAATGGGCTCTTTCGGGATCGGCGAGCCGGTTTCGGCCGCGTGATCGGCGAAATTCAGGCCTACGGCGATGAAATTGCCGGGGCGCGCCACGCAGGAGCCGAGGCGGACGCCTGCGGGAACCAGCGGCAGGCTCTTGGGGTCCAGCGCCGCCAGCTTCGCGAGATTCGCGGGGGCGAGCGCAGCGCCGGAAAGGTCGGCGACATGGGCGGAGAGGTCGCGGATCGCGCCGTCGGCATCGACCATGCCCGGCTTTTCGGCGCCGGGATTGCCGTAGCGGAGGAACTTCATCGGGGTTTCCTTGTCCTTGGCCGGCGGCCTCGTCGCCGGCGGCGCGGAGTGTGAAGCCCCCGCCCGAGCTCCGCAAGCCCGTCGACGCATGGTCGGGCCGGTCTCGGGTTTTTCGCGTATAGGTTGTTATGATCGCGAAGAATTCATGGTTCAATTCATATGAAATGCGATGAAATACGCTTGAAATTTTATTGCCATGAACACGCTTTCGATTTCGATGCGCATACCGATCGAACGGACGGATTTACGACGCATACGACGTTGGGAGAGGTGAGGGGATACACGCATCGTTGCGTTGTGGAATCCGAAAATTCGATTCATGACTCTAGGGCAATCACGGCGGACAACAGCCGGTGGGTCATCACCCGAGGGAACGATCATGAGGCACGATCACGCGCGGCTTGCCGCTTTCGGCGCAGTTTCGGTTCTGTCGCTCACGCTCGGCGCGACGTCGGCTTTTGCCGGCGCTTTCGGTCTGCGCGAGCAGAGCGCGGTCGGGCAGGGCTCGTCCTTCGCGGGCGCGGCGGCGGGCGCGGCGGGGCTCGGTTCGATGTTCTGGAACCCCGCGACGATGACGAATTTCCCCGGCTATCAGATCGAAGCGGGCATCGCGGGCATCGTGCCGCATACGACCATGAAGACGACCGCCGGCAGCAATCCGGTGTTTTCCGGCGCGTCGACCGGGGATATCGGGCAGGACGCCTTCGTGCCGTCGAGCTACGGCAGCGCGCAGATTTTGCCCGATCTCTGGGTCGGCGTCGGCGTCAACGCGCCGTTCGGGCTGAGCACGAAGCCCGACGCGTCGTGGACGCCGCGGACCGTCTACGGCAGCACCACCGAGGTGTTTTCGACCGGCATCACGCCGACGATCGCCTACCGGATCAACGACCGGCTCTCGATCGGCGCGGGCGTGCAGATCCTGTATTTCAAGGCGACCTACTGGTCGACGGGATCCGCAGGCCCGATCGCGGGCAAGAACGTCGGCATTCAGGGCGACAGCTGGGGCTGGGGCGGCACCGTCGGCGCAACGTGGAAACCCATGGCGGGCACGGAGCTCGGCATCGGCTTCCGCTCGGCCGTGCAGCAGGACCTCGAAGGCGTCTATCGGACCGTCGGCGATACGCCCATCAACATGCGCATCGTGTTGCCCGAACAGCTCACCGTCGGCCTGCGCCAACGCATCAACGAGCAGTGGGACGTGCTGGCGGGCGTCGAATGGACGAATTGGAGCCGGCTGAACGTGCCGCGCTTCACCAGCGCCGCGACGGGCGCGAAGCTCGGCGACGTGCCGCTCGGCTACAAGGACGGCTGGTATTTCCCGCTCGGCGCGGAATATCGCTTCAATCGCGATCTGACGCTGCGCGCCGGCCTCGCCTACGAAATGTCGCCCATCGACACCTCCAGCCGCAGCACCCGCCTGCCCGACAACGACCGTCTCTGGGCGTCCGCGGGCGGCAGCTACAAATGGAACGAGCAGCTCTCCTTCGACGTCGGTTACACGCATATCTTCGTGCGCGACACGAAGCTGCGGCTGGATGCCGGCAACCCGGTCTATGACTACTCGACCGCCAATCCGAAGCGTGCGCTGTACGGCGAGGTCGACGGCAGCGTCGACATCCTCTCCGTGGGCCTGCGCTACCGCTTCGACACCCCGGCAAGAGCCGCACTGCCGCAAAGTGCACCGCGCGCGGTGAAGTAAGCGGGGGGCAGCGAGGCTGCCGCAACTGTCATCCCGGGCGGCGTGAGGCGATCCGGGAGCTGGGCTTGCGGGCATTGTGGAACAAGGCTGGGTCCCGGCGCTTCGGCCGGGATGACACGGTTGGTGGGCTTCGGTGCGCCGTCTTCTCTGAGAGCCTCATGGTGAGGAGGCCCGGAGGGCCGCCTCGAACCACGGTAATTGCGGGCGCTGGAGGGCGTGGTTCGAGACGCCCCGCTTTGCGGGGCTCCTCACCATGAGGGCCGGTTGGGGCGGTGCGCCCGGCGCTTCGGCCGGGATGACACGTTCGAGGGCCGGCGGATGAAGTCTCAGGCCCCTCAGCTGCGCGTCTTCACGTATTCGCCGGGGGCGTCGCCGAGGGTTTTGCGGCGGCCGCCGGGTTTGCGGGCTTTGACTTTTTCGGGGGCTTGGTCTTCGAGCCATTGCACCCAATGTGGCCACCAGGTGCCGGGGGTTTCCTTGGCGCCGGCGACCCAATCGGCCAGTTCGCCTTCGGGTTTGCCGTCGGTCCAGAACTGGTATTTCGGCTTGCTCGCGGGATTGACCACGCCCGCGATGTGGCCGGAGCCCGCGAGCACGAAGGTGACCGGGCCGCCGAAGCAGGCGGAGCCGAGGAACACCGATTTCGCGGGGGCGATGTGGTCTTCCTTGGCGGCGAGATTGTAGATCGGGATCTGCACCTTCTTCAGGTCCAGCGTCTCGCCGCCGATCACCATCTCGCCCTTGGCGAGCTTGTTCTCGAGGTAGCAACTGCGGAGATAGAAGGAGTGGTTGGCCGCCGGCATCCGGGTGGAATCCGAATTCCAGTAGAGCAGGTCGAAGGGGAAGGGCGCTTCGCCCTTGAGGTAGACGTTGACCACGTAGGGCCAGATGAGATCGTTCGGCCGCAGCATATTGAAGGCCGAGGCCATGCTGGAGCCTTCCAGATAGCCTTGGGCGTACATGCGGTCTTCGATCTGCCGGATCTGGCCTTCGTCGACGAAGACCTTGAGATCCCCCGCATTGGTGAAATCGACCTGCGTGGTGAACAGCGTCGCGCTCGCGATGCGGTCGTCCCCCTTTGCGGCCATATAGGCCAGCGACACGGACAGCAGCGTGCCGCCGACGCAATAGCCGACGGCCGTCACCTGCTTCTCGCCCGTGCAGGCCTCCACCGCGTCGAGCGCGGCGAAGATGCCTTCGCGCATGTAGTCCTCGAAGCTCTTCTTGGCCTGCCGCTCGTCCGGGTTGACCCATGAGATGCAGAACACCGTGAGACCCTGCGAGACGGCCCAGCGGATGAAGGATTTTTCCGGGTTGAGATCGAGGATGTAGAACTTGTTGATCCACGGCGGGACTATCAGCAGCGGCCGCTTGAACACGGTCTCGGTGGTCGGGGCGTATTGGATCAGCTCGATCAGGTCGTTGCGGAACACGACCTTGCCGGGGGTGGTGGCGAGATTGACGCCGACCGCGAAATTCGACGGGTCGGATTGGCGCAGCTTGAGCGTGCCTTTGCCGGCCTCGATGTCCTCGGCGAGCATCCGCATGCCGCGCACGAGATTTTCGCCCTTCTGCTTGAAGGTCTCGCGGAGCAGTTCGGGATTGGTGGCGACGAAATTGGTGGGAGCCAGCGCGCCCGCGATCTGGCGGACGTAGAATTGCGCCTTGTGCTTGGTGTGCTCGTCGACGCCTTCGGTGTGCTCGACCAGATCCTCGGCCCAGCGGCTGGTGATGAGATAGGCCTGCTTGATGAAGTCGAACATCGGGTTGTCGGACCATTCATGGTCCTTGAACCGCTTGTCGCCGGGATCGGGGGCTGCGACGGGCTCGGCGTCCTCGCCGTTCATGCGCTTGATGGTGCCGGTCCAGAGATCGAGGAAGCCCTTGGTCAGCGAGGTTTGCGCCAGAACGAGCTTCTGCGGATCGGAGGCCCAATGCTCGGCGATTTCGCCGAAGGTCTTGACGACGTCGCTCACCTCGTCGGCCGTCTTGGGAGGACGCCCCTGCTCGATGGGCTTGAGGCTGGCCGCGGTCGCGCGCCCCATTTCTTCCATCAGCCGCGCGGTGTTGGAGGCCAGTTCCTCCAGCTCCGGTGCAGGCATGACCGGCAGGATGTTGTCGACTTCCGCGCCCATGATCTCATGCTCCCCTTTGGTCACCGTAGACCGGCTTCCGTTTTCCTGCGCTTCCCCCGACGCGTCTTTTTCGACATATTAACCGCGCATCCACCGCATTCGTGCAAAGAAATTCGTCGTAGACGTTCTACGA
Source organism: Hyphomicrobiales bacterium (assembly GCA_027489535.1). Lineage (GTDB taxonomy): Bacteria > Pseudomonadota > Alphaproteobacteria > Rhizobiales > Beijerinckiaceae > JAIXZO01. Next base: position 234,248 of record JAIXZO010000002.1, read on the forward strand.
CCGGAGAAACGACCCGATGATCGGTCCTGATCGTGCCGTCCTGATGACGGCCGCGGCGCTCGGCGCCCTCCTTTTGGGAGGCTGCGGCTATGTGGCCGAAACCGCCCCCGTTCAGGCCGTCACCACCAGCGCACCCGTCCATTTCCTCGCCGAAAAGGCCGGTGCGGCGACCGTCGTTCCCGAAGCGAAGCCTTTCGTTGTCGAGACCCGCCGCCCGGTGGGCGACTTCATTCCCGTGGGCGTGACGCCGCCGGACCGCCCGCTGAAGACGCGCGACGCCAAGGGCGTCGAGACGCTGCGCGGCGAGCTGGAAGGCACCGACCGCCTGTTGGACGCCAAAGCCAAGGCCCCGTAACGGGCGCAACGACCGATTCGGCGGTCGGACACGTCCGATCGTCGTAAGAACCTTCTCGTGCACGCGTGGGGAGCGCGTGCTAAATCCGCCCGACACGGCCCAGGCAGGCCGCGCCATCGAGAACGAAGAGTTCGCCATGACCGACTTTCACCGCATCAAGCGGCTTCCGCCCTACGTTTTCGAGCAGGTGAACCGCATCAAGGCCGCCGCCCGCAACGGCGGGGCGGACATCGTGGACCTCGGCATGGGCAACCCGGACCTGCCGGCCCCCAAGCACGTGATCGAAAAGCTGGTCGAGACGGCCGGCAAGCCGCGCACCGACCGCTATTCGGCCTCCAAGGGCATCGGCGGACTGCGGCGCGCGCAGGCGGCCTATTACGGCCGCCGCTTCGGCGTGAAGCTCGACCCGGACAAGCATGTGGTCGCCACGCTGGGCTCGAAGGAAGGCTTCGCCAACATGGCGCAGGCGATCACCGCGCCGGGCGACGTGGTGCTGGTGCCCAACCCGAGCTATCCGATCCACGCCTTCGGATTTTTGATGGCGGGCGGCGTGATCCGCTCCGTTCCCGCCGAGCCGAACGACGCCATGTTCGTGGCGCTCGAACGGGCGGTGATGCATTCGATCCCCAAGCCGATCGCGTTGGTGACGTGCTATCCCGCGAACCCGACGGCCTATGTGGCGAGCCTCGATTTCTATCGCGAACTCGTCGCCTTCGCGAAGAAGCACGAGCTGATCCTGCTGTCGGACCTCGCTTATGCCGAGGTGTATTTCGACGACGCCAACCCGCCGCCCTCGGTGCTGCAGGTGCCCGGCGCGATGGACGTGACGGTTGAATTCACCTCGATGTCGAAGACGTTTTCGATGGCGGGCTGGCGCATGGGCTTCGCGGTGGGCAACGAGCGGCTGCTGGCCGCCTTGTCGCGCGTGAAGTCCTATCTCGATTACGGCGCGTACACGCCCATTCAGGTCGCCGCCGCGGCCGCGCTGAACGGGCCGGACGACTGCATCCGCGAGATGCGCGACGTCTACAAGAAGCGTCGCGACGCCTTGGTGGAGAGCTTCGGCAAGGCCGGGTGGGAGTTCGACCCGCCGGAAGCCTCGATGTTCGCATGGGTCAAGATCCCCGAGCCGTTCCGCGAACTGGGCAGCCTCGAATTCTCCAAGCTCCTCGTCGAGAAGGCCTCGGTGGCGGTGGCGCCGGGCATCGGCTTCGGCGAGCACGGCGACGACTATGTGCGCATCGCGATGGTGGAGAACGAACAGCGCATCCGCCAGGCGGCCCGCAACATCCGCCGCTTTCTTGAAACGGCGGACAAAACATTGCACAACGTCGTCCCGTTGACCGCCCGAGGATGACTCGGGCGGCTTTCTCGTTCGGAATTGTTCATGGATGAACCCCTCCGCATCGGCGTCGCCGGTCTCGGGACCGTCGGTGCTTCGGTGGTCCGCCTCGTGGGCGACCATGCCTCCGCGCTCGCGGCCCGGTGCGGCCGTCCGCTCGTCGTCACCGCCGTTTCCGCCCGCGACCGCACGCGCGACCGGGGCGTGGACATGTCCGCCGTGCAGTGGTTCGACGATCCCGTCGCGCTGGCGCGCTCGCGGGACGTTGACGTCGTCGTCGAGTTGATCGGCGGGGAAGACGGCATCGCCAAGGCGGTGGTGGAAGCGGCGTTCGCCGCAGGCAAGCCCGTCGTGACGGCCAACAAGGCGCTGCTTGCACGCCACGGCGCGGCACTCGCGGCGGCGGCGGAAGCTGCGGGCGTCGGCCTGCTGTTCGAAGCCTCGGTGGCGGGCGGCATCCCGGTGGTGAAGACGTTGCGCGAGGCTTTGGCCGGCAACGAAATCAGCCGCGTTTCGGGGATTTTGAACGGCACCTGCAATTACATTCTCTCGCGCATGGAGCTCGAAGGGCTGACCTTCGACGCGTGCCTGAAGGACGCGCAGCGGCTGGGCTATGCGGAGGCGGACCCGACTTTCGACGTGGGCGGCTTCGACACGGCGCACAAGCTGGCGGTGCTGACGAGCCTCGCTTTCGGCACCGAGATTGACGCCGACGCGATCCATGTCGAGGGCATCAGCACGATCGAGCCGCTCGATCTGAAGATGGCCGACGAGCTGGGCTTCCGCATCAAGCTGCTGGGCGTGGCCGAGCGCACGGCGACCGGCATCGAGCAGCGCGTGCATCCGACGATGGTCGACAAGGCGAGCTCCATCGCGCAGGTGATGGGCGTGAAGAACGCCGTGAGCATCGCGGGCGACGCGGTGGGCGAGCTGACCTTGGTGGGGCCCGGCGCGGGCGGGGACGCCACCGCGTCCTCCGTGTTGTCGGACCTCGCCGATCTGGCGCGCGGCAACCGCGTGGCGCCGTTCGGGCGGCCGGTCGCATCGTTGGCCAAGGCCGAGCGCGCGCCGATGCAGCGCCACGAGGGCGGCTATTACGTGCGCCTCGCAGTGCTCGACCGGCCCGGCGCGGCGGCCTCCATCGCCACGCGCATGGCGGAGCGGTCGATCTCCCTCGAAAGCATCCTGCAGCGTCACCCGCCGGACAGGCCCTGGGACCCGAGCGGCCGATCCGCCGGACCCGTCCCCGTCGTGCTGATGACGTATGCCACCACCGAATCGGCGATCCGCGACGCCCTCGACGCCGTGATGGCGGACGGGCATATCGCGGAGCCGCCGCAACTCATCCGCATCGAGCGTCCGTAAGGCGCGGGCCGCACAGCCGGGGAATTTCATGACCGAGCACAACGACATCACCGTCCGCCCGAAGGAAGTCATCGAGCGCATCCTCTCGATGGAGCTGGTGCGCGTGACCGAGCGCGCCGCGGTTTCCGCCGCGCTGCTGCGCGGGCGCGGCGACGAAAAGGCGGCCGACCAGGCGGCGGTGGACGCCATGCGGCGCGAGCTGAACCGGCTGCCCATCGACGGGCGGATCGTGATCGGCGAGGGCGAGCGCGACGAAGCGCCGATGCTGTTCATCGGCGAAAAGGTGGGCAACGGCACGGGCCCGAAGGTCGACATCGCCGTCGACCCGCTGGAAGGCACGACGCTGTGCGCCAAAGATATGCCGGGCGCGATCGCGGTGATGGCGATGGCGCAGGCGGGCTCGCTGCTCTACGCGCCCGACGTCTACATGGACAAGATCGCCATCGGCCCGGGCTATGCACCCGGCATCGTGGACCTCGACGCCAAGCCCGAGGACAACATCCACGCCATGGCCAAGGCCAAGGGCGTGAAGCCGCATGAAATCACGGCGCTGATCATGGACCGGCCGCGCCATGCCGAGCTGATCGAAGCGGTGCGCAAGACCGGCGCGTCGATCCGCCTGATCACCGACGGCGACGTGGCGGGCGTGATCTTCACGGCGATGCAGCAGCAGACCGGCATCGACATCTATCTCGGCATCGGCGGCGCGCCGGAAGGCGTGCTGGCCGCGGCGGCGCTGCGCTGCGTGGGCGGCCAGATGCAGGGACGGCTGATCCTCGACAGCCAGGAGAAGGTCGAGCGCGCCAAGACCATGGGCATCACCGATCCGCTGCGGAAGTACCAGATGCACGAACTGGCCTCCGGCGACGTGATCGTCTCGGCCACGGGCGTGACCGACGGCGCGCTGCTGGCGGGCGTGAAGTTCAAGGGCGACGTGATCGAAACGGAGACCATCGTCTACCGCTCGATCACCGGCACCGTGCGCAAGATCTACGGCGAGCACCGCGAGTTCGCGAAGTTCAATCTGGACTGAGGGTCATGGTTCGAGGCGCCCGGCTTTGCCGGGCTCCCGCCATAAGGGTCGGTTTGTTGGTTCCCGACATCGCACTGTCATCCCGGCCGGAGCGCAGTGGAGAGCCGGGACCCAGCCTTGCCGTGTAATGCGCCTAGAAGTCTGGGTCCCGGGTTCGCTTCGCGCCCCGGGATGACAATGGTTTTGTTGCAATCGAGCGCGCGGCCCCTGGATTGCCGCGTCGCTGCGCTCCTCGCAATGACGGGGGGAGGTTGCGGGAAGCCGGGCGCGGGGCGTGGACCCGAATCGGGGGGGCGGGTAAGCCCTCGTCATGGCTCGTGCGTTTCTCGGCGTTGAAAAATCCCTGACGGGACGGACGTGGCGCGACCGGCTCGACGATGCCGGGCGTGCGGCGGCGCTGGCCATGGTGCAGGAACGCGGCATTCCCGACGTGCTGGCGCGGGTTCTGGCCGGGCGCGGCGTGGCGGCGGCCGATGTAGCCCTGTTTCTCGATCCCAAACTGAAGATCCTGATGCCGGACCCGACGGTCCTCATCGACATGGACGCGGCGGCGGCGCGGCTGGCCGGGGCCGTGCGCAAGGGCGAGACGGTCGCGATCTTCGGCGATTACGACGTGGACGGGGCGTGCTCGGCCTCGCTGCTGGCGGAATTCCTCGACCGCGCCGGCACGCCGCGCATCGTGCATATCCCGGATCGATTGATCGAGGGCTACGGCCCCAATTCCGAAGCGATCGCGCAGATGGCGGGGCAGGGCGCGACGCTGCTCGTGACCGTCGACTGCGGCACGACGAGCCATGAGGTGATCGCGGAAGCCAAGCGCATCGGGCTCGACGTCGTGGTGCTCGACCATCACCAAGCGCCGGAGACGCTGCCCGAAGCGGACGCGCTCGTGAACCCGAACCGGCTCGACGACCTTTCCGGGCTCGGGCATCTGTGCGCCGCGGGCGTGGTGTTCCTGACGCTGGTGGCGCTGAACCGGGTGCTGCGCGCGGCGGGGCATTGGACCGGCGCGCGGCCGGAGCCGGACCTGCTCGGCGCGCTCGATCTCGTGGCCTTGGCGACGGTGGCGGACGTGGTGCCGTTGATCGGCCTCAACCGCGCCTTCGTGCGGCAGGGCATCGCCGTGATGCGGCGGCGCGGGCGGCCGGGATTGCGGTATCTGGGCGACGTGGCGGGGCTGAACGGACCCGTCGAGCCGTATCATCTCGGATTTTTGTTGGGGCCGCGCATCAATGCCGGCGGGCGCATCGGCGATGCGGGCTTGGGCGCGCGGCTGCTGCTGACGGGCGACGATCTGGAAGCGGAAAAGATTGCCGGCGATCTCGACCGGCTGAACCGCGAGCGCCAGTCCATCGAACTCGCGATGGTGGCGGAAGCGGAGGCCGAGGCCTTGGCGATGGTGGGGCTCGACGAGTCGCAGGGCTCCGTGCTCGTGCTCGCCTCGCAGGGCTGGCATCCCGGCATCGTCGGGCTCGTCGCCTCCCGGCTGAAGGAGCGTTTCGGACGACCGTCCTTCGCCATCGCCTTGGACGAACGGGGGATGGGCACCGGATCGGGACGCAGCATCCCGGGCGTTGATTTGGGACGCGCGGTGCGTGCGGCGGTGGAGCAGGGATTGGCGGTGAAGGGCGGCGGCCATGCGATGGCGGCGGGCGTGACTGTTCCGGCGACGGGGATCGAGGCCTTCGCGGCTTTCATCGAAGGACGGTTGGCGGAGGCCGTGGCGGTCGGGCGGCTCGAAAGCGGGCTCGCCATCGACGCGGCGGTGACGGCGGGCGGCGCGAGCGCCATGCTGATCGAGGACATCGAAAAGGCTGGCCCTTACGGATCGGGTCATCCCGAACCGGCCTTCGTGCTGCCGTCGCATCGCTTGGTCGAAGTCGCCGAGGTGGGGGCCGGGCATGTGCGCGTGCGGCTGCGCGCGGGCGACGGATCGACCATCAAGGGAATGGCATTCCGCGCGGTGGGGCGACCGCTGGGACAGGCGCTGTTCGAGAACCGCGACGGGACGGTCCATGTCGCCGGCGGGCTGGCGGTTGACCGCTGGGGCGGCAATGCGACGGCGCAGATCAGGATTACGGACGTCGCGGCCGTTCGCTGACGAGCTGATTCAAGATCGTCTCGTAACGCGCTGAAACCGAATCCCAATCTCCGTAATGCGTCCGCGCGTAGGCGGCGCGACCGGACCGTTTTTCGGGCGTTTCGGATGCCCATGCGGTCCGCAGCGCGGCGAGGCACGCGCGCCCCGTCGTCGTCGGGGCGGCGGGATCGACGGGCGCGCGGACGACGAACGGCGCCGCCGCCGGATCGGCTGCGGCGGTGACGTCGCCGATCACCGGCGGCAATCCGCAGGCCATCGCCTCCTGCACCACCAGGGGCCAGCCCTCGCCGACGCTGGGCAGCACCAACGCGTCTGCCGCATGGAGCAACCGCACTACGTCGGGGCGGTCGAGCTTGCCGAGAACGCGGACGTTCGGCAGCGACCATGCCCGCGGATCGAGCGGCCCCGAACCGGCGAAGAGCCAGAGAATGTCGGGGGCCGAACGGGCCATGACCTCCACGTGCTGCAGGCCCTTCTTCTCGACGAAACGGCCGAGGAAGGCGACGGTAGGGCGGTCGTCGAGCGCCCATGCGGCGCGTGCGGCCTCCCGTTCCGCCTCGGTCGGCTCACGAAAGACCGCGGTGTCGACGCCGTTGAAGACCAAGGCGGCGGGGCTGCGGAAGGGGACGGCGGCATAGTGCCGGCGGGTGGATTCGGAAATGCAGACGACCGCGTCGGCCCGCGCCAAAGCGGGCCGGACGGCGAGACGGTCTGCGGCGGCATAGACCGCGCGCAGGAGCGACGAGCGGAAAGGCATGGCCCCGATATGCTGCACGACCAGCGCGGGAATGCCGCGCTGCTGCGCGTGGGCGGCGGCGATGCGGTTGGCGACGTAGATCGTCTCGTGGAGCAACAAAACGTCGGCCTGCTCCACGCGGGCGCGGATGGATGCCGCTGCGGCGCGCGTGGGGACGGGGAGGGGCAATCCCGTGCGGCGCTCGATGCCGTTCCAACCGGCGACGGTCTCGAGGGTCAGTCGCGCTTCGGAGGAGGGGAGGTCCGGATCCGTCGCCATCCAATGGACGGAGAGGCCTCGACGCGCGAGGCCGCGCGCGAGCTTGCCCGCCACCGCCTCGATGCCGCCGCCGTGGCACTCGAAGTAATTCGACAGCGTCAGGACACGCACCGCGTCACGCCGCGCGACGGTCGGGAGCGGCGAGCGGAGGCGCTTCGGCGGGGCCTGCGGCCTCGCGGTCCATAAAGCGTGCGGTATTGCCGGAAATGACCGCGAGCATGAAGCCGCCGAGGACGTTCTGCACGCCCATGGTGACGAGCAGGGTCCCCAAGACGGCGGGCACGACCGTGGGCAGCTGCGTGAAGCTGCTCGCCGTCCAAGCCGTAGCGACGGTCGCAAGGACCGCGACGCCTCCCGCGATCTTCATGACGCCCGCGACCAGAAGGGTTTCTAGCGTCAGCAGCGAGCGAAGACGACCGGTGCCGAAGCGCCGCGTGCGATAGCCTTGCGAGACGCCGTAAAGATGAGCCGCCAGAGCCATGAACGCCGACATATGGGCCAGCGACACGAGAGCTGCACCGAAGATGGTCCAGTTGGGGCCGATGACGCGGTCCGGACCGAGGGGGACGCCCGCCACGTCATAGGCCATGGACGCGCCGAGCAGGGCCGTGCCGAGCAGCGCCGCCAAGGCTGCGGGCCAAGCGAAAAGCGCTGCGGGGCTCAGCATGAGCAAATAGCGCAGATGCCGCCAACCGTCGCGCCACGGGCGGAGATGGGGCGGACGGCTGCGCTTGTCGCGCAGGAGCTTGGCGGGGACCTGTTCGATGCGGATGCCGAGAAGGGCGGCCTTGATGACCATTTCGCTGGCGAATTCCATGCCGGTGCCGCTGAGGCGCAGGCGCTCGAACGCCGCCTTGGTCAGCGCCCGAAGGCCGCAATGCGCATCGTCCACGCCCGCGTGGAAGAAGAGATTGAGAATGCCGGTGAGGATCGGGTTGCCGATCCAACGGTTTTTCCACGGCATCGCGCCGCGCTCGATGCCGCCTTTGAAGCGCGAGCCCATGCAGAGTTCCGCGCCGGCGGCCAAGCGCACGACCATGGGGACGGCGTCGGTGAAGTCGTAGGAGCCGTCGGCATCGCCCATGACGAGGAAGCGGCCGCGTGCGGCGGTGAAACCGCCGATCAGCGCGGCACCGTAGCCGCGCTCGGCCACCGGAACGACGCGCGCGCCCGCCGCAGCGGCGATTTCACGGCTGCCGTCGGTGCTGCCGTTGTCGGCCAGAACGATTTCGGTTTGAAAGCCCCATTCGGCCTCCAGCCGGCGCGCCGCGGCAAAGGCGCTTTCCAAGGCGAAAGGCAGAGCCTCGGCCTCGTCGAGGCACGGCAACACAATTGAAACGTCGCAAGACATAGAGTTTGAAAACCTGAAAAACTGTGAAAACAGATCGACGAAAACACCGACGCATCATGCACGTTTTTGCGGACGTTCCACAAGACCGACACGACCCGACTGTCCGCCGAAACCCTTAAAGATCGAACATCGACGTTTCAGAACACGAATTGAACTTTGCTTTACGTCAACGTAAAATGAATCACGCTTTTTTTCGGCGTAATCGCCCGTTTCACGCGCTTTTCGGCGCGGCAAAAGACATTGCATGATCAAATTCAAGATTTCAGATTATCTGTTTTATCTGCAGGACATTCCGGCTCTTTTCGTCGTCGTTGCGACCGTCTGCATCGCGTCGGGTTTTGCGGCGGCATTTCCACGCTTTGCGCATCGCCTCGGAGAGCGGCTCGTCGCTTTCAAGGCGTCGACCCGGATCATCGGTTTTGCCGCGACGCTCGTGACCGCGACGTGTCTGGCCGGCGCGATCGTCGCGTTCGAAGGCACGCCGCTCTCCCGCGACGAGACCTTCGTCGATTTCGACGCCGCGACGTGGCTCGCGGGCTCCCCCGTCGCGCGGGTGGCCCCGGAATGGCGGCTGCTGCTGCCGTCGCTCGTGCCGGTCTTTCTGCAGGCGCCGCCGGACGCCTCCTACATTCTTTCGAGCTATCTGCCGGTCAACGCCCTGCTGCACGTGCCCTTCGCGGCGGCGGGACTGCCGGAGCTGGCTGCGGCGCTCCTCGCGGGCGTGGCGGCGGCGGCGACTTTTTTCGCGGCGCGCGCCTATCTGCCCGGGGCGCAAATCGCCCCTTGGGCGGCGGCGCTGCTGCTGGCGACCTCGCCGCAGTTTTTGATGACGGGCATGACGCGTTACGCGATGACGGCGCATCTCGCGTTGAACATGCTGTGGCTGCTGGCCGCGTGCCGCCCCGGCGCGCTCGGCTGGGTCGCGGCGGCGTTCATTTCCTTTTTGGCGACGGGCCTGCATCAGCCGCTGTTCCACCCGATCTTCGCGCTGCCCTTCGTGCTGCATTGGGCTTTTGCCGGTGAGCGGAGAAAGGCTGCGGTGCTGGGGCTCGGCGTTCTGATCTCCGTCTTGATATGGCGGAGTTACTTCGGGGCGATGCAGGCGTGGTTCGGACCGGGCGACGCGGCCGCGCCGGCCGTTGCGGGCGCGGCGCTGATGCCGGGCTTTTGGGAACGGGCCAAAGGCTATTTCGACGTGGCGGGAGCCGAGCGCGGGCATTTCGTGTTCGGAATCTTCCGGTTTTTCGTGTGGCAGAACCCGTGGATGTGGCTGCTCGCGGCCTGCGTAGGCCGGGCGGCGCTCCACTCGCGCCAAGCGGCGTTGTGGGCGGGGGCCGTCGCGATGGCGGGGATTGCCGCGCTGTTGATGCCGTATCAGGGACACGGCTGGGGGTATCGCTACCTGCACGGCCATCTCGGCGCCCTCGCGATCCTTGCGGGCGCAGGAGCGGAGCGGCTGGCGAATGCCGCATCGCTGAGGGCGAGGGTGGTTTTCGCGATGGTGCTGCCGGTGTCCCTCGTCTCTGTGGCGGTGCTGATGCCGGTTCTTCTGGTGGGCGCGACGTTCTGGAACGCACCTTATGCCGCGGCCGTGCGGCAGATCGCGGCATCACAGGCCGGGGTGGTGGTGGTCGACCATTTCGGCGTGCCTTTCGGCAGCGATCTGGTGCGCAACGATCCGCTGCTGCGGACGCGGCCGATCGTTCTCGACGCCTATTCCGTGAGCGGGCCTGCGGCCGCGCAGCTGTGCGGCCTCGGGCTAGAGCTCGCCGTCTTCAGAGCCTCGGATGAGGTCGGGACGCTGCCGCACGGGCGCGCGATGTTGCCGCGGATGCCCGCCGCGGACCCGGATTACTGGCGCGGCTTGGGGTGCAAGGTGCGCGAGGGCGGCTAGCCCGCACCGACCTTCTGCTCGCGGGCGAAGATGTAGAGCCCGGACGCCACGATCACGCCCGCGCCCAGCAGCATCTGCGGATCCGGCAGGTCGCCGAAGATGAGCCAGCCGAACAGCAGCGCCCATGCGATCTGCGTGTATTGATAGGGCACCACCACGGCCGCGGGTGCGAGCTTGAGCGAGCGGTTGACGCACATATGCGCCAGCGTGGCGACGACGCCCAGCAGGCCGAGCAAGGCGAAATCGAGCGGCTTGGGGGCGACCCAATCGAAGGGCGCGACGACGAGCCCGAACGCCAATGCGCCCGCCGTCTGCCAAGTGACGAGCACGGTGCCGCTGGTGCCGCGCAGGGCGCGTGAGGCGATCATCATCAGCGCGAAGGCGAGGCTGCCGAGCAGCGCGATCAGCGAATGGACGGTGAAGACGGAGGAGGCGGGGCGCAGCGCGATGACCACGCCGAGAAAGCCGACCAGCACGGCGGCCCAGCGCCGCCAACCGACCTTTTCGCCGAGCAGCGGCCCGGCGAGCGCCGTGACCCAGATGGGTCCGGAGAGATAGATGGCGACCACGTCCGCCAGCGGCATGGCCGAGACGGCCCAATAAAAGAACGCGACCTCGACGGTGGACAGCAGCACGCGCAGCGCCTGCAGCCCCGGCCGGGCGGGCTTGAGGATGGGGCCTGCGCCTTCTCGCATGATGAGGGGCGCGAGCATCATGAAGGCCGCGATGCTGCGGATGAGCAGGACCTGACCGACCGAGAAGGTCGCGACCAGCCATTTGCCCATGACGTCGTTGAGCACGAAGAGCAGGATGCCGAGCAGCATCATGCCGATGCCGAGCACCGCCATGTTGCGGCGGTCTCCGCTTTCGGCGGCGGTCGCGGCAGCCGGGGTTTCGACGGGCGTGCCGTCCGGCGCTCGTTCGTCGGTCTTGCGATTCGCTTCCATCGGCCGCTCCGCCCCTCTGCGGGCGGATGCGTAGACGGCGGCTCGACCGTTTGTCCAGACTTGCGGGGCGGAGAGTGCACGGGCGGCGCGGAAATTCCGGCGTGTTTGTCCGCGGGCGACCCTGCCTGTGGCCCGTTGTGGGGAAACAGGCGACACGGCACTTGTCGAACTCCGACCGAACCCCTATAAGCCGCCCGTCGCGCCCGTGGTTCGTAATAACCGACGGCCTCAAAGCGGAGCGATCGATCCCGAGCAGTCATGCGGCGGATCGCGGAGCGGTCTTCGTCTATCGGTTAGGACGGCTGCCTTTCACGCAGCAAAGACGGGTTCGACTCCCGTAGACCGCGCCATTTTCCGACCGTCCGCCGGCGGCGGCACCGAACTCCCTCGTCATTTCTTCTTGTCTCCGCATCATCGTTCGAGTCGCATGCGTGTCGTGCGTCAAACGGTCGCGTCGTTTTGGTCGTTCCAGCGTAAATCGGACCGGTTCAATCGAATTAAGTCTGCGGCTCGCGTATGATGCGGTCGATCTGACGTTGTGTCATGTCGGATCCGACGCGGAGAACGTTGCGGCATTTCCTGTTTTCACTTGATCAATAAGCCCCGTCCTTCGACCTTCCATTCGGGGATGATCATACGAAAGTCGCGGCCGAGGCTTCGGACAACGCGACCGTTCGTCCCTCGAAAGCGTTCACGCATCGAACGTCGCGCAGGGAGGAAAAAGACAATGTGGAAATCGATTTCGAAAGCCGTGCTCGGGCTCGCGACGGCGGCGGCGCTGCTGGCGCCCGGCGGGGCCGGCGCGCAGGAAAAATTCACCTTCATGTTTCCGGTGAAGAGCGTCCTGCAATACCACCCGTTCTACATCGCGCAGGAACTGGGCTTCTACAAGGAAGAGAAGCTGGACGTGAAGTTCGAGGTGGCGAGCGGCTCGAGCGCGGCGCTGCGGCAGCTGATCGCCGGCAATGCCGATGCGGCGCTGCCGAGCCCCGGTGCGTTCCTGAACGCGTCGGCGCAGGGCAACGACCTGCGTTGGATCTTCTCCTATGAATACGCGAACGTGTTCACGCTCGTGGTGCCGGCCGACTCCAAGATCAAATCGGTCGCGGACCTGAAGGGCGGCAGCGTCGGCGTGTCGGAATTGTCGGGCGGCGAAGTGCCGCTCGTGCGCGCGGTGCTGCGCAAGGCGGGCCTCTCCGAGAACGACGTGCGCATGGTGCCGGTGGGCGAAGGCTCGGCGCTGACCGTGCAGGCGATGAAGACCGGGCAGGTGTCTGCCTATTCGTCGAGCCTGTTCGACGTGGCCGCCATCGAGGCGGCGGGCGTGCCGATGCGGGTGATCCTGCCCCAAGACGCGCAGCTCTATCCGGCGAACGGCATGGTGACGACGGCGGCCACGCTGGCCAAGAAGCGCGATCAGCTCGTGCGCTTCGCCCGCGCCTCGGCCAAGGGCATCGCCTATGTGAAGGCCAATCCCGACCGCGCGCTGGCGATGTCGAAGAAGATCTCGCCGGAGGAATTCGAGAACGAGGCCTATATCCGCTACGGCTGGAAGGCGATCCAGACGCTGACGACGCCGCCGCCGGCGCTCGCCGGTCAGCCGCTCGGGGCGCATTACGTCGAGGGCTTCAAGAATTACCACGACTTCCTGCGCGCCGGTAAGGAAGAGGAGGGCGCGCTGCCGAAGGACGTCGACTTGAACAAGGCGCTCGACCCGTCCTTGTTGGCCGAGATCAATTCCTTCGACCGCAACGCGATCAAGTGAGCGGACGGCCCATGTCGCAAGTGCCGAACATCGGATCGGAGGCGCCCGCGACGGGCGCCTCCGGCCGTCGCCGCGTCATCGAAACGCACGGATTGTCGAAGATCTTCACGTTGTCGGAAGGCAGCGTCACCGCGCTGCGCGACGTCAACATCGCCATCGACGAGGGCGAGTTCGTTTCCTTCGTGGGGCCGAGCGGCTGCGGGAAATCCACGCTGCTGAACATCATTTCCGGGCTTCTGCCCGCCACGACCGGCACGGTGCTGCTCGACGGCGAAGACATCACCGAGCCTTCGCACAAGATGGGCTTCATGTTCCAGACGCCGGTGCTGCTGCCTTGGCGGACGGTGGAAAAGAACGTGCTGCTGCCCGCCGAGGTGCAGGGGCTGAACGTGGAAGCCCTGCGCCCGAAGGCGCTCGACGTGATCGAGGCCGTGGGGCTGAAGGACTTCCGCCACGCCTATCCCAAGCAGCTCTCCGGCGGCATGCAGCAGCGCGTGGCGCTGGCGCGCGTGCTGACCTACGAGCCGGAAGTGCTGCTGATGGACGAGCCGTTCGGCGCGCTCGACGAATTTACGCGCGAGGCGATGAATTTGGAGCTGATGCGCATCACGCAGTCGGCCGGGATCACCTGCATCTTCGTGACGCACAACATTACGGAAGCCGTGTTCCTGTCGGACAAGGTGGTGGTGATGACGCCGCGGCCGGGGGAGGTGTCCGGCGTGCTCGACATCGATCTGCCGCGTCCGCGCGAGATCGGCACGATGAAGGATCCGGCCTTCGCCGACCTGATCTTCGAGGTGCGAAGCCTGCTGGGGAGACACGTCCATGCGTGACGCCGTCATCGACGCGAATGCGCCTTCACCCCGCCTCGACCCGGTCAAGGCGGATGCGGCCAAGGCCGACGCCGCGGCGCGCGAGCTGCGCCGGCAACGCGAGCGGCGCACGGACTGGTATTACCGCATCGGGGCGATCTCGATCGGCGTGGTCATCCTGCTGCTGTGGGAGGCGCTGCCCTATTTCGACCTCGTGAACCCGATCATCCTGCCGCCCTTCACCAAGGTGGCCTATGCGCTTTACACGCTGGTGCAGCAGCCGTTCTTTCCGCGGCATCTGCTGATCACGCTCAACGAAATCGTCGTCGGCTTTCTCGTCGGAACCGGGTTGGGGCTGGGCGTGGGAATCGCGCTGGCGGTGTGGCCGCCGGTGAAGCGGCTGATCTATCCCTATGTGGTCGGCTTCCAAGCGATCCCGAAGATCGTGTTCGCGCCGCTGTTCATCGCCTGGTTCGGCTTCGACCAGATTTCCAAGATCGTGATGGCGGTGGTGATCGCGTTCTTCCCGGTGCTGATCAACACGATGGTGGGGCTGGAATCGGTGCCGGCGGATGCGCGCAAGCTGATGCGCTCGATGAAGGCCACGCCGTTGCAGCTTTTCTACAAGGTGTCGTTTCTGCACGCCTTGCCGATCATCTTCGCGGGCGTGCAGGCGGCGTTCACCTTCGCGGTGATCGGGGCCATCGTGGGCGAATTCGTCGGCGCGAAGGAAGGGCTCGGCTATCTGCTGAACCTCTACAATTTCCAGCTTCGCATCGACCGCGCCTTCGCGGTGATCGTGATTTTGGCGGGCATCGGCGCGGCGGGGTTCTTCCTGCTGGAATGGGCCGACCGGAAGTTCATCTTCTGGCGAGAACGCTGAAAGCTAGGGCGGCCGGGAACGGTCGTTCGGTTCGATGCATTTCGACGACGGGGCGGTCGGGAACGGCCGCCCCCTTTTTGCGCACGGTGAAGCCCGCTCTCCTTTTTGACGGGGCCGACGGGCTGAACCGATGTCTTCGACGCACGTTGCCGCCCATCGATCTCGGGCGGGGGCGGGCCATGCGGATGTCCGGAGGAGTGCGGAATGCGGGGAGGGTTTGGGCGGTTCTGGCCTTGGCGGCACTTTTTTGGGCGGATCTTTCGGCCCCGCCGGCCGTCTCGCATTCGTTCTACGATCGCGAATGCTGTTCCGACCGGGATTGCGAGCCGCTGGACGAGGGATCGGTGAAGGTGACGCCCGGCGGCTATCGTCTGCCCAACGGGCAGGTCATCGCCTTTGCCGATGCGCGATGGTCTCCCGACGGGCGCTATCACTGGTGCCGCGCCTCGCCCGACCGGCCCGTGATCCGCGCCGGCGGCAAGGCGTGCCTTTGGGTGCCGGTGCCGGCGCTGTGAGGATGCCGGGTGGTGGGGGGAGATAGGGCGGCCGGGTGGTTCGATGGTTCGAGACGGCGCTTTGCGCCTCCTCACCAAAGGTGGTGTAGCGACGTGAGGTTTTCCGAGGAGCTGCGCGTGTCATCCCGGGCGGCGCGAGCCGGCCCGGGACCTAGACTTGCGGACGTCGTGGAACAAGTCTGGGTCCCGGGTTCGCTTCGCGCCCCGGGATGACACTATGGGGTTCGCGGCAGACCCGATCAGCCCCGGACCCGATCAGTCGCATACGCGGACCTTGCGGCGGGCGACGACGTCGCCGAATTCGTTGAGCACGCGCTGCCGTTCGATATGGCAGGTCTGGACGTAGCGCTGCTCGACATAGACCGGGGCGCTTTCGACATAGACGGGGCGGCCCGAATAGGGCCGTCCGTAGTTCGGCGAATAGGCCGGGGCGTAGCCGCCGCCGTAGCCGTAGCTTCCGGAGTTGCCGTAGGTGGTGCCGTAGGCGGAGCCGCCATAGGTGGAGCCGTAGCCGCCGCCGTAGGATGAGCCGTAGCTCGAGCCGTAATTGCCGCCGTCATACACCCCGTAGCCGCTGCCGTAAGACGGCGCGGCCTGCGCCTGACTGCCGGCGATGACGCCGCCGATGATCGCGCCGGCCGCGAGCCCGCCGATCAGCGCGGCGTTGCGGCCCTTCTTGGCCTCCGCCGGAGACACGCCCGACGCCATCACGCCGGCGACGGCGAGAGCGGCGAGAGCGAGGGATGCGGATTTGCGAAAGGCGGTCATGACGGTCAACCCCGATGAGGATCTCGTTGCGATGGCGCGGTTCTAGCCGGCCGCGGCTGAACGCAGTCTGAACGGTTTGGGGGAGCCTTTTCCGACCCTCATGGTGAGGAGGCCTGCGGAGCGGGGCGTCTCGAACCATCGTCGGCGCGGGGGGGTGGTTTGATGGTTCGAGACGGCGCTGCGCGCCTCCTCACCATGAGGGGTTGCGGGGGGCGGGCTCGGGGGTCTTCCGTCGCGTGTCATCCCGGGTCGCGAAGCGAGCCCGGGACCCGGACTTGTTCCACGACGTCGGCCAGTCTGGGTCCCGGGTCGGCTTGCGCCGCCCGGGATGACACTTAGGGGTGCACGCGGGTGCGCGGCCCCTCGCTCCCTTGACGCTGCGGACGGCCCGGAGCATGGTGCGGCGCATGACGAACACCCGGACCATCTGCGGGATTATTTGCAGCTAACGACATCGTTGGCCGGCTTCGTCATTTGTCCGAACATGGATCAAGCGGAAAGCCGGCCGGCGACAACGGCGGACGACGCATGACTCGAGGTACGACCCTTCGGCTCTACAACACGCTGACGCGGACCAAGGACACGTTCGAGCCCATCGATGCGGCGGACGTGCGGATGTATGTCTGCGGGCCGACGGTTTACGACTATGCCCATATCGGCAATGCGCGCCCGGTGATCGTGTTCGACGTGCTGTTTCGGCTGCTGCGGCACCTCTACGGGGCCGATCATGTGCGCTATGTGCGCAACATCACGGACGTCGACGACAAGATCAACGACCGGGCGGCGCGCGATTTTCCCGACCTGCCGTTGAACGACGCCATCCGCCGTGTGACCGAGAGCACCGCCGCGCAATTCCATGCCGACGTGAAGGCGCTCGGCTGCCTGCCGCCGACCGTAGAGCCGCGCGCGACCGAGCACATCGCCAAAATGCGCGAGATGATCGAACTGCTGAAGGAGCGCGGTTTTGCCTATGAGGCCGAGGGGCACGTGCTGTTCTCGCCGGCCGCTATGAATGCCGCGAACGGGGCGCTGCCGCGCTATGGCGCGCTCGCCAATCGCTCGCTCGACGAGATGATCGCCGGGGCGCGGGTAGACGTGGCGCCCTACAAGAAGGACGCGACCGATTTCGTGCTGTGGAAGCCCTCGAAGGAGGGCGAACCCGGCTGGCCTTCGCCCTGCGGCATCGCCGGTTTGGGGCGTCCCGGATGGCATATCGAATGCTCGGCGATGAGCTGGGCTCATTTCGGCGAGGTGTTCGACATCCACGGCGGCGGCATCGATCTGGTGTTCCCGCATCACGAGAACGAACTCGCCCAATCCACCTGTGCGTTCGGACAGGGCGTGATGGCGAATGTTTGGATGCACAACGGATTTTTGCAGGTCGAAGGACAGAAGATGTCCAAGAGCTTGGGGAATTTCGTGACGATCCGGGAGCTGTTGACGGGTTGGAAAGGGCGGGCGTTTTCCGGATCCGCTCTTCGCTTGTCTATGCTCCAAAGCCATTACCGCCAACCGATCGATTGGACGCAAGACCGACTCCAATCGGCTCAGGCCGAGATTGAGAACTGGGCGGTCGAGATCGCCGGTTACCAGAAGTCCGGGTGGCCATCGGTTTCAGTGCAGGAAGCCGTCGAACCGCTCGTGTACGCATTGTCGGACGATCTGAATACGCCTGCTGCGCTTGCGCGGATGCGATCCGATTTTGCAGACGCCGGTACGCTTCGGGCACTGCGTGTGCGCAAGCTCGCGCTTCAGTTGGAGTGGCTCGGCATTCTCGACGAGCGACAAGCAAATATATACGGTTCCTCTCTGGGCGGCTGGAACCTCCAAGCCCTTGATCTTGCGAAGAACAAGGACCTGATCGATACGGCGCAAGTCGCGATGTGCAATCAGGACGAAGTGCTTTTCAAACTTGTCCAAGAGGGTCTTCAGGAACGCGGAATCGAAGCTGCGGCGCGTGACGGGAAATTTCTGACCCTGAGCAAAGCGGAAGAGGGCGACGACCGTGTCGCGTCTTTGATCACCGCGCGCCTCGAAGCCCGCCGATCCAAGAATTTCGCCGAATCCGACCGGATTCGGGATGAACTCGCGGCCATGGGCATCCTGCTCAAGGACGCAAAGGACCCCGTGACGGGCGAGCCCGTCACCACATGGGACGTGAAGCGATGACCGACGACACCGAACTCAAGGCCAAGATCGAAGCGCTGATCGCCGCGCGCATCGCCGCGCGCACGGCCAAGGATTTTGCGGAATCCGACCGGCTGCGGGCCGAAATCGTCGGGCTGGGCGCGACCATCATGGACGCCAAGGACCCGATCACCGGCGAACTCTCCACCGTGTGGGAGATCCGGAAGCCCAAGCCTACGCTGTCGACTTCGCAGGCCTTGCCGCCGAAGGACGCCGAGGCCTAACGCCGGCGCATTCCCGCATCGCCTCATCCGGACCGCTTGTCATGACCGCCCGCGAACGCCTTTATCTCTTCGACACCACGCTGCGCGACGGCGCGCAGACGACGGGCGTGGATTTTTCCGTCGAGGACAAGGCGCGGATCGCGGCCATGCTGGACGGGATCGGCATCGATTACGTGGAAGGCGGGTATCCGGGTGCGAACCCGCTCGATACCGAATTCTTCGCGCAGAAGCGCACGAAGCGCGCGACCTTCACGGCCTTCGGCATGACCAAGCGGGCGGGGCGCTCGGCCGCGAACGACCCCGGGATCGCGGCGCTGCTGGAGGCGAAGGCCGACGCGATCTGCTTCGTGGCGAAGAGCTGGGACTACCACGTGCATGTCGCGCTGGGCTGCACGCTCGAGGAAAATCTCGAAGGCATCGCCGACTCGATCCGCACCGCGGTGGCGGCGGGCCGGGAGGCGATGCTCGATTGCGAGCATTTCTTCGACGGCTACAAGGCGAACCCCGATTATGCGCTGGCCTGCGCGCGGACGGCGTTCGAGGCGGGCGCGCGGTGGGTGGTGTTGTGCGACACCAACGGCGGCACGCTGCCGCACGAGATCGAGGCGATCACCGCGGCGGCCGCGGCCGTGGTGCCAGGCGCGCATCTCGGCATCCACGCCCATGACGACACCGGCAATGCGGTGGCCAATTCGCTGGCCGCGGTGCGCGCCGGCGCGCGGCAGATCCAAGGCACGCTCAACGGACTGGGCGAACGCTGCGGCAATGCCGACCTCGTGACGCTGATCCCCACGCTGAAGCTGAAGCCATATTACGTCGATGCGGTCGAAATCGGCGTCGACGACAAGGCCATGGGCGAGCTGACGCATGTGTCGCGCGCGCTCGACGAGCTGCTGAACCGCGCGCCGAACCGCCACGCTCCCTATGTCGGCGCGTCGGCCTTTGCGACCAAGGCCGGCATCCATGCGTCGGCGGTGGTGAAGGACCCGAAGACCTACGAGCATGTCGCGCCGGAAAAAGTGGGCAATCGGCGGCTGTTGCTGGTGTCCGATCAGGCGGGGAAATCGAACGTTCTGGCGGAATTGGAGCGCCTCGGCATCGAGATCCACAAGGACGATCCGCGCGTGGCGCGCGTGCTCGACGAGGTGAAGGAGCGCGAGGCGGAAGGTTATGCCTATGAGGGCGCCGACGCCTCGTTCTTCCTGCTGGCGAAGCGCGTCATGGGCGAAGTGCCGGAATTCTTCACCGTGGAGCGCTTCAAGGTGAACGTCGAGCGCCGCTGGAACGCCGTGGGCGAATTGGTGACGGTGGCGGAAGCCATCGCCAAGGTGCGCGTGGGCGGCGAGGTGATGATCTCGGCGGCGGAAGGCAACGGCCCCGTCAACGCGCTCGACGTGGCACTGCGCAAGGACCTCGGCAAATATCAGCACTTCATCGAAGGGCTGGAGCTGGTGGACTATAAGGTGCGCATCTTCAAGGGCGGCTCGGACGCCGTCACGCGCGTGCTGATCGAATCCGGCGACGAAACCGGCGACCGCTGGACCACCGTGGGCGTCTCCGCCAACATTATCGACGCCTCGTTTCAGGCGCTGATCGACTCGATCACCTACAAGCTCGTGAAGGCCGGGGCGCGGGTTTAGGCGCTTTCAGATTTTGTTTGCAGAATTGCTGGTGCCCGGCGCCGGAGAGTCCGGGTCCCGGCTCTGCGCTCCGGCCGGGATGACAGAAGAGGGTGGCGGCGGTCGGGCATGTCATCCCGGGCGCGAAGCGACCCGGGACCCAGGTTTCGGACGTCCGCGTTACATCCGCTCGCCGAGCACGGCTTGGCCTTCGGCGAGGCCGAAGCGGCGAGCGACGGACAAGAGCATGGGGACGACGTCTTCGGGCTTTTCGCTCACCAGATATTTGATTTCGAGGCCCGGGCGGATGAAGCCGGTCTCGCGCATGTGTTCGAGCAGCACGAGAAGAGGCTTCCAGAAGTTCTTGGTGTTGAGCATCAATATGGGTTTGGTGTGCTGCCCCAGCTGAGCCCATGTCATCTGTTCGACGAGTTCTTCGAGCGTGCCGATGCCGCCCGGCATGGCGACGAAGGCGTCG
This sequence comes from Hyphomicrobiales bacterium, assembly GCA_027489535.1. GTDB lineage: Bacteria > Pseudomonadota > Alphaproteobacteria > Rhizobiales > Beijerinckiaceae > JAIXZO01. The sequence goes on from JAIXZO010000002.1 coordinate 254,902, forward strand.
GCCTTTTCGAACATCAGGCGCTTGCGGGTGTGCATGTCGGGGACCACGATCGTCTCCTGCGCGTCGGGCAGCATCAGCTCGCGGGCCTTCAGGAATTCGGGGATGATGCCGGAGACTTCGCCGCCGTTGTCGAGCACGGCGCGGGCCACGATGCCCATCAGCCCGACATTGCCGCCGCCGTAGACGAGGCGGATGCCCGCTTGCGCCATCGATTTGCCGAGAGCCTCGGCAGCCTCCGCAAAGGCGGGATCCGAACCCGCACCGGAACCGCAATAAACGCAGATCGATCGAATATCCTTCATCGGCCGAAGTTTCGCATCGGGGCTTCGGCGCGGTCAACCTGAAGCGCTGCGGGACGGCGTCGCAGGGGGCAGCAGGGCGTTCGCTTGGCGAAGCGGGGCGCAACCCGCTAAGGTTGCCGTGTCCCGCGATGCGGAGCGGGACGCGATTCGAGGTAGCGTTCCATGTCCCGTGTCCTTCGGCTGGTGATGTTCGTCCTCGTGCCGGCGGCGTTGCTGTTCGCGGCGGTCCGCCATTTCGGATTCCCGGACGGCGCGGAGCCGCCGGTGCAGGTCGCGACCGCGCCGGCCGAGCCCGTCAAACCCGAGCCCCCGAAAACCGAACCCGCCAAAACCGAGCCGATCAAGCCGGCGGATGCACCCGCGCAGGCTGCGGCGGCTCCCGCGCGGCCGGGGCCTTCTCAGCTTTCCCCCGAACCTTCCGGCCCGGCGGCGACGCTCGTGCCGCCCGCGCCCCCTCCGGTTGCGTCCCCGCCGGCCGTTCCCCCCGCTTCGACCGGCAAGGGATTGCCGAGCTTCGATCTGGTGCGCGTGGAGCCCGACGGTTCGCTGGTGGTGGCGGGCAGGGCGGAGCCCGACACGAGCGTCGCGCTGCTGCGCAACGGCGAGCCGTGGGACAAGGTCAATTCCGGTGCGGGCGGCCAATTCGCCATGACGCCGAAGGCGCTGCCGCCCGGCACGCATGAATTGTCGCTGGTGCTGACCCATCGCGACGGACGCATGGAGACCTCCGAGCAGATCGTGACGGTGGACGTCGCGCCCGGGCGTTCGAGCGACGTGGTGGTGGCGCTGGTCGCTCCCAATCAGCCGACGCGCGTGCTCAGCCCCCGCAGCGAGGGCAAGCCTGCCCCGGCGGTCGGGATGACCTCGAAGGACGGCAAGACGAATGCCGGAACCGAGCCCCCCGCCGGCGACAGGCAGGGCGTGGAAGTCGGCGTGGTGGAGCAGGAGGTCGGGGGTACGTTCTACGCCGCCGGAACCGCCGCACCCGGCGCGACGGTGCGGCTCTACGTCAATGACAGCTATCTGGCGACGGCGACTGCGGGACCGGACGGCAAATGGTCGTTCTCGGTGGGCAAGGGCCTGACCGAGGGCAATTACCGGGTGCGGCTGGACGAGGTGCGCGGCACGGACGGCAAGGTGCTGTCGCGCGCCGAAGTGCCGTTCGACTTCGCCTCGCGCCCGCCGCTCGCCGGATCGGTGGCGAAGGGCGGCGATCCGTCGACCGTCGTCGTGCCCGAAGTGAAGACGACGACCGTGGCGCGGGGCGACAGCCTGTGGCGCATCAGCCAGCGCATCTACGGCAACGGCCGCCGCTACATCGTGATCCACCGCGCCAATACCGAGCAGATCAGGAACCCGGACATGATCTATCCGGGCCAGGTGTTCGTGGTGCCGGCCGAGAAGACGCAGTAGTCGGGCGCCTCCCCGCGCGCATTCTCCGCCCGGGACGCCGTTATGCGCGTCGCCGGGTGTGATCGGGGCGCGAGGGGCTTATATGGAGCGCATGTCCTCCGATGAGTCGTCCATGAATCCGCCCGTCCGTTCCTCCGTCGCCTCCGTGCCCCGCATCGAAGCCGCGCCCGCGCGGCGTCGGGTGAGCGCGGAGAAGGGGGAGCTGCTTTCGACGTTCCGCGAGCTGTGGACCTATATGTGGCCGCGCGACCGGGCCGACCTGCGCATGCGGATCATGTGGGCGACGGTGCTGCTGATCATCGCCAAGCTGATCACGATCGTCGTGCCCTACACGTTCAAATGGGCGACGGACGCGCTGGCGCCGGGCGCAAGCTCCGCCTCCGAAATTCCGTTTTCCGTGCTCGTGGGCGCTCCCGTCGCGCTGACGCTCGCCTACGGCGCGATGCGTATCCTGATGGCGTTGTTTACGCAGGCGCGCGACGCGCTGTTCGCGTCGGTGGCGATGCATGCCGTGCGCCGCCTCGCGCTCGAAACCTTCGAGCACATGCACCGGCTGTCGCTGCGCTACCATCTCGAAAAGAAGACCGGCGGGCTGACGCGCGTGTTGGAGCGCGGGCGCACCGGCATCGAAACCATCGTGCGCATGACCATGCTCACCGCCGTGCCGACGGTGGTGGAGTTCGTGCTGATCCTGGGCGTGCTGCTGTACGAATTCGACTGGCGCTACGCCGCCGTCACCATGCTGATGATCCTCGGCTATATGTGGTTCACGACGAAGGCCACGCAGTGGCGCATCGGCATCCGCCGCTCGATGAACGAAAGCGACACCGACGCCAACACCAAGGCCGTGGACAGCCTGCTGAACTACGAGACGGTCAAATATTTCGGCGCGGAGGACCGTGAAAAGGCCCGCTACGACAAATCGATGGAGAAGTTCGAGCGCGCGAGCGTGAAGGCCTACACGTCGCTTGCGGTGCTCAATGCCGGGCAGGCGGTGATCTTCACCGTCGGGCTCACGGTATGCATGGTCATGGTCGTGATCGGCATCCGCGAGGGGCGCAACACCATCGGCGATTTCGTGCTCGTCAACGCCATGCTGATCCAGCTCTATCAGCCGCTCAACTTCATGGGCATGGTGTATCGCGAGATCAAACAGGCGGTGTCGGACATCGAGATGATGTTCGACATTCTCGACCGTGCGCCGGAAGTGGCCGACCGGCCCGACGCCAAGCCGTTGCAGGTGACGGCGGGCGTGGTGCGCTTCGAGGACGTGCATTTCCACTACACGCCCGACCGGCCGATCCTGCGCGGCATCACGTTCGAGGTGCCGGCCGGCAAGACGGTGGCCATCGTCGGGCCGTCGGGCGCGGGCAAATCGACGCTGTCGCGGCTGCTGTTTCGCTTCTACGAGCCGCAGCAGGGCACGATCAGCGTGGACGGGCAGGACATTCTCGCCATCACGCAGGGCTCGTTGCGCGCGGCGGTCGGCATGGTTCCGCAGGATACCGTGCTGTTCAACGACACCATCGGCTACAATGTTCGTTACGGACGCTGGGATGCCACGGAAGCCGAGATCGAGGAGGCGACGAAGCTCGCCCAGATCGACCGTTTCATCCGCTCGCTGCCCGAAGGCTACGACACGCCGGTGGGCGAACGCGGTTTGAAGCTCTCCGGCGGCGAGAAGCAGCGCGTGGCGATTGCGCGCACGCTGTTGAAGGGGCCGCCGATTCTCGTGCTCGACGAGGCGACCTCCGCGCTGGACAGCTTCACCGAGAAGGACATTCAGGACGCGCTGGAGCGCATGTCGCGCGGGCGCACCACGCTGGTGATCGCGCACCGGCTTTCCACCATCGTCAATGCCGACGAGATCATCGTGCTCGACAAGGGCCTGATCGCCGAGCGCGGCACGCATAACGGCTTGCTGGAGCAGGGCGGCGTCTACGCGCAGTTGTGGAACCGCCAGCGCGAGGTGGACCAGGCGCGCGAGACGCTGGAGCGCAGCAGCAAGGAAGAAGAGCCCAGCCTGCGCGTGGGGCTGACGGGTCCGGCTCTCTCTTGACCCTCGTTCCCGCACCTGCGAAGAGCAACCGCCCGTTCCGAGGTCGGAACGCCCGCTTTTTCGAGTTCAGAACATGACCATCGTCGACTCCATCCGTCGCATCATCGTTCCCGTGCATCCGGAGGGTTATCCCTTCATCGCGGCGTTCGCGGCCGCGGCGCTGGTGATGGGCTGGCTGTGGTCGCCGCTCGGCTGGGTCGGCGGCATCCTCACGGTGTGGTGCATCTACTTCTTCCGCGATCCGATCCGCACCGTGCCGCAGCGCGACGGGCTCGTGATCTCGCCGGCCGACGGCCGCGTGTCGATCATCATCGATTGCGTGCCGCCGGCGGAACTCGGCCTGTCCGACACGCCGCTGACGCGCATCTCGATCTTCATGAACGTGTTCGACTGCCACGTGAACCGCGCGCCGGTGCCGGGCACGATCTCCAAGATCGCCTATCGCGCGGGCCTGTTCCTCAATGCCGAACTCGCCAAGGCGAGCGACGACAACGAACGCAACGGCATCGTCATCGACACGCCCAAGGGCGACCGCTACGGCGTGGTGCAGATCGCGGGCCTCGTGGCGCGGCGCATCGTCGGCTTCGTGCAGGAAGGCGACGTGCTGGCGACGGGCGAGCGCTTCGGCCTGATCCGCTTCGGTTCGCGCGTCGACGTCTATCTTCCCGAAGGCGTGACGCCGCTGGTGGAAGTGGGCCAGCTGACCATCGCCGGCGAAACCGTGATCGCGGACGCGCTCGCGTCCAAAAAGCCCGCCTTCGTCACGATCTGACCTTCGAGAAGCAAGGATGCCCGGGAGGACGGCCGCGCCGCAGTTGTGGCGCGTCTCCTCCGGCTCTATCCTGCGCAAGCGATGACCGATCTTTTCCCGCCTTTCGAGCCCGGCGACGAGCCGCGACCGCGCCGCATACGCCCGGTGCCGATCCGCGTGCTGCTGCCCAATCTGATCACGCTGCTGTCGATGTGCGCGGGCCTCACCGCCATGCGGTTGGCGGTGGAGGACAAGCTCGAGATGGCGGTGATCGCCATCCTGATCGCGGCCGTGCTGGACGGCCTAGACGGTCGCGTGGCGCGCATGCTGAAAAGCACGTCGCGCTTCGGCGCGGAGCTGGACAGCCTCTCGGATTTTCTCAGCTTCGGCGTGGCCCCGGCCTTCATCCTCTACACTTACGGGCTGCACGACCTGAAGTCGGTCGGCTGGGTGGTGGCGCTGCTGTTCGCCAGCGCGTCCGCGCTGCGGCTGGCGCGCTTCAACGTGGCCATCGACGACCCCAACCGCCCGGATTGGCAGAAGGACTTCTTCGTCGGCATGCCCGCGCCCGCGGGCGCGCTGGCGGGACTGCTGCCGCTCTATCTGCATCTTCTGGGCGCGGGCAGGGTGCCCGGCACGGCGGTGCTGGAGGCGATTTACCTGCTGTTCATCGCCTTCATGATGGTGAGCCGCATACCGACGTTCGCCGGCAAGAGCTTCGGGACGCGCGTGCCGCGCTCCTCGGTGGTGCCGCTGATGATCGGCGTGGTGGCCGTGGTGGCGCTGCTGGTGACGCACACCTTCGAGATGCTGACGCTTCTGACGATCGCCTATCTCGCGCTCGTGCCGTTGATGGTGAAGCGGTACCGCAGCCTGGAGCGCGCCCACCCGACGACGCCGGTCAACGCCCCGACGCCTCCGACGCCGCCCGCGGGCGGCTGAGTCGAAATCTTTCGGACATCGCTCTTCTGAATCGATCCGACCGGGATCGTCTCAACGCTTCTTGCCACCGCGATGCGGGGCGGAGAGGCGCTTGGCGTTGGCGCGCACGGTCTTGCTGCCGTGATCGGTGAAGGCGTGCATCACGTCCGACCAAGCTCGGACGGCGCCGTTTACGGTGCGGATCTCGCCCGTGGCGGCGGCCGTGGCGAGCTGGATCCATGCGAGGCCCGCATCGGCCATGCCGTGCTGGAGCGACGTGATCTTCTCGGTGACCATGCGTTCGGTTTCGCGCTTGTCGGACTCCGTCTGCGTACCGGCGGACGCCATGAGCACGGGCATGCGCAGCGCGATGGTCGTCCAAGTGGCGAGGGCCGTTTCGGCCCAATGGAATGCGGGGGATGTCATGAGACCTCGTATGCGGGTTCGGTCGGCGGCGGCAGTTCACAAATCCGCAGGTTTCGATTACGTTCCGCGCCTCGCGAGCGGGTCGATCGTCGACCCGTGTCCGAAAGGTAACGCATGGCGAAGGAAGAAGTCCTCGAATTTCCGGGGGTGGTGACCGAACTCCTCCCGAACGCGATGTTCCGCGTTCAGCTGGAAAACGATCATGAGATCATAGCCCATACGGCGGGCAAGATGCGCAAGAACCGCATCCGCGTGCTCGCGGGCGACAAGGTCCTGGTGGAAATGACCCCGTACGACCTGACCAAGGGGCGAATCACCTACCGGTTCAAGTGAGTCGTCCGGACACCGCGGGCGAGGCGGAATTGCGCAGCGGCGGGCTTCGGCTCGTTCTGGCCTCCGCTTCCCCGCGCCGGCTCGCGCTTTTGCGCCAGATCGGGATCGAGCCCGACCGCGTTCTCTCCTGCGACATCGACGAATCCGTGCTCAAGGCCGAAAAGCCGCGCGATCATGCGCGTCGACTCGCGCGCGGCAAGGCAGAGGCGGCGCTCGCGCTGCTGGATCCCGCCGAGCGCGCGGGCAGCTTCGTGCTGTCCGCCGACACGGTCGTTTCGGTGGGTACGCGCATCTTGCCCAAGGCGGAGACGGAGGAGCAGGCGCGTGCCTGCCTGAAGCTGCTGTCGGGCCGTTCGCATCGCGTCGTCACCGGGGTGTGCATCGTCACGCCCGGCGGCGCGTTCAGGGAACGGCAGGTGGAGACCCGCGTGGCCTTCAAGCGGCTCTCGCTGCCCGAGACGGAGGCCTATGTCGCCTCCGGCGATTGGCGGGGCAAGGCGGGCGGCTATGCCGTGCAGGGCTTGGCGGCGATCTTCGTGCAGCAGATCATCGGCTCGTACGCCAACGTGGTCGGCCTGCCGCTGGCGGAGACGGCCGCGGTGCTGGCGGGCGAGGGATATCCCGTCATGGCCCGCTGGACGGCGGGCGAGGGCGCCTGACGGCTCTCCGGAGGCGTCGGCGTCTCCGGGGGAGTTTCGGGGGCGTCGCCGTCACGCCTCGGCCTTCCCTTCGACCGCATGCCGCGCAACGGCATGCCGAACAAACCCATGCATGCAGAGGAGCCGGCCATGTCCGATACGCCCGACAAGCCCGACGACGTCAAAGCCGAACCCGGTGCGGCTCCCGACGCGGCCCCCTTCGTGCCGCCGGGGGCGAAATGCCCGATCTGCCGCAAGCCGACCGAGTTGAAATACCGCCCGTTCTGCTCCAAGCGCTGCGCCGACGTGGATCTCTCGCGCTGGTTCACGGGGGCCTACGCCATTCCGGCGGTCGAATCCGAAGAGCCGGACGAGGAGGAGGGCGGTTTCTGAAGCGAATGCAGGGATTGCGGCCGAAACGAGCCCCGATCCGGGCGAATGCCGAAGAAAAACGCTTTTCCGCGCTGGACATGCCGCCCTGCGCTTGTTAATCACACCGCCGTCGCAGGGCGTTGTTCCCGCGACGCTTTTGATGGGCGCATAGCTCAGTTGGTAGAGCAGCTGACTCTTAATCAGCGGGTCCTTGGTTCGAGCCCAAGTGCGCCCACCATCAAAAGCCCTTGATGTTTCGGACGATCTCGGATCGTCATCCCGCTTCACCGTCAGACATCCGAGAGCGTTTTACAGCCGTTTTTACAGCTGCCGTTCCAGACTCTTTCGGCCGCCTCCCGCTCCCGTACAGCTTTCGGTTGCTGCCTTGCCGAGGGTCGGGCGCGGTTCCCGAATCAAAGCGGTGATGTCGGGTCGGCGCTGCGGGCGTTCAGGGCCGTCGTTCCCGCATTTCGGGTCCGCGTGTCCTAGAACCCGGCTTCGCGCCGCAGGACCGCAAGTGCGGCCGACGCTGCGGCGCCGAGCGGGCTTGCGCGCTCTGCCGCGAGTTCGACGGTGCCGCGGATCTCGTGCGGGGGAACGAAGCCGCCTTCCGTGACGAGGCGGACGCGGTAATGGCTCTTGTCGGCGAAGAGGCGGCGCTCGACCGTCCGCACGGGGATGGGCCCTCCCGCCGTGTCGGCAAGGAGCGGCAACGGCAGTGCCGACGAGCCGAATTTCTCGATTCGCAGAATCCGGCAGCGCAGCACCGGCCAATCCGGCCGTTCCGGATGGAAGCTGCACGCGCCGTCTTCCGAGAGACGGGACAGGTCGCCTTCGGCCACGAGGGCGTCGATCTCGGCGGCTTCGGGCCGGACGACCGCGGCGAGGCGGGTTTTTGCGGCGACCCATTGGCCGGGCGAAAGGGCGGGCTCGATATCGACGGTCCGCCCGGTTGCCGGCGCGGCGATCACGAGCCGTTCGGCTTCCCGTTCCAAGCCGCGGCGCTCGGCGGCAGCTCCCGCCAATTCCTCGGTGAGCTGCTGTGCCCGGTCACGGAAGAATTCGTCGAAAGCTCCGGAGGATGCGGAATAGGCCAAGACCTTTTCGCGGGCACGCGCACGTTCCAGACGCGATTCGAGATCCGGCGAGGAGAGTACGGCCAACGTGTCGCCTGCGGCCACCTCCCGCCCTTCCGTCACTTCGAGGCGTTCGACGCGTCCCGCGACCTGCGTGAAGACCGTCGTGTGGCCCGGCGCGATCAGCACCGCAGGGGCGGACACCCGCGCGTTCCATGGCAGCACGGCGGCGAGCAGGCCCAATCCCGCGACGACTGCCGTGACGCGCGTGCGTGGGCTGCGCAGTACCGCCGAGCGGCGATCGGCCCAGGCTTTGAATTCCGTTCCGATCGGTCGTGCCACGAACCACCAGATTTCCACGATGAACAGCAGGATGCCGATCGCTTTGACGAAGAAGTGATAAACCAGCACCGCGATGCCCAAAAACAGCACGAGGCGGTAGATCCACGTGCCGACGGCGAAGGCGATCAGGGCACGGCTGCGCGCCTGCGACATGGGCTCCGGCATCGGCTCGCCGAGGCCGAACAAGATTTCCCGCAGCCGCCATTGCGCCATCGCGAAAGCGCGCCCGTGCAGGTTCGGCATGTCGAGCACGTCCATCGCGAGGAAGTACCCGTCGAAACGCATGAACGGGCTTGCATTGACCGCCAGCGTGGCGCCCAGGTCGTCGTCGCGAGCACGAAGGCGGCGGAACGTGCGGGCCCGTCGGGCAGCAGCGCCCAAGCGAGGCCGGCCCAGACGGCGATCGTCAGTTCCACGGCGATGCCCGCGGCGCCCACCGCGATGCGGTCGCGTCGCGACGTCAGCTTCCAAGCTTCGGTGACGTCCGTATAGAGGACCGGCCAGAGCACGAGGAACGCGACGCCCATCGTGGGCACCCGGCAGCCGAGGCGCTTCGCGGTCAGCGCATGGCCGAGTTCGTGGGCGATCTTTGCCCCCGCAAGCGCCGCGCCGTACCAGACGAGCCCCTCGGCCGTCGCCGTCGAGACCAGTTGGTGCAGGAACACGTCCCACTGTCGGCCGATCAGGAACAGGCCGACGACGAATGCGAGGGCCGTCGCGCGTCGGAACAGGCCGTGCCGCGTCCAAGCAAACCGAGGCAGCATGCGGCCCAGAGCCCGGTCGGGCCTCACGAGCGGGATGCGGAAGAACAGGTAACCGTGCAGCAGCCGTTCCATGGGGGAGCGGTCGTAGGCGGCACGGGCGCGGCGGATCGCGTCGCCGCCCCGGGGCTCGGGCGCGGGGCGCGAGAGGAAATTGCCGACCACGAATTCTGCCGTGGCCGACACGTCCTCGGCTGTGACTTGAAGCGTCGTTTCAGCCCCGACTGCGGCGGCGACGGCTGCGGCGTCTCCGGCATCCCAGCGCGACAATATTTCGAAGGCGGGCCAGGACAGGCGGTAGAAGCGATTGCGTGCGGGGTCGTGCAGCGTCCAGCTCGGCGATCCGTCGTTTGCCGCAGGTCCGGGATGCAGCAGCAGTTCCTCCCGCAGCGGCGGCAGCGGCGTCGTCATGCCCCCAGCCATTGCCGCACGACCGCCAGCGGCTTGCGAAATATCCAGTAGATCAGCACGACGCGGTCGCCGTCGATGCGGGCGGTGCCCTTCAGGCCGACGCGCGGTTTGTCGACCTGCGGATCCACGGAGGCGCGAAGCCGATAGGCGAGGGTGCCTTCGGGGCGCGTCTGCGCCTCGTAGCCCAAGGTCCGCAGCGATCCGGAGACCGGCGACAGCGGCGCGGCGTTGAGGAACAGCGTGACCGGAGCGCCGGCTTTCAGCGGGATGATGTCGCCGGGGGCGGGCCAAGCCTCGATCTCGCTTTCCGTTTCGCCGGTAATCGTCATCACGCGCTCGCCGAGGCTCACGGGGCGTCCGAGCCAAGCGGAGGGATCGTCGAAGATCACGATCCCGGCCGCCGGTGCGCTCACGCGTGCACGTTCGAGCTGACCGCGCACGAAATCCGCCTCCGCGCGCTTCTCCTCGATGCGGCCGCCGATGATCGCGAGCTGCGCCTTCGCACGCGGGTCGCGCACCGCGGCCTGAACCGCCTGACGATATTCGGCCTCCACTCCGGCGAGCGCCTGCTCCGCGACTTCGAGGCGTGCACGCAGCGCCGTCGCGTCGAGTTCGAACAGGAGGCGACCCTTTTCCACGGCATCGTTGGGCCGGACGTGGATCACGTCCACCACGCCGTCGAGCGGTGCGCGCACGAGCACGGGGTTCGCGGGTACCGTCTCGGCGGGGGCCAAGATGGAAAGCCGGACCGGAAACAACAGCGCGAGCGCCGCGAAGGCCGCGGCCAGAACGCGCTTGCGCGTGGAGAGGGTCTTGAGCCGCTCGCGGAGCCCCGTGAGCCGGGACGGGCGTTGGAGCGCCCGCCAGGCATGTCCGTAGGCGCCGGCGAGATGCGCCAGCGTGGCTTGTTCCGCATCGGTGAACGGTTCGTCGCGTGCGAGCAACACGGCGCCGGGCGCCGTCGCCGCAGATCCGAGCGGAATTCGGACGGCATGGGCGGGCAGCCATTCCGTCCACTCCTCGGCGTCTGCCGGCGCGAGGTCGGCGGGCATCAGCGTTTCGGTTCGTCCGGAAGCCCGAAGGGCGGGCCCGATACGATCGAGCCACTGCACGAACGGCGTTCCCGCATCGATCGTCGGAATCCCCGAGACGGCGACGATGCCCCGGCCCTCGATCCACAGCGCGGCCTGTCTGTAGGGCACCGCGCCGAGCGTCTCGTTGACGACGACGAAACCGAGCTCGGCCGGGCTCGCCGCGTCCCGCGCGCGGGCCGAAAGTTGCAGCAACACGGCGAGGCGCCGGGCGGCGCGCGGATCGAGCGTGTCCGTCATGGGGGAGAGATGAGAATCCGGCCGCTCATGCCCGCCACCAGTTCAGGCGCGGCTGCGGCCATTTCGCCGGTTACGCGGATCGATTGGCTGACGGGATCGACTTTCGCGCCGATCCGCGACACGCGGGCCGCGTAGCTGCGGCCGAGCTCCTCGATGCGCACTTCGAAGCCGTGCCCGACCTTGAGCCAAGCCAAAGCGCGCGAGGGCATGATGAAATCGAGTTCGAGAACGGTGTCGTCGAGTATGTCGACGAGCGCCGTGCCGGCCTGCACGAATTGCTGATCGCGCACCTTCTGTTCTACCACGCGCCCGCCGAAGGGTGCGGCCACGACGCATTTCGAAACCGTGGCCTCGAGTACGCGGACGTCGCCGCTTGCTTTCGCCACCTCCATGGCGGAGGTCGCAAATTCGAGTTCTCCCGCGGACTTCGTTTCGACGAGGCGCTTATGGGCCGCGTTGAGCTTTGCGGCCGTCGCAAGCACGTCCCGCGCGCGGTCGAGCTGCGCCCGCGGCACGGAACAGTCGAGCACGACCAAGCGGTCTCCCGCCTTGAAGCGCTCGCCCTCGCGTATGGCGACGCTTTCCACCGCCGCGGGAATCTCCGCCGCCAGCGTCGTGAAACGCTGCGGGGTCAGCTGCCCGCGCAGCTCGTTTGCGCCGCGCGGATCCTGCGCGAAGGCCGATGCGGCGGCGACGAGGACAAGCCCGGCCGACAGTGCGGCGGATGCGATCATGGCCCCGCCGCGGTCTCTTCTGCGAAGGATGTCGCGACCCGCTCGGATCACTTTCGGGCCGACGACGGTGCGCCGCCCGCGTTGAGGGACCCGCCTTCGAGGCCGGCGAAGTGACGTTCGATGGCTTTGGCCAGAGCCTGCACGTCGCCGTCCGCGGTCTCGTCCGGCAACGGGTCGAGGCCGAGGGTCGCATGGATGCGGCCGAGCGCGGCATGCACCTGCGCCAGCGCCTGATGGCGGCGCAGCAGGCTGAGTATCATCGCCGTACCGTTCGCGACGCGTTCGAGCTCGCCCTGCGCGTCGGCGGCCTGTCGCGCGGCCGAATGGGCGAGGACGCGACGGTCGATCTCGTTGAGGTCCGTCGCGCGTTCGTACTGCTTCACGGCGATCTCGTATTGGCGCAGAGCGATGTGCGCCTGCGAGAGCACGGCCATGTGCATCGCGAGCGAACGCGCCTTCGCGACATCCTCGCCCTGCTGCGCGGCGCGGACGGCCTCCGGCCCCGAGAGGACGTTGACGAGGTTCCACGCGATCTGCGCGCCGCCGCCGTACCAATCATTCGCGACGAGGAAGGAATTCGAGTTGTAATTGCGTCCGACGCTGAGGCCGACGCCCGGCAGCATGCGCATGATCGCCTTGCGGGTCTCCTGCACGGAGATACGCTCGTTGTACATGCTCTCGTGCAGGTCCGCGTTGCGGAGCAGCGCGACTTCCTCCATCCGCGCGATGGGCATGGCCCATTTGGGTGCACGGGCGGCGGCATCCGCAGGCACCGCGATGCTGAAATTCGTGCCGGGCGGCACGCCGATCAGGCTCGCAAGTTCCGCCTTCGCAACGGCCAGATCCTGCTCGATCGTCTCCAGCTGCCGCATGTATTCGACGAGCACGCGCTGCTGGCGCAGCGTTTCGATCGGATTGCGCAGACCCTCGGTCTCTTCCCGCCGCAACGCGTCGAGCGCGGCCTTGGCGGCGGTGAGCGTGGAGGCGACGTCCCCGCGCAGACGTTGGGCGGTGGCGGCCCGCCACCATGCGGTGCGGACGTCCTGAGTGAGGACGTGAAGGGATTTGCGGCGGCGTTCGGCTGCGATCAGCGTGCGGTCGGCCTGCACCTTCGCCTGGAAATAACCGACGCCGAAGTCGAGCAGGTTCCATCCGAGGGTCAGGTCGGCATTGATGACCTCGCGGTCGGAGGAGAAGGTCGGCTCCGAAGTGCTGTTCGTTCGCGAGTAGAGCGTGCGGGAGACGCTGCTGTTGTATTCCGACCGGACGTCGTACCCGGCCTTCGCCGCGATCTTGGGCAGCAAATCCCACTGCGCCGCATCGAGCTGGCCGAGCGCCTGCGCCTGTTCCATGACGCGGACGCGGGCATCGAGATTGTACTTCACCGCGCGTGCCACCGCGTCGGGCAGCGTCATCGGGCGAAGGACCGGCGGTGCCTCGGCGCCGATCGCGTGCTTGCGCTCCACGGCCGCCGCCGCGAAGTCCTGCGACGTGAACGGCTCGGGCTTCACAGCGCAGCCCGCAAGGAGCAGCGCGGAGGCGAGGGCCATAAGCGGCTTTCGCGGTCCTGCTTGGGCGCGGGGCGCGGCTGCCGGGGTCGAGGCCGCCGCAGTGTCGGTATTCGTCTTCATCGTCATCATCCGTTCACCCGCTCGCGCAGGGCATCGATAAGCGCCGCACCTTCCGCCGCGAGCCGTGCGGCGGGCGTCGAGGCCTTCATTCGTTCCGTAATTCCGATTGCGCGCGCCGGAGCGACGCGTTCGGCGTAGGTCGGGGCCGCCGGGCGACCGTCGAAGGGGATCGTCTCCCGGAAGAGGTCGCTCCGGGGGGCGGTGCCGACCACGTTCAGCCTCAATACCGTCGACGCGGCTTGGCCTTTGCTGTCGCGGGCAGTCACCAGGATGTTGACCGTCCCGTTGAAGCCCGGCGGCGGGCGGCCGTAGAAAGTGCCCGTCGCCGCGTCGAACCTCATCCATGCCGGCAAGGCCTGCCCATTCACCTGCCGGGCGTCCACGGCGATCTGTGCGCCCGGATCCGAGCTGGTGAAGGTCGACGGCGGCAGCGGTATGCTGACCGTCTGACCCGCTGCGACAGCATAGTCGCCGATGGAGGAAATCGCGGAGAGCTGTCCTCCGCTCCGACCGTCGCCGGACGCGATGAACGGCGTCGGGGCCGGGGACGTGAAGATCATGCTGCCGGCCGCGCTCATCGACACGGGCTGCGAGAACGACCCCGACAAGCTGTTTACGGGGCCGCTGTAGATCGAGAGAACGGGCGTGAACGTAGGCAGTGCGGGCGATACCGGAGGGACCACCGGCGGGGCAGGCGGCGGCGTATCGACGGATATCACGGGCGTGACCGTCGGGGTGGTCTGCGCGGTTCCCACCAGTGCGCTCGTGATCGTCGCCACACCGGTCGCGACGGATGCCGAATTGCCGGCCGCGTCTCTGATCGTCCCGCCGTTCGTCTGCAGCGAAGATACCGCGACGCCGTCCGAGTCCGTATCGCCCGACTGCACGGTGTGCCGGAAGAGGGCCGCGGCGCCGCTGACCGAAACGAAGTCCGCGTAACGCGTCTGACCGCCGACGTCGAGGACGAGGCGCGGCGTGCCCGAGATCGTGACGCTCTCGGTGAAGGTGACCGTGAAGTCGAGGTTCTGCCCGGGCGTGTAGGTGCCCGCCGTGGGCGCGGCGAGCGCCGAGACGGTCGGCGCGGTAGAATCCACCTTGATGCCCGTCGTCGTCGGCACGTGTCCGGTCAGCGAGACGTTCGCGTTCTGGCCCGAGGCGTCTGTGATCGTCGTGGTGTTCAGCGTGAGCGACCCGACGGCGATGCCGTCCGTGTCGTTGTCGCCCGACTGTACCGAATGCCGATAGGTGATCGAGGTCGACGTGCTCGAAAGGTAGGCCGCCGTCCGCGTGGTGCTTCCGACGACGAGCGAAAGCGTCGAATCCGTTCCCGTCACGGTCACCGTGTCGTCGAAGGTGATCGTGAAGTCGAGGTGGCCGGCCGCCACATAGGTTCCGTCCGAAGGCACGGAGATCGTGCCCGTCACCGACGGTGCGACGCCGTCCACGAGAATGGCCGCGGTCGAGCCGACCGAGTTGAGGGTGGTCGTGGCGGCGTTCCCGGCCGAGTCCTTGATCGTTCCGCCGTTCGTCGCCAGCGCTCCGACGGTGATGCCGTTCGTGTCCGTATCGCCCGACGAGATCGTGTGGCGGAAGACGAGCGCCGACGTGCCGCTGTCCGACAGGTAGCTCGCGTAACGAACCGTCGAACCGATCACGAGCGCGATCCGCGGCGTTCCGCCCGTCGTGTCCACGGTGACGTTCTCGCTGAACGCGACCGTGAAGTCGAGGTTCTGGCCCGCGATATAGGTCCCGTTCGCGGGCACGGCGACGCTGTTGACGTCGGGCCCGGTCGTGTCGATCAGAATGCTCGATGTGGGGGGGATGTGCCCCGAGAGCGACACGCTCGCGTCGTTTCCGACCGAATCCCTGATCGTCGTGGACGCGAGGCTGATCGCTCCGATCGTGATGCCGTCCGCATCGGTGTCGCCAGCCTGCACGGTATAGACATAGGTGATCGAGTTCGTCGTCCTCGAGGAATACGTCGCCGTACGTGCGGTGCTGCCGATCGTCAGTGCGAGCGACGAGTCCGTCCCAGTGACGGTGACGGACTCGTCGAAGGTCACGGTGAAGGAGAGGGTCTGGCCCGTCGTGTATGAGCCGCTCGACGGCACCCCGATATTGCCCGACACAGATGGCGCAACCGTGTCGACGAGGACGCTGGACGTCGCGCCGACCGAACTGAGCGAGGTGCCCGCATTGTTGCCGGCGGCGTCCTTGATCGTGCCGCCGTTCGAAGTCCATGCCGATGCGACGGCGATGCCGTCCGAGTCGTTGTCTCCCCCCGACACCGTGTAGCGGAACAAGAGGGCCGAGGTCCCGCTGCCCGAAACGTAGCTCGCCTGCTTTGTCGTGCTCCCGACGGTCACGCCGAGATAGGGCGTGCCGCCGCCCGTGTTCACGGTGACGGCCTCGCTGAAGTTGACGGTGAAATCGAGATTTTGGCCTGTCGTGTAGCCGGCATTCGACGGTACGGACACGGACGAGACCGTCGGCGCGACGGTGTCCACGCGAACCAACGAGGTCGAGCCTACCGAGTTGAGGGTCAAGGTTGCGTTGTTGCCCGCGGCGTCGTTGAGGGTGCCGCCGTTCGTCTGCAGCGACGAGACCGCGATGCCGTCGCCGTCGGCGTCCCCGGACGCGACCGTGTAACTGAATGCCAAGGCCGAGGTTCCGCTGCCCGAGACGTAGGTCGCGTATCGGGACGTTCCTCCGATATCGAGCACCAGGCGCGGCGTCCCCGTCACCGTGACCGCTTCGTTGAAGTTCACGGTGAAGCTTAGGCTCTGTCCGGCGATGTACGTGCTGTTCGAAGGCACCGAGACCGACGAGACGGTCGGCGCGATCGTGTCGATGACGATGGCCTTGTTCGCGCCGAGCGAGTTTGCCGAGCCCGGGGACGCAAGGGTGAGCGTCGCCGAATTGCCGGCCGCGTCCTTGATCGTACCTGAGTTCAGGGATAGTGCGCCCGTCGAGACGTAATCGAGGTCGGAGGTCGTGTCGCCGGCCTGCACCGTGTACGTGAAGACCAGCTGCGAGGTGCCGGAACCGGAAGCGTAATTGACGACCTGATCGGTCGTGCCGGTCTCCAGCGTCAGCTGGGGCGTCCCCGTAACCGTAACCGCTTCCGAGAAGTTTGCGATCACCGAGATCGTGTCGCCCGCCTTGTAGGTGCCGTTCGCGGTCGAGGACGTGACGGAACTTACCGTAGGCACGACCGCGTCGACGAGCACGCCGGTGGTCGATGCCACCGAGTTGAGGGTTAAGGTCGCGCTGTAGCCGACCCCGTCCTTCAGCGTGCCGCCGTTCGTCTGAAGCGACGAGACGGAAATGCCGTTGCTGTCGTAATCGCCCGAAGCCGAGGTGTATGTGAAGGTGAGGGCCGAGGATCCGCTGCCGCCGGTGTAGGTCGCGTATTTCGTAGATCCACCGACGTCGAGCACGAGGCGGGGCGTGCCGGTCACCGTCACAGCCTCGCTGAAGTTGACGGTGAAGTTGAGGCTGTCTCCGGCCTTGTATGTCGCGTTTGAGGGCACGGAAACGGAGGAGACCGTGGGTGCGGTGACGTCCGCCGGAGTTTGTCCGACGATGTTGTCGATCGCGACATAGAGCTCGGCGCTGGTGAGCTCGATGCTTGAAACGAGCCTGCTCGAAGTGGACAGAGTTTGGCTTTGCCCTGCGACAAGGGTCAGGTAGGTCGGGCCGCCATCGACCGAGTTAACCGTCAGCGTTGTTGTCGCCCTCGCCGATGTCGCATCGGCATCAATGCTGCTGAAATACCAATACGCGCCGTCCTCCCGCGCGATCGTAACCTTTTCGGTCGTAGAGGTGGAATTGTCAGAGGACGCAATCAAAAGAGTTTCTGCGCTGAAACCCCAGTCTCCTCCGTTCTGCAGAATAGCGCCGTCGCCTTGTACTTGGCATGTGACGACGAACTTCACCGAATTGGCCCAGAAGCTGTAGCTCGAGACGTATCCGTTCGCCGTGTTGCTGATCGCGGACACGCCTGTGAACTGCTCCATGAACGACCCCAGCGCGTGACCGTAGCTTTCCAGCCCGGTGCCGAACGACTGCGCCTCGATCGGTCCCGTCGTCGTTTCGAGCGCCCAGTCGCCGCCCAGCGTCGCCGCGCCGGTCGTGTCGGTCGAGGCCGCCACGTCGGCCCCGGTCGCACGGGCGAGCGCGGTCACGAAATCCGGTCCCGTCGCCCCGCCCGCCACGTCGCAGGCATAGAGCAGGATGTCGCCGTTCGGATCGAGACATGCGCCGATCGCGGCGAGATCGCCCGCGCGGCTCGCGACGGCGGCGGCGTCGAGGATCGTGTCGCCGAGCCGGATCGCGCCCTGCTGTCCGTGGCCGACGATGTGGATCGCCGCCCAGCCGCCGTCCGGCGCTTCGGCCGCATGCGCTTCGAGCCACTCGCGGATCTGCGAGAGGCCGTCATGGGAAAGGTCGGTGAAGACGACCGTCGCGTCCGGCCGAGCGGCATCCGCCAGCACCTGCCGGTCGGCAACGGCCGGGTCGATGAACACGACCTCGCGGGGTGCCGTTAAGGCGGCGGGCGCGACGATCACGGGGGTTGCAACCGCGGACGCATCGGCGGACGTCGTCTGTTCGGCGACATGTCCGTCGTCGGTCGCGGTCGCCACGGCTGCGCCGTCGAACATCATGCGCGGTTCGAGTGCGAGTATGGAGATGTCGGAACGCCGGCGCGATGCCGCCATCAAGGACGGGGAAGTGCGATGGTCCATGGGTCGTCCGAGCAGCGAGCCGAGAAGCCGAATGCGAGCGCAAAGAAAGTAGCGCGCATTTCTGACGCAATCGATTATAGACGATTCAACATCGGGTCTATCGTTAAGCTCGATTTGAAACAGAAGATTCGAATGATGTAATCAAGGCGAGTTCATTTTGGGTCAGCAGACCCATTTATCGATGCGTAGCATTGAATGAATTTCCATCGAATTTTTGAGATAATAAAAGAATTTTGATTTTCTAAGTATATATAAAATTATCAGGAAAACTGTGTAAGGAATGCACATTATTGAATTTCAAAAATATCTTACTGTCTAAGAAATAATCTTTATGAAATAATCGGGTTTCGTCGTTTGGCTGCCGGCGACGGTTGCAAAGGTGGCGACCAAAGGGGTCGCGCTTTTGCGACGCCGGTGTCTCCGTGTTTGCTCCGCTGCTCGTGGCGGGTTGCCTGCGTGCCGGCCATGTTCGTCACCCGGACCCATTTCCTCAGACAGACGGAACGCGCCCGGTCTTCCGGCATTTTCGTGAACCGAGAGGACGGTGGACGTCTTCCGAGGAGAGCGAGCCATGGCACAGATCGTCGGTCGGATCGGACCTGAAACTCTTGTCGGAACAGCCGGAGCCGACCTGATCGACGGGCTCGGCGGTGGTGACCTGATCGAGGCGGGCGGCGGGGATGATACCGTCACGCTCCATGGCGGCGACACGGTTCGCGGCGGGGACGGGAATGACCGGTTCGTCGTACCCGAGGACGCGGCGGGGACGGGATTGCTGTTCGCCGGAGCGGGAGCGGACGTCTTCGTGTTCCCCGAAGGCGGAGGGCAGGACGGTCGGTTGGGTACGCTCTTTACCTTCGCCGTCGGCGACTTCGACGCGGGCGTGGACCGGATCGACCTGCGGGCTTTCGCGCAAGGCTTTTACCTTTACGGGATGATCCAGAGCGGCGAGGACGTTCTGATCCTCGCCAAGGAGGGCGGCCGCTACGAGTCGGATTGGCAGCCGATCTTCCGGCTGGAGGGGGTGACGCTTGCGGACCTCGACGCGTCCAACTTCATCGGCGAGCGGCCGCTCGACCTGTCCGGGATCATTCTCGGTTTCGAGCGCGACGATACGTTGCTCGGCACGGATGCGCCCGACGCCATCGACGGGCAGGCCGGGAGCGACGTCGTCTTGGGCTATGGCGGCAACGACACGATCTCGGGCGGCTCCGGCAGCGACACTCTGCGCGGCGGGCTCGGCAACGACAGCATCGATACCGGGGACGGCGCGGACCTTGCCGAAGGCGGACCCGGCAACGACACCATCGTGGGCGAACTGAGCCCGTTCCACGGCTCCGGCGACGACACGCTGATCGGGGGCGACGGCAACGATGTCCTCTACGGCGTCACCGACCGCGAGCTATTGCTGGGCGGCGCGGGCAACGACATATTGGGCGTCTCCAACGCGACCGGCAAGGCGGACGGCGGCGTCGGAGACGACACCTTTTCGGGCGTGGGCTCGGGCCAGTATTACGACTCCCCGTCCGTCTACGGCAGTTGGCTGATCCGAACCGGGTCCGGACGGGACGTTCTGCAGATCGATGCGGGAGGCGACGGAACCTTTGCCGACACGGTCACGGACTTTCTGGCCGGTGCCGGCGGTGACCGCGTCGACGTTTCGGGATTTGTACCGGGAGGCGGAGATCCGTTCGCGGCGGGCGCGCTGAATCTCGTCGGGTCCGGCGACGACTCCCTTCTGCAAAATCAATACGGAGCCACCCTCGTGCGCTTCCTCGGCGTGCTGCCGAGCGAATTCACGGCCGAAAATTTCTTTGGATTTGCACCGCAGTCGCCGCCCGTCGGGACGCCTTTCGACGATAGCCTCATCGGCCGCGGCGGCCCCGATTTCCTCGCCGGTTACGGGGGTAACGACACGCTGTCCGGGCAGGACAACGACGACACGCTGCAAGGCGGGCCCGGCGACGATCTGCTGTTCGGAGGTGCGGGCGACGACCGGCTCGGAGGCGGGGACGGCAACGACACGCTGTCGGGCGGAGGCGGCAACGACTATCTCGTCGGCAATCTCGGCGCGGATTCCATGTCGGGGGGAGGCGCGTCCGACGCTCTTTTGGGTGCGGGCGGAAACGATACGATCCAGGGCGACGGCGGGGACGATTTCGTCGGCGGCGGGAGCGGGGACGACGTCGTGTCGGGAGGCGAAGGCTTCGACACCCTCGCGGGCGGCGACGGCAATGACCGGATCGAGGGCGGCATCGGCCGCGATCTGCTGCGCGGCAATGCCGGGAACGATACGATCATCGGCGGGACCGGGGCGGATACGCTCGTGGGAGGCGAGGGGGCCGACCTCTTCGTGATGGGAGCGGCGCAGCCGGGCCTCGATCTGCTCGTAGATTTCCATGTGGGGGAAGATCGGCTCGATCTGACGGAGGCGGGGCTTGCGGGCGAGGCCGCCGTTCTCGGCGCGACGCGATACGTGGCCGGCGGGGCTCTGATCGTGACCTCGAGCGGTGCGCTGCTGCTGGCCGGCGTGCATGCCGGCGATCTCGTCGGAGATTTCGCGGTGTGACGCGGGCGGAAGAAGCCCGCGCCGCCATCGAGGCGCGGGCAGGTCTTGCTAGCGGGCAGATCTTGCTGCTGCAGGCCCTACTCCTGCAGGCGAGAGACGTATTCGACCAAAGCGAGGATGCGCGCCTTCACATAGGCTTCGGCATCGCCGGAGCCTTCGCGCAGGCCGGGGCCGAAGACAGTCCGGGCTTGGCCGCTGAAAACGTCGCCCCAGATCGGCATTTCCCGCGAGCCGTGCGCGCCGACGTCCGCAGTCCCCATCACGACGTCGAAGGCGCGCGAGAACGGGAAGACGCCGCCGTTGTTCTTGGCCAGCAGGCTGAGATCGGGAACGCGCTTGTTGAGCAGCATCGTGAAGGGGCCGCCGCCCTTGCCGTCGAGGCCGTGGCAGACGGCGCAGTAGGTTTCGTATTCGTAGCGACCGACTTCAGTCCCCCGGGTGGAAGGACTCGGCGTCGCTTGCGTGCGTGAAGGGGGAGCGGGCGCGGTCTGTGCGAGGGCCGGCACCACGGCGAGACCCGAGGCGAGAAGCGCTGCGGCGGCGACGGAACGGCGGAAAGATGAACGAAGCATCGGATGTTTCCCCCTGAAACTCGTGAGGAGCAAGGGTCCGCCCCCACGAGGCGCGGTACAAGCGGCCGGGGACAACCAAAAAGGCTGCGCACGGTTCCCCCGGTCGGCGAAGGTTCCGTCGAAGGAGGGCGGGGCGCACCCTGTTCGGGCGTCCGCAGATTTCCGATGCGTCGAAGCTGCGGAGTCGAGATCAAGCGAGAAAGACGACGCGGCCTTGGTCGAGGTCGTAGCGCGCGGCCGTGACCTTGATCTCTCCCGCCGTGACGAGATCGGCCAAAATCCGGCTGCGGGCAATCAAGTTGCGGGCCGTCATCACGGCGTTTTCGCGCACGGCATTGTCGACGAAATCGCCCGGTCGACCGCGGACGGCGCGCGCCGCCGGGACAATCTCATCCACGATGGGGCCGATGGAGCCCGGGAAGCGGGTGCCCCGTTCGACGGATTCGCAGGCGGACTGAACCGCGCCGCAGCCCTCGTGACCCAACACCACGACCAGAGGGACCTTGAGAACGGACGCTGCGAACTCGACGGAGCCGATCGTAGCCGTATCGGGGACGTGACCGGCATTCCGGACGATGAACAATTCGCCGTAATAGAGGCCGCCGAAGAGCAGTTCGGGCGTCACGCGGCTGTCCGAACAGCCGACGATCGTCGCCAAGGGGGATTGCGACGTGGACGTAAGAATCCGTCGCGACGGATCCATTCCGATTTGCCCTTGAGAGGCGAGATAGCGCGCGTTCCCTGCGCGGAGGAGCTCGAGAGCCGCATCCGGGGTGAGCGCGGCAACCGGTTCCGGGGCGGGCGCTTGCTGCGGCTGAAGCGATTGCGACAGGGCGGGCGAGGAGGAGGGGCGTGCCGCCGCTTCGGCGAAGCGCTTGTACAGCAGTTCCTCGACGTGCAGGCCTGCGGCATCCACCCGTCGCACAAGCAGTTCCGCGTACCAGGCGCCGCCCTCCGCCAAGACCTCGATCTTGTCGCCCGGCTTCATGCGCCGCGCCGCGACCCGCCAATATCCGGGCTCGAAGAGATCTGCGAAGCCGGTGCCCGGCTCCGGGACGACATGCCAGCCCGCACGGCTGAATTCGGCCTGCCGCACCTTGTCTTCGGGGATGGGTCGCGCAGCCATGATCGCCTTCATGCGAGATCGGGACGAAACCGGGGCAGCCTCGGGCCGCCGCCTGGGGTCTTTCGGAGATTTATCGCGCCATGCGCCGAATGCGAACGGCCCGTGACCCGGATCGGGCGCGGATGGAAGCCGTTCAGGCGGCCCGCATGGTCGCTTCCTCGTCGGCGAGGCTCGTTTCCAGCAGGCGCAGCACGGCGAGCCGGATGCGCTGGCGCTCGGAGTCGAGATCGTCCGTGCGGCGCAGTAGACGGCAATCGATCCTGACGGAGTTGCCTTCCGGCTCGATGTCGTCGAGCAGCGCCCGGACCGAGTCGCCATGGACGTTGTCGATTTCGCGCAGGCCGCTCTCGACGGCTTCGAGGAACACCTCGATGCGTGCGGCCGACATCGACGACGGCAGGAGCAGACGGATGGAGCAGCCCGGCCGCCCGGCGCTGACGTTGCGCACGCTCAGTCGCGAGAACTCGCCGTTGGGGATTGCGATCATGGTGCCGTCCGCCCTGCGGATGCGGGTCGAGCGGATGCCGATTTCCTCGATGACGCCGCTTTCTCCGCCGAATTCGCATTCGTCGCCGACGCGGACCGGACGGTCGAGATAGAGCATCACGCCGGCGATCAGGTTTTCGATGGTCGGTTGGGCGGCAAGCGCGAGGGCGAGACCGCCGAGGCCGAGACCCGCCATGATTCCGATCAGCGGAACGCCCATTTGCGAGAGACCGCGTGCCGCGACGGTCGCGAGAAACACGATGCCGATGACACGGATCAACGTGCGCGTGAGGCTGGCCTGCATCGTGTTGCGGCGGAACTTCCAGGTCGGGATCGTATCGGAGGCCCAGAGCACGAAGACCACGACGGTCCACAGCCACGCGCCATATGCGATCATCAGGAGAGCGCCGTTGAGGACCTCGAACAGACCGCCCCCGATATTGATGCCGTCGACGGCGCGCAGGGACAGGAAAGCGGAAATGCGGATTGCGACCGGCAGGGCGATGCGGCGGATCAGGGAGGTGCTGCCGCCGTTGCGCGCGGGCCGGGCGACCCGCCAGACCAGCAACGGAAAGACGCAAGCCAGCGCGAGAGTGCCCGCCAGCCCCAACCACTGCCACACGGCATGCGCGCCGCGCCGTGCGAGAAGCCATTCCGGCCCGTCGATGAGATAGCCGTACCAAGCGGGCGGGACGAGGCCGCCCGGCCGCGTGGTGAAAGTGTCGTAAGCGTCGCCCCCGGAGCCGTCGCGGGGCGGCAATTCCATCGCGCGCTCATGTACCGCGGCGAGGTCGGCCAGCATCTTGGCTGGGAACAGATAGTTCTCGCCGCTCCGCTCCAGCCGGACGGGCGTTCCGGGAACGGTGTAACCCTGCTTCAGGGTCGGAACCTTGCCGTCGACCGTTGCGCCGTCGGGCAAGGAGGCGATCGCGGAGGGGGCCGCCCGGCGCAGCACGTCGCCCAGTGCGAGGACGCGCTCGAACTTGGTGCGCTCGAGCATCGAAGGCGGGATATCGGCGAGATCAAGCGTCTGCGCGGCCTTCTCGAGATATTCGGACGCCGCCCTTCGCAGGTCCTCCAACTCCGTCGAGGAGCGCAGGGCGGGTTTGGCACGCAGCAGCGCGTCGGCCTTCTTGGATTCCTCCAATGCCGCGTTCAAAGCGTCGAGGAAGCTCAAGACCGTTGCACGCGGGCTCGACACGGCGGGAGGGGCCAGACGCTCCAATCCGTCGGCGCGCGCCGGGGCGGCGCCGCTCCAAAGGAAGGCGGCGAGGACGACGGACAAGCCGCAGCGGGACAGGCCGGCGAAGGTCTTTGTGAAGGACTTGGCGATGGTCGCTGCGAGAGGCGCTGCAAGGGTCATGACGGGGAAGAGGCCTTTCGAGCCGTATGGTCGGCCGGTGCGTGCGGGCGTTTGCCGACAAGTCGGAGACGTTGGATTTCAAAGAGCGGAAAAGATCCGTTCAACTCTTACTCTCGATTAAGGATGCGATCATCTTCGGAAATGCGATATCGGGTCGGCCGGCCGCGAGATCGTCTCATCGAAAATGCTTTGCGGGACGGGCTGCGCATTTCATCATCGTCCATTGAATTCAGCAATATGCAGCAGATATCAAGATAGGATTGTTCGGCCGGGACGGCGTATTTTCCGCGACTTCCGGAACATGCCGGAGCAACCAAGCGCCAAGGCCGAGCGCGGACCTTTTTCGGATGGCGGCCGTTGAATGAAACACATCGAGCGAGTTGCCCGAAAGGGTGTGAATCCCCAGAATTTCGAGGTTGCAGCGACGGCCGACCGCCGACGTTCGGAACGCCTGCGCGGTCGTGTCCAAGCTCCCGCAAAATAAAATGCTCGCATTGCCATGCGTTATTGGTTACATAGGGACATCGAGTTTGTTGGCCGGACCATCGAGTCGCCCGTTATCGCTTCGCGGAACTGACGTAGACCCCCCAGACATCGATGCAGTGGGCCGTGGCACGTGTAAAAAGCGTGCCGTGTTTCATTGATTTTTAACTCCGCAAAGGGGACTGACCATGGAAATGACCAACGGAACTGTCAAGTTCTACAATGACCAAAAGGGCTTCGGCTTCATCCAGCCGGACAAGGGCGGCAATGACGTGTTCGTTCACGCCACCGCTCTCGAGCGCGCCGGCATGCGTTCGCTCGTCGAAGGCCAGAAGGTTCTGTTCAACACGGCTGAAGATCGTCGTACCGGCAAGATTGCCGTGAACAACATCGAAGCTGCGTAAGACGTTTCGGCCGCTTCGGCGGCCGTCGTTTCGGCATCGGCCCCGCTTCGGCGTGCGGTCTGCCAGGAAGCCGCCCGGGGAAACCCGCGGCGGCTTTTTTCATGACTTCGTTCGTTTTCGACTTTGTCGGGTACGACGCATTTGGTTCGCGGGCATGTCGCGCCCCTCGTTCGCCATCCGGTTCGTCGCGGTTCGCCGCGCGGCGGGTCAAGGACGACGGTGGCCGGAGACTTCGCTGCCCGCGTCGCGGCGGAGCGCGGTGAAGCGGAGCGCGGAGATCGCGCCCGTGGCTCCCACGACGAGAAACGCCCAATGGAAATCGCCGGTCAGGGCGGAGGACTCGCCCGCGCCGCGCGCGGTTTGGGAAATCCGTACGACGGCGACCGCAATGGCTACGCCGAGCACCATGGCGATCTGCTGCATCATGCTGGCCAGCGTCGTCGCCGCGCCGCGCTGTGCGGGTTCCACGTCGGCGAAGGCGATGGTGTTGAGCGAGGTGAACTGCGTCGACCGCGTCAGGCCCGCAAACAGCAGAAGCGCGTAGAGCGGCACGGCCGCTGTGCGGGCGTCGACGAGGGCGAAGGCCGCGATGGAGGCTGCCGCCAACGTACCGTTGAATACAAGCGTGTTGCGGAAGCCGATGCGGCGCAAAAGCGGTGTGGTGAAGAGCTTGGCCGACAGATTGCCGAGAAAATAGATCAGCAGCAGCGACCCGGCCTCGACGGCGGACAGACCGAAGCCGACCTGAAACATCAGCGGCAGCAGGAAAGGCGTGGCGTTGATGGAAAGACGGCCGAGCGTGCCCGAACCCACGGCCGCCAGAGTGAAGCTTGGGACCTTCAGGATGCCGAGATCGAGCAGCGGGACGGCGGTGGAGCGCAGATGGCGGACCGCGAATGCCCCGGCGGCCAGCCCGGTCGCGACCAACGCGAGGGGCAGCGCGATGCCATGGCCGGCGACGAAGGCTTCAAGCCCCGCAAGCAGCGCGGCGAGGCCGCCCGCCGTCGCCAGAAAACCGATCACG
The DNA here is from genome assembly GCA_027489535.1 of Hyphomicrobiales bacterium. GTDB lineage: Bacteria > Pseudomonadota > Alphaproteobacteria > Rhizobiales > Beijerinckiaceae > JAIXZO01. The sequence goes on from JAIXZO010000002.1 coordinate 281,178, forward strand.
TCGAACGGTCGGCGCGGCTGCGCTTCGTCGAGCGGCACATAGGCCATGACCAGCAGCGTGCCGGCGCCGCCGAGCGGGATGTTGATCAGGAAATTCCACTCCCAGCCGAAATGCGTCGTGATCCATCCGCCGAGCAGAGGGCCGATGACGGGGGCGAACAGAGCGGGCCAGGTGATCGTCGCCGTCACCCGCACCAGCTCGGATTTCGGGGCGCCGCGCAGCACGATCATGCGGCCTACGGGCGTCATCAGCGCCGCACCGATGCCCTGCACGGCGCGGGCGACCACGAAGGCCGCGAGGGAGTTCGACAGCGCGCAGGCCAGCGACGCGACGGTGAACAGGATGATGGAGAAGGCGAAGACGTTGCGCGCGCCGAAACGGTCGGCGACCCATGCCGCGGGCGGAATGAACACGGCCATCGTCAGCATGTAGACCGTGAAGCCGATGCTCATGGTGACGGCGTCGGTGCCGAATTCGGTGGCCATCGCGGGCAGGGACGTGGCGATGATGGTGCCGTCGAGCATCTGCATGAAAAATGCGGTCGCGACGACGCCTGCGACGATGCGGGAGCGGTGCGGCGCCGCGACGATGTCCGCCGATGCCATGCGTGAGCCTTTGCGAGAGCCTTCTTGTCGTGCGGACGTTTATGGCAGATCGGATCGGCGGTGACGACCCGGGCGAGCGCTGCGGTCGCATGCTGCGCCGTCGGCAAGAGGAGGATCGTAGCGATGAGGGACGACCGGGAAGCGGGACGTTTCGAGATCGAGGAAAACGGGCTCGTGGTCTTCGCCGCATATCGGCGGCGCGGGGACGTGGTGGCGCTCACGCATGTCGAAGCCGCGCCGGCGCTGCGCGGAACGGGCGCGGCCGACCGCCTGATGCGTGCCGTCTCCGAACGGGCGCGCGCGGAGGGCTTCAAGATCGTGCCTTATTGCGGCTACGCGGCCGCATGGCTGCGCCGACACGGCGAGTTTGCGGACGTGTGCGGCTGAGCCGTCGCCGATCTCAGCGGGAAGGGGAGAGGGCGAAGCTGACGACGGTGTCGGCCACCACCGCCCGCCGGCGCGCGAGGGCCTCCGGGGTCGCCATGTCGCGCTTGAAGATGCGCGAGAAGGTGGCGCGGTTGGAGACGTTGAAGAAGCTGAGCGCGCTGATCGTCATGTGCAGATCGATGACGTCGATGCCTTCGCGGAACGTGCCCTCGGCCACGCCGCGGCGATAGACCGCTTCCAGCGTTTCGATGACCGAAACGTTGAGGCCTTGGATCCGCTCCGAGTGCTCCAGATGCGTTGCGTTGTGAATGTTCTCGACCATGACCAGGCGCACGAAATCGGGATTGGCGTTCTGGTAGTCGAAGGTGAATTCGGTGAGGCGCCGCAGCGCGTCGGCCGGAGCCAAGCCCTCGAGATCGAGCGTCTGTTCGATGCGGCGGATGCCGGCATAGGCCTCTTCCAGCACGGCGACGAACAGGCCTTCCTTGTCCTTGAAGTAGTAGTAGATCATCCGCTTGCTGGTGGCGGTTTTCGCAGCGATTTCGTCGACGCGCGCGCCGCTGTAGCCCTTGTCGGCAAATTCGCGCAGCGCGACGTCGAGAATGTTGCGGCGAACGCCGTCGGGATCGTTGGTGCGGCCCGGGCCGCCTGTGCGCGCGGCGTCTGCGGTGTTGATCGTCTTCTCGCTCACGAATCGGCCCTCCCGTCGCGGCAGTTTTGCACGAAACCGATGCTTGCCGAATTTTGTACCAAACGGTTCATCGGTTCGTTGACTGAACTCACCGGTTCGTACAAATATGAACTCCAACGGATCCGCCAAGTGGTCCGAGCCGTCCCGGCGCATGGCGCGGGCGGCAGGGAAGCGCACTTGCGCTCGTCGAGAGCGCCACGGAGCCGGCGATGAACCAAGCCCGTTCGACGGACGAACACATTCATTCGCGCGACCGCGACATCGTCGTCGTGCCCCCGGACCGTACGATCCTGATGGGGCTGATCGGCGCGTCGATCGGCCAGTCGCGCTCTCCCGTCATCCATCAGAGCGAGGCGGCGGCGCACGGCTTCACCGGCGTGTATCGCCTGATCGATCTCGACGTGCTCGGCCTGACGTCGGACGCGCTCCCTGAATTGCTGACGGCGGCGGAGCGGTTCGGCTTTGCGGGCCTCAACATCACGTTCCCCTGCAAGCAGGCCGTCATCCCGCATCTGGACGTGTTGTCGCCGCATGCCGAGGCGCTCGGCGCGGTGAACACGGTGGTCCTGCGTGACGGCCGCCGGACCGGACACAATACCGATTGGTCGGGCTATGCCGAGGCCTTCAGGACCGAAATGGCGGGCGTTGAACTCGGTTCCGTCGTGCAGTTCGGGACGGGCGGGGCCGGTTCGGCCGTCGCCTACGCGCTGCTGATGCTCGGCGTGCGCAAGCTCAGTCTCGTGGATACGGATGCGGCGCGCGCGCAGGCGCTGGCCGACCAGTTCGCGCAGCGTTTCGGGGCCGATCGTGTCGCTGTGGCCCACGATCCCCGGGCCGCCGTGGCCGCAGCAGACGGCATCGTGAACGCGACGCCGGTGGGCATGGCCAAGTATCCGGGTACGCCGTTTCCCACGGAATGGCTGTCGCGCAGGCATTGGGTGAGCGAAATCATCTATTTTCCGTTGGAGACCGAGCTGCTGGCGCGTGCCCGCGCGCTCGGTTGCCGCACGCTCGACGGAAGCGGCATGAACGTCCATCAGGCGGCCGAAGCGTTTCGCCTGATCACCGGATTGCCCGCCGATGCCGCGCGCATCAGGCGCTTCTTCGATGCCGCCGGGAGGCCAGCATGAGCAAGATCCTCGACCTCTACGTCATCGTGTTGAAGGCGATCATGGCTTTGCTGCTGGCCGGCATGGTGGTGCTCGTGTTCGGCAACGTCGTGATGCGTTACGTGTTCGATTCGGGCATCAGCGCCTCGGACGAATTGGCGCGCTGGTTCTTCGTCTGGATGGTGTTTCTCGGCGGCATCGTCGGCATCCGCGAGCGCCGGCATCTGGGCGTCGACAGTCTCGTGCGGGCGCTCTCCCCTGCAGGCCGCCGCGCCTGCTTCCTCCTCAGCCATGCCATGATGATCGGCGCGAGCGCGTTGCTGGTGCAGGGCAGCTGGCTGCAGACCGTGATCAATTGGCGCGTCGCCGCACCCGCGACCGGGCTCTCGACGGGGATCTTCTATTCGACCGGCGTCGTGTTCGGCGTCTCGGCCATCGTCATCCTCGGCTACGAGGTGATCCTCGTGCTTCTCGGGCGCATGACGGACGAAGAACTGATCGGCGTCCGCGAAACCGAAGAAGAGCACTGAGGACCGGGCCATGACCATTCTCGTCTTCACGATCTCTCTTCTCGGCGCCATGGCGCTCGGCATGCCGATCGCGTTCGCCCTGATCATCTGCGGCATCGCGCTGATGCTCCAGATCGGGCTATTCGACAGCCAGATCATCGCGCAGAACGTCATCAACGGCGCGGACTCCTTCCCGTTGATGGCCGTGCCGTTCTTCATTCTGGCCGGCGAGATCATGAATGCCGGCGGGCTCGCCAAGCGCATCGTCAACGTCGCGCTGGCCTTCGTCGGCCATCTGCGCGGCGGGCTAGGTTACGTCGCGATCCTCGCCTCCTGCCTGCTGGCTTCGCTCTCGGGTTCGGCGGTGGCGGATGCCGCCGCATTGGCCACCCTCATCGTTCCCATGATGGTCCGGGCGGGACACGACAAGGCACGCTCTGCGGGTTTGGTCGCCGCGGGCGGCATCATCGCTCCGGTGATCCCGCCGTCCATCGGGTTCGTCATCTTCGGCGTGGCCGGCGGCGTTTCGATTTCCAAGCTGTTTCTGGCCGGCATCTTTCCGGGCCTGATGCTCGGCGTCGGTCTGGCTGCGGCTTGGTGGTGGACGGTGCGGAGCGAAAAGCTCACGCCGTTCGCCCGCACGACCTATGCCGAGCGCGGCAAGGCCGTGGTGGACGGCTTCTGGGCGCTGCTGCTGCCGTTGATCATCATTTTCGGTTTGCGCTTCGGCATCTTTACGCCGACGGAGGCGGCCGTCGTGGTGGCGGTCTATGCCCTGTTCGTAGCGACGGTCATCTATCGGGAACTGAAGATCTCCGACCTGCCGAAACTGTTCGTGTCCGCCGCGGTGACGACCGCAGTCGTCATGTTCCTCGTGGCCACGGCGCTCGTGGCCTCCTGGCTGATTACGGTTGCGGAAATCACGCATCAGATCGTGGCGCTCGTCGAACCGCTGATGGAACACAAGACGTTGCTGATGCTCGCGATCATGGCGATCGTCGTCATCGTCGGCACGGCGCTCGACATGACGCCGACGATCCTGATCCTGACGCCGGTGCTGATGCCGATCATCAAGGCGGCGGGCATCGATCCGGTCTATTTCGGCGTGCTGTTCATCATCAACAACGCCATCGGCCTGATTACGCCGCCGGTCGGCACGGTGCTCAACGTCGTCTGCGGCGTTTCGAAAATATCGGTGGCCGAGATCATCAAGGGCGTTTGGCCCTTCATGCTGGCGCAGTTGTTCGTTCTGCTCCTGCTCGTGCTGTTCCCCGCTCTCGTCACCGTTCCCGCCCGCTGGCTCTACGGCTGACGTCCCGACGACCGCGGCGGGCCGCAAAGAGCCCCCTGCGGACTGCAAACCGACTACGGAGGAAAACGACCATGAAGACCTTCAAGACCCTTTTCGCAGCCGCCGCGATGACGGCGGCGGCGCTGACCGTCGGGTCGGTGCAGGCGCAGGAGCGAACCCTGCGCTTCGCCTATCAGAACATCGCCGACACCCCGCAGGGTCGCGGCGCGGCCAAGTTCGCCGAACTCGTCAAGCAGAAGAGCGGCGGCAAGATCGACGTGCGCCTGTTCCCGGGCGGCGCGCTCGGCGGCGACCTGCAGACCGTCTCGGCGCTGCAGGGCGGCACCATCGACGTGACGGTGCTCAATGCAGGCCTGCTCGTCGGCCTCGACAAGCAGTTCGCGCTGCTCGACCTTCCGTTCCTGTTCAACACGCCGGAAGAGGCCGACAAGATCGTCGACGGCCCGATCGGCACCAAGCTCTTGAAGGGCATCGAGGACAAGGGCCTCGTCGGTCTCGGCTATTGGGAACTCGGCTTCCGGAACGTGACGAACAGCCGTCGTCCGATCACCAAGATCGAGGACTTCAAGGGCCTGAAGCTGCGCGTCCTGCAGTCGCCGCTGTTCATCGACCTGTTCAACACGCTCGGCGCCAACGCCGTGCCGATGCCGTTCCCCGAACTTTATGCCGCGCTCGAGCAGAAGGTCGTCGACGGACAGGAAAATCCCTATCCGACCATCGTCGGCGCCAAGCTGAACGAAGTGCAGAAGTTCGTCTCCGCGACCAAGCACATCTACAACGCCCAGTCCTTGCTGATCAGCAAGAAAACTTGGGACGCCATGTCGGCCGACGAGCGCAAGATCATCGAAGCGGCTGCGACCGAAGCCCGCGATTTCCAGCGCAAGAACTCGCGCGACAGCCAGGACGGCGCGCTCGAAACCCTCAAGAAGGGCGGCATGACCGCCAACGAACTCGCCCCGGCCGAGATGACCCGCATCCGCGAGGCGGTGAAGCCGGTCGTCGAGAAGTTCGCCAAGGATTCCGGCGAGGCTCTCTACACCGAGATCCAGACGGAACTCGACAAGCTGCGCAAGTAACGCCGGCCTCAGCGCCTGTGTTTAGGGCCGCATCTTCGGATGCGGCCCTTTTTCGTTCGCCTTCAGCGGCGCTCGTTGCGGCGACGCATCGCGGCCGGCCGCATCGGGCCGCCGCCCCGGTGGGCGCGACGTGCGCGCGGCATGACCGCGCGGCGCATCGGCAGGCGACCGGACATCGCCCAATAGATGCCGGCCACGGTCAGGGCGGCGGAGAGGGTCAGCAGGGTCAACATCGTCGACGGCCTCCTCACCGTCATTCCGCCGAACGTTCCGCCCTCCGCATCGTTCCGTTCCGCCTCGGCGTCCTCCAAGGGGGACATCGCCGGGGCGTTGAGGACCTCGCCGTCGGGGGCGAAATGCGAGCCGTGGCACGGACATTCCCAGCACTTTTCATACGAGTTCCAGTGCACGACGCAGCCGGCATGGCTGCACACGGCCGAGCGAAGATGCAGCCGGTCCTCCTCGTCGCGATAAGCCGCCACGTTGCGGCCCTCGACGATCAGGACGGCGGCTTCGCCCCGTCCCAAGCTCTCCGGTTCGCGCCGTTCGCCGCCCGTGAGGCGTTCCATCAGGTTGGCGGCCGTGGGCAGATTTTCGCGCAGGAATTCCGTCGCGCCGCGCAGCGGCAGGCGGGACGGATCGGACACCTGCGTGAACGGGGACGTTCGGCCGGTGACGAGGCGGGTCAGGATCAACGCGGCCATCACGCCGTTCGTCATGCCTTGGCCGGAGTCTCCCGTGGCGATGAAGACGCGGTCGCGGCCGGGGCTGCGGCCGATGAACGGCGCGCCGTCGAAGGGCTCCTGCACCTGGCCGGACCATCGCGTCCGAACCGCGCCCAGCGCGGGCCACCGCTCGCGACTCCAGCTTTCGAGCCGTGAAAAGCGGTCTTCCATGTCGTCGGCGGTTCCCGTGCGGTGATCCTCGCCGCCGACGATCACGACGTCTCGATCCGCCTCGGGTTGGATGCGGACATAGTGATAGGGGTCGAGCGTGTCCCAGATCAGAGCATCCGGCACCGTGCCCTTCGGCGCGTCGAAGGCGACGGCATAGGTGCGATAGGGCGCCTGTTCGCCGTGGATCACCAAGCGGTCGACGATGGGAGAGTTGGTGGCGAGAACGACGTGTTCCGCCGTGATCTTCGAGCCTGCTTCCGTGGCAAGCTCGACTTCGCCTTTGCCGTCCTTCACGTCCGTGACGGCGGTGCCGGAATGCAGCGCCGCGCCCATGCGCGACAGCGCCGCGACGAGGCCGCGGCAATAGGCGAGGGGATCGAAACGGGCCTGCCGGGGAAAGCGCAGGCAGCCGCCGCCGCCGTTTGCGCCTTGGGGCGGAGCCTCGACGAATTCGACGCCCTCGAAACCAATCCGCCGACACATGTCGCGCTCGCGCTCCAACACGCCCCGGGCTTCCGGGTCCGGGCCGAACAGAAACCCGTCCACCCGCGCGAAGTCGCAGTCGACGGATTCGGTGCGCGCGATGCTGTCTATCCTCTCGATCGCCGCCGCTTGCCCTTCATAGAGCATGCGCGCCGCCGTCTCGCCGCGCAGATCGGCATAGGCGGAATAGAGATCGTCCAGCGCGCTCGCCAAATGCGCGGTCGTGCGGCCGGTCATGCCGCCGCCGAACGTGCCCCGATCGAGCACGGCCACCTTCAGTCCCAACCGCGCCAACTCGTATGCGGTCGATAGCCCGGCGATCCCCGCGCCTACGACGGCGACGTCGACCCGCAGGTCACGTTCGAGCGGCGCGGGCGCGAGAGCGGCGTCGTCGCCTGATCGCGTCGCCCAAAGTGAAATGCTGCCTTCGTCCTTCGCGTTCATGAGCGCCTCCGTTGCCGGAAAAACCGGTGCGGTCGCGATCCGTTCCCCGCTCCGGGGTTCCGTTGCGGCAGCTTGATATCGGGCGCGGGGGAGGTCAGATGGCGGAGTTCTTCGGGGGCTTGCCTTGCGCATTCACGTCATCAATCTCGCCCGCCGGCCCGACCGCCGGATGCATATGGAGCGGCAGGCCGCGCGCTTGGGGCTGACGTTCGATTATCTCGACGCGGTGGATGCCCTGTTCGAGGACATTGCGGATTTGCGCAGCCGGTCCAGATCGGGCCCGCTCGGCGCTTTGTCCGACGGCGATCTGTGTTGCTTCTTGAGTCACCGCAAGGCGTGGGAAGCAATCCGCGACGGCGCGGAACCCTTCGGCGCGGTGCTGGAGGACGACGTCGTCTTGGCCGACGATGCCGCCGCCTTCCTCGGCGACGCCGATTGGATTCCGCCGGGCGAACGGCTGTTGAAATTGGAGCGCTTCGGCAATCGCCGGCACAAGGTGGTGCTGGCGCGAAAAGGGTTGGACGTGCACGGGCGTGTTCTCCGGCGCTTTCACTCGAAAAATGTCGGTGCGGCGGCTTATGTCGTGTCGAAAGAGGTTGCGGGTGTTCTCGTCGACGCGTCACGCATCGTCGATCTCTCGATCGACCACTTTCTGTTCAACCCCAACAATTCGCCGATTTCCTCCGCCTTGCGCCCGACGCAGGTAGAGCCGGCCTTGGCCGAGCAGGGCGGCGAGGTGTCTTGGTCCGACATTCACGGCTCGCGCGTCGGCGGACGGACGTATGACTTCGCCTATTGGAAGCGCGAGGCGATCCGCGGCTGGTACGAAATCCGCCTCGTGCCCAAGCTGGCATGGCTCGTCGTGAGCGGCCGAGCGGAGCTGCGCAAGCTCTCGTTCGAAAACCGGCCCGCGCCGGTCGCCGCAGAACGGGCCAGGTCCGAAGCGGCCTGACCGATCAGGAAAGGACGCATCCCACGACGCGCCGTTCTTCTATCCGCCCGTCGGCTTCCTCTCCGCGCGGCGCGAGCGTCCAGGTCCATTCTTCGTCCGGCGGGGGCAGGGCGGTGCCGAGCAGCAGGTCTTCCCACGCGCCGCCGTCGAAGCGGTGCGCGGCGTCCGAGATCAGCAGCGCCTTCCGGCAGGACCGCAGCAAGGCGAGATGGGCTTCGAGAACCGAGCGGGCCGCACGAATGATCGCCTCGTCCGGCAGGCCGAGCCCGGCCCAGCGTCGCACCGGGACCACGACGAGTTGCGACATCAGATTGACGGACACGACGCAGTCGGCGCGGCGGATGCGCTCGAAGGCCGGTCCCGTCGTATCGATCGCGTCGGGGAGCCCCTGCGCGGCACCGATTCCGCTGACGTCAGCCGCCAAGCAGACGATCCGGCCCGACGAGAGCCGTGCACGGAGGCGAACCTCGAGAGGATGCACAGCATCGACAAGCACCACCCGGTCGAAGCGCGCCAGCAGCCCCTTCAGGTCCACGTCGTGGAGATGACCGCTGCCGAGCACTGCGACTTCCTTGCCCGCAGTCGGAAGACGCTTCGCCATGAAGGCCTTCGTGCGGGCGAGATGTTCGGACCAAGCATCGCGACAGCGGCGGGCGCGGTGGCGGATCGCGATCTGCTCGGCCAACAGCCCGCTTTTCCTCGCCGCATACGACGCCGGAGTCAGACACCATTCGAGAGCTTCTAGAATCATCGGCGGGGGTCAGCGGGCGGCGGTGAAGGCTCGTGCAGGTTGCATGCACCCCGAAATGGCGCAAGTCTCCCGATCCCGCGTTGCAACGTCTCCGGTTGCAGGGTCGAATGTCGACCCTTCTCGGTGAAAGGGCCGATCATGACCATGACACGCGCCGCCGTCTTCGCCGCCTTGCTCGTCGCCGCCTTGCATGTCGGGACGGGCGCGCAGGCCCAAAACATCGACAAGTCGCCGCAAGCGCAGAAGCAGGTCGATGCGCAGCTGACGTCGATCATGGCGGGGCTGACCAAGACCGTCGGCGCGCGTTTGGGCGACGGCTCCGTGCTGCGGTCGGCGGAACTCGACGGCCGCATCATCCGCATGCGCTTTCAGATGCCCTACACGAAGTATGACGGCCGGGCGCGCACGGACTTCATCGACCGCCGCCGGATGATGCAGAAGGAATTCTGCAGCGGAAATACCGCCAAGCTCATTCCCTACGGCGTCGGCTGGGATTATGAGTTCGTCGACGTCAACGGCGCGATTTTCCAGAGCTTCCAGATCAAGGATTGCGAGTCCTGACGCCGGGCGACGGCAAGGAAGCGTAAACCTCGTGCGCCGAAACGCGCCGGGCCGACGGAACTCGAAAGGCGACGCTTCGGTTTCTCGACGTCATGCCGTAACGTCAGGCGATCGGATCACGGAGCTTCATGCGCGCCCCACGCGGTTTTGCCCTTTGCGCTCTACTCGTCGCCGCGACGGCCGTGATCGCGGTCCCGCCCGCGCGCGCCGCGTTTTTCGGGCTGTTCGGGGGCGATGATCCGCCCGCGCCGACCCCGACGACGTTGCCCTATTCGGTCGAAGTGACCGGGGCGGAGGGCGATCTCAAGCGCGCCCTCGAAAATGTTTCGGCGCTGCGTCGCCTCATCCCCGAGCCGCCGCAGGACGGCGAGGCGCTCGCGGCCTTGGCGAGCTCCGAATGGGCGCGCATGACCGACGCCGCATGGGGATCGGGGCATTACGATGCGAGCGTGACGATCAAGGCCGGCGAATGGACGGTCATCGACGCACTCGGTCGGGTTCCGGCGGGCACGGCCGCCGCGCTCGACCGCTATCGGGGCGCGGCCGCGGTGCCGTTGCGCATCGTCGTCACGCCCGGGCCGGAGTTCAAGCTGCGCAATGTACGCGTGCTCGACGCGGCCACGAACGCGCCCTTCGACCCCCGACTGTTGCCGCCCCGCGTCGTCGGGCTCGCGCCGGGCGCACCGGCGCGTTCCGCCGCCGTCATCGCCGCCGAGAGCCGCATCCTCGATCACTTCCGCGACATGTCGCGGCCACTGGTGAAGGTGGTGGACCGCACCCCGGTCGTGGTTCACTCCGAGGATTCGATGGACCTGACGATCCGGGTCGATCCCGGCCCGGTCGCGCCGATCGGCCATGTAGGCGTGCGCGGCGCGCCGGGGGTCGACCCGCAGGTCATCCGCTCCTTCATCTATGCGGAGCCCGGCGATCCCTATTCGCGCCGCGCGATCTCCGACCTGCGCCGCTCCGTCGCCCGCATCGAGGCCTTGGGCGGCGTGCGCGTGATCGAGAGCGAGACGCTCGACGCTCGGGGCATGCTGCCGCTGGAGGTCGACGTCACCGAGCGCGCGAAACGTTCGCTGGCCGCATCGGCGCGCTACTCCACGACCGAAGGTCCGGGCGTGCGCGGCAGCTTCACGCATCGCAACCTCTTCGGCGAGGCGGAGCGGCTGCGGATCGATGCGGACCTGTTCTATGTCGAGCGGACGGCGGGACCGCCGATCAAGAGCGTTCGCGACATCGAAGCCGGCGATTTCGGTTCGCGCCTGTCGGCGAGCTTCTTGAAGCCCGCCCTTTCGGGGACCCGCAACGACCTGTTGGTCGACGCCATGGCGGAGCGCGACCGCACCGAGGGTTATACGAGCCGCCGCGTGCTGACGACCGCCGCCGTCCGGCATCGCTGGAGCGACCGGATCTCGGCGCAGGCGGGAATCGAGGGCGATGCGGGTCAAACGAGCGATCCGCTCGGCTATCTGCGTTATCGCCTCGTGGGACTGCCCGTGTCGGGGACCTATGATTCCACCGACAGCATCTATGATCCGACGGAGGGCATCCGCGCCACGGCATCGGTGACGCCGTTCCCCACCTTCCTCGGCTCGACCGTCGGCATGACCGTCGCCCGGGCGCGCGCCTCGACCTATTACAAGCTCGACGAAGCCGGCCGCTACGTGATCGCAGCCCAGGTCGGAACGGGGTCGATCTTCGGGGCGGACGTCGAGGACATTCCGGCGAACCGGCGCTTTTACGCCGGCGGCGCAGGCTCGGTGCGCGGCTATACATGGCGCAGCCTCTCCCCCCTGAGCCTCGACGGCCGGCCGGTCGGCGGCCGCAGCATCATCGAGGCCTCGCTGGAGGCGCGCATCCGCGTGACGCCGACCATCGGCGTGGTGCCGTTCGTCGACGTGGGAACGGCCTACGGCGGCGTGACGCCGCAACTCGGGGACAGGCCCGCCATCGGCGCGGGCGTGGGACTGCGCTATCAAACGGGCTTCGGCCCCGTCCGCGTGGATCTGGCGGTGCCGCTGGATCGGCGTAGGGCGGACAAGCCGGTGGCTTTGTATGTCGGCTTCGGGCAGTCGTTTTGATGATGAAGATCTTCGCTTCGCCCCGCCGCATATCAACGATTCTGTGGATTCTCGCGGGCCTGACGCTTGCGGCGGTCGGCGTTCCGGGCGTGCGCGGGCAACAGACGAACGAAGACCGCGGCGTGCTCGCGAACCTGCTCTCCCGCGCGCTCTCGACGCCCGCGACGCGAATTTCGATCGGGGCGGTGGAGGGGGCGCTGTCTTCGGATGCCACGATCCGCGACGTGACGGTGTCCGACCGCGACGGCGTGGCGATGCGGCTCGACCGGGCTCGGATCGTGTGGCGACGCACCGCGCTGCTGCAGCGGCGGCTCGAGATCGAGCGATTGGAGATCGACCGCCTCGAAGTCCTGCGCCGGCCCGTGCCCGCCGACGAGCCCGTGCCGGGCGAGCAGGAGCCGCTCGTGCCCGAATTGCCGCTCGAGGTGCGGGTGCAGGCGTTCCGGCTCGGCGAACTCGTGCTCGGCGAGCCCGTGCTCGGCACCGCTGCGCGCTTGGCCGCGGAAGGCTCGGCATCGCTCGGCTCGCCGACATCGGGTTTGACGCTCGATTTCAGAGCGCGCCGACTCGACGGCGCGGGGACGGCCGCCGTGCGGCTCAATTATCGGCCCGAGACGACCGAACTCGCTCTCGGATTGCTCGCGGACGAACCCGAAGGCGGCCTCATCGCGCGCCTCGCCGCATTGCCGGGGCTGCCGCCCGTGCATCTGGACCTGACGGGCAGCGGCCCGCTCGACGCCTTCGGCGCGACGCTCGATTTCACGGCGGGTCCGGAGATCGGGGCGAAAGGGCGCGCCGAGACCCGGCGCGAACCTGAAGGTCGGCGTCTGTCCCTAGACCTTCAGGCGCGCATCGCGCCGTGGCTCCCGCAAGGTCCGGCGCCGGTTTTCGCGGGCGAGACGCGTCTCACCGGCGGCGTGCTGAGGCGCGACGACGGCGCTTGGCGGCTCGACGATCTCTCTGTGCGTTCGGTCGCGGCCGAGATGCGCCTGAGCGGGGCGGTATCCGCCGACGGCGTTCTCGACATGGGCGCGCGCCTGCGCTCCATCCCCGGAGCGGGCGGCGTTGCGCGGGCCGGGGAGGCGACGTTGCGCTCGCTGACGTTCGACGGACGCGCGCGCGGCCCCGTCGCTTCCCCCCGCGTAGAAGGCGATTTCGCGCTGCGCGACCTCGCTTTTCCCGACGGTCGTGTGGATGCCGTCACGGCCCGGCTGTCGATGGTTCCTGCGGCGGAAGCGGGGCGGTTCGCGGTCGAAGGCGACGTGCAGGCTGTCGGCCTTGCGCCGCGTGATCGCGCGCTCGCCCGTGCGCTCGGCCCGCGTGCTTCCATGACGCTGCGCGCCGATATCGGCCCCGGCCCGGCGAATGTCCGCGTGCTGCGCGCCGAGACCGCGACGGCCGCGGTCGACTTCACCGGATGGGCGGGGCTGCGGCGGCTCGACGGTCGGGCGAGCCTCCGCGTGCCCGACCTCGCGCCGTTTTCCGACCTCGCAGGACGTCCGCTCGGCGGCTCCGCCCGCATCGAGGCGGGGCTGACGGGCACGCCTTTGCGCGACCGCTACGAGGTTGCGTTGACCGGCGGGATCGATCGTCCGACGGCCGGGCTGCCGCAGCTCGAACGCGCCGTCGGCTCCACGTTGCGCCTCGAAGGTGCGGTGGTCGCGAGCCCGCTTTCGGTCTCGTTCCGCAATCTGCGGCTTGCGGGCGGCGATCTGCTGCTGCGCGTCGACGGACGCCTCGCCGACGATGCCTATGACTTGAACGCAACGGCCGCGCTGGCCGATCTGTCGAAGGCCGATCCCGGCCTGAAAGGCGCGCTCGACGGCACGTTGCGCCTGACGGGAACGCCCGCGAAGCCGGTGCTCGATGCCCGTGCCAAGATCGGCGCGGGATCGATCACGCTTGCGGGCGCGGCCGGGGAGACCGTCGATCTGACGCTCGGGATCGAGGACCTCTCGCTCGGCGCGTCCGTTCTCGTCGCTCCCGAACTTGCCTTGCAGGGGCGCGTCGACGCATCCGCGCGCGTCACGGGCCCGCGTGACGCGCCGGAGGGACCGTTCAAATTCTCCGTGGAAGGACTGACCTCCGCCCCGACGCGGTCCGCCGGCGTGGGTCCGATGGCCTTGCGCGGGGACGGACGCGTTGCCGACGGCCGCGCCGAGATCAAGGCGCTGCTCGATGCCGGCAAATTCGGAGAGGCGCGGATCGACGGCTCCGTCCCCGTGACCGAAGCGGGTTTGCTCGACCTCGCGCTGCGCGCGCGGTTGGACGCCGCGGCGCTCGGGGCGTTGGTCGGGCCGGGACGGCGGGTGTCGGGACGGATTACGACCGACCTGCGCATCACGGGACCGACCTCGAACCCCGCGACGTCCGGGTCGCTGTCGCTCACGGGCGGTTCGTTCATCGATCCCCTGCAGGGCTTGCGGTTCGACGCCGTCGAGGTCCGTGCCGCGGCGCGCGGATCGTCGCTGGTGATCGAGCGCGCTTCCGCCACCACCAAAAACGGCGGCGTCGTTTCCGGCTCGGGTTCGGTCCGCCTCGATCCCGCCGCCGGATTGCCCGCCGACCTGCGCATCACCGCGCGCCGCGCCCAACTGGTTGAAACGCCGTCTTATGACGCGATCGCCGATATGGACCTGACGGTGACGGGGCCGATCATGCGCGCGCCACGCATTGCGGGCCGCATCGGCGTCGAGACGGCGAACATTCGCGTTCCCGAGCGGCTCGGACGGACGTTGCAGCCTTTGCCGGGCACCAAGCATGTCGGCGCACCGCCGCAAACTCGCGCGCGGTTGGCCCGCAATGCGAAATCCGGGCGGGGCCCGGCGGGCGCGTTCGATGCCGCGCTCGACCTGACGGTGGACGCGCCGCGGCGCATCTATGTCCGCGGGCGCGGCTTGAACGTGGAACTCGGCGGCCGCATCCGCCTGACCGGCCGATTGAGCGAACCCGTCCCGATCGGCGCATTCGAGTTGCGGCGCGGCTCGCTCTCCGTCCTCTCGCAACGTCTCGATTTCACCCATGGACGCGTGGCGCTGACCGGCGATCTCGTGCCGACGCTGGATTTGGAGGCCCGCACGAGCGCGGCGAGCACGACCGTCAAGGTTCTCGTGACGGGCCGGGCGGACGAGCCGGAATTCACCGTCGCTTCGGAGCCGGAACTGCCGCAGGAGGAGGCGCTCTCGCGGCTGCTGTTCCAGCGTCCGACGGGCAATCTCTCGCCCTTCCAGGCCGTTCAATTGGCGGATGCCGCAGCTTCCTTCGGGGGCGGGGGGCCGCTCGAAGGGTTGCGGCGGTCGCTGGGGCTCGAAAGCCTCGACATCGTTTCGGGCGCGAACGGGCCGGGTGCGGCACTGGCCCGCACCGTCGGCGAGCGCGCGCGCGTCGGCATCGAAACGGGAGCCACGCCCGCGACGACGGGCGTCACGCTCGACGTCGACCTGACTCGCCGCATTCGTCTGCGCGGCGAAGCCAATGCCGACGGCGGCACGGCGGCGGGCGTTGCCGCCGAATGGGAGTGGTGACGGCGGGAACGCCGGCTTTCCCCGATGGTTCTCCTTCCCGACGGCCGCTTCGGCCGCATGCTGGAAGCGCGCGAGCGCGACGACATGAAGGGAGACGATGCCGTGACGATGACCGAACATTCCCCGCATTCCGGCCGCGGTCGAGACGGCCGAGACGAGTGGATCAACGTAAGGCCGACCGAACGGGCCATCACCGGCCTCGTCGGCGGCCTGATGGTGGGCTGGGGCCTGCGTCACGGCCGCGCGAGCGGTACGCTGGCCGCCTTTTTCGGCTCCATGCTGCTGGGCCGCAGCATCAGCGGCCACTGCCCAGGCTACGCGATGATGGAGTCCCACGGCGACGAGGAGGAGAAGCGCTATGCCCGCGAGCGCGGCTGGTCGAGCGCGTCCACCGTCACCCGCAGCGTGACCATCGACAAGCCGAAGCAGGAAATCTACGCCTTCTACCGCGACTTCTCGAACCTGCCGCGCTTCATGGAGAACGTGGAGTCCGTGGAGGTGATCTCGCCCGACCGTTCGCGCTGGACCGTCAAGGGCCCGGCCGGAACGTCCCTGAAATGGGTTTCCCGCGTCACCGAAGACCGGCCCGACCGCATCGCGTGGGAGACGGAACCCGACGCGGACGTTCGCAACACGGGCTGGGTGGAATTCCGAGAGCTGCCGAACGGCCGCGGCACGCTCGTCAATGCGATGATCGCCTATGAGCCGCCGGCGGGCGCACTCGGCAAGGCCGTCGCCACGATGTTCGGCCGCGAACCCGGTCGGCAGGCGTCCGAAGACCTTCAAAACCTGAAGCGTCTTTTGGAAACGGGCGAAAACGCCATCGGCAAGATGCAAGGCGGGCCGACCGGCTCCGGCGCAAGCGGCGGCGGATCGTCGGGCGGCATGGCCGGACGCGGCGGCACCGGCGCCGGCGGTTCGGGCGCAGAGACCGCGGCGGGCGGCATGGGCAACGTCACCGGCGGAACGACCGGCGCGGGACCGGGCCAACCCTCCGGCGATCTGACGGGCGGCACATCCGGCACGCCGGGCGCGGGGGCGTCCTCGAAGCCTTCCGGCGGCGCCGCGCCGCGCGCGGGGAAACCGGGCGTTACCGGCGCGGACGTAGACCGCGCATGACGCGCCCCTCGCGGCGCATCGCACGCGCGGT
Organism: Hyphomicrobiales bacterium; assembly: GCA_027489535.1. Lineage (GTDB taxonomy): Bacteria > Pseudomonadota > Alphaproteobacteria > Rhizobiales > Beijerinckiaceae > JAIXZO01. The sequence continues at coordinate 297,712 of JAIXZO010000002.1, forward strand.
GTTCGCGGCGGTCGCGACCCTCGGGGTCTCGGCCGTCGTTTCCACCGCCCTCACGGGCATCGTCGACGTCCGGCATCGACCGCGCGGCCGCATCGTGCGGGTGCGCGGCGGGTTGGTGCATCTGGTCGAGGCGGGCCCTCCCGAAGCCGACGTCACGCTCGTGCTGCTGCACGGTGCGTCCATCAATCTCGAAGACCTGATGCTCGCCTTCGAGCGCACGCTCGGCCGCCGCGTGCGGCTGATCGCCGTCGACCGTCCGGGTTCGGGCTGGACGGATCGGGCGGACGGGCGGACGGCGGCGCTGCCGTCGTTCCAAGAAGAAATGGTGCTGGCCGCGTTGGACGTGATCGGCGTGCGGCGCTTCGTCGTGCTCGGCCATTCATGGTCGGGCGCGCTGGCCGCCCGCATCGCCGTCGATCATCCCGACCGCGTCGAAGGGCTGATCGTGATCTCGGGTACGACGCAACCGTGGCCGGTCTCGCGCGCGCTGCTCAAGCGCCGACATCGTTTGCGACTGCTGAACCCGTTCGTCCTGCGCGGCATTTTTACGCCGCTCACGCTTTTGACGGCGCGCTTGATGACGCGCGCCATCTTCCGCCCGCAGCAACCGCCGCCCGGCTATGTCGGCCGAGCGGGGGTACGGCTTTTGGCGCGGCCCGACCGCTTTCTCGCCAATGCCGAGGATGTCGTCTTTATGGAGCAGGGGCTGTCGGCCCTCGCGCCGCATCTGCACGAAATCGGCGTGCCGACGATGATCGTGCACGGCGACGCGGACCTGATCGTGCCCGTCGACCAAGGTCGGCGGTTGCACGAGCTCGTGCGCGGGTCACGCTATCTCGAACTGCCGGGCGTCGGGCACATGCCCCATCACGCGGAGCGCGACCGCGTCGTGACCGTCATCGAGGATCACCTGCGCGACGTCGTCGCCGCGCGGACCGAGAGCGGAACGCTGCGCATGCGGGGGCGTTGACCGACCACCCCCGCGGAGCAGGTTCATGGCCGACATCGATTTCGACGGGAAACGCGACGCGCTGTTTCTCGACCTCGACGGGACGATCATCGACCTCGCGCCGACGCCGTCCGGAGTGCGCACGCCGGCCGGCTTGGTGGAAGACCTCGCCCGGCTGACGAAGCGGCTCGGCGGCGCGTTGGCCGTCGTGTCCGGGCGACCGATCCCGATCATCGACGGGTTGCTGAAACCGCTGAAGCCGGTCGCCGCAGGCGTGCACGGCGGGGAAATCCGCAACCGGGCCGGCGGGCGCGTCGAGCGCGTTGCGGATTTCCACATGAGCGACGATATCCGCCGCCGGCTGGGCACGCTCGCGCGCATCCCCGGCGTCCTCATCGAGGACAAGGACGTATCCATCGCCGTGCATTATCGGCGCAATCCCGCGGCGGCGACGCAGGTCTCCGAACTCGTGGCCGCCGTGTTGCGCGAGCACAAGGGGGAAGGATTGGTCGCGCTGGCCGGAAAATCCGTGCTGGAGATCAAGCCCCAGGCCTTCGACAAGGGCACGGCGGTGACGGCCATCATGGCCGATCCGCCGTTCTCCGGACGTCGGCCGATCTATATCGGCGACGACGTGACGGACGAATCCGCCTTCGCCGTCGTGTCGCGCTGGAACGGGCGCGGTTATGCCGTGGGCGAGCCGCGCATCGGCGCATCCCGCGCCTTCGCCGATCCGTCGCAGGTGCGGGAATGGATCCACGGCCTGCCGTCGCGGATCGGGGCCGCGGCGTGAGCGCCGGCGGGCTCGATTATGCGCTCGTGGGCAACGGGCGCATCGCCGCGCTGATCGACCCGCGCGGGCGCATCGGCTGGTGGTGCTTCCCGCGCTTCGACGCCGATCCCGTGTTCTCGCGCCTGCTCGCCGGCGACGAGGAGAAGGGCTTCACCGACGTGGTGCTCGAGAACGCCGCGAACGGTTCCAGCGCGTACGACACCAACACGCCGATCCTCACCACCACGATGATCGACGCCGACGGCGCGATGGTGCGGATTACGGATTTCGCGCCGTGTTTCCGCCAATTCGGGCGTCTGTTCCATCCCGCGCAGCTGGTGCGCCGTATCGAGCCGCTGTCGGGCATTCCGCGCATCGCAATCCGCATCCGACCGACCTTCGACTACGGCCGTCCGGCCCGCGCCCGCACGCTCGGTTCCAGCCATATCCGCTACACCGACGGCGGCCACGTGCTGCGCGTCACCACCGACGCGCCGCTGTCCTACATCACCGAAGAGCAATCCTTCGCGCTGACGCGACCGCTGACGCTGGTTTTCGGTCCCGACGAGCCGTTCGACAACGCCATCGAGGCCACCGCGGCGAATTTCGAGGCGCGTACGCGCGAGCATTGGCGCGAATGGGTGCGGTCGCTCGCCATCCCCTACGAGTGGCAGGACGTGACGATCCGTGCGGCAATCACCTTGCGGCTGTGCAGCTTCGAGGAAACGGGCGCCATCGTGGCCGCACACACGACCTCCATCCCCGAAGCGCCGGGGTCCGAACGCAACTGGGACTATCGCTATTGCTGGCTGCGGGACGCGCATTTCGTCGTCCAGGCCCTCAACCGCCTTGGCGCCACGAATACGATGGTCAATTATCTCGACTACATCGCCACCGTGGCGAGCGCGCGGGGCCCGCTGAAGCCCGTCTACGGCATCGTGCCGGATCAGGATTTGGAGGAGTGGCGCACGCCCCATCTCGCGGGATTCGAGGGCAACGGCCCGGTGCGCGTCGGCAACGCCGCCGTCGATCAGGCGCAAAATGACGTCTACGGCAGCGTCATCCTTGCCGCGCAGCAGATGTTCATCGACCGGCGGTTGGTGCCGGTGGCGGGCGTGACGCTGTTTCGGCAATTGGAGAGCCTCGGCGAACGGGCCTTTCACGCCGCCTTGGAACCCGATGCCGGGATTTGGGAATATCGCGGCCGCAGCCGGACGCATTCCTACTCCGCCGCCATGTGCTGGGCCGCCTGCGACCGGCTCGGCCGCATCGCGCTCCATCTCGGCGAACACGAGTCAGCGCGCTTCTGGCGTGATCGCGCGCATCAACTGCGCGAGACCATTCTGGAACGCGCATGGCATCCCAAGCGCCGGGCCTTCACCGCCGCCTTCGGCGAGGAGGATCTCGACGCCAGCGTGCTCTTGTTCTCGGATCTCGGGATCGTCGCGCCCGGCGATCCGCGTTTCGTCGCCACGGTCGAACGCATCTCTCACGAACTGACGCGCGGCGACGGCCACATGTTCCGCTACGTGGCTCCCGACGATTTCGGCGCGCCCGAAACGGCCTTCATCATCTGCCGCTTCTGGATGATCGACGCGCTCGCCTCGATGGGCCGTAAGGACGAGGCGCGCGAGCATCTCGACGATCTCGTGCGCTGCCGCAATCCCTTCGGCCTCATGTCCGAGGACATCGATCCGACTTCGGGCCGGTTGTGGGGCAACATTCCCCAAACCTATTCAATGGCCGGGCTGATCGTTTCCACCATGCGGCTCTCGCGGAGCTGGGAGGAGGCATGGACAAGCGCCTCGTCGTGATCTCGAACCGCGTGCCCGTGCCGGACGACGGGGGCCCACCGGCCGCAGGCGGGTTGGCCGTGGCCGTGCGCGCGGCGTTGCGGGGACGGGAAGGCGTGTGGTTCGGCTGGAGCGGGCAGGTCTCCGACGAGCCGGAAGAGACGCCCCGCATACAGGAGGCGGAGGGCGTCACCTATGTGGTGATCGACCTCAAGCCGCAGGACTTCGAGGAATATTACAACGGCTTCGCCAATCGCGTGCTGTGGCCGATCCTGCACTACCGGGTGGACTTGGCGGAATTCAACCGTGCCGATCTCGGCGGCTACGTGCGCGTCAATCAACGCTTTGCGCTCGGGCTCTCATCCGTGCTGCGGCCCGACGATCTCGTCTGGGTCCATGATTATCATTTGATGCCGTTGGCCCGGCTGTTGCGCGCGCGCGGGCATTTCAACAGGTTGGGCTTCTTCCTTCACATTCCCGTTCCGCCGCCCGACATCCTCCAAGCCCTGCCGCATCATGCCGACATCGTCGGTTCGCTGATCGATTACGACGTCGTCGGCGTGCAGACCGAGAACGACCGCGACAATCTCGGCCGTTATCTGCGCACGCGCGGCGCGCGACGCACGGGCGATCCCGGGGTGCTCGCGACGGAGGATCATCGTGTCCGCATCGGCGCGTTCCCGGTGGGAATCGAGACCGACGCGTTCGCGCGTCTGGCGGCCGAAGCCGCGTCGTCCGAAATCGTCACGGACATGCGCGAGAGCCTTTCGGGCCGGGCGCTCGTCATCGGCGTCGACAGGCTTGATTACTCCAAGGGCCTCACCAACCGGATGGATGCGATCGAGCGCTTTTTCGAGCATGCGCCGGAGTGGCGCAGGCAGGTCACCTTCCTGCAGGTCACGCCGAAAAGTCGCGTCGAAATTCCCGAATACGCCGCCATTCAAGAAGCGGTATCGAGCGCTGCGGGGCGCATCAACGGGGCCTACGGCGACGTCGCCTGGACGCCGATCCGCTACATCAACCGATCCTATGGTCGCGAGGATCTGGCCGGCCTCTACCGTCTCGCCCGCGTCGGGCTCATCACGCCGCTGCGCGACGGCATGAACCTCGTCGCCAAGGAATACGTCGCCGCGCAAGACCCCGCCGACCCGGGCGTGCTCGTGCTCTCGCAATTTGCCGGCGCCGCGGCCGAGTTGCCGGATGCCTTGATCGTCAATCCGCACGAACCGGAAGCGGTGTCCGCGGCCATCCGCCGCGCGCTCGAAATGCCGCGCGACGAACGCGTCTCCCGCCATGCGGCCATGGTCGAAGCCCTGCACCGAAACGACGTCTCAGGCTGGGCGGCCGAGTTCATGGCGGCGCTCGTCGGCGATGTGCCGCCGCCCGCCGGAGAAGGTGCTTCGCAGTAGGAACCATGCCGGCCGACGCACGTTGTGCCGCGACTTTCGCGTGCGGCGACTTTCAATCGGACCGAAGCCGGTCCCGCCCGTGCATCCTCCCACCCGACCGAGGTTTCCATGGCAACTCCCGTAGCGCCGCGCGCCGGCATGACTCTCAGCTTCGCCGACGAGTTCGAGCGGACGAGCCTCAACGGCGACGGCAGTCCGGGCTGGTTGACGACCTATTATTGGGGTGCGCGCCGTCTGGGCGAGTTCAACCAGCAGCAGATTTTCGTCGATCCGACCTTCGGACCGGGCGGGATCGACCCGTTCGTCTTCAACAACGGCACGGTGAACATCACCGCGGACAGGACGCCGGAGCAGTATCTCTCGGGGTACGGCTATCCGTACACGTCCGGCCACATGAACACCTACGACACCTTCAATTTCCGCTACGGTTACATCGAGATGCGGGCCAAGGTCGCGAAGGGGCAGGGCTTCCTCGAGACCTTCTACGCCTCGCGCACCGACCGCTCGGTATCCGGCGAGATCGACGTGCTGGAATTCATCGGCAGCCAGCCGCGCGCGCTATACGGGACCGTGCATTACGAGGAAGCGGACGGCACGCTGACGAAATCGAAGGTGGTGCGCGCCGCGACGCCGACCGACATGTCGCTCGACTATCACACCTACGGCGTGGACTGGACCCCGACATACATCCGCTTCTACTACGACGGGCAGTTGATGGGGGAGATGGCCACTCCCGGCTCGCTGAAGGCCGCCGTCTATCTGATGGCCGATTTCTCCGTCGGCGGCGTGTGGGCCGGTTATCCCGATGCGACGACGCCGTTCCCGTCCTCCTACAGCATCGACTACATCCGCGTCTGGCAGGAGGCCTATGCCTTCGTGCCGGAGGTCGTCGTGGGTACGGGCGGTACGGAGACGCTGGCGGGCGGCGACGGCGCGGACACGATCACGGCCGGGGCGGGCGACGATACCGTGCTCGCGGGCGGCGGCGACGACATCGTGCGCGGCGGCCCCGGCATCGACCGGCTGCAAGGCCAGAGCGGCTCGGACACCCTGGTCGGCGAAGCCGGCGTGGACTGGATGCAGGGCGGCCCCGGCAACGACTTCTACCCGTTGCTCGACGGCGAAGATTCGCTCAACGAGGGCAAGCTCGCGGGTTTCGATACCGTGCTGATGAATCAAGGCAGCTACGCCGTTCCCAACAACGTCGAGGCGGTCATCTATACCGGCATCGCCAAGACCTCGATCACGGGGCAATGGTCCAACAACCTGCTCATCGGCGGCCCCGGCGGAGATACGCTCGACGGCATGCAGGGCGACGATACGCTCGTCGGCGGCTCGGGCGCGGACTCGCTGGTCGGCGGACCCGGAAGCGACCTCTTCGTCACGCGCGGCGGCGGCAACGACACCATCGTGAGCGGCATCGGCCGCGACACGCTCCAATTCGCGCCCTCGGCGACCCCGTCGACCATCACCGTCACCGACTTCGCTTCGGGTTCCGACAAGCTCGACTTCCGCCGTCTCGACATCGACACGCTCGCCGAGTTGCAGGCCGTCATGACGACGAACGCGTCGGGACATGCCGTCATCACCAAGAGCGGCACGACCGTGGTGATGAACGTCGCACCTTCGGTCATCAAGGCGACGGACCTCGTGACGGAGCCGCTGGGAACGGCTTCCGCTCCGGTCGCGTCCATGCTCAGCAACGACGTGGTGCTCGCTTCGTCGGGAATCGGAACGCCCGTATCGGTCTTCGTACCGACCGCGGTGCCGGAAGCGCTGAGCTACACGCTGCTTTCGGGCGGCGGCGGCAAGCTCGCGGTTCAAGGGCGTCAACTCGTCGTGACCGGCGCTCTCGATGCCGGCGCGAGCTATACGATGACCGTTCGCGCCACCAACGAGTTCGGGCTCACGCGGGACCAGACCTTCACGGTGAAGGCGACGGGCAACAACGCGCCCTCCAACCTTGCGCTCTCCAATGCCACCATCGCGTCCACTGCGGCCGTCGGCACGACGGTGGGCACGCTCTCCGCGTCCGATCCCGACCCCGGCGACAAGCTGACTTACGCGCTCACCGGTTCGGCGGGCGGCGCCTTCGCGCTCGAAGGCAATCTGCTCAAGGTGGCGGCGGCGCTCGACCCCGTGCCGTACACGATCTCGGTCACGGTGACCGACCTCGGCGGGCTATCCACGCAGCGCACCTTCACCGTCAACGTCAATTCGGGCGCGGTGCTCGACGGGGTGACGGTGATCGGCACCACCGGCAATGACGTGGTTTCGCCCACGCAGACCGTTGCGGGCCAACCGCTGCCCGGCGCGAAGGGAGATTCCATCGTCGGCGGTGCCGGCAACGACACGCTCGACGGCGGTGCCGGCAATGACCGCATCGAGGGCGGTCTCGGCGGGGACAAGCTGATCGGCGGCGCGGGAGCGGACACGCTCGTAGGCGGGGCGGGGATCGACATCGCAAGCTACATGAACGCCGCCGCCGCGGTCGCGGTCGATCTCGGCGTGCAGAAATGGACCGGCGCGCAAGGCGACGCCGTGGGTGACGTGTTCTCCGAAATCGAGGGCATCGAGGGTTCCGCCTTCGCGGACACCGTCTTCGGAGGAGACGGCGGCGACCGCCTTTACGGCTTGGCCGGAGCCGACAGTCTCGAGGGCCGCGCCGGCGACGATTTCCTTTACGGGAATGACGGCGACGACACCCTCGTCGGCGGCGCAGGCAACGACGTAATCAACGGCGCGCTCGGCAACGACGAGTTCATCTTCGCCTTCGGCTCCGGCCGGGACGTCATCAACGGCTTCCTCGCGGGTACCGGCACGGGCGACGTGATGGTGTTCCGCGGAACCTTCACGAGCTTCACCGAGGTGATGAACGCCGCGCGCGAGGTGACGAACGTCACCTCTCCTCAAGGCCTGCCCTTCAGCGGCGTGGTGATCACGCACGGAAGCGACGAGATTTGGCTCTCGGGCATGACCAAGGTGAAGTTTGCGGCCAACGATTTCCGATTCGAAACGGACGTGACCCCGCCCGAGCCGCCGACGGCCGCCGGCGTGACCGTCACGGGGACGTCGGGAGCCGACGTCGTCACGCCCGCCCAGACGGTCGCGGGCCAGCCGACCCCCGGAACGGGCAACGACCTCATCAACGGCCTCGGCGGCAATGACAGGCTCGATGCCGGCGGCGGCAACGACCGCATGAACGGCGGCGACGGCAGCGACACGCTCGTGGGCGGACCGGGTGCGGACATCGTGGACGGCGGTACCGGGTTCGACTTCGTAACCTATGCGGCTTCCACCAGCGCGGTCGCGCTGGACATGATCGCGCCCAACTGGACCGGCGCGCGCGGCGATGCCGTCGGCGAGACCTTCTTCGCCGTCGAGGCGGTGGACGGCACCCAGTTCAACGACACGATCATCGGCACCAACGAGGGATCGCGGCTCAACGGCCTCGCCGGCAACGACAGCCTGCAGGGCCGCGTCGGCAGCGACACCATCCTCGGCGGCGACGGCAACGACACGTTGATCGGCGGGGCGGGCAACGACTCGCTCAACGGCGGCGCGGGCAACGATCTGTTCAACTTCACCCCGGGCACCGGCCGCGACCTCGTCGTCGGATTCACGGCCGGCAGCACGATTGCGGACGTGATCGCGTTCCAAGGCTCGTTCACGAACTTCGACGAGGTGCTTGCGGCCGCCTCGGACCAATCCGGCACCTCGCCGGTAGGCACCGCCTTCACCGGGGTGGTGATCGGCACGGGTGCGGATCAGGTCTGGATTCAGGGCGTGACCAAGGCCGCGCTCAACGCCAACGACTTCACGTTCGCGTAGGGGCGTCGGCCCGGTCGAGCCCGCTTCAGCCCGTCGTCTTGCGGAGCCAATCCGCGACGCGGCGGGCGGTGGCGTCCTCGTGCCCGGTGTAGAAGTGGTCGCAATCGGGCATCACCACGGCTTCGCACGGCCCCTTGGTACGCTGTGCGAAGGCCTCGGCCGGGTAGATGTCCGGCCGTTCCTGATCGCCGACGATGTAGAGGCTCGGGCAGCCGATGGACGGCGCAAGCGCCATCGTGTCCGGCGTATTCGTGGAATAGTCGATGAAGGTCTCGGCCGAGACCACATGCCACCAGCCGGGCAGGGTCATCAGCTCGCGCCCGCGTCCCTCCGCGATCATGGCCTGCGCCTTGGCCGTGAATTCCTCCAACCGGTCGCGCGCGAACAGCCCGTTGTCGCACATCTTCGGCACGATGTGCCTGCCGCCCAGATGGGCCGACAGCAGCACCATCGCCGGCGTGTCGGGGTTGACCGAGACATGGCGCACGGCCAGCATGCCGCCGTTGCTGTGGCCGATCACCACCGGCGCGGAAAAGCCCTTCGCCTTCAGCCAATCCGAAGCGAAGACGTTGTCCGCCACCGCTTCCGCCGCGGTCTGATAGGCGCCGCCGCTCGCCAGCCGGCCCTGCGGGGTCACCAGCACGTCGTGGCCGCGACGGTTGAAGGCGAGACAGGCATAGCCCATCGCGGTCAGCACCGGCGGCAGGAACTTCGACGGGCCGGAATAGAAGTTCAGGCAATTGCCGTGCAGCAGCATCACCGCCCCGGCCGTCGCGCCGCCCTCCGGCTCGTAGAACAGCCCGTCGAGCGGAAAGGTGTCGGTCGGGATCGAAATGAGGTGTGTGCGCATGACCGGGCTCCGAACGCTTGCGGGCCGCGGACGTTGCACAGGCAAGTCGGAACCGTCAATGTCGCGCGGCCCAAGATGGTCTGACGTCGACCCCACGGTTCCGCGCAATGAAATCGACACGAAGGCCGTACCCGAAGGCGGAGCAAGGAGTCCCGACATGGAATTCGATCCGCTGATCCTCTCGCGCATCCAGTTCGCGTTCGTGGTGTCCTTCCATATTCTTTTCCCGGCCTTCACCATCGGCTTGGCGAGCTTTCTCGCGATGCTGGAATTTCTGCATCTATGGACGAAGAAGCCCGTCTATCTTTCGCTTTTTCGGTTTTGGGTGAAGTTGTTTGCCGTCTCCTTCGGCCTCGGCGTCGTGTCGGGCATCGTCATGAGCTACCAATTCGGCACGAATTGGAGCCGTTTCTCGGACGTGGCGGGCAACATCCTCGGCCCCTTGATGAGCTACGAGGTGCTCACCGCCTTCTTCCTCGAGGCGTCCTTTCTCGGAATCATGCTGTTCGGCTACGACCGCGTCGGCCCCAAGCTGCATTTCCTCGCGACGGCGCTCGTCGCCGTCGGCACGCTGCTCTCGACGTTCTGGATCATCTCCGCCAACAGCTGGATGCACACGCCCGCCGGCTACGAAATCCGCGACGGGATTTTCCATGCGGTCGATTGGTGGGCCGTCGTCTTCAATCCGTCGTTCCCGGTCAGGCTCGTGCACATGGTGCTGGCCGCCTATCTGACGACCTGCTTCGTCGTCGCCGGCGTATCCGCCTGGCATCTGGTGAAGGGAAGGGCGGTCGCCGAAGCGCGTACGGCGTTCTCGATGGCGATGTGGTTCGCCGCAATCGTCGCGCCCGCTCAGATCTTCGCGGGCGACCTTCAGGGCCTCGTGGTCCTCGATCATCAGCCCGCCAAGCTCGCCGCGATCGAAGGTCATTGGGAGACGCGGGCGGGCGCGCCGCTCATCCTTTTCGCCGTGCCCGACGAAAAGGCGGAGACCAACCGTTTCGAGGTCGGCATTCCCAAGCTCGGCAGCATCATCCTCAAGCGCGATCCCGAAGGCGTCATCCGAGGCTTGAAGGAGTGGCCGCGCGCGGACCGTCCGCCGGTGCTCATCCCCTTCTACGCCTTCCGCATCATGGTGGGGATCGGCTTTCTGATGCTGTTCGTAGCGGCCTGCGGCCTGTGGCTGCGGCGGCGCGGCACGCTTTACGACACGCGCTGGTTCCTGCTTCTGGCGATGGCGATGACCCCCTCGGGCTTCGTCGCGGTGCTCACCGGGTGGTTCACCACCGAGGTCGGGCGACAGCCCTTCGTCGTCTACGGCCTGCTGAGAACGGCCGATGCGCTTTCGCCCGTGTCGGGGGCGAGCGTCGCGGCATCGCTCTCCGCCTTCGTCGTCGCCTATGCCGCCATCTTCGGCGCTGGCACCTATTACATGCTCCGCATCATCGGGGTGGGGCCGGAAGCCCCGCGACCGGACGCGCATGGCGGCCCCAAATTGCCCAAACGCCCGTTGTCGGTCCCCGACGTCAGCCCCGAACCGGCGGAGTGAGCACGATGGCCGATATAGACCTCACCCTCGTCTGGACCGTGATCATCGCCTTCACCGTCGCCATGTACGTGCTGCTCGACGGCTTCGATCTCGGCATCGGCATCCTGTTCCCCTTCATGCGCGACGAGGAGGAGCGCGACACCGCGATGAACACGGTCGCGCCGATCTGGGACTTCAACGAAACTTGGCTCGTGCTCGGCGGCACGGGCATCTTCGCGGCCTTTCCGCTCGCTTATGCGGTGCTGCTGCCCGCCTTCTATCTGCCGATCCTGCTCATGCTGATCGCCTTGGTGTTTCGCGGCGTCGCCTTCGAATTCCGTTTCAAGGTGCAGCACCATCGGGCGCGCTGGAGCCGCTCTTTCTCTCTCGGCTCGATCTTCGCGGCCTTCGCACAGGGCGTGATCCTCGGGGCCTTCGTGCGGGGCGTGCCGGTGGAAGGTCGTCAGTTCGCAGGCACGGCCTTGTCTTGGCTGACGCCCTTTTCGCTCTTCACCGGGCTCGCCGTCGTGGCGGGCTACGCGCTCTTGGGCGCGACGTGGCTCGTGGTGAAGACCGAAGGTCCGCTGCACGAATGGTCGCGGCGCGCGAGCGTCCGCCTGCTCTTCGCGGTGCTCGTCTTTATGGGCGCGGTCAGCCTTTGGGTCCCGTTCCTCGATGCGAGGATCGCCGCGCGCTGGTTCTCCTGGCCCAACATCGCCTATCTCGCGCCGGTGCCGGCGTTGGTCGCGCTGACCGCCTATGCGCTTTACCGCACCGTGCGCACCGACCGCGAGGTCCTGCCGTTCCTGCTGGCGATGGTCCTCTTCCTGCTGGGCTTCGCCGGGTTGGCGATCAGCCTTTGGCCCAACATCATCCCGCCCTCGATCTCGATCTGGGAGGCCGCTTCGCCGCCCGCCAGCCAGAAGTTCATTCTCGTAGGAATGCTGATCCTGCTGCCGGTCATCATCAGCTACCACGCCTATACGATGTGGGTGTTCCGCGGGAAGGTGACCGACGGATACCATCACTAATGCGCCGATTGGCTTGGTTCGTAGGCCTCTATCTGGCGAGCCTGACGGTCTTCGCGGTCTTGGTCTGGGCTCTGCGCGCCTTGATGCGCTGACCGGCGCGCGCCCGAACGGGGCAGACTGCAACTTCCGTCGCGTCCGCGAATTTCCGTCGCGATGACGGACGAACATTTCCTCTCGCGCTGGTCGCGCCTGCGAAGCGAAGCCGCCGATGCGGGGCGGCGGAAAGCTCCGCCGCCGGTCGCCGTTCCGCACGCTCCGCCAAAGCCGCCTCCGTCCGAGCTGCCGCCGGAACCCGATCCCGAACTGCCGTCTCCGAGCGATCTGGACGGCGCCTCCGACTACCGGCCTTTCCTGCGGGAGAACGTGCCGCTCGAACTGCGACGGGAGGCACTGCGGCGCGCTTGGACGAGCGACGCCGCCATCTCCGATTTTCGCGGAATGGCCGACTATGATTGGGACTTCAACGCGCCCGGTTACGGCCTGCCCAGTTCCGCGGACTTGGCCGAAAAGGCACGAGACGTGCTCCGAGCCATGAACCCGCCCGAACCGTCCGCGGAGCGCGACGAGGATCGTCCTTCCCGTCAAGCGACTGCCGAGTCCGACGGGGATGGGTCCTCATCCGCCGGCCCGCCCGAACTCGCCGACGACCCGTCACCGCCGCCGACCGCGGTCGATGATCTTCGCGCGACATGCGGCGGCTCCGATCCGTTGAAGTCGGCTGCGCCGGAGCCGCCGCGCCGGCGACACGGCGGGGCGTTGCCGGGCTGAGGCTATGGGGCCGGAGTCGTCGGGCGCGGCGCTGTGCCGTCGCGTTGTCCCTCGGGCTGGTCGCCGTTGTTTCGGCCGCCCTGAGGTCTCGTCGTGCCCGTCGTGCCGTTGTGGGAGTCATCGATGGCCTTCTGCAGGCCCGGGTCGCTGCCGCCCGTGTGCAGATTGGGCTCGTTTCGTCCCAACGGCGTAATTTCCGGCGACTGGCTTTCGCGGACCGCCGGATCCTTGGCGATCTCTTCGCCCTGCGTGGACCCCGGTGCGACCTGTTGCGGTGTGCCGCCGGACGGCGCGGGCGTGGTCTGCGCGTGCACGGCGGCGGAGAAGGCGAGGGCCCTCGCGAGCATGGTCGAGAAGGCGGTGGCGCTGATGCGCGACTTGGTCGGGAGCATGGGCCGGTCCTTTGGGTTCATGCTCCACAACGCCGTGCGGGGCCGAAGGTCGCACCGCCGCCGATCCTTCGGAACCCCGGCGTCCTTCGAGGATTGGTTTGACGACGCGGCAAATGCGTCCACGTGGAGTGCGTCATGGCCAGCCTCGTTCCCCCGAAAGCCGCCGTTCCGCCGCAAGCCGGTCCGAGGGAGGAAGCGAAAGCCGAAGGCCGACGCTCCTTCCTGAAATTGATGGGGCTCGGCGCGGTCGCCGCGGGCGGGTCGGCTGCGGTGCCCACCGAAGCCGAGGCGATGCGGGCCCGGCCCGACCAGCGCGCCCCGCGTTATCGCGAAACCGATCACGTCAAAAAATTCTACGAGACCAACCGCCGTTGAGGCGGGGAGGCGCATCATGCTGATCAAGAGGCGTTCGCAGGCGGCCCGCACGGCCAAACTCACCGAAGGCCTCCTCGGCGGCCTGACGGAAGCCCCGTTGGACCGGCGCGGTTTCCTGCGCCGTGCGGGCGTCGTGGCGGCCGGTGCCGGGATCGTCGCGAGCGGCCTGCGGCCTTTTATGCGGCGCGCCGAAGCGGCGACCGAGACGCCCGGCGGCCCGCCGATCGAAATCCGCAAGAGCATCTGCACGCATTGCTCCGTCGGCTGCACGGTGGTCGCGGAAGTGCAGAACGGCGTCTGGGTCGGGCAGGAGCCGGGCTATGACAGCCCGATCAATCTCGGCACGCATTGCGCCAAGGGCGCATCCGTCCGCGAGGTCACGCACGGCGAGCGGCGGACGAAATATCCGACCAAGCTCGTCAACGGCGAATGGCAACGCATCTCGTGGGATCAGGCCATCGAAGAGATCGGCTCGCAGCTCTTGAAGCTGCGGCAGGAGTCGGGGCCCGATTCCGTCTTCTGGCTCGGCTCGGCCAAGTTCTCGAACGAGAACTCCTATCTCTACCGCAAGATGGCGGCGTTCTGGGGCACCAACTCCGTCGATCATCAGGCCCGCATCTGCCACTCGACGACCGTCGCCGGCGTCGCGAATACCGTCGGCTACGGCGCGATGACGAATTCCTTCAACGACATCGGGAATTCGAAGGCCATCATGATCATGGGCGGCAACCCCGCCGAGGCGCATCCCATCTCGATGCAGCACATCCTACGCGGCAAGGAGATCAACCGCGCCGAGATGATCGTCGTCGATCCGCGCTTCACGCGTACGGCGGCCCACGCCACGCAATATGTGCGGCTGCGGCCCGGCACCGACATCCCGGTCATCTGGGGCGTGCTGTGGCACATCTTCCAGAACGGTTGGGAGGACAAGGACTACATCGCCAAACGCGTCTACGGCATGGACGACGTCCGCAAGGAAGTCGCCAAATGGACGCCCGACGAGGTCGAGCGCGTCTCCGGCGTGCCGGGCGAGCAGTTGCGGCGCGTCGCCGAGATCATGGCGAAGAACAAGCCCTCGACGCTGATCTGGTGCATGGGCGCGACGCAGAAGACCGTCGGCACGGCCAATGTCCGCGCCTATACGACAATGCAGCTCGCCTTGGGCAATGTCGGCGTGCCGGGCGGCGGCGCCAACATCTTTCGCGGCCATTCGAACGTGCAGGGCGCGACCGATCTCGGCTTGGACGTGACCACCTTGCCCGCCTATTACGGCCTCACCGAAGGCGCTTGGCGGCATTGGGCGCGGGTGTGGGACGTCGATTACGATTGGATGGTATCGCGCTTCGCAAGCCCGAAGCTGATGCAGGAAAAGGGCATTCCGACCACGCGCTGGTTCGATGCCGTCAACCTGCCGAAGGATCAGGTCGACCAACCCTCCAAGCTGCGGGCTATGCTCGTTTTCGGCCACGGCGGCAACACGGTCACCCGCATGCCCGATGCGATCCGCGGCATCGAGCAGCTCGACCTGCTGGTGATCGCCGATCCGCATCCGACCACTTACGCGGTGATGGGCGAGCGCAAGAACAACACCTACATTCTGCCCGCCTGCACGCAGTTCGAAATCAGCGGCACGCGCACCTCCTCAAACCGCTCCCTGCAATGGGCCGACGAGGTCGTGCCGCCGATCTTCGAGTCCAAGCCCGATCACGAGATCATCTATCTGCTGGCGAAAAAGCTCGGTTACGCCGACGAGATGTTCAAGCACATCGCCGTCAACGGCACCGTGCCGAGCGTCGAGGACATGCTGCGCGAGATCAATCGCGGCACGTGGGCGGTCGGCTACACGGGCCAGTCGCCCGAGCGGCTGAAGCTGCACATGCAGCATCAGGCTCTGTTCGATCCCTCCACGCTGCGCGGCCGCTCCGGCCCGGTCGAGGGCGAGATCTACGGTCTGCCTTGGCCTTGCTGGGGCACGCCCGAGCAGAAGCACCCCGGCACGGCCGTGCTCTACAATGTGAACATTCCCGTCAAGGAGGGCGGCAGCGGCTTCCGCGCCCGGTTCGGGGTGGAGCGCAACGGGCAGACCCTGCTGTCGGAAGGCGCGTTCAACCCCGGTTCCGAGATTCAGGACGGCTATCCCGAATTCACGATGGCCGTGCTGAAGAAGCTCGGCTGGGACGGCGATCTCTCGCCGGAGGAACGCGCCGTCATCGACCGCATCGGCGGCAACGACACCGACAAGGTGAGCTGGCAGACGGACCTGTCGGGCGGCATCCAGCGCGTCGCGATCCTCCACGGCTGCAGCCCGGCGGGCAACGCCAAGGCGCGCGTCATCGCGTGGAACCTGCCCGATCCGGTGCCGACGCACCGCGAGCCGATCTATTCGCCGCGTCCCGATCTCGTGGCGAAATACCCGACGCTGCCGGACAACCGCGACTTCCGCCTGCCGAATGTGGGCTTCAGCGTGCAGAAGGCCGCGGCCGAACGCGATATCGGCAAGCAGTTCCCCTTCGTGCTCACCTCGGGCCGCCTCGTCGAATATGAGGGCGGCGGCGAGGAGACGCGGTCGAACAAGTGGCTCGCGGAGCTGGTGCAGGAAGCCTTCGTCGAGATCAACCCGAAGGACGCGCAGCGTCTGGGCATCCGCGCGGGCCAGATGGTCTGGCTCCGCGGCCCCGAAAACTCTTCCTCCGCGCATGTCCGCGCCATGGTGACGGAGCGGGTGGGGGAGGGCGTCGTGTTCATGCCGTTCCACTTCGGCGGCATCTATGCCGGGCGCGATCTGCGCTCGAAATATCCGCCGGGAACCGATCCGATCGTGCTGGGCGAGAGCGTCAACGCGCTCACCACCTACGGCTACGACCCGGTCACGGCGATGCAGGAAACCAAGGTCACGCTCGTGCGCGTCGAAGCGGTCACGGGCTGAGGGAGGGGCGAGAATGGCCCGCGTCAAATTCCTCTGCGACGCCGAACGCTGCATCGAATGCAACGCCTGCGTCACGATCTGCAAGAACGAGCACGAGATCCCGTGGGGCATCAACCGCCGCCGCGTCGTGACGCTCAGCGACGGGTTGCCGGGGGAACGCTCCGTCTCGATGGCCTGCATGCATTGCACCGACGCGCCCTGCGCCAGCGTCTGCCCGGTCGACTGCTTCCTGCAGACGTCCGACGGCATCGTGCTGCACTCCAAGGAACTGTGCATCGGCTGCGGCTATTGCTTCTACGCCTGCCCCTTCGGCGCGCCGCAATATCCCAAGGCCACCAACTTCTCCTCGCGCGGGAAGATGGACAAATGCACCTATTGCGCGGGCGGCCCCGACAACGTGAACACGCCCGAAAGTTACGCGCTTTACGGCCGCAACCGCCTCGCCGAAGGCAAGCTGCCGTTCTGTGCCGAAGCCTGCTCCACCAAGGCGCTGCTGGCCGGCGACGGCGAGATGATCGCCACGATCTATCGCGAACGCGTGCTGCGGCGCGGCTACGGCTCGGAGGCGTGGGGATGGTCGACGGCCTATCGCGACAGCCCGACGCCGCTGGGCGGCGGCAATTCGGTTTTCCCGCAGGACCTGCGGACGGAGACGGGGAGGCCCGCATGACCAGGATGCGTCACCTCGCAAGCCGATCGCGCGGCTTCGCCTTCGCGCTCGCGCTTCTTTTCTCACCGCTCCCGGTTTTCGCCCAAGCGCCGGCCCCGCAATCTCCCGCCGCCCAACCTCCCGCCGCTCAAAACCAAGGCACCGGCTCGAATGCGGCGACGGATCGCGGCGTGCATCCCAACCCGTCCCGCATGCCGAATGCGAGCGAGGACGAGTTGATGCGCGTCCTGCGTCAGGGGCAGATGCCGCCCGACAAGGTCGTGGGGAACGTCTATCTGCCCGACCGCAAACTGGCGGTGCTGGTGCAGCCCGAAGGTCGGACTTGGCGCGATTTCCGTGTCTCCACCTCGCGCTGGGTGCACGGCATCCTGATCGGTCTCGCGGTGCTCTCCATCCTCGTTCTGGCGCTGGTGCGCGGGCGCGACGGCTACCGCCCCGACCCCGAGGGACGCCGCGTGCTCCGCTTCCGCCCGGTCGACCGCTTCGTGCATTGGCTGACGGCGGTGAGCTTCATCGTCTTGGCGCTGACCGGGCTCAACATCGTGTTCGGTCGTGTCTTGCTGCAGCCTTGGCTCGGCGACGCCGCCTTCTCCGCCATGACGCAATGGGGTCTCCTAGCCCACAACTTTACCGGATACGCCTTCATGTTCGGCATTCTGGCGATGGCGGTGATGTGGGTGCAGGACAACCTGTTCCATCGCGTCGATTGGACGTGGTTCAAGCGCGGCGGCGGCTTGCTGACCAAGGAGCACATCCCCGCCGAGAAGTTCAACGCCGGCCAAAAGCTCATCTATTGGGGGGCGGTGCTCGGCGGTTTGGTGATGGCGATCACCGGCGTGCTGATGATGCTGCCCATCTCGTCGCTCGGCGTGAACGGCATGCAATGGGTCCAAGGCATCCACACCGTCGTCGCAGGCCTGATGGTCGCGCTCATCATCGGCCACATCTATCTCGGAACATGGGGCGTGGCGGGCAGTTTCGACGCCATGGCGCGCGGCGACGTGGACCTCCATTGGGCCCGCACGCATCACCCGCTGTGGATCGAGCGGATCTACGGCCGCCGACGGGATCGACGGGCCGAACCGGCCGAATGAGGAGGATCGCCCTTGCGCGCGTTTCTTTTGGCCTGCCTCGGGGTCGTGGCCCTCGCCGTCGCAGCCTACGGGCTCCTCGAGGGACTGCTCGGCCGTAATGCCGGCACCGCCTTCGCGGTCAAGGGCTCGACGCGCGTGTCGGACGCCGACAAGCCCGATCCGCGCGGTTTCCTCACGAGCGTGCACGAACCTGCGGGCGGCGTCTCCTCCGGCCGCAGTCAAACCGGCGGCCCGCCCCCGCAGACGCGGCAAGTCGACGACGCGACGCGCGGCAAACCCGCCGCGGGCGCGGTCACGGACGACGTGAAGAAGTGAAAGCCGGTCCTACTCGACCCGCGCCCAGCCTTCGGGCAGCAGTCGTTCCTGCGGCGTGAAGCGGGCCTTGTAGTCCATCTTCCGCGAGCCCTCGACCCAGTAGCCGAGATAGACGTAGGGCAGGCCCAGCACCCGCGCCCGCGCGATATGGTCGAGGATCAGATAGGTGCCGAGGCTCCGGTCCGTCTCGTCCGGGTCGTAGAACGAGTAGACCATCGACAATCCGTCCGCGAGCACGTCCGTCAGCGCCGAGGCATAAAGCGGCCCGGCCTCTTTGCCCGTGATGCCCGTGTCCGGCCCGCGCCCGCGATATTCCACCAGCCGCGTCTCGACATGGCTGTCTTCGACCATCATGGCGTAGTCGAGCACGGTCATGTCCGCCATGCCCCCGTCGCCGTGGCGGCTGTCGAGATAGTGGCGAAACAGCGAATATTGCTCGGTGGTCGGCAGGTTGGAGCGCATTTCGCCGATCAGGTCGGCATTGCGCTCCACCACGCGCCGCATGTTCCGCGAGGGGCTGAATTCGTCCACCACCACGCGCACGGATACGCAGGCGCGACAGCCGTCGCAGGCGGGGCGGTAGGCGATGGTCTGCGAGCGACGAAACCCGCCTTGCGTCAGCGCATCGTTCAGCTCGCCCGCACGTCGGCCCACCAGATGCGTGAACACCTTCCGCTCCTCGCGTCCCGGCAGATAAGGACAGGTGCTCGGCGCGGTCAGGTAAAATTGCGGCGCATCGCGCGGCTGCGTCGTCACGGTGTCCTCCGCCGTGTCCTGCGCGGCAAAAATCCCGCGCCGCCATCATGGGCCGCAGTCTTTCCGCCGTCCACTTTCCGTAACGATAGCACTTGCCGTTTCAGGCTCAAGCGTCCCGGCGCACCGCAACGGTTCCGACGAGCAGATCGTGCAGCAGGCGCCGGTCGTTGCGCACCATCCCGATCAATAAAACCAGGGGCGTCAGGACGGAAACGGACACGTAAAACAGCACTGCATGCGCCGCCGCGGTCACGAAGGGCACACGGCCGCCGTCCGTCTGCACCAGCTGAATACCTGCCACGCGCATGCCCCATGTGCCGCGCCGCGGGCCGGAAACCGTCAATCCGTTGTAGAACAAGGCGACGATCGGCCACAGTGCCGGCAGCAGCAGCCACGCCAGACCGAAGGTCAGCAAGCCCATCGTCAACACGATCATGGTCGCGATGCCCCACAACACGCCGACGGCGACGACGTCGATTAGAAACGCGAACAGCCGCGAGCCCAGCACGCCGCTGTAGGGCGACGCGGCGACGTATCGCCCGCGCGGCGGGATGATTTCGGTCGGTTCGATCACGGGCATGGCCGGCCTCCTCGGGACGAGCGTGATATGGGACCGGATCACGGTTTCCGCAATCTCGGCCGTTTCGACAGTCGGAGGGTTCGATGCGTTTGAAATTCGTCTTCGTCGGCGTTCTTGCCGCCGTTCTCTCGGCCTGCGCCACCGCGCCCGACCGCAGCGCCGCCGTGCAGGACGTGTCCCACGAGGCTCTCCCCGCCATCAACGCCTTCCGTCGCGAGAACGGTCTGTCCCCGGTTTCCGTCGACTCCGCCGTGGTCCGCGCGGCCGAAGCGCAGGCCCGCGCGATGGCCTCGGCCGACAAGCTCTCCCATGACGTCGACGGCGACCTCGTCCGCCGCATGAACGGCGCGGGCTTCGCCAAAAACGCCGCCGCCGAAAACGTCGGGGCCGGCCATGCCTCCTCCGAGCGTGCGGTCGCGAGCTGGCAACGCTCCCCCGGCCACCGCTCCAACCTCCTCATGAAGGAAGCCACCCGCATCGGCATGGTCCGCGCCGAGTCCCCGGGCTCACGCTACCGCACCTACTGGGCGCTGATCCTCGTCGGGCCGTAGGATCGGAGGGCTGCCCCTATTCCACCCTCATGGTGAGGAGCCCCGCAAAGCGGGGCGTCTCGAACCACGGCAGCCGAAAAAACCTCGTGGTTCGAGACGGCGCTGCGCGCCTCCTCACCATGAGGTTTTTCAATGGGCAACGCACTCCCGCTGCATCCCCCGTCAAACCTTCCGCGGCTCGCCTTCCGCGAAACCGAAGAGCCCTCCGGGGCGTAGCGCCAACATCACCGCGAGCAGCGCGTAGATCGCGATTTCGCGCGTTTCCAGCGGCATCGCCGCGGACCAGCCCGCGTCCAGCAGGCCGATCAGCAATCCGCCCGCCATCGCGCCGCCGACGGAGCCGATGCCGCCGAGCACCGCGCCCACCAGCGCCTTGAGCCCCAGCGCCAGCCCGCCCGAAAAGCCGATGCCGCCGAATTGCGCGGTGATCATGAAGCCCGCCACCCCGGCGAGCCCGGTCGCCGCCGCGAAGCTCGCGAGAAACACGCGGGACGGGTCCACCCCGCACAGCTCCGCCGCCCGCGCATCGTCGCGCACCGCACGCCAGCGACGGCCGAAGCCGGTGCGGCGCATCGCGAACAGCAGTCCCGACAGCGCGGCGGCCGCAACGGCGCCCAGCACCGGAACCAGCGGGCTGATCGTGGCGACGAAATCTCCCGACCGCACCAGCGCGCGCGGCACGACGGCGAAAGGCGGCATCCAGCGAAAGCCGTTGCCCTGCGCCAGCCGCACATATTCCGCCAGCGCGATCATCATGCCCGTCGTGGCGATCAGCACGGAGGGCCCGGGCGAGGCGAGGAGAGGGCGCACGATGAAGCGTCCCGCCACCGCCCCGTGCAGCGCTGCGGCGAAGGTCGTGATCAGCAGTCCGGTCAAAAGCCCCAGCGACGGCGATCCCCAAGCGACGGTCGCGCCCAAGCCCAGCAGCGCCGCATATCCGCCGAGCACGGCGAATTCCCCGAAGCCGAGCACGATGCGGCCCGCAAGCCCGTAGACGAGGGCATAGGCGGCGGCCAGCAAAGCGTTGACCGCCACCGAGGGGATCCCGCCGAGGGCATGCTGGAGCGTCAGCGCCGCCGCAAATCCCACCTCCGGCACGTGCATGGCGCGGGCGCGTTCCGCCTCGGCAGGGGCGTGGTCCGCGGCCTCGAAGAGAAAGCGGCGCAACAGCACGAGAGAGCTTTCGGGCAGCGGACCGCGCTCGGTCTCGATGCTCGCGATGCGCCGCGCCCCGGCTTCAAGCCCTTCGCCGCCGAAACGGCAGGTCACGACGCGCACGCGGCTGCGCCCCGCCGCATCGACCCGGTAGTCGATGCGGATGCTCGAAGGCTCCGCACCCGGCATCGAGCGCAGCACGGCGATACGGGCGTCGGGAGGGTTCAGCGCCTCGATCACGCGGCTGCAGAGATCGGTGCGCACGAGCCGGGCATCCTCCGCACACCCGGCCTGCAGCAGCGCCGCAAGCAGCGCCGGAAGCGGGAAGCGGAGTCGACCGGCGGTGGCGAGGGCGTGCAAAATCATCGCGTCCACACTGCCCGCCGGCCGCGTTCCGATTCAAGTCCCGGGTGCGTTGCGTCGGTGTTCGGACCGGGTTCGCCCGAACCGCGGGGGCGGGCGGTTGTCGGCGCGGGGCGTTTCGGGTACGGGAGGCGTGCCTTTCCCCAACATGCGCGAGCCTCCATGGCCCTCAACTCCGCCCCGAAGATTTCCTTCGTGTCCCTCGGCTGCCCCAAGGCGCTGGTGGACAGCGAGCGCATCATCACGCAGCTGCGTGCGGAGGGCTACGAACTCGTCAAGACGCATGAAGGCGCCGACGCCGTGTTGGTCAACACCTGCGGCTTCCTCGACAGCGCCAAGGCGGAGTCGCTCGGCGCCATCGGCGAGGCCATGGCCAAGAACGGAAAGGTCATCGTCACCGGCTGCATGGGCGCGCAGCCCGACGAGATCCGCGCCGCGCATCCCGGCGTCGCCGCGATCACCGGGCCGCAGGCCTACGAAAGCGTGATGAAGGCCGTGCACGAGGCCGTGCCGCCCGCGCATGACCCGTTCCTCGATCTGGTTCCGGATCAGGGCATCAAGCTCACGCCGCGCCACTACGCCTATCTCAAGATTTCAGAGGGTTGCAACAATCGCTGCACCTTCTGCATCATCCCCGGATTGCGCGGCGATCTGGTCTCGCGCCCGGCCGGAGACGTGCTGCGCGAAGCCGAGAAGCTGGTGAAGGCGGGCGTGAAGGAACTGCTCGTCATCTCGCAGGACACGTCCGCCTACGGCGTCGATGTGAAATACGCGCCCAGCACGTTCCGCGACCGCGAGGTCCGCACGAAGTTCCTCGATCTGACGCGTGAACTCGGCTCGCTCGGGGCGTGGGTGCGGCTGCATTACGTCTACCCCTATCCGCATGTCGACGACGTCATCCCGCTGATGGCCGAGGGCCTCGTGCTGCCTTATCTCGACATCCCCTTCCAGCATGCCTCGCCGAAGGTGCTGAAGGCGATGCGCCGGCCCGGCGGGCAGGAGAAGACGCTCGAGCGCATCCGCAAATGGCGCGAGATCTGCCCCGATCTCGCCATCCGCTCCACCTTCATCGTCGGCTTCCCCGGCGAGACGGAGGAGGATTTCGAGGAGCTTCTGTCCTTCGTCGACGAGGCGAAGATGGAGCGCGTCGGCTGCTTCAAATACGAACCCGTCAAGGGCGCGGTCGCCAACGATCTCGGCCTGGATGTCGTGCCCGACGAGGTGAAGCAGACCCGCTGGAACCGCTTCATGGCCCGCCAGCAGGCCGTCAGCGCCAAGCGCCTCGCCTCGCGCGTGGGCAAGCGCATCAAGGTCATCATCGACGAGAACGGCACCACTGTCGCCAAGGGCCGCAGCCAGTGGGACGCCCCCGAAATCGACGGCAACGTCTACGTCGCCACCCGCCGCCCCCTCCGCGCGGGCGACATCGTCACCGTGAAGATCGAACGCGCGGACGCGTATGATCTTCACGGGACGGCGGTGTGAGGAAAAAACCTCCGCTTGCAAGGATATGGCATTTAAGCCATATTCCGTTTCGTGTTTTGGACATTTTCAGACTTGGATCCCGTCGTTCGGGATGAATTGAATGCGCTGCCGCAGGATATTCGGGCGCGGTTTGAACGCATTTGCCGGCTGATCATGAGCCAAGGGCTCGAAAACGTCGGAATGCCGTATGTCCGTCACTTGGAGGGAAAGCTCTGGGAGATGCGAATGATCGGTCGGGACGGGATCGGAAGGGCGATTTATCTCACCCGGACGGGGCGTCGGATCGTGGTGCTTCGAGCTTTCGTCAAGAAAACGCAGAAAACGCCCAGACGTGAAATCGAGATCGCCTTGGCACGAGCGGAGGAGACGATATGACGAAGAAGTCGGTGGAAGGTCTCTTCGCCGAGTGGCGCGGCGATGCGGGTTACATTCGCGAATATGACGCGCTCGACGGTGAGTTCGCGCTGGCCGAAGCCCTCATTTCGGCACGTCGAATGGCGGGATTGAGCCAGAAGGAACTTGCGGAGCGGATTGCGACGGACCAATCCAACGTCTCCAAATGGGAGAGCGGCCGCGTTCTGCCCTCCACGCGCACGTTGCAGCGCATCGCGGAAGTGACGGGCAACCGCCTCAGCATCGGTTTCGTGCCCGTGCCCGGAGAGGCGAAGATCGTCTGAACAAGACGTTCGGGTCGAGGATCTGCGCGGCCCGCAGCCTCAAAAACTGCGGAACACGACGTAAGCGCCCGCCGTCGTGATGACGACGGACAGGATCAGGCCGAGCAGCCCCTTTTTCGCTCCCACGATCCGTCCCAGCGCGGCGCCCGCCGCGCTGCCGACCAGCCCGCCCGCGATGAAGACGAGCGCGACCGGCCAGTCGATCAGCCCCGAGAAGGCATAGCTCGCCGCAGTCGACGCACCGAAGACCGCGACCGCGATCAAGGACGTGCCCACGGCCGACGTCAGAGGCATCGCCGTCGCGGCGATCAGCGCGGGCACGATCAAAAACCCGCCGCCTATGCCGAAAAAGCCGCTCAAAAAGCCGGTGCCGAAGCCCGTTCCGATGAGGGCCGGCAACAGCCGCGACGCCGTTTCCGCGTTCAGCCGCACGTCGGGCTCGCCGCCTGCGTCGCGCTTGCGGAAGGTCATGAGTCCGACGCCCACCATCAAGAGGCCGAACAGCGCCATAAGGTTTTGGCCGTCGACCCTCTTGCCCAGCGCCGCGCCCGCGAGAGCGCCGAACACTCCCGCAGCGGCGAAAACCAAGCCGCAGCGCCACTTCACGCGGCCGAACCGGGCATGGCCGAACAAGCTCGCAAGCGCGCTGACGGAAACGGCCAGCGCGCTCGTGCCGATGGCGACATGGGCGGGCGAAACGCCCACTCCATAGACGAGGAGGGGAACGGCGAGGATCGAACCGCCGCCGCCCACCAGCCCGAGAATGAGGCCTACCGCCAAACCGGACGGTCCGGCCAAGACGAGACCGCTCATGTCGAAGTCTCCCCGTATCCGTTGAAGGGAAGGATCACGCCCCGTCGGCAAGGGCGCGTCGGTTCCAGGGCGCGAGCGCCAGCAGGCGCGCCATGCCGCAGAACCCCGTCGCGCCCGCAAACAACAGCCCCGCACCGACGAAGCCGGACAGTGCGTAGAAGCCGGGATGAACGAGCGCGCCGAGCACGACGCCGATCAGAACCAGCGAACCGGCCCCGATCTGCACCTGCCGCATGATCTCGATGGGTTGGCGTGCGTCCTTGGCGACGGGCCGGCCGGCATCGCGCCAAGCTTCGATCCCGCCCTCCAGCAGATAGGCCTCCCGCAGGCCCGCAATCTGCGCGAGACGGCCGGCATTGGCGGCGGTACGATTGCCCGAGCGGCAATGGAAGATGAGCGCGCCCTCGCCGGGCAGCGGCGTGTCTGCGATCCACGAGAGCGGCGCGTTGACCGCGCCGGGCACGTGTTCGCGGCGATATTCGTCGGGTTCGCGGATGTCGACGATGGTCGCGCCCCGCTTCAGCAAGGGGTCGAGCACGTCGGGGTGGATGGCTTGCAGCGTCATGGCTTTGCCCTTTCGTCCGGTGCGCAATAGAGGCGATAGAGAGTGCCCATCAGTTCGGCCACGCGGGGATCGGCGATCCGATACCAGAGCGTCTGGCTCTCGCGCCGAAACGTCACGAGCCCTTCGTCCCGCATCTTCGCCAGATGCTGCGAAAGGGCGGATTGGCCGATGCCGATCCGCTCCACGAGCGTGCCGACATTCGCCTCGCCCAATTCGATCAGCAGACAAAGCACCTGAAGCCGCCGCTCATTGGCGAGGGCGCGCAGCGTGTCGGCCACGTCGATGGCCTTGGCTTCGAAGGCGGCGGGATCGAGGGGAGAACCGACGAGCATTTTTCTCTCTTAATTCATTTGATGCTTATTTAGGTGTCGCTTATGTATATGTCAATCTCGTTCGAAACCCGGTTTGCAGGAGTCATCCGATGCCCGACACCGACATGCAAAAGCCGATCGTTCACGCCTTTTTTGACGAACCCACCAACACCGTCAGCTATCTCGTCGCCGACCCCGTCACGCGCGACGCCGCCGTGATCGACCCGGTGCTCGATTACGAACCGCAGGGAGGCAGCGTGGACGCGCGCTCGGTCGAGGCCGTCCTCGCCAAGGCGCAGGAGGAGGGCTACCGGATCACTTGGACGCTCGAGACCCATGCCCATGCCGACCATCTGTCGGGCTCGCCTCTCATCAAGGCGCGGACGGGTGCGCGGATCGGCATCGGCGAGCATATCCGCGACGTGCAGCGCATCTTCCGGCCGGTCTTCAACGCGACGGATCTGAAGACGGACGGCAGCGATTTCGACCATCTGTTCAAGGACGGCGAAAGCTTCTCGCTCGGCTCGTTGTCGGCCCGCGTGATCCATGCGCCGGGGCATACGCCCGCGGACATCGTCTACCTCATCGCGGATGCGGCCTTCGTGGGCGATACGCTGTTCATGCCGGATTACGGCACCGCCCGCGCCGATTTCCCCGGCGGCGACGCGCGGACGTTGTATCGCTCCATCCGAAAGGTGCTTTCGCTGCCGGCCGAAACGCGGCTGTTCATGTGCCACGATTACAAGGCCCCGGGCCGCGACGCCTTTGCGTGGGAGACCACGGTCGCCGCGCAGCGGGCGTCCAACGTGCATGTGCGTGACGGGATCGGAGAGGACGAATTCGTCGCGATGCGGGAGAAGCGGGACGAGGCGTTGGCCGCGCCGCGGCTCCTGCTGCCCTCGATCCAAGTCAATATCCGCGCGGGGCGTTTTCCGGCCGCCGAAGACAACGGCGTCCACTATCTGAAAATTCCGGTCAAGATCGCCCCGGCGGCGAAGGATGCGGCGTCGGCCTGAGCGGGCCGACGCCGTCTTGTCGTTTACTTCGGCAGCTTGTCGTCGATGCCCTTGACGTAGAAGTTCATGCTGAGGATCTGCGGGTCGGAGAGGGCGCCCTTGCCCTTGCATTCGACCTGCTTGCCGTCCTGGTCGAGCACCGGGCACTTGAACGGGTCGAGCTTCCCGGTCTTGATCGCCTCTTCGGTTTCGAGGGCAAGCTTCTTCACGTCGTCGGGCATGTTGGTGTAGGGGGCCATCTTGACCTTGCCCTTGGCGAGGCCGTCCCACACGTCGTGGCTCTGCCACTTGCCTTCCAGCATCGCGCGGGTGCGCTCGACGTAATAGGGCGCCCAGTCGTCGATGATCGCGGTCAGCTGGCCCTTCGGGGCGAAGCGGATCATGTCGGAGGCTTGGCCGAAGGCGAACTTGCCGGCGGCTTCGGCCTGCTGCAGCGGGGCCGGGCTGTCGGTGTGCTGGGTGATGATGTCCGCGCCCTGCGCCAGCAGCGCCTTCGCGGCATCGCCTTCCTTGCCCGGGTCGAACCAGGTGTTGGCCCACACGATCTTGACCTTCACGTTCGGGTTAACGCTCTGCGCGCCGAGCATGAAGGCGTTGATGCCGGCCACCACTTCGGGGATCGGATAGGCGCCGACATAGCCGATGATGTTGGACTTGGTCATCTTGCCGGCGATGACGCCCTGCACGTAGCGGCCTTCATGGAAGCGGCCGGAATAGGTGGCCACGTTCTTGGCGCGCTTGTAGCCGGTGGCGTGCTCGAACATCACGTTCGGGTATTTCGCGGCCACCTTCAGCGTCGGCTCCATGAAGCCGAAGGAGGTGGTGAAGATCAGCTTGTGGCCGGTGCGCGCGAGCTGCTCGATGGAGCGGTCGGAATCGGCTTCCGGCACGCTTTCGACATAGGTCGTCTCGACCTTGCCCGGGAACGCGGCCTCGATGGCCTTGCGGCCCTGATCGTGCTGATAGCTCCAGCCGTGGTCGCCCACTGGGCCGACATAGATGAAGCCGATCTTCAGCTTCTCTTGGGCTGCGGCCGGGGCCGCGAGGCCCGCCGCGAGCGCGAGCGCGCCGGCGAGTTTGAGGATGTGACGCATTCCGTTCTCCAGTTCGGGACCTGATCGTAAGCCGCAGCCGGCGCCCCGCCCGGCTTCGGGAAAGAATACACCGTCAGCGGTCGGGGACGAAGGGCACGCCGAGCGAACCCGGCACGGCCGAAGTCCGCCCGCGCCCGATCGACATCACGACCAGCGCGACGACGGTTGCGAGATAGGGCAGAGCGGAGAGCGCCTGCGAGGGCAGCCCCAGCGAAGCCGCCTGCGCATGCAGCTGCAGCACCGTCGCCCCGCCGAACACCAACGCCCCCGCCGCCGCCCGCAGCGGACGCCACGAGGCGAAGACGACGAGCGCCAAGGCGATCCAGCCGCGCCCCGCCGTCATGCCGGGGGACCAGAACGGCGTGTAGACGAGCGAGAGATAGGCCCCCGCCAGCCCCGCGCAGGCCCCGCCGAACAGCACCGCGAGCACGCGCACCCGCAGCACCGGCAGCCCGAGCGCATGGGCGGAGACGTGGTTCTCGCCGATGGAGCGCAGCACCAGACCGGGATGCGAGCGCTTGAGGAAATAGGCGATGCCCAGCGTCAGCGCCGCAGCGCCGTACACGAACGGGTCGTGCCCGAACAGCAGCGGCCCCACCGCGGGCAGGTCGGTCAGGCCCGGCACGTCGAGCCGTCCCACCGCCTCGCGCGTCCGGCCGACGAAGCCCGCGCCGATCAGCCCCGACAGGCCCAGCCCCATGATGGTCAGCGCCAATCCCGAAGCCACCTGATTGGCCGCAAATCCCAGCGTCAGCAGCGCGAACACCGCCGAAAGCGCCACGCCCGCCGCAACCGCCGCGACGATGCCCACCGTCGTCGATCCGCTCAGCGTCGCGGCCGCGAAGCCGCAGGACGCGCCTACCGCCATCATGCCCTCGATGCCGAGATTGAGAACGCCCGCGCGCTCGACGACGACTTCGCCCAAGGCGGCCAGCAGCAGCGGCACCGCCGCCGCGATCACCGTCAGAAGAACCGCTTCGGTCATGCCCATGCCGGCTCCCTCACGCGCGCGCCGTGCGGACGATCCGCACGCGGTTGGAGACGAGCGCGTCGGCCGCCAGCACGCACATCAGCAGCACGCCTTGAAACACCGTGGTCAGGTCGAGCGGCAACTTCAGCAGGATCTGGGCATTTTCGCCGCCGATCACGGTCAGCGAGATCACGAACGCCCCGAACAGGATGCCGACGGGGTGCAGCCGTCCCAAAAACGCGACGATGATCGCCGTGAACCCGTAACCCGGCGAAATCGAGGGCTTCAACTGCCCGATCTGCCCCGTCACCTCCACGATGCCCGCCAATCCCGCGAGCCCGCCCGAGACGGCGAAGGCGATCAGAACCAGCCGGTTCGCGTCGAAGCCCGCAAACCGCGCCGCCTTCGGAGCTTCCCCGCTGACGCGAATGCCGAAGCCGAACAGCGTGCGCGAGAAGATGAACCACGTCGCGAGCACCGCGATCACCGCGAGCCCCGCGCCCGCATGCAGCCGCCCGGCCTCCATCAGCATCGGCAGCTGTGCCCCCGGCTCGAACACCACCGTCTGCGGAAAATTGAAGCCCTTCGGGTCGCGCCAAGGTCCGCGCACGAGCCAATCGAGCCCGAGCTGCGCGACATAGACCAGCATCAGGCTCGTCAGGATTTCGCTCACTCCCAGCGTCACGCGCAGAAAGGCCGGGATCAGCGCGTAAAGCGCCCCGCCCAAAGTGCCGAGCACCAATGCGACGACCACCACCCAAGGGCCGGCTTCCATGCCGTGCGTGGCGAGCGGCACCATCGCGCCCGCGACCGCCCCCGCGACGAACTGCCCTTCCGCGCCGATGTTCCAGAGATTTGCGCGGAAGCAGAAGGAGAGGCCCACGGCGATCAGCACCAGCGGGAGCATCTTCACCGCCAGCTCCTGCAGGCCCCAGCTCTCGCTCAGCGGCTGCACGAAATAGACGTCGAGCGCCGCCGCGGGCGAGCGGCCGAGCAGGGCCACCACCAAGCCGCCGATGAGGATCGCCGCCACGATGGCCCCGAGCGGCGCGAGCGTGCGCGCATAGCCGGGCACGTCGGTGCGGGGGACGAGTTCAAGCCGCATCGGTGGCGTGCCCCCCGGCCATGAGAATGCCGATTTCCTCGCGCGTCGCCGTGCGGGCCGAGAGCGCGGCCGAGAGCCGCCCGTCATGCAGCACGGCGATGCGGTCGGCGATGGCGAAGAGTTCGTCGAGATCCTGGCTGATCGCCACCACGGCCGCCCCGCGCGCCGCCAGATCGATCAGCGCCTGCCGGATCACGGCCGCCGCGCCCGCATCCACGCCCCATGTCGGCTGATCGACCACGAGCACGCCCGGCTCGCGCAGAATCTCACGTCCCACGACGAATTTCTGCAGGTTCCCGCCCGAAAGCGTTCCCGCCGCAGGGTCGTCGCCGCCCTTGCGCACGTCGAAGACGCGGATGACCTCGCCCGCGATGCGCTTGGCCGAAGCCATGCTCACCAGCCCGTTCCTGACGACGCCGCCCGTGGCATGGCGCGACAAGACCACGTTTTCCGAGAGCGCGAAGCCGGGCGCCGCGGCATGGCCCAGCCGCTCCTCGGGCACGAAGGCGGCATTGCGCAGCCGTCGCGCATCGATGCCCTCGCGGCCCACGGGCGCGCCGTCGATCAGCACGTCGTCGGGCTGCGGCGCGAGGCTTTCGCCCGAAAGGGCCGCGAACAATTCGCTCTGTCCGTTGCCGGCCACGCCCGCCACGCCGAGAATTTCGCCGCCCTGCACCGAGAGCATCGCGCCCACGAGCGCGGTGCCGTGCAGGTCGGGCGACGGCAGATGCAGGTTGCGCACCTCGAGGCGCACCTTGCCCACGGGATGTGCTGCGGCCGCACGCACGTCATGCACGTCCGCGCCCACCATCAGGCTCGCGAGCCGGGCGACGCTTTCGCGGCGCGGATCGCAGGCGGCGACCACCTTGCCGGCGCGCATGATCGTGGCCCGCGTGCACAGCCGCTTCACCTCTTCCAAGCGATGCGTGATGTAAAGCAACCCGCATCCGGAGGCGGCGAGCCGCTCCAGCGTCCCGAACAGCCCGTCCGCCTCCTGCGGCGTCAAGACCGAGGTCGGCTCGTCGAGGATCAGCAGCTTGGGATTGCGCAGCAGCGCGCGGACGATTTCGATGCGCTGGCGCTCGCCCGCCGACAGCGTCCACACCGGGCGGCCGGGGTCGAGCGTCAGGCCGTAGCTGCGCCCGATGTCCGCGATGCGCTCCGCCACCGCGTGCAATCCGCCCGCGCCGGGCAGTGCGACGGCGATGTTTTCGGCGACGGTGAGGTTTTCGAACAGCGAGAAATGCTGAAACACCATGCCGATTCCGAGACGGCCCGCGGCATCCGGATTTTTCAGCGCGACGGGACGGCCTTCCCAGAGGATGTCCCCCTCGTCGGGTTGCAGCAGCCCGTCCAGTATTTTCACCAGCGTGGATTTTCCCGCGCCGTTCTCGCCCAGCAGCGCATGGATTTCGCCGCGGCGCACGTCGAGGTAGACGCGGTCGTTGGCGACCAGCGCACCGAATCGTTTGACGATGCCGCGCATCGCCACGAGCGGTGCATCGCTCGTCGCCATTCGATCACCCCCGGCGGGTCGTGCGGGGCCGTTTCGGTCCCGCTTCTCGCGTCATGGTCGGGCTCCCGACCGGGCGTCATATGACCATGCCCGAAGGGGAACCCGCAATGTGCGCCCGCGCCCGCGGCACGGGTTACGCACAGTCGGCAGCTTACGGAATCAGCACCGTTGCGCCCGTGGTCGCGCGGCCTTCGAGCGCGATCTGCGCCTTCGCCGCGTCCGCGAGCTTGTAGCGGGCATGGACCGGGATCTTCACCGCGCCCGAACGCACCACGTCGAACAGTTCCGCCGCCATTTCCTCGAGCACCTTGCGGTCGGCCGCATGGGTGTTGAGCGTCGGGCGCGTCGCATAGAGCGAGCCCTTCTGCATCAGCAGGCCGAGGCTGAAGGCGTCGACCGGACCTGAGGCGTTGCCGAAGCTCACGAACATGCCGAAGGGCTTCAGGCAGTCCAGCGAGGCCGGGAAGGTCGCCTTGCCGACGCCGTCATAGACGACCTCGCACTTCTTGCCGCCGGTGATCTCGGCCACGCGCGCCACGAAGTCCTCGTCGCGGTAGTTGATCACGTGGTCGCAGCCGTGCGCCTTCGCGAGGTCCACCTTGTCCTTCGAGCCGACGGTGCCGATGACGGTCGCGCCGAGATGCTTCGCCCATTGGCAGGCGATGAGGCCCACGCCGCCGGCGGCGGCATGGATCAGCACCGTGTCGCCCTTCTGGACCTTGTAGGTCCGGCGCAGCAGATATTGCGAGGTCAGGCCCTTGAGCATCATCGCGGCGGCCGTCTCGTCGGAAATGTCGTCGGGCAGCTTCAGCAGCACGGCCGCGCCGACATTGCGTTCCTCGGCATAGCTGCCGGGTCCGGCGGCATAGGCCACGCGGTCGCCCGGCTTGAAGCCGGTCACGCCGTCGCCCACGGACACGACGATGCCCGCGCCTTCGCCGCCTGGGATGGCGGGCAGGGCCGTGGGATAGAGGCCGGTGCGGAAATAGACGTCGATGAAGTTGAGGCCGATCGCCGTGTGCTTGACGCGGACTTCGCCGGCGCCGGGCGCGGGCAGCTCGACGTCCTCATAAATCAGCTTCTCGGGTCCGCCCGTTTCGTGAACCCTGATCGCCTTAACCATCTCGACTCTCCGCAGTGTTGAACCTGTCACGCTGTTTTAGGCAGAGTCACGGACTCGGCAACTCGCAATCTCTCGATCATGCTGCGAGGTGCTCGGTTCCCGGGCACTCGATCCGAGGACGTTCACGCCCGATGACCAGTTCGCCCGTCTCCTCGCACAAGGCTTCCGCCGCGGAACTGTTCACGCCCAAGCTGATCAGCACGTTGCGCGAGGGCTACGACATGGAGCGTCTGCGTCGCGACGCGACCGCGGGCGTCACGGTTGCGATGGTCGCGGTTCCGCTGTCGATGGCCATCGCCAAGGCGAGCGGTGCATCGCCCGAAGCCGGCCTGACGACCGCCGTCATCGGCGGATTTCTGATCTCGCTGCTCGGCGGCAGCCGCTTTCAGATCGGCGGTCCGGCGGGGGCTTTCATCGTTCTGGTGGCGAGCATCATCGAGCGCCAAGGCTTCGACGGGCTGCTGCTGGCCACCATCATGGCCGGCGTGATGATGATCGGCATGGGCGCGCTCGGGCTCGGCACCGTCATCCGCTACATCCCCCACCCGGTGCTCGTCGGCTTCACCTCCGGCATCGCGGTCATCATCTTCTCGAGCCAGATCGTCGATCTGTTCGGGCTCACGCTCGCGGGCCGCGAACCCTCCGATCTGCTCCCCAAGCTCGGCGCGATCCGGCAGGCGGTCGATACTGTCACCCCCGCCGCCGTGGCCGTCAGCCTCGCCACTATCGTCTTGATCATAGGCTTGCGCAAAGTCCGTCCGCATTGGCCGGGCTTTCTGATCGCCATCGTCGGTTCGGGCTTCGCCGCCGCGTTTCTCGCGCGGGCGGGCATGCCGGTGGAAACCATCGGCACGAAATTCGGCGGCATTCCCGGCGCGCTGCCGATGCCCTCCGTTCCCGCCGCGTCCCTCGAAAAGCTGATCGCCCTTCTGCCCGACGCCTTCGCCATCGCCTTGCTGGGCAGCATCGAGTCGCTGCTCTCCGCCGTGGTGGCGGACGGCATGACGGGACGTCGTCATCGCTCGAATTGCGAACTCGTGGCGCAAGGCGTCGCCAATGTCGGCTCGGCCTTGTTCGGCGGCATCTGCGCGACGGGCACCATCGCGCGCACGGCGACCAATATCCGCGCCGGGGCCACCAGCCCCATCTCCGGCATCGTCCATGCGCTCGTCGTTCTCCTGCTGATGCTGCTGGCCGCGCCGCTCGCGTCCTATGTTCCGCTGGCGGCATTGGCCGCCGTGCTTGCCGTCGTGTCCTGGAACATGGCGGAGCGGGAGGAATTCGCCTTCCTTCTCAAGCTGTCGCGCGGCGACGCTGCGGTGCTGCTCGTCACCTTCGGCCTCACGATCTTCCACGGCATCATGGCCGGCATCGGCGCGGGCGTGGTGCTCGGTTCGATGCTGTTCATGCATCGCATGGCCTCCATCGTCGAAGTGACGACCCATTCGCCCGTCATCGCGGAGGATCGGCCGGATTCGGAAAACGGTCGCGGCACCTACGACCCGGTACAGGCGGGCGACGACCGCGTGGCCGTCTTCCGGCTCTCCGGTCCGTTCTTCTTCGGTGCGGCATCGGAAGTGACGGCCGTTTTGGAGCGGCTCGGAGTCGAGCCCGAGGTCTTCGTGCTTGATCTCTCGGCCGTGCCGTTCTGCGACGCGACGGGCGCGCACGCGCTGTCCGCTCTCGTCGCGAAGCTCCGCCGCCACGGGGTCCGGGTGGTCCTTTCCGGCGCGAATGACGGGGTGGCGCGGGTGCTCGCCAAGCAGGGCGTCGCGGGCGTCACTTACGCCGCGACCGCGGATCTCGCGGTCGCGGAGGCGCATCGCGGCTTGGTTTCAGCCTGACGAGGACGCTGCGCGCTTGGCCTTGCGGTTGCGCGCCGCGATCACGTTGATGACTTCGACCACGGCGGCGAAGGCCATCGCCGAATAGATGTAGCCGCGCGGCAGGTGGAACCCGGTCGATTCCGCCACCAGCGACGCCCCGATCAGGATCAGGAAGCTCAGCGCGAGCATCTTCGTCGTGGGGTGTCGCGATACGAAATCGGAGACCGGGCCGGAGGCGACGAACATCACGCCCATCGAGACGACGACGGCGGCGATCATGATCGACACGTCGTCCACCATGCCGATGGCGGTGATGATGGAGTCGATCGAGAACACCATGTCGATGACGGCGATCTGCGCGACCGCCGCAAGAAACGCGCTCGGCGCGGGTCGTTCGTTCTCGTCCGGGTCGCCTTCCATTCCCGCATGGATTTCATGCGTCGCCTTGGCGATCAGGAAGCCGCCGCCGACGAGCAGGATGATGTCGCGCCAGGACAACGACAGCCCGAACCCCGAAATCACCGGGGCCGTCAGGCCGATGATCCAGGTCAGCGCGAACAGCAGCATGACGCGGAAGACCAGCGCCATCCCCAGTCCGATCACGCGCGCCTTGTCCGCCTGCTCCTTCGGCAGCCGCGCGACGAGCACCGAGATGAACACGATGTTGTCGATGCCGAGCACGATTTCCATCGCGGTCAGCGTGATCAGCGCGACCCAGCCGGCGGGATCGCTCATCCATTCCAACATACGTTTTCACCTCGTGAATTGATCCGCTCAAGATGGGGGAAAACGCCCGCTGGGTCCAATCGTTCAAAGACGGAAGCGGATCTGGTCCGTCCAGAACCTTTCAAGCTTCACCAAAGCCGTATTGATCCGCCGAAACTCGTCGATCTGGATGCCGCCGACATGTTCGACGGAGCGGACCTGGCGGTCGTAGAGCTTGGCGACGACGTCGTGGATCTCGCGGCCGGCGGGCGTGAGGCTGATGCGGACCGAGCGGCGGTCGATGCGGGAGCGCTGGTGATGCAGATAGCCGGTCTCGACCAGCTTCTTGACGTTGTAGGAGACGTTCGAGCCGAGATAATAGCCGCGCGTGCGCAGTTCGCCCGCGGTCAATTCCTGATCGCCGATGTTGTAGAGCAGCAAAGCCTGCACGCTGTTGATATCGCTGCGGCCGCGGCGCTCGAACTCGTCTCGGATCACGTCGAGAAGACGGCGGTGGAGACGTTCTACGAGCGACATCGACTGCAGATACAGCTCGTGGACTTCACGGTCGACGGGCGGCTGGGGCGTGATTTCGGGGGACTTCAGAGCGCGGTTCATCAAAAAATGTCCTGCCAATCGACGACTGAAAAAGCGTGGTCGGTGAATGCCGGGAACAATGTCGAATGCGCTTGAATCCGTGCTTAAGCGGCAAGGTGAACGGAATCTTGCCCGAAAACGGGGTGAATCCTTCCTCAAATTCCGAGTAATTAAGGCTCAATTCAAGGTGAAATAAGCCTTCGAAAACCTCGGATTCAACCTCGATTTTACGAGAAACGGAACGTGTCGCGCTTCTCTGCCCGGCGCGAGGCCCGCACGGCGGCGAGCACCGCGAGGCCCAAAAGCACGTGCCCGGAGGCCGCGACGAAGTCCCCGCCGAGCGCCGTCGTCGCCACTTGGACGACCGTCACGGCGCTCCACAACACCACTCCCCAAGGCGCCAGCAGCCAGAGCGCCGTGCCCGCCGCCAGTTCCGCCAAGGCGAAGGCGACGATGCGCGCCTGCTCCGCCGTCGCGAGCGCCTCGAACGGCGTTCCGCCCCCCAATCCGAGGACGATCCCGGCCTTCATCAGTCCCCGCACGAGCGAGAACGCGGCCGTCGCGCGGATGACGAGGGCGGCGCTTTTCGCGAGGGTCATCGGACCGGCAATTCTGCTGCGAGGGGAGCGAAATAGGCGGCCACGGCCGCGTCGCTCACCCCGTCCAAGGTCGCCGGATTCCAGACCGGCTTCTGGTCCTTGTCGATGACGACGGCGCGCACGCCTTCATAGAAATCATGGCCGTCGAGAATGCGCGAGACGATGCGGTATTCCATTCTCATGCATTCGACGAAATCGAGATCGCGGCCCCGCGCCGTCTGCTCGAAGGCGAGGCGGATGCTGGTCGGAGACTTCGCCCGCATGGTCTCGAGCGCCTTGGCCGCGAAGCCGGAGGAGGGCGCTTCCGTCTCCAACCGGGTCATGACCTCGCGCGCGGACGGCGCGGAGAAGCAGCGGTCGATGACGGCGCGGTCGGCCGTCGAGGGCGCGTCTTCCGGCGGCAATGCGTGGGCGGCCAACGCCGCGTCCACGTCGTCGCCGCGCGTGAGCGCTTCGGTCAGCGAGGCCATACGCTCGCTCGCCACCGCATGGGTCGCGAGGCCGAGCGCCACGGCGTCGGCGCGGCGGATGCGGTCGCCGGTCAAGGCGAGCCAGATGCCCGTGGAATCGGGCAGGCGCGGCAGCACGTAGGAGCCGCCCACGTCGGGGAAGAAGCCGATGCCGACTTCCGGCATGGCGAACAGGAACTTGTCGCCCGCAACGCGGTGCGAGCCGTGCACGGACACGCCGACGCCGCCACCCATGACGATGCCGTCGACCAAGGCGACATAGGGCTTGGGGTAGTTCTTGATGCGGACGTTGAGCACGTATTCCTCGCGCCAGAACGTCAGCGCCTCGTCGTGCCGGCCGGCCTTGCCGAGATCGTGCAGGCTGCGGATGTCGCCGCCCGCGCAGAAGGATTTGTCGCCCGCACCGGTCACGACGACGCGCGTCACTTCGGGGTCGTGCTCCCACGCGTCGAGCGCCGCCGCGAGCCCGCGCACCATCGTCAGACTGAGCGCATTGAGCGCCTTGGGGCGGTTGAGCACCACGAAACCGGCGCGGCCGCGCTTTTCGCAGATGATTTCGGGCTCTTCGGACATCGGGGACCTCGCAGGAAACGGCGGCGAGTTAAGCCGCTCGGCGCATGTTGCGTCAATGTGCGCGGGAAGCATGGCGCACCCGATTTCCCGCGACTTTCAAGGATGAAGGACCGGTGTTAGGAATCATTCCAATTCAGGCGCGGAGCTAGGACCATGACGGCGCATACGAACGGCCCCCGGGCGTTTCTCGGTGAAAACGGTTCGCTCTTCGGCGGCAGGCTCCCCCTGACCCACCGCCCGCGCCGCAACCGCAAGACGGAATGGGCGCGCCGCCTCGTGCGCGAAAACGTGCTGACGACCGACGATCTGATCTGGCCGATCTTCATTCTCGAAGGCGAGAACGTCCGCGTGCCGATCCCCTCGATGCCCGGCGTCGACCGCATGTCGATCGACATCGCCGTGCGCGAGGCCGAACGGGCAGCCGAACTCGGCATCCCCTGCATCGCGCTGTTTCCCTACACCGACCCCGCCCTGCGCGATGCCGACGGCACGCAGGCGCTCAACACGTCCAACCTCGTCTGCCGCGCCTGCCGCGCGGTGAAGGCTGCGGTGCCGCATATCGGCATCCTGACCGACGTGGCGCTCGACCCCTATACGAGCCACGGCCATGACGGGCTTCTGGCCGAGGGCAAGATCCTCAACGACGAAACCGTCGCCGTGCTGGTGCGTCAGGCGCTCATTCAGGCGGAAGCGGGCTGCGACGTCGTAGCGCCGTCCGACATGATGGACGGGCGCATCGGGGCGATCCGCGAGGCCTTGGATGCGGCGGGCCTGATCGACGTGCAGATCATGGCCTATGCGGCCAAATATGCCTCGGCCTTTTACGGCCCGTTCCGCGATGCGGTCGGGTCCAGCGTCACGTTGTCCGGCGACAAGCGCACCTATCAGATGGACCCGTCGAACACCGACGAGGCGATGCGCGAAGTGGCGCTCGACATCGACGAGGGGGCGGACATGGTGATGGTGAAGCCGGGAATGCCCTATCTCGACATCGTGCGTCGCGTGAAGGAGACCTTCGCGGTGCCGACCTTCGCCTATCAGGTGTCCGGCGAATACGCGATGATCGAAGCCGCCGCCCGCAACGGCTGGATCGACGGCGACCGCGCCATGCTGGAAAGCCTGCTCGCCTTCAAGCGCGCCGGCGCGGACGGCGTGCTGACCTATTACGCCCCGCGCGTGGCGGAGATGCTGAAGGCGGGTCGGTAAAGGGCCTGTTCGCCGCGATCGTTTCGATTTCCATCCGAAAATCTCATGGTGAGGAGGCGCGAAGCGCCGTCTCGAACCACTGGATCCTGCGGCCACGATGGTTCGAGACGCCCCTTCGGGGCTCCTCACCATGAGGGTTTCGGGGACGGGTGACGCTCCTCGCAACGGGGGGATGATTTCATGCCCGCCCATGTGATCCCGGCCGGAGCGGAGCGGAGAGCCGGGACCTAGGGCTACGACGTTTCAAAAAGTCTGGGTCCCGGGTCCGCTGCGCGGCCCGGGATGACAGGTTTGGCTGATTTGCTCCCGGAAGACCTCATGGTGAGGAGGCGCGGGGCGCCGTCTCGAACCACGCCCCTTGGGGCTTTTCGGCATGACTTCGCCGGCCGCCCCGCTTCAATCCATCACGGCGGCTTTGAGGATGCAGACCATGGTGGCGTGGGCGGGTTTGGCGGAGACGTTGCGGACGGTGTGGGGGCGGTCGCAGCGGTAGCGGAGGGTTTCGCCGGCTTTGGCTTTTTGAATCTCGCCGCCGACTTCGACTTCCATTTCGCCCTCGATCACCGACAGGCATTCGATGGAGCCGCGTTGATGGGGATCGGAATCGAGCACGCCGCCGGGATCGGCCTGCACGTCGTACCATTGCAGCCATTCGACGGTCTTGATCCAGCCGATGATGCCGAGGCGCACCTTGCCGTCGTCGGAGACCAGAATCGGGGTGTCGCCGCGGGAGGTCTTTTCGATGAAGGGGTCGTCGTCGGCGACCGAAAGGACGCGCTCGATGGAGACGTCCAACGCTTGCGACAGACGCCAGATGGTCGCCAGCGTCGGGTTGGTTTCGTTGCGCTCGATCTGGCTGATGATCGACTTGGCGACGCCCGACTGTTCGGCAAGTTCGGACAGCGAGAGGTTGTAAGCCTTGCGCAGCCGCTGAATCGTCTTGCCGAGCTGACCCGAGAGCGCCTGCGCGCCCGTCTCGATCACCTTGACTTTGTCCTTGCCTTCGATGCCCATGCGGCCTGCCCGGGACGGTCGGTCACGGGCTCTCCTGTTCAGGATCGACGAGTGCGGGCGCGCCATGCGCCGGTCGCCGAACCACCTTCTTCGTTCGGGTTATAGCAATGGGCGTCATCCACGTCATCGACCGCGAAGGCACGCGCCACACCTTGG
Source organism: Hyphomicrobiales bacterium (assembly GCA_027489535.1). Lineage (GTDB taxonomy): Bacteria > Pseudomonadota > Alphaproteobacteria > Rhizobiales > Beijerinckiaceae > JAIXZO01. The sequence goes on from JAIXZO010000002.1 coordinate 337,641, forward strand.
AGGCGCTGGACGGGTGGCGGGTGATGGAAATCATCCGCGATTGGGGCCTGCCGATGGAAGGTCTGTGCGGCGGGGCGGCGGAATGCGGCACATGCCACGTGTTCGTTTCCCCGGAGTGGCTTCCCAAGCTGCACGTCGCTCGCGACGACGAGGAAGCCCAGCTCGACATGATTCCCGCGATCGGGCCCGGCTCGCGGCTGTCCTGTCAGATCCTGTGGAGCGAAGATCTCGACGGGCTCGAAGTGACGCTCGCGCCGCTGATGTGAGGAAGACGCGGCTCGCGCCCCTTATGCAAGCGGGCGGGGACGCAGCGCCAGCACCAGCATCGCGCCGGCCGACACCACCGCCAGCCCCAAAGAGATGCCGAGGGCGGCCGTGATGCCGAGCGTGGTGATCATCCAAGCGAAGAGCATGGGCGCGGAGGATTTGACCGCGAGGCTCGGCGCGGCGATGAGCCCGAGCATGCGGCCGTAGCCCTCCGGCCCGAACAGCGCATAGGGCACCACCCCGCGTGCGATGGTGATGAGCCCGTTCGCTGCGCCGTAGAAGAGGCCGAACACGACGGCGGTGCCGGTCGAGATCGTCGCGCCGAGCAGAATGGCGAAGGCGACGGGGAGGAGCCCCGTCGCGATCAAACCGAGACCCAGCGGCGAAAGGCGTTTGCCGAACAGCATTTCGACGAGCCGTGCGGCCACCTGCGCCGGACCGACGAGGGTGCCCGCGAGGACCGCGTCCGACTCCGAGATGCCAAGCGCGTCGAGCGTGCGCACCATGTGGACCGAGAAGGCCGAAGTGACGAAGCCGTGCGCGGCGATGACGAGGGCGAACAGCGCGACGACCGGGAGATGCCGGCGCGGGGAGACGTCGGCCGGCACTTCACCCGCAGCTGTTTGCGACGGCGCGGGCCGGATGCGGTCGCTTGCCGGCGGCAGCCCGAAGGCATGCAGCGGGGCGGAGATGAAGGCCAGCGCGCCCGCATAGATCAGCGCGACGGTCCGCCAATCGAGGCTTTGGAGGAGATGATGGGTGAGCGGCCACGAGACGGTGGAGGCGAAGCCGCCGGCCAGCGTGAGCATCGAGATGGCGCGCCGCGTATCCGACCCCGCGAATTGCGAGAGCGTCGCGAAGGCGGGATCATAGAGCGCGCCGGCCATCGCCGCCCCGGCCATGGCCCATGCCAGGAGATAAAGCGCGGGGTGGTGGGCGATGCCGAGCAGGAGAAAGCCCGCCGCGCCGACCAAGGCTCCGACCGTCATCACCTTGCGGCCGCCGAGACGGTCCACGTTGCGGCCGGCCATGGGGGAGAACAGGCCCGTCATCAGCATGGCGAGCGAGAAGCCGCCGAAGATGAGCGTGTCGGACCATCCCGTCTCCGCCGCGATGCGGGGGCCGAGCAGCGCGAGCGAGTAGAACAGGATTCCCCAATCCACGATCATCGTGATCGAGAGGACGACGAGCGCGCGGATGAGGGGTTTGGGCATTCAGGCGGGCCAGACGGCGTGGAAATGATGCACCGGGCCGTGCCCGCCGCCGACATGCAGACCCGCCGACGCGGCGAGCGCGGCGGTGAGATAGGCCTTGGCTTGGCCGACGGACGTGACGAGGTCATGACCCTTGGCGAGCCCTGCGGCCACGGCGGCGGACAGCGTGCAGCCCGTGCCGTGGGTGTTGGGCGTGTCGATGCGCCGGGCGGAGAAGCGGGTGACGCGGCCGGGTTCGACGAGCAGATCGGTACTTTCGTCGCCCGTGCCGTGGCCGCCCTTCATGAGCACGGCCCGCGCGCCGCGCCCCAGAAGGGCCTCGCCTTGGCGGCGCATCTCGTCCTCCGTCGTCGCCATGTCCGTGCCGAGCAGGGCTGCGGCTTCGGCGAGGTTGGGGGTGATGACGTCGGCGCGGGGGATGAGCAGGCTCTCGAGCGCGCCTGCGGCCGACGCGTCGAGGAGACGGTCTCCGCTGGTGGCGACCATGACGGGATCGAGGACGACCGGGCGGCGGGGCCAGGCATCGAGCCCTTCGGCCACCGCCTCGATCACCGCTGATTTCGACAACATGCCGATCTTCACGGCATTGACGGGGATGTCGGAGAACACGGCGTCGATCTGCGCGCGGACGAAGGCGGGGGGTACGTCGTGGATGGCGGTGACGCCGCGCGTGTTCTGGGCGGTCAATGCCGTCAGCACGCTCGCGCCGTAGACGCCGAGCGCGGAGAAGGTTTTGAGATCGGCCTGAATGCCGGCGCCGCCGCCGGAATCCGAGCCCGCGACGGTGAGGGCTATGGCGGTCATGGCGTGCTCCTCAGATGGCGCGGTTCTGTCCGGCTTCGCGCTCGCGCCGCATTTCGAGGCCGAGCCGACGCTCTCTCCATATCACGAACAATCCGGCCGCGATGACCAGCGCCGCGCCCAGCATGACCTGCGCGGCGGGGACGTCGCCGAAGAGGAAATAGCCGATCACCAAGGCCCAGAGCAGGGACATGTAGTCGAAGGGCGCGATGACGGAGGCGTCGGCGTGCTTGAAACTGGCGGTCATCAGGATCTGGCCGACGCCGCCGAGGATGCCCGATCCGATCATCAAGGCGGCGTCTCCCCAGTTCACCGGTATCTTCCAGCCGAGAAAGATCGTGAGGAAGGCTGCGAAGGAGGTGACGACGGAGAAATAGAACACGATGGCGCCGGTGCGCTCCTCCATCTGCGCGAGCTTGCGCACTTCGATGGAGGCCATGCCCGCGCATCCCGCGCCGAGCAGGCTGAACAGCGCGCCCAAGGCGGGGCCGGGCTTGAGATCGGCGATGCCGTCGAAGCCCGACATGTGCGGCGACAGCATGATGACCATGCCGACGAAGCCGACGGCGACGGCCGTCCAGCGATAGGCGCGCACGCGCTCCTTCAGGATCAGCGCGGCGAGCGCGGTGACGATGAGGGGGGTGGCGTAGCTGATGGCCGTGGCATCGGGCAGCGGCAGCTGCACCAGCCCCGCAAACCCGAAAAACATGCCGCCGGTGCCCACGATGCAGCGGCGCAGATGGCGGGAGGGCTTGGAGGTGCGCACCACCTCGATCAGCTCGCCGCGATGGGCGAGCCAGACGATGAGCGGGATGAGCGCGAAGAAGGCGCGGCAGAACACGACCTGTCCGAGCGGGTAATCGTCTCCCACGAGCTTGATCTGCGTCGACATGCCCACGAAGACGAGGGTCGCCGCGATCTTGAGCGAGATGCCGATGAGAGGGTTCACGAGGCTCGTTTTTCGGAGGAGGGCGCGGCGGCGGGAACGGGTGACGTAAGGAACACCGAATCGCGCCTTCCACCAAGCCTCGCCGACGCCGGACGGCTGCGGCGAGGCTGCATGCCTCCGGGGGTCGTGGTTCGAGACGGCCCTGCGGGCCTCCTCATCATGAGGTTTTCCGGGATTGTCCTCATGGTGAGGAGCCCCGCAGAGCGGGGCGTCTCGAACCATCGCCTTGTAGCGTTAAAACCTCGTGGTTCGAGACGGCGCTTTGCGCCTCCTCACCATGAGGTTTTCCGAGAGACGTCAGAACGCGGAGCGGAAGGTGCCGCCGTCGAGCAGGATGTTTTGGCCGGTGATATAGCCGGCATGGGCGCTGGCGAGGAAGGCGCAGACCTTCCCGAATTCCTCGGCGGTGCCGAAGCGCTTGGCGGGGACGCTTGCGAGGCGTTCGGCGCGCATGGTCTCGATGGGGACGTTCTTCATCTCGGACATGCGCTTCATGCTGCCTTGGAGACGGTCCGTGTCGAACATGCCGGGGAGCATGAAATTGATCGTGACGCCCGTATGGGCGACTTCGCGCGCCACGCCGGCGAGAAAGGCGGTGAGGCCCGCGCGCGCGCCGGACGACAGGTCGAGGCCTACGAGGGGGGTCTTCACCGAGGCGGAGGTGATGTTGACGATGCGGCCGAAGCCGCGCTCCATCATGCCGTCGATGACGCGCTGAACGAGTTCGAGCGGCGTGACCATGTTCTGCACGACGCCTTCGAGCATCGCGGGGCGGTCGACCTGACGGAAGTCCTTGGGCGGCGGGCCGCCGTTGTTGTTGACGAGGATGTCCGGATCCGGGCAGGCGGCCAGCAACGCGTCCTGACCTTCCTTGGTCGACACGTCGGCGACGACGGCGATGACGGTGGCCTTGGTGGCCTTGCGGATCTCGTCGGCGGTCGCGCCGAGGGTCGCGGCGTCGCGGCCGTTGACGACGACGGTGCAGCCGGCTTCCGCGAGCGCCATGGCGCAGGCCTTGCCGAGGCCGCGGCTCGACGCGCAGACGATGGCCTTGCGGCCCGAAATTCCGAGATCCATGGGTGTTTCCGCTTCCGTTGATCGAAGGTTCGGACGCGAAGTAACGACGTCGCGCCCGATCCCGCAAGCGGAAACGGATCAGGCGGCGGCGTGGTCCGCGGCGGGTTCGGCCGCGAGCGCGGCGAGGCGGCGGCGGGCATAGATCAGGATTTCGGCGAGCGCCTTGACGCGGCGCGCATTGGCGATGTGGACGCCCAAGGCCTCGCGGCTCACCTCGGTCTGCATGCGCAGAGCGTCGCAGATTTCGCGGTCGGCCCCTTGGGCCTCCATGGCCTGGGTGATTTCGACGATGCGCGCGCCGGCGCCGGCGATGAGCGCCGCAGCCTGCTCCGCATCGACGACGATGCGGGCGAAGGGATCCGTCCGGTCGGCGGTATCGGGACGGCCGACGAGATCCTGCATCATCTGCGTCAGCGCCGCGGCGATGCCTTCGATTTCACGCGGCAGGGCGTCCGTGCGGACGACGGACTGTTCGGCGACGACGCGTTCGAGCCGCTCGAGCGAGCCGAGAAGCGTGCGGGTTTCGAGGCTCGCCCGGCGGCGTGCATGCTCTTCGAGAAACCAGCGGCCGCGGTCGGATTGCATAAGCGTGGCTTCCAAGGCGTGGAAATCGTCCTCGGAGTAGGCGACCTGGCTGCTGCGCTGGGACATGAACAAAGGATCCTGAAGGCCGGAAAAACCGGTGGCGTCGTCGAAACTGCGCGAAGAATGGCGAAAAAGTTTCAACTTTCCCTTACTGCTCCGACCACGAATGCGGGGAACATGGCCGGACCGGCGGTTTTTCCCGACGAGGCTTCGAGATCGCCTGCGGAGATGATGCCCGAATGACGTCGCGCAGCGCCCTCGGCGCAAGGCTTTCCGTGCTTTACGCGGTCCAGTTCGCCTATCTCGGCATCCATGCGCCGTTCTTTCCGATGTGGCTGTCCTCGCGCGGGCTGCCCGCCGATACCGTGGGGCTGGTGCTGGCGCTGCCGATCGTGATTCGCGCGACCTCGGCCTATGCGGTCGCGGGGCTCGCGGACCGGCGGATCGGCGCGTTGAAGCTGCTCGGACTGCTGGGGGCGACCAGCGCGGCGGTGTGGATGATCCTGCTGCGGTTCGATCAATTGCCCGTCATCGTCGCGGTGACGGCGCTGACGGCGGTGTTGACCGCCGCGCTCGTGCCCTTGACCGACACCGTGACGCTCGATGCCGCAGGCGGGCATGACCGCATGTACGGCCGCGTCCGCATCTGGGGATCGGTGGGTTTTCTCGCGGCGATGCTCGCCGGCGGGCAAGCGATCGTGATGCTGGGCGCGGGGGCGGTGCCGGCCATGCTGGCGGGACTGTCTGCGACGGCGGCGCTTTACGCCTTTCTTTCCCCGAGCCTCGCGGCCGCCTCCGAGCAACGACGCCGGCGCGCGGCCGAGACGGCCGTCGAACCCCTGCCGCGGCGGTTTTTGTGGGCGGCCGGCGGCATCGCCTGCATCCATGCGAGCCATTCCGTCATCAACGCCTTCGCGCCGATCCTGTGGACGAAGGCCGGGTTCGACGCGCTCACCGTCGGCATCTTTCTGGGGGTGGGCGTGGTGGCGGAAATCGCGTTGCTGATGCGGTTCGGCCGGACGGGCTTCGGTGCCCCCGTGTTCGGCATCCTGACGCTCGGCGCGGCGGCGGGCGTGCTGCGATGGGCGCTGATGGCGACCGGGCCGGGCGCGCTCGCGACAAGCGCTTTGCAGGTGCTGCACGCGTTGAGCTTCGGCGCGACGCTGATCGGCTCCATCGCCGCCGTTTCCAACCTCGTCCCCGAAGGCGAGCGGGCGAGGGCGCAAGGGCTGATCGCGGCGACGACGGCCGGCATTTCCGCGGCGGGCACGGCGACGTCGGGCCAGTTCGTCGAGGCGCTCGGCTTCGGGACGTTCGCGCTGATGGTGCCCTTGGCGCTGCTCGCGCTGGTGATGATCCGGATCGCCGCGGCGACGACCGGCGATCAGCCCCAGAGCGCGGGCGAAGGCGGGAAGACGACGCTGTCCTCGTAGCGCAGGCCGTCCGGACGATCCTCGGCCAGCAGCAGCGGCCCGTCGAGATCGACGAAGCGGGCCTTCGGCGTCAGCAGCATCGCCGGGGCCATGCCGAGCGACGTGCCGACCATGCAGCCCACCATGACGGCGAGGCCGAGACGCTCCGCCTCCGCCACCGCGGCCAGCGCCTCCGTGAGGCCGCCGGTCTTGTCGAGCTTGATGTTGACCGCGTCGTAACGGCCGGCGAGGGCCGAGAAGTCACCCCCGACATGCGCGCTTTCGTCGGCGCAGATCGGCAGCGGGTGGTCGAAGGTTTCGAGGACGGCGTCTTCGTCCGCCGGAAGCGGCTGCTCGACCATGTCGACCCCGGCATCGATGCAGGCGGCGAGATTGGTCGCGAGCGTATCGGCGCGCCACCCCTCATTGGCGTCGACGATGAGCGTGGCGTCGGGCGCGGCCTTGCGGACGGCCGCGAGGCGCAGCACGTCTTCCGCGCCGCCGCCGAGCTTGATTTTGAGGATCGGCCGCTCCGCCGCCCGAACGGCGGCTGCCGCCATCTCGGCCGGTGCGCCGAGGCTGATGGTGAAGGCGGTGGTGACGGGGGCGATGCGGTCGATGCCCGCAAGGACATGCGCGGGAACGCCGGCGAGCTTGGCTTCCAGATCCCACAAGGCGCAATCGAGCGCGTTGCGCGCCGCGCCCGGCGGCATGGCGGCGCGGAGCGCCTCGCGCGTGCAGCCTTCCGTGACGATGCCGCGCGCGCTTTCGATTTCCCGGCACACGGTTTCGACCGTTTCGCCGTAGCGCGCGTAAGGAACGCATTCGCCGCGCCCGCGTCTACCGTCCTGCTCCAGCAAGACGACGACGACCATGGCCTTGGTGCGCGAACCGCGCGCAATCGTGAAGCTGCCGGCGATGGGCCACGTCTCGGCCGAGATACCCATGCGCCGCTTCATGATGTCCCCGCCTCGACTTCGACCCGATTCGCACGATATGTCCGGTTATCCGGCGTCTCAACCGCGGTTTGAACCGATATGACGCAAGCACCCGGAAGTTCCATCGAAAATGACGGCGGCGCGCTGCGCGTCCGTCTGGAAGGCGATTGGGTTTCCGCCGGCGGTTCCGCGCTCGAGCGCGCGGCCGACGAGTTGGCCGCCAAGACGAAGGGCGCGGCCGAGGTCGTGTTCGACCTGCGCGCGCTCGGCGGGCTCGACACGATGGGGGCGTGGCTCATCAACCGGTTGCGCGCCGGATTGGACGCCGCGGGCGCGCGCATCGCCGTGGACGGCGGCGAGCGTCGCCATGCCATCCTGCTCGAAGAGATCGTCTTCCGCGAGTTTCCCGGAGAGGATGCGGGCAAGGGTTGGACGGTCGTCGAGGTTCTCGCCGATACCGGAAAGGCCGTGACCTCCGCCGGCCGCGACATGATCGGCGGCGTGGCGTTTCTGGGCGAGGTGGTGACTGCACTCGGCCGGCTTGTGGTGAACCCCTCGCATTTTCGTTACCGCTCGGTGGTGCATCACTTGGAACAGGTCGCCTTCCGCGGCGTGCCGATCGTGGTGCTCATCTCGTTCCTGGTCGGGGCCATCGTCGCGCAGCAGGGCATCTTTCAGCTCAACCGCTTCGGCGCGACGCTGTTCGTGGTGGATCTGATCGGCATTCTCGTGCTTCGCGAATTGGGGGTGCTGCTCACCTCCATCATGGTCGCGGGCCGTTCCGGCTCGGCTTTCACGGCCGAAATCGGCTCCATGAAGATGCGCGAGGAAATCGACGCGCTGCGGGTGATGGGGCTCGACCCGGTGGAAGTGCTGGTGGTGCCGCGCATTCTGGCGCTCGTCATCGGCCTGCCGTTGATCACCTTTCTCGCCGACCTTGCCGCGTTGCTCGGCGGCGGCGTGGTCGGCATCATCTATGGCGGCATCAGCCCGGACGTGTTCGTCTCGCGGCTGCGCGCCGCCATCGGCTTCAACACCTTCATGGTGGGCCTCATCAAAGCCCCGTTCATGGCCGTGGTGATCGGCATCATCGCGTGCATCGAAGGCTTGGCGGTGAAGGGCTCGGCGGAATCGCTGGGGCGGCAGGTGACGTCCTCCGTAGTGAAGGCCATCTTCATGGTCATCGTCGTGGACGGGCTGTTCGCGATGTTCTTCGCGGCGATCCGGTATTGATGATGGACACGCGCAGCCATCCCCGCAACACGGCGCCCGTCGCCGCGGACCCGATCATCCGGGTGCGCGGGCTCGTGGTCGGATTCGGCGAGAAGATCATCATGGACGGGCTCGATCTCGACGTGGAGCGCGGCGAGATCCTCGGCTTCGTGGGCGCGTCCGGCACCGGGAAATCCGTGCTGATGCGGACCATTTTGGGGTTGGTGCAGAAGCGCGCGGGGACCATCGAGGTGTTCGGGCAGAATACGGACGAGGTTCCGCCCGGACTGCATCGTGCGCTGGAACGGCGCTGGGGCGTCCTTTTCCAACAAGGCGCGTTGTTCTCCTCCCTCGACGTGAGGCAGAACGTGCAGGTGCCGATGCGTGAATATCTCGATCTCTCGCCCAAGCTGATGAACGAGTTGGCCGACCTGAAGCTCGAGATGGTGGGGCTGAAGGCCGATGTCGGCTCGAAAAGCCCGTCGGAACTGTCGGGCGGCATGATCAAGCGCGTGGCTTTGGCGCGGGCGCTCGCGCTCGACCCCGAAATCGTGTTTCTGGACGAGCCGACCTCGGGGCTCGACCCCATCGGCGCGGGCGATTTCGACGAGCTGATCGCCACGCTTCAGAAGACCTTGGGTCTGACCGTCTTCATGGTGACCCATGATCTGGGGAGCCTCTACAGCGTGTGCGACCGCATCGCCGCGCTGGGGAGAGGCAAAGTGATCGCGCAAGGCGACATCGAGACGATGCTGGCCTCCGACGATCCTTGGTTGCGGACCTATTTCCACGGCAAGCGCGCCGAAGCGATGAACCCGAGGGCTTAGAACCACGATGGAAACCCGTGCGAATTATGCGCTTGTCGGTTTGTTCACGCTGTCGGTGATCGCGGGGGCGCTCGCCTTCGTGTGGTGGTTCTCCGGGCGCGACGCGCGTTCGCGCTACGTGCCTTATCGCGTGGTGTTCACGGGCTCCGTCTCCGGCCTGAGCCGCGGATCGGCCGTGCTGTTCAACGGCTTGCGCGTGGGCGAGGTGGTGCAGATCAACATCGACCGGCAAAACCCGAGCCGCGTGTTCGCCCGCGTGGAAGTGGACCCCGACACGCCGATCAGCGCGGATACGCGCGCCAAGCTGGAATTTCAGGGTTTGACGGGCGCGGCCGCAGTGCAGCTGGCGGGCGGCGGGCCGCAATCGCAGCCGCTGCCCCCGCCGCCCAAGGGCGAGTTGCCGACCATCGTGGCCGACCGTTCGGAATTCCAGAACCTGCTCGAAAGCGCGCAGACCATCGCGCGCAAGGCCGACGAGGTGCTGGGCAAGATCGACGCGCTGGTGACTGTCAATCAAGGCGCGATCAACAATACCGTGCGCAACATCGAAACGTTCTCGACGGCGCTTGCGGGCAGCGGCGACGACATCGCCTCGACCATCCGCAACGCCAACGAGTTGACCGCGAAGCTGAGCGGGTCGGCCGACCGGCTCGATGCCGCGTTGAAGAACGTGGAGCAGTTCGTGGGTTCGCCCGAGGCCAAGGGCGCGCTGGCGGAACTGGGCGAGACCGCGACGGCGTTCCGCCGTTTGGCGGAAAACCTCGACAAGCGTACCGCCGAGCTGACGGCCGGCATCGGCCGGGTGACGGGGGCGGGCATCCGCGAGATCGAGCAGTTGACCACCGAAGGGCGGCGTACCTTGGGCGAGTTCAACCGTGTATTGCGGGATTTCGAGCGCAACCCGCAGCAGCTTCTTTTCGGTAGCAAGCCCGGCCTTCCCCAATACAATGGCCGGTACTGACGTGAATCGGCTCGGATTCGATCCCGAAAGGAGCATGGCTTTGCGGAGAAAGACGGTTCTGCGTACGCTCTCCGCCTCGCTGGTCTCGTTGTGTGCGGCCTGCGCATCCGCGCCGCCGCCCGAGAATTACGCGCTGGGCCGCTCTTCGACGCCGCGCACGCTGCAACCCCTGAAGCGGCAGCTTCTGGTCGCCGAGCCCGGCGCGATCCAGCCGCTCGACGGCGATCAATTCCTCGTGTCGTCCGGCGGACGCTACGCCATGATCGGCGGCGGGCGCTGGTCGGACCGCATTCCGCGACTTCTGCAGCTGCGCATCCTGCAGGCCTTCGAGAGCCAGGGACGCGCGGTGGGCCGCGTCGGCTCCGGCCTCAACGGCGACCTCATCCTCGCCGTCGACCTGCGCGCGTTCGAAATCGCGCAGACGGGTGCGGCGGGCGAGGGGCCGAGCGGGGAGATCGACGTGACCGCCCGCATCGTCGAGGCGCAGACCGGACGCATTCTCGCCGCGCGCAGCTTTCGCGCTTCGAGCCCCGCGACGGGGGTGAGCGCCTCCGAGGCTGCGGCCGCGCTGGATGCGGCGGTGGAGCGGCTGATGCCGCAGCTCACGCGATGGTCCATCGGCATCGCCGGGCAGTGATCGCCGCGTTCTGAGACGTCGACGAGGACACGAAAAAGCCCCGGTCATGCCGGGGCTTTTTCAATTCGTCGCTGCGTCCGCGATCAGGCGATGCGGCCGCTGGCATAAACGAGGAGCGCGTAAACCTTGCCCTCGCTGGAATTCATGATGGTGCGCGACAGGCCGGGACCGCGGTCGCCCGAGCCGATCTCGCGCAGGAGATCGTCGAACTTGCCGACATAGGCCTCGACGATGTCGCGGAAGCCCGCGTCGCGGCGGTAGCGCAGCTTGTACTCTTCCGCGCGGGTCTCGCCTTCGGGGGTGAACGTGGCGCGCAGGCCCGGACGGCGGTCGCCGCGGTTCCAGCGATCCCAGAAGGCGGAGAGGGCGTCCTGACGGACGAAGCGACCGGCTTCGGCCGTGATCTTGGCGATGAGCTCCATCGTGGCCGGCGTGTCCTGCGCGGCCGCGGCGGGAGCGTCTTCCTCCGAGGCGCGGGCGAGGAGATCGGACAGCCAACCGCCGAGGGCCGCATCGTCCTTGCTCTCGGGCGCGGGGGCTTCGTTGCGGCCCGTGCGGCGGGGCGCAAAGCTCTCGAGGATCGGACGCAGCGGGCGCTCCTCGCCGGTGCGGGCGGGTTCGGCCGGCGGCACGAAGGGCGCGGGTTCGGGGCGGGCGACCGGCGGCTCGGCCCGGAAGACGGGCACGGGCACCGGAGCGGGCTCGCGGAACGAGGGAGCCGGGGCGGGCGCAGGCTCCGCGATGCGGGGCGCGGGACGCGAGGCGACCGGCTTGGGCGCGGTCACCGGCGCGAAGCCCGTGGAGGCGCCCGCGACGCCGTTGAGCTCTTCGAGCGCCTTGAGCTGATCGTCGATCATGCTGCGGACGGCCGATGCGGCCTGCTGGGACTCGCGGGGCAGGTCGACGAGCGTGCGGCGCAGCTCCGAGCGGGTCTCTTCCAGTTCGCGCGAGACATGGCCGGTGACGGAGCGAAGTTCGTCCGCCGTCGCACGGAAACGTTCCGTGGTGGTGGCGAGCGCGTCGCCCATCTCGTGCAGGCTGCCCTCATAGGTCTCGCGCAGGCCGGCGGCGATGCGCTCGCGCTCGCGGACGACCGCGTTGCGGACGGTTTCGAGCTGCTGGTCGAGCGCTTCCGAGGTGGCCCCGGAGGCGTCGGCGAGAAGCGCGCCGATTTCGCGGGCGCGGCCCTCGGCGTCGCGCAGCGAGTTGGCGACCATCGAGGAATAGACGCGCGACATGGAGTCGAACTCTTCGCTGCGGCGCGAGATCTCTTCCATGAGGCGCGCCAGCGTCTGCTCGCGCTCGGCCGCCGTGTCCTGAATGCGGCGGTCGAGCTGACCGATCGCCTCGGCGGTGGAGTTGAGGGCGCGCAGCTGCTCGCCGGCGATGCCGTTGAGGCGGCGGATCTTCTCGTCGGCGGCGACGGACAGTTCGGAGATGTGAGCGTCGAAACGCTCGGAGATGAGGCTGGTGGAGGCGGTCAGCGCGCGGATCTGCTCGCCCGTGATCTCGGACAAGTTGCGGATCTGCTCGTCGGCGACGGCCGCGAGACCGGTGATGTTGGAGTCGAAGCGTTCCGCGATCGCGCTCGCCTCGCGCAGCACCGCCGCGCTGGAGGAGCGGAGCGTTTCGGCCTGCTGGGCGAGACGCTCGCCGGCGGCGCCGGTGTCGCGGTGGACGAGTTCGAGGGTGTGTTCGAGCGACTGGACGCGGGCTTCCAGCACTCCGTCGAGCTGCTGCAGGCTGTCGCCCGCGCCGGCCACGACCGCGCCGAGGGAGCGGCTGAGGGTTTCGACGCGACCGAGGAGCGGATCGGCCTGGTCGCGCAGGGCGTTCGAGAGGGCGGCGAACTGTTCGGCCGTCTGGGCGCTGCGCTCTTCCATCGCGACGCGAAGGGTGGAGGACGCCTCGTCGACGGTCTGAACCAGTTCGCGGCCGCGTTCGCGCAGCACGCCGGTGATGGAGACGCTGCGGCCTTCGAGCGTGCGCAGGACCGCCTCGCCGACGCCCGCGATCTCGCGGGTGACGGACTCGCCGGCCGTGGTGAGCGAGGAGGTGACCAGTTCGCTCTGACCGCGGATCTGTTCGACCAGTTCCGCGCCGCGCCCGTCGAAGAGGGCGGCGAGTTCTTCGACGCGCGATCCGAGAACGCTCGAGATGTTGGCCGAACGGGAGGTGAGGGTTTCGACGAGGGTGCTGCTGCGGTTGTCGATGGATTCGACGAGCCCCGCCAAGCGGCCCGCCACGTTGTCTTCCAGGCGCTGCACGCCCTGTTCGAGCGTGATGGAGAGTTCCGCCGTGCGGTCGGAAATCGCCGAGGTGAGGGCGCCGGCCTGGCCGTTGAGCTGCTCGACCAGTTCGGACGAGCGGTTGACGACGGTCTGCTCGAAGGCGGCGGCGCGGTCGTCCAAAGCGATGCGGACGCTGTCGGCGCTCTCGCCGAGCGACTTGGCCGCTTCCAACGCCGAGGCGGCGATGGCTTCGGACAGGGTGCGCGAGCGCGTGGCCAAGCCGTCGTCGATCTTGGTGAAGATGTCTTCGAGACGGTTGCCTATCTCGTCGGTGCTGCGCTGCGTGCGGTCCTCGAAGGCCGCCAGACGGGTGTCGATGAACTCGCCCGCTTCCGCCGTGCGCTTGGCGATGCCCGTTTCGAGGGCTTCGCCGCGGGTGTTGAAGAGGTTCTGCAGCGCTTCGAAGCGGACGTCGATGCGCTGGCCGAAGGAGGCGGTGGCCTGTTCGACGGAGGAGGCGATGGCCTCGCCGCGCACGAGAACCTTGGACTCGATGCCCGACAGCTGATCGGCGAGCGAGGTCGAGCGCTGATCGAGCGCGTCGACGACGGCGCGCGAACGCTCGGTGAGGGCGGTCTCGAAGGCGGAGACGCGGGTCTCGAAATTCTGCTCGAATTCGGAGCTGCGGACGGCGAAGGAGTCCTCGAAGTTGCGCAGGCGTCCGTCGACGAGCGACTGGAACTGCGTGCTGCGCTGCTCGATGACGCCGGCGACCACGTCGGCCCCGCGGTTGAGGCTTTCGCTGACCTTGGCGCTTTCCTGCGCCATGGCGCGGACGGCGGCTTCGGTCGCGCCCTGCAGGTCCGCGCCGATGGCTTCGGACTGGCTGCGCAGGAGTTCGGACGCCTCGACGGAGCGGGCGGTGAGCACTTCGGAGAGGCTGCGGACGCTTTCGTCGATGACGGTGCGCGCGGTCGTTGCCTGCGTCTCGATGGTGCCGGCCACGCGGCTCGCGGTGGCTTCCAAATCGTCGGCGAGGCGAGCGCCCCGGACGGAAATGAGGTCTTCGAGGCGATCGGTGGTGCCGGTCATGCGCTCGGCCATGCGCTCGCCGCCGGCTTCGATGCGGCTGCCGATGTCGTCGCCGACGCTGCCGAGACGCTCGACCACGGCGCGGCCCTGCGCGTCGATGGCCTGCGTGACGGCGTCGCCGGTGGTGCGAAGGGCGTCGTTGAGGCCGTGGGCGCGCGCCGCGATGGTGTCGGACACGGTGCGGCCGGTGGCCACGATGGTCTCGGCGAGACGCTCGGTGCCTTCGTTGAGGTTCATCGCCAGAACTTCGCTGGTGCGTTCCAGCGCGTCCTTCACTTCGTTGCCGCGCCCGGAAATCTCCACCGCGACGCTCTGGCCGGTGAGGCTGAGGGACTCGGTGATCTCGCGGGCCTTGCCGTCGAGCGTTTCGGTGACGTGCACCGCAGTCTCGGTCAGGCGCTGGGCGATGTCGGCATTGGTGGAGACGAGGCGCTCGATCAATTCGCCGCCGCGCAGGCTGACCTGATCGATCATCTGCTCGCCGGTCCGGCCGAGCGTGCCGGAAATTTCCTCGGCCTTTTCGCCGAGGGTGAGGGCGACCCGCAGACCGGCTTCGCTGACGGAGCTGGAGATGCGCGCGGACGCCGCCTCGAGCTCGGACGTCAGGCCTTCATGAGCGCCGGCGATGGCGTTGCGGACCTTGTCGGCGTGGGTGACGATGGACTCGCGCTGTCCGGTCAGCTCGTCGATGAGCGTCCGCAGCCGAATTTCGTTCTGGTTGTAAGCATGCTCGAGGGTCGCGATCTCCGCGTGCACGACCGTTTCGAGCTCGCTGGCGCGCGCCACGGCGCGTTCGATGCCGTCGCCCATCGCCGCGACTTCGCGACGGATCGCCTGCGACAAGCCGACGACGGCGTCGGTCGCGCCGATCTCGGGCTCGGCCAAGCGGATGGCGACGCGCGTCATGGATTGCGCGACGACCTTCATCTCCTGCGCACGACGTGCGAGCGACGCCAGCACGAACATCGCGGCCGCCGGCACGAGCAGCGCAAACGCAAAACCGAAGGCTTCGGCGGAGGTGAGGGCGGCGCGGATCGCCTCGCCGTCCCAAGCCAAGCGGGAGCCCGCAAGCGTCACGAGTCCTGCTGCCCAGACCAGCGAAGCGAGCGCTGCGAAAGCGAAGGGGCGAGATGAAGGACGGGCTTGAAGCGACTGAAGAATATCGCCGATTTCGCGGCGGTCGTCGTTTGCGGGGCGTCCTGCAGGAGCGCTTGCGGACTCGTAGTCGGCGCCGATCGCGTCGGCAGCGGCGGCGGCCTCTTCCTCTGCGCGGGCCTTCGAGCTTGCGGGTGCGGGGCGGCCGCGGAATTCGGTACGATTGTCGGAACGGGCCTCGTAGGCGCGCTTCTCGACGACCTTCGGAGGCGCGTCGCGGTTTTCACCGTCCGGACGTGCGGAGGCGCCGTTGATCGACAGAGCCAGTGCTTCCTCGATGGCCGAGAGAGCCGCTTCCGTCGGGTCGGTCGCCTTTTTCTGCGTGGCCATGAATGCCTCTTTATCTATCCGAACGCCGCCGACGTGGCTCAATTCAAGGGAAATCCGTTCGCCGCCGCATCACGGATCACCCGGGCAACGAGCCCTCGTTAACCACTGAGAGTTTAGTCCGACGAACGCACGAATGAAACCGACGGGCCGGTAGAGTTACGAAACTTCGTTAACGCGGCCCGGTTCGACCGAAATTCTTAACGATTCGATCCGGCCTCACCACGCACCGGCGGTGGCACTTCCTCCGCGTTCAACCCCCGGGCCTGAAACCCGTCGGCGGCGGGCGCGTTCAGACTACCTGCAGCATCAAGGAGGCGGGCATGACGGACGTTGTCACGGCGATGCGGTTTTTTCCGGAAGGACTTTTGCCGTCGTTCGTCGACCCGCCCGTACTCCGACGTGCCGCGCCTCGTGCGGCGCCCGGCGACGGGGCGGTATTGCGGGCGTTTCTCGATGAATCCGGTCTCTTGCTGCGGGCCATCCGAGAAGCGGTCGAGCCGCGCGAACGCGGGGAAGCCTTGCGGCGGCTCGAGAAGATCGCGCGCAACGTGGATGCCTGCGCCGTGGCGGAAGCCTTGAGCGTCGTGGCCGGGTTCCACCCCGCCGATACCGGGGACGATCACCTCGACGCGCTTGCGCGCCTGCATGCGGCGGCGGCCGAGGCCTGCGCGGCTGCGGCCGGTCTCGTCAGTCGCGCCGAGGCGGCGGGCCGGCATCCTGTCGCAGGCGCGTAAACGACGGTTTCGGGCTCTCCCTCTCGCCAAGATCGGCCGGCCGGCCTATGGAGACGGCCGGGTTCGCGTTGACGGACCGATGCTGTCGGAGAGGCCGAGAATGCCGAAGATCACGTTCATCGACCACACGGGCGAGGCCCGCACCGTGGAGGGCGAAACCGGCGCGACCGTGATGGAAACCGCGATCCGGCACGGCGTCCCCGGCATCGACGCCGAATGCGGCGGCGCGTGCGCCTGCGCCACCTGCCACGTCTATGTCGACGACGCTTGGCTTGCCGCGACGGGGACGCCTTCCAGCATGGAAGAAGACATGCTCGACTTCGCCTTCGACGTGCGGCCCAATTCGCGCCTGTCCTGCCAGATCCGCGTGACGGCAGAAGTCGACGGTCTCGTCGTGTCGACGCCCGAACGGCAGGCCTGATCCGGCTTCCGAGAAGTAGAACCGCGAACCGTCCGCTCGACGCGCCTTCCGGCGTTCGGGCGGGGCGTGCGACCTCGCGAGGCTTGCATCGTCCACGTTTTTGGGCGAACGCAGGCCGTCAAGGAGACGATGATGTTGGATATGAGCAAGACCGCCCCCGGTGCGGACGACGCGATCACCACGGATGCGCTGATCATCGGCGCGGGGCCCGTCGGGCTGTTCACGGTGTTCGAGCTGGGGCTGCTCGACATCCGGGCGCATCTCATCGACATCCTGCCGAAGGTCGGCGGCCAGTGCGCGGAGCTTTATCCGGAGAAGCCGATCTACGACATTCCGGGCTTTCCGATCGTGACGGGGCAGGGCCTCGTCGACAATCTGATGCAGCAGATCGAGCCGTTCCACCCCACCTTCCATCTCGGCGAGATGGTGGAGGGCGTGGAGACGCTGGGCACGCCCGAAGCTCCGCTGTTCAAGGTGACGACGGACGCCGGCAAGACCTTCATGGCCAAGACCGTGCTGATCGCGGCGGGCGGCGGATCGTTCCAGCCCAAGAAGCCGCCGATCCCCGGCATCGACGATTATGACGGATCCAGCGTGTTTTATGCCGTGCGCCGGATGGAAGACTTCCGCGACCGCTCGATCCTGATCGTCGGCGGCGGCGACTCCGCGCTGGACTGGACGCTCAACCTGCAGCCCATCGCCAAGCGCGTGACGCTGATGCATCGTCGCGACGAGTTCCGCGCCGCCCCGCACAGCGTCGAGCAGATGCGCGCCCTGGTGGCCGAGGGCAAGATGGACCTCGTGCTCGGGCAGGTGACGGGCTTGAAGGGCGAGGGCGGAAACCTCGCAGGCGCGGTGTGCCGCGCGAACGACAATTCGACCTTCGAGGTCGCATGCGATCGGATGCTGCCGTTCTTCGGCCTGACGATGAAGCTCGGGCCCATCGCGGATTGGGGCTTGAACCTCGCCGAGAACCTCATCCCCGTCGATACGGAGAAGTTCGAGACGTCGATGCCCGGCATCTTCGCCGTGGGCGACATCAACACCTATCCGGGCAAGCTGAAGCTGATCCTGTCGGGCTTCCACGAGGGCGCGTTGGCGGCGCAGAAGGTGCACCGCTACGTCTATCCCGAAAAGAAGCTGCTGTTTCAGTACACGACGTCGTCGTCGAGCCTGCAGAAGAAGCTGGGCGTCAACGCCTGATCCGCGACCGCGCGGGGCTCTCTCGAAAAAGAGGCCCGCGCATCCCGGTCATCGGCCCGAGAAGATCGTCTCGCGGCCGTGGCCGGGATCGTTGGGGACGAGGAAGGACAGGCCGAGCGAGCCCGTCGCGATGCCCGCGCCGATCAGGAACACGACGGCCGGGCTCCACAGCCAGATCAAGCCGAACAGCACCGGGATCACGACCGCGGCGATGTGGTTGATGGTGAAGGCCACGCCTGCAGTGGGGGCCATGTCCGCCGGATCGCCGATCTTCTGGAAATAGGTGCGTTGGGCGATGACGAGCGTGAAGAACACGCCGTCCACGACATAGAGGCCGCCTGCGACCGTGCCGCCCCATTCCCCGAACGTACCGAGCGAGGCCACCGCATAGCCCGCGAAGACGACCACGAGGCTCAAATTCTCGATCATGATCGTGCGGCGCTCGCCGAGCCGCGCCACGAGGCCGCCGAGCCAGGAGGCGGTCAGCGTGTTGACGGTGCAGGTGACGAGGAACAGCAGCGAGATGGCGGCCACGTCGTAGCCGAAGCGGTCGACCATCAGGAAGCCGCCGAAGGCCATGAAGATCTGCCGGCGCGCGCCGCTCATGAAGGTGAGCAGGTAATAGAGCCAATAGCGCCGGCGCATGAACAGGTCTTTGCGCTGGGGCACGGCCCCGTCGAAGCGCTTGAAGCCGATCCAGGACATGATCGCCAGCAGCACGCAGGACACGCCGGTGATGACGTAGAGCGTGCTGAAGCCGGGTTCCAAGGTGCGCCATGTCAGCGCCATGCCGCCGAAGGCGATCAGTTGCGCGGCGGCCCCCGCGGCGGCGATGCGGCCCATCAGCTTGGGCGCTTCGAGCTTGGGCAGCAGCTGCAGCGAGAGCGAGTGGTTCATCGTCTCGAGATAGTGGAAGCCGACGGACATCAGCATCGTGGTGGCGAGAAGACCGAACAGGCTGGGATAAAACCCCGTGATCGCGACGCCGACGCCGAGCAGGACGATGCTGACATAGGCCAAGGTCTGCTCGCGCACGACGAGCAGCCACAACACGGCGGTGAAGGACAGCAGGCCCGGGATCTCGCGGACGGACTGGAGAATGCCCATCTCCGCGCCCGTGAACCCCGCCGCCTCGCGCGCGAAATTGTTGAGGAGCGCCGACCAGCCCGCAAAGCCGAGAAAGTTGATGAAGTTCATCGCCATCAGGAAGGCCACGGGCGATGCGGCCCACACGGCCAGAGCCCCCGGCTTCGAAGGGGACGACGAGGCGACGGTCATGCGCGGTCCGTTCTTGTGACTTCGAGCTTTTTTCGCTCTTCGGCGTTTCCTGCGGGACCCTGACCTTTGCGCGCGACTTGTGTCAAATCAATGCGGCGCATTGCGGACGCGCCCAAGCTGCATGGCGCCGTCGGAAAAGATCGCGCATGATGCCATCTTACGCTGCGGCACGAGGGAGTACGGCAGATGTTCAAATCCATTCTCGTTCCGGTCGATCTGACCGAATTGGACGTGGTGCGTCCGGCGCTCGACAAGGCGCTCGCACTGGTCGGCATGACGGGCGCGTCGCTGCATCTCGTCTATGTCCGGTCGATCATGCCGGTGACGTTCATGGAATATGTGCCGCCGTCCTTCGACATGGAGCAGCAGGACGAATGCGAGCGCAAGCTCAACGAGTTGGTCGCGACTCTTCCCGTACAACGCGAGAAAGTGACGGCCCGCGTGCGGATGGGTTCGGTCTACAATGAAGTGCTGGCGGAGGCGGAGGCGACGCATTCCGACCTGATCGTGGTGGGCTCGCACCGGCCCGCGATGTCGACCTATCTGCTGGGCTCCAACGCCGCGACGATCGTGCGCCACGCGCCCTGTTCGGTGCTGGTGGTCAGGACGCCGGAACTCGTCTGAGCGTCAGCCCTTCGCGACGGGCATCAGCCGCAGGGGCGGCGAGGGCGGCGAAAATGACGCGGGCTTGTTGCGCAAGACGAGCCCGTGGACTTGGAACGTGAAGGGCACGAGGAACACGGCCGCCAAGGCGGCGTAACTCCAAAACCCTTGGCTCGCCGCCCAAGCGAGCGCGAAGGCCATGCCGCCGAGCGTGACGAAGCCGAGGGCCGCGGTGAGCGCCCACAGCACCGGCGGGCGTCCCGCGATGCAGGCCAAGGCGGGGTTGGCGCGTGCGGCGCGCGCCGTGAGCTCGGTCACGAAGTCGCGATAGGCCGCGTCGCGGCGCTCATATTCGAGATAGCTCTTCCAATCGAGATTGGTGAACGACACAGTGCGCCCGGTCTTCAGCGTCAGGGTCGTGCGAAAGCCGCTCGTGATGTTTTTGGGCTCGTAGACCAGACGCACCGATGCGATCTCGCCATAGGGGATGCGCTCGTCCTTCTTGCCCGTATCGACGAACAGGACCTGCGGCTCCAACCGGAATATGACTTCGCGGGCGAAGGGCTTGGAGCGTTGGGAATAGGTGAGGGATGCGGCGTCGGTCATGCCCGCGTTCATGGGGCCGAATACGCAGGCCGGCAAGAGGGAGCGATCCGTCCCGCATTCAGGCCGGGCGTTTGAGCTTGCAGGCGTCGAGGCTTTCGAGCGCCTTGGCGCGGGCCGTATCGTCGAACAGGCCGGTGCGGCGATAGGAGGCGATTTCCCCCTCGTCCATCTTCGACACCGTGCGGCGGGCGTAGCAGCGGCATTGATTTCGCACGAGCTCCTGCGGCAGGGCCATCAACTCGCCTTGGAGA
This sequence comes from Hyphomicrobiales bacterium, assembly GCA_027489535.1. Taxonomy (GTDB): domain Bacteria; phylum Pseudomonadota; class Alphaproteobacteria; order Rhizobiales; family Beijerinckiaceae; genus JAIXZO01. The sequence continues at coordinate 358,425 of JAIXZO010000002.1, forward strand.
ACCATGCAGGCCTCCTGCGCATGCTCGCGGATCTGCTCCGGCCCGGCGAACGCGATCGCGGGATCGAGCCCCGGGGCTTCGGCCTCGCGCGTGCCGGTGCATCCGGCGAGGGCAAGCGCACCGACGGCGACGACGAAGGCGAGGCGGGATTTGCGCATGGGCGGACCGACCGGAACTCCACCGTTCCCGAAGCGCCAACGCGGCCGCAGGCGAAGGGTTCCCGATCAGAGGCGGCGCAGAGCGACCTTGTTGTCGTGGAACGCCGCCCCGCCGAACGGCGCGGCCTGATCCGCGCCCGTCAGCGTGTTGATGCCCCGGCCGTCCGCATAGGCGGAATTCGGCCAGATCGACTCCGCCACCAGAACGCCGCGCTTCATACCGTCGAAGATCTTGGCGTGCAGGCGCACTTCACCCCGGTCGTTGGTCAGAGCCACGAAATCGCCCTCGGCGACGCCGGCCGCGGCCGCGTCGTCGGGATGCACGAACACGGTGGGGCGACCCTCGCGGGTTCGCGAGGTCGGCGTCTCCGTGAAGCTGGAATTCAGGTAATTGCGGGCCGGGCTGGTGGCGAGGCGGAAGGGCCGCCGCTCGTCGGCCTCCTCGATGACGCGCCAATGGTCGGGCAGGGGCGGCAGATCGTCGAAAGGCCCCATCGGCCCGTCATTGGCGAACGGCACCTTGGCCCAATCCGGCTTGAAGCGGAACTTGCCGTCCTTCCAGCCGAAGCCGTCGCGGTAATGTGCGCGGTCGAAGGGCGGTTGGCAGTCGATCATCTTCTTGTCTTCGAGCTCGGCGAGCGTGCCCCAGCCGGAATGCTGCAAAGTCCAATCGATGATCTCGCGCGGCGTCATGGCGAAGCCGGGATGCTCCGCGCCCAAGCGTTCGGCGAGGCCGACGATGACCTCGTGATTCGAGCGGCATTCGCCAGGCGGATCGACCAGCTTCGGGCCGAGCGCGATATATTGATGCCCGCCGCCCTGGTAGAGATCGTCATGCTCGGCGAACATCGTCGCCGGCAGCACGAGGTCGGCCATCAGGGCCGTGTCCGTCATGAACTGCTCGTGCACGACGGTGAACAGATCCTCGCGGGCGAAGCCTTGCTTCACCAGCTCCTGTTCCGGCGCGACGGAGACGGGATTGGTGTTCTGGATCAGCATCGCCTTGACGGGCGGGCCGTTGCGCAGCGCCGTCGGGTCGCCCGTGAGCACGCGGCCGACTTGCGACTGGTCGAGTTGGCGCACGTTGCGGTCCATGACGTCGAGACCCTCTATCATGGTCTTGCGCCAATGGAAGATGCCGCTGTTGGAGTGAAACGCTCCGCCGCCCTCATGCGCCCAAGCGCCCGTCACGGTGGGGATGCAGGACGCGGCATGCATGGAAACGGCGCCGTTGCGCTGGCGCGAAAAGCCGTAGCCGAGGCGGAAATAGGTGCGTTTGGTGGTGCCGACGAGACGCGCGAAGGTCTCGATTTCCTCGACGGTCAGCCCGGTGATCGCCGCGGCCCATTCGGGCGTGCGGGTTGCGAGATGCGCTTCCAACTCCTCGGGCACGTCGGCGTATTGGGCTATATAGGCCCGGTCGGCCAAGCCCTCGCGAAACAGCACGTGCATGACCGCGCAGGCGAGCGCGCCGTCGGTGCCGGGCCGCAGCACGAGGCCGAGATCGGCCTGCTGGACCGTGGCGGTGCGGTAGACGTCGATCGCCACGATCTTCGCGCCGCGCTCCTTGCGGGCGCGGGTGGCGTGGGTCATCACGTTGACCTGCGTGGAGACCGCATTGGTGCCCCAGATGACCACGCAATCCGACAGCGCCATCTCGCGCGGATCGGGCCCCGCGAGCCGCCCCGTGCCGGCGATGTAGCCGGGCCAAGCCAGATTGATGCAGATGGTGGAATAGAAGCCGGAATATTTCTTGGCGTGCCGCAGCCGGTTGATGCCGTCGCGCATCACCAGCCCCATGGTGCCGGCATAGTAGTAGGGCCACACCGACTCCGCCCCGAAGTCGCGCTCGGCCTCGCGGAATTTCGCGGCGGCCCAATCCAACGCCTCGTCCCACGAAATCCGCTCGAATTGCCCGGACCCCTTCGGCCCGACGCGCTTCAAGGGATGGGTCAGCCGGTCCGGATGATGGATGCGCTCGGCATAGCGCGCGACCTTCGCGCAGATGACGCCGGCCGTATAGGTCTGCTCCTGCGACCCGTACACCCGCCCGATGGTGCCCCCGTCGAGCACCTCCACCTCCAGCGAACACGCCGAAGGACAATCATGCGGACAGACGGAGGTGCGGCGGGTGATGCGGGGAAGAGCGTTCATGGGAGGGGAGGATAGGGGAGGAGGGGCTTCCCAGCAATTCATCAATCGCGATATCTTAGAAAGGAAACGTCAAGGATTTTCGCCATGAATTTAGCTTCAAGATTGAACAAGAGCGGTCTTCCACAAGAAGAGATTGAAGAATACATTCAATCGTTATTCGGCATGTCTGAGCATAATGATCAATCTGTTGTTTATCGAAAAAATGAAGGACAATGGATCGAATTAGTCTATTCAAAAAAGGGAAATATTAAAGAGGTCAGGTACGGCAATTTAGAGGACGCCGAAATTGAAAATATATTCTTAGAAATTGAACTTATAAGAAATTTTTCACATAAAAAGGTCGCAAGAAAGATAATGTTTTCGATGTTGCCTGTAGAAGGAAGGTGCAGGATAGAAAATATACAAATTCTCTCATTGCCGCGCGGCGCCCCTCGTCCTGAATATGGCCTATATGGATTGCATCCCTTCATCGTGGAGTTTGAGTATAAAAAATCAGGGGATGTCGCCACCGATTTAAGCCGTAAGCTTCGTAAGTCGCATGAGGTGGGTTGTCTCTTACGTGTATTGATTCCTATGATTTGTGGATCGCAGGAACTTGCTGCTCAGGGGTGGTTTTTAGGCGCCGGTCAGCAAGAAAGTGTTTTCGGAACTTCGGCATACAGTAGCTCATATGTTGATCTTGCAGATCGTGATGAGTTTGACGCAACAGAAAAAAACGGAATATTGATTGAAGAACATAGATTATATTATGAAACGCATGGATCAAATGGGGATTTTAAATTCATCATCCCAAACACAATTGGAATTTCTGTTGAAAACTATAGCAGTTTGCAAGACGAAAGTGCAAGTCGTTACTTGAGGGCTATAGAATGGTTCTCGATAGCGCAGGATTTGTTTTCTAATTACAGTTCGGCATCATTCGTCGCACTCGTTTCGGCGGTCGAGTGTTTGATGGAGTCGGAAGCACCTAACCTATGCAATGCGTGCGGAAGGCAGAAAGGAACGGTCACAGAGCGATTCATCGATTTCGTAGAGAATACTATTCCCGAATGGTTTCCCCGCGACCAACTCAAGGAACTCTATAACGTCCGGTCCTCCTTAGTACATGGGGCGGAAATGAAGCTTGGTCGGCTTCCATTTTTGATGGGAAATCGTTCGGTGCGATATCAGCAGATGCATAGGCGTTTGTCGGCGGGCGTTCGTGCAATCTGCATTGCGTGGTTGCATAGCGATCGAGCCAGTTGAAACAAAAAAACGGGGCGCATCGCTGCGCCCCGTCTTGTTCGTGAGCCTCTCGGCTGGTTTCCCCGCCGGCGGGATCAGTAGGAGTAGTACATCGAGAACTCGACCGGGTGCGGGGTCATTTCGAACTTCATGACGTCCTGCATCTTGAGTTCGATGTAGCTGTCGATGAAGTCGTCGTTGAACACGCCGCCGGCCTTGAGGAAGGCGCGGTCCTTGTCGAGGCTCGCGAGGGCTTCGCGGAGCGAACCGCACACCGTCGGGATCTTCTTCAGCTCGCGCGGGGGCAGATCGTAGAGATCCTTGTCCATCGCCGCGCCGGGATCGATCTTGTTGATGATGCCGTCGAGGCCGGCCATGAGCATGGCCGCGAACGCCAGATAGGGGTTCGCCATCGGATCGGGGAACCGCACCTCGACGCGCTTCGCCTTCGGCGAATTCGTGTAGGGGATGCGGCACGAAGCCGAACGGTTGCGCGAGGAGTAGGCGAGCAGAACGGGGGCTTCATAGCCCGGGACGAGGCGCTTGTAGCTGTTCGTCGACGGGTTGGTGAAGGCGTTCAGCGCCTTGGCGTGCTTGATGATGCCGCCGATGTACCACAGGCATTCCTGCGACAGGTCGGCATACTTGTTGCCGGCCATGATCGGCTTGCCGTTCTTCCAGATGGACTGGTGGACGTGCATGCCCGAGCCGTTGTCGCCGTAGATGGGCTTCGGCATGAACGTCGCCGTCTTGCCGTAGCTCTGCGCCACGTTGTGGATGGCGTATTTGTAGATCTGCATCGTGTCGGCCATCAGCGTCAGCGTGTCGAACTTCAGGCCGAGTTCGTGCTGCGCGGAGGCGACTTCGTGGTGGTGCTTCTCGACCTTGGCGCCCATGGCCGCCATGGCCGCGAGCATCTCGCCGCGCATGTCCTGCGAGGAGTCCTGCGGGGGCACCGGGAAGTAGCCGCCCTTGACCGCGATGCGGTGGCCGAGGTTGCCGCCTTCATATTCGGTGTCGCCGTTGGTCGGCAGTTCGACGGCGTCGAGCTTGAAGCCCGTGTTGTACGGGTCCGACTGGAAGCGCACGTCGTCGAACACGAAGAACTCGGCTTCCGGGCCGACATAGATGGTGTCGCCGATGCCGGTCGACTGCAGGAACGCTTCCGCCTTCTTGGCGATGCCGCGCGGGTCGCGCTCGTAGGGCTGACCGGTGGTCGGCTCGAGAATGTCGCAGGTGATGACCATCGTCGACGCCGCGAAGAAGGGGTCGATGAACGCGGTCTGCGGGTCGGGCATGAGGGTCATGTCGGACTCGTTGATCGCCTTCCAGCCGGCGATCGAGGAGCCGTCGAACATCGTGCCTTCGGCGAAGATGTCCTCGTCGACCATCGAGACGTCGAACGTCACGTGCTGCCACTTGCCGCGCGGGTCGGTGAAGCGGAAGTCCACGTACTTGATGTCGTTGTCCTTGATCTCCTGAAGGACGTCCTTGGCGGTCTTCATCAGTCACACCCTCATGCTGGATACGGCTCCCGGCCGGGAGCCCAGGTTTTTTGAATTTGCGGAGATCAGATCGCGTCGAGCCCGGTTTCGCCCGTGCGGATGCGGATCGCCTCTTCGACGGAAGATACAAAAATCTTGCCATCGCCGATCCGGCCCGTCTGAGCGGCCTTGCGGATGGCGTCGACCGCGCCTTCGACCATCTCGTCGGGAAGCACGATTTCGATCTTCACCTTCGGAAGGAAGTCGACCACGTATTCCGCGCCCCGGTAGAGCTCGGTATGGCCTTTTTGACGACCGAAACCCTTGGCTTCGGTCACGGTAATCCCCTGAAGTCCGACCTCTTGAAGGGCTTCCTTCACGTCGTCGAGCTTGAACGGCTTGATGATCGCTTCGATCTTCTTCATGGGCCCGCCCGCTTCCTGCCGACTTCGCGGAACCGTGGACGGTCCCCGAAAGTCCGAAACCGACATAGACCATCACGCGGCCGCGCGCCACGGGGTTCTTCATGGTCATGCACGGGGTTTCATCAGCGACTGCTTAAAAAACAGGCAATTGCACAAAAGTGAAAATGGACCTCCCCGGGATGGGCCGAACGGCCGTCGGCCAAGCCCGTCGGCTTGGCCGTTCCAAGCGGATCGGCGATGCTTCCGGGGGAGGTGCGGGCATGATCGAACTGCTGTCGACGGCCGAAATGGCACGGGCCGACCGGATCACCATCGAATCCGGCACGCCCGGGCGCGTGCTGATGGAACGTGCCGGCCGTGCGGTGGCGGATTGCGCGATGCGTCTTCTCGCCCCCGGCGGGCGCGTGCTCGTGCTGTGCGGGCCCGGCAACAACGGCGGCGACGGCTTCGTCGCGGCGCGGATGCTGGCCGGGCGCGGCTTCGAGGTGCGTCTCGGACTCCTCGGCGCGCCGGACCGCCTTTCGGGCGATGCCGCTTGGGCCGCTTCGACGTGGGACGGCGGGTCGGGCGCGGCGGAGCTGTGCAGCCCGGAAAGTGCGGACCTCGTCGTCGATGCGCTGTTCGGGGCGGGGCTCTCGCGCGATCTCGACGGTGCGGCGGCAGCCGTCGTGGCGCGAATCGCCGCTTCGGGGACCCCGGTGCTTGCGGTCGACGTACCCTCCGGGCTCGACGGCAATTCGGGGCGGGTGAGGGGCGCGGCGGCGAACGCGGTCGCGACGGTCACTTTCTTTCGGCCCAAGCCGGGGCATCGGCTCGAGCCGGGACGAAGCCTGTGCGGCGCGCTGCACGTGGCCGATATCGGGATTGCCGCGGACGTGCTCGCCGCCATCGCGCCGCGGACATGGGAAAACGCGCCGGAGCTTTGGCCCGCCGTGCCGCCTGCGCCCGACCCGACGGGCCACAAATACGGGAGGGGCCACGCGCTCGTGCTCTCCGGAGGAATCGAGGGATGCGGCGCGGCGCGGCTGGCGGCGCGGGCCGCGCTGCGGGTCGGGGCGGGATTGGTGACGCTGGCCGTGCCGTCCGACGCCTTGGTCGCACAGGCTGCCGCGTCGACGTCGGTCATGGTGCGCCGTGCGGACGGAGCCGACGGCTTCGCCGCGCTGCTCGAGGACGAGCGCCGCAATGCGGTGGTCATCGGGCCTGCGGCCGGGATCGGCGGGGAGACCCGCGCCAAGGTGGCCGCGGCGGTGGCGGCGGGCCGGGCGACGGTGCTCGATGCCGACGCGCTGACGAGTTTCGACGGAGACGGGGCAGTGCTTGCCGCCGTCGTGGCCCGCGGGTCCGGACCGGTGGTCATTACCCCTCATGACGGCGAATTCTCGCTTCTTTTCAGAAATCAACGCGAGATCGTTGAACATGAATCGAAAGTGGAAAAGGCGCGTGCGGCGGCGGCCTTTCTCGGCGCGACGGTGCTTTTGAAGGGCCCCGACACGGTGATCGCCGCGCCGGACGGGCGCGCCGCCATCAACGTGAACGGGACGCCGCTGCTGGCGACGGCGGGTTCTGGAGACGTTCTCGCGGGCTTCGTCGGCGGCCTGTTGGCGCAGGGCGTCCCCGGTTTCGAGGCGGCCGCGGCGGCGGCGTGGCTGCATGCCGAATGCGCGCGCGCCTTCGGGGCGGGACTGATCGCCGAGGATCTGACGGAGATGTTGCCGGGGGTTCTGGCGCGCCTTCAGGCGACCTCGAACCAGCCGTAGAGGCCTTGGTCGAGGCGGTCCAGAACGGCGGAGGCGATCAGCCAGCGGCCGGGATTGTCGGCGACGAAGGCGATGCGGACGGTTTTGCCGGCGGGCACCGTGACCGTGTCGAGCCAATAGGGGTCCCACCCGTCGTCGAGGGCGTGCAGCACGCGGAAGGCGTGGCCGTGCAGATGGATCGTCTGCGGCAATTCGGTGCGGTTCGCCACGGTCATCACGACGGGGCGGTCGCGACCGACCGAAAAGATGCCGCCGCCGCGCGCGAGGCTGCCCGGCTTGCCGTTGACGTGCCAGGGCAGCGGTGCGGCAAGGCCGGGGCGCGGGCCGCCTTCGATGGTGAAATTGGTGCGCAGGGCGGATTGCAGCCGGATCTCGGCCGGCAGACGCGGATTGAGCGGGAGCGGGCGGAACGGCGTGTCGGCCAGCGGCGACAGTTCGCCCGTGGTGCGGAAGACCGCGACTTCGAAGCCGGTGCCGACTTGGGCGAGCAACCGCACCACCGCGCCGGGTTCGACGGGCATTTCGACGAACAATTCGAGCCGATTGCCCGGTCCGAGCGGGAATGTGGAGCGAAGGGGCTCGAAAACGTCCGTCGGGTGGCCGTCCACGGCGGCGACATAGGCCTTCGCGCCTTCGATGCGCAGAGACATGACGCGGGCGGGCGCGGTGTTGGCGATGCGCAGGCGCAGCTTCGCTCCGCGAGGCAGCGACGCCTCATGGGCCTTGGCCGCTCCATTGACGGTGACCAGATTGCCCAAACGCCCGGCGTTCAGCACGGAGACGGACGGCGAGACGATGCCGCCCGACTCGTCCAGCAGCCAATCGGTCAGACCCAAGACCACGTCCGCATCGACGGGACGCTGATCCGCATCCTCGACCACGATGAGACCGGAGAGGCCGCGCGCGACGAGGTCTCCCGTTCGGCCCGGTACGGAAGGGCGATAGATGAAGAGGCCGGGATCGGGCGGTGCGAGCTCGAAGTCGGACAACGCACCGGGTGCGACCGGGGCTTGGGTCAATCCCGCGACGCCGTCGACGCGGTTGCTCACGCGCATGCCCGACCAATGCAGCGTCATCGGCTGATCGGTCCGGTTTTCGAAACGGACCGGCAACGTCTCGCCATGACGCATGCGCAGCAGCGGGCCGGGAACGGCGCCGTCGAAGGCGAGTACGGGCGTGCGCTTGCCGGGCAGCAGCATCGCCTCCGCGGCACGCGCCGCGAGCCGGAGCGGAGAGGCGAGGGCGGGGCGGGGACGCGCGACGGCGGCGAGGAGCGCGCCTGCGACGCCGGTCAGAACCGAGCGCCGATGGGGATGTCGGGCCGATTGCGGAGGCGCGGAGGATGATTCGGGCGACGACGTCATGGCCCCTACATGATGGCGCGCCCCCGCCCGGGCAAGCGCGGGCATCGGCGCAAGGGCAAGGAAACCCGCCGCCATTTTTCGGTGGCGCGGCTGCGCGGGCATGTTATAGAGCCGCACCCGACGGGGGGCCGTCTCCTCGCACGGCCGCCGTCCTGCGGGCGTGGCGGAATTGGTAGACGCGCCGGATTTAGGTTCCGGTGGCGAAAGTCGTGGGGGTTCGAGTCCCTCCGCCCGCACCAATTTCCGCTTTGCAACGTCGGTCGCGGCGATCTCGTCATCAGCGGAATTCGGATCGAAGGCACAGTCATGCAGGTCACTCCCACGCTCTCGGAAGGTCTGAAGCGCGAATTCACCGTCGTCCTTCCCGCGAAGGACCTCGAAGAGAAGCTCACGAGCCAGCTCGTCGAGCTCAAGGATCGCGTTCGGATCAACGGTTTCCGTCCCGGCAAGGTGCCGATGCCGCATCTGCGCCGCGTTTACGGCCGTTCGGTGATGGGCGACGTGGTCCAGAACGCCGTCAACGAGACCAACCGCAAGCTGGTCGAAGACAACGGCTTCCGCCTCGCGATGGAACCGCGCATCGAGTTCCCCGAGGACAAGGCCGTCGTGGAAGCCGCGATGGAAGCGCGCGGCGACCTCGAATACAAGATCACGATCGAGATCCTGCCCACCATCGAAGTCGCCGACTTCGCGGGCATCAAGGTGACGAAGCTCGTCTACGAGCCCGACGCGGCCGAGGTCGACGAGGCGCTCGAGCGCATGGCTTCGCAGAACAAGCCGTTCACGCCCAAGGACGCCAAGTCCAAGGCGAAGAAGGGCGATCGCGTCGTCATCGACTTCGTCGGCAAGATCGACGGTGAAGCCTTCCAGGGCGGCACCGGCACCGACGTGCCGCTCGAGCTCGGCTCCGGCCAGTTCATCCCCGGCTTCGAAGATCAGCTCGTCGGCGTGAAGGCCGGCGACGAGAAGGCCGTCAACGTCTCGTTCCCCGCCGAATACGGCGCCGAGCATCTGGCCGGAAAGGCCGCCGTGTTCGACGTGACCGTGAAGGCGGTAGAGGAGCCCGGCGAGGTCAAGATCGACGACGAGCTCGCCAAGACCTTCGGCATGGAAAGCCTCGAAGCGCTGAAGGACGCGCTGAAGGCGAACATCGGCCGCGACTACGTGCTGGCCTCGCGCCGCAAGCTGAAGAAGGAACTGCTGGACGCGCTCGACGCGCAGTACTCCTTCGACCTGCCGCCGACCCTGCTCGAGCAGGAATTCGAAGGCGTGTGGCAGCAGGTGACGCAGGACCTGCAGGCCGCCGGCAAGACCTTCGCCGACGAGGGCACGACTGAAGAAGCCGCCCGCGCGGATTACCGCAAGATCGCCGAACGCCGCGTGCGCCTCGGCCTCGTGCTGGCCGAAATCGGCGAGCGCGCCAAGATCGAAGTGACGCAGGACGAGGTGTCTCAGGGCCTCATGGAGCGCGCCCGCCAGTTCCCCGGTCAGGAACGCATGGTGTGGGAGTTCTACCAGAAGAACCCGCAGGCCCTCGCCGAGATCCGTGCGCCGATCTACGAGGAGAAGGTCGTCGACCACATCCTCCTCTCGGCCGTCGTGACCGAGAAGCCGGTGACGAAGGAAGAGCTCTTGGCCGAAGACGGCGCCGAAGCGACCGCCGACGCGGAAGAGAAGCCCAAGGCGAAGAAGGCCGCGAAGCCGAAGGCCAAGAAGGCCGACGCGGAATAATCCGGAATCGGACGGAGAAGGCGGAAGCGGAATAACGCTTTCGCCCGAATCTCGGCATGATGCCTTAGTGTTGCCGCGGACGGGCGCTTGAACGCGCCCGTCTTGCCGTTATCTTCTGTCTCGGGACCGACGCCGTCGTGCCCCCATTTTCACATCAGGGTTCACCGATGCGCGATCCGATCGATACCTACAACATGCTCGTTCCGATGGTGGTCGAGCAGTCGAATCGGGGAGAACGCGCGTTCGACATCTTCTCGCGCCTGCTGCGCGAGCGGATCGTTTTCGTGACGGGCCCCGTCGAAGACGGCATGGCCTCGCTCATCGTGGCGCAGCTGCTCTTCCTCGAAGCCGAGAATCCCAAAAAGGAAATCTCGCTCTACATCAATTCACCCGGCGGCGTCGTCACCTCGGGCATGGCGATCTACGACACGATGCAGTTCATCCGTCCGCCCGTCACGACGCTCTGCGTCGGGCAGGCCGCCTCGATGGGTTCGCTGCTTCTGTCGGCCGGCGCGCCGGGCATGCGCTTCGCGCTGCCGAACGCCCGCATCATGGTCCACCAGCCGTCCGGCGGGTATTCGGGCCAGGTGACCGACATCATGATCCACGCCCGCGAGGTCGAGAGCCTCAAGCGTCGTCTCAACGAGATCTACGTCAAGCACACGGGCAAGGACTACAAATCGGTCGAGGAAGCGCTCGAACGCGACAACTTCATGACCGCCGACGGCGCCAAGGAGTTCGGCATCGTCGACCAAGTCATGGACAAGCGCCCGAACGATCCGGCCGTCTGAGGCCTGCGAAAGGGCGGTTCACGCCGTCTGCGAGGGGCCGACTTGTTCCCAATTCGGGTAACGGCCTATTGATCCTCGTCGTGCACCATGTTTGCATCGGTCCCTGAGACCTCCGGGTCGGCGTCCTGTCCGGCCGGAGTCAGGGGACATTCCCGTATCGGAAGCGGCGGTATGCAACCGCATGCTTTCCGGTGCATCATTCAAATCGATTCCGGCGCGGGGCCGGATTCGATCGACCGGAGGTTCCGCCATGAGCAAGGTCGGCAGCGGCGAAACGAAGAGCACGCTGTACTGCTCGTTCTGCGGCAAGAGCCAGCACGAAGTCCGCAAACTGATCGCGGGCCCCACCGTCTTCATCTGTGACGAGTGCGTCGAGCTGTGCATGGACATCATCCGCGAGGAGAGCAAATCCTCGCTGGTGAAGTCGCGCGACGGCGTGCCCACGCCCAAGGCGATCCGCCAGGTTCTCGATGACTACGTCATCGGACAGGACCATGCGAAAAAGGTTCTCTCGGTCGCGGTGCACAACCACTACAAGCGCCTCAACCACGCGACGAAGCACAACGACGTCGAGCTGGCGAAGTCGAACATCCTGCTGGTCGGTCCCACGGGATCGGGCAAGACGCTGCTCGCGCAGACGCTCGCCCGCATCCTCGACGTGCCGTTCA
>JAIXZO010000017.1 GCA_027489535.1 Hyphomicrobiales bacterium
CGACCAGCTCATGGAGCACTTCCATCAGCTTGGCGACGTCGTGGAAATGCAGGCCCGTCGTCGGCTCGTCGAGGATGTAGAGCGTGCGGCCCGTCGAGCGGCGCGACAACTCCTTGGAGAGCTTCACGCGCTGCGCCTCGCCGCCCGACAGCGTCGTGGCCTGCTGGCCGACCTTGACGTAGTCGAGACCCACGCGCTTGAGCGTGGCCATCTTCTCGCGGATCGAGGGCACCGCCTTGAACAGCTCCGCCGCCTCTTCGACCGTCGAGTCGAGCAGGTCGGCGATGGAGCGGTCGCGGTACTTCACCTCCAGCGTTTCGCGGTCGTAACGCTTGCCCTTGCAGACGTCGCAGGTGACGTAGACGTCCGGCAAAAAGTGCATTTCGATCTTGATGACGCCGTCGCCTTGGCAGGCCTCGCAGCGTCCGCCCTTCACGTTGAAGGAGAAGCGCCCCGGCTGATATCCGCGCGCCTTGGCCTCGGGCAGGCCGGCATACCATTCGCGGATCGGCGTGAAGGCGCCGGTATAGGTGGCCGGGTTGGAGCGCGGCGTGCGGCCGATGGGCGACTGGTCGATGTCGATGACCTTGTCGAGATGTTCCAGCCCTTCGATGCGCTCGAACGGCGCGGGGTGCTCGAGCGCGCCGTTCAGCCGGCGCGCCGCGGCCTTGTAGAGCGTGTCGATGATCAGCGTGGATTTGCCGCCGCCGGACACGCCCGTGATGCAGGTGAAGGTGCCGAGCGGGATCTCCGCGGTCACGTCCTTCAGATTGTTGCCCTTGGCTCCGACGAGGCGCAGCATCCGGCTCTTGGACGGCTTGCGGCGCTTCTCCGGCACGGGCACCGACAATTCGCCGGTGAGATATTTCCCCGTCAGCGATTTCGGGTCGTGCATCACGTCTTCGGGCATGCCCTGCGAGACGATCTCGCCGCCGTGGATGCCCGCGCCGGGGCCGACGTCGACCACCCAATCGGCCTGCAGGATCGCGTCCTCGTCATGCTCGACCACGATCACGGTGTTGCCGAGATCGCGCAGTCGCTTCAGCGTCTGCAGAAGGCGTTCGTTGTCGCGCTGATGCAGGCCGATGGACGGCTCGTCGAGCACGTAGAGCACGCCCGTCAGCCCCGAGCCGATCTGCGACGCCAGGCGGATGCGCTGGCTCTCGCCGCCCGAAAGCGTGCCCGAGGCGCGGCCCAGCGTCAGATAATCCAGCCCCACGTCCACGAGGAAGTTCAGGCGGTCGCGGATCTCCTTCAGCACGCGCCCGGCGATCTCGTTCTTCTTGGAATCGAGCCGCTCGGGCAGCGACGCGAACCACAGCTGCGCCTCTCGCACGGAGAGCTTGGAGGCGTCGCCGATATGCCGGTCCGCGATCTTCACCGCCAAGGATTCCGGCTTCAAACGGAAGCCGGAACAGGCGGCGCAGGGCGTCTCGGACATGTAGCGCCCGATCTCCTCGCGCGCGAAGGCGCTGTCGGTCTCCTTCCAGCGGCGCTCGAGATTGCGCACGACGCCCTCGAAAGGCTTCGTCACCTCATAGGCGCGCAGCCCGTCGTCGTAGTGGAAGCGGATCGCCTCGCGGCCGGTGCCGAACAGGATGGCGTTCTTGCCCTCTTCGGGCAGGTCCTTCCACTGCATCGTCAGCTTGAAGCCGAAATGCTTGCCCAGCGCATCGAGCGTCTGGCCGTAATAGGGCGAGGTCGAGCGCGCCCAGGGCGCGACGGCGCCGCCGCGCAGCGTCTGGGTCTCGTCGGGGACCACGAGCATCGGGTCCATCGTCATCTCGTGGCCAAGCCCGTCGCAGGCGGGGCATGCGCCGAAGGGGTTGTTGAACGAGAACAGGCGGGGCTCGATCTCCGAAATCGTGAAGCCGGAGACCGGGCAGGCAAATTTCTGCGAGAAGACGATGCGGCGGGCGTCGCCGTTCTCGTCCTTCTCGTCGGCATATTCCATGATCGCGATGCCGTCGGCCAATTCGAGCGCGGTTTCGAAGCTCTCCGCGAGACGGGCGGTCATGTCGGCGCGCACCACCACGCGGTCCACCACCACGTCGATGTCGTGCTTGAGCTTTTTGTCGAGCGTCGGGGCCTCGCCGATCTCGTAGAATTCGCCGTCGATCTTCACGCGCTGAAAGCCGCGCTTCTGAAAATCCGCGAGTTCCTTGCGATACTCTCCCTTACGGCCGCGAATGACGGGCGCGAGAAGGAACAGCCGGGTCTTTTCCGGCAGCGCCGAAACGCGGTCGACCATCTGCTGCACGGTCTGGCTCTCGATCGGCAGGCCGGTGGCGGGCGAGTAGGGCACGCCCACGCGCGCCCACAACAGGCGCATGTAGTCGTAGATTTCGGTGACGGTGCCGACCGTGGAGCGCGGGTTTTTCGAGGTCGTCTTCTGCTCGATGGAAATGGCGGGCGACAGGCCGTCGATCTGGTCGACGTCCGGCTTCTGCATCATTTCGAGGAATTGGCGGGCATAGGCCGACAGGCTCTCGACGTAGCGGCGCTGGCCTTCCGCGTAGATCGTGTCGAAGGCGAGCGAGGATTTGCCGGATCCCGAAAGACCGGTGAACACCACGAGGTGATTGCGCGGGATCACCAGATCGACGTTTTTGAGATTGTGCTCGCGTGCGCCGCGCACCGAGATCACGCGGGAGTCCGTGGCGGACGGGCGTGCCTTGTTGAAGAGGTCGTCGATGGAGGCCATGAGGCGTCGTAATCCCGTTGTCGCAGCGGTCGCGCGGTCGGGTCCGCGCGGGAGAGGTCGTTACATAGTGCGTTGCCGCCTTGCACACACCCCGATGATGCGCATTGCCTTCATGCACCGGATTTGATAGGAACATAACAGGAACAATCCGGCAAGCGGTGTGGATAACCGGGCCCGCAGGGCGGCGCGGGGCGCATGGCGGGGGCGGATCGGGTAAGGTCGCGAACCTTTACGGAGAGAGCGGAATGTCTGGCAGCGTGAACAAGGTGATCCTCGTGGGCAATGTCGGGCGCGATCCCGAGACCCGCCGCATGCCGTCCGGCGACCCCGTGGTGAATTTCAGCATCGCGACCTCCGAAACCTGGCGTGACAAGGCCACCGGCGAGCGCAAGGAAAAGACCGAGTGGCACAACGTCGTGATCTTCAACGAGAACCTCGCGAAGGTCGCCGAGCAATACGTGAAGAAGGGCTCCAAGATTTACATCGAGGGGCAGCTTCAGACCCGCAAATACACCGACAAGAACGGCGTGGAGAAGCAGTCGACCGAAGTCGTGCTTCAGCGGTTCCGCGGTGAACTGACGCTGCTCGACGGCCGCTCGGGCGGCGGCGGTTCCGGCGAATCCGGCGACGAGGGTGGTTACGGCAGCCGCGGCGGCTATTCGGGCGGCGGCGGTTCGCAGGGGGGCGGAGACCGTTCGGTCGGCTATTCCGGCGGCGGCGGCGGCAGCAGCTACGGCGGCACCTCCTCCGGCGGCGGGCGCAGCCCCGCACCGGCGGGCGGCGGACGCCTCTCGGGCGATCTCGACGACGACATCCCGTTCTGATCGGTCTCGGGACCGAGGCCCGCGTTCAGCGGCGCTTTACATTTGCGGTGCATCTTCACGATGAGCCGGATCGGGGTTCCGGTCCGGCTCTTTTGATTTTCCTCAGTCTTTCGTCCCGAGTTTTTGATCCGATGAGTTTGAACGCGAATGTCGGGGCGCAATTGCGCGCCCTCGCCCTCGAAGGGGCCGATGAGTCGGCGCGCCTGAACGATTCGCTGCGGCTGCTTTCGAAGTGGCGGAGCGTCCTGATCCAAAGGGCGCTTTTGGCGCGGCAGGGGACGGTGGTCGGGGCCGGCCCGATGAAAGGCTTGGATTTTCTGAGCCGGTCCGCCGAGGGCTGCCATGTGCCTAAACTTCTCGGGACCTACGAGCAACCGCTGCATCCCCATCTCGAAGAGGCGATGGCCGCAGAATACGACGTGGTTCTGAACATCGGCTGTGCCGAAGGCTATTACGCCGTCGGCTTGGCGCGCCGCATGCCGCGCAGTCGCGTCCACGCCTTCGATCTCGATCCGCAGGCGCGGACGGAATGTGCGGCCCTCGCCGTCAAGAACGGCGTTGCCGACCGCGTCGTCGTCGGCGCGCTCTTCTCGCCCGAAGATTTCGCCGATCACGCCGGAGGTCGCGTCCTCGTGTTGTGCGACATCGAAGGGGGCGAGCGGGCGCTGCTCGATCCCGCTGCCGCGCCCGCGCTGGCGGGAATGGACCTCATCGTCGAGGCGCATGACTGCTTCGACCCGGGCATCGCGGATGCGCTGACGGCGCGCTTCGAGCCGACCCACGAGATTGTCCGCATCGAGGACGACGGCCGTCGTGCCGTGCCTGACGCGCCGCGTTGGTTCGAGCAATTGTCTCATCTCGATCAGCTTCTGGCGGTTTGGGAATGGCGCACCGGGCCGACGCCTTGGCTGATCATGAAAGCCCGCCGCGGCCGCGCGTCCCCGTAGTCCTCCCGTCTTGATCGCCGCCGCAGCCGTGCGATCCTGTGCCCGCCGGCCCCCGACGGCGACCGAAACAGGAGACGGGTCCATGGTCCGGACACAAGGGGCGGAGTCGATTGCGGCGGGGAATTCTGCGGGAGGGACTTCGACGGAGGCGGCGTCGCCCGAAGCCGACGCGGGACTCGCGGTCGAGCTCAAACCGTCCCCGGTCGTGCGACGCATCGAATTCGCCGATATCGCGGATGCGCTCGCGGCGGGACTGCGGGATTTTCAGGCAGCGCCGGCGTTCGGGCTGTTCTTCGGCGGCGTCTATGCCGTCGGCGGCATGGTCATGGTTGCGGCCGCCGCGTTCTGGGACCTGCTGTATCTCGTCTATCCGCTCGCGGCGGGTTTCGCGCTCATCGGTCCCTTCGTGGCGGTGGGGCTCTACGAGGTGTCTCGGCGTCGGGAACAGGGCGGCGCGCTCTCTTGGTCGGGCGTGCTCGGCGTCGTGTTCGCTCAGAGCCGGCGCGAACTGGGCTGGATGGCCTTCGTCACCGTCTTCCTCTTCATCATGTGGATGTATCAGGTGCGGCTGCTGACCGCGCTGTTCTTCGGCATCAAGCCCGTCGCGATGCGCGATCTGCTCGCAACGCTCGTCTCCACGCCCGAAGGTTGGCTCTTTCTCGTCATCGGGCATGTCGACGGCGCGATCCTGTCGCTCGTCGTATTCTCGCTCACGGTGGTCTCGTTCCCGCTGCTGCTCGACCGCGAAGTGGACGTCGTCACCGCGATGATCGCGAGCGTGCGCGCCGTCATCATCAACCCCTTGCCAATGCTGGTCTGGGCGGCCGTGGTCGTGCTGCTGCTGATCGTCGCCGCGATGCCTTTCTTCGTCGGCCTGTTCGTTGTCCTTCCGGTTCTGGGCCACACGACGTGGCATCTGTATCGGCGGCTGATCGCGCCGGCCGAGACGGGCTGAACGGGCCGTCGGGCTCTCCGCACGCTCTTTCCCGGTGCGTCCTCCGCGCTAGAGTGGGCGCGCCGGATGAGTCGTTCGGCGACGCAGGGAGAATGCACGTGAGCTATGACGGCGAGGCGATGGCGGCTGTGGTGGCCGCTTGGGCCGAAATCGAGAGCCCGACCTATGAGGCTGCGGCCGTCAACCGCATGCAGGACGCGGTGGCCGCGCATATGGCCTCGGCTCCCGTCGCCGTCGAACGCATCGCGGGCCGCGACGGTCTCGGCGACACGCTGGTGCTGCGCGCCGGTCCGCAGACGGGCGCGGCACCTACGCTGATCATGAGCCATGTCGATACCGTGCATCCGCTCGGCACGTCCTCGTCCAACCTGCATGTGCGGCGCGAAGGCGACCGGCTTTACGGCCCCGGCATCTACGACATGAAGGGCGGGGCGTTTCTCGCGCTTGAGGCGTTCAAGCGCGTGTCGGTCGCCGGGACGGCGAACCGGCCCCTCGTGTTTCTCGTGACGCCGGACGAGGAGATCGGCTCGCCCACCACCCGCGCCTTGATCGAGGAGGAGGGCCGGCGCGCCGCCTTCGCGCTTGTCACGGAGCCTGCGCGCGACGGCGGCAAGGTCGTCACCGCGCGCAAGGGCGTCGGGCGTTTCGACGTGGTGATCGAAGGCCGTCCGGCGCATTCGGGCACCGGTCACGCCAAGGGCCGCAGCGCCATCCGCGAAGCGGCGCTGCAGATCACCGCCATCGAAAATCTCACCGACTACCCGCGCGGCGTCACCACCACCGTGGGCATGATCAACGGCGGCACGGCGGCCAACACCATCCCGCAATTCGCCCGCTTCTGCGTCGATCTCCGCGTCGCGACGCCCGAGGACGGGGAGGCGTTCACCAAGCGCATTCTCGGCCTCGCGGCGCATGATCCCGACGTGTCCGTGCGCGTGTCCGGCGGCATGAACCGCCCGCCTTACCCCAAGACGAAGGACGGCGAGGCCTTTTTCGAGCGCGTGCGCGCCATTGCGGCCGAACTCGGCATCGATCTCATGGACGTGCCGATGACGGGCGGCGGCAGCGACGGCAACTTCACGGCGGCGGTCGGCACGCCCACCATCGACGGGCTCGGCATCGACGGCGACGGCGCGCATACGCTGCAGGAATACGGCCTCGTCTCGTCGCTCGCCCCGCGCGCGCTGCTGATGCAGCGGCTGCTCGAGCGGCTCTGATCAGATCGCCTTGACGCCGTCGATGACGAACTGAACCGCCAGCGCGGCGAGGATCACGCCGAGCAGGCGCGTCAGCACGATGTTGCCGGTGATTCCGAGAAACTTCGAAATCCGCGCGGCGGCGAAGAAGCTCGCCACGCAGGCCAGCATGACGAACGCGATCGTGCCCATGAGCGCGCCGAACAGCAGCGGGTCGCCCGCCGCGCGTCCCGAGAGCAGCAGCGTCGCCGTGATCGCGCCCGGCCCGGCCATCAGCGGTATGCCCAGCGGAAAGGCTGCGATGTTGCGCACGTGATCCAGCGTCACGGCCGTCTCGGCCGTCTCCGTCTGCCGCTGCTTGCGGAAGGCGAAGATCATCTCGAAGGCGATGGTGAACAGCATGATCCCGCCCGCGATGCGGAAGGCCGGCAGCCCGATGCCCAGCGCCGTCAGCAACGGCGCGCCGAACAGCCCCGAAGCCGCCAGGATGCCTGCGGCGATCAGCGCCGAGCGGATCGCCACCTGCCGCCGCTGCGCCTGCGACATCCCTTGCGTCAGGCCCAGAAAGATCGGCGCGAGCCCCGGCGGGTCCACGGTGACGAGCAGGGTGACGACGGCCGACAGCAGGAATTCGGAAAACATCGGACCTCCGACGCGGGCTACGACGGAGGTTAGCACGGGCCTTGCCGCTGCGTCCCGAAACGCGAGCCGCAGGCACCTTCATGACGCATGCGGCATCGCGTTTGACAAACTCACAAAAATAGGAAAAAATACTTATAATAGGACTTTGGAGATTTACGATGTCGCTAAAGGAAATCCAAGAAATCAATGCAGTGTTAAATTGGGCGCAAAAAGAGCTTCAAACGATTCAGTTTAATATTATGCAGAATAAATTCGATCCGGCACAGCCAAGAGCTCCAGCCGGCACGTCGGATGGAGGGCAATGGATTTCAGGCAGCGTGGGTAATGGCTCCCCAAATAGGGACGCCGCCTCTCCTCGTTGGATTTCGACTTCGCTTGAAGAGATCTGCGAGAGTCAACTACAACGTGATGAGTTTCAATGCCGGATGGTATCCCTAAGGTCATGCTGGCAACAAGCGATGGCGAGATATGCTGCTTGCCTTCGCGGTCAGCCTATTTCGCCGCTGAATTATTGAGGCATGCGATGAAGGTATTCACTCACGAACTGAATTGTCGTCAGGGCGACGTCGTTCTGCCCGTCGTCATCACGCTCGATGCGCCGGCGCCCGCGGACCGGTCATGGTCCTGCTCCTACGAGATCGACTGGCCCGAAGGTCCGCGCCGGAGCAACGCGCACGGCGCCGACGCTTTGCAGGCCCTGGTGCTCGCGCTGCAGAAGATCGGCACCGAGCTTTATACGAGCGTGCATCATCGTTCGGGAGCCTTGTCCGGCTCCTCGCCAGTCGGCGGCTACGGCTTTCCCGTGCCGCCGATTCTGCGCGATCTTCTGGCCGGAGACGACGTGGCCGCCTTCGGGTGAGGAGAATGCTCCCATGCTCCAGCCAAGTTCCTGAAAAGTCGTGCAAAAAAGGCCGGGGACGAGCGCGTTTTCGGGTGGCCTCCAAGTTCGGAATCGCCTAAGGAAAGGGGACCGGAAAAAGCGATCGGAAAACACCGTTGGCCGCTGACGAAAAGACGCCCCCCGGGGCGGCTCCGCAAGACATTCGCCCCGTCTCGATCGCCGACGAGATGAAGCGCAGCTATCTCGATTACGCCATGAGCGTGATCGTGAGCCGCGCCTTGCCCGACGTGCGCGACGGCCTCAAGCCCGTGCACCGGCGCATTCTCTTCTCGATGAGCGAGAACGGCTACACGCCGGACAAGCCTTACCGAAAGTCGGCCCGCGTGGTCGGCGACGTGATCGGTAAGTACCATCCGCACGGCGACCAATCGATCTATGACGCGCTCGTGCGTATGGCGCAGGAATTCTCCATGCGCCTGCCGCTCGTGGACGGGCAGGGCAATTTCGGCTCCGTCGACGGCGATCCCGCGGCCGCCATGCGTTACACCGAGGTGCGTCTGGCGAAATCCGCCATGGCGATCCTCGAGGATCTCGACAAGGACACGGTCGTCTTCCAGCCGAACTATGACGGCTCGGAGCACGAGCCCACGGTTCTGCCGGCGCGGTTCCCCAATCTGCTCGCCAACGGCGCGGGCGGCATCGCCGTCGGCATGGCGACCAACATCCCGCCGCATAATCTCGGCGAGATCATCGACGCCTGCACCGCCTATATCGACGATCCGGCAATCACCATCGCCGAGATCAACGAGATCGTGCCGGGGCCGGACTTCCCGACCGGCGGCACCATTCTAGGCCGCGGCGGCATCCGCGCGGCCTACAATCTCGGCCGCGGCTCCATCATCATGCGTGCGCGCGCCACGGTCGAAACGATCCGCAAGGATCGCGAGGCCATCGTCGTCACGGAAATTCCGTATCAGGTGAACAAGGCGTCGCTGATCGAGAAGATGGCCGATCTCGTGCGCGAGAAGCGCATCGAGGGCATCTCCGACCTGCGCGACGAATCCGACCGCGACGGCATGCGCATCGTCATCGAGCTGAAGCGCGACGCGGTGGGCGACGTGGTGCTCAACCAACTGTGGCGCTACACGCCGATGCAGTCGACCTTCGGCTGCAACTTCGTGGCGCTCAACGGCGGCCGCCCCGAGCTGATGAACATCCGCGACATGGTGAAGGCCTTCGTCGACTTCCGCGAGGAGGTCGTCAGCCGCCGCACCAAGTTCCTGCTCGGCAAGGCGCGCGACCGCGCGCATGTCTTGGTCGGCTTGGCCATCGCCGTCGCCAATATCGACGAGATCATCCACCTCATCCGCACCGCGCCCGATCCGAACTCCGCGCGCGAAAGTTTGATGAGCCGCGATTGGCCGGCGCGCGACGTCGCGTCGCTGATCCTGCTGATCGACGATCCGCGCCACCGCGTTTCGGCGGAGGAGACCTATCGCCTCTCCGAAGTGCAGGCCCGCGCCATTCTTGACCTGCGCCTGCAGCGCCTCACGGCTCTCGGCCGCGAAGAGATTGCCGACGAGCTGAACAAGCTCGCAGCCGAAATCTCGGATTATCTCGACATCCTGCGTTCGCGCGCCCGCATCATGGCCATCGTCAAGAACGAGTTGGCCGAGGTGAAGGCGGGCTTCGCCACGCCGCGCAAGACCGAGATCACGGATTGGGACGCCGACGTCGACGACGAGGACCTGATCCAGCGCGAGGACATGGTCGTCACCGTGTCGCATGCCGGCTACATCAAGCGCGTGCCGCTCTCGACCTATCGGGCGCAGCGCCGCGGCGGCAAGGGCCGTTCAGGCATGCAGACGCGCGACGAGGATTTCGTGGCGCGGCTGTTCGTGGCCTCCACGCATTCGCCCGTGCTGTTCTTCTCGTCGCACGGCCAGGTCTACAAGGAGAAGGTGTGGCGTCTTCCGCTCGCCGCTCCGCAGGCCCGCGGCAAGGCGCTCGTCAACATGCTGCCGCTCGAAGAGGGCGAACGCATCACCACCATCATGCCCCTGCCGGAGAACGAGGCCGATTGGGAGATGCTGGACGTGATGTTTGCCACCACCACGGGCAATGTCCGCCGCAACAAGTTGTCCGATTTCGTCAACGTCAACCGCGCCGGCAAGATCGCGATGAAGCTCGACGAGGGCGACGCCATCGTCGACGTGCAGATCTGCACGGAGCATGACGACGTGCTGCTGACCACGGCGGCGGGCCAGTGCATCCGCTTCGCCGTGCCGGAAGTGCGCGTCTTCAAGGGTCGCGATTCGACCGGCGTGCGCGGCATCTCGCTGGCGGCGCAAGACCGCATCATCTCCATGGCCATCCTGCGCCATGTGGATGCCACGGCCGAGCAGCGCGTCGCCTATCTCAAGATGCGCCGCGCCATCACCGGCGAAGCCGGCGGCGAGGACGCGGGTCCCGTCGACGCCGAAGAGGCCGTCGTCGAGACCACGCTGCCGCAGGAGCGTTACGTCGAGCTCTCCGCGCAGGAGCAGGTCGTGCTCACGCTTTCCGAGAACGGCTACGGCAAGCGCACCAGCGCCTACGAGATCCGCACCACCGGTCGCGGCGGCAAGGGCATCGTGGCCATGGTGGTCAACGACCGCAACGGCCCGCTGATCGCGTCCTTCCCGGTCGAGCCGTCGGACCAGATCATGCTCGTCACCAACGGCGGCCAGCTGATCCGTTGCCCCGTCGAGGACATCGGCATCAAGGGCCGCAACACGCAAGGCGTGATCGTGTTCGACACGGCCGACGGCGAGCGGGTGGTCTCCGTCGAGCGCATCTCGGATGCGGGCGAGGGCGACGAGGCCGAGGACGGCGCCGCGGATGCGGGCCCCGCCGAAGGCGGCGAGGCCTAAGCCACTCTTTACAACACGCGATTTCGGCCGGGCTCGTCCCGGCCGTTTTTGCATCCGAGACCGGGCCCGGTCGCCCGAAACCTTGCCCCCGTTCCGCCGAGCCGCTAAGCCTTCGCCATGATGACCCATGCCCCCCGCGTCGCCTTCTATGCCGGGTCTTTCGACCCGATCACGAACGGCCATGTCGACGTGCTGACCCATGCCTGCCGCATGGTGGATCGGCTGGTCGTCGCCATCGGCGTGCATCCCGGCAAGACGCCGCTGTTCACGGCGGAAGAACGCGCGGAGATGATCCGCACGGCGATCGCGTCCGTCGCGGCCGGGCAGGGCACGGCGCTCGACATCGTCACCTTTTCCGATCTTGCCGTGGATGCGGCGCGGCGCGCCGGCGCGACGATGCTGATCCGCGGCCTGCGCGACGGCACCGATCTCGATTATGAAATGCAGATGGCCGGCATGAACGCGGCGATGGCGCCCGACATCCAGACCGTGTTTCTTCCGGCCTCGCCCATGGTCCGCCCCATCACCGCCACTCTCGTCCGTCAGATCGCCAAGATGGGCGGAGACGTGTCCGCCTTCGTGCCGGCGGACGTCGTCGCCCGTCTCGCGGCCAAATTCGCCTGAAGTCCCGTGCGGGCATCGCCCGCGCCATTCCCCGATCCGGAGGTTTTCCGATGTTCCGCGCCGCTTTCGTCGCGCTCGCCTGCGCCGCAGCCCTCGTCCTCGCTCCGCTTTCGGCGGATGCGCAGACCCCCAAGACCGATCCCGAGAACACGGTCGTCATCGAGACCAAGGACGGCCGCATCGTGATCGCACTGCGTCCCGATCTCGCCCCCGGCCATGTCGAGCGCATCAAGACGCTCACCAAGCAGGGCTTCTATGACGGCATCGTCTTCCACCGCGTCATCGACGGATTCATGGCGCAGACCGGCGATCCGACCGGCACCGGCACGGGCGGCTCGCCGCTGCCGAACCTGAAGGCCGAGTTCTCGAACGTGCCGTTCAAGCGCGGCACGCTCGGCATGGCCCGCGCCCAGAGCAACGACTCCGCCAATTCCCAGTTCTTCATCATGTTCGCCGAGGGATCGTTCTTGAACGGCAAATACACCGTGTTCGGCGAGGTCGTCTCCGGCATGGACGTCGTGGACAAGATCAAGAAGGGCGATCAGGCCGCCAACGGCGTCGTTCGCGGCCCGGACAAGATCGTGCGCATGCGCATGGCCGCCGACGCCAAGTAATTCCCGCAAGTCATTCCGCAATACTCAAAGAGGAGCAGGCCCATGGCCGACGTGAAGCCCGAAGACACGATGATTCTGGAAACCACCCAAGGCCGCGTGGTGATCGGCATGCGCCCCGATCTGGCCCCCGGCCACGTCGCGCGGATCAAGGAGCTCGTCCGCGAGGGCTTCTATGACGGCATCGTCTTTCACCGCGTCATCGAGGGCTTCATGGCCCAGACCGGTTGCCCGCAGGGCACCGGCACCGGCGGCTCGGGCAAGAAGCTGAAGCAGGAATTCAACGCCGAGCCGCATGTGCGCGGCGTGTGCTCGATGGCCCGCTCGCAGAACCCGGATTCGGGCGACAGCCAGTTCTTCATCTGCTTCGACGACGCCCGCTTCCTCGACCGTCAGTACACGGTGTGGGGCGCGGTGATCGAAGGCATGGAGAATGTCGACAAGATCAAGCGCGGCGAGCCGGTGCGCAATCCCGACAGCATCGTCACGGCCCGCATGGGCGATCAGGCGTAATAAAAAAGGACCGGTCGGTATTCCGCGAAAAGCGGCCGGCCGGTCCAACTAAGACTGCTGCGCAAAGAAACGGTAAAACATCGCTGATTCGGCTCACCAGAATTCGCCGAACGCAGGACGTACTTAAATCGATGAGATCGGTTGCAGCAACCAACCCCAAGTTGCGAAATTTATCCGGCAAAAACAACTAAAAGTAGAATAAATCCCCGATACGGCAACATCAGTCGCGGATGGCCGGCCGGCTCGCCGAAAGTACACGATCATGCGCGTTGACCTCTTCGATTTCGAACTGCCGGAGGATCGGATCGCGCTTCGGCCCGCATCGCCGCGCGACGCGGCGCGGATGCTCGTCGTGCCGCAGTCCGGTGCGACGTTCGAGGACCGGTCGGTCGCCGACCTGCCGGACGTGCTCGCCCCCGGCGACGTGCTCGTGGTCAACGACACCCGCGTCATCCCCGCCCGCCTGTCCGGAATCCGCGTGCGCGGCGAGAGCACGGCGCGCGTCGACGTGACCTTGCACAAGCGCGAAGCGCCGGACCGTTGGCGCGCCTTCGTGCGCCCCGCCAAACGCCTCGCTCTCGGCGAACGCGTGCGCTTCGGCGAGGAAAGCGAAAGCGCCGCCTGCCTGCTCGCCAGCCTCGACGCCGAAGTGGTCGAGAAGGGCGACGGCGGCGAGGTCGTGTTCGCCTTTGAATTTGCAGGACCCGAACTCGACGAGGCCGTCGCGCGTCTCGGCCATATGCCGCTGCCGCCCTATATCGCCGCCAAGCGCCCCGAGGACGACGCCGACCGGCTCGACTACCAGACCCTGTTCGCCGAGCGCGAAGGCGCGGTCGCAGCCCCCACCGCTGGGTTGCATTTCACGTCGCAGCTGGTCGAACGTCTGGTTGCAAGGGGCATCGCCGTGGAACGCGTCACCTTGCATGTCGGCGCAGGCACGTTCCTGCCGGTCAAGGCGGAGGACACCGCCGACCATCGCATGCATGCCGAATACGGCGAACTCTCCGCCGGCACGGCCGCGCGTCTCAACGCGGCGCGGGCGCGGGGAGGGCGCATCGTCGCCGTCGGCACCACGTCGCTCCGCGTTCTGGAAACCGCCGTCAATGCGGACGGCACCTTCCCGGCCTGGTCGGGCGACACCTCCATCTTCATCACGCCCGGCGTGCCGATCCGCTCGGCCGACGCGATGCTGACGAATTTCCATTTGCCGAAATCGACGCTTTTCATGCTCGTGAGCGCCTTTTCGGGTCTCGAGCGCATGCAGGCGGCCTATGCGCATGCGATCGCTTCGGGCTATCGCTTCTACTCCTACGGAGACGCGAGCCTGCTGTTCCGGGCCGCCCAGGACGCTTGAAATGACCGGCACGCTTGAGATGACCGCCACCGCCGATTTCGGCTTCACGGTCCACGCAACCGACGGCGCGGCGCGCACCGGGGCGATCACGATGCCGCGCGGCACCATCCGCACGCCGGCCTTCATGCCCGTCGGCACGGCCGCCACCGTCAAGGCCATGTATGCCGATCAGGTGCGCGAACTCGGCGCCGACGTCGTGCTGGGCAATGTCTACCATCTCATGCTGCGCCCCGGCGCGGAGCGCGTCGCCCGGCTCGGGGGCCTGCACAAGATGATGGGCTGGCCGCATCCGATCCTCACCGATTCCGGCGGCTTTCAGGTCATGTCGCTCGCCAAGCTTCGCAAGCTGAATGAGAAGGGCGTCACCTTCCGCTCGCATGTCGACGGCTCGGCGCATGAGCTGACGCCCGAGCGCTCCATCGAAATTCAAGGTCTGCTCGGGTCCGACATCCAAATGCAGCTCGACGAATGCGTGAAGCTGCCCTGCTCGGATGCCGAGGCGGAACGCGCGATGGAGCTGTCGCTGCGCTGGGCCGAGCGTTGCCGCATCGCCTTCGGCGAGCAGCCGGGCCGCGCGATGTTCGGCATCGTGCAGGGCGGCGCGGTGGAGAGCCTGCGCGAAGCGAGCGCCAAGGCGCTGACGGCCATGGACCTCAAGGGCTACGCCGTCGGCGGTCTCGCCGTCGGCGAGCCGCAGGACGTGATGCTGCGCATGATCGAGGTCGTCGAGCCGCATCTTCCCAAGGAGAAGCCGCGCTATCTGATGGGTGTCGGCACGCCCGACGACATCGTGGAGGCCGTGCGCCGCGGCATCGACATGTTCGATTGCGTCATGCCCACCCGCGCCGGCCGTCACGGTCAGGTCTTCACCCGTTTCGGCAAGATCAACCTGCGCAATGCGCGGCACGCTGAAGACCCGCGTCCGCTCGACGAAACCTCGACCTGCCCCGCCGCCCGCGACTATTCCCGCGCTTATCTCCACCATCTGGTGAAGGCCGGCGAAATTCTCGGCATGATGCTGCTGACCTGGGTCAACCTCGCCTATTACCAAGACCTTATGGCGGGCCTGCGCAGCGCCATCGCCGCGGGACGTCTCGACGACTTCGTCGCCGAGACGAAGGAAGGCTGGGCGAGAGGGGATTTGGAGGCGGTCTGAGACGGGTATTGCCGTCCACCTACCGCACCAGTTCCCGCATCCCGCGCTCGAGGCCGTCCAGCGTCAGCGGCACCATGCGGTTCATGCCGATCAGTTGCCGGACCAGCCCCACCGACTGCGTGTAGCCCCAGAGATTTTCCTTCACCGGATTGATCCAGATCGCGCGCGGGAAGTGGCCGAACAGCCGTTCCAGCCACACCTGTCCCGCTTCCGCGTTCCAATGCTCGACGGAGCCGCCCGGCATCGCGATCTCGTAGGGGCTCATCGAAGCGTCGCCCACGAAAACGAGCCGGTAGTCCGAGGGGTAGGTGCGCAGCACGTCCTGCGTCGGCGTCGTTTCGAAATGGCGGCGGCGATTGTCCTTCCACAATCGCTCATAGGGGCAATTGTGGAAGTAGAAGAATTCGAGATGCTTGAATTCGCTGCGAGCGGCCGAGAACAGCTCCTCCACCTGCTCGACATAAGGGTCCATCGATCCGCCGACGTCGAGAAACAGCAGCACCTTCACCGCATTGCGCCGTTCGGGCCGCAGATGCACGTCGAGCCACCCTTTTTCCGCCGTGCCGCGGATCGTGCCGTCGAGGTCGAGTTCCTCCGCCGCGCCCGTGCGCGCGAATTTCCGCAGACGACGCAGCGCGATCTTGATGGCGCGCGTGCCGAGTTCGACGCCGTCGTCGAGATCCTTGAACTCGCGCTTGTCCCACACCTTCACGGCGCGGTTGCTGCGGTTCTTTTCCTGCCCGATGCGCACGCCTTCGGGGTTGTAGCCCTGCGCGCCGAAGGGCGAAGTGCCCGCCGTGCCGATCCACTTGCTGCCGCCCTGGTGGCGGCCCTTCTGCTCCTTGAGGCGCTCGCGCAGCGTCTCCCAGAGCTTGTCCCAGCCCATCGCCTCGATCTGTGCCTTCTCCTCGTCGGAGAGGAACTTCTCGGCCAGCTTGCGCAGCCAATCCTCCGGGATCTCGCTCGCCTCGATCAACTCGGCCAAGCTCTCGAAGCCCTTGAAGGTGGCCGCGAACACGCGGTCGAACTTGTCGAGATTGCGCTCGTCCTTCACGAGGCAGGCGCGCGCCAGAAAGTAGAAATTGTCGACCGAGCGGTCGGCCAGATCATGGTCCAAGGCTTCGAGCAGCGTCAGATATTCCCGCAAAGACACCGGCAGCTTCGCCGACCGGAGATTGCCGAAAAACTGCAGGAGCATCAGCGGCGCTCCTTGCGTGGGTCGTCGCGCTTCTCTTCGACCACCTTGTAGTCGACCTCGATCACGCCCTGCGCGGCATCCTGCCGTGTGCGGGCCGCGGCTTCCGCGTCGCGCAGGATGCGGCGCAGCCGCCACCGGGCGAACAGACCTGCCACGATCAGCACCGGCACGAGCACGAGCAACAGGCCCGCGCCGAGCACGAGCACCGTCAGGCCCAAGGCCACGGCCAAAATCCCGAAGATCGCCATGGCCCATTTGGGCACGTTCACGACCTTCATTCCCGAGGCGTCACGATATTGAAAGCGCATGCGGATGTTGTCTCACCCGCCGAGGGTGCGGGGCAAGGGGGGAACATTCGGCCATGCATTTCCGTCGCCGCCCGCACGCTTCGCCCGAAACGGGGCATCGAGACCCGATCTGTGCCGCAATCGCCCGGCATGTGGGCGCGGACCTGATTGCGAGGAGCACGACATGGCGGCGGACTGGACTCCCATTGCACCGACGGGAACGGCGACGATCGACGGTCTTCTGACCGGTGCGCGATGGAACGCCTCCGCCCTGACCTTCGGCTTTCCGGGCACCGGCGCGGCCTACGGTGCCGATTATGCTTGGGCCGGCACTGCCGCCGAACCCGCCGACGGCTTCGCCGCCTTCACCCCGGAACAGGCCTCCGCCGTGCGCGACGTCCTCGCGGACGTCGCCGAGGTGGCCGCCGTGACCTTCAAGGAGACGACCGGCGGCGAGGCCGATCTCCGCTTCGGCCGTTCGGTTGCGGTGGACCGGGACACGGCCGCCTTCGCATGGGGGTATTATCCCGGTGCCGGCGCGGGCGGAGACGTCTGGTTCGGCAGTTCCTGGACCGCATCGCCCGTTGCGGGCGGCTTCGACCGGCTGTCTCTCATTCACGAGATCGGCCACGCTCTCGGGCTCAAGCATCCCTTCGAAGCGATGACCGCCTTCGGCGGTTCCTTCCCCGCGATGCCCGCCGCGCAAGACGGCAATACCGCGACGGTGATGTCGTACGACGCCTATCCCGGCGCGGGCTTCAATCTGGCGGGGGCGGGCGGCCATCCGCAAACGCCGATGCAATACGACGTGGCGGCCTTGCAGGAGATGTACGGGGCCAATTTCGCCGCCCATTCCGGCAACACCGTCTATCGATGGGACGCCGCAACGGGGCAAAAATTCGTCGACGGCGTCGGCCAAGGCGTCGCCGAAGCGGGCAAGATCTACGAAACCGTGTGGGACGGCGGCGGCCGCGACACCTATGATTTTTCCGGCTTCACCCGGGCTTTGACGCTCGACATCAACCCCGGCGCATGGGTCGGCCTCGTCGATCCCGTCGGCGGCCCGCAAGCGGCGTTCGGCGACGGGCATTATGCGCCGGGCATGGTCGCCAACGCGTTCCGTTTTCACGGCGACGCCCGCTCGCTCGTCGAAGACGCCGTCGGCGGATGGGCGTCCGACCGCATCACCGGCAACGTCGGCGCCAACCGCCTGCAGGGCGGCGGCGGGGCGGACACGATCGCGGGCGGGGCCGGCAATGATTCGCTCGTCGGCGGTTCCGGCGGCGACCGTCTGGACGGCGGCGCAGGTTTCGACGCCGCAGATTATGCGGCAGCTCCCGGCGCGGTCGTCGCCAATCTCGCCGCAGGCACGGGACAAGGCGGCCAAGCGACCGCCGACGTCTACGTCTCCGTCGAGGCAGTCCTCGGCTCGGCCTTCAACGACGTCCTCACCGGCAATGACGGTGCGAACATGCTGGTCGGCGGAGCCGGAGGGGATCGTCTGTCCGGCGGGGGCGGAAACGACACGCTCAACGGCGGAGCAGGGTCCGACGTGCTGATCGGCGGCGCGGGTGCGGACGTCTTCATCTTCGGCCGCGACGGCGGGGCCGACCGCATTCTCGACTTCTCTCCCGATACCGTCGGAGAAATCGTCAAGCTCGGCGGTCGCGTCTACGCCTCGGCGTCGGATGCTTTGGCCCACGCCGTTCAGGTCGGGTCCGACGTGCATCTCGCGACGGGCACCGGCGACGTGGCCTTCGTCAATCTGAAGCTCGCAAGCCTCGCGGTCTCGGATTTCGTCATCGTCTAGCGGCGGTTGCGCCCTTGACCCGCGCCTGTCGCGCCGACACCCTGTCGCGCGTCATGCGAGGGATGAGAATGCGTTTCGAGGGTACCGATTCCTACGTCGCCACCGAGGATCTCACGGTCGCGGTCAACGCCGCCGTGGTGCTCGAGCGCCCGCTGCTGGTGAAGGGCGAGCCCGGCACCGGAAAGACCGTGCTGGCGGAGGAGATCGCCCGCGCCCTCGGCGTCCCGCTGATCACCTGGCACATCAAGTCCACGACGAAAGCCGCTCAAGGCCTTTACGAATATGACGCCGTCTCCCGGTTGCGCGACAGCCAATTGGGCGACCCGCGCGTCTCCGAGATCCGCAACTACATCCGCCGCGGCAAGCTGTGGGAGGCCTGCGTCGACGAGCGCCGTCCGGTGCTTCTCATCGACGAGATCGACAAGGCCGACATCGAATTTCCCAACGACCTGCTGCTTGAACTCGACCGTATGGAATTCCATGTCTACGAGACCGGCGAGACGGTGAAGGCCAAGAAGCGCCCCGTCGTCATCATCACGTCCAACAACGAGAAGGAGCTGCCGGACGCGTTCCTGCGCCGCTGCTTCTTCCACTACATCCGCTTCCCGGACGCCGAGACGATGGAAAAGATCGTGGACGTCCATTTCCCCGACATCAAGAAGCGCCTGACGTCCGAGGCGCTGCGGCTGTTCTTCGAACTTCGCGACGTCCCCGGCCTGAAAAAGAAGCCCTCCACGTCGGAGCTTCTCGACTGGCTGAAATTGCTGATGTCGGAAGACATCTCCCCCGAAACGCTGCGCGAGCGCGACGCCAAGAAGCTCATTCCGCCGCTGCACGGCGCCTTGCTCAAAAACGAGCAGGACGTCCACCTCCTCGAACGCGTCGCCTTCCTCAACCGCCGCGAGACCCGCTGAACGGACGATGGTTCGTCGGCACGAGAGAGTCGCAAACCCGTCCATCCGTCATTGCGAGCGAAGCGAAGCAATCCAGCTGACGGTCGCCCGCTTGGCCGCGCCTTTGCCGCCCGCGCTCGCCGCGCCCTACCACCGAGCGCGCGGCTCCGGATTGCCGCGTCGCTGCGCTCCTCGCAATGACGGAGGAGGGGGCATTGCAGCGCCAACCGGTCTCATCCCGGCCGAAGAGCCGGGAACCCGGACTTTTCTGCAAGTCCCCCCAACGAAAAATGCCCGGCTTTCGCCGGGCATTTCGGTCTTCGAAGCCGTGGGGCGTCGAAATCACATGTCGCCGTCGTTCTCGGCCAGCGCGGCGCCGACTTCGAGGCCGAGGTCGTCGAAGTTGAGCTCTTCGCGGGCGAGAACGGCTTCGCCGCGGCCCTGACGTTCGGCTTCTTCGGCGCTGCGGGCGACGTTGATGGTGACGGTCACTTCAACTTCGGGATGCAGCACGACCGGCACCTTGTGCAGGCCGATGGCCTTGATCGGCGTGTCGAGGCGAACCTGACGACGCTCGACCGTGAAGCCGCCCGCGGTGAGGATCTCGGCGAGGTCGCGCGCGGCCACCGAACCGTAGAGCTGGCCCATTTCGCCCGCCTGACGGACGATGACGAAGGTGTGGCCGTCGAGCTTCTCGGCCACGGCCGAAGCCTCGGCCTTCAGTTCGAGGTTGCGGGTTTCGAGCTGGGCGCGCTGACCTTCGAAACGGGCCTTGTTCTCGCCGGTGGCGCGCAGCGCCTTGCCCTGCGGCAGCAGGTAGTTGCGGGCGAAACCGTCCTTGACGCGGACGACGTCGCCCATCTGGCCGAGCTTGGCGACGCGTTCGAGAAGAATGACGTGCATGGTGGTTCTCCTTTGGTTCGTTGTATCGGCCGGGCTCAGACGCCCGGTGTTGCGGTCGGCGGCAGGGCCGGAACCCGGCCGCGGAAATTGAAGAAGCCTTCGGCGACGCCGATGGCGGCGAGCGCGAGTACCGGCCAGCCGGGCATCACGATCAACACGGTGTAGAGCGCGCCGAGCAGCAATCCGCGCGCGGAGAAGCCGCGGCTGATCGCGTGGATCGTCGAGAGGCCCTGCAGCGCATAGGCCATCGCGAGCGCGGCGGCCGTGGTGCGGGCGGCAAGGGCGGGCATGCCGTCGGGCAGGAAGGAGGCGAGCGCGGTCGCCGCGAAGACGACGAGCACGGTCGTGGGAATGGCGACCGAAGCGAGATCGGGCCAAGGCCGCGGCAGCCGACCCGACATCAGCACGAGACGGCCCGCGATCCACAGCAGCACGCTCGACGTCAGCACGCCGATGGCGGCGCTGATCGAAGGGGCCACGAGCGCCATCAGCCGCGCGATCTCGGACGTCTCGACGCCCGACGCGCCCAATTGCGCAAAGACTTCGGCATTGCGGCTGCGGAAGGATTCGACGGCGGTCTCGAACACTGCGACGAGGCTCGCATAGTCCCCGCCCACCAGCACCATGCCGAACACGGTCAGCGCGGCGCTCGTCAGGGCCACCGCTGCCAGCACGCGACCGAGCGGATACCATTCGACGTCGTCTTCCGTCTCGCGCGAGAGCAAGGCGAGATGGGCGAACCACCAGGCGGGCAGCGCCACGCCGACGGCGAAGACCATCCCCGCACGCGCCGACAACACGAGCGCGACGGACACGGATGCGATCAGCGCGGCGATGAGTCCCGTCTTTCGGGTCCAGCCCAAGGCGGCGATCAGGATCGGGAGAGGGGCGGCGATGTAAAGCAAAACGGCAAGCGCGCTCCCGGCGGTGACCACCGTGAACAAAAGGGCGGAGGCGATGCCTGCGCCGATGGCGATGCCGATTGAAGCGTTCATGTCCGTGTCGAGCTGTCCCGCGGGCTTGCGCGGTTAGGAGCGGCACATCCGCCCCAGCCTTGTCCGTCGGCGACCACCGTCGACGGGTGACTTCAAGATCGACCCAAAGGCCGAGACGCCGCGCGGTCGAAACCGCGCGGCGAAGCGTTAATTACGCGATCACGTAGGGCAGAAGGCCGAGGAAGCGGGCGCGCTTGATCGCCTGGGCGAGTTCACGCTGCTTCTTGGCCGAAACGGCCGTGATGCGGGACGGCACGATCTTGCCGCGCTCGGAGATGTAGCGCGAGAGCAGACGCGTGTCCTTGTAGTCGATCTTCGGCGCGTTCGGGCCCGTGAACGGGCAGGTCTTGCGACGGCGGAAGAACGGGCGGCGACCGCCTCCGGAGGAGGAGGACGAAGCGGTGGTCGGGGTTTCGGTCGACATCAGACGGCCTCACCTTCGCTGGAGGTTTCACGAGGAGGACGGGGTCCGCGATCCGGACGGTCGCCGAAACGACCGCCGCCGCCGCCGCCGCCGCCGCCGAAGCCGCGACCGCCGCCGCCGCCGAAGCCGCGTCCGCCGCCGCCGCCGCCGAAGCCGCGATCACCGCGGTCGTCTTCGCGGTCGCGCTTCTGGAGCATGGCCGACTGGCCTTCTTCCAGTTCCTCGACGCGCAGCGTCAGGATGCGCAGCACGTCTTCGTTGATGCCCATCTGACGTTCCATTTCGGCCACGGCGGCCGCGGAAGCGTCGATGTTCATCAGCGAGAAGTGAGCCTTGCGGTTCTTCTTGATGCGGTAAGCGAGCGTCTTGACGCCCCAATACTCGATCTTCGAGACGGTGCCGCCATTGGCTTCGATGATGCCTTTGAAGGTTTCCGTCATCGTCTCGACCTGCTGCGCCGTCACGTCCTGACGGGCGAGGTAAACGTGCTCGTAAAGAGGCATGCTCTTTAAGCCTTTCCCAGTTGATGCGGCCCCGGCGCGAAGCCCTTCGAGCCCTTTGGAAAGGCCCGAAAAGGAGGTGTCCGAAGGCGGAGACACGGGAAGACGGGTTCGCTCGAACCCCTGCACGCGCAAGCGCATGCCCTTCCTTTCAGCCCCCGGCCGGAACCGCGGAAGCCGGTCCATTAGTCGTTTCGAGCCGGGAATGCAAGGTCCGACACGCCGTTCGGGCCGCTCGCGGCCGCCCGTGCTTGCCCGTCGCGCCGGTCGACCTTAGCGTGCTCGCCGCCATATCGGGACCTTCCATGATCCAGTTTTTCGATTCCGCCGGCGTCCGCATCGCCTATGTCGACCTTCACCCGGAGGAGGGCGCGGGCGAGCCGATCGTGCTCGTGCATGGTTTCGCGTCCAACTACGTCGTCAATTGGGTCAACACGCAGTGGGTGAAGGTGCTCCAGCGCGCCGGCCGCCGCGTCGTCGCGCTCGACGATCGCGGCCACGGGCGCAGCGAAAAACTCTACGATCCCGCCGCCTACAGTTCCGACGTGATGGCCCGCGACGTCGTCCATCTCATGGATCATCTCGGCATCGAGCGCGCCGACGTCATGGGCTATTCGATGGGCGCGCGCATCACCGCGCATCTGGCGCTCGCCGCCCCGCAGCGCGTCCGCTCGGCCCTTCTCGGCGGCCTCGGCATTCATCTGGTGGAAGGCGTCGGCCTGCCGCTCGGCATCGCCGACGCGATGGAAGCGCCGAGCCTCGACGACCTCACCGATCCCATGCAGCGCATGTTCCGCGCCTTCGCCGAGCAGACCGGCAGCGATCTGCGCGCTTTGGCCGCCTGCATCCGCGGTTCCCGCCAAACGCTCACGCCCGCACAGGTCGGCGCCATCCGCATGCCGGTTCTGATCTCGGTCGGCACCAATGACGGCGTGGCGGGCGATCCCCACGCCCTTGCGGCGCTGATGCCGAACGCCCGCGCCTTCGACATCGAAGGCCGCGACCACAATCTCGCCGTCGGCGACCGCTCCCACAAGGAGGCCGTGCTCGCCTTTCTGGACGGCCGCCCGTGAGCGGCCATGTCCGCACCTATCGCGGAGCCGGGGGCGACGCTCTCGTCGCCACGCGGCGGGGAGGCGAGGGGCGGCCCGTGCTGTTGCTCCACGGCGGCGGCCAAACCCGCCACGCCTTCGCCGGCGCGGCGCGGCGCTTGGCCGAGCACGGCTTCACCAGCATCGCGGTCGATCAGCGCGGCCACGGCGACA
Source organism: Hyphomicrobiales bacterium (assembly GCA_027489535.1). Taxonomy (GTDB): domain Bacteria; phylum Pseudomonadota; class Alphaproteobacteria; order Rhizobiales; family Beijerinckiaceae; genus JAIXZO01. The sequence goes on from JAIXZO010000017.1 coordinate 23,555, forward strand.
GCGACTGGATCGAAAGCGGGGCCTACGCCTTCCATGACTACGCGGCCGATGCCGTCGCCGTCGCCGCAGAGGTCCAAGCCGAACACGGCATCGCCCCCGTCGCGGTCGGCGCCTCGCTCGGCGGCATCGCCGCATTGCTCGCGTCGTCTTCCGCCCCCGAGGCCTTTTCCGGCATCGTGCTCGTCGACGTCACCCCGCGGATGGATCCGGCCGGCGTCGACAAGGTGCAGGGCTTCATGCGCGCCCGCGCGGTTGAAGGCTTTGCGTCGGTGGAGGAGGCGGCCGACGCCATCGCCGCCTATCTCCCGCACCGCCCCCGCCCGAAATCCCTCGAAGGTCTCGCCAAGAACCTCCGGCACGGTGAGGACGGCCGCTGGCGCTGGCATTGGGACCCCCGCTTTCTCGACGGCCCCCGCAGCGTCGATCACGCGCGCGAAGCCGTCGAGGCCTCCCTCGTCGCCGCCGCCGCCGCCCTCCGCGTGCCCGCCTTGCTCGTGCGCGGCGCCTCCAGCGAACTCGTCGCCGAAGAACACGCCCGCGAATTCATGGACCTCGCCCCCGACGCCGAAATGGTCGACGTCGCCGGCGCCCGCCACATGGTCGCCGGCGACCGCAACGACGCCTTCACCGAAGCCGTCATCGCGTTTCTGTATCGCCGGTTCTCGAACGTCTGACCGCCCTCGGCTTGGCAAGCGGGCGACGTTCGCCTACCTGTTCAGCGATGTTTCCGATCTCGGGCGGTGCACCATGAGCGTTCAGCGAGCCTTCGACGGATCGGCCGAAGCGGCCGTCGCGCAACTCGATCCCATCTGGGGTCAAATCCGCCGCGAAGCGTCCGACGCCGCCGCGGCCGACCCGACCTTGGGCGCGTTCCTGCGCGGCGCGGTGCTCGACATGCCGTCCTTCGCCGCCGCCGTCGTCGGCCGCATCGCGTGCCGCCTCGATCACCCCGCCGTACCGCGCGCCGCCATCGTCGAAGCCTATGAGGGCGTGATCGCGAAGGATCCCGACGTTTTGGACGCGATCCGCACCGATCTGCTGGCCGTCGCGGACCGTGATCCCGCCTGCATGCGCATCATCGAGCCGCTGCTCTACTTCAAGGGCTTTCATGCCCTGCAGACGCATCGGCTCGCCCATGCTCTGTGGCATGCCGGGCGCAGGGATTTCGCGCTCTATCTGCAAAGCCGTTCGTCCGAAGTGTTCCAGACCGACATCAACCCGCAGGCCCGCATCGGCCGCGGCGTGTTCCTCGATCATGCCACCGGGCTCGTGGTGGGCGCGACGGCGGTCATCGAGGACGACGTCTCGATCCTGCAGGACGTGACCCTCGGCGGCACCGGCAAGGAGCGCGGAGACCGCCACCCCAAGATCCGCCGGGGTGTGCTGATCGGCGCGGGCGCGAAGATCCTCGGCAACATCGAAGTCGGGCATTGCGCGCGCGTCGCGTCGGGCTCGGTCGTGCTGCACGCGGTGCCGCACAACACCACCGTCGCGGGCGTTCCGGCGAAGGTCGTGGGGGAGGCGGGATGCGCCGAGCCCGCGCGCACGATGGACCAGATCCTCGCCGAGAAGGCCGGCATCTGACCGTCCCCGCTTGCGGCATCGCCGCCGCCGTGTCACTTCCCCCCTTCGCGGGGCGTCGAGCCCCTGCAACCCGCGACAGACGGAAACGGTATAGCCATGGACAAGAACGAACTCCTGCAGCTTCAGGAATACATGCGTCGCCTCTACGGCAATCCGAAGATCGTCGTCACCGCGCGTCCCAGGAAGAACGATTCCGCCGAAGTCTCCATCGGCGACGAATTCATCGGCATCATCTCGCTCGACGACGAGGACGGCGACCGTTCCTTCGTGTTCACGATGTCCATCTTGGAAGAAGACCTCAAGGGCTGAGCCGCAGCCCGGCCTGCGACCCTCGTCGCGGTTGTCCCGCGTGCACCGCACACTAAAATGATCGAACGCGTCGGCTTTCGCCGGCCTTCGAGACGAACAGGTTCATGACGTCGACCCCCGACCCCGAGACCTTGATCGATCTGCGCGGCGTCCGTTTTCAACACGGGCCGCGCGTGATCTTCGACGGCCTCGATCTCACCATCCGGCGCGGCCAGGTCATCGCGGTCATCGGCTCGTCGGGCGTCGGCAAGACGACGCTGCTGCGCCTCGTCGGCGGGCAGCTGAAGGCGTCCGCCGGCACCGTGCGCGTCGCCGGCGTCAATGTCGGCGCGCTCGACCGCAAGGGACTCTTCGCGCTGCGCCGTCGCATGGGGATGCTGTTCCAGCAGGGCGCACTGTTCACCGATCTCTCGGTCTTCGACAACGTCGCCTTCCCCTATCGCGAAAACACCGATCTTCCCGAGAGCATGATCCGCACGCTGGTGCTGATGAAGCTGCAGACGGTCGGTCTGCGCGGCGCCGCCGACGTCATGCCCTCGCAGCTCTCCGGCGGCATGGCGCGGCGCGTGGCGCTCGCCCGCGCCATCGCGCTCGACCCCATGCTGATGATGTATGATGAGCCCTTCACCGGCCTCGATCCGATCTCGCTGGGCATGATCGGCCGCCTGATCCGCCGCATCAACGATGCGTTCGGCGTCACCTCGATCATCGTCACGCACGACCTCAACGAGTCGCTTCTCATCGCCGACCGCGTGATCCTCGTCGCCGACCGTCACGTCTATGCCGACATGACGCCGGACGAGCTTCGCACCACGACCGATCCCTTCGTGCGCCAATTCGTCGACGGCGCCTTCGACGGGCCCGTGCCGTTCCACTATCCCGCGCCCCCGCTCAACGAGGATCTGTTCGATCGTGCAGCGCCTCGTCATTGACGTCTTGGGAGATCTCGGCGCCGGCGCGACCGACGGGTTGGCGCGGCTCGGCCGTGCCTTCCTGTTTTTCCTGCGCGTGCTGGCCGCAAGCTTCGTCGTGCTGCGGCGCTTCCGACTCGTCACGGCCGAAATGGCGTCCTCCGGCGTCCGCTCGGTCCTCATCATCTGCGTGTCGGGTCTTTTCGTCGGCATGGTGCTGGCGGTTCAGGGCTACGAAGTGCTGCAGCGCTTCGGGGCGTCCGAGTCCCTCGGCGTACTGGTCGCGCTGTCGCTCGTGCGCGAGCTCGGCCCGGTCGTCACCGCGCTCCTCTTCGCCGGCCGCGCCGGCTCCGCCATCGCCGCCGAGATCGGCCTCATGCGCGCCACCGATCAGATTTCGGCCATGGAGATGATGGCGGTCGATCCGGTCTCGCGCGTCGTCGGTCCGCGCTTCTTCGGCGCCGTCTTCTCGATGCCTCTTCTGGCCGCGATGTTCTCCGTCATGGGCGTTTTCGGCGCTTGGCTCATCGGCGTCCGGTTGATCGGCATCGACACGGGCGCGTTTTGGTCCCAAATGCAGGCCACGGTCGACATCAGGCATGACGTGCTCAACGGCGTGTTCAAAAGCGTCGTGTTCGGCGTCGCGACGGGCCTGATCGCCGTGTTCGAGGGCTTTCACGCCGCGCCCACGGCGCGCGGAGTGTCCTCCGCGACGACGAGGACCGTGGTCATTTCGTCGATGGCGGTGCTCTTCTTGGATTTCGTCATGACGGCATGGATGTTTCGGGGGTAAGCGGTGCAACGGTCCACAACCGACGTCGTCGTCGGAATCTTCGTCGCGATCGGCCTTCTCGCCGTCGTGTTCCTTGCGTTGAAGGTCGGCAATCTGGCCGGTTTCGACGTCGAGGGCGGCTATCGTCTCGAGGCCCGCTTCGACAATATCGGCGGGCTGAAGGCGCGTGCGCCGGTCAAGAGCGCTGGCGTCGTGGTCGGTCGCGTCGAGAGCATCGTGCTCGATCGCGAGACCTACGAGGCGAAGGTGATCGTCGAGATTTTCCCCGAGCACCGTTTCACAAAAGACACGATCGCCTCGATTCTCACCTCCGGACTGCTGGGCGAGCAGTATGTGAGCTTGGAAGCGGGAGGGGATTCCGCCTATCTTGCTGCGGGCGATCGGATTTCCAAAACCCAATCCGCCATGATTCTCGAGAAATTGATCGGACAGTTCCTTTTCAGCAAGGCGTCCGAAACAACCGGTGGTTCGAAATGACGACTTACACGCGCTTTTTGGGCGCGGCGTTGATCGCCTCTGCCCTTCTCGCCGCCGGTCCGTCCGAAGCGGCAAAGGCGAAGAAGGCCAAGCGCGTCGTCGCTCCCGCTGCGGCCGCCGCCGTGGTCGCGAACGATTCGCCGCCCGTCAACGATCCCTTCGAGCCCTTCAACCGCGGCATGTTCGCGGTCAACGAGACGTTGGACGACGTGGTGCTGCGCCCCGTCGCCGTCGTCTACTCCACCGTTCTGCCGCAACCGGTTCAGGATGGCGTGGCCAACGTCTTCGGCAATCTCGACGACGTCTTCACCGGCCTCAACAACATTCTCCAGGGCAAGCCGGACCGCGCGGGCAAGGATTTCGGCCGCGTTCTCGTCAACACCACCCTCGGCATCGGCGGCCTGTTCGACGTCGGCGCACGCATGGGCCTCGAAAAGAACGACGAGGATTTCGGCCAGACGCTCGGCGTCTGGGGCGTCGGCCCCGGTCCGTACCTCGTCCTGCCGCTGTTCGGTCCGTCTTCCGGCCGCGACGCGGTCGGCCGCGTCACGCGCACCTTGGCCGATCCGCGCACGCACATTCCGGCGGCATGGGGCATGTCCCTCATCGGCGCAAACTTCGTGTCCGCCCGCGCGACGCGCTTGCAGACCGAAGGCCTCCTTGATGCTGCCAGTTTCGACAAGTACGGCTTCGTACGCAGTTCCTACCTGATGCGGCGCGAGTCCCTCGTCCGCGACGGAGCTGCCGGCCCTCGCTGAGGTCCGTTCCGGGTCGCCGATCAAGGATCGAAAGAACAACGATGTTGCACGCCATAGTCGCCCGCACCCTCCGCATTGCGTCGGTTTTGCTGTTCTGCGCCGCTGCGGCGCTGCCGGCCGCCGCGCAATCGGCGCCCGAGCAACTCGTCAGAAAACTCGCCGTCGACGTCACCGACGCGGTGCGCAAATCGCCCGCCGGCAGCTCCGATGCGGCCCGCTACAACGAGATCGTCACCCGCAATCTCGTGCCGCGCTTCGATTTCGAGCGCATCACGCAGAGCGCGATGGGCCGCAATTGGGCCCGCGCCGACGCCGCTCAAAAGAAGCGCGTCGTCGAGGAATTCAGCCGCCTGCTGATCCGCACCTACTCCAACGCGCTCTCCACGCTCAACGAAAGCACCGTGGAGGTGAAGGGAACACGCTCCAACGGGTCGGACTCCGACGTGACCGTGCGCACGCAGATGGTGGGCGGCCGCTCGCCGGTCTCCATCGACTACGCGCTCGCAGGCTCCGGCGGCACCTGGCGCGTCTATGACGTCGTCGTGGAAGGCGTCAGCCTCGTCTCCGCCTATCGCGACGAGTTCACTACGCTGATCAGCTCCGGCGGCGTGCCCGGCCTCATCGCCGCGCTCGAACGCAAGAACGGCAAATGACGGAACTGTCGGTCCGCCCGGAAGGCGCGCGCTTCGCACCGTCGGGTCCGCTGACCTTCGCGACGGTAACGGAACACGCCCGGCGGCTGGCCGGAATTCCGCCGAAATTGCCCGTGATTCTGGATCTTGCGACGGTCGGAGAGTGTGATTCGTCCGCTCTCGCGCTTTTCATCGAGATCGAGAACCGCGTACGGGCGGGGGGCGGCAGCGTGGAATTCAAGAACGTGCCGGAAGCGGTCCGCCGCATCGCCGCCCTCTATGAAATCGAAAGCCTGTTTTCGCGTGACGGCATAAGGCAGGCCGCCGAATGACGATGCGCCCGGCGGCGGCCCCGCGTTCCTTGCTCGGCCGCTCCGTCGCACTGTCGTTGCTGTTTGCGGCTTTCGCTCTCTCCGCCGTGTCTGCCGAAACGCCGGACGCCCGTGCCTCCGATCTTCTTGGCGTGCGGGCGAGCGGGGCCAATTACCGCGTCTTGGAAAAGGTCGCCGGCGACGGCCGCAACCGCATCTGGACGGTCGAATCCACCTTCGGAACGTTCAAGGTGACGGGAGACGCGCTGCTCGAAGTGCGGCTGCGCGAACTCGACGTCCTTTCGAAGCTGGAGGAGACCTCGTTCGGCGAAAAGGTCGTCACCTCCGTCAGCCAGTCCATGCTCGCGCCGTTGATCTTCGGCGGCGAACTGCTCACCAGCCCCGTCGAAACCCTCAAGGGCACGTTGAGCGGCATCGAGCAGATGTTCGATCGCTTCTCGACCTCGTCCGAGACGGGCTCGAGCCCGGAGAGCTTCGCCGGCGGCTTGCTCGGCGTGGATGCCGCACGGCGCAAGATCGCTGCCGAAATCGATGTCGATCCGCACACGGACTTCGCTCCCTTGGCCGACCGACTGAGCGTTCTGGCGCGCGGCTCCGCCGTCGGTTCGATGACCGTCGGTGCGGCGATGAAGATCGCGGTCCCCGGCACGCTTGCGCTTTCATATTCCGGCGTCACCGCCTCGAAATCGGTCAAGGATGCGCTGCGCGAAAAGACCGCCGGGCAATTGCTGCGCGACGCCCGCGAGGTGCTCGGCAGCTTGGGCGTTCCGGTCGAATTGGCCGAACGCCTGACTGCGAACGGCAATTATACCCCGACCGATCTCTACGTCGTTGCAGCCGCCCTGCAGCGGCTTGCCGCCGCGCGTACCGACATGTTCGTCCGTGCGGCATCCGGCGCCACGACCCGCTCGGGTGCTTATCTCTACCGGATGCAGGCCGACATGATGGCCGCCCGCGCCGAGAAGACCCCGCAACCCCGCGCCTTCATGACGGCGCCCGGCATCACCTTGTTGCGCACGGGCGACGATCAGGTCTTCGCCTTCGTCCCCGCCGACGAATTTCTCTGGAACAAGCAGAACGCCAAGGCCGCCGACGACGTGGGCAAGTTCGTGGCCTCTCACGCCCCCCAAGCCAAGCGCGTCGTGGTGCTCGCCGGCACGCCGGGAGAGCGCGCGCGGCAGGAATTGACGACGCGCGGTTGGGTCATCGAGCAGATCGGTCTGCATGACCTCGTCGTCAACACGACGCAAGCGGCGGTGAAACCGGCGACGGAGCCTGCCCGGTCGCCGGAAATCCCGTTGCCGCCCAAGCCGCGGCGCTGATCTCGACGGTTCCGGAATTCAGCCGTCGGCGCGAACCCGTGCTTCGGTCAGCACGGCGTGCACATGCGCCATCAATTGCGGCCAACGGGCCAGCATCGGCTTGGTAAACCGAATCACGACGTCGATGCCGTTGCGGCGAATGGCGGCGAGACAGTTCGGCGCGTCGTCGCGGGCCGCTTCATGGCAGCGCGCCGAAAAGCCCGCGCCGCTCTCGACCGCAGGCACATAAAGGACTTCGCCGGGATAGGGGCTGTCGTCGCGAAAGCGCCGCATCAGCAAGCCGCCTTCCGCCTCGGTCACCTCCGCCTCCACGAAGCGGGCGTGAATCAGCGAGGGCCATAATTCGGGTTCGGACGTGGCGGCCGCGGGCAACAGCGTCATCAGCACGGGGGAGGGCGGCTGCGTCCCAGAAGCGGCGTCCCACCGCAATTCCACGTCGATGCGATGTTCGTCGCCGCCCTGCGCGCGCGCCGTCACGCCGTCGAACACGTAGGACTTTCCGGCCATCACGACGCGCACGGGAGCGTCGTCGGGCTTCAACCGGCTCAACCCCGCCGGCGCGCCGACGAAAGCGCCGAGCAGGCACCCGCCGATGAGAACCGCGGCCGGGTTGGCGAGAGCGACGGGAAACGAGAATCGCATCGACGGCCTCCGACTTTAAGCGTCCGCACAGGTCATCGTGTCCGATCATGGTTAATCGATGGTGAATTGATGTCGCCGCTTGACCGCGAACGAGCGGGCGGTTCTCCTTGCCGCAATCTTGAGGAGAACCCCATGCCGACCTACGCGCTCGACGACCGCAAGCCCGAACTGCCCGCCGAGGGCCATTACTGGATCGCGCCGGACGCGCATGTCATCGGCGCGGTCCGCTTCGCGGAAGACGTCGGGGTTTGGTTCGGCGCGGTGCTGCGCGGCGACAACGAGCTCATCGACGTCGGCGCGCGCACCAACATTCAGGAAGGGGCGATGCTCCACACCGACATGGGCTTTCCCATGGTGATCGGCGCGGACTGCACCATCGGCCACCACGCCATCCTGCACGGCTGCACCATCGGCGAGAATTCGCTCGTCGGGATGGGCGCGACGATCCTGAACGGCGCCAAGATCGGCAAGAACTGCCTCGTCGGCGCCAATGCGCTGGTTACCGAAGGCAAGGAATTCCCGGACAATTCGCTGATCGTCGGTTCGCCCGCCAAGGCCATCCGCGCGCTCGACGCCTCGTCCGACGCGAAATTGCGAGCCTCGGCCGCCGGCTATGTGCGCAACTTCAAGCGTTTCGCGAAAGGCCTCGTCCGTCTCGACTGAGGCTTTCGATCAGTGCGGCAGATTGCCGGCCGTCGTCACGACGCCGGTCGTATTCTCGCCGATCGCGACCCACACATTGGGGTTTTCCTGCGACTGGCGCTTCACCATGGCATAGCCCGTGGAGCGCCATTCAAGGATGCGGCTCGTCTTGTTGTCGAGCACGAAGTCGCCTTTGTCGGTGCGCAGCGTCAGCACGGCATGGCCCGCGCCTTCCTCGTCGCGCACCACGGTGATCAGCAACGCCTGACGCGGAATGCCCGCTTCCATCAGCATGCGGCGCTTGAGCAGCACGAGGTCTTCGCAGTCGCCCTTGCCGTCGACCGGGTAGGTCCAGCGTTCGACCACGCCGAAATGCTCGAGGTCCTCGACCTGCTCGATCGTGTCGTTCACGAAGCGATTGACGCGCGCCACCGTCGACCAGCTCGCCCGGGTCATCGCCATGCTGCGCGGTTCGAGGCTTTCGACCTGACAGTCTTCCGGATTGGTCGCGCAAAGCTGCGCCCATCCCATGGGAGCCGCGGCCAAGCCGTGCGGTACGGAAACGGTCGTGGCGCGGGGCATCGCGTCGACGCTCGCGAGACGGTCGCGCGCCGCCGTGACGGTCACGCTCGCGATCACGCTCAATATGGCCAAGCCGCCGATCAGCCCACGCATCGATCCACACCCACGTTGTTGGTTAACAGGACGTTAAGTTCCTCGGGCGTTGCGGTGCAAGTGCTTGATCCGGAAAGGGTTAACGCTACGGGCGGTCGTGCCGGAAACGGGCGGTCGCTTGTCGTAAGGGAAACAAAACCGACATTTCGCTTACACGGAGAAGCGCAAGCGTCGCCGCAATCGGGCGCGGAAGGGAGCTGAGCCATGGCTGATCGGACCGGAATCATGAATGTCGGCGTCCGAGATGCGCCCCGGCCGGTTGCGCTCAGGCTTCGCAAATCGGTGCAATTCGAACGGTCGGATGCCCGCCGCCGCGCGTGGTGAACGCGGAGTCGCCGCGCCGCCGAAAATGCTGCACATCCCGTGCGGCGGAAGGCGCATTGCGCTGAATCGGCCCGCGACTTAGCCTTCGGCGTGAAAGCGAGGGCCCCTTCATGGCGCTTATGATCTTGGGACTGGTGATGTTTTTCGCGGTCCACACGCTCACCACGATGCGCGCGACCCGCGCCGGGCTGATCGAGAAGCTCGGGGCGATGCCCTACAAGGCCGTCTATGCCGCCGCCTCGATCCTCGGCGTGGTGCTGATCGCGAAGGGCTACGGCGATTACCGTGCCGCGGGCTACATCCCCGTCTGGAACCCGCCGACCGCCACCCGCCACGTGGCGGCCCTGCTGATGTGGCCCGCCTTCATCGCGCTCGCCGCCGCCTACGTGCCCGCGGGCATCATCAAGGCGAAGCTCAAGCACCCGATGCTGGTCGGCGTGAAGACCTGGGCGCTCGCCCATCTGCTCGCCAACGGCGATCTCGGATCCATGATCCTCTTCGCGTCGTTTCTCGGATGGGCGGTGTATGACCGCATCTCCGTCAAGCGTCGCGGCGAGGATGCGAAGATCGCGGCGACCGCCCCGAAGCGCTTCGGACGCGGGGACATCTTCGCGCTCGTCGGCGGCACCGTCGCCTACGGCGCGATGCTGATGCTTCACCGCACGCTGATCGGCGTCTCGGTCTTCGGCTGACGTCGTCCGCCGGGAAAACAGTCGGGCGATCGTCCCGGGGGAGAGAAGGATGAGCGGATCGGACGCCGTGGAGAACGCATGGTCCGTGCTCCGGCAACGCCGCGAGGCGCTGTCGGGCCGCCGCATCACCGATCTCTTCGCGGCCGACGCCCGGCGGTTCGAGACCTTCTCCGCGCGGCTCGACGACATGCTGCTGGACTGGTCGAAATGCCTGATCGACGCGCCCGCCCGCGACGCGCTCCTCGATCTCGCCCGCGCCTGCGACGTCGAGGCCAAGCGCGACGCGATGTTCGCGGGCGAGCGCATCAACGCCACGGAGGGCAGGGCGGTGCTGCACACGGCCCTGCGTGCCCCCGCGGGCACGGTCGTCCCGCTCGAGGGCCGCGACGTCGCGCTCGACGTGCATGACGTGCTCGACCGCTTCCTCGCCTTCGCCGAGGGCGTGCGCAGCGGCACCGTCGCCTCCGCCTCCGGCCGCCCCTTCACGGACGTCGTGAATATCGGCATCGGCGGGTCGGATCTCGGCCCCGCCATGGCGACGCTTGCGCTCGCGCCCTATCACGACGGCCCGCGCCTGCATTTCGTCTCGAACGTCGACGCCGCCCATATCCGCGACACGCTCGCGCCGCTCGATCCCGCGACGACGCTCGTCGTCATCGCCTCTAAGACCTTCACCACCGTCGAGACCATGACCAACGCGCAAACCGCGCGGCAGTGGCTCGCGGCGGCGCTCGGCGAGGCGGCGGTCGGCGCGCATGTCGCCGCCATCTCGACCGCGCTCGACAAGGCGGCCGTCTTCGGCATCGCGCCCGACCGCGTGTTCGGCTTTTGGGATTGGGTCGGCGGCCGCTATTCGGTCTGGTCCTCGGTCGGCCTGTCGCTCGCCGTCGCGATCGGCGCCGAGGGCTTCCGCGCCTTCCTCGCCGGCGCCCGCGCCATGGACGAGCATTTCCGCACCGCGCCTCCGGAGCGCAATCTCCCGGTCTTGATGGGCCTGATCGGCGTCTGGCACCGCGACGTCTGCGGCTACGGCTCGCGCGCCGTCATTCCCTATGACCAACGCCTCGCGCGCCTGCCGGCCTATCTCCAGCAGCTCGACATGGAGTCGAACGGCAAGAGCGTGGATCGCGACGGCCGCCCGGTGGTCCGGCCCACGGGCCCGCTCGTCTGGGGCGAGCCCGGCACCAACGCGCAGCACGCCTTCTTTCAATTGCTGCATCAGGGCACCGACACGATCCCCGTCGAATTCATCGTCGCCGCCGAAGGTCACGAGGCCGATCTGGCGCACCAGCACGCTTTGCTGCTCGCCAACTGCCTCGCCCAATCCGAAGCCTTGATGGCGGGTCGTACCGCGGCCGAGGCCGAGGCCCTGATGCTGGCGCGCGGCACGGCCCCCGCCGATGCGAAGCGCCTCGCCCCGTTCCGCGCCTTCCCCGGCAACCGCCCGTCGATCACGCTTGCGCATCGCCGGCTTGATCCGCATGCGCTCGGGCGGCTCGTTGCGCTCTACGAGCACCGCGTCTTCGTCGAAGCCGCTATCTGGAACATCAACGCCTTCGACCAATGGGGCGTCGAACTCGGCAAGGAGTTGGCCACGGCGCTGCTTCCCGCCGTCGAAGGGCGGATGCCCGCCGCGTCTCCCGCCACGGCCGGTCTGCTCGCGGCATTGGCGGCCCTGCGCAGTTGAGTGTTCCCCGATTTGGGTAAAATTTGTGCAACCTTAAGCTGCGCCCTATAATGGGCGCATGCCTGACCGGTTCTCCGATTCCTCATCACGCCACAACCGGCGTTCTCCCCGCTTCAGAGCGGCCGACGAGGTCGTGCTGGTTCTCGGCGACACGCGTCTGCCGGTAGAAGACGTCAGCGAAACCGGCATCAAGGTGCGGCTTCCCCCGGGCGTCACCGTCAAGCGCGACGCCCGCGTCGAGTTCAAGATGCTGCTGCGCGACGCCGACGGCGTCACGGGGTGGCATCTGCATGCGGTCTGCATGTGGGTTCGCTTGGGCCATGCGGGCTTCCGTTTCGAGGCCGACGGCGCATTTTCCCGCGAGGTCTATTCCCGCCTTACGCGCCTCTTGTCCGCAGGCGTGGCCCGCATCGTCAACGGCACGGAAATCTGACGTTCGGAACCCTCCGCCCGGTCCGGCATTGCCATCCTTCGACGCATGCGCGGGAGCCTCCGCGCCGCATAAGAGGTGACACATGGCGATCAATTGGACCCTTCAGGTGCAAGGCCCCGGCGGCATTCCGGTTCCCACCTACGGCAATTACGGCGGACCGCTTTATTCCGACGGCGAAATCCTCTCGAGCGATCTCCAACCCGTCGATTATTCCAGCCCGCCGGTCGATGCGCTCGACGCGCTCTTTCTGCTGCACGACCAAGCTTATGATTCCCCCGATCCGCTCGTCCGCGCTCAGGGCGATCTGGCGATGGCACGTGCCATCGCCGCCTTGCCGGACGACGCCGTGCCCGCCGACGGCGATCTGTACGGCGGCGGCGCGATCCTGTTCGGACTTCTGCAGATGGCCGACGTCAACGGCCACCCCGAACTCGTGAGCCGCGAGGAAGCCGCCTTGCTCTCCGCCGCGGCGGTGCAGGACATCGCCTCGGGCATCGGCAATGCCGATGCCGACGACGTCGCGGGCTTCCAAGCTTGGGCCCGCCAAGCCGCGCCCTCGCTTGGGGTCGCCGCCGGCGACGTCGTCGCGCGTTTGGAGGACATCGTCGCCTCCACCGATTTCGGCACGGTCGAAACCCGTCTCACCAGCCCCGACGGCGGCTTCGCCTTCGAGGCGTCCGGCGCGCCGACCATCATCGGCCTCCAAATCCCGTTCGACGTCTCCGGCTCCGTCCCGCCGCCGTCCGACCTCTCGGCACCCGTCCTTACATCCCCGTCGTTCGATCTACCGACGTTCCAAGCGCCGACTTTCCAGATCCCGAGCATCGAAGCCCCGACCTTCCAAGCTCCGACCTTCCAAGCTCCGACCTTCCAAGCTCCGAGCGTCAATCTCCCCAGCGTCGAAGTCCCAAGTATCGAAGCGCCCCTGTTCCAGTCGCCGACCCCGCCCTCCGTGGTCGCCTTCGGCAACGACGTCGGAAACGCCTTCGACTCCGTCGTCGATCAAGGCACCGCACTCATTCAGGAACTCCGCGCCCCCGGCACCTTCGACTTCTTCGGATGAATCCCGTGTCCCCACTCCGTCATTGCGAGCGAAAGCGAAGCAATCCAGCCGGCGCCCGCCGCGAAGCCTCGCAGCCATGTCTCAAACCCTCATGGCGGGAGGCGCGCAGCGCCGTCTCGAACCACGTCGTCGTCCGACCGGGATTGTTCTAGACGCCCCGCTTCACGGGGCTCCTCACCATGAGGGACGTGGGGTGTTCCATACCGCGAAGAAACTAGGTCCCGGGTCCGCTTCGCGGCCCGGGATGACCCCGGCGAGCCGCTCTTCCGCCTCCGCTCAAATGCCGAACGCTCCCTGTCATCCCGGGGCGCGAAGCGAACCCGGGACCCGGACTTGTCCCTAATGCCCGCCGCCCGACCCTCATCCTTCACGGCAGGCATGAGCGGGGCAGGGGTCGACGGCTCGGTGCGGAGCGACCATTCTGCGGGCCGTCGTCCCCCCGCTCCGAGTCGCCCCATGTCGCATCATCATCTCAAAGCCTCGCCCGAAACCTGCCATTGGGGCTATTTCGACGCCAAGACCGCGCCGTCCCTGACCGTGGCAAGCGGCGACCGGGTGGTCATCGACTGCGTCAGCGGCACCAAGGAGGTGCTTCCGCCCGCGGGCTTCCACGTCCCTCCGGAACTGCTCGCCATCCATGCGGCGCAGCAGGGCATTCCCTTCGGTCCGCACATTCTCACGGGTCCCGTGGCGGTCGAAGGCGCGGAGCCGGGCGACGTGCTTGAGGTCCGCATCATCGACGTGAAGCTGCGGCAGGACTGGAGCTTCAATTACAGCCGCCCGCTGGCCGGCACGCTCACCGACGATTTCCACACCTACCACTACATGAACATCCCGCTCGACCGCGAGCGCATGACGGGCGCGCTGCCGTGGGGCGACAATATCCCGCTGTCGCCCTTCTTCGGCGTCATGGGCGTAGCCCCGCCGCCGTCGTGGAACCGCTGCACCTCCATCATCCCGCGCGCCTTCGGCGGCAACATAGACAACAAGGAGTTGGTCGCGGGCTCGACGCTTTATCTGCCGGTCTTCGTGCCCGGCGCGATGTTCTCCTGCGGCGACGGCCACGGCTGTCAGGGCGACGGCGAGGTCAACGTCACGGCCATCGAGACGGCGCTGTCGGGCACCTTCGAATTCGTCGTCCGCAAGGATCTGCGCTTCACCTATCCCCGCGCCGAAACGCCGACCCACGTCATCACCTTCGGCATGGATCCCGATCTCGACCGCTGCGTCGAAAAGGCTCTGCGCGACATGATCGTGCTCATCGGCGAGCGTACGGGCCTGTCGGCGGCGGACGCCTACGCGCTGTGCAGCCTCGCCGCCGACCTGCGCATCACGCAGACCGTGAACCAGCACAAGGGCGTGCATTGCATGCTGTCCAAGGAGCGCCTCGTCCGCGCCAAATAAGCCGGAAGGAAGGACCGCAGCCGGCACGCGGATTGCTGTGAAGTCGGCATGAGCCTCTCGTCGACCTTGTCCGGCATTCTGAGCGCCTCGAACGGCGACCGCACGCAGACGTTGCGCAATGCGTTCACGGTGTTCGACCGCAACGGCGACTCACGCGTGACCGGCGAGGAGTTCGCCCGCGTCTTCGCGCGCATGGAAATCGAGGCGCAGGAGCATGCCGGCATGGCCGGCGCGCCGACGGGGTTCGGCACGTCGCGCACGGTGTTCGATTGCGTCGCCGTTCCGTCGTTCTCGCCCGCCTATGCGACCGGCCTCTACAACGCCGTGCGGATGATGAACGACTTCGACGGCGACAATAGCGGCTTCGTCACGCTCGCGGAGATGACGGCGATGAAAACGCCGCCCCCCGAGATCCCTGCGGATGATCCCGCCGTCCCCGAGCCGGAAACCCCGCCCGAGGCCCCGGCGACCCCGGCGACCCCGGCGGCACGCGCGGACGATTTGCTGGCCGTCTACGACAAGCAGGGCAAGGGCTTCGTCGAACTCGCCGACGTCGCCCAGGCATGGACGGACGATCCTTCGCTCGGCGATGCCTCCGCCGCGCTCGCCGCCATCGAGGCATGGGATCTCGACGGCGACGGCCTCGTCGCGCGCGACGAGCTGATCCGCGGCTTCGAATATATGGATTTGGCCGACGGCCTGCTCGCCGCATTCGATCCGACCGGGACCGGCTTCATCGATCTCGCGGCGCTGACCGACGCCGACGTCGCCGACCTGTCGCTGAGCCGCAGCACGCTGTCGTCGTGGGATTTCGACAAGGACGAGAAGCTGACGCGGGCCGAGATCATCCAAGGCCTGAAGACGCCCGCCGCCGCCACGACGACCGACATCACCGCGGCGCTCCTCGACACCTACGACGCCGACAAGTCGGGCGGCCTCGACGAGGGTGAATTCGCCGCCATGACCGCGGATCGCGGCGACGGAGGGGCGGGCGAAACCTTCGCGGCATGGGATGAGGACGCCGACGGCATAGTGAGCGCAACCGAACTCGCGTCCGGGATCGATCTCGTGCGCCGCGCGCAGAAGATCGTCGCCGACTACGATCTGACGAACAAGGGTTGGTTCGACGCGGCCGACATCCAGGCCGCCCTCGACGCCGCATCCACTCCGTCCGCCTCCACCGCCGCCGACATCATGGCCTGGTGGGATGCGGACGGCGACGGCCGCGTCACCGCCGCCGAAGTCGTGGCAGGCCTCCAATCCGGCGGCTATGTCGCCGGAAAACAGGAAATCGCCTGACGTCGCCGCTCGTCCCGGCCCACATCATGCGAACCGTCCGGTGAGGTCCTCCCGGTGAGGTCCTCATGGTGAGGAGCCCCGAAGGGGCGTCTCGAACCATCGAACCATCGAACTATCGAACCGTCGCGGCCCGAAGACACTAAGCCTCGGCGACTTCCTCGGTGCCGTCCTCGCCCGAGACGACGAGGTTTCTGCCGGATTTCTTCCCCGAATAAAGCGCCGTGTCGGCACGGCGATAGATCGTCGCCGCGCTGTCGCCCGCGCGGGCTTGCGTCACGCCCACCGTCACCGTGATCGGATGTCCGGCGATCGGTCTGCGCGCGAAGGAAAGCCGCAGCCGTTCCGCGAAGGCGAGGGCGTCACGGGCGTCGGTCTGAGGCAGGATGATGCCGAATTCCTCGCCGCCGACGCGCGCCGCAAGGTCGTCCTCCCGCACGATAGAGCGCAGGCGCCGACCGATGCCGATCAGCACCGTGTCGCCCACGCTGTGGCCGAAGGTGTCGTTGAACGACTTGAAATGGTCGACGTCGAACAGGATCAGCGCGAACGGCGTGCCGTAGCGGCTGAGATTGGCGATCTGCCGCTTCAATCGACTGTCGAAGGCGCGGCGATTGGGCATCCGCGTCAAGGAGTCGGTAGTGGAGATGGTCTTCAGGGTTTGCACCGCCTCCGCCAATTCCTTGGTGCGGCGTTCCACCTGCCGTTCGAGGTCCGCGGCCAGTTGTTGAGCCTCTTCGCGCCGCTTGCGCAGCCCCTCCACCGCGACCGCCAATCCTGCGCCCAGACCGGAGATGACCACCGCCATCAGCACGCCGATTCCGGTCAGGAAGTCCGTCGACGCGTCGGCCGCGGCGAGAACGGCCGCTTCGGAAATCCGCGTCGAAACGATCAGCGGAAAATCGGGAAGCTTGAAATCGAACGCGACGTAACGCGTGCCCTGCGCGTCGACTTCCGACGCGAGACCGGACGGCGCCGCGCCCGACCGTTCGACGATGTCCCGCCGTGTAGCGCCGGCCGAGAGAGCGGCTTCGACGTCTTCGGACTGCATGCGCACGACGCCGTCGAGACCGACGAGGGTGATCCGGTCGGTGGAGGACAATTCCAGCTTCTGCCAGAATTTTTCAAAGTAATAGGGGTCGAGCGAGGCGACGAGGATGCCGTAGAGCGACCCGTCTGCGTTTGTCACGGCGCGCGTCAGCTGGATCGACCACTTCTTCGACACGCGCCCCAAGACGGGCTTGCCGATGTAGAGATCGCGACCTTCCTTGGTCACCGGATGATCGAGATGGACGCGAATATGCTCCCGGTCCGCCAATGAAATCGGCTCCGCGGGTCCGCGGTCCGTCTCGCGCATTCGTCCCGTCTGGTCCGTCAGGGAAAGGAGAACCAGATCCTTCGCTGCGAAGCCGTTCTCCGCGACGAGATCCTTGAGCGTCGTGCCGGCGGGGTTGTTGATGAGATCGCGCGCCGTGACCCTCATCAACCCGTCGACGGTGGCGATCGTCGCGCCGACGCGCTCGCCGAAGATGACCGATGCGTTGCGGGCCGTCGCTTGTGCTTCGAGAACCGCAAGGCGTCTCGTCTCGCTCTTGAAATGCGAGAGAACGCTCCAGAACGCCGTGATCAGGACGACGCATCCCAAGATGATGCGGGATGACCGACGAACCGTTTTGAAAACCGTTGAAGCACTCACGCCGGCACTTCTCTACTCGATGTCGTCGGGATGTTCGTCCGACTTGGTGTCGCCCGATATGGTCTAGTTAGCGCGGTTGCCCAATCTGGGCAATATCGGACGTATTTGCCGGTTTTTATAAGAGGACGCGCGACGGACTTGAGACCGTGAGCGCAGGCACGGTTTTCGTTTCCTCTAGCGACACGGCCGATGACGGATCGTAACCGAAGAACGAATGTCGTCCCTCTCGCCATAATCAACGCGCGTAAGGATTGCAAACTGTGGTGAATGACCCGCCCGCCGACGGCCCGTGCGCGCCGGTGACGCCTCGGAGGGCGTCAAACCGATTGTCAAACTTTTCAGGGTGTGCCGCGTAAGTCTTTGAAATCGTTGGCTGGGGGACTAGGATTCGAACCTAGATTAACGGAGTCAGAGTCCGCTGTTCTACCGTTGAACTATCCCCCAACGGGCCGCCCGAGGCGGCGGCGAGGCACGTGGCCTGCACGGGACGGGTGATTATCGAAGCGGGATCGCTTTGACAAGAGCCTTGGCGCCGTCGGATCGGTCGGAGACGAGAGTTCATGCGGCGGCGGAAGCGCGCGCCTCCGCTTCCACGCCGCGGCGCGGCTCTTGTCTTCACGCTGCCGCGGCCCTTGGCGCGGCGGGTTTGCGCCCCATGTCGTCGGTATTCCGCACGTCTGACGTTGCGGAACGATTTCGGGGTGCGCGGTCATCTGATACATCAGCAAGTCGCGCGCTCGAGTTCTGCGCGTCTTCGGAGCCTCGACATGAAGAGCCGTTCCACCCTTTTGACGATCGCCGGCGTCCTCGGGCTGGCCGTGGCCGGAAGCTGGGCCTTTGCCCAACAGCCGCCGCAAGGCGCGGCCACGCCTCCGGCGGCGGGGCAGGGCGGAGCGCAGGGACAGCGGCCGGGCGGCGGCGCGCCGGGGCAGGGTTCGGCTCCGCGCTCCGTGCCCGTGGCGCTCGGAAAGGCGACGAAATCGGCGGTTCCGGTGC
The DNA here is from genome assembly GCA_027489535.1 of Hyphomicrobiales bacterium. GTDB lineage: Bacteria > Pseudomonadota > Alphaproteobacteria > Rhizobiales > Beijerinckiaceae > JAIXZO01. The sequence continues at coordinate 42,223 of JAIXZO010000017.1, forward strand.
GTTTCGACACCATCGGCACTGTGCAGCCGGTCGCGAGCGTCACGCTGCGTTCGCGCGTCGAGAGCCAGATCGTGGAAGTGGCGTTCAAGGACGGCGCCGTCGTCAAGAAGGACGACGTTCTGGTGCGGCTCGACTCGCGCGGCATCGAAGCGCAGGTCAAACAGGCCGAAGCCAACATCCTGCGCTCGCAGGCCCAGCTCGAACAGGCGCAGCGCGACGTCCGGCGCTTCGAGCAGCTGCTCGCCAATGATGCGGGCTCCCGCGTCAATCTCGACAACAGCCGCACGCAGGTCGCGACGTTCTCCGCGCAGATCCGGGCGGACGAGGCGGCTCTCGAAAATCTGCGGGTGTCGCTGTCCTATTACACCATCCGTTCGCCCATCACGGGCCGCGCCGGCGTCGCCGGCCTCAAGGAAGGCAACATCGCCAAGACCGGCGACGGCAGCCCGCCTCTGGCCACGATCAACCAGACCACGCCGATCTACGTCGTCTTCTCGGTGCCGCAACGTTTCCTTCAGGATGTGCGCGCCGCCCGCGACGACGCCTCGTCCCGCGTCGAGGTGACGCCGCAGGGGAGCACCAAGGCCGTGGTCGGGCGCGTCGGCGTCATCGACAATGCGGTCGATGCGGCTTCGGGCACCATCACGGTCCGCGCCGAGGTCGAGAACGCCGAAGAACTGCTGTGGCCCGGCCAGTTGTGCAACGTGCGCGTCGTGTTCCGGACGGAGCCGAACGCCGTGGCCGTGCCGCGCGAGGCGGTGCAGAGCGGCCAACGCGGCAGCTTCGTCTTCGTGGTGGTCGACAACGTCGCCAAGGTGCGCCCCGTCACGGTGGCGCGCTCGGTCGACAAGCTCTCCGTCATCTCCGAGGGGCTGACGGGCGACGAAACGGTCGTCACCGACGGCCAGATGCTGTTGACCGACGGCATGCGCGTCGAGCCGCGCGGCGGCGGTGCGCCGGGTCAGGGCCCGGGCCCGAGCGCCGCCGGCGAACCGCGGAAGGGAGCCTCCTGATGGGTCTGCCCGAACTCTGCATCCGCCGCCCGGTGATGACCACGCTCATCACCATGAGCTTCATCATCTTCGGCCTGTTCGCCTATCGGCAATTGCCCGTGGCGGCGCTGCCGCGGGTCGACTTCCCCACCATCAACGTTCAGGCGCAATTGCCGGGCGCGAGCCCGGAGACGATGGCCGCCTCGGTGGCCGCCCCGCTCGAACGGCAATTCGCCAACATTTCCGGCATCACCTCGCTCACCTCGGTGTCCGGTCAGGGTTCGACCTCGATCACGATCCAGTTCGACCTCGACCGCAATATCGACGGCGCGGCGCTCGACGTGCAGGCCGCGATCAGTTCCTCGCTGCGTCGTCTCCCCGCCGATCTGCCGAACCCGCCGAGCTTCCGGAAAGTGAACCCGGCCGACCAGCCGATCCTGTTTCTGATCGTCAGCTCGTCCACGCTGCCGCTGTCGCGCGTCAACGATTTCGCCGAAACCGTTCTGCAGCAACAGATTTCACAGATTCCGGGCGTGGCGCAGGTCAACGTCTTCGGCTCGCAGAAATACGCCGTGCGCATCTTCGCGGATCCCGAGGCGACGGCCGCACGTGGCCTGTCCTTCGCCGACATCCGCGCCGCGATCGCGGCGGCCAATTCCAATCAGCCGACCGGAACGCTGCGCGGCGAACGCCAGCGCATCACCATCGAAGCGTCGGGCCAGCTCGAGAAGGCCGCCGACTACTCGTCCTTGATCATTTCCTCCAAGAACGGCGTGCCGGTTCGTCTGGAAGACATCGCGACGGCCAAGGACTCGGTCGAGAACGACCAGATCGCGAGCTGGTTCAACGGCGAACGTTCGCTGATCCTCGCCATCTACCGCCAGTCGGACGGCAATACCGTCGAGGTCGTCGACGCGATCCGCTCGCGCGTGCCGCAATATCGCGAGCAGCTGCCGGCCTCGATCAATCTCTCCGTCCTCAACGACCGGTCGGTGCCGATCCGCGAAGCGGTCTACGACGTCCAGTTCACGCTGATGTTGTCGATCTTCCTCGTGGTGATGGTGATCTTCCTGTTCCTGAAGTCCGCCACGGCAACCCTGATCCCGGCCTTGGCGCTGCCGGTTTCGCTGATCGGCACCTTCGCCGCGATGCACGTCTTCGGCTACTCCATCGACAACATCTCGCTGCTGGCGCTGACGCTGTCGGTCGGCTTCGTCGTCGACGACGCGATCGTGATGCTCGAGAACATCATGCGCCATGTCGAGGAGGGCATGCCGCCCTTCGAGGCCGCGCTGAAGGGCTCGCGCGAAATCGGCTTCACCATCGTTTCGATCACGCTTTCGTTGGTGGCCGTGTTCATCCCCGTGTTCTTCATGGGCGGCGTGGTGGGGCGCGTGTTCCGCGAATTCGCGGCCACGATTTCGGTCGCCATTCTCGTGTCGGGCTTCGTGTCCCTGACACTGACGCCGATGTTGTGCGCGCGCATTCTGCGCCCCGTCGATCATCACAAGAAGCCGGGCCTCTTCTCGCGCATCGTCGATGCCGGCTTCGACGGCATGCTCACCGCCTATCGCGTGACGCTCGACATCGTGCTGCGCTGGCGTCTCGTCGTGCTGGCCCTGACGATCTCGACCGTCTTCATCACCGCGCATTTCTACAGCGAAGTGCCCAAGGGCTTCTTCCCGCAGGAGGATACGGGCCTGTTGCGCGCCGCCACCGAGGGGCAGCCCGATGCCTCCTTCGAGACGCTTGCGGCACGCCAGCAGGCGATGATGGACATCATCCGCAAGGATCCGGCCGTCGATTACCTCACCGGCAACATCGGCAACTTCGCCGTCAATCAGGGTTTCATGTTCATTGCGCTGAAGCCGCGCGACCAGCGCGACGAGGTCGGCAAGATCATCGGACGATTGCGCGCCGCCACGCGCAACGTGCCCGGCATGACGGTGGTGTTCCAGTCGGTCCAGAACATCAACCTCAACGCGGGCCGCCAGTCCCGTGCGCAATATCAGTACACGCTCCAGAGCCCCGATCTGCAGGACCTCTACAAGGCGGGTCCGCTGATGCGGGACGTGATGTCGAGGCTGCCCGAACTGCGCGACGTCAACAGCGATCTGCAGCTCGCCAATCCGCAGGCCGTCGTCGAAATCGACCGCGAGCGCGCGGCCAATCTCGGCATCACGTCGGAGCAAATTCGCCAGACGCTTTACGGCGCGTTCGGCTCGCGCCAGATCTCGACGATCTTCACGCCGGCCAACGACTATCAGGTGATCCTGGAGGCCGACCGGACGTTCCAGACGGACCCGCAGGCGCTCGCCCGCCTCTTCGTGAAGAGCCCGACGGGTCAGAACGTGCCGCTCGATGCGGTGGCCACGATCAACCGCAGCGTCGGCCCGCTCTCCATCGGGCGGCAGGCGCAGCAGCCCGCCGTCACGATCTCCTTCAACGTCCCGCCCGGCACCTCGCTCGGCGAGGCGGTCTCCGCGATCCGTGCCGCGGAGCGTCAGACGGGCCTGCCGGCCTCGGTTTCCACCGGCTTCGCCGGGTCGGCCCAGCTGTTCCAAGACGCGCTCAAGGGGCAGGGACTGTTGATCCTCGCCGCCGTGCTCGTCATCTACATCGTGCTGGGCGTGCTCTATGAGAGCTTCATCCACCCGATCACGATCTTGTCGGGCCTGCCCTCCGCGGGTCTCGGGGCGATCCTAGCGCTGCAATATTACGGGCTCGACCTGTCCGTGATCGCCATCATCGGCATCTTGCTGCTGATCGGCATCGTGAAGAAGAACGCCATCATGATGGTGGACTTCGCGCTGGAGCGACGGCGCGAGGGGGTGGACGCCGCCTCCGCCATCCGCGAGGCGGCGCTGCTGCGCTTCCGCCCGATTATGATGACGACTTTTGCCGCGTTGCTCGGCACCTTGCCCATCGCCGTCGGCCATGGTGCGGGCTCCGAGCTGCGTCAGCCGCTCGGCATCGCCGTGGTGGGCGGCCTGATGTTCTCGCAGCTCCTCACGCTCTACATCACCCCCGTCGTCTACATCTATCTCGACAAGGTGGAATCCTGGCTCAAGCGCGGGTCCAAGATTCCCGTGTCGGCCGAAGAACCGGTCGGCGAACCGGCCGTCGTGCCGGGGGCCGTGCCGTCCGGCGTGTTGCGCGACCGCTCCTGAGCCTTTGCACCCGTGTTTCTCCCCGGCGCGCTTTCGCCGGGGAGACGACGTGCTAGACTGACCCTCGAACAGAGAGATCGGAGAGCCCCGTGACGGCGAACCAGCCGACGCGCGAGGCGGCACGTGCTTCGAGACCGGAGCCGCAGCATGAGGGGTACGGAACGGATCGTCGTTTCGGACCGCGGTCGACCTATGCCGCGCTCGATCTCGGCACCAACAATTGCCGGCTTCTGATCGCGCGGCCCTCCGCCTCCGGTTTTCGCGTCGTCGAGGCGTTTTCACGCATCGTGCGGCTGGGCGAGGGGATCGGGCTGTCCAACACGCTGAACGAAAAAGCCATCCGCCGAACGATCGACGCCTTGAAGGTGTGCCGCGCCAAGATGCAGGCGCGCGGGGTCGATCGTGCGCGTCTGATCGCGACGGAAGCGTGCCGTTCCGCCGAAAACGGCGACGACTTCATCGAACGCGTGTTCGAGGAAACCGGCATCCGATTGGAAGTCGTCGATCGCCGCACTGAAGCGCATCTCGCGGCTGCGGGCTGCGCGGCGCTGGCCGACCCGGATTCCGAGGGCGTGGTGCTGTTCGACATCGGCGGCGGCTCCTCCGAAATCGTGTGGCTCGACCGCGACGACGATCCGAGCCGCAGCGACGTCGAGCGCCTCGTCCGCTCCTGGACCTCGCTGCCGCTCGGCGTCGTGACCTTGGCGGAACGCTACGGCGGCCATCACGTGACGCCCGACTCCTACGCCGCGATGGTCGAAGACGTGCGCGGCAAGCTCCAGCCCTTCGCCGACGATCTCGCGGCCCAGCGCGCCAAGGGGTTGTTCCATACGCTCGGCACCTCGGGCACCGTCACCACGCTGGCGGGCATCCATCTCGATCTGCCGAAATACGACCGGCGCGCGGTGGACGGATTGTGGATGAGCGACGACGCCGTGACGGCCGTCATCCGGCGGCTCCTCGCGATGAACTATGACCAGCGGGCCGCGAATCCGTGTATCGGGCATGAGCGGGCCGATCTGGTCTTGGCGGGCTGCGCCGTGCTGGACGCGATCCGCGCCTTTTTCCCGACGCCGCGTCTGCGCATCGCCGACCGCGGGCTGCGGGAGGGATTGTTGATCCGCATGATGGCCGAAGACGGCGTGTGGCAAAGCGGAGGAACGCGATCGTGACGGGTACGGGTTCCGGTTCTGGAGCGGGTTCGGGCTCCGGCCGCGAGGGCGGTCGGTCGCTCAAGCAGCGCGTGAAATCCACGAAAAATCGCACCATTTCGCAGACGCGCTGGCTCGAACGCCAGCTCAACGATCCCTATGTCGCGCGCGCCAAGCGCGAGGGGCGGCGCTCGCGTGCGGCCTACAAGATCATCGAGATCGACGAGAAGGCCGGGCTGTTCAAGCCGGGCGGACGCATCGTCGACCTGGGCGCCGCGCCCGGCGGATGGGCGCAATACGCCGCCGAAAAGGTGAAGTCGGAGGAGGGCCGGGGCAAGGTGATCGGGATCGATCTTCTGCCCATCGACCCGCTGCCCGGCGTCGAATTCGCGGTGATGGACTTCAACGACGAGGACGCGCCCGAACGCCTGATGGAGATGCTCGGCGGCGAAGCCGACGTCGTGATGTCGGACATGGCGGCCAATACCACCGGCCACAAGAAGACCGACCATCTGCGCATCATCGGACTGGCGGAGCTCGCCGTGGAGTTCGCGCGCGACGTCTTGGCCCCGGGCGGGACTTTCGTCGCCAAGGTGTTCCAAGGCGGAACCGAGAACCAGTTGCTGGCCGATCTGAAGCGCGATTTCGCCGTCGTGAAGCACATGAAGCCCTCGGCCAGCCGGGCGGATTCGTCGGAGCTTTACGTCTTGGCGACGGGATTTCGCGGGCGCGGCGTCGTCGAGCGGCCTTCGTCCGACCGGCACGAGCGTTGATGCTGATCTTTTTTGCAGTGCAAAATGCACCGCCATATTTGGAATCGGCGGATCTCGTGCTAACAGCACGCGCCAACTCGCGGCTTTGAACGAACCTCGTTCGGCCTGCCGAATTGATCAGGAGTTGGCACCATGGCTTCCCCCTACGGCATGATCCGTGAAGCGTTGACCTTCGACGATGTGCTTCTGCAGCCCGGCCATTCCGAAGTGATGCCCGGCGAAGTCGACGTCCGCACGCGGCTCACGCGCTCGCTGTTCCTCAACCTGCCGATCATGTCCGCGGCGATGGATACGGTGACCGAAGCGCGGCTCGCCATCGCCATGGCGCAGGCCGGCGGCATCGGCGTCATCCACCGCAATCTCGAGCCCGCCGAGCAGGCCGACGAGGTGCGCAAGGTCAAGAAGTTCGAAAGCGGCATGGTGGTGAACCCCGTCACCATCCACCCCGACGAGACCCTGGCCGACGCCTTCGAGCTGATGAAGCGCCACGGCATTTCCGGCATTCCGGTGGTCGAGCGCGGCGCGTCCGGCAAGCCCGGCAAGCTCGTCGGCATCCTGACCAACCGCGACGTGCGCTTTGCGGCCGATCCGGCGCAGCCCGTCTCGGAATTGATGACCAAGGACAGGCTGATCACCGTGAAGGAGGGCGTCTCGCAGGACGAGGCCCGCCGTCTGCTGCATCAGTTCCGCATCGAGAAGTTGCTCGTCGTGGACGGGCATTACCGCTGCATCGGCCTGATCACCGTCAAGGATATGGAAAAGCAGGTCGCCTATCCCGGCGCCTCGAAGGACGAGCGCGGCCGCCTGCGCGCCGCCGCCGCCACCACCGTCGGCGAATTGGGCTTCACCCGCGCCGAACTCCTGATCGACGCGGGCGTGGACGTGCTGGTCGTCGATACGGCCCACGGCCACTCCCAGCGCGTGCTGGAGGCCGTCACGCGCATCAAGAAGCTCTCCAACTCCGTGCAGGTCATCGCCGGCAACGTCGCGACCGGGGAGGGCACCCGCGCCCTCATCGACGCGGGCGCGGACGCGGTGAAGATCGGCATCGGCCCCGGCTCCATCTGCACCACGCGCATCGTCGCTGGCGTGGGCGTGCCGCAATTGACCGCCGTCATGGACGCGGCGGAGGCGGCGCAGAAGCTCGACACGCCGATCATCGCCGACGGCGGCATCAAATTCTCGGGCGACCTCGCCAAGGCGCTCGCCGCGGGCGCGGAAGTGGCCATGGTCGGCTCGCTGCTGGCCGGCACCGACGAGAGCCCTGGCGAGGTGTTCCTGTATCAGGGCCGCTCCTACAAGGCCTATCGCGGCATGGGATCGGTGGGCGCGATGGCCCGCGGCTCGGCCGACCGCTACTTCCAGCAGGACATCAAGGACGCGCTCAAGCTCGTGCCCGAGGGCATCGAAGGGCAGGTGCCCTACAAGGGTCCCGTGGGCAGCGTGCTGCATCAGCTCGCGGGCGGCCTGCGCGCGGCGATGGGCTATGTTGGCGCGAAGACTTTGCCGGAGCTGCGCGAGAAGTCGCAATTCGTGCGCATCACCTCCGCGGGCCTGCGCGAAAGCCACGTCCACGACGTCACCATCACGCGCGAAAGCCCGAACTACCCGATGGGCCGATGACCCCCGCGGCGCGGCTCTCCGCCGCCGTCGAAGTGCTGGCCGACATCGAGGCGCGCCGTCGCCCCGCGTCCGATGCGCTGAAGGATTGGGGCCTGTCGCACCGCTTCGCGGGTTCGGGCGACCGCGCCGCCATCGCCGGGCTCGTCTACGACACGCTGCGCCGCCGCGCCTCCGCCGCCGCCCTGATGGGCGCCACGACGCCCCGCGCGGTTCTGCTCGGCGCGCTCGCCCTCGCGCGCGGCTATGACGTTGTGACCATCGCGAACCTCTGCTCCGGCGAGCGTTTCGCGCTCGATCCGCTGAGCGGCGCGGAACGCGCCGCGCTCGAGGCGGGCCTGCCGGACGATCTGCCGAACCACGTGCTCGGCGATTATCCCGAATGGCTCGAATCCTCCTTCGCCCACGCCTTCGGCGAAGGCCGCGTAGCCGAAATGCGCGCGCTGGCCGACCGGGCCCCGGTCGATCTGCGCGTCAACACGCTGCAGGCAGACCGCGAGAAGGTCGCGGGCGAGCTCGCGCATCTCGGCGTCGTGCCCACCGCGCTTTCCCCCTTGGGGCTGCGCCTCGTGCCGAAGGAAGACGGGCGCTCCCCCTCCGTGCAGGCGGAGCCCGCCTTTCAGAACGGCTGGTACGAAATTCAGGACGAGGGCTCGCAGCTCGTCGCCCAGCTCGTCGGCGCGGAGCCGACGATGCAGGTGGTGGACCTCTGCGCCGGCGGCGGCGGCAAGACGCTGGCTCTGGCGGCCCGCATGGGCAATCAAGGCAAGATCATCGCCACCGACAACGACAAGCGCCGCCTCGCGCCGATCTTCGACCGGCTCAAACGCGCCGGCGCGACCAATGTCGAAGTCCGCGCCCCCAAGGGCCGCGACGACGAGCCCTTGGCCAATCTGAAGAACAAGGTCGATCTCGTCGTCGTCGATGCGCCCTGCACGGGCACCGGCACCTGGCGGCGCAATCCCGACGCGAAATGGCGCATGCGCCCGTCGAGCCTCGACGACCGGGTGCGCGACCAAGCTTTGGTGCTCGACCGCGCGGCCAAGGCCGTGAAGCCGGGTGGCGTGATCGCCTACATCACCTGCTCGCTGCTGCCCGCCGAGAACGACGAGGCGATCGAGCGTTTCATCCAGCGCAACGGCGATTTCGAGATCCTCGATCCGGCCTCCACGGCCGCCGAGGCGGGCCTGCCGGAACTGGCCCGCCACCGCTCCCCCAACGGCGTCGGCCTGTTGCTGACGCCGCTGCGCACCAACACCGACGGATTCTTCCTCGCCCGGCTCCGCCGTCGCTCTTGAGCATGGGCTCGCCTTGGCTTAACCGGACATCATGACCGAGCATCAACACGACAAGATCCTCATCGTCGACTTCGGCAGCCAAGTCACCCAGCTGATCGCGCGCCGCGTGCGCGAAGAGGGCGTCTATTCCGAGATCGTCCCGTTCCAGTCGGCCGAGAAGGCCTTCCGCGAGATGAAGCCCAAGGCGGTCATCCTGTCGGGCGGCCCGGCGTCGGTGACGGAGATGGATACGCCGCGCGCGCCGCAGGGCGTGTTCGAGGCGGGCGTGCCGGTGCTCGGCATCTGCTACGGCGAGCAGACCATGGCCTCCCAGCTCGGCGGCCTCGTGGAAGCCGGCCATCACCGCGAATTCGGCCGCGCCGAAGTCGAGGTGAAGTCCGACAGCCCGCTGTTCGACGGCGTGTGGAGCAAGGGCGAACGCTATCCCGTGTGGATGAGCCACGGCGACCGCGTCACGCGGCTGCCCGAAGGCTTCGAGGTCATCGCGGTCTCCGAGAACGCGCCCTTCGCCGCCGTGGCGAACGAGGCCAAGAAATTCTACGGCGTGCAGTTCCACCCCGAAGTCGTGCACACCCCGCACGGCGCGGGCCTGCTGCGCAATTTCGTCCGCAAGATCGCGGGCTGCACCGGCGATTGGTCGATGAAGGCCTTCCGCGAGGAGGCCATCGCCCGCATCCGCGCGCAGGTCGGCACCGGGCGCGTCATCTGCGGTCTGTCGGGCGGCGTCGACTCCGCCGTCGCGGCCGTGCTGATTCACGAGGCCATCGGCGACCAGCTCACCTGCGTCTTCGTCGATCACGGCCTGTTGCGCCTCGGCGAAGGCAAGAAGGTCGCGGCGCTGTTTCGCGACAGCTTCAACATCCCCCTCGTGCATGTCGACGCGGAGGAAACCTTCCTCGCCGCGCTCGCCGGCATCGACGACCCCGAGGCCAAGCGCAAGACCATCGGCCGCCTCTTCATCGAGGTGTTCGACGAGGAGGCCCGCAAGCTCGGCGGCGCGGATTTCCTCGCCCAAGGCACGCTCTATCCCGACGTGATCGAAAGCGTCTCCTTCACCGGCGGCCCCTCGGTCACCATCAAGTCGCACCACAATGTCGGCGGCCTGCCCGAGCGCATGAAGATGAAGCTCGTGGAGCCGCTGCGCGAATTGTTCAAGGACGAGGTGCGCAAGCTCGGCCGCGAACTCGGCCTGCCGGAAGCCTTCGTCGGCCGCCACCCGTTCCCGGGTCCCGGTCTCGCCATCCGCATTCCCGGCGCGGTGACGAAGGAGAAATGCGACATCCTTCGCCTCGCCGACGAGATCTATCTCGAAGAAATCCGCCGCGCGGGCCTCTACGACGACATCTGGCAGGCCTTCGCCGTGCTGCTGCCGGTGCGCACCGTGGGCGTGATGGGCGACGGCCGCACCTATGACAGCGTCTGCGCGCTGCGCGCCGTCACCTCCGTCGACGGCATGACCGCCGACTTCTACCCCTTCGACATGAACTTCCTCGGCCGCGCCGCCACCCGCATCATCAACGAAGTCCGCGGCATCAACCGGGTGGTCTACGACGTGACCAGCAAGCCGCCGGGGACGATCGAGTGGGAGTGAGGGGGACGTTGCCAAGGTATCGGCAACTGCGGCACGATGTGACGTAGCGTTTTGATTCGTTCTTTGCGTTATCCGGTGCCACTCCGAGAGTTTATTCTAATATAGATCTTTATGAGAAAATAAAGTTCGAATTCGAAGACAGGTTAGCGTTGCGGCATTATATAGTATCTTTTTATTGAGTGCGGGCGTCTCGCGCAAATCGCAATAGAGATTATACGTCATGAAAATTAAGACCGCTCGTGTTCAAAATTATAGAAGTATTCGCGACACGGGTATATTCGAGGTCGAGACTTGCAAGACCATTCTGGTTGGACCAAATGAAGCGGGAAAGACGGCCGTGCTTCAGGCCCTTCAGCAGATCAATCCACCTCATGACGTGAAACGATTAAATGCGCTGCGTGATTACCCGCGCGCAAAGTACAATGACATTAAGGCAGGCAGAGTCGATCCAAAAAAAGTACCTGTCGTGACCGCTACATTTGCGCTGGACGAGGATGATCTGGCTGAGCTGCCTGATTCGCTGCGGAATATCACCGGATACTCTTGCACTCGGTACATCGAAAACAATGTGACGCACTGCCTGATCGGCGCACCGGGACTGCCGACGGTAGGCTCTATTAAGAAGGATGCGGCCCGGCTTGCAGCCCACGTTGATGGCCGGATGCAGGTTGCCGAAGGCACTGCGCCATCGACCGCGCAAGCTCAGTATCTGCATGCGTTGTTAAAGGACTTGCACGATGAGAATGTCCTTGGAAGTAAGCTGTCAGTAGAGTTGAAACAGTGGGTCGACCAGATGGTTACCCTCTCCGACGACTCCGAGAATGACCGCATTGAACGGTTGGAGGCGGCGCTTTTGATCGTTAGTGACCACTATGCGGCGCTTAAGGTGCTTCATCAACGGACCCCTGTCTTCGTCCTGTTCAGCAACTACTTCCGGGTGCGCCCCCAGATTCACTTAGGGCATCTTGCTGACCGTCTGGATTCGAATAGCTTGGATGACGAGCAGTACGATTACGGCAACAAATGCCTTCTGCAGTTGCTTGGATTCACCGCGCGGGAACTTTCCAATCTGGGCAAGGTGCCGGATGCACAGGCTAGCGAGACTGTCGCCCTCCAGTCGCATCGCGACCAACTCGACGGACGAAAGTACCAACTCAATGCCGCGAGCGTGCAGCTCACGAACGAGATACGCACAATTTGGAAACCGTCCAGCACGAAGCCGGAAGCGGATCGCCTCCGTCTCGACGCCGACGGTCAATTTCTCAAGGTAGTCGTCGAGGATGAACTCGGAGTGGAAATCGAGCTTGACCAGCGCTCCGAGGGCTTCCAGTGGCTCGTGTCCTTCTTTGTTGTGTTTTTCGCGGAGGCTGCGGGTAAGCACGAGAACGCGATACTGCTACTTGATGAGCCAGGCATGAGCCTGCACGCGCTCAAGCAGCGCGAGTTCCGCAGGACGATCACGAAGCTTTCTGAGAAGAACCAGACAATCTACACGACCCACTCTCCCTTTCTCGTGGGACCGGACGAACTCGACTATGTTCGAGTCGTAGAATTGAATGACCGCGATGTCGGCACAAAGGTTAACACTGCCGTAACGTCCAGCGATCCGGCAGCCCTGCTGCCGCTTCAGGAGGCCTTGGGCTACGACCTCGCGCAAAGCTTGTTTGCGCAGCAGCGTAACCTCGTGCTCGAAGGGTTGACGGATGAATGGTACCTTGAGGGGGTAGCCGCACTTCTTGGCGAAGGCGGCGTGGTCAAATTGAACGAAAAGATAGCTCTGATCACAGCTAATTCCGCTGGAAAAGTCGTTTATTTCGCAACTCTCCTGCATGCGCACAACCTCAAGGTTGCCGCCCTTCTAGATTCTGACAGTGCCGGAGATGAAGCAGCTAAGCAAGATACCGTTGTCCATAAGCTCGGGCAGAAAGGTATTCTGCGGACAAAGGACTATGCTTCTGGGATCATGAAAGCGGAGATCGAGGATCTACTACGGGATACTCTTCCTATTGTCGCGCGTGATCACCTTGGATGGGATTTAGTTGAACAAGTCGCCCAGCAACGCGGCCGTCCACTTGTTGACATTTTTTCGAGTGTACCCGGGTTCAGCAAATATAAGCTGGCGAAGGCATTCCTGCGCTGGAGCCGGGAAAATAACTCTAGCGCTCTTTCCGAGAACGAAATTGTTTCTTGGACCAAGCTGATTACAGCTATCAACGCCGCGCTGAAATGAAAGTAGCAAACGAAGGGCGGCTAACGACAAATTTGCTGCGTCGCTGCGACACGAAATTGGGCGAAACGCAATAAGCGAACGCTCACGGAACGGCCTTTGTAGCCGCTTGCGCCTTGATGGCGAGATCGGCCTAGCGTCGCGTCGCGGGTTTGTCGGAGTACAAGACGCTGCCGGGAAACCTGTGTGCCGAGTCACCCACGCCGCCCCCGTCACTTCCCCCTCACTTCCCCGCCGCAACCCCCGCGAACGTCATCGAATCCCGGACGGCTCCGATGGAGGCCATCATTTCGGCGGTGCGGGGCGGGCCGAGGGTTCCGTCGGCGACGGCCAAGTATACCAGCGCGGCCAGCACGCTCACCGTGAAGAGCGTTTGCGAAACGATGCCCGCCACCGGTTTGCCCACATGAACCAACGAGACCGACAATTGGGTGAACATCGCCAGCACCATCAGCGCGAGCCAATGCTGGAGGGCTTCATGTTCCTCGAAGCGCGTAAGCCTTTCGACGCGCGCCTTTTCCAGCTCGTCGACCCGCGTGATGATCAGCGACTTCAGCGCGGGAGCGGCGTCGGACATCGCAAAGAGCGTCGCCTCGCGCACCAGCGCATCGGCCGCATCCTGCGCCGGTTGCTCCCGACCCTCTCCGGTTTCCAGCCACTTCTTCTCGACGGTGACGGCGGCATCCAAGTAGACGAAAAGCGCACGATGCAGCTGATCGGCCGCTTTGCCCACGTTTTCGGTGAATTTCACGATGGAGCGGGCGGTCGACGCTTCTTGTTCCGTCGACAGGCGCAAAGCGCGCGACCGGGTCCAAATGTCCGAAGCGTTGGCGGCCGAGAAAAGGGCGAAGATGACGGCGATCACCGCGATGAACGGAGGGACGACGGCATTCGTTCCGGAAAGCGAATCGCGGACATGGCCTGATCGGCAAATCAGTTCGAACAAGACGCCGGTCGCGGCGATGGCAGTAAGAATGCCGACGAACAGTTCAATCTTCATTGGAACTCCGGAAGGGATCGCGCCGTGCGGAAAGCGATGTTTCCGTCAACAAGTCAAACGACCATCAAGGTGCCGACGATATTTATCGACGATCCTGATCAAAGCAAAGATGATTTTGCTCGTCTCTCGATGCGGGCCGCTTCACGCAATGCAACGTATTCGAGCGGCGCTCGAGCCGCTTCGATCTTCCCGGTCGCCTGTCCGATGTCCCGCCTCCTTCCGCATCGCGGCCACGGCCGCTGCGAGGCCGGCGACGGGGACGTTGAAGGTGATCGTCTCCGCGGCCGTGTTGCCCACGGCCACCTGCGCCGTGTCGCCCTCGGCGAGGTCGCGCAGCAGGGCGCAAGAGAGGGCGAAAGAGAGGGCCAAGGAGACGACGAAGGCGGGTCCGGGGGCGGCGGAAAGCGGCGCGGCGATGATGGTGTCGTTCATTGCAACCGACTTGAAAGAACCGAATGAAATTCATGAATGCGAAGCGATCGAACGCATGCCGTTCATAGGTCGAAACCGATAATTGTCCGTCAAGAATTCTACTTTCACGTGTATTTTCAGGCTTCCCGGCGGCGGCAGGGAGCGCCGGTTCCCCTCCGGAGGGCGGTCGCGTTTTGTCGTGGATTGCGACGGGACCGGGCGGCGGATTTCGGACCTTCGGTTGCGGCGGGGCCGGTGCGGGGGTAGTCTGGCCCTGCCGGGCTTCCGCTCATCGCCCGGGTTGTATTGTTCTGCGTCCGTTTGCGTACCGAGCCTCTCATCGATTTTTTTCGAGGCGGACCCATGCGTCTTCTGCCGTCGTTCCTCAAGCCCGCACCCCTGCCGGCCGAGCCCGAATCCTTCCAAAACCTCGCAGCGCGCGCCGCCCGCGTGGCCGCGGCCTCGAGCCCGCCTCCGGCGCCGGTCGAGACCGTCGTCGATCCGCTGGCGGTGATCGGCAAGCGCAACGAGGATTTGCGGCAGGGCGTGGAAACGCTGCTCGTGCGGCTGCAGGAGATGGAGCTGTTTCGCACGCAATTCCAGTCGCTTGTCGGCGGCGTGGCGGGCGTCATCCAAGAGCTTGAGACGACGAAATCGAAGCTCGGGGAAGTGCAGGGCAGCCTGAACGCCGAGCGCGAGTCGGCCGGCGACGCGCGGCGGCACATCGCCGAACTGACGGCCGAACTCGAACGCCTCGACTCCGATCACCGCATCGTCTCGTCGGAGCGCGACCGTCTGGAAAGCCTGATCCAGCATGTCGAATCCGTCGCCGAAGAGACCAGCCTCGCTTTGCGCGAGAAGGAAATCTCGCTCGCGGATTTCGAGCGCCAACTGAACGGCGAAACCGAGCGTCACCGGCAGACCACGGCCGAAAACGAAGCGCGGCGCGAGGAAGTGGAGCGGCTCGGCAATCTGCTGTCGATCCACGAGAACGATCTCGCGGCCCTGCGCGACCGGGCCGGATTGCTCGACGACGAGACCCGCTCCCTCAAGACGGCATTGGAGGATTCGCAGGGCTCCGTGCTGCGGTTGGGACGCCGCATCACCGAACTCGAACCGATCATCCAGCGGCTTCGCGAGCAGAATGCGCAGCTCGAGACGACTCTGCATGCCGAACGCGAGACCAACGACCGCACGCGGGCCCAATCGAGTGAGGAAATCGAACGGCTGCGCGCCGATATGAATACGATGCAGGTGAAGCTCGAAGCCGTGTCCTCGCGCGCGGACGCGAACGAGCGTTTTCTCGGCGAGGCGCGGCGGCAGTTGCGCGACAAGCTGGAAGAACTGCGCGTTTCCGAGCGCAAGACCATCGACGGCTCGCTGCAGGTCAACACGCTGCAGAAGCGGCTCGAGGCCGCCGAACGCGAAATCCTGCAGGCCACCCTCAAGGCCGAGGAGGTCGAGAAGTCGCGCAAGCTGATCCTCGAACGCTCCGAGGCCTTGGCCAAGAGCGCGCGCGGCAAGGACATCGCCCTGCAGAAGACGGAACAGAAGATCCAGTTCCTCACGGAGCGGCTGGAGGATTGGGCGAACCGGGCGCGCAAGGAGCGCGAGCAGTACGAGTTTCGCCTCGGCGAGCTGACGGAGCAGTTGGAGAAGGAAAAGACCGAACGCGCCATCGCCGAAGGCGCGCTGCAAAGCGCCCGTCGCGAGCGGCTGAACCTTCAGCGGGAGTTGCTGAACGTGAAGGCGGGGGTGCGCGAGGACAAGATGATCGAGACCGAACAGGAGAACGTTCGCGAGGACATCGAGTCGATGACGGACTTCGACGACAACGTGAAGCGCTTCAACGCGACGCCCTGAAGGCCGCAAAACGACCGCAGACATTGGCCCCGAGGCGCGGGCGTGCTAATCGGCCCGTGAGGCGGGCCGTGCGGCCCCGCGCCAGTGAGACCTTCCGGCCATGTCCGATATTTTCCGCGAGATCGATGAAGACGTCCGGCGCGACAAGGCGGCGGCGGTCTTCGTCAAATATCGCAACCTGTTCATCGTCGCCGCGGTGCTCGTCGTGGCCGGGACGGCGGGCTGGAACGCCTGGCAGCAATATTCCCGCAAGCAGGCCGAAATCGCCGCCTCGCGCTTCGAGGCCGCGGTCGAGGATTCGCGCGGCGGACGTTCGCAGGAAGCCGCGGCTGCGCTGCAGTCGCTGGCGAAGGACGCCCCGGCCGGATACCGCGAACTCGCGCTTCTTCGCGCCGCGGCCGAACTGGGCCGGACGGACAAGGCCGCAGGCGTCGCCGCCTTTGACGCCTTGGCCGCCGACACGAGCCTCCCGAACCTCCTGCGCGGATTGGCGCGCCTGCGCGCCGCGCAGTTTGCGGCCGACTCGCTGGACCGCGCGGGCCTGAAGGCGCGCCTCGAACCCTTGCTGTCGCCGGCGGGTCCGTGGACGCCGAATGCGCGCGAACTTCTCGGTCTGGCGGCCTTGAAGGCCGGCGCTTATGATGACGCCGGTCGCGAATTCGATGCGATCACCGTCGATCCGGCCGCTCCGCCCGCGCTCAAGGAGCGCGTCGAGGCCTATATGGGCCTCGTTCGCGGCGGCCCCGTCAAACCGGCGCCCTGAGCGCCGCAGAAAGCTGAACGAACATGACCTTTACGGTCGCCATCATCGGCCGCCCCAATGTGGGGAAGTCGACGCTCTTCAATCGTTTGGTCGGCAAGAAGCTGGCCCTCGTAGACGATCAACCGGGCGTGACCCGCGATCGGCGCGAGGGCGAAGCGCGCTTGGGCGATCTCGAATTCACGATCATCGACACGGCGGGTCTGGAAGAAGCCAGAGACACGACGCTCGTCGGCCGCATGCGCGCGCAGACCGAGGCGGCGCTGCTCGACGCGGACGCGATCTTCTTCGTCATTGATGCGCGGGCGGGCGTGACGCCGGCGGACCGGCATTTCGCCGATCTGGTGCGGCGTGCGGGCCGCCCCGTGATCCTTCTCGCCAACAAGGCGGAGGGACGGCAGGGGTTGAGCGAGGCCTATGAGGCGTTCGGGCTCGGCCTCGGCGACCCGATTCCCTTCTCGGCCGAGCACGGCGAGGGGCTTTCCGATCTGTACGACGCGCTGCGCGAGGCCCTGCCGGAACAGACGGCGCTCGTCGTCGAGGACGCCGAGGCGGACTTCGAGGACGAGAACGCTGCGGACTTCGACGATGCCGACGAGGGCGAGGACGGCGTGAAGGTCATCCGACCGGACCGGCCGCTGCGCGTGGCGGTCGTCGGGCGGCCCAATGCCGGCAAGTCCACATTGATCAACGCGATGCTGGGCGAAGATCGGTTGCTGACCGGCCCCGAAGCCGGGATCACGCGCGATTCGATCGGGCTGGAATGGGAGTGGCGCGGCCGCAAGGTGAAACTGTTCGACACGGCCGGAATGCGCAAACGCTCCCGCGTCGAGGACAAGCTGGAAAAGCTCTCGGTGGCGGACGGGTTGCGCGCGGTGAAATTCGCCGAAGTCGTCGTGCTGCTGCTCGATGCGACGATCCCGTTCGAGAAGCAGGACCTCGCGATTCTCTCGATCATCGAGCGCGAGGGCCGCGCGCTCGTGGTGGCGTTGAACAAGTGGGATCTCGTCGGCGATCCGGCGCAGCTCAAAAAGATCATGGAGGATGCGCAGCACGTGACCTCCAACGTGCGCGGCGCGCCGATGATTCCCGTGTCCGGCCTGACGGGGCAGGGGATCGACAAGCTGATGGAAGCCTGCGTGAAGGCGTCCGACGTGTGGTCCACCCGGATTTCCACCGGGCGTCTCAACAAGTGGCTGGAAAAGGTGCTTGAACAGCATCCGCCGCCGGCCGTTTCCGGCCGCCGCATCAAGATCCGCTACATGACGCAGGTGAAGGCGCGGCCGCCCCATTTCGCCTTGTTCGGCAACCAGCTCGATGGACTGCCGGAGAGCTATTTGCGCTACATCGTCAACGGCCTGCGCCAGACATTCGACCTGCCCGGCACGCCGATCCGCATGTCGACGCGCACCTCGGACAATCCCTACGACAAGAAGTGAGCGGCTCCGGCGGGGCTCGTCGAAAGGCGCGCTTTGCCGGCTCCGGTCACGGTGCTAAGACGAGCGCCGACCTGCCCGTGCCGCACCGGCGCGGGCCACCGACGCGAGAAAAAAGGCTTCAGCGATGGCTAAGATCAAGGTGGCGAACCCCGTCGTCGAACTCGACGGCGACGAGATGACCCGGATCATCTGGCAGTACATCAAGGACAAGCTGATCCACCCCTATCTCGACGTCGAGCTGCAGTATTACGACCTCTCGGTCGAGAACCGCGACGCCACCAACGACCAGGTGACGGTCGATGCGGCGCACGCGATCCGCAAGGCGGGCGTCGGCGTGAAATGCGCCACGATCACGCCGGACGAGCAGCGCGTCGAAGAGTTCAAGCTGAAGGAAATGTGGAAGTCGCCGAACGGCACGATCCGCAACATCCTCGGCGGCGTGATCTTCCGCGAGCCGATCATCTGCAAGAACGTGCCGCGCCTCGTGCCGGGCTGGACGCAGCCGATCGTCGTCGGTCGCCATGCCTTCGGCGACCAGTACCGCGCGACCGACTTCAAGGTGCCCGGCAAGGGCCGCATGACCATCAAGTTCGAAGGCGACGACGGCACCGTCATCGAGAAGGAAGTCTTCAAGTTCCCGTCGTCGGGCGTCGCCATGGCGATGTACAACCTCGACGACTCGATCCGCGACTTCGCCCGCGCCTCGCTGAATTACGGCCTGAACCGCAAATATCCGGTCTATCTCTCGACCAAGAACACGATCCTCAAGGCCTATGACGGCCGCTTCAAGGACCTGTTCGAAGAGGTCTTCCAGAACGAGTTCAAGAGCAAGTTCGCCTCGCTCGGCATCACCTACGAGCACCGCCTGATCGACGACATGGTCGCCTCGGCGCTCAAGTGGTCGGGCGGCTATGTGTGGGCGTGCAAGAACTACGACGGCGACGTGCAGTCCGACATCGTGGCGCAGGGCTTCGGCTCGCTCGGCCTGATGACCTCGGTGCTGATGACGCCCGACGGTTCGGTGGTCGAATCGGAAGCCGCGCACGGCACGGTGACGCGCCATTATCGCGAGCACCAGAAAGGCAAGGAGACGTCGACCAACTCGATCGCCTCGATCTTCGCCTGGACGCGCGGGCTCGCCCATCGCGCCAAGCTCGACGGCAATGCCGAACTCGCCAAGTTCGCCGACACGCTCGAGCGCGTCTGCGTGGACACGGTGGAGCAGGGCTACATGACGAAGGACCTCGCGCTCCTCGTCGGCGCCGACCAGAAGTGGCTCTCGACCACGGGCTTCCTCGACAAGATCGACGAAAACCTCCGCAAGGCGATGGCCGCCTGATCAGGCCGTCTAGGACCTCTTGAAAAGCCCGGCTTCGGCCGGGCTTTTTTCGTCGTGCCGGAGCATGTCGTCGGTCGCCGGTGGCAGGCGCAGAGGGCGCAAACGAAAACGGCCGGGCGCAAGCCCGGCCGTTTCATGGTCGCGAAGATGAACCTTCAGAGCGCTTCGGTGTACTCGCCCGCGGTCTTGGCGCGGACTTCTTCCTTGGTCACGCCGTCGGCCAGCTCGATCAGCTTCATGCCGCCCTTGCCGTGCTTGTCGATCGAGAACACGGCGAGATCCGTGATCACGAGGTCGACGACGCCCGCGCCGGTCAGCGGCAGGTTGCATTCCTTGAGCAGCTTCGGCTCGTCCTTGGCGGTGTGCTCCATGACGACGACGACGCGCTTGACCCCCGCCACGAGGTCCATGGCGCCGCCCATGCCCTTCACCATCTTGCCCGGGATCATCCAGTTGGCAAGATCGCCGTTCTGGGCAACCTGCATGGCGCCGAGGATCGAAAGGTCGATGTGGCCGCCGCGGATCATCGCGAACGAGTCGGCCGACGAGAAATAGCTCGTGGTCGGCAGTTCGGTGATGGTCTGCTTGCCGGCATTGATCAGGTCGGCGTCCTCGTCCCCTTCATAGGGGAAGGGACCCATGCCGAGCATGCCGTTTTCGCTTTGCAGCTGAACGCTCATGCCCTGCGGGATGTAGTTCGACACGAGTGTCGGGATGCCGATGCCGAGATTGACGTAGAAGCCGTCGCGCAGCTCCTTCGCGGCACGGGCGGCCATTTGTTCACGAGTCCAAGCCATGGTGGTCTACCTCGTTCAGCCGCGGGGACGCACGGTGCGCTGCTCGATGCGCTTTTGCGCATTCGGCACATGCACGATGCGTTGGACGAAGACGCCCGGCGTGTGGATGTGGTCGGGATCGATTTCGCCCGGCTTCACGAGATGCTCGACCTCGACGATCGTCACCTTGCCTGCCGTGGCCATCATCGGGTTGAAGTTGCGCGCCGACTTGCGGAACACGAGATTGCCCTCGGTGTCCGCCTTCCAGGCGTGGATCACGGCGATGTCGCCGGTGATGCCGCGTTCCATGACGTATTTCGCGCCGTCGAACTCGCGGATTTCCTTGCCGTCGGCCACGATGGTGCCGACGCCGGTCTTGGTGAAGAAGGCGGGGACGCCCGCGCCGCCGGCGCGGATGCGCTCGGCCAGCGTGCCCTGCGGGGTGAACTCGAGTTCGAGTTCGCCGGCGAGGAACTGCTGCGCGAACATCTTGTTCTCGCCGACGTAGGACGAGATCATCTTCTTGATCTGGCGGGTTTCCAGCAGCGCGCCGAGGCCTACGCCGTCGATGCCCGCATTGTTGGAGACGACCGTGAGGTTCTTCACGCCCGACTTGCGGATCCCCTCGATCAGCACCTCCGGAATGCCGCAGAGGCCGAAGCCTCCGGACAAGACTGTCATGCCGTCCTTGAGCAGGCCGGCGAGCGCCGTATCGGCGTCGGGATAAACCTTGGTGGTCACGCTCGTCCTTTCCGAAATGCCCGCAGCCGGGCGGCTACGCCCGAGTTGCGTCGGGAGTTTGCATGTCCTCGCTTAGCGGGTCCACCCCGTGCCAAGCAAGACCTATCTAAGATATCAGACAAGACGGGAGGTCAGACCTGCGCGGGGCTCGGGCCTTCGCGGGTCCGCGATTCGCGCTGCGCGGCGGCGGCCGCCGCGGCCTCGCCGGAGGCCCGCATCAGCAAGACGACGGGGAGCAGACCGGCGAGCACGATCAGCAGGGAGGCGAGCGCGCCGTCCTCGAACACGCCGCGCCCGGCATGGGCGTAGACGGCGGTGGCGAGGGTGTCGACGTTCAGCGGCCGCAGCAGCAGGGTCGCGGGCAGTTCCTTCATGGCGTCGACGAAGACGAGCAGGGCGGCGGATGCGAGCGCCGGGCTCAGCATGGGGCGATGGATGTCGAGGATGAGCCGACCCGGGCTGTGGCCGAGCGTGCGGGCCGCGTCGTCGACATGGCGCGAAACCCGCGCATAGCCGTTCTCGACGCCGCCTATCGCGATGCCGGTGAAGCGGACGGCATAGGCGATGACGACGGCGGCGCCGGTGCCTGTCAGCAGCAATCCGTGCCGGCCGCCGAACAGCGCGTTCAGGCCCTGCGCGGCGGCATTGTCGATGGCCGCCAAGGGCCAAAGAAGAGCCACCGCGACCACGGTGCCGGGCAGGGCATAGCCGAGGCTTGCGATGCGGGCAGCCCAGGCCGTGGCGCGACCGGGCACGAGGCGGACCGCCGCGGCGACGGCCGCGCCGAGCGCGACGACGACGAGGGTGGCCGATCCGGCGAAGACGAGCGTGGCGAGGATCTGGCTCGGCAGGCCGGGATCGATCCGGCCGCCGCGCTTGTAGGCTTCCGCCGCGAGGAACGCCGCGGGGATCACGAAGCCTGCGAGCGGGGGCAGGCTGCACAGGACCGCGGCGGCCCAACCGCGCAGGCCGTCGAGTTCGACGGGGTCCTGTCGGCGCGCCCGTTTGGCGGAGGTGGCGAAGCTGCGATCCCCGCGCGAGCGGATTTCCACGACGATGAGCACGGTGACGGCGGTCAGCAGCACCAGCGCGATCACCGCCGCGCCCGGAAGGCTGCCGCGGTTGAGCCAAGTCGTGTAGACGGCGACCGTCAATGTGCGGACGCCGAGATGATCCGCCGCGCCGATGTCGTTGAGCGTCTCCAGCAGCGCCAGCGACAGCCCGAGCGCGATGGCCGGCCGTGCCAAGGGCAGGGCGATGCGCCGGAACACGGCCGAGGGGGACGCCCCGAGCGTGCGCGCCGCCTCGATCAGGCTCGCGCTCTGCACGGCGAACAGGGCGCGCACCGGCAGGTAGACATAGGGGTAAAGCACGCAGCCGATCAGCAGGATCGCGCCGGGCATCGAGCGGACTTCGGGAAACCAGTAATCGGCCTTGCTGCGGAAGCCGAACAGCGCGCGGAAGGCGCTTTGCACCGGGCCGAGCGGCTCCAGCACTTCGACATAGACATAGGCGACGAGGTAGGTCGGCACCGCCAAGGGCAGCGTGAGTGCGACCGAGAGGATGCCGCGGCCGGGGAAGCGGAAGGCGGTGACGAGCCACGCCGCGCCGACGCCGAGCAGCGTCGTGACGACGGCGACGCCCGCCAGGAGCACCGTCGTGTCGAACATCGCGTCGGGGAGCACGATGGAGAACACGTGCGAGACGGCGGAGGTGTCGCCCGTGATCGCGATCCATGCCAGCGACAACAGCGGCGCGGCGATCATCAAAACGCCGAAAGCCGCGGCCGCCTTGAGGGCGACTACGGCTCGGGACCGACCGTATCGGCCCGCCGCGGGGGCGGGCCTTTCGACGGCGGAGGGCGGGAAGCGCGCGGGGATCAACGGTCGAAGCCGACCTTGTCCACGAGCACGCTCGCCGCGTTGCGCTGCGCCGCGACGGCGGTCAGCGGGGTCGCATCGGCATTGATCGGGCCGAACAGCTTGGTGGTGGCGTTCGCGGCGATGCCGGCACGGACCGGATATTCATAGTTCAAGTCCGCGAGCAGGTTCTGCGCCGTCTCGCCGACCATGAACTCGATCAGCTTGACGGCGTCGGCCTTGTTCGGGGCGTTCTTGGCCACGGACGCGCCGGAAATGTTGACGTGCGTGCCGCCGCCGGCGAAGCGTGAGTCGAGCACCTTGACGGCCTGTCCCCAAGCCTTCTGGGCTTCGTCCGTGCCGTTCAGCATCAGGCCCATATAGTAGGTGTTGGCCACGCCGACGTCGCAGGTGCCGGCGAGGATGTCCTTGGCCACGTCGCGGTCGCCGCCCGAGGGCTTCTTGGCGAGGTTGGCCTTGACGCCCTTGAGCCACTCTTCGGCCTTCGCCTCGCCGTGCTTGGCGATGTAGCCCGCGATGAGCGACTGGTTGTAGGGGTGCTGGCCCGAACGGATGCAGACCTTGCCCTTCCACTTCGGGTCGGCGAGTTCCTCGTACGAAATCGAGTCCTGCTTCACGCGCTCCTTGGAGGCGTAGACGACGCGCGAGCGCAGCGTCGTGGCGAACCAGTTGCCCTTCGCGTCGCGCAGCGACTCGGGGACGGACGCCTTCAGCGCGGCGGAGTCGACGGGCTGGGTGATGCCCATTTCGGCGGCCTTCACGAGGCGCGCCACGTCGACGAGCACGATGACGTCGGCCGGGGAGCCCGCGCCTTCCGCCTGCACGCGTTCTTCAAGTCCGTCCTTGACGAAGACGGTGTTCACCTTCGTACCGGTCGCCTTCGTGAAGGCGTCGAGGACGGGCTTGATCAGCTCGGCCTCGCGGGAGGTATAGACGTTGACCTCGGCGGCGGACGCCGCGGAGACGAAGGCGCAGGCGGCAAAGGCCGCGCCGAAAACGGTGGAGTGCTTCATCGTGATCTCCTGGAACGGAATTCAAGGTTCCGTCGAGGGTGGTTGCAGCGCGACGTTGCGTTGCGATGGTGATCCTTGAACACTCCGCGCCGGCACGCGTCAATAAAAAAGCAAACGAATTCAATAGATTATACCCGTTCTAAACTGGCACCATTCTAAACTGAGAACGGAACGCAAAGCCCCGCTTGGGGTTGAGCGGGATCAAGGTGTCGGCGGGCCGTTCGGCTCAAGATGGTCTCACGGATCCCGCAGGAGGAACACAAGCGATGCAGCTCCCCCACAATTTCAAGCGAATCGTCCTCCATCTTGCGCGGTCGAAGGAGTTTCCCGAGGGCTCGGCGCGGCACGGCTATGAGCTCGTGGTGCCGCTCACGCAGGACGGTCACATCGACGTCGCCGCGTGGAACGAACGGCGCGACAATTGCCGTGTCCGCCGCTTCTGGGCGGGAGAACCGGACGCCGTGGGCCGCCTCGTGCACCGCGCGGGCGGCGAGAAGGGCGCGCGCTGGATCTTCGATTATGACCGCGCGACCGAATTCGACGACGAAGCGGGCTACCGCCTCAGCGACCACGTCTTTGCGCCGGGCGAATATATCTCGATCCGCGACGAGGACGACGAGATGCACACCTTCAAGGTGATGACGGTCGCCGAAGCCGCTTGAGTCACGGCTTCGCGCTTTTCGCCTCTCGGATCAGCGCCCAGATCTTTTCGGGCGTGGCGGGCATGTCGACATGCGTCACGCCGAATTCGGCGAGCGCGTCGACGACGGCGTTCATGATCGAGGGGAGAGAGCCCGCGCATCCGGCCTCGCCGCAGCCCTTGGCGCCGAGGATGTTGGTCTTCGTGGGCACGGGGCGGTTCTCGGAGGCGATGAACGGCGCGTCGGTCGCGCGCGGCATGGCGTAGTCCATGAACGAGCCGGTCACGAGCTGACCTTCGTCGTCGAAGACCGTCCGTTCCAAGAGCGCCTGCCCGATGCCTTGGATCACGCCGCCGTGAAGCTGGCCTTCCACGAGCAGCGGGTTGATGACGGTGCCGAAATCATTGACGGCCGTGTAGCGCACCACCGTCGTCGTGCCCGTTTCCGGATCGATCTCGACTTCGGCGACGTGACAGCCGTTCGGGAAAGCCGACGGCGCGGATTCATGGATGTGGTCGACGTCCAGCGTCTGCGGCGCATCCGCCGGCAGAGCCAACTCGCCCGCGCTCATCATGCGCGCCAGATCCATGATGCCGATGCCGCGGTCGGTGCCGACCACGTTGAAGCGGCCGCGCCCGAATTCGATATCGGCCACGCCGGCCTCCAAGGCGTACGAGGCGGCGATGCGGCCGCGCTCGATCACCTTGTCGCCCGCCTCGGATACCGCCGCGCCGCTCGCCATGATGGATTTCGAGCCGCCGGTGCCGCCGCCCGCGATCAGCTTGTCGCTGTCGCCCTGGATCAGGCGGACCTTTTCGAACGGCACGCCGAGCTTGTCGACCAGCACCTGCGCGAAGGCCGTCAGATGGCCTTGGCCGAAGTCGAGCGTGCCGGTGATGATGGTCACCGTGCCGTCCTTCTCGAAGCGGATGCCGCCCATTTCGTTCATCGGCGGGGCGGTGACTTCCAGATATTGCCCGATGCCGCGACCGCGCAGCTTGCCGCGCTTGCGGCTCTCGGCCTTGCGCGCCTTGAAGCCCTTCCAGTCGGACGCTTCGAGCGCTTGGTCGAGCATGGCGGTGAATTCGCCGGAATCGTAGGTCATGCCCGAGGCCGCCTTGTAGGGCAGGCTGTCCGGCGTGATGTGGTTGCGCCGCCGCAGCGCCGCCGGGTCGATCTTCATCTCGCGGGCGGCGGTGTCGAGCAACCGCTCCATGTAGTAGTTGCCCTCGGGCCGCCCCGCGCCGCGATAGGCGCCCGTCGGCACGGTGTTGGTGAACACGCAGCGGGCGCGTACGGCGATGAGCGGCGTGCGATACACGCTCGCGATGTTCTTGGCGATGTTGAGCGAGGGCATCATCGGCCCGAACGCGGTCATATAGCCGCCGAGATTGCCGAAGCCGTCCACGCGCAGCGCGAGGATGCGGCCCTTGGCGTCGAGCGCCAGTTCGGCCTCGACCTCGTGGTCGCGCCCGTGATGGTCGGACATGAAGCCTTCCGAGCGGCGATCGGTCCACTTCACCGGCTTGCCGAGCGTCTTCGCGGCGTGGAGCAGGGCGACGTATTCCGGGAACACCGAGCCCTTCATGCCGAACGAGCCGCCGACATGGCCGGTGAGCACGCGCACCTTGTCCTTCGGCACCTTCAGCACTTCGGCGATGTTGTTGCGCATGCCGAGCGCGCCTTGGCTGCCCACCTTGAAGGTGAAGCGGCCCGTCTTGCGGTCGTATTCGGCCAAGGCCGCGCGCGGCTCCAGCGCGTTGACCACCACGCGGTTGTTGAGGATGCGCAGCTTCGTGACATGCGCGGCCTTCGCGAACGCGGCCTCGACCGCCGCGAAATCGCCGTAGCGGTAATCGAGCGCCGTATTGTCGGGCGCGTCGTCATACAGCAGCGGCGCGCCGGGCTTTACCGCGTCGACCGAGTCGATCACGGCGGGCAGGGTCTCGACGTCGAGCGCCACGGCTTCCGCCGCGTCCTGCGCCTGAACGGCGGTCTTGGCGACGACGAGTGCCAGCGGATCGCCGACGAAGCGCACCTTGTCGGTCGCGAAAGCCTCGCGGCGCATCCGCCGCATGGGCGAACCGTCGGCATTGGTCAGAGGCAGGGCGCTGCCGATCAGGCCGTATTCGGCGAGATCCGCGCCCGTATAGATAGCGACCACGCCCGGCATCGCGCGCGCGGCCTCCGCGTCGATGCCCTTGATGATGCCGTGAGCGTAAGGGCTGCGGACCACCGAGGCGTGAAGCTCGCCGGCGGTCGAAAGATCATCCGTGTAGCGGCCTTCGCCGCGCAGCAGCGTGGGATCTTCGGCGCGGGGAACGGGTTGGCCGATGCCGAACTTCGTTACAGCGAGAGAGTCTTCGTCGACGCGAATGTTCATGGGCCGTCCGTCCGCCTGCGCGATGTGTTCGGCGACTATAACTGCCGCTTCCGCGCGTGAAATCAATTCCGCGCATGGGCGTCATGTCCGCACGGGACGGATGTGCGTCGGGTCGGGACCGCGCGCTTGCCCCGTGGACTTGCACCGTGGACTTGCACCCCGCACGCCCCTGCCTCACGATCATGCCTTACGTTGCGGAAGGAGTGATCGCATGACGAAAGTGCTCATCCTCTATTATTCCTCGTGGGGTCATATCGAGACCATGGCCGAAGCCGCCGCCGAGGGCGTCCGGTCGGCGGGTGCCGAAGCGGTCATAAAGCGCGTGCCCGAGCTGGTGCCGCACGAGGTGGCGGAGCGCTCGCATTACAAGCTCGATCAGCCTGCCCCCGTCGCGACCGTGGCCGAGCTGCCCGATTATGACGGCATCCTGTTCGGCACGCCGACGCGCTTCGGCAACATGGCGTCGCAGATGAAGAACTTCATCGATCAGACGGGCGCGCATTGGGTGAGCGGCGCGCTGACAGGCAAGCCGGCGGGCGTGTTCACGTCCACGGGCACGCAGCATGGCGGGCAGGAATCGACGATCCTCACCTTCCACACGGTGCTGCTGCATCTTGGTTTCGTGCTCGTCGGGCTGCCCTACACGTTCAAGGGGCAGAACGGCGTCGAGGCGGTGATGGGCAATTCGCCCTACGGCGCTTCGACCATCGCGGGCGGCGACGGTTCGCGCCGACCTTCCGAGGTGGAGTTGGAGGGCGCGCGTTACCAAGGCCGGCATCTCGCGACCATCGCGGCCAAGCTCGCGAGCCCGGGCGTGGATTACGCGGCGGGCTGAGGGTTACTCGGCCGCGAACAAGTCGCCCGTGCCTGCGTCGGGTACGGCGGGGGACGGCTTTTCCGTGCCCTTGGGGTCGCCCGGCGCGGTCTCCCACCCGAAATCCGGGACGGCGACGATGCGGTTTGCGGCGAAATCCGTCCGGCAGACGATGAAGTTGCGTTCTTCCATATAGGCCAGCAAGCGCCGCGCGCGGCCGGGCGAGCGGCTGCCGAAGGTGCGCGCGACTTCGTCGTCGGACGGGCAGGGCGCGCCGTCCAACGCGGCGCGGGCCAGCAGCAGGAACACGCTTTGAAGGTCTTCGGGCAGGCGCGCCGAATAATCGAGCGCGCGCTCCCAATCCTCGGCGCGCTCCGGCGGCGCGGCGCCGCCCGCACGTGCGGCCACGAGGCGACGGCGGAACGCCGGCAGGTCCGGCAGCGGCGGCCCGAGGCGGCGCATGCGGCAGCGCACCTGAAAATCCTGATAGAGAACCGCGATGGATTGGAACGCCGCCTCCGGCTGCGACACCACCTGCCGCATGATCTCTTCGAGAGAGCGTTCGCGCTCCTCCGGCGTCATCTCTGGGGCTGCTTCGACCGCGACCGGTTCGGGGCGGGGCTCGGATACCTGCTGCAGCAATTCCGCCATCGAGAGCGGGGCGGGCGCGCGGGGGCGGGGCATGCGGGCCGGCTCCGCATCGACGCTCAGGATCATGTCCCGCGCGTCCTGCGTCAGCGGCTCGGGCAGCGGCATCAACTTGGGGCTCGAGCCGCGCGTCTCGGTCACCACGCCGCCGATGCGCACGGGCAAGGGGCGTTTGGACAAGGCTGGGCCGAGCGCCACGAAATGCCCGCGTTCGAGATCGCGGAACATTTCGGACTGCTTGCGGTCCATGCCGAGCAGGTCGGCGGCGCGCGCCATGTCGATGTCGAGAAAGGTGCGGCCCATGAAGAAGTTCGAGGCTTCGGCCGCCACGTTTTTCGCGAGCTTCGCCAAACGCTGCGTGGCGATGACGCCGGCGAGTCCGCGCTTGCGCCCGCGGCACATCAAATTCGTCATAGCGCCGAGCGACACCTTGCGGCTCTCGTCGGAGACCTCGCCGGCGGCCATCGGCGCGAACAACTGCGCTTCGTCCACGACGACCAGCATCGGATACCAGTAGTCGCGCTCCACCTCGAACAGCCCGCCGAGAAAGGCCGCGGCGCTGCGCATCTGCTCTTCCGCGTCGAGCCCTTCGAGATCGAGCACGACGGAGACGCGGTGCTTGCGCACCCGCTCGGCGATGCGGTGCAGCTCGTTTTCGGAACGTTCGCCTTGGACGATCACGTGGCCGAACTTGTCGGCCAAGGTCACGAAATCGCCTTCGGGGTCGATGATCGCCTGCTGGACCCACGGCGCGCTCTGTTCGAGCAGGCGGCGCAGCAGATGCGACTTGCCGGACCCCGAATTGCCCTGCACGAGCAGGCGCGTCGCGAGAAGCTCCTCGAGATCGAGGGCGGCCGGTGCGCCGCCGGGCGTCGAGCCCATTTCGATGTCGGTCTTCATGAGGACGCTCGGAACTCCGTCGGCCGCGACCGGACCGGGGTCCGTGACTAGCACGCCCCGCCCCGGAACGGGCCGGCGGGGTTTCGCAATCCGTCCGCAATCCACAACTTGCGGCGGAACCGGCGACGGGGCATTGAGCGCGGGCCGCGTTCTCCGTCGGCGCGGAAATTCCCGATGCTCGCGTTTCTCGCCACCAGCTTCCCCTTCTTCGCCGTCATCTTCCTCGGCTGGTTCGCCGGCAAGCGCGGCATGTTCGGGCCGGAGGCGGTGCGCATCCTCAACACCTTCGCCTTCATGATCGCGACGCCCGCGCTGATCATCCGCGTCATCGCCGCCCAGCCCATCGCCGAGATGTGGAACGGCGCCTATTTCGCCGCCATCGCGGGCGTCGGCATGACGATCTATCTCACCGTCCGCTTCGTGGCGGGCCGATTCGGCGGGCTGGACGCGGCGGTGGCGACGTCGCGCGGTCAGGCGAGCGTCGGTCCGAATTTCGCGTTTCTCGGCGTGCCGCTGATGATCGCCTTCTTGGGCGAGCGCGCCGCCGGCCCCATCGCGATGGGGCTGCTCTGCGACAACGCGGTGATCATCGCGACGTCCATCGGTATTTTGGAGGCGATCCGCGGCGGCGGGAAATCCTTCGGCGCGATCGCGCGCGACCTGATGAAGGGCGTGCTGTTCAACCCGTTCATGCTCTCCATCGCGGTCGGAATGGCGCTGTCGCTCGCGGGCATCGTGCCCACGGGTCCGGTCGACCGCTTCCTCGCCTTTCTGGGCGCGGCCGCTCCACCGGCGGGCGTCTTCGCGCTCGGGCTCGCGCTGGCGGGATGGTCGTTGAAGGGGACGGCGGGGTCGATGGTGCCGCTGAGCCTCGTCAAGCTCGTGCTGCACCCGTTTCTGGTTTGGCTGGTCCTCGGCCCCGTGCTGGGTCTCGACGCCTTTTGGGTTACGGCGGGCGTGCTCTACGCGGCGCTGCCGACGGCCGCCAACGTCTTCATCATCGCCGAGCGTTACGAGACCGGAAGTCGCGTCATCGCCGCGGTGGTGCTCGTCACCACGGTTCTGGCGACGCTGACCTACCCGGTCGCGGCTTGGCTGGCCGCAGGGTGAAGGTTACGTCCGCGCCTTGCCGAAGGGCAGGGGGGCGGTCGTCTCGTCGGCAAGATCGTAGCTTTCGATCCGCCCGAACGTGTCGCGCAGGCCTTCCGACCAGGACCGCGACAATTTACGGAAATAGGGGTCGTCGGATTCGATGCGCCGCTGCAGGCCCACCTTCATCGAATCCCGCTCATAGACCGTCAGGTCGATGGGCATGCCGACGGAGAGGTTCGAGCGGACGGTGGAGTCGAAGGACAGCAGCACCAGCTTGGCCGCATCGCCCATGCTCATCTCCGGCCGTGCCACGCGGTCGAGGATCGGCTTGCCGTATTTGTGCTCGCCGATCTGGAAAAACGGCGTGTCCTTCGTCGCTTCGATGAAGTTGCCCTCGGCATAAATCTGAAACATCCGAGGCGGTTCGCCGTGGATTTGACCGCCGAGGATGAAGGACGCGGCGAACACTTCGAGTTCCGCCCCGTCGACCTTCTTGACCTCGCGGATGGCTTCGCCCACGAGCCGCGCGGCGCGGAACATCGTTTCCACGTTGACCAGCGAAGGCTCGCCGTCGTCGCGATGCGCGTCGATCTGCTCGTTGAGATTGGAGACGACGGCCTGCGTCACCGCCAGATTGCCGGCGGACAGCAGCACGAGCACGCGGTCGCCGTCGCGCTCCCACACATGCATCTTGCGGAAGGTCGCGATGTTGTCGAACCCCGCATTGGTGCGGGTGTCCGAAGCGAAGACGATGCCGCGGTCGAGCCGCAGTCCCACGCAGTAGGTCATTGAAACCCTCGGGAATATCCGGAATTCTGTCTACTGCTGCGATTGCCGGACGACAACCTCGACGGTGAGCGTCTCCCCGCCCTGTCCCATGCGGATGCCCCGCACCGGCGCGGCCGCCGCCGCGTCGAGCCCGCAGGCGAGCCGGGCATAGGCGGGCGTCGGGCAGATGCCGTTGGCCGCGTCGAAGCCGATCCAGCCGAGTTCGTCCGTGTAGGCTTCGGCCCAAGCATGATGCGCGAAGGCGGACTCGTCCTCGACGTGCAGATAGCCGGTCACGTAGCGGCCGGGGATGCCGAGATGGCGCGCGGCGGCGATGAAGATCTGCGCATGGTCCTGACATACGCCGCGCCCGGCCCTGAACGCTTCCACGGCGGTCGTTCCGGAGTGTGTGGAAGCGACCTCATAGGCCACGCGCCCATGCACGCCGGCCATGAGCGCGTGCAATGTCGAAAGCCGATCCGCCGCCGCGACGGATTCCGCGAATTCCATGATGGCCTTGTCGGCCGTCGTCGCGGGCGTGCGGCGCAGAAACACCGCGGGCGGCGCGGCCTCGCCGACGAAACCGACGACGCCTCCCGTGTCCGACGTCTCGATCAACCCGCGTGCGGTGATCGTCATGGCCGTGACCGGCCCCGGCGGCGTCACGACATGCACGAGATTGCCGAAGCCGTCGACATAGGCCGCGGCCCCGTCGATGCCCGGAGCGTCGATGATCCATTCATGCACGATCTGCCCGCCGCCCGTGGGGGGCGTCAACCGCAGCGCCTGCACCGCGTGCTCGAACGGGCGGTCATAGACGTAGTCGGTTCGATGCTCGACGAAGAATTTCATGCCGCCCTCAGTTGAAATGAAAGTCTCGGGCGATCGTTGCGGACACCGCATTGTTGCGGGCCATGAAGTCGAACAGAAACTCGTGCAGCCCGCTCTGGAAGATGTCGTCCATGCCGGCCTGCCTCAACTCGCCGTGCAGGCGAGCCGCTTGTTCGCAGCCCGCCGTTCCGTTGCCCGTCAGCGCGTGCAGACCCTCCAGCGAGCGATCGACCCAGTTGTAGCAGAAGCGGAGGCTGCGGGGCATTTCATGACGCAGGATCAGGAATTCGGCGACGTTCCACGGCCGATAACGGTCCTTGTAGACGTGTCGATAGGAGCGATGCGCCGACACCGACCGCAGGATCGTCTCCCATTGATAGGCGTCGAGCTCCCCGCCCACCGTCTCGTTCGACGGCAGCAGGACGTAATATTTGACGTCCAGAATCCGCGCGGTGTTGTCCGCCCGCTCCACGAAGGCCCCGAGCTGGCTGAAGTAATAACCCTCGTCGCGGAGCAGCGTGCCCAAGAGCGACCCGCGAAACAGGTTCGAGCGCATCCGAACCCAATCGAGAAATTCCGGCAGACGACCCGCCGCGAGGTCGGCGGGCTTGATGGCCGAGAACTCGATCCACGTGGAGTTCAGCGCCTCCCACATTTCGCGCGTCAGCGCGGTGCGCACGGCGCGGCCGTTGTTGCGGGCGGTCTCCAGACAGGAGCGGACGGAGGCGGGATTGTCGCGGTCGAACAGCAGCCATTGCTGCACCTTCTCGGCCGAGATCGTCTCGTATTTCGCCATGAAGCCGTCGAGACACGCCGCCGCGATCAGCGTCGATTTCCAATCCTCGCGATGGCCGAAGCCGACGTCGGGCGTCAGCGAAATGCGGTAGCCGACCTCCGTGAGGCGGGCGATGTTTTCGGCGCGCTCGATGTAGCGCGACATCCAGAACAGGCTTGCGGCGGTCCGTCCGAGCATCGTCAGTCCTCCAGCACCCAAGTGTCCTTGGTGCCGCCGCCTTGGCTGGAATTCACCACGAGAGATCCTTTCTTGAGCGCGACCCGCGTCAGCCCGCCCGGAGTGATGCGCACCCGGTCGCCCACCAGCACGTAAGGCCGCAGGTCGACGTGGCGCGGCGCGAAGCCGGTGACGGTGGCGGCGGGGCAGGTGGACAGCGCCAGCGTCGGCTGGGCGATGTAGTTCGACGGCCGGGCCTTCAGCCTCGCCGCGAAGTCCGCGAGCTCCTTCTTGGAGGCCGCCGGCCCCACGAGCATGCCGTAGCCGCCCGAGCCGTGCACTTCCTTCACGACCAGTTCCGGCAGATGGTCGAGCACATAAGCGAGTTCCTCCGCGACGCCGCAGCGCCATGTCGGCACATTGTTGAGGATCGGCTTCTCGCCCGTGTAAAACTCGATGATCTCGGGGACGTAGGCATAGATCGCCTTGTCGTCGGCGATGCCGGTGCCCGGCGCGTTGACGATGGTGACGCGGCCGGCGCGGTAGAGGTCGAACAGCCCCGGCACGCCCAGCATCGAGGTCGGATCGAAGGCGAGGGGGTCGAGATAGGCGTCGTCGACGCGCCGATAGATCACGTCCACCCGGTTCTTGCCCCGGATGGTGCGCATGTAGAGCGCGCCGTTCTCCACGAAGAGGTCCGAGCCCTGCACCAGCTCCACGCCCATCTGGTCGGCGAGGAAGGCGTGCTCGAAATAGGCCGAGTTGAAGATGCCGGGCGTCAGGACCGCGATGACCGGATCGCCGTCGCATCCGGACGGGGCGACGCTTTCAAGCGTCTGGCGCAGCATTTCCGGATAGCGCTCGACCGGCCGCACCCGATGTTTCGAGAACAGGTCCGGAAACAGGTGCATCATCGCTTCACGATTTTCGATCATGTAGGACACGCCCGACGGCGTGCGCAGGTTGTCCTCCAGCACGAAAAACTGGTTCTCGCCCGTGCGCACGATGTCGGTGCCGATGATGTGCGAATAGACGCCGTGGGGCGGATCGAACCCGACCATCTCCGGCAAGAACGCCTCGTTGTCGTTGATGAGCGATTCCGGCACGCGGCCCGCCCGCACGATCTCCTGCCGGTGATAGATGTCGTGCAGAAAGGCGTTGAGCGCGCGCACGCGCTGCTCGATGCCCCGCTCAAGGAAGCGCCATTCCGAAGCGGAGATGATGCGCGGGATCAGATCGAAGGGGATCAGCCGCTCATTCGCCTCTTCGCGCCCGTAGACCGCGAAGGTGATGCCGAGCCGCCTGAAGATCGAGGCCGCTTCCTGCTGCTTTCGCTGGATCATGGGCCGCGTCTGGCTTTCGAGCCAGCGCGCCACTTCCGCATAGGGAGGACGGTTGGTGCCGTCCGGAAGGATCATCTCGTCGAAAAAGGCGGGCTTCTCCGTCCCGGATGAGTGCTTGGTGTTCACGCTCTACGTCCCCCACACGTCCTCAAAAGATCAGGCAAGAACCAAGCCACGTCATGCAATGTCACGGTCGAGCCTAGCAGGTCCGATTGCGGCGGTCGCGCGTAGAAACGGAGCGTTCACGGCTCGGGAATGAATGATGTTGAAGCGTACGGCGATCATCGGGGCGGGCATCGCGGGCTTGTCCTGCGCGAGGCGGTTGCAGACGTCGGGGCACGAAGTTGCCGTCTTCGACAAGAGCCGGGGCGTGGGCGGCCGCATGGCGACGCGGCGCGTCGACGGGCTGTCTTTCGACCACGGCGCACAATTTTTCACCAGCCGAGGCAAAGCGCTGTCCGCGGCGGTCCAGTCGATGATCGAAGCCGGCTCGGCCGCGGAGTGGGGCGCGGGCCGCTATGTCGGCACCCCCGGAATGACCGCCGTTCCCCGCGCCATCGCTCAGGGCCTCGAGGTTCGGCCTGAGCACACTTTGACCCGATTGGAGCGCGGCGCGGACGGCTGGACGCTTCACACGGCGGAGGGGCAGACCGCCGGCGGTTTCGACCAGATCGTTCTCGCCGTTCCCGCGCCGCAAGCCATCGCCATTCTCGAAGCGTCGAATTTGGAGCTGCCGGGCATCGAGACGGCGGTTTATGCGCCGTGCTGGGCGTTGATGGCAGCCTTCTCCGTTCCCTTGGACGCCATGCCTCGCGACATGTCGCCGTCGGAGGGGCCGATTTCATGGGCGGCGCGAAACGGCACGAAGCCGGGCCGTGCCTCCTCTCCCGAAACCGTCGTCGTCCACGCCTCGCCCGCATGGTCGCGCGCGCATCTTGAAGACGAGGCCGACGCCGTCCGTAACGCTCTGCTCGAAGCATTTCGCGCGCTCGGCGGCCCCGCCGCCGCGCCGGTTTATGCCGCGGTCCACCGCTGGCGCTACGCGCTGGTGGAAACCGCCGCCGGGCGGCCGTGTTTCCATGACGCCGCACTCGGCATCGGCGCGTGCGGCGACTGGTGCATCGGCGGCCGGGTGGAAGCGGCCTTCGACAGCGGTCTCGCACTCGCCGAAACCATCCTCGCAGCAAAGGCCGCAGCATGACCGACAAGCCCGCGCTTACCGTCTATTACGACGGGGCCTGCCCCCTCTGCCGCCGCGAGATCGGCCTTTACCAAAACTGCAACGGCGCGGAGGCGGTCGATTTCGTCGACGTTTCGAAGGCCGATGCCGCGCCGGGTGACGATCTCGACCGCGCTTCCGCGCTCGCCCGTTTCCACGTCCGCGATGCGGAGGGACGCCTGCATTCAGGCGCGGCCGGCTTCGCCGCGCTGTGGTCGACGCTGCCGGGCTGGCGCTTCGTCGGCCGTCTTGCGCGATTGCCGGGCGTCCTGCCGGTTCTGGAACGCGCCTATGTCGCGTTTCTCCGCATCCGTCCCGCCATCTCCGCCCGCCTGCGCTGATCGGAACCGGGCCTGTCCGGGCGCGTTGAGCGCGGTCGAAACAACCGGACGGAGACGGCTCCATGATGACCAACGAAGCGGCCCACACCGCCTATGTCGACGGCCTCCGCAACGCTCACGCGCTCGAAAAGCAGGCCATCGAGATCATCGAGCGTCAGCTCGAACGGATGGAAAGCTACCCGGAACTGATGCAGCGCCTTCGCCAGCATCTGCAGGAAACGCAGGCGCAGCACGAGCGGCTGGATCGTTTGCTGGAAGCATCGGGCGAAAGCCGTTCGATGCTCAAGGACGTGGCGATGTCCTTCATGGGCAATGTGGCCGCACTGGCGCATGCCCCGGCCGACGACGAGGTGCTGAAGAACACCTTCGCCAATGCCGGCTTCGAAGCCTATGAGATCGCCGCCTACACGTCGCTGATCGCCTTGGCGCAGCAGGCCGGGCATGCCGACGCGATCACCGAACTGCAGAAATCGCTCGAAGAAGAGCGTTCGATGCTGCAATGGCTGGAACAGCACGTCGAGCCGCTCACGCTCGCTTATCTCGAGCGCGAGGCGGACCCCTCCGAAGCGACGTTGCGCTGAGCTGCGGACGTCGGATCGTCATCGGGGAGCGGGCGGCATCGACCGCCCGCAACACATGCGCGATGCGCGTCCGCCGGGGCTTCCCACCGGGTATCGTTCGGCTAAAGTCGGGTGAACGACGCGGAGGACGCCACGCATGAGCATGCCGGACATCGAGGACCTGTCGATCGACGACGTGAAGGCCGGGTTGGCCGACGGTTCGATCGCGCTCGTGGACGTTCGCGAGGTGCATGAATTCGAAGCCGGGCACATTCCCGGCGCGTCCCTGCTGCCTCTGTCGTCCTTCGATCCGTCGCTGCTGCCGCGCGACGGACGCCGAATCGTACTCTCCTGCCGCTCGGGCAAACGGTCCTTGAACGCCGCCGATCTCGCGCATGCGGGCGGCGTGCCGGTGGACGCGCATTATGTCGGCGGCATGCTCGATTGGGTCGCGCACGGCGAGCCCGTCGAAACCGGGCCGGCCGACTGAACCGTCCGCATCCATTCCATCCTTCGTCATGAACTCTCGGGAACGCTCCATGTCCGTCAAGAAATTCGGGGTCGGCCAGCCGGTCCGCCGCGTCGAGGATCACCGGCTTCTGACCGGCGGCGGCCTCTATATGGACGACGTGCCATTGGAGAAATGCCTGCATGCCGTGGTGCTGCGCAGCCCGCACGCGCATGCCCGTTTCACCATCCGCGACGTCGAGGCCGCGAAGGCGCTCAAGGGCGTGAAGCTCGTGCTGACGGCGGCCGACATCACGCATCTCGGCGCGGTGCCTTGCCTTGCGCCGATGGCCAATGCGGACGGCACACGCAACCACGTGGCCGACATTCCCGTGCTGTGCGACGGCGTGGTCAAGCATGTAGGCGACGCCGTCGCCTTCGTGGTGGCCGACACGGTCGAACTCGCGCGCGACGCGGCCGAGGCCGTCGTGGTGGAATACGAGGTGCTTCCGCCCGTCGTGGACATGCGCGCGGCGCTCGCGAAGGGCTCGCCCTCGGTGTGGCCGCAGCAGCCGGACAATCTCTCCTTCGACGCCGAGATGGGCGACCGCGCCGCGGTGGACGCCGCCTTCGCCAAGGCCGCGCAGGTGGTGTCGCTCGACGTCGAGAACAACCGGCTCGTCACCAACTACATGGAGACGCGCGGCGCGATCGGCGAATGCTCGTCGGAGGGCTACAAGCTCACGGTGTCGAGCCAGGGCGTGCACGGCATCCGCGACACGATGGCCGCCAAGATCATGAAGGTCGATCCCGGCAAGATCCGCGTCGTCACCGGCGACGTCGGCGGCGGTTTCGGCACGAAGACCTTCACCTATCGCGAATATCCGCTGGTGCTGGAGGCCGCGAAACGGCTCCGTCGCCCCGTCAAATGGATCGCCGACCGCACCGACCATTTCGTCGGGGACGCGCAGGGCCGCGACAATTTCGCCAAGGCCGAAGTCGCGCTCGATTCGCAGGGCCGCTTTCTGGCGATGCGCTTCGACATTCTCGGCAATCTGGGGGCCTATCTTTCGCAATACGGGCCCTACATCCCCTATCTCGGCTCGACCATGATGACGGGCGTCTATCGTACGCCGCTGATTCATGTGCGCGTGCGCGGCGTCTACACCAACACGGTTCCGGTCGACGCCTATCGCGGCGCGGGCCGGCCGGAGGCGGCCTATTTGCTCGAACGGTTGGTCGATCACGCGGCGCGCGCCACGGGCCTGAAGCAGGACGTCATCCGCCGCCGCAACTTCATTTCGCCCAAGGCGATGCCCTACAAGACCCCGGTCGGCGGACGCACCTACGATACCGGCGACTTCGACGCGCATATGACGCGCGCGATGGAAACCGCCGATTGGAACGGCTTCAAGGACCGCGTGAAGACCTCGCGCAAGGCCGGGAAGCTGCGCGGCATCGGCCTTGCGACCTACATCGAATGCACCGCTTGGGGCTCCGGCGAGGAGGTCGAGGTTCGTTTGGAGACCGACGGCACCGTCACGATCTTCTCGGGCACGCAGTCCAACGGGCAGGGGCACGCGACGGCCTATGCGCAGTTCGCCGCCCAGCATCTCGACCTGCCGCTCGACCGCATCCGCGTGGTGCAGGGCGATACGGCGACGGTCGCCACCGGACACGGGACGGGCGGCTCGCGTTCGATCCCCGTGGGCGGCGTCTCCGTCGGTCTCGCGGCGGCCGATCTGGCCGAAAAGCTCAAGCGGCTGGCATCGGACGCTCTCGAGACCTCCGTCGACGATCTTGAAATCGCGGACGGGGCGGTGCGCGTGGTCGGCACCGACCGTCGCGTCGGCTTCACCGAACTCGCGCAGCTTCCCGCCGCGACGCCCGCGATGCGCACGGGGGAGGGCGACTTCACCCCGCCCGACGCGACCTATCCCAACGGCACGCATGTGGCCGAGGTCGAGATCGACCCGGAAACCGGCGTCACCACCATCGTCAACTACACGATCTGCGACGATTTCGGCGTGGCCGTGAACCCGATGCTGCTCGCCGGCCAAGTCCATGGCGGCGTCGCGCAGGGCATCGGGCAGGCGTTGCTCGAACGCACCGTCTACGATGCCGAGGGCCAGCTCGTGACGGCGTCCTTCATGGATTACTGCCTGCCGCGGGCCGGCGACATGCCGTCCTTCGCCTTCGAGACGCTCAACGTGCCGTCCACGACCAACCCGCTCGGCATCAAGGGCGCGGGCGAGGCGGGCTCCATCGGATCGTGCCCGGCGGTGATCAACGCCGTCGTGGATGCGCTCGACCGTGCCTACGGCATCCGCAGCATCGACATGCCGGCGACGCCCGACCGGGTGTTCGCGGCCATCCGGGCGGCGACCCTTCAGGCCGCCGAGTGAGCTTTCGAGGCGCGCTTGCATCCGTGCAAACGCGCCTCGGCATCCGTGACGGTCGACGACGCGGGCCGCGCCGTCGATGCTCTCAAGCGTGAAGTGCGTCCCCCGCGCCCATGGCGCCGCATTGCAAGGATTTCGCTCGTGAACCGCATCGCCTATGCCTGCGTCGCCGCCTTTTCTCTGGTCGGCCTCTCCGCCGCGATTGCCCAGACCGACCCCATCGCCCAGCGCAAGCAGCTCATGAAATCCGTCGGCGGCGCGACCCGCGACCCCGGCCAGATGATGCAGGGCCGCCAAGCCTTCGACCTCGCCAAGGTCAAGGCGAGCCTCGAAATCTATGTCGATGCCGCCGGCAAGATGTCGGGCCTTTACCCCGCAGGAACCGAGACCGGCGGCGAGACCACCGCGTCGCCCAAGATCTGGCAGACCAAGGCCGATTTCGACGCCCGCTTCGCCAAGTTCGGCGCCGATTCCAAGGCCGCGCTGGCCGCGATCACCGATGAGGCGAGCTTCAAGACCGAGTTCCCCAAGGTCGCCCAGAATTGCGGTTCCTGCCACGAGGTCTACCGCGTCGAGCGGAAGTGACGTCATGCGCCGAGGCCGCATCGTCGCCGCGGCCTTCGGCCTCGCCGCTCTCGGAGCCGCGGGCTTTTTTGCGCTGACCTCGCCCGCGACTTGGCGGCTTCTGCGCGGAGATGCGGGCGGACCGATCGGCTTGGCGCTGCCGAGCGCGGAACGCGGCCGCACGATGTTCGACGTCGGGGGCTGCGCCTCGTGCCACGCCACGCCGGGGCAGGACGACCGCACGCGGCTCGGCGGCGGCGCGCCGCTGCCGACGCCCTTCGGCACCTTCCGCGCCCCGAACATCTCGCCCGACGCCGCGGACGGCATCGGCAGGTGGAGCTTCAACGATTTCCTCGTCGCGATGCGCGAGGGGGTGTCTCCGGACGGGCGGCACTATTACCCGTCCTTCCCGTTCACCTCCTATGCCCTGATGTCGAGGACGGATCTCGGCGATCTGTTCGCCTATCTGAAGACGCTCCCGCCCGTTTCCGGCCGTGCGCCCGATCACGATCTCGCCTTCCCCTTCACCCTCCGGCGCGGTGTGGGGCTGTGGAAGCTCGCCTTTTTCGACGGCGCACGCTTCAAGCCCGATCCTCTGCGCGACGCTGTCTGGAACCGGGGCGCTTATCTCGCGAACGGACCCGGTCACTGCGCGGAGTGCCACTCGCCCCGCAACGCGTTCGGCGCGATCATTGGGGAGAAGCGCTACGCCGGCGGGCCCGACCCGGAAGGCAAGGGCGGCTTCGTGCCCAACGTCACGCCGCACGAAACCGGTCTGGCGTCATGGTCGGCGGCGGACATCGCGGAATTGCTGAAGACGGGCTTCACCCCGGACTTCGACTCCGTCGGGGGCTCCATGGCTGCGGTGGTCAAGAACACGGCGCGCCTCACGGATGCGGACCGCGACGCGATGGCGGCCTATCTCAAGTCGCTGCCTCCGATCGCAAGCGAACGCCCGAAGAAATCGGGCGGCTGACGAGAGGCCGCGCCGGCTGCGTGATCTGCACGAAACGGGGGCAAGCGCCCCAAAACGGCTGCGGCCATGCTTGCTGCGTATGCCTTGCATGTCGCAACGGCACTTTTGCATCGCACCATGAATCCCATATCCGATGCTGCAACGCATCAAGCTCGAAACGGCGGTCCGAACCTGCCGTTTCCGCCGCACTTCTCAGGGATCGCCACGATGTTCATCATCATCGCCTACCGCTTCATCGCCGAAATCATGGCCGACGTCCGCGCGATGCGCGCGAGCATGAGCAAGAACAACGTGTTCATGGCCGACTGAAACCACTGCATCGACGACCGACATGCCCGGCCTCGCGCCGGGCATTCGCGTTTCTGGGATCGAGAAGGCCCTGGGGCCTATTCGCGCCGATCCTCAGATGTCGACCAGTTCCTTGGCGAATTCCGCCCGCTCCTGGATGAAGCTGAACCGTGCTTCGGGCTTGTTGCCCATCAGGCGTTCTACGACCGCGGCGGTGTCCAGACGGTCTTCGGTCTCCACTTCGACGCGCAGAAGCATGCGCTTCTTCGGGTCCATCGTGGTTTCCTTGAGCTGGGCGGGCATCATCTCGCCGAGGCCCTTGAAGCGGCCGATCTCGACGTTGGACTTGCCCTTGAAGACGGTCTTCAGCAGCTCGTCCTTATGGGCGTCGTCGCGTGCATAGACCGTCTTCCCGCCGTGGCCGAGGCGGTAGAGCGGCGGCACGGCGAGGAAGAGGTGGCCGCCGTCGATCAGCTTCGGCATCTGGCGGTAGAAATAGGTGATGAGCAGCGAGGCGATGTGCGCGCCGTCCACGTCCGCGTCGGTCATGATGACCACGCGCTCGTAACGCAGGTCTTCGGGCCGGTAATGCGAGCCCGCACCGCAGCCCAGCGCCTGCACCAAGTCCTGCAATTGCTGATTGGCGGCGAGCTTGTCGCGGGT
Organism: Hyphomicrobiales bacterium; assembly: GCA_027489535.1. GTDB lineage: Bacteria > Pseudomonadota > Alphaproteobacteria > Rhizobiales > Beijerinckiaceae > JAIXZO01. The sequence continues at coordinate 84,099 of JAIXZO010000017.1, forward strand.
GGCGTTGGCGACGTTGAGGATCTTGCCGCGCAGCGGCAGCACCGCCTGCGTGCGGCGGTCGCGCGCCTGCTTGGCCGAGCCGCCCGCCGAATCGCCCTCGACGATGAAGATTTCGGAGTCGGTCATGCCCGCATTGCTGCAATCCGCCAGCTTGCCGGGCAGGCGCAGCTTGCGGACGGCGGTCTTGCGCTGCACGTCCTTTTCGGCGCGGCGGCGCAGGCGCTCGTCGGCGCGTTCGATGGCCCAGTCGAGCAGCTTGATGGCTTGCGAGGGCGAGGCCGCCAGCCAGTGGTCGAACGCGTCGCGCACGGCGTTTTCGACGATGCGCGAGGCTTCGACGGAGGCGAGCTTGTCCTTGGTCTGGCCTTGGAACTCAGGCTCCCGGATGAACACCGAGAGCATGCCCGCCGCCGTCGCCATCACGTCGTCGGCGGTGACGTTGGCGGCACGCTTGGTCTGGCCGACGCGCTCCGCATGGTCGCGCAAGCCGCGCAGCAGCGCGATGCGAAGGCCTTGCTCGTGCGTGCCGCCTTCGGCGGTGGGAATGGTGTTGCAGTAGGAATTGACGAAGCCGTCCTCGCCGCCGCCGAGCCAGATGACGGCCCATTCGAGCGAGCCGTGGCCGCCCGCCTTTTCGATCTTGCCCGCGAAGATCTGGTCGGCCACCAGATTGCGGCCGACGATTTCGCCCGCGAGATAATCGCGCAACCCGCCCGGAAACTTGAACGTGGCCTCGGCCGGCACGTCGGTGCCCTGCACGAGTTCGGGCGCGCAGGACCAGCGGATCTCGACGCCGCCGAACAGATAGGCCTTCGAGCGCGCCATTCGGAACAGCCGCGCGGGGACGAAATGCGCCTTCTCGCCGAAGATCTGCGCGTCGGGCTTGAAGCGCACCTTAGTGCCGCGGCGGTTGAGCACGCGGCCCAGCGTTTCGAGGCCGGTGACCGGGAGGCCTCGCGAGAACACCTGCCGATAGAGCTGCTGGCCGCGCGCGACTTCCACTTCCAGCAGTTCGGAGAGCGCATTGACCACCGAAATGCCGACGCCGTGCAGGCCGCCGGAGGTCTCGTAGACCTTCGAGTCGAATTTTCCGCCCGCGTGCAGCGTCGTCATGATGACTTCGAGCGCCGACTTGTCGGGGAATTTCGGGTGGGAATCGATCGGGATGCCGCGGCTGTTGTCGGAGACGGACAGGCGGCCCTCTGCGTCGAGCTCGACGGTGATGACGTTGGCATGGCCCGCGACGGCCTCGTCCATGGAATTGTCGATCACTTCGGCGAAGAGGTGATGCAGCGCCTTCTCGTCGGTGCCGCCGATATACATGCCCGGGCGGCGACGCACCGGCTCCAAGCCTTCGAGCACTTCGATGGCGGAGGCCGTGTATCCGGCTTCGCCCGGCGTGCCGGCGACGGGAGCGCGGGCGGCCTTCAGCTTGGCCGCCGGGGACTCCGTCGCTTCCGGCATTTTGCGGGCGGCATTTCCGCCGAAAAGGTCGTCGCTGTCGGACATCGGGATCGGTTCACCTGATTCGCTCTGTCGGTACTATCGCATGCCCGCCTGCAGAAGGGGAACGGATCGGAAACGTTCGTCCACCGCGCGATGCGGTTGCGCTGGTGCGGGGGCCGCGGATAGCTTGGCTTGCGTCCTTCATTCCGGCTTCGGGTTTTTCATGTCGCGCATCGCCATCGGCGGGTTTCTCCACGAGACCAACACCTTCGTCCCCGCCCTCACGACGTGGGAGGCGTTCGCGCAGGACGGCGCCTGGCCCGGCGCGATGGAAGGCGAGGCGATCTTCACGCGTCTCGCGGGGCTCAATTTGGGCATTTCCGGATTCATGGACGAGGCGACGCTGCGCGGGCACGAACTGCTGCCGCTGGCATGGGCCATGGCGCAGCCGAGCGGCACGGTCGAGCGCGCGACCTTCGAGCGCGGCTGCGAGGCCATCCTGAAGCCGCTGCGGGGCGCGCGCGTCGACGCGGTGTTCATCGAGCTGCACGGCGCGATGGTGGCGGAGGGGTTCGACGACGCGGAAGCCGAATTGCTGCGGCGGGTGCGCGAGGTCGTAGGGCCCGACGTGCCGATCCTCGGTACGCTCGACCTGCACGCCAACGTGGCTCGGGAGCTTGCGGAGGGGGCGAACATGCTCACCTCCTATCGCACCTATCCGCATACCGACTGGGGACTGACGGGCAAGCGCGCTGCGCAGCTGTTCGACCGCGTGATGGCGTGGGGCCCGCGCCCGGGGAAAGCCTATCGACAGGCGCCGTTTCTGGTGCCGGTGACGACGGGGTGCACCTTCACCGAGCCGTCGGGCTCGCTCTACGCGATGATCCCGGCCATCGAGGCGGAGACGGGGGCGGCTTTGTCGCTGAACATGGGCTTTCCGCCCGCCGACATCCCCGACGTGGGGCCGACGGTGATCGCCTATGCGGCCGATCAAGCCTCGGCGGACCGCGCGGCGGACCGGTTGTTCGAGGCGCTGCTCGCGGCTGAAGGCGGGTTTGCGCGGCATCGCAAGCTGCCGGTGGGCGAGGCCGTGGCCCATGCGATCGCGGCCGCCGCGCGTGCGTCGAAGCCGATCGTGGTGGCCGACACGCAGGACAATCCCGGCGCGGGATCTCCCTCCAACACGACGGGCCTGATCTTGGAACTGCTGGCGCAGGGTGCGCGCGGCGCGCTTGTCGGCATCGTGCATGATCCGGCGGCGGCAGCCGCAGCCCATGCGGCGGGGCTCGGCGGCAGCGTCGCGCGGCTCGGCGGCGGCGGAACCGGGCCGGGCCAGCAACCGGCGGAAGGACCGTGGACCGTAACCGCGCTCAGCGACGGCCGCTTCGCGGGCACCGCACCGATGCTGCGCTCCGACACGGTGGAGATGGGGCCGACGGCGGTGCTGGCGAAGGAGGGCGTCGAGGTGCTGGTCGCGACCATCCGGCAGCAGCCGATCCACCGCGAGACGTTCTCCCATATCGGGCGCGATCCGCGTGCGGCGAAGATCTTGGGACTGAAAAGTTCGGCGCATTTCCGGGCGGGCTTTCAGGAGATCGCCGAGGAGGTGGTCGTCTGTCTCGCGCCCGGCGAGAACCCGGAAGATCCCGAGGCTCTGCCCTTCACGCGCATTCGGCCGGGCGTGAGGCGCCGGCCAGCGTGGTGAAGATGCAGACGGCGTGACGCACCCGCTTGCGGTTGCGCCGCACCGTCCTTAGCTTCGGTTTATGTTGCGCTTGATCCTCTTTCGCCACGCCAAGGCCGTTCCCCACGGGAGCGCGCCCGATCCCGAGCGCGACCTGACCGAAAGCGGGCGGGCGGATGCCGCCGCCATGGGGCGCTATTGCGCCGAGGAAATGCTCTATCCCGACCTCGTGCTCGTCTCCCCCGCACAGCGGACGCGTCGCACATGGGAGATGGCCGCGCCGGCCCTTTCCGATTCCCCGGTCGAATATTCCGCCGCACTCTACCAAGCCGACGAGAAACGCCTGTTGGACCTCGTCCGCGCGACGCGCGGGGACGTGCGCACCTTGATGGTGGTCGGCCACAATCCCTCGGTGGAGGATTTGGCGCGCGCGCTGGTCGGCCATGGCGATCGCTATGCCTATGGCCGGATGCAGTCGCATTTCCCGACCGCCGGCGTCGCCGTGATCGATTTTCCGGTCGAGGACTGGTCGCATATCGAGCGGCGGACGGGGCGGCTGGATCGCTTCCGCGTTCCCGATGCGGGCGGGAGCGTCTGACCCGAGTGGCGACGCGCGGACTTCTGACGGAACTCGCCTATGAGGCGTCGCTGTCGCTGCGCGCGACGGCGGATGCCGTCGCGGGCTTGCGCGAACCGACGCTGCGCATCGGCGTGACCGGCCTGTCGCGTTCGGGCAAGACGGTGTTCATCACCGCGCTCGTGCATGCGTTGACGACGGGGGCCCGACTGCCGGTGTTTCGGGCCGGTTCGGAAGGCCGCGTGCGCCGCGCGGGGCTCGAAGAGCAGCCCGATGACGTGGTGCCGCGCTTTGCCTTCGAGGATCACTTGGCCGCGATGACGGGCCCGGACCGGCATTGGCCGCGCTCGACCGACCGGATTTCCGAGCTGCGCCTGGTCGTCGAATATGAAAGCCGGACGGCATGGCTGAAGGGGCCGAAGCGGCTGACGCTCGACATCGTCGACTATCCCGGGGAGTGGCTGCTCGATCTCGCCTTGCTGGATCGCGGCTATCGGCAATGGTCGGAGGAGGCGCTTGCGGCGGCGCGGCTCGGCCGTCGCGCAGTGCTCTTCGGCGAATTCCGCGCCTTCATCGACAAGCTCGACCCTGCGGCCCCCGCGTCCGAGCCGGACGCCCAACGCGCTGCGGAGCTGTTTCGCTCGGCGCTGGTGGCGGCGAGAGCGGAGCCTTACGGCTTTTCCGCGCTGCCGCCCGGGCGGTTCCTGATGCCGGGCGATCTCGCGGGATCGCCCGCCTTGACCTTCGCGCCGCTGCCGACGGGGGAGGGGCTTCCCGTTCCGGGCTCGCTCGGCGCATTGATGGCGCGGCGCTACGAGGCCTATGTGGGGCAGGTGGTGCGGCCCTTCTTCCGCGACCACTTCGCGCGGCTCGACCGCCAGATCGTGCTGGTCGACCTGCTCTCGGCGCTCAATACCAGCCCCGAAGCCGTGCGCGATCTGGAAACGGCGCTGAGCGGCGTCCTTGCGGTGTTGCGGCCGGGCAGGAACACGCTGCTGTCGCGGCTGTTCCGGCCCCGCATCGAACGCGTGATGTTCGCGGCGACCAAGGCGGACCTGCTGCATCGCAACGATCACGACCGGTTGGAAGCGGTGCTGCGCACGGTGGTGGACCGCGCCGCCGCGCGCGCCGAGACGGAGGGCGCGGCGGTGGACGTCGCCGCGCTGTCGTCGATCCGTGCCACGCGCGAAGCGCTGGTGCGGCACGGCGGCCGCGAACTGCCGGCCGTCGTCGGCGTACCGGAAGCGGGCGAGATCATCGACGGCAAGCGGTTCGACGGAACGGAGGAGGCGGCGATCGACCCGGGCGAACTGCCCGACGACCCCGCCGCCGCCCTGACCGGCCACGCGCTCGAAGGGGCGTTGCGTTTCGTGCGCTTCCGCCCGCCCGCTGCGGAGCCCGGCCGGCCCCGGTCTCACATCCGCCTCGACCGCGTGCTGGAATTCCTGATCGGAGACCGGCTGGCATGACACGCATTCCGCGCGCCTTCCGCAGCGACGACCCGAGCGTGATCATCGCCGCGCCCGAACCCGTCCATCTTCCCGCGACGCCGGACGTGTTCCCGGTCGCTCCCCCGCGCCGGTTTCCCTCGCTCGGATCGATCCTCGCGTCGTCAGTTTTGGGATTGATCGGGCTTTGGTTCGTCACGAGCGTCGAAGGTTTCGTGCGGGATATGATCGCGCGCTCGCCTGTGCTGGGCTGGGCGGCCGCGGCGCTCGCCTTCGCGGCTGCGGCCGCGACGCTGGCCTTGATCGTCCGCGAACTCCGCGCAATCGCCCGCGCGGCTTCGATTTCCGAAATGCGGGACTTGGCCGCGCGCGCCCTCGTCGGCGACGCCGCCGCCGACGGGCGCACCGTTCTCGCGGGGCTCGACGACCTCTATGCGCGGCGACCTGAGACCGCGCGGGGCCGAGCGCGGCTCATCGAGACGCGCGCCGACGTGATCGACGGCGCCGATTTGGTGCGACTGGCGGAGCGCGAGCTGATGCCGGGGCTCGACGCGCGCGCGGCGGCCGCCATCTCCACGGCTGCGAAACGCGTGTCCGTGGCGACGGCCGTCGCGCCGCGCGCTTTGCTCGACGTCTTCATCGTGGGGGCGCAGTCGCTTCGTCTGGTGCGCGACATCGCGTTGATCTACGGCGCGCGGCCCGGAACGGCGGGCTTCCTCCGCATCCTGCGCGCGGTCGCGGGTCATCTCGTCGTCACGGGCGGCATCGCGGTCGGCGATTCGTTCATCCAGCAGGTGGTGGGCCACGGCTTGGCGGCGAGATTGTCCGCGCGACTCGGCGAGGGCGTGCTCAACGGCCTGCTGACGGCCCGGGTGGGCCTGGCCGCGCTCGACGTCTGCCGCCCGCTTCCATTCGTCGCGCTCAAGCGCCCCGGACTGCGGGACGTGGCCGGCGGGCTGTTCGAAAAGGGCGACGAACACGAAACCACGGCCGAGCCGCGTTGATTTTCAATCGATCGCGGAACCTCGGCTTCGGCCGTGCATACCCCTTCGGACGGACCCGACAGGCCTTTCGAAGGCTTCAAAAGAGCCTCAAATGAGGCTTCGCGGCCCGGTTGCGACCGGGGAAGCCCGTCGATATAGTCCGCGCGAATTTCAGGGGTCCTACCGGCAGGGGACAATGACGGCGGCAGTCGGAAAGATCACACATTCGAAGATCGTGCTCGACGAGTCTTATCGCCCGTCCGAGGACGAAACCTTCATGAACGAGCGTCAGCGGGAGTATTTCCGCCGGAAGCTGCTCGATTGGAAGGACGACATTCTCCGGGAAGCGCGCGAGACCCTCGTGGCGCTTCAGACCGAGAACGAAAACCACCCCGACCTCGCGGACAGGGCCTCTTCGGAGACCGACCGCGCGATCGAACTGCGTGCCCGCGACCGCCAGCGCAAGCTGATCTCGAAAATCGATGCCGCGCTCTCGCGCATCGACGACGGGACATACGGCTATTGCGAAGAGACCGGCGAGCCCATCTCGCTGCGTCGCCTCGAAGCCCGGCCGATCGCCACCCTGTCGCTCGAAGCTCAGGAGCGCCACGAGCGCAACGAGCGCGTCTATCGCGACGATTGATCGGCTGCCTCAAGCCTCAATGAAAAAGCCCTCCGAACGGAGGGCTTTTTCATTGGTGATCCGGGATGTTCCGCCGCTCGATCGTCTCAGGTCTTGGGCTTATCACGCCCCAACAGCCTGCGGATTTCCTCTTCGAAGGGATCGCCCGCGCGCGTCAGTCCGGCATCGTCGCCGCCGGCCTGTTCGCCCTCGACCGGGGTCGATGCCTCCGCCGCGCGCGGTTCCGGCACTGCGGCGACCGGGTCCACCGGCACGGACTGCGCCGGTGCGGCGGCGGGCGGGCGCATCGACGCCGTCCGCTTCAACGCCTCTTCCAGCTTTCGCGTCATCTCCGAGAAATCCGCTTCTGAAGCGGCCGGCGGCGGCGACGTCACGATTGCGGCGGGCTCCGACACGGGCTCCGGCGCGGGCGTCGGAACGGTAGGCGGCGCAGGCTGCCGGATCTCGCGGGTAGGCATGTCGACCCGCGGCTCGGTCTGCTGCGGCGGCGCGGGCGGCATCACGTTCGGCGCGGTGCGTGCCGCCGTGCGGGGCGGCATGAAGGTTTCGACGCCGACCGGGATGGTGGGAGCCGCAACCTCGGGGCGGCCGGCCAAAGGCGGGACGGGCATCTCGAAGCGGTCCGTACGGGACGGAGCCTCGGCGCGCCGCGGCTCGGGTCGCGGGGACATGTCGACGAAAGGAGCGGCATCCAGCTTCGGTTCGTCCACGATGGGCGAGGGAAATCCCGCGCGCGTCTCTGGGATGGAAAGATCCGCCTTCAGCAGCACGTCCGAACCGCCGCCGACCAGCACGAGGTGATCGGCACCGTCGCAGCGCACGATCAACAGGCGACGCTGATCATCGATCTCGCGGGTTTCGACGATCGAAAGACGATGTCCCTGGCCCGATCCATGCCGACCGGACCGGCGCGAGCGCCGCCGCAAAGCCCAAGCGAGGAGAATCGCGGTCAATGCGAGCACTCCGAAGGCGATCATCCACCCCGTCGGTCCCGGCAACGCGTTGCCCATGTCAGCCTCCCCGTGCAGCGCCCGAAGGGCGATCATGACCGGTTACATCAAGCGCGGACGCATCGGCGTCAAGCGCCGCGTCGCCTTCCGGCGAAGTCCTTTACTTTGGGTTGGGACTCGCTCAGGTAAAACGGGACGATCATTTTTGAGTTGCTTGAGAGTGCGGCCCCTTGCGAGGCCGTCGCGCCACGCGGGATTGAAATGGACGACAGCCCCGGCGACATCGCCATCGATCGGTCGCGTCGGCAGGGCAGCCCGGGATTGCTGCTTGGGCTCGCGGGCGCGCTCGTCGGCAGCGCCGTAGCCCTGTCCTACGTCTCGGACGAGACGATCCAGCCCTTCATCCTCGGCTTTCTCGCCGTTCTGGCCGTGGCGGGCGTTTTCGGCCTGTTCGCCTTCGCCACCGGCTTCGTCGAAACCGCCGGCCGCGTACGCGGCGACGATCTGACCAAGGAAATGGTCGACGCTTCGGGCGAGGGGCTCGTGGTGGTCGAGTCCGTCGGTCGCGTTCTCTATGCGAACCCCGCTTACGTCCGCATGTCCGGCGGCGATGCGGCAGGGGACGTGCGGAACGTGGAGCGCCTGCTGTCCGGCGGCGCGGACGTGTCCGAGGCCGTGTACCGCTTGGCGCAGGCCGCCCGCGAGGGCCGTGCCGCGCTCGAGGAAATCCGGCTCTCGCCGCCGCTCGATGCCGCTGACGGCGTGGCTTGGTACCGCATAAAGGTCGTTCCGCTTCGTCGCGGCGGGCGGCGCAGGGCTGCTCTGTGGAGCGTCGCCGACGTGACGCGCGAGCGTCAGCGGCAGGAAAACGTCTTCCAGGAACTGCAGCACGCCATCGACTATCTCGACCATGCCCCGGCTGGCTTCCTGTCCGTGACGCCCGAGGGCGAGATCGTCTACATGAACGCGACGCTCGCCGGGTGGCTCGAGGAAGACCTCGCCAAGGTCGGCGCGGGCGGCGTCTCGCTCGAACAGGTGGTGGTCGGCCAAGCGGGCGTGCTGCTGCGCAATCCCCACGGCCGGGCGGGCGAAGTCCGCACGCAGACCATCGACATCGATCTGCGCAAGCGCAGCGGCGGCGCATTGCCGGTCCGCCTCGTGCATCGCGTCGCGTTCGGCGCGGACGGCGCGCCCGGCCCCTCGCGGACGCTGGTTCTCGACCGCACGTCCGGCGAGGAGGGGTTCGATGCCCAGCGCGCCGCGGAAGTGCGCTTCTTCCGCTTCTTCCACAACGCCCCCATCGCCATCGTCACGGTGGACGGCGAAGGCCGGATCGTGCGCGCCAACGCCCGCTTCGCGCATGTCTTCGGCGCGTCGCTCGAAGGAGCGGAAGGCCGCAGCATCCTCGACGTGTTCACGCCCGACGAGCGCCAGAAGATGCTCGACGCGATCAAGACCGCCTCGACCAACAAGGGCGGCAGCAGCCCGCTCGATCTCGCTCTGGCGGCGACCGAGCAGTCCGCGCGCATCTTCGTGACCGGCGTCGACACTCGCGGCGACGAATCCGGCGAAGCGGCGATCATATACGCCATCGATACGACCGAGCAGCGCGCGCTCGAGGCGCAATTCGCGCAAGCGCAGAAGATGCAGGCGGTCGGCGAACTGGCCGGCGGCATCGCGCACGACTTCAACAACGTTCTGCAAGGCATTCTGGGATATGCGGATCTCTTGTTGGTCAGCCATCGGCCGACCGATCCGTCCTTCCAGGACATCATGCAGATCAAGCAGAACGCGACCCGCGCCGCCGGGCTCGTGCGGCAGCTGCTCGCCTTCTCGCGCCGGCAGACGCTGCGGCCGCAAATGGTGCAGCTCACCGATCTCGTCTCCGACCTGTCGAACCTGCTGCGCCGCCTCTTGGGCGAGAAGATCCCCATCGAGATCCGTCATGGCCGCGATCTGTGGCCGGTGATGGCGGACCCCGCGCAGTTCGAGCAGGCCATCGTGAATTTGGCCGTGAACGCCCGCGACGCGATGGGCGAGGGCGGGCGGCTTTCGATCCGCACGCGCAACATCGGCCCGGAGGAATGCGGCGAGTTCGGCGACGCGACGCTGCCCGCGGCCGATTACGTGCTCGTGGAAATCGAGGATACGGGCACGGGCATCTCGCCCGAGGTGCTCGACAAGATCTTCCAGCCGTTCTTCACCACCAAGGAGGTCGGCAAGGGCACCGGCCTCGGCCTTTCGATGGTCTACGGCTTCGTCAAGCAATCCGGCGGCACGGTGTATTGCGACAGCGAAGTGGGGCGCGGTACGCGCTTCCGCATCCTGCTGCCGCGCCATATCGAGACCGAGGCGGATGCAGCGACGCCGACGGAAGACCGCGGCGACAAGGCCAAGCCCGCGGCCGACATGACCGGCGCCGGGACGATCCTGCTCGTCGAGGACGAGGAAGCCGTCCGCGCATTCGGCGCGCGTGCCTTGGCGCAGCGCGGCTACACGGTGCTGGAGGCAGGATCGGGCGTCGAAGCGCTCGAAGTGATCGAGGAGCACGGCGAAGTCGATCTGATCGTCTCCGACGTCGTGATGCCCGAGATGGACGGGCCGTCGCTGCTGCGTGAACTGCGCAAACGCGGCATTCAGGCCAAGATCGTCTTCGTGTCGGGTTATGCCGAAGATGCCTTCCGCAAAAACCTGCCGGAAGGCGAGGAATTCGGCTTCCTGCCGAAGCCCTTCACGCTCAAGCAACTCATCGAAACGGTGAAGGGCGCGCTCGCCTGAGCCCCCTTCGTTCCCTGGCGCTCATTTTGGGCATAGCCGGAACAAAAAAAGAACTTGGCGTTTGGAACAAACCGTGATCAATTTCGCTCAGAGCCGTTGAGACTCACCGAATCGTCTGCCATAAGGAGCCTACGGGCATGTCCCAATCAGCACTCCGACTCGTCGAAGGACAATCCATGGACAAGGCCAAGGCCCTGGACGCCGCGCTTTCCCAAATCGAGCGCGCGTTCGGCAAGGGCTCCATCATGCGGCTCGGCAAGAACGAGAAGTCGGTGGAGATCGATACGGTATCGACGGGCTCCATCGGCCTCGACATCGCGCTCGGCGTCGGCGGCCTGCCGCGCGGTCGCGTGGTGGAAATCTACGGTCCGGAATCCTCGGGCAAGACGACCTTGGCTCTTCACACCGTTGCCGAGGCCCAGAAGAAGGGCGGCGTCTGCGGCTTCATCGACGCCGAGCACGCTCTCGATCCGATCTACGCCAAGAAGCTCGGCGTGAATCTCGAAGATCTCCTGATCTCGCAGCCCGACACGGGCGAGCAGGCCTTGGAGATCGTCGACACGCTGGTTCGCTCCGGCGCGCTCGACGTGCTCGTCGTCGACTCGGTGGCCGCGCTCGTTCCGCGCGCCGAAATCGAAGGCGAGATGGGCGACGTGCAGCCGGGCCTGCAGGCGCGACTGATGAGTCAGGCGTTGCGCAAGCTGACGGCGTCGATCTCGCGCTCGAACTGCATGGTCATCTTCATCAACCAGATCCGCATGAAGATCGGCGTGATGTACGGCTCGCCCGAGACGACCACGGGCGGCAACGCGCTGAAGTTCTACGCCTCGGTCCGCCTCGACATCCGCCGCATCGGCTCCATCAAGGAGCGCGAAGAGGTCGTGGGCAACACCACCCGCGTGAAGGTCGTCAAGAACAAGGTCGCTCCGCCCTTCAAGCAGGTCGAGTTCGACATCATGTACGGCGAGGGCGTCTCCAAATTCGGCGAACTCATCGATCTGGGCGTCAAGGCGGGCATCGTGGACAAGTCGGGCGCTTGGTTCTCCTACGACTCGACGCGTCTCGGGCAGGGACGCGAGAACGCCAAGCTGTTCCTCAAGGCGAACCCCGACGTGGCGGCCCGCATCGAGGCGCAGATCCGTCAGAACTCCGGTCTCATCGCGGATCGCATCCTCGACGGCGTCGAGCCCACCGCCGAGGATCTCGACGAAGGCGCGGCCTGATCGCGCCGGGCTTTCGGGCGCAGCCGCGCCTCGAACACGAGAGGGCGTCCGTTTCGGGCGCCCTTTTTCGTGGCGAAGTTCCTTTTTCGGCAGGGACGCCCCGCCGACGGCGTCGCGCGTCTCGACAGCACCGCCGCGCAACACTATGAACGATCCCATGTTTTACGCGGAACGGCTCGCCGTTGCCCTCGTCTTCAGGACCCGGAGCCCATGAGCGGCGTCAACGAAATCCGATCGACCTTTCTCGACTACTTCGGCAAGAACGGACACGAAGTCGTGGCCTCGAGCCCGCTGGTGCCGCGCAACGACCCCACATTGATGTTCACCAATGCGGGCATGGTCCAGTTCAAGAACGTCTTCACCGGCATCGAGAAGCGGCCTTATTCGACGGCGGCGACGTCGCAGAAATGCGTGCGCGCGGGCGGCAAACACAACGATCTCGACAATGTCGGCTACACCGCCCGGCATCACACCTTCTTCGAGATGCTCGGCAACTTCTCGTTCGGCGACTACTTCAAGGACCGCGCGATCGAGCTTGCCTGGAACCTCGTGACCAAGGAATTCGGCCTTCCCAAGGACCGTCTGACGGTCACCGTCTATTCCGAGGACGACGAAGCGCATGCGCTTTGGAAGAAGATCGCCGGTCTTTCCGATTCCAAGATCATCCGCATCCCGACCTCCGACAATTTCTGGTCGATGGGCGACACCGGGCCGTGCGGCCCGTGCTCCGAAATCTTCTACGACCACGGCGACCACATCCCGGGCGGTCCTCCCGGCTCGCCGGACGAGGACGGCGACCGCTTCATCGAGATCTGGAATCTCGTGTTCATGCAATTCGAGCAGACCGCTCCGGGCGAGCGCGTCGCGCTGCCCAAGCCGTCCATCGACACGGGCATGGGGCTCGAGCGCATCTCCGCGGTGCTGCAGGGCACCCACGACAACTACTCCACCGACATGATGCGCGCGCTGATCCGCGCGGTCGCCGAAGCCACGGGCGTCGAGCCTGACGGCCGCGCGAGCCACCGCGTCATCGCCGATCATCTGCGCGCCGTATCGTTCCTGGTCGCCGACGGCGTGCTGCCGTCCAACGAGGGGCGCGGCTATGTGCTTCGCCGCATCATGCGCCGCGCGATGCGTCACGCGCAGTTGCTCGGCGCGCGCGATCCCGTGATGTACCGCCTCGTCCCGGCGCTCGCCCGCGAGATGGGGCAGGCCTATCCCGAGCTGATCCGCGCCCAACCCCTCATCGAGGAGACGCTGCGTCTCGAGGAAACGCGCTTCCGCAAGACGTTGGAGCGCGGTCTCGCCATTCTCGACGAGGAGACGAAGGAACTGGCCGAAGGCGACAAGCTCTCCGGCGAAACGGCCTTCACGCTCTACGACACCTACGGCTTCCCGCTCGATCTGACGCAGGATGCGCTCCGTTCCCGCGGCATCGGCGTCGATACCGACACGTTCAGCGCGGCGATGGAACGCCAGCGTGAAAAGGCCCGGGCCAATTGGTCGGGTTCCGGCGAAGCCGCCACGGAGACCGTATGGTACGGGCTGCGCGAGCGCGTAGGGGCCACGGAGTTCCTCGGCTACGACACCGAAGGCGCGGAAGGCGTGGTTGCGGCGCTGATCCGCGGCGGCGCCGAGGTCGAGCGTCTCGAAGCCGGGCAGGAGGGTCTGCTCGTCCTCAACCAGACCCCGTTCTACGCCGAGTCCGGCGGCCAGGTCGGCGATACCGGCATCATGACCGCCCCCGGCGTCCGGGTGCGCGTCCGCAACACGCAGAAGAAGCTCGGCGATCTGTTCGTGCACGACGTCGTCGTCGAACTCGGCGAAATCCGCGTCGGCGCGCCGCTCGAATTGCAGGTCGAACACGGCCGCCGCGGTTCCATCCGCGCCAATCACTCCGCGACCCATCTCCTGCACGAGGCGCTGCGCCAAGTGCTCGGCGATCACGTCGCGCAGAAGGGCTCGATGGTCTCCGCCGATCGTCTGCGGTTCGACTTCTCCCATCCCAAGCCCATCGGCGAGGATGAACTCGAACGCGTCGAGCAGATCGCCAATCGCGTCGTCGTGCAGAACGACCCGGTCGTCACGCGCCTGATGGCGGTCGACGAGGCCATCGAATCGGGCGCCCGCGCGCTGTTCGGCGAGAAATACGGCGACGAAGTCCGTGTCGTGTCGATGGGCCGGGCGGACGAGGGGGCGAACAAGGCCTTCTCCGTCGAGCTGTGCGGCGGCACGCATGTGTCGCGCACCGGCGACATCGGCTTGGTTACCATCGTCGCCGAAAGCGCCGTCGCCGCGGGCGTGCGCCGCCTCGAAGCTATGACGGGGGAGGCGGCCCGCCGCCACCGCGCCGAGGAATCCAAGCGCCTGCGCGATCTCTCCGCGCTGCTCAAGGTGCCCGCCGGCGAAGCCTCCGAGCGTCTCGCCGCTCTGATCGAGGAGCGTCGCAAGCTCGAGCGCGACCTGGGCGAAGCCCGCAAGAAGCTCGCGATGGGCGGCGGCGGGGCCGAGGGCGCGCCGACGGGCATCCGCGACGTCGCAGGCACCAAGCTGATGGCGCGCGCCATCACCGGCATCGAGATGCGCGACCTCAAGAGCCTTGCCGACGAGGGCAAGAAGCAGGTCGGGTCGGGCGTCGTCGCCATCATCGGCATCGGGGAAGACGGCAAGGCGGGGATCGTGGTCGGCGTCACGCCCGATCTCACGGCCCGCTTCAACGCGGTCGATCTCGTGCGTCTCGGCTCCGAGCTTCTCGGCGGCAAGGGCGGCGGCGGCCGTCCGGACATGGCGCAGGCCGGCGGACCGGACGGCGCGAAGGCCGAGGAAGCCTTGGACGCCATCGCCGCGGCGATGGCGGGCTGACACGCACGGCTCGCGCCGGACGCGCGGCGGATCATCATTCTGGGGCGCGCATCGTCGGCGCGCCCTTTTTCTTTCGTGCTCGCCTCAACCTCTCCGCTTGCCGTCGCTCCGGCAGCGATCGGAGCAGAAGCGCACCTCGTCCCACACCTTTTCCCATTTCTTGCGCCAGGCGAACGGGCGGCCGCAGGCGGCGCAGTCCTTGGCGGGCAGGTCGGATTTCTTGCGCATCTTCGGCATCGACGCGTTCTCCTTGTCGCGGCTGATACGTCGGATGCGACGTTTCGGACGTGTCGCGGGCCTCATTGCGGGCGCGGGGGTGCTTGAAGCCGCCGTCGCGCGCGATATCTGCCGCCTACCGTCCGGCCGCGCTTTCGGTCGTCCGCCTTCATCAAGGAGAAGTCCATGCAGCCCGCCATTCTCGTTTTCGGAGGCACCGGCGGCATCGGCGCCGCCATCGCGCGGGCGCTTCGCAACGACGGCCACGCCGTTCACCTTGCGGCGCGCGACGCCGGCCGTCTGGCCGCGCTCGGCGCGGAGATCGGCGCCGGCCATACCGCCTGCGACGTCTCCGAAGGCGACGGCATCACCCGCGCCGTGGCGGAAGCGGCGGAGCGGGGCGGCGGCGCTTTGGCGGGCATCTGCTATGCCGTCGGCACCATCAATCTCAAGCCGGTCGCGCGCCTGACGGATGCGGATTTCGAGCGCGACTTCCGCGTCAACGCCCTCGGCGCGGTCAAGGCCGTCCAAGCGGGTTTGCCGGCGCTCAAGGCCCATGCGGGCACCGCGTCCGTGTTGTTGTTCTCCACCGTCGCGGTCGCGCAGGGCTTTACGGCCCATGCGTCCGTCGCGATGGCCAAGGGCGCGATCGAGGGCCTTACCGTCGCCTTGGCGGCCGAGCTTGCGCCCAAGATCCGCGTCAACTGCATCGCCCCGTCGCTCACGCGCACGCCGCTCGCAGCCGCGTTGACGGGCAATGAAGCCATGGCGACCGCCATTGCGCAGATGCATCCGTTGCAGCGCCTCGGCGAGGCCGACGACATCGCGCCGCTCGCGGCTCTGCTGCTGTCCGACAAGGCGGGTTGGATTTCCGGCCAGATCATCGGCGTCGACGGAGGGCGCTCGACGCTGCGGACCAAAGGCTGATCCGTGAAGCGTCTCCGTTTCGTCCTCGGCGATCAACTCACCCGCGGAATCTCCTCGCTGCACGGGCTCGATCCTTTGCGCGACGTCGTGTTGATGGTCGAGGCGGCGGAGGAAACCACCTACGTTCCGCATCATCCGCAAAAGATCGCCTTCATCCTGTCCGCGATGCGCCATTTCGCGGCCGAGCTGCGCGCCGAGGGGATCACGGTCGATTACGTGCGTCTCGACGATCCGCGTGCCGGGAGCTCCTTTGCAAGCGAGCTGGCGGCCGCCGTCGCGCGGCACGCTCCCGATTCCGTGCTGGTGACGGAACCCGGCGAATGGCGCGTCTACGAGATGCTGCTTGATCTGCGCGAGACGCTCGGCGTGCCGCTCACCGTGCTGGACGACGACCGCTTCATCGCGTCGCGCGCGGAATTCGCCGCTTGGGCGGAGGGCCGTAAAAGCTACCGGATGGAGTTCTTCTATCGCGAGATGCGGCGCAAGACCGGACTGTTGATGGACGGCGATCAACCGGTCGGCGGGCAGTGGAACTTCGATGCGGAGAACCGCAAGCCCCTTCCTGCGGGTGCGGCGCTGCCCGAGCGGCTGCGTTTTCCGCCGGACGACATCACCGCGGAGATACTGGCTCTCGTTCAGGACCGCTTCGCCGGGCATTACGGCACGCTGGAAGGCTTCGGCTGGGGCGTCACGCGGGCGGATGCTCTGCGCGCGCTCGAAGAGTTCGCGACGGTCGCGCTTCCCGGCTTCGGGGATCATCAGGACGCGATGAAGTCGGGCGCGCCGTTTCTCTTCCACGGCCTCATTTCCCCTTACCTCAATGCCGGTCTGCTGACTCCCCTCGAGATTTGCAGGCGTGCGGAAGTTGAGTGGCAGGAAGGGCGGGCGCCGCTCAATGCGGTCGAGGGTTTCGTGCGGCAGGTGCTCGGCTGGCGCGAATATGTGCGCGGCATCTACTGGCTGAAGATGCCGGCATACGCCACGCTCAACGCGCTCGAGGCGAAGCGTCCGCTGCCGGAGTTCTACTGGACCGGCGAGACGGACATGAACTGCCTGCGGCAATGCGTGGGCGACACGATGCGCCACGCCTATGCTCACCACATCCAGCGCCTGATGGTGCTCGGCAATTTCGCATTGATCGCCGGTCTCGATCCCGCGCAGGTCGCGGCGTGGTTTCTCGCCGTCTATGCCGACGCCTATGAATGGGTGGAACTGCCGAACGTTCACGGCATGACGCTGTTCGCGGACGGCGGCATTCTCGGCTCGAAACCGTATGCGGCCTCCGGCGCCTATATCGACCGGATGAGCGACTACTGCACCGGCTGCCGCTACGATCCCGCGGTCAAGGCCGGCGAAAAGGCATGCCCTTTCAATCCTCTCTATTGGAACTTTCTCATCGAAAATGAAGACCGACTCGCGGGCAATCCGCGCATGGCGATGCCCTACCGGACCCTTGCCAAAATGACCGGGGAGCGGCGCGCCGAGATCGTTGCCGATTCCACGCGGATTTTGGCCGGCCTTTGAAATCGCGTTACGCGGAAACGTGCACCTGACGACCTCATGGTGAGGAGCCCTGCGAAGCAGGGCGTCTCGATCCATCCGCGTCATTCCTGCGGCTGAAAACCTCGTGGTTCGAGACGGCGCTTCGCGCCTCCTCACCATGAGGTTTTCAGAGGCAGGGCCTCCGCAACCGCAGTGTTTCGTCGCCGAATCCGCCGCCTTCCGCGCCTCAGAACCGGCGCGTATTGGCGAGGGTTCCGTACCAGCCGTTGCGGCCGTCGGAGTCGCGCATGCGTCCCGCCGACCCTTCCACGGTCCAGTTCGACAGCTTGATTTCGGACGCGAACAGTCCGACGCGCTGGTCGACATAGCGGGGAGCGGCGGAGAGGCCGGCTTCCGGCCCCACCGTCACGAGGTCGAAGAAGCGCCGGCCGACGCGCGCGCGCGTCCACACGTCCTCCAACGCCGTTCCCGCGCTCGCGACGAAGCCGAGCACCACGCCGTCGGAGGGACGAAACCAGACGTGACCTTCCGCGCGTACGCCGTAGCGTCGCCGCACCGGGCGAGCGGCGAGGGGGTCGATCTTCACTTCCAACTCGGGCCCGACGAAGCCCGCAAGATAGAGATTGCCGAGCATTTCCTGCCGGCCGAACAGAAAGCGCCCCCGCATTCCGGTCGTCAGCAAGGTCTCGTCGTTCGTCGGCAGGGAATGCTCGGCCGCGCGCGGCGCGATGGTCGAGCCGACGACGGCCGCAAGCAGCCATGCGGGCTTGTCGAGCGTCTCGGCAAAGGCGCGCTTGAAGCCTGCCGCCGTGTGAAAGCCCGCGGGCGACCCTTCCGCCGAGGAGAAATTTTCGAGGTAAGGCATGGGGGGAAGGCGCATGCGGCGGAAGAAGCTGCGCTCGCGCCCGGAAACGGCATCCTCCAGCCGCGTATCCGGCAGATCGACGTCTTCGATGCGCGACGGTTCGCGCGCGACACGGTCACGGCGACTTTGCTCGCCGCACGCGCCGCTTCCGGCGAAAACGGACGACAACAGAAGTGTGACGGCGGTGAGGGGGCGCACGGTCGAGTCCGGGAGGAAAGCGAACGCGACACAACGAGCCCCACTGTCGCAGAGTCCATTCCCGGAGAAAACACGAAAAATTCGGGGTCATGTCGGAAAGCCCGAATGCAGGCGTTTGATGGGGCTTCCGTCAGGAAGGGCAAGACGGTCCGGCCCGACCGCTCAGGTTCTCGTTGCCGATGCCGCTCAACTTTGAGCACGGCTCCGCTTGGACGTCCGCCGGGCTCGGGATAAGAAGGGGCGCTTTCAAAAACCGAGCGATCATGAACGCCCCTTTTCCACGCACTTCGGTGCTCTTTGCGACGCTTGCGACCGGAAAGGGTGCCGCCGAACGCATCACCGTTCGCGACATCGTCGGGGTTCTGGGCGACCGCGCCTTCGCGTTGCTGATCGTGCTGCTCGGCCTGCCGAACTGCCTGCCGATGCCGCCGCCCATCCCGCTCGTCTGCGGTCTCCTGCTCGTCGTCGTCGCGCTTCAGATCATCGCGGGTCGCGCCGCGCCTTGGCTGCCCGAGGCCCTGCTCGAGCGTTCCGTCGCGCGCCGCGACATCGACCGCGCCTTCGGTCGCGCGGCGCCTTGGCTCATGAAGCTGGAGACCTTGGCCCGGCCGCGCTTCACCGTGTTCGACACCCACGTGGCGATGCGGCTCGTCGGCTGCGCGCTGTTCGTCTTCGCCATGGCGCTGATCTTCGCCGCGCCCTTCGTGGGGCAGGTGCCGCTCGGCCTCGCCGTCTGCCTCGTCGGGCTCGGTCTCGTCGAGCGCGACGGGCTGATCGTGCTGGCGGGCATGGCGGTCGGGCTCGGCGGCACCCTGATCACGCTCGGCTTCGTCATCACCGTCGCCACCGGCGCCGCGGCGATCTTCTGACCTCAGAACAGCTGAAGACCTTTCAGGCTCGCATGGCCGTTGCGGCCGACGATGATGTGGTCGTGCACCAGCACGCCCAGCGGCTTCGAAGCGTCGGCGATCTCCCGCGTCATCCGGATGTCGGCCTGCGAAGGCGTCGGATCGCCGGAGGGGTGATTGTGCACGAGTATGATGGCCGAGGCCGAAAGCTCCAGCGCCCGCTTCACGACTTCCCGCGGATAAACCGGTGTGTGGTCCACCGTGCCTGTCTGCTGCACCTCGTCGGCGATCAGGCCGTTGCGTTTGTCGAGAAACAAGATGCGGAACTGTTCCTTCTCGGAGAAGGCCATGGCGGCGCGGCAGTAATCCAGCACCGACGTCCAGGAGCCGAGGACCGGGCGTTTGCCGATAGCGCCCTTCGCGAGTTCGCGCCCGGCCGCCTCCACGATCTTCAATTCGATCGCCGTCTTCTCCGAAATGCCGTCATGTTCGAGCAGCCGCGTCAGCGATGCGCCCAACACCTCGGCAACCGATCCGAATTTGGCGATCAGCTCCTTTGCGAGCGGCTTCACGTCCTGCCGCGGGATGGAGCGGAACAGCACCAGTTCGAGCAGCTCATAGTCGTTGAGGCCCGCAGCCCCGACGCGTGCGAAGCGTTCTCGCAACCTATGGCGGTGGCTGCTCGCGTGATCCTTCCCCTCGACCGGCGTCTTGGGGGCGGGATTACGATGCGGCATGGGCGCCTCAGTCGACGGTCAGGGGCGGCCGGTGCAAACCGGCGGGGGAGAGCGTGAAGATTTCCACGCCGTCGTCGGTCACGCCGACGGTATGCTCGAACTGCGCGGAGAGCGAGCGGTCGCGCGTCACCGCGGTCCAGCCGTCGCCGAGCACCTTCACATGCGGGCGGCCGAGATTGATCATCGGTTCGATGGTGAACAGCATGCCGGGCCGCAGCACGACGCCTTCGCCGACGCGGCCGTAATGCAGGATGTTGGGTTCGTCGTGGAACAACCGGCCGAGCCCGTGGCCGCAGAAGTCACGCACCACGGAGCAGCGCTCCGCTTCCGCGAAGACCTGGATGGCATGGCCGATATCGCCGGTCGTCGCGCCCGGCCGCACGGCGGCGATGCCGCGCATCAGCGATTCATAGGTCACGTCGACGAGACGGGCGGCGCGACGCGGGATCGTGCCCACGCCGTACATCCGGCTCGAGTCGCCGTGCCAGCCGTCGACGATCAGCGTCACGTCGACGTTCAGTACGTCGCCCTCGCGCAACGGCTTGTCGTTGGGGATGCCGTGACAGACCACGTGATTGATGGAGGTGCAGATCGCCCGGCGATAGCCGCGATACATCAGCGGCGCGGGATAGGCGCCGTGGTCCATCGCGAAATCGAAGGCGAGCTTGTCGAGCCGTTCCGTCGTCACGCCGGGACGAACTTCGGCGACGAGCATGTCGAGCGCCTCGGCGGTGAGCTTGCCCGCCTTGCGCATGCCCGCGAACGCATCCTGCCCGTAGAGCTTGATCTCGCCGGTCTTGCGGCGCGGGGCCGCGGCTGCATCCACGAAAGTCATCGGGTCCGTTCCGGAGAAAGAGGCGTCCGCTCCAAATGGGCGAAACCGCTGCGCGACGCAAGGCCCGAGCGTCCCCGGGTGAGACGAAACCGTTTGCCTCCCGCGCTTCGCCATGCGACCTAGCCCGGCATAGCGCCATGCAGATCACACCGAACGTCCGTCACGTCTCCGCTTTCGGCGCCTTCGCGCCCTCGCGGCTCGTCGCGCGGGTGATCGAGCGCACGCGGCGCAGCGGCGGCTCATGGGCATCGATGCGCGTGGCCTTCATGCTGCGCCAATGGGCGATAGGCCGTCTCAAGGGGCGGCCGATCGATACAGAAGTGCTCGGCGTGCGCATGCGCCTCGCACCCCACAACAACGTCTGCGAAAAGCGCATCCTGTTCACGCCGCAATATTTCGATCCGGCCGAGCGCGCCTTCATCGCGCCCTATCTCGGCGAGGGCGTCGTCTTCGTGGACATCGGCGCGAATGTCGGCGGTTACGCTCTCTGGGCCGCCGGGCTTGCCGGTTCCGGCTCGAACATCGTGGCGGTGGAACCGGAGCCGGAAGTCTTCGGCCGGCTGTGCTTCAACATCGGCATCAATGCCGGCGCGTCGGTCAAGGCGATCAACACCGCGGTGGCCGACATGAACGGCCGCTTGACCCTGTTCATCGACCGTCGCAACCGCGGCGGCACCAGCGTGCGCATCGCCAAGGACGCGCCTGACGGCGGAGAGCGCATCGACGTGCCGGCCACGACGCTTCTCGATCTCGTATCGACCGAGAAGCTCGAACGCATCGACGTGCTGAAGGTGGATGTCGAAGGCACCGAGGACATGGTGCTCGTGCCGTTCCTGCGCGACGCGGCCCCCGGCTTGCTGCCGCGTCTGTTGGTACTCAATCACCTTCGCAGCCAGTGGGCGGAGGATCTGCCGTCGTTGCTCGAGGACAAGGGCTATCGGCTCGCAACCACCACCCCGGCCAACGATCTCTACGTCCGCGACTGATCGCGGTCGCGCAGTTGCGCTTCCAACGCCTTGGCAATCCGCATGAAGCGGAAAAACGCGTAATTGACCGAAGCGATCAGCCCGAACGTGCCGCGCAGAGCATGTCGCCGCAAGACATAAGCGCGGAAGAACGCGATCGGAAATTCCACCCAGACCCTGAACCGGGAAATCCGCCGTCCGCGCCCGGCCATATCCGCGACCTGCTGATCGGAGTAGCGGTTCAGCTTGTCCACGGTCTGCGAAATGCTGTCGATGGAACGGTGCAGCACGATGCCGCGCAGCGTCCCGGTTCGCGAGCCGGGCATCATCTCGACCCGGTCATGCACCATCGCGTCGGCATAACGCCCGCGGTCGAGCCTGTAGAGCCGCACCGGGGCAAGCGAGTGCCCCAAAAAGGTCGGAGCTGTTTCGCCCGGAAAGATTTCGACGATGGGAAAGCCGTAGCCGTCCAGCGCCGGACCCTCGCCCAAGAACAGCGCCCGGATGTCGGCGACGAGTTCCGGCGTGCATTCCTCGTCCGCATCGAGGTTGAGCACCCACACGTTGCGGCATTGCTCCTCGGCGAAGCGCTTTTGCGGGCCGTAGCCGCGCCAATGGGTCTCGATCAGCTTGGCCCCGAACCGCCGCGCCACGTCCTGAGTGCCGTCCGTCGAGCCCGAATCCACCACCACGATCTCGTCGGCCAACCCGCGCACGGCCGCCAGCGTCCGCGGCAACCGATTGGCCTCGTTGCGCGTGATCAGAAAGATCGAGAGCGGCAGGGCCGGATCGGCGGCCTCCTGCAAAGCGGTCATGATGTCCAACGGCCTTGGTGGGTTCAGGTTTTGCCCGCAGCGCGTGCGTTCGAGTCCTTGCGTGAACGCCGTCGCGAAGTCAATTCGCCGGGGCGCGCGGACGGGGAGGGGCCGCCCCTCCATCGCCTCGACCGGTTGCCGATGCGCGATGTTCGTCTCCGCGAGCGCCGATCCGCGCGCCTCGATACCGAAACTCCGGTACGCGCGCCTTGAGCGGAGGGGGCTGCGTGGTCTATATCGCAAAACCTTCAAGGATTTTGCGTATGACAGATTCGACCTCCGTCGTGACGGCCGCGATCCTCGTGATCGGAGACGAGATCCTGTCCGGGCGGACCAAGGACAAGAATATCGGCTACATCGCCGAATATCTGACCGGTCTGGGTATCGAGCTGCGCGAAGTGCGCGTCGTCCCGGACGACGAAGACGAGATCGTGGCCGCGATCGACGCGCTGCGCGCCAAGGTCACCTACCTCTTCACCACCGGCGGCATCGGGCCGACCCACGACGACATCACCGCGGATTGCGTCGCCAAGGCGGTCGGCGTCGGCATTTCGCACGACGAACGTGCCGTCGCCATGCTGCGCGAGCGGTTCCCGAACCCGGACGATCTGAACGAGGCGCGGCTGCGCATGGCGCGCATTCCCCACGGGGCCGATCTCATCGACAACCCGATCTCCCGCGCTCCGGGTTTCATGGTCGCCAACGTCATCGTGATGGCGGGCGTGCCCTCGATCATGCAGGCGATGCTGGACGCCGTCGCGCCGCGCCTCAAGACCGGCCGCAAGATGCAGTCCGTTTCCATCGATACGGACGGATTGCCGGAAGGCGCCTATGCGACGCCGCTCGGCGCGGTGCAGAAGGCGCATCCCGACGTGATGATCGGTTCCTATCCGAATTTCGACGGCCAGCGCTTCCGCAACCAGATCGTGCTGCGTGCCCGCGAGGCGGAACTGCTCGAACCCGCCCGCGCCGCCGTCGAGGCGATGCTCGCCTCCCTCCGTTCCTGACGCCGTTCAACGAGGACTTCTCGATGTCGCCTTCGAGCCCCAAGGCCTTCCCCGTTTCGTGGGATCAGTTTCACCGCGACGCGCGCGCCTTGGCCTGGCGGCTGGCCGGCGCCGGCCCGTTCCAAGCCCTCGTCTGCATCACGCGCGGCGGCCTCGTGCCGGCCGCCATCGTGGCGCGCGAATTGGAAATCCGCTTGATCGAGACTGTCTGCGTCGCGAGCTATCACGACTACACCTCGCAAGGGGAGTTGCGGGTCCTCAAGGGCATCACCGACGCGGTGATGCAGATCGGGGAGGGCGGCAAGGGCGTGCTGGTCATCGACGATCTCGTCGACACCGGCAAGACCGCCAAGGTCGTGCGCGAGATGCTGCCCAACGCGCATTTCGCCACCGTCTACGCGAAGCCCGCAGGCCGCCCTCTGGTGGACACCTTCGTCACGGAGGTGTCTCAAGATACGTGGATTTATTTTCCGTGGGACCTGGGCCTGAGCTTCCAAGCCCCCATCGCGGACGGCGCCAAAGGCTGAGCCTTCTTCCCTGCAGTTGATCGAGGTCTAAGGCCATGGCGGACGCGGATTTCGATCACACTGCGGTCAGGCATTCCCTGTTCGGGGCGCTGCTGGCCGCGCGCCGTCGCGCCGGCGGCGGCAAGCTCATCGTCGAGGATCCCGAGCGCAGCCCGCTGAGCTACGACCGGCTCGTGCTGGCGAGCATGGTCGTCGGCAAGAAGATCGCGCTTGAAACGGCCCGCGGCGAGGCGGTCGGCATCCTGCTGCCAAACGTCAATGCCGCGGCGATCACCCTCATGGCGCTGTCGGCCTATGGCCGCGTCGCCGCGCCGCTCAATTTCACCGCGGGCGTCAAGAACCTGCGGGCCGCCTGCCGCGCGGCCGAAATCGAGACCATCGTCTCCTCCCGTCGCTTCGTTGAAACCGCGCGTCTCGACGACGTAGTGGCGGAGTTGGAGGCGGGTCCGGCCGACGGCGAAGCGGGCCCGCGCGTCATTTATCTCGAAGATCTCCGCGCCTCCGTCACGTCGCTCGACAAGGCCGCGGGCGTGGTGCGCGCGGCCCTCGCCGGCATCGTCCACAGCCGCCACGCGCTCGATCCCGACGAGGCCGCCGTCATCCTGTTCACGTCGGGGTCGGAGGGCGAGCCGAAGGGCGTGGCGCTCACCAACGCCAACATCATCGCCAATGTCCGTCAGATCGAGGCGCATATCGGCTCGCCGCCGCTCGGCCCCGATCAGATCGTGCTGAACCCGCTGCCGGTGTTCCACAGCTACGGCCTCACCGGCGGGCTGCTTTTGGGACTGCTCGGCGGAATGCGCGTCGTGCTCTATCCCAGCCCGCTGCACTACCGCCAGATCGCCCGTCTCGCCAAGGATACCGGGGCGACCATCCTGTTCGGCACCGACACGTTCCTGCAGGGCTGGATGCGCGCGGCGGAGGCCGACGATTTCGCCGGCGTGCGCGTCGTCGTCGCGGGCGCGGAGCGGGTGAAGGACGAAACGCGCCGCGTCTGGGCCGCGTGGGGTACCACCTTGCTCGAAGGCTACGGCGCGACCGAATGCGCCCCCGTCCTCGCCGTCAACGACCTGCAGGACAACCGCCCCGGCACCGTCGGTCGCTTTCTGCCCGGCATCGAGCACCGCGTGGAGCCCGTCGAAGGCATCCGCGAGGGCGGCCGGCTCTATGTGCGCGGGCCCAACGTGATGGCGGGCTACATGCTGCCGAGCGCGCCGGGCGTGCTGGTTCCGCCGCCGGACGGCTGGCACGACACCGGCGACATCGTCACGGTCGATGAAGACGGTTTCGTCGCGGTGAAGGGCCGCGCCAAGCGCTTCGCCAAGATCGGCGGCGAGATGATTTCGCTGACGGTCGTCGAAGGCCTTGCGCAGGGCCTCTGGCCCGGCGGCACCCACGTCGCCGTCACGCTTCCCGACCCCCGCAAGGGCGAGCAGATCGTCCTCGTCACCGACCGCCCCGATGCCGAGCGCGACGCGCTCCTCGCCCGGGCGAAGGCCGAGGGCTATCCCGAATTGTGGGTTCCCCGCGCCGTCCTCGTCACCGCCGCCATCCCGGTCTTGGGCTCCGGAAAGATCGACGTCCCCGCCACGCAAGAAATGGCCCGCGCCATGCAGACGCTGCTGTGAATATGGTGCCGGTGGTGGGACTCGAACCCACACTGAAGCGATTTTAAGTCGCCTACCTCTGCCATTGGGTTACACCGGCGCGCCCGCTCGGTAGCCGTGTTCGCTGCCGCTTGGCAAGCGCCTCCGCAACTGAGGCGTTACGGCCCCGCAGGCGGCGTCCAGCCGTAGAGCCAATCATAGCGGTCGGTCAGCTTCTCTCCCGCCCGTCGGATCACGAGGTCGCGCGCGGCGGCGAAGGGGAAGCCGAGGTGGTAGGTGCGGCCGTTCGCGCGCGCCGCTTCCTGAACGCGCCGGGTGCGCGGCTTGCGTTCGGCCTCATAGGTCCGAAAGGCCGCCGCGACGTCGTTCGATTGCGTGAGGCGCGCCGCCAGCACGGCCGCATCCTCGATGGCCAATGCGCCGCCTTGCGCAAGGAACGGCAGCACGGGATGCGCCGCATCGCCTAGTAGGCCGACCCGGCCGTCGCACCAATGCTTGCGGGCGGGACGGTCGAACAGCGACCATACGCGCCATCGGTCCACCGCCTGCAGCAGCTCGCGCACGGGCGCCGCCCAGGTTTTGAAACGCGCGCCCACGACGTCCGCGTCGCCCTCGCGCGACCAATCGGGATCGCCGATCGGGCTCTGCACGACGGCCACGACATTGATCATCCGACCCGCCTTGATCGGGTAATGCACCAGATGCGCGCCGGGCCCGAGCCACAGCCCGGTCTCCGAGCGGGAAATCCCCGCCGGTGCGGCATCGGGGGGCAGGGTGCCCCGCCAGGCCGCGTAGCCCCTGAATTCCGGCTTGCCCGCATCGCCGAGCAGAACCGCCGTTCGGGAGCGCAGCCCGTCCGCCCCCACCAGCGCCGAGCCCCGCAGCTTTTCCATTCCCGTGGCGGAGGAGGTGGAGACGACCACGCTCGTCGCTTCCTGCGAGACCCCGTCCACCTCGCGCCCGAAATGCAGGCGCACATGGGTCGCGGCGCGTACGGCATCGAGCAGCAGCAGTTGAAGGTCGGCACGGTGGACGACGCAATAGGGCGCGCCGTAACGCTCGCGCATCGCGTCGCCCAGCGGTGCGGAGGCCAGCACGTCTCCGCTGCGTCCGTTGCGCACGCTCAACCGGCGCGGCTCGCCCGCGATTCGCGACAGCGGCTTGCCGAGGCCGAGATCGATGAGAACCCGCGAGGCGTTGGGCGAAAGCTGAATGCCCGCGCCTTCTTCTTCGAGGCGGGTGCGTCGTTCGAGGATCACGACGTCGCGGCCGCGGCGCGACAGCGCCAAGGCGAGCGTCAGCCCGCCGATGCCTGCGCCTGCGATGAGAACGGGATGGTCGGGCACGGCCCGAGGCTCACGCGGCCTTCGGCTCGGTGAACAGGCACTCGGCCGGCTCGCAGATCGACTTCAGCGAGGCCTCGTATTTGAACAGCGTCGAGCAATACGGGCACACCGCCTCGTCGTCCGAGCCGAGGTCGATGAAGATATGCGGATGGTCGAAGGGCGGGCTCGCCCCCACGCACATGAATTCCTTCGCGTGGATGCGGACCACCGCGACGCCGGAATCGTTCTTGAAGTGCGGGACGGCGTGATCGGCCATGGCCGTAAGGCTCCGTGAATGCGAGTGCGCCGGACCATAATGTCTCCGGTTGCGCCGCGCCACCCCTTCGAACGATTGCGATCGAACGGGCGGGGCGACCGGCGCGGCTTTCGGCCCGGGCGCGCTTTCCATGCTATGCGTCGGCTTCGCGGGACGATCCACCGTGCCCGTCCGAAAAGTCAGGGAGCCGGTATGATCGCGGCGATGACGCTTCTGCTCGCCTGCCAGCTTGCGGGCGAGATCGCCGCTCGCGGGCTCGGCATTCCGGTGCCCGGGCCGGTTCTCGGCATGGCGTTGTTGTTCGTCGTTCTGCTTTTGCGACGGACGCTCGCCCCGGTGTCGCCGGAGATCGGCGCGACGCCGCTCGGCGGCACGGCCAAGGGCCTGCTCGCCCATCTCTCGATCCTCTTCGTGCCCGCCGGCGTCGGCATCATCCGCTATGCGGGCGATCTTTCGGCGCATGGCTGGGCGCTGATCGCCGCGTTGGTCGGTTCGACGGCGCTGACGCTGGCCGTCACCGCCGGGGTGTTCCGCATGCTCTCGCGAGACGAGGACGCAGCATGACGCAGACCGCCTCGCTCTGGGTCTATCTTTCGACGAGCCCGCTCCTCTGGCTCACGCTGACGCTGAGCGCCTACGTGATCGCCGATGCCGTCGCGCGCCGCTTCGGCCGTCACCCGCTCGCCAATCCGGTGATGATCGCGGTCGCGCTGCTGTCCGCCGTTCTCGCGATGACCGGCACGGACTACCGCACCTTCTTCGACGGCGCGCAGTTCGTGCATTTCCTGCTCGGCCCCGCCACCGTCGCCCTCGCGATCCCGCTCTATGAGAACCGCCGCATCGTGCGCCGCTCGCTCCTTCCCATCGCCGTGTCCCTCGCGGTCGGCAGCGTCGTGGCCGTGGTCTCGGCCGTCGGCATCGCCTGGGCACTGGGCGCTCCTCCCTCGCTGCTCGTCGCCATCGCGCCGAAATCCGTCACGGCGGGCATCGCCATGGGCATCGCGCAGGAGCTGGGCGGCGAGCCCTCGCTCACCGCCGCTCTGGTCATCCTCACGGGCATTTTGGGGGCGATCATGGTGACGCCGCTGATGAACCTGCTGCGCATCCGCGATTTCCGTGCGCGGGGCTTCGCCGCAGGCTTGGCCTCCCACGGCATCGGTACCGCCCGCGCGTTTCAGGTCGATCCGGTGGCGGGCACATTCGCGGGAATCGCGATGGGTCTCAACGCGCTGCTCACGGCCATCCTCGTGCCGTTGCTGCTGCGCGCCTTCGGCCTCTGATCCCGGCTCGACCCCGCCGCAAAAGCCGTTAGTTTCCACCCGTCGCGGGAGAGAATCGGAATGCGCATCGCCACTTGGAACGTGAATTCGGTCAAACAGCGCACCGAGCACCTCGTCGCTTGGCTCAAGGAGGCCTCGCCCGACGTCGTCTGCCTGCAAGAGCTCAAATGCGTGGACGAAGCGTTCCCGGCACTCGAAATCGAGGCGGCGGGCTACAACATCGCCGTGCACGGGCAAAAGGCGTTCAACGGCGTCGCCATCCTCTCCAAGCATCCCATCGAAGACGTCGTGCGCGGATTGCCGGGCGACGAGGCGGACGTTCAATCGCGCTATATCGAGGCCGTCGTCTCCACCGCGACGGGCGTGGTGCGCGTCGCCTCCATCTATCTGCCGAACGGCAATCCGCTCGGCACCGAGAAATTCCCCTACAAGCTCGGCTGGATGGACCGGCTCATCGCCCGGGCGCAGGAACTGTTGAAGCTCGAAGAGCCGCTGGTTCTCGCGGGCGACTACAACGTCATTCCCACCGCGCTTGACGCGAAGTTCCCCGAGGCTTGGGCGGGCGACGCGCTCGCTCAACCCGAGAGCCGCGGCAAGTTCCGGCAATTGCTGTCGCTCGGCTTCACGGACGCCCTGCGCGCCTGCGATCCCGACGGCGCGACCTACACGTTCTGGGACTATCAAGCGGGCGCTTGGCAGCGCAACAACGGCATCCGCATCGACCATCTGCTGCTCTCGCCGCAAGCGGCGGACCGGCTCGCCGACTGCCGCGTGGCCAAGCACGTGCGCGCATGGGACAAGCCCAGCGATCACGTCCCGGTCTATGTCGATCTCATGCTTTGAAACGAGCCGGGTTGCCGACCCGGCAGAGGCTTACTGGCGGTTCTTCGCGTGCTGCTGCAAGTAGCTCGTGGCGGCGAGGCGGTCGGTGTCGGCCGCCGCTTCCATCGCCTCTTCATGCAACTGCATGATCCACGCGTCCCGCGTCGGCTCGCAGGATTCCTTCGCGAGCGACAGCCACATCAGCCCGCGCGCACGTTGGCGCATGCCCGCCGCGCCGTTGAACAGCAGATGCCCCAGCATGGCTTGGGACTGTACATGTCCCTTTTCCGCCGCGAGGTTGAACCAGCGCACCGCCTGCTTCACGTCCTTCGGCCCGCCGACGCCCTCCAGCGAGAGCCGCGCGACGTTGTACTGCGCGTCCGGGTCGCCGAAATAGGACGCCGCATAAGCGAACACTTCCCGCGCGCGGCCGGGATTGGCCTTCACATAGGTGTCGCGAATGCCGTCGAGATAAAACGAGCCGAGCGCCACGAAGGCGTTGGCCACGAAACGCGCATTCGGCGAATCGGGGCTTTCGTCGGCAAAATCATTGGCGATGCGTGAGAACTGCTCGAACGCCTTGAGCCGGTCGACCGGCACGCCGTCGCCGTCCGCATGCATGCGGCCAAGCTTCCAACGCGCCATGGCATGGCCTTGGCCCGCCGCATATTCCAGCGCCTTCAGGGCGCCGGTCTTGTTGCCTTCGTTGTAGTCCTTCATGCCGGAGCGAAAGGCGTCTCCGACGGTCTTCGTACCCGCCACGACGGGAGCGGCCGCCGCAGACGACTGCACGTCGAGCGCCGCGGCGGACGTCGCGAGACATCCGCCGAAGGCGACGAGGCAGGCGCCCAGAAGGCCGCTCCTTATCGTGTCAGAGATCGGCATAAACGTGCTTTTCGCCCTGTCCGCCGGGGTGGGTGACGGCGCCGTTCAGGGCAGAGCCCACGGTCTGCGCGTATTTCCAGATCGCGCCCGCGCCGTAATCGGTCTCGCGCGGCGTCCAAGACTTGGCGCGCTCGGCGAGTTCGGCGTCCGAGAGGCGCACCGCGAGCACGCCGTTGATGGCGTCGAGCTCGATGATGTCGCCGTCGCGGATCAGCGCGATGGGGCCGCCGACGGCGGCTTCGGGGCCGACATGGCCGACGCAGAACCCGCGGGTCGCGCCGGAGAAGCGGCCGTCGGTGATCAGCGCGACCTTGTCGCCCATGCCCTGACCGTAGAGAGCGGCCGTGGTGGACAGCATTTCGCGCATGCCGGGGCCGCCCTTCGGACCCTCGTAGCGGATCACGAGAACGTCGCCTTCCTTGTACTGCTTCTTCTTCACCGCTTCGAAGCACAGCTCTTCATTGTCGAAGCAGCGCGCCGGGCCGGTGAAGGTCTGCTTGTCGGCGGCCATGCCGGCCACCTTCACGATCGCGCCTTCCGGAGCGAGATTGCCGCGCAGGCCCACGACGCCGCCGGTCACCGTGATCGGCTTGTCGGCCGGGTACACGACGTCCTGATCGGGGTTCCACTTCACGGAAGCGAGGTTCTCCGCGATCGTGCGGCCGGTCACGGTCATGCAGTCGCCGTGCAGATAGCCGTTGTCGAGCAGGGTCTTCATCAGCAGCGGGATGCCGCCGACTTCGAACATGTCCTTGGCGACGTATTTGCCGCCCGGCTTCAGGTCCGCGACATAGGGCGTGCGCTTGAAGATTTCGGCCACGTCGAACAGCGTGAATTCGATGCCGCATTCATGCGCGATGGCCGGCAGATGCAGCGCCGCATTGGTCGAGCCGCCCGAAGCCGCAACAACCGTCGCCGCATTCTCGAGCGCCTTGCGGGTCACGATGTCGCGCGGGCGGATCTGCTTGGCGATCAGTTCCATCACCATCTCGCCCGCGGTCATGCAGAATTGATCGCGGATTTCGTAGGGTGCGGGCGCGCCGGCGGAGTAGGGGAGCGCGAGGCCGATGGCTTCGGACACCGTCGCCATGGTGTTGGCGGTGAACTGCGCGCCGCAGGCGCCCGCAGACGGGCAGGCCTTGGCTTCGAGCTCTTCCAGATCGTCGTCCGACATGTCGCCGACCGAGTGCTTGCCGACCGCCTCGAACACGTCCTGAACGGTGACCTGCTTGCCCTTGAACGAGCCGGGCAGGATCGAGCCGCCGTAGATGAACACCGACGGCACGTTCAGGCGCACCATCGCCATCATCATGCCGGGCAGCGACTTGTCGCAGCCCGCGAGGCCGACGAGCGCGTCGTAGCAATGCCCGCGCATGGTCAGCTCGACCGAGTCCGCGATCACTTCGCGCGAGACCAGCGAGGCCTTCATGCCCTGATGGCCCATGGCGATGCCGTCGGTCACGGTGATCGTGCAGAATTCGCGCGGCGTGCCGCCGGCCGACGCCACGCCCTTCTTCACCGCCTGCGCCTGGCGCATCAGCGAGATGTTGCACGGGGCCGCCTCGTTCCAGCAGGAGGCGACGCCCACGAGCGGCTGGCTCATCTGCTGGCGGGTCAAGCCCATCGCGTAGAGATAGGAGCGGTGCGGGGCCCGCTCGGGCCCTTCCGTCACGTGGCGGCTGGGGAGTTTGGACTTGTCGGTCACTCGGGCGTCCATGGCGTGTCCGGTTCCTCGTTCTTCGTTCTTGCTCGACCGTCCGTTGGCGGACGCGCCGAATTGATGCACGCGCGGCCCGAGCTGCGCAATTTGACGTAACGTCAGTTTCGGAGGCCCGCCGAAATCCGCCGAAAAACCGGCATTCCGACGCCGAAACGACGTAATTTCAGTCGGTTAGTTGGAAGCACGCTGCAGGGCGTTTGTGGCGTGATTTCGACGGCGGCACGCCTTTCGGTTACGGCACCGATGAAGCCTCGGGGGTGTGGCGGCGAAGACACAGTTTTCGCCGTCCGATCACGCCTTTCCGGCGGCCATCCGCTCGAACAGATCGGTCAGCTTGGGCATCGAGACCGTCTTCAGGTCATAGCCCGCGATGGCGTCCTTGCGGGCCCTTGCGCGCATCTTCTTGTAACGCTGCGGCCGCTTCAGCGCGTCGATCACCGCGTTCGCGATCGCGTCCGGATCGAAGAAGTCGACCAACACGCCGTTTTCGCCGTCCCGGATCACCTCTTCCACGGGCGCGGTCTTCGAGCCGATCACGAGACATCCTGCCGACATCGCCTCGATCATCGACCAGGACAGCACGAACGGGTAGGTCAGATAGACGTGCGCCGCCGAGACCTGCAGCAAATTCAGGAACAGCGGGTAGGGCACCTTGCCGACGAAGTGGACGCGCGACACGTCGATGCGGTCCTTCACCTCCTCGAAGAAGATCTGCCGCCAAGTCTTCCCCTTCGGCGCGGGTTTTCCGTAGCTCACCGAATCGCCGCCCACGATGACGATGCGGGCGTTCGGCCGCTCCGCGAGGATCTTCGGCAGCGCCCGCATCATCTGGTGATAGCCGCGATAGGGCTCCAGATTGCGGTTCACGAAGGTGATCAGCTCGTCGCCCGGCTTCATCGTGATCGTGCCCTTGGCGAGCTTGATGAAGGCCTTGTCGTCAGGTTTGACGAGATTGGTGTCGACCCCGTCATGGATGACTTCGATGCGCTCGCGCAGCATCGGCTCGTACACCGAGCGCTGCCATTCGGTCGGCGCGAGCCCGCGGTCGGCATAGGCCAGCGCCGCCACCATCGCGGCGTTGCGCGCCACCGATCCGTATCCGGAGCGATGGTCCGCGGGAGCCGCGAATTCCGGGTCGAAATTCGCGTCCGCCCCGGTCGAGCGATAGAAAAACTCCGCATACACGATCTGGCGGGCGTCGGGAAAAATCTCCTTCAGAAACAACGTCTCGCCCCAGCCGGCATGGCCCGCGATCACGTCCGGATAAAACCCCTCGTCCTTCAGCTTCTGCGCGGCGTCCGCCACGGCGGCCGCGCGGCCGGTGCGCACGGCGAAATGGTCGCCGAGCGGGTAGATGCAATTGGGCCGCGTCTCCGCGAAGTCGTAATCGATCGTGCGCACGATGTCGGGCCGCTTGTTGGCCGAATGCCGGATCGCGACCACCTCGTGTTCCGGCAAGGCGTCGTAATGCCGGGCCAAATGGACCCATTGGCCGGGAAAGTTCTGATGGACGAAGAGAATGCGCATGAAAATCAGCTCGCTGAAGGCGGGTCGGTCAAAAAAGCGGCAGGCAACCCGGCAGAGGTAACGCTCCAACGCTTAACGGCCGATTGAGGCGGTTCGTTGCCGCATCCAGTTGCAAATCATTTGCAACTGCGAAAATGCGCTCTATCTTGTTTCGGGCAGGAGAGCGGGATGCTGGAACGAAGCGGATCGACGGAAGCGGGTTGGCGGCGCGAGCGGGGCGAGGCCTCGCTGTCGGACGTTCATGCGAGCATCCCGGTGCGCAATGCCTGGCCGGCCTGGCGTCGCGCCGTCGCCTTCATCGGCCCCGGCTATCTCGTCGCCGTCGGCTATATGGATCCGGGCAATTGGGCGACGTCGCTCGCGGGCGGTTCGCAGTTCGGCTACGCGCTGCTCGCCGTCGCCCTCGTTTCCAACATCATGGCCATCATCCTGCAGGCGCTCGCCGCGCGCCTCGCCATCGGCTCGGGGCGGGATCTCGCCCAAGCCTGCCGCGACGCCTATCCCGCTCCGGTGTCGTGGTTCCTCTGGATCATGGCCGAGATCGCGATCATCGCCACCGACATCGCCGAGGTCATCGGAACGGCGATAGGCCTATTGCTGCTGTTCGGCATGCCGCTCGAGCTCGGCGTCATCCTCACCTCGCTCGACGTCTTCCTGATCCTTGCGCTGCAACGGCTCGGCTTCCGGGCGGTCGAGGCCTTCGTCATCGGCGTGCTCGTCGTCATCACCGGCTGCTTCGCCGCGCAGATCGTCATGGCCGATCCCGATTGGGGCGCGGTGCTGCGCGGCTTTGCGCCCACCACCGACATCGTCACCAATCCCGACATGCTCTATCTCGCGCTCGGAATCCTCGGCGCGACGGTCATGCCGCACAATCTCTACCTCCATTCCGGC
Organism: Hyphomicrobiales bacterium; assembly: GCA_027489535.1. Lineage (GTDB taxonomy): Bacteria > Pseudomonadota > Alphaproteobacteria > Rhizobiales > Beijerinckiaceae > JAIXZO01. Next base: position 118,473 of record JAIXZO010000017.1, read on the forward strand.
ATCGTGCAGACGCGGGTTGTGGGAGATACGGTGCCCGCGAAGCGCGAGAGCCTCACCTTCGCCACGCTCGATTCGACCGTGGCGCTGATGCTCGCGCTCACCATCAACGCCTCCATCCTGATTCTCGCGGCCTCCGTCTTCCACACTTCCGGTCGCACCGAGATCGCCGAATTGGGAGACGCGCATGCTCTGCTCGCGCCGCTTCTCGGCAGCACGCTCGCGCCGACATTGTTCGCCATCGCGCTGATCGGCTGCGGCCTCAACTCCACCGTCACGGCCACGCTCGCGGGGCAGATCGTGATGGAGGGCTTCATCGGCCTGCGGCTGAAACCATGGTTGCGCCGCATGGTCACGCGCCTCATCGCCATCGTGCCCGCAGCCGGGGTCACCATCGCCTACGGCGAGAGCGGCACGGCCAAACTGCTCGTTCTTTCGCAGGTCGTGCTCAGTCTCCAACTGCCCTTTGCCGTCATTCCGCTGGTCATGTTCACGGCGTCGCGGCGGAAATTGGGGCCGTTGGTCGCGCCGCGCTGGCTCACCGCCTTTGCGGTCCTGATCGCGGCCGTCATCGTCGTGCTCAACGTCAAGCTCGTGACGGATTTCCTGCTCGGGCTCTGAAGCCGCAACGCAGCCGCAGGCGACCTTTCCCTTGCGAGGACTTGACAGCGCAACGCGCCGCGTGTCTCACGAACCCCGCTTTTTCAGCTTCGCGCGAGGGTTCGCATGGCGGTCGCATTCACGTTCCCGGGGCAGGGCAGCCAAGCCGTCGGGATGGGCAAGGCTCTGGCCGAATCCTTCCCGCAGGCGCGCGCCGTCTTCGACGAGGTCGATGCCGCGCTCTCGCAGAAGCTCTCCGCGCTGATGTTCGAGGGCCCGGAGGATCAGCTCACCCTCACCGCCAACGCCCAGCCCGCCTTGATGGCCGTCAGCATGGCGGTCGTGCGCGTGTTGGAGGCGGAAGCCGGTCTCGATCTCGCGCGCGACGCCGCCTTCGTGGCGGGCCATTCGCTCGGCGAATATTCCGCGCTGGCGGCTGCGGGCAGCCTCTCGATCACCGACACCGCCAAGCTTCTGCGCATCCGCGGTGACGCGATGCAGAAGGCCGTCGCCCCGGGCGAGGGCGCGATGGCCGCGATCCTCGGCCTCGAATTCGACGCCGTGGCGGAAGCCGCCGCCGAAGCCGCGCAAGGCGAAGTGTGCCAAGCCGCCAACGACAACGGCGGCGGTCAGGTCGTCGTCTCGGGCGCGAAGGCCGCCGTCGAGCGCGCCGTCGAGATCGCCAAGGCCAAGGGCGCGCGCCGTGCGGTCATGCTGTCCGTCTCCGCCCCCTTCCACTGCGCGCTCATGCAGCCCGCCGCCGATGCCATGGCCGAGGCGCTCGCGGGCGTCGTCATCGCCGCGCCGAAGGCGCCGCTCGTCGCCAACGTCCACGCTTGCGCCGTCGTCGATCCGGAAATGATCCGCGCCGGTCTCGTGGCGCAGGTTACGGGCACCGTGCGCTGGCGCGAAAGCGTGGCATGGATGGCCGGGCAGGGCGTCGATCTCTTCTACGAACTCGGTTCGGGCAAGGTCCTGTCCGGACTCGTCAAACGCATTGCGGATGGTGCCGAAGGCGTCGCCGTGGGCTCGCCCGACGACATCGCGGCATTCCGCGCGCGGCTCGGCCGCTGAACAGGAGACGACCATGTTCGATCTGACCGGCAAGACGGCGCTCGTCACGGGTGCTACGGGCGGCATCGGCGGCGCCGTCGCCCGCGCGCTCCACGCGCAGGGCGCGACCGTGGCCATTTCCGGCACGCGCCGCGAGGCGCTCGACGCCTTGGCCGCCGAACTGGGCGAGCGCGTCCACGTCGTCCCCGCCAATCTCTCCGACAAGGAGTCCGTCGAGGCGCTCGTGCCTGCGGCCGAAGCCGCGATGGGCTCGCTCGACATCCTCGTCAACAATGCGGGCGTCACGCGCGACGGCCTGTTCATGCGGATGAAGGACGAGGACTGGGATCTCGTGATTCGCGTGAACCTCGAAGGCGCGTTCCGTCTCGCCCGCGCCGCCGTGAAGGGCATGATGAAGCGCCGCTCAGGCCGCATCATTTCCATCACCTCGGTCGTCGGCACCACGGGCAATCCGGGGCAGGGCAACTATGCCGCGTCCAAGGCCGGCCTCGTCGGCATGTCCAAATCGCTGGCGGCGGAAGTCGGAAGCCGCGGAATCACGGTCAATTGCATCGCTCCGGGCTTCATCGAGACGCCGATGACGGATGTGCTCAACGAAAAGCAGCGCGAGACCATTCTGGGCAACGTGCCTGCCGGTCGTTTGGGAACGCCGGAGGAGATCGCGGCCGCGGTCGTGTATCTCGCAAGCTCCGAAGCCTCCTACGTCACGGGACAAACGCTCCACGTGAACGGCGGAATGGCAATGATTTGAGTTGGTTGAAATACAAAGTTCGAGCGTAGAATGAGGGTCTTCGCCCCCTCGCCACGGTTTTGGAAGTATGTTACCAAGCCGTTGAAGTGCTGCCGGGGGGCTTGACGCACCAGACACCGCGGCGTTTGACAGAGTACCTTCGCGTTCCATGCGGATTCGAGGGGCCCGTCCCTTCGCCCGTCCGCTCCGGCGGGTCCGGATATTTTTCAACGGCGGTGTGCCGGGACGGCTGCCGCGTACCATCGAGTGAATGAGGAACTGACATGAGCGATATCGCGGCCCGCGTGAAGAAGATCGTGATCGAGCATCTCGGCGTCGACGCCGAAAAGGTCATCGAAAGCGCCAACTTCATCGACGACCTCGGCGCGGACAGCCTCGACACCGTCGAGCTCGTGATGGCGTTCGAGGAAGAATTCTCGGTCGAGATCCCCGACGACGCGGCGGAAACCATCCGCACCGTCGGCGACGCGATCTCCTTCCTGGAGAAGAAGGCCGCGTAAGGCTTTCCCTGCGATTCTTTCGGGTCGGAACTTCATGCGGCGCGTCGTCATCACAGGTCTTGGAATGGTCTCGCCTCTCGGGTGCGGGGTGGACGTCTCATGGCGTCGCCTTCTCGCCGGGGAGAGCGGGGCCGCTCCGACGCAGGTCGTCGACGTGTCCGATCTTCCGGCCCGAATTTCCTGCCAGATCCCGCGCGGGGACGGCACCGACGGCACCTTCAATCCCGACGATTGGATGGAGCCGAAGGAACAGCGCAAGGTCGACGAATTCATCCTTTTCGGCATGGCGGCGGCGACGCAGGCCCTCGCCGATGCAGGCTGGAAGCCGACCACCTATGAAGAGCAGATTTCGACCGGCGTTCTGATCGGTTCGGGCATCGGCGGCATCGGCGGCATCTACGACGCGTCGGTGACGCTGATCGAGAAGGGCCCCCGCCGTATCTCGCCGTTCTTCATCCCCGGCCGTCTCATCAACCTCGTGTCCGGCTACGTCTCGATCCAGCACGGCCTCAAGGGCCCCAACCATTCGGTCGTGACGGCCTGTTCGACCGGCGCCCACGCGCTCGGCGACGCCGCGCGTCTCATCGCCTTGGGCGACGCCGAGGTGATGGTGGCGGGCGGTGCGGAATCGCCGATCAACAGGCTGTCGCTCGCGGGCTTCGTCGCCTGCCGCGCCCTGTCCACGAATTTCAACGACGAGCCGACCCGCGCGTCGCGCCCCTACGACAAGGCCCGCGACGGCTTCGTCATGGGCGAGGGCGCGGGCATCGTCGTTCTCGAAGAGCTCGAGCACGCCAAGGCGCGCGGCGCCAAGATCTATGCGGAGCTCATCGGCTACGGTCTCTCGGGCGACGCCTACCACATCACGTCCCCCTCCGAGGACGGCGACGGCGCGTTCCGCTGCATGAGCGCCGCCTTGAAACGCGCCGGCATTTCACCGTCGGAGCTCGACTACATCAACGCCCACGGCACCTCGACGCCGCTCGGCGACGAGATCGAACTGAAGGCCGTCGAACGTCTGCTCGGCAACGCAGCCGCGAAGATGTGCATGTCGTCCACCAAATCCTCGATCGGGCATCTTCTCGGCGCGGCGGGCGCGGTGGAAGCCATCTTCTCCATCCTCGCCATCCGCGACGGCATCGTACCTCCCACGCTCAATCTCGACGATCCGTCCGTCGAGACTGCGATCGATCTCGTGCCGCACGCCGCAAAGGCGCGCGAGGTGCACACGGCCCTGTCGAACTCGTTCGGCTTCGGCGGCACCAACGCCTCGCTCGTGTTCCGGCGTTACGAGGGCTGAACGGCTTTCGCCGTTCCGCCACAATCACGACTAGTGTGGCTCCATGAGCCCGACAAGACGGCGAGCGGAACCCGACATGGCCGAAGACGACAGGACGCAGTTGCCGAAGGCGTCGCCGCAATCGCCCGTCGCGGCGAATCCGGCGCCCGCGAACGACGCGCATCCTCCGGCCGTCTCCCCTGAAGCGACGGCAGTTCCGGCTGCCGAACGGACCGTCGTCGCGACCGCGCCCGAAGAGCCCGCCCGCGTCGAGGAAACCGCCCTCGCAACGCCTGCAGACGCCGTGTCCGAACCCGCCGCTGCCGTCGCCGAGCCTGCCGCCGCCGAGCCTGCCGCCGCCGTCTCCGAGGCCTCCGAGCCCGCAGTCCCGTCCGAGACGGTCGCGCCCGCACCGCGGCCCCGCAGCTTCATCTCGCGCCTCGTGCCGAAAAGCCCGACGGCCGCGATCCAGCCCGTGCTCGCGCCGCCGCCGGCGCCCGCCGTTTCCGGCCGGCCGGAACGTCCCGTCGTGAACTTCCTCTCCGGGATGTTCTCGTTCCTGCTGGTGCTCGGTCTCGGCGCCGCCGCCGTGGTCTATTTCACCGACAAGGAAATCCGCGCTCCCGGTCCGCTCGCCAACGACAAGGTCGTCGTCGTCAAGGGCGGTGCGGGCGACGTGACCGAGCAGTTGCAGCGCGAAGGCGTCATCGACAAGCCGATGCTGTTCCTGTTCGGCCTCTACACCACCGGCGCATCCTCGCAGATGAAGGCCGGCGAATATCTCTTCCGGCGCGAGGCGAGCCTCGCCGAGATCATGGAAACCTTGGTCGAAGGCAAGTCGGTGCTGCATTCCTTCGCGGTGCCCGAGGGGCTCACGACCGAACAGATCGTCGAACGCCTGCGCGAAAACGACATCCTGTCGGGCGAAATCCGCGAGACCCCGCGCGAAGGCACGCTGCTGCCCGAGACCTATAAATTCTCGCGCGGCATGTCGCGCTCTCAGGTTCTCGACCGCATGGCGCAGGACCATGCCCGCGTCGTGCGCGAGGTGTGGGCCCGCCGCTCGCCCGAACTGCCCCTCAAGAGCCCGCAGGAACTCGTCATCCTCGCCTCCATCGTCGAGAAGGAGACGGGCCGGGCCGACGAGCGCACGCGCGTCGCGGGCGTGTTCGTCAATCGCCTCAACCGCAACATGCGGCTCCAGTCCGACCCGACGATCATTTACGGTCTCGTCGGCGGCAAGGGCTCGCTCGGCCGTTCCATCACCCGCGCCGACATCGAGAGCCAGACGGCCTACAACACCTACGTCATCCCCGGCCTGCCGCCCGGTCCGATCGGCAATCCCGGCCGCGCCGCGCTCGAAGCCGTCGCCAACCCCTCGCGCACGAAGGACCTCTATTTCGTCGCCGACGGCACGGGCGGGCACGTCTTCGCGGAGACGCTCGACCAGCACAACCGCAACGTCCAGCGCTGGCGTCAGATCGAGGGCGAGCGCCGCGAAGCGTCCGCCGCCGCGCCTGCGCCGGCTGCCGCGCCCGTCGCGCCCGCGCCCGTCGCCGAGGCCGCCCGGACCGAACCCGTCGCCGATGCGGTTCCCAATCCGGACCTGCCCAAGGTTCCGCCGCTGCCGCCGGAGCCTCCCGCCGATCTCCGCCGTCCCGCAGCGGCGGCAGCCGCGACCCAGACATCGCGCGAGCCCGGCAGCGCGCCGGCGGGATTCGACCTGAATTCCCCCAAGACCGTGCCGAAACTCGATTGAGTCATGCCGTTGCGCCGGGCCGTCCCTTGAGCGTCGCGGTGCGGATGCCTATCGTGCGCGCTCGCGAAAAGGCCGGAGTCGCCGCATGAGCATCGTCAGCATGACCGGCTTCGCCCGGGAAACGGTCGAAGTCGGTCCGTGGAAGCTCGTGTGGGAGCTCAAGACCGTCAACGGCAAGGGGCTCGATCTCCGCCTGCGCATGCCGCCGCCCTTCGAGAGCCTGCAGGAGGACGCGCGCGCCGTTCTCGCCGAGGCCATGAAGCGCGGCACCTGCTTCGCGACGCTGACAGCCTCGCGCGAAGGCTCCGCCACGTCCGTCCGCGTCAACACCGTCCTGCTCGAAGCCATCGTCGCCGCGTTGGAGCCCTATGACGGCCGCACCGGCATGCGCGCCGCCTCGCTCGACGCCGTGCTCGGCGTCAAAGGCGTGGTGGAAGTCGTCGAGGCCGCCGACGAAACCACCGAGGCCGCGGGCGCGGCGCTTCTCGCCGGCCTGCGGCGCGCCGCCGCCTCCCTCCGCGACACCCGCCTGGAGGAAGGCCGCGCCATCGCCGCCATGCTCGCCAAGCGGCTCGAAGCCTTCGCTCGACTTTCCGACGCCGCCGACGCCTGTCCCGCCCGTCGCCCGGAGGTGATCCGTGCCCGCCTTGCCGATCAGATCGCCGCGCTCACCGGCGCAGCGTCCGGTCTCGATCCGCAGCGCCTGCATCAGGAGGCCGTGCTGCTGGCCGCCAAGGCCGACATCCGCGAGGAGATCGACCGCCTGCGCGCCCATGTCGACGCGACCCGCGCCTTGCTGAAGGAAGGCGGCGCGGTCGGCCGCCGGCTCGATTTCCTCGCGCAGGAATTCTCCCGCGAGGCCAATACGCTTTGCGCGAAATCGAACGACGTCTCCCTCACCGCGATCGGGCTTGACCTGAAGGCCGAGGTCGAGCAGTTCCGCGAGCAGGTTCAAAACGTCGAGTAGGGCAACCCATGACCGCACTTCTTGAAAACGAGATCATCGGCCGCCGCGGTCTCATGCTCGTGCTGTCCTCGCCCTCCGGCGCGGGCAAGACCACGCTCACGCGCCTGCTGCGCGACGAAGAGCCCAGCCTCACGCTCTCCGTCTCCGTCACCACCCGCGAGCGCCGCGCCAGCGAAGTGGACGGCGTGCATTACCGCTTCATCGGGGTCGACGAATTCAAGGATCTGCGCGACCGCGGCGAGCTTCTTGAATGGGCCGAGGTGCACGGCAATTTCTACGGCTCGCCCAAGAAGCCCATCGACGCCTCGCTCGGGGCCGGAAACGACATCCTGTTCGACATCGACTATCAGGGCGCGCAGCAGGTGCGCGGCAATGCGCCGGGCGACGTGGTCAGCGTCTTCATCCTGCCGCCCTCCATCGCCGAGCTGCGCCGCCGCCTGCAACGCCGGGCCGAGGACGCCGACGAGGTCATCGCCAAGCGCCTCTTGGCCGCGAAGAACGAAATCGAGCGCTGGCGCGATTACGATTACGTGCTGATCAACGACGATCTCACCCGCACCTTCGCCCGCCTGCGCGCCATCCTCTCGGCCGAGCGTCTGAAGCGCGACCGCCAGACCGGCCTGCCGCGCTTCGTCGAAAGCCTGATGGCCGATCTCTGATCAGCCGCGCAACGCCGCCCACGCATTCGCCAGCGCGACGAATCCTTCCACCGGTACCGTCTCCGCCCGCGCCGTAGGCTCGATTCCGGCCGCGTCCAGCAGCGCCGCCGCGTCCACCCCCAGCGGCTTGAGGCTCTGGCGCAGCATCTTGCGGCGCTGCCCGAAGGCCGCGGCCGTCACGGCCGAGAGGTCGCGTCCGCTGCAGGGCAGGGGCTCCGCGCGGGGGATCAGCCGCACCACCGACGACGTCACCTTCGGCGGCGGCGTAAACGCGCTCGGCGATACGTCGAAGGCGATGCGCGTCTCGCAGCGCCAATTGCACAACACGCTCAAGCGGCCGTAATTCGCCCGGTCTTCCGGGTCGGCGACGATGCGCTCGGCCACTTCGCGCTGAAACATCAGCGTCAGGCTCTCGTAGAACGGCGGCCAAGGCTCCGTCTCGATCCAACGCGTCAGCAGCACGGTACCCACATTGTAGGGCAGGTTCGCGACGACCCGCACGGTCTCGTCCGGCTGCAAAACGCTCGGCCAATCGGTTTCGAGCGCATCGCCGGAGATCACGTCGAGGCGACCGGGATAATGCGCCGCGATGTCCGCCAAGGCCGCGAGGCATCGCTCGTCGCGCTCCACGGCCACGACGCGCTTCGCCCCGTTCGCCAGCAAAGCCCGCGTCAGGCCGCCCGGTCCCGGACCGACCTCGATGACCGTCACGCCCTCCAGCGCCCCCGAGGTCCGCGCGATGCGCGAGGTCAGGTTCAGGTCGAAGAGAAAATTCTGTCCCAGCGACTTCTTCGCCGCGAGCCCGTGCGCGGCGATCACCTCGCGCAGCGGCGGCAGGTCGTCGATGCCGCTCATGCCCGCGCCGCCATGCGTCCGGCCAAGGCCAAGGCCTCGATCAGGCTGTCCGGGCGCGCGACGCCCTTGCCGGCGATGTCGAACGCCGTGCCGTGATCCGGCGAGGTGCGGATGAAGGGCAGCCCGAGCGTCACGTTCACGCCCTCGTCGAAAGCCAGCGTCTTGGCCGGGATCAGCGCCTGATCGTGATAGGGGCACAGCGCGACGTCGTAGGTCGCCCGCGCACGCGGATGAAACATCGTGTCGGCGGGCAGGGGCCCGCGAATGTTCAAGCCTTCCGCCCGCAGCGCGGCGACGCACGGCCGAAGCACCTCTTCGTCCTCCGTCCCCATGCTGCCGTCTTCCCCGGCATGCGGGTTCAGTCCGGCCAAGGCGATGCGCGGGCGGCCTTCGCCGAGCCGCGCCCAATCCCGGTCGACGATACGGGCCGTCGCCTTCACGAGGTCCGGCGTCAGCAGCGCCGGCACGCGCGACAGCGCAACATGGATCGTGATCGGCACCACCGCCAGCAGCGACGACCAGATCATCATCACCGGCATCACGGGCTTGCCCCAATGTCGTTCGGCGAGTTCGCCGAGAAATTCCGTATGGCCGGGATGCGCGAACCCGGCCGCATAAAGCACCGATTTGGCAATGGGGTTCGTCACCACCGCCGATGCGCGTCCCTCATGCACCAACGCGACGCATCGCTCGATGGCCTCGATCACGCCCGCCGCGGCCGCGGGGTCGGGTCGTCCGGCCTCGCAAGAGGCAATGCCGGCCGCGAGCGGCACCACCGGCAAGGCGTCGGGGAACAGGCGGGCCGCCGTTTCCGGCGTCGCTTCCGCAATCGACACGGGGAGGTTCAGAAGCGCGGCGCGGCGGCGCAGAACGTCCGGGTCCGCCACAACGAAGAACGGCGGCAAAAGGCGGGAGCCGCGCGCGATCCAAGCTTGAAGAACGACGTCGGGTCCGATTCCGGCAGGGTCGCCCTGAGAGACGGCGAGCATCGCCGGGCTCAATTCTGCGCGGCGGCGGCGGCACCGAAATTCTGGACGACGCGGGTGCCCCCGAGCGTGCGGAATTCGAGCCGCAACATCACGGTCTGCACGTTCTGCTGCGTGCCTTCGGCCGCATTGTTGTTGCTGGTCGTGTAGACCAGTTCAAGCAACGTGCATTCGTCCTTGTAGCCGAAGCCGAACGCCTTGCCGGCGAATACCGGGCGTCCCGTCTTGGCGTCGGATCCCGTAATGCCTTGGCTTTCTTGCACGGCGAGATTGCGCGCGAGGTCCACCGTCGCGCCGCTCATGAGGTACCAATTCTCGTCCAGCGACAGGCGCGACGAAGCCATGATGCCTTCGCGGCGATGGAAGGTGCCGATCTCGGGCTGAGCACCGTACCGGCCGTAGATCATGCTGACCGACAAGGGGCCGTAAGCGGCCGCGGTCTGCACCTCGAGCCGCTTCATCGCGAGGCTGTTCTCGTCGAAACGGCTGCGCGCGGTGATCGAGAAATGGGAATTCGGGATGAACTGGATGCGGCCGACATAGTCGGACTTTCCGGTGTCGAGACCCGAATCCGGGCCGGTCTGCGAAACGCCGCCGCGGCTGAACGAGTTGATCCCGGCCAAGTGATGGGATTGTCCCGCCATCGCGTTGAAGAAGGCGCCCTTGTTCATCGTGTAGGTATAGGACGCACCGATATTTGCGCGGCTGCCGCCTTCCATGCGGTCATAGCCGGAGAACTTGTTCACCGCGAAGAGGTTCGTGTCGTCATAGACGAGGCTCTGCGCGTCCTCGTTCGGGATCTTGGAAATCCGCGTCTCGCTCGGGCGGACGATCACCTGTCCGATGGGTTCGATGACGTGCGCGCCGGACGTCGTCGCGGCGATGAAGGGGAACCGATACGTCATGCCCATCGTCGCCATGGAGCGGACGAACGGGTCGCTGTCGGAGGTCAGGAAGTTCGACTGGTACTGGTTGTAGGGACCGGTCGCATCCAGCGAGGCATAGGTCAGGTCGCTGCGGACGGACGTGAACGGCGTCCAGGACTGGCCCACGGGATCGATCACGGTGCGCCGCCATGCCAGTTCCGTGGTGGAGCGGCTGTAGGCTCCCGCGATGCCGCGCACGTAGCATGACGCGATGTTGAAATTCCCGGGCAGACACGTGTCGCGTCCGCCGCTTTGGTACCGCCCGGATACGGTTTGGCCGTTGCGCGTCGTCACGACGCTGCGATAGTCCGCCTCGTCCCGCGTCAGGCTGGTCACGTTCATCGTCAGGCGCGTCTCGCCGCCGAAGGCCCAAGGCGTCGCGAAACGGCGGTCGTAATCCACCACGGGCAGGACGACCGGTTGCTGGCTTTGCGGGTCGGCCGCCGTCAACGTCTTGAAGTAGAGCCCCCGGGCATCGAAATAGCTGCTTTCGCCGCGGCCCGTCAGGTACAGCGTCGAGGTCGATGCCTGGACGGCATTGGTGTTGAACGCGCGCAGACTTTCGCTGCGGATGCGGTAGTTCCTCAAGAACCACTTGTCCGACAGCAGCGCGACGTCCCAGCCCCACTGCCATTTGTCGTTGATGAGGAAGCGCCCGGCGCTTTCGAGCGACCCGCGGAAATCCCGATCGCCCGCGCCGTTCGGCGACGGCAGGAACGCGCCTTTGTCCTGCTGGAAGATGCCCGCTGCGCGAAAATTGTAGCTGCCGTTGTCGAGGCGATGGCGCCACTCCGCTTGGCCCAGCAGCCCTTGGTTCGAGAGCAAGGTCGGCGTGATCGTCAGGTCGTAATTGGGTGCAAGTTCCCAGAAATACGGCATCGAAACGCCGGTTCCGAGCTGCGAATTGGCGATGTAGCGCGGCGGCAGAAAACCGGACTTGCGCTTCACGGTCGCGTCGGGCGCCGAGAGATACGGCATCCAGAACACGGGGAAGCCCGCGACGTCGAACGTCGCGTTCTCGTAGTATACCATCCGCTCGGAATTCTGATGGATGATGCGCGAGGCGCGGACCTGCCATAAAGGCGGCTTCGCAGGGTTGTCCTTGCACGGCTCGCAGGCCGTGTAGGTGCCGTTCTCGAACACCGTCGTCTCGCCGTCGGTGCGCTCGGCGCGCGGTGCGGAGAGGCGCGTCTTCTGCGGCGTGGTGCTGCGCACGCTGTCGATGAAGCCGTCGCGGAAATCGTCGGTCATCTCGAGCGCGTCGCCGTAGACCATCTGGCCCGTGGGCTCGCGGAGACGTGCATTGCCGACGGCGAGGACACGCTTCGACTTGCGGTCGTACGTCACCTTGTCGGCTTCGAGAACCTTGCCCTGATAATAGATCTGGACGTCGCCGACGGCGGCAACCGTGTCCTTGTCGCGGTCGTAAACGACTTCGCGCGCTTCCACGAGCATGCGCTTGTCGCCCGACTGCGCCTTGTCGGAGAAACGCTGCGTCATCGTCTGCGCGGACGCCGTCGCCACGACGGCCGAGAAGGCCACCGCGAAAACCGCAATCAGACGCGCAGCGAATGACGCCACCACAAAACTCCGAAATTCCGCTTTCGCGGTTCAGCCGTCTTCTTGATGCAGCAGCGCCAAAGCGCCCAACAATCCGCCTACGAGCGCGGGTGACCACGCCGCAACGGCCGTCGAAAGGATTCCGGCCGCGCCGAGATCCTCCGCCAACTTGGTCGCCACATAGAGCATGAAGCCGGCCGCGACGCCACTTAAAACCATTCGCGATACACCGCCGAAGCGGAAGAAGCGGAGTGAAACCGAGGCCGCGATGAGCACCATCGCGATGAACAAAATAGGACGCGCCATCAGGGCGTTGAACTGCTGGCGGTAGCGCGTGGAGTCGAGGCCCGCGAGTTCCGTGCGCTCGATCCAGGCCGGAAGCGCCCAAAACGGGACGGTGTCGGCGGCGGCGAAGGATTGGCGCAGCTGTTCGCGGCTCAGATTGCTGGCGAGCAGGAAGGTCGCATGCAGTTCCGGCTCGACGCCCGGCGCGCTCACGCGGGCATCGAAGATCGTCCAGACGCCGGCTTCGAGCTTCGCGCGGCTTCCCTCGATGCGCTGCACGAACGCGCCCGCCGTATCGAATGCGAACACCGTCACCGCACCGATTTCGCCGATGGTGAAGTCGGCGGTCCCCGCCCGGATGATCGCCTGTCCGTCGATGCTGCGTTGCCGGATCCAGATGTCGCCCGCCGCGGAGTCCCGATTTTGGTTGAACAGGCGGTTTTCGATGCCTGCCGCACGCTCCTTCAAACCGGCCGAAAGAGGGTTGTAGAACCCCACCATGAGCGTCCCCAGCAGTCCGGCCACCACCACGGGCGGGGCCAAGAACTGCCAAGCCGAAATCCCCGCAGCGCGCGCGACCACCAGTTCCAATTTGCGGGAGAGTTCCAGCAGCGACACCATCGCCCCGAACAGCACGGCGAAGGGAAATACCTGTTCGGCGACGGCGGGCGTGCGGAACAGCGCCAACCGCGCCAGCACGAGGCTCGTCGCGGCGGGCACGTCGCTCGTCCGGCGCACCAATTCGACGAAGTCGATGGTGTAGATCAGTGCGAAGACCGTGAGGAACACGATCGTCAGCGCGCGTGCGAAGCGCAGCGCGATGTAGCGGCCGAGCGTGGAGAAGGTGAAGGTCACGCCCGCGCTCCCGACCCGGCCGTCCCGCTCGATGCGCGCCTGCGCGGTCCCACCATGCGCAGGAGGGCGTCGCCCTTCGCCGCGAGCAGGATCGAGATCGCCACGGCCGTGAGCGGCACCAGATAGGCCAACGGCACCAAGGAGGGGTGGCGGATGATCAGGCTCGAAGCCGCAAAGCCGAGGATGCGGGTTCCCACGATGGCCGCCACCGCCAGCCCCATCGCGATGCCGCGTCCCTGACGCGTCGTCCGCGCCGTCCCGATGGCGGCGAAGGCGATCGCGGCGAAGGCGAAGGGATAAAGCGGGGCCGCGAAGCGGTCATGCAGCTCCGTGCGGAAACGCCCGAGCTGTGCCGCTACGACCGGCTCCGAAGGGTCCGCGTTCAGCAATTGCAGCGTCGTGCGTTCGCGCGGCTTGGAATATACGCCGCCCTGCGTCTCGCCGCCGAACTGGCTCAGGTCGAAGGCGTAGCGTTGAAACGCCACGATCTGCGGATTGGACGAGCCCCGGTTCTCGCGCTGCACGCTGCCGTTTTCGAGCACGAGATAGGACATGCCCTCCGTCTCGACCGTCTGCCCGCGCTCGGCGACATAGACCACCGTCCGGTCGGGATCGCGCCGGTCCTGAATGAAGATGCCTTCCAGCGCCGCGCCCGACTTTTCGCGAAAATGGAAGATGATCCCCCGGTCGAGCGGCGTGAACTGCCCTTCGCGCACGATGTTGGACACCACGTCGGCGCGGATGCGGCTCAACAGGTCGCGCAGGGATTGGAAGCTCGACGGCATCACGATCAGCGTCAGCCAGGCGACCAGCGTCGCGATCAGCAACGTCAGCAGCATGAAGGGCTTGGCGACGCGGATCGGGCTCATGCCGGCCGCGCTCATCACCACCAGCTCGCTGTCGCCGCCCAATCGGTTGAGGGCGTAGAGCACCGCGATGAACAGCGCCACGGGCGCGATCACCGTGATCAGCGCCGGAAACGACAGGCCCGTCACCGTCAGGAAGATGATCAGCGTCTGGCCCTTCGCGGTCACGAGGTCGAATTCGCGCACCGCTTGGCTGATCCACACCACCGCGGCCAGAACGAGCAGCGTCGCCGCGCAGGCGGTGAAGGCGATCTTGAAGATGTAACGCTCGATCAGCGTCATGAAAGGCACCTCGTCCCGCCGGCGTGCGGCATCATGCCGGACGGTTCGGGCCCGCGACCGCGCGACGCCGAGAAGTCGTTTTGCGGCAACCGTCACAGCCTTTAAACCATGGTGACGTACGATTCCACACTTCGACGTTCGCCTCGACGTCTTGGAGAATTGCCGCATGTCCGATCGCCTGAAGATCAGCTTCGCCGCCCCGAGCCTGCCGTCCTCCGGAACGCTCGTCGTCTTCGTCGGGGACGACCTCGCATTCACCTCCCACGTCGCCGACCGGCTCGGTCCGGCCGCGCTCGAGGCCTTCTCGCGCGCCGCAGCCGCCGAGCGTTTCCGCGGCAAGGCTAAATCGGCGCTCGTGATCGCGGCCCCCGCAGGGCTCGAAGCCGACCGTCTGGTCGTCGTCGGCGTCGGCAAGGCGGCGGATCGAGAGAAGACGGATTACGTCTCCCTCGGCGGCGCGGTCCTGCCCAAGATCGGCCGCACGCGCTCCGCCGTCGTCTTGTTCGAGGGCCCGGCCGAATGGCGCATCGACGCCGAAGCCGCCGCCGATTTCGCGCTCGGCGCGATGCTGCGCGCCTATGCCTTCGACCGCTACAAGACCAAGAAGAAGGACGAGGACGAGGCCGATCTCACCACCGCGCTCGTCGTCGCCGTCGAGGATCCCGCCGCCGCGAAGAAGGTTTGGAAGCTGCGCGAGGCCGTCGGCGCGGGCGTCGTCACCGCGCGCGATCTCGTCAACGAGCCGCCGAACGTGCTGTTCCCCGAGGAATTCGCCCGCCGCGCCGAAGAGCTGACCGAGCTGGGCGTCGAAGTCGAGGTGCTCGACGAGAAGCAGCTCGGCAAGATCGGCATGCGCGCCCTCTTGGCCGTCGGCCAGGGCTCGCGCCGCGAAAGCCGCGTCGTCGTCATGCGCTGGAACGGCGCGAAGGGGAAGAAGAGCGCATCCCCGCTCTGCTTCGTCGGCAAGGGCGTCTGCTTCGACACCGGCGGCATCTCCATCAAGCCCGCGGGCGGCATGGAGGACATGAAGGGCGACATGGCGGGCGCGGCCTGCGTCGTCGGCCTCATGAAGGCGCTCGCCGGCCGCAAGGCCAAGGTGGATGCGGTCGGCCTCATCGGTCTCGTCGAGAACATGCCCGACGGCAACGCCCAGCGCCCCGGCGACATCGTCACCTCGCTGTCGGGCCAGACCATCGAGATCATCAATACCGACGCCGAAGGCCGCCTCGTGCTGGCCGACGTGCTCTGGTACGCCAAGGAGCGCTTCAATCCCGCCTTCATGGTCGATCTGGCCACGCTCACGGGCGCCATCCTCGTCGCGCTCGGTCAGGAACATGCGGGCATGTTCTCGAACGACGACACGCTCGCCGAGCGCCTGTCGGCCGTCGGCGCGGTCACGGGCGAGGGCGTGTGGCGCATGCCGCTCGGCCCGGCCTACGACAAGATGATCGACTCCAAATTCGCCGACATGAAGAACACCGGCGGCCGTCATGGCGGTTCCATCACCGCCGCGCAGTTCCTCAAGCGCTATGTCGGGGAAACGCCCTGGGTGCATCTCGACGTCGCCGGCACGGCGATGGGCTCGCCCGCGTCCGACATCAGCCAAGGCTGGGCGTCGGGCTGGGGCGTGCGCCTGCTCGACCGTCTGGTCGCCGACTATTACGAGAGCTGAGGCCGGTGGCCGAAACCTTCTTCTACCACCTGCAGCGCCAGCCGCTCGAACGCGTGTTGCCGACCCTGCTCGAAAAGACGCTGGATCGCGGCTGGAAGGCCGTGGTCCAGGCCGTCTCGCCCGAGCGGGTCGCAGCGCTCGACGCGCATCTGTGGACGTTCTCCGAGGACAGCTTCCTGCCGCATGTCGCGGACGGCGAGCCGGTCTCGGAAGACGATCCCATCGTGCTCACGGTGACCGGCGACAATCCCAATGCGGCCGAAGTCCGCTTCCTCGTCGAAGGGGCGCCGCTTCCGCCGGCGGATGCGGCCTATGCGAGGCTCATCGTCATCTTCGACGGCAACGACGACGCGGCGCTCGCCTTCGCCCGCGAGCAATGGCGCGAGGCGAAGGCCGCCGGGCATCAGGCGACATATTGGCAACAAAGCGACGAAGGCCGCTGGGAGAAGAAGGCATGACCATGGTTGACGGCCGCATCGCGGCGACCCTTTTGGCCGCATCGCTGCTCGCGGGCTGCGTGTCGGGCCCCGCGCCGCGCGCTCCCGTCGCCCCGTCCGCACCTGTCCCGGCCGTCGAACCCGTCGTCGGCGAAGACGGCCGCTGCACCGGCGGCCCGCAGATCGATCCCGCGGCGTTCCGCTCGCGCACGACGGACGCCGCGATGGCCGGCATGACCGAATGCGAAGTCGTGGCCGTCAAGGGCGCGCCGCTCAGCGTGCAGTCGGGCTCCAGCCCGCGCGCCAAGCGCGAAACCACGATGCTCTACATGGAGCCCGCCGGTAAGGCGATCTACTCCTTCGCCGACAACCGCCTCGTCCGCGTTTGGCGCGCCGGGGCGCAGTGACAGCGCCCGTCGACGACGGCTTTCTCGACGCGACGGCCCGCCGCGAATATCTCCGGCTGGCCGCCGCCACCTTGCTGATCTACTTCACCAACGCGCATGCCTCGCTGCTGGCGGTGGTCTTCGCCAAGCACGGCATGCCGCTGCCGCAGATCGGGCTGCTGCTGTCGATGTACGGCGTCCCCGTCGTCATCGTCACTTTTCTGACCGGGGCCGTCACGGCGCGCATCGGCACGCTCGGCACGGCGCGGCTCGGGATGGCCGTCATGATCGTCGGCTTCGGCAGTCTGCAATGGACCGCCGACGCGTTCTGGCCCGCGATGGCGTCACGCCTCGTCTGGGGCGTCGGCTACGGTCTCTTGTTCTCGCCGCTGTTCACCTATGCGCAAAGCCGCCTCACGCCCGCGCGCTTCGTCTATCTGCTCGGCGTCTTCTCCTCGATGGCCCCGCTGGCTCAGGCCTTCGGCCCGCCTTGGGCGGAATGGGTGCTGGCGCAGGGCGGCGACGACGTTCTCTTTCTCGCGGGCACGGTGGCCGGCATCGTTGCGCTGCTGCTCACCCTCGGCATGCGGCCCCTCGCCAAGTCTTCGGCCACCTCGGGTCTCGCGCTCGGCCCCGCCTTCGCCCGCGAGCGGTGGCTGCCCTTGGTCGCGATCTTCGTTTCGGGCAGCCTTTTCGGCTATCTCGCCTCCTACATGGCTCCGACTCTGCAGGGCAAAGGCGTCGCCATCGGCTGGTTCTTCATCTCCTCCACCTGCGCCATGTTCGCCTCGCGCTTTCTTGCCCTGAAGGGCGTGGAAAGCTTCGAGCCGCGTCTGGTGGTCGGCGGCGGATTGCTGCTGATGGGGATCGGCTTCGCGATCACGGCGGCCGGCGCCTCGGCGCTCTCGGCCGCGGCCGGCGGCATCGTTTTCGGCACGGGCTACAGCGCGATCTATCCGGTATTGTCGGCCTGGATCAGTCGCGGCCTCGCCCCGTCGGAGCGCTCCGGCCCTCAGGCCGTGTTCAACGCGGTGTTCACCGTCGGCCTCAATTGGATGCCCATGGCCGTCACCTTCGTCGTTGCCGCCTTCGGCTACGACGCCGCGCTCGGCTCGCTGGCCGCGCTCGGCGGCGCGATGGCCGCCGTGCTGATCGTCCTCGGCATCGGCAGGCGGACGCTCCGCGCGGGCTGATCAGGCCGCCGCGTCCTCATATTGCGAGGACAGCTCCAGCCATTCTTCTTCGGTGGCCGTCAGCGCCTTTTCCAATTCGCCCCGCTGGGCGGAGAGGGTCGCCGCGCGGGCCGGTCCCTTGGTGAAGGCGTCGGGCGCGGACAAGGCCTCGTCGATGCGCCCCAGCAGGTCCTTGAACTTCGTCATCTTCGCTTCGGCCGCCTCGATCTTCCGACGCAGCGCCGCGCGGTCCGGCCGGCGGGGCGGGGCGTTCGAACCCTTCTCGTCCGCGACCGTCTTGCCCGAACCGTTGGACTTCGATTCTTTCGGCTTGGCAGGACCTTCCAGCACGATCTTGCGATAATCGTCGAGGTCGCCGTCGAAGGATTTCACGGTCCCGCCGCCCACGATCCACAACCGGTCGGCGCAGGCCTCCAGCAAAAAGCGGTCATGCGAGATCAGGATGATCGCACCCTGATATTCGTTGATCGCCTCCATCAATGCGACGCGCGAATCGATGTCGAGATGGTTGGTCGGCTCGTCCAGAATCAGCAGATGCGGCCCGTCGATGGTCGCGAGCCCCATCAGCAGCCGCGCCTTTTCTCCGCCCGACAGGTTCGAGACGGGCGTATCCGCCTTCTGGCCGGGAAAGCCCATGCGGGCGCAGCGGGAGCGGATCTTCGATTCCGGCTGTTCCGGCATCCGCTCGGCGATATGCGCGAAAGCGGTCTCGTTCATGCGCAATTCGTCGAGCTGATGCTGGGCGAAATAGCCCACCTTCAGCTTGGAGGACCGCTGCACCTTGCCGCCCATCGCCGCGAGGCGTCCGCCCACGAGCTTGGCGAAGGTCGATTTGCCGTTGCCGTTCGATCCCAACAGCCCGATGCGGTCGTCGTCCGAAATCAACAAATCCAGCCGCGACAGCACCGGCTTCTCGCCGTAGCCGACGCTGCCGCCTTCCATCGTCACGATGGGCGGGGACAGTGGCCGCTCGGGCGAGGGGAAGTGAAACGGCAGCACGTCCTGATCGATGATCTGGGCGACCGTTTCCAGCTTGGCGATGCGCTTCATGCGCGATTGCGCCTGCCGGGCCTTCGAGGCGGTCGCCTTGAAGCGGTCCACGAAGGCCTGCAGATGCTTGCGCTCGTCGTCCTGCTTCTTCTTCGTCTTGATCTGCAGCGTCTGTTTTTCGCGCCGCTGGCGCTCGAACTGGTCGTAGCCGCCGCGATACAGCGTCAGCTTCGCCTGATCGAGATGCAGGATGTGGTCGACGGACTGGTTCAACAGGTCGCGGTCATGGCTGATGACCAGCACCGTGTGCGGATAACGCACGAGGTAGTCCATCAGCCACAGCGTACCTTCGAGGTCGAGATAGTTGGTCGGCTCGTCGAGCAGCAGCAGGTCCGGCTCGGCGAACAGCACCGCCGCAAGCGCCACGCGCATCCGCCACCCGCCCGAAAACGAGGAACAGGGCCGCTCCTGCGCCTCCGCATCGAAGCCGAGACCGTGCAGGATGGTGGCCGCGCGCGAGGGCGCGGCATGCGCGCCGATGTCCACCAGCCGCGTCTGAATTTCGGCGATGCGCGAGGGGTCGGACGCCGTCTCCGCCTCCGCCAGCAGCGCGGAGCGTTCCGTATCCGCCGCCAGCACCACCTCGATCAACGTCTCCGGCCCGCCCGGCGCTTCCTGCGCCACCGAGCCGACGCGAAGCCCGCGCCCGATCATGACGCTGCCGCTTTCCGGCGAAACCTCGTCGCGCAGGATGCGGAACAGCGTGGTCTTGCCAGTCCCGTTGCGCGCGACGAAGCCCACGCGGGCATTGCCGGGAATGGCCACGGTCGCCTGATCGAACAGGGTGCGCGGGCCGAGGCGATAAGTGAGTTCGTTGACGTGAAGCATCGGCCGCGCTTGTCGCCCATCCCGCGGGCCGGAGCAAGCGGAGCGGGCAGGCAACGGCCGAACTGACGGCTATGGAAAGCAAAGCGCCGTCCCGAACCGGCTCAGCCCCATCCACAAACCCTCATGGTGAGGAGGCGCAAAGCGCCGTCTCGAACCACGCCCCCTCCAAAAAACCTCGTGGTGAGGAGGCGCGCAGCGCCGTCTCGAACCATCCCCTCAGCTGAACCACGATGGTTCGAGACGCGCGGCTTCACCGCGCTCCTCACCATGAGGGTGGTGAAATGCCCCGCAGGTGAAGCACGACCCCTCCGCGCAAAACCCCGCACTTGATCGCAAACCGCCTAAAGCGTAGACCCAAGCGGTTCGGTTCCGGAAACCGGGGTGTAGCGCAGCCTGGTAGCGCATCTGCTTTGGGAGCAGAGGGTCGCAGGTTCGAATCCTGCCGCCCCGACCAGCCGGAACCGGGAGCGAGAAGACGCTTTCGAACGGATTAACGACCATGACGCTCGCCCGGATTCACCGCCCCGCCAAGACCGCCATGCAGTCCGGCAAGGCCAAGACGAACCGCTGGCTTTTGGAATTCGTCTCCGACGATCCGCGCGAGATCGAGCCGCTGATGGGCTGGACCAGCTCCAGCGACACGCGCCGGCAGGTCAAGCTGTGGTTCGACACCAAGGAAGAGGCGATGGCCTACGCCGCCAAGAACGGCATCGCCTGTCAGGTCGAAGAGCCGCAGGAGCCGAAGCGGCGCACCATGGCCTATTCCGACAACTTCAAGTTCAACCGCATCGGCCAGTGGACCCACTGACCGATCGATTCCCGCCTGTCGCCGGCTCTCCGCCGCTTGCGCCGGCATCCGGCCCCGTAGCTCAACCGGATAGAGCATCAGCCTTCTAAGCTGGCGGTTGCAGGTTCGATTCCTGCCGGGGTCGCCATCATTTCGTCCGCGCGGCGGTCTCCTCACTCCCGGTCGAGGAAAAACCGCACCATTTCCGCGCTCGCATCCGGTCCGCGCGAGTCGGTATAGCTGCCCGCCGGGCTGCCGCCGGACCAAGCATGCCCTGCGCCGTGCAGCTGCCAATGCTCCATCACCGTGCGGCCGTCCTTTCGGGTGTGCACCGCGAGGGTATAGTCGAGCCCGCCGGCGGAGCCGCGCGTCTGGATTTCGACGAGGTCGAGCCCCGCGCCCGCCTGCTCGATCACCTGCTCGCCGTTGACGGCGTGGACGGTGGCGTCGCGGTCCCCGTGAAAGACGATGGCGGGGGCGGGGGCGCGGCCGCCGTTGCGGCTTTTCCCGGTCGCGGGAGCGCCTTGGCGCATGGCGTTCAACGCCGAGGGCATGTCCTTGGCGGCACCGCAGGCGAGCCCGGAATGAACGCCGACGGCGGCATAGATGTCCGGATACGCCGTGCCCATGATCGCCGCCGCCGCGCCGCCGGCCGACAATCCCGCCGCGAAGACGCGCGCATGATCGACCGCGAACAGGCCTATGATTTCGCGTGTGATGCCCGCGATCAGCGACGGTTCGCCCGCATCGCGCCGCTGGTCGGCTTCGTTGAACCAGTTCCAGCATTTCGACATATTGGCCGATTGCGCCTGCGCCGGATAAGCTACGAGGAACGTTCGTTTTTCCGCCAATTCGTTCATCCGCGTCCCGGCCGCGAAATCGTCGGGCGACTGGGTGCAGCCATGCAGCATCACGACCAGCGGCACGGGCCGGCTTCCGTCATAGCCGCTCGGAACGTAGAGCTTGTAGGCGCGGCTGCCGGCCGCGTTGCGGAAGGTCTTTTCCTCATAGCGCGCCCCGTCCGGCACCGCGATCACGGGCGATTTGCCGGGCATGTTCGGGGAAAAGCCGCCGGGCGCGGGCGCGGGCCGCGCGGATGCGAAGCGGTTGAGCGTGTCCGAGAGGGAGTCCAAGCCGGGCAAACCGCTGCCGGGCAAGCCGCTCTCGCCAGTCATGCGCGGTCGAGCGGAAGGTTGCGGTGCGCCGCCCGGTGCCGCGCCGCCCTTGAGCACCTGCATGGCCTCGTCGAGCCGTCCCTCCCGGGTGAGCCGCGTCGCTTCCTTGATGTCGATCTTGGAGAAGAGCTTCATGGTCGGTGTTCCTTCGAGCCCGCGGGGCTCGTTCGGGGGAAATGGACGGCGGCGGTCAGGCGATGCGGTCGTGCAGCGCCGCCTTGACGGCCGGTGAAGCCTGCAGCGCGCCGAGGACGCGGATGGAGGCGATGGCGGCGAGGGCCAGTTCGGGCGTGACGTCCCAAGCGATGACGACCAGCCCCAGTACCTGGATGTTCAGCCGCTTGCCGGAGGCGCGGACGGCCTCGAGATCGGCCCGGGTGTACTGCCGCAGACCGAGGTCGAGACGGTTGCGCGCGACCGACCGGTCCACGGCTTCGCCATGCCGTTCGAGTTGGTTGCGGATTGCGGTTCGGATGAAGTCGGTGCGGTTGGCGTAAAACCGGTCCTCGACCAAGAGGTCGATGCGGCCGAGGTCCACATGGCCGAGATTGATCGTAATCTTTTCCGAATCCGCGATTTTGGAACCCGTATTATCCATCGTTTACCATCCGTCCGCCATCCCGTTGGATGGTAAGAGTGGGTATTCCGCGCCATCAACACAACCCCTGCGATGTGGTCTGCGGCGGAATTTCCCGCATGCCGTGAAGTTGGAACCGTCCCCCGACCCGTCGCGTTCAGCCCTGTCGGAGGGTCGAAACACGATGACGGGCGACGGCCGGATTTACGCGATCGGCGACGTGCACGGCGCGGCGAAGGCGCTCGAAGCGCTGCTCGCCGGCATCGCCGAGCACGCGCGCGGCCGGCCCTGCACCGTCGTTTTTCTGGGCGATTACATCGACCGCGGTCCGGAGTCCGCGCGGGTGGTAGAATTGGTCCGCGCGCTCCAAAAGTCCGGCCGCGCGGTGTGCCTGATGGGCAATCACGAGCAGATGTTGTTGCGCAGCCTCGCGGAACCGCTCGCGCGGGCGGCTTGGATGCGGGAAGGGGGCTTGGACACCCTGCAATCCTTCGGCGTCAGGCGCGCCGAGGACCTCCCGAAGGACGTCGTCGAGTGGCTGTCCGCGCTGCCGCTGCAATGGGAGGACGCGCGGCGCATCTACGTCCATGCGGGGCTCGACCCCGCGCGTCCCGCCGACCGGCAGACGGACTGGGCAAGGCTCTGGATTCGCGAGCCTTTTACGACCACGGACCATGATTTCGGCAAGCATGTCGTGCACGGCCACACGGCGCTCGAACGCGGCCGGCCGGAGGTTCGGCGGTTCAGGACCAATCTCGACACCGGCTCGGGCTATGGCGGACCCTTGACCGCCGGCGTTTTCGAGCAGGATGCCGCCGAGCCGACCGCCTTCCTCCAAGCCGCGCCGGACGGCACCTGCATCGTGCTTCCCGCGACGCTGAAAACGGCCGTGAAACGCGGCACGCTCGGCCGGGACGCGGCGGCCGTGGCCGGCATTTTGGCCCTGGCGGGAGCCGGTTACGGTCTCGCCCGGTCAGGCGTCTTGTCTCTCCCCGACGACCTCCCCGCAGCCCCCGCCGCGATCGTCCGGACGCCCGAACCGGGCGGGGCGAACGCGGTTGCAAAGGCACCCGGCATCACGGCCATCGAAAGTCAGGCCCCGAAATCCGCCCCGCCAACCGGTCCGGTCCGCCGCTCCGAACCGGAATTGATGCCGGAAGCGCCTGTTCGCGAAGCGCAGATTCAGCCCCCGACGGCGGAACCGCCGCAAGCGCGGTTCGAGGCCGCTCCGCCTGAAGCCAAGCCGCCGGAGGCTAAGCCGGCTGAGGCCGCGCCGCCTGCAGCTGCTCCGGGTGAAAACCCGGGGGAGATCGCCGGCCACGCCGTGGATCGGTCCGAACCGGCTTCATCGGCAGCGGGAGCAGTCGCTTCCGCCCGTGCGGCGGACGTTTCCCATGCCACGGCCGGTGCAGCGCAGGAGACCGATCCTCCGCTCGGAACGAAGGAAATCGACCGGGTTGCTGGAGGGGACGCAGCCGTTTCGTCAGAAATCCCGGCCGATGCGCCCGGTCGGCAGGCGTCGCTTCCGCCGGAATTTTCTCCGGGCGGTGCGCGGTCGGATGCGGGCGGCCCGGACGTGACGGGTTCGCTGGGGTCGACCGCCTCGCAGGCTCTGCCGCCTCCCGCGCCCCTGCCGCCTGCACAGCGGGCGGAGCAACGGTTCCGGCCGTTCCCTGACCCGTCAAAGACCGCGGCGGTACGTCCCGAACGTCGGCGTGATGCTGCGCAGACGCAGGAAAGACGTTCTTCTTCAGCCGGTTACGAGCTGAGCGAGCGGCGTCGAACCGGGCGGGCCGCACCCTGCAGAATCGAAGAGCGCAACATCTTCGGCAACGTGGTGGCTTACCTGCCGTGTCGGCTGGAAGGTTCGCGGCCCAATCGGCGCGGCCCGGAAACCGATCTGGTATTGATCCCCGAAGGGCCTTGGGGGCCGCCGACGCGATCTCTCGTCCCGGCCGAGAGACTGACGCCGCCGCCGGGCTTCTTCTTCCCGTTCGGGTCGGGAGAGAGCGGCGGCATCACGGGCTCGATCGGGGCATCCTCGTCCGGAGCTTCCGCCGGGGCTTCGGGAGGCGGAGCGGGCGCAGGCGGAGGGGGAAGCGCGTCCGGTTCGGACGGGTCCGGCGCGGGCGGCGGGTCCGCAGGCGGAAGCGGCGGTTCCGGTTCGGGCAGTTCCGGTTCCGGAGGCGGCGGATCAAGCGGCGGCGGCGGATCGGGGTCCGGCGGTTCGGGCGGCTCCGGATCGGGTGGCGGCGGCGCGGATTCCGGGGGAGGTGGATCCGGAGGCGGGAATGGTGGCGGCAACGGCGGCGGAGGCGGCAATGGCGGCGGGAACGGTGGCGGAGGCGGAAACGGCGGTGGCAACGGAGGCGGTGGCGGCAACGGCGGCGGTGGCGGAAACGGTGGGGGCAACGGGGGCGGAAACGGCGGGGGGCGTTGATGTCGCACCCCGTTGAAACGGCTGAGGGCACCGCCACCTAAGCTCGGAGAATTCAGAAGTCATGCGTCGCTATGAGGATTTTCCGATGACCGTGTTTACGATCCCGCTCGTTCATATCCTCCCGCTCTGGGTCGGCGCGGCCGTCCTGACGACGGATGCGGAGCCGCAGGTCTCGGAGTCCGACGTCCACGCCGAAGACGAGCGCCGCGAAGCGTTGTTCGCCAATGTCTGGGCGGTAGCCCCGCCCGCCATCACGGATTGATGCGGCGACGCTTGCCGGGGGATTGCGGAACGCGACGTTTCGGCCGATAAGCGCGCCGCCGCGCACCTGCCGTTGCGGCGCACAATTCGGCATAGGTTCCGGCCCGGCATGAGCCCTCCCGCGATCTTCGCGCGCATCTTCGCGTTCGCCGAACGGAGTCACGGGCGCGCTTGCGCGCTGTTGCTTCTTCTCGGTCTCGCCTTGTTTCTGCCCGGCCATTCCGGCCTGCAGCCGATGGATCGCGACGAACCGCGTTTCGCGCAGGCGACGAAGCAGATGCTGGAGTCGCGCGATTTCGTCGACATCCGCTTTCTCGACGAAGCCCGTCACAAGAAGCCCGTCGGCATCTATTGGATACAGAGTGCGGTCGTGTCCGCCGCGGAGGCGCTCGGGTTCGACGGAGCGCGCGCCGAGATCGGATTCTACCGCATCCCGTCGCTCATCGGCGCGCTTCTGACCATGCTGTTCACCTATGCCGCCGCCACGGCCTTCGTCGGGCGTCGCGCCGCATTCGTGGCGGCCGTGCTGACGGGGGCCACGATCCTGCTCGGGGTCGAGGCGCGGCTCGCCAAGACCGACGCAATGGTGACGGCGACGGTGACCGGCGCGATGGCCGTCCTCGCCCACGCATTCGCCCGCCGGGACGGGGACGAGCCGTTGGGTTGGCCCGCTGCGGTCGGGTTCTGGTTGGCGATCGGCTTGGGCATTCTCGTGAAGGGACCGATCACGCCCGCCGTCGTCGCGCTCGCGGCGGCAGTCCTGTCGATCCATCGCCGTTCGGGGACTTGGCTTCGGGCGCTGCGGCCGGGGATCGGCAGTCTGATCGTGCTGCTGATCGTGCTTCCTTGGTTCGTCGCCATCACGGTGAAGAGCGGCGGAGCATTCTTCGAGGCGTCGCTGGGCGAGGACATGCTCGCCAAGGTCGGCCAAGCGAAGGAGCGCCACGGCGCGCCGCCCGGCACCTATCTGGCGGCTTTTCTCGGCACGGCTTGGCCGCTGGTGCCTTTCGCGCTGCTGGCGGTTCCCTTCGCTTGGCGCGAGCGCCGCTTGCCGGCCGTGGCCTTCTGCCTCGCTTGGATCGTGCCGATGTGGCTCGTCTTCGAGGCGGTTTCGACGAAGCTGCCGCATTACGTGTTGCCGATGTATCCGGGCATCGCGCTGCTTGCGGCCGTGGCAGCCGACAGAGGGCGCACGGTGCTTCAGGGAGCCGCGGCCTTCGTGCTGTCTTGGTGGCTCGTCGTTCCCGTCGCGGCGGCAGCCGCCGCGGTATTTTTCGGCGCGCGGTACTTGGGCGACGCGCCGCCTTGGATCGGGGTGCCGCTGCTCGTGCTGGCGGTGGTGCCCGCCGCATGGGCCGCCTTGCTGCTTCGGCGCGCGCAAGTCGGTTCCGCCGCCTTGGCCGCGGCGCTGTCGGCGGTGGTATTGGCGAACGGCGCTTATGCCTTCTCCGCGCCGGCGCTTCGGTCGCTGCATGTCAGCGAGCGGCTGGCGGAGGCGTCGCGGGCGGCGGGCTGCGCCGATCCGCTCGTCGCCAGTGCCGGCTTCTCGGAACCCAGCCTCGTGTTTCTCACTTCGACGCGCATCGTGCTGACGTCCGGCGCGGGCGCGGCCGAATTCCTCGGCGGCCCGGGATGCCGCGTGGTCTTCGTCGAGCAGCGGCAGGCCGAAGCCTTCGCCCGCGCGAGCGAGGCGGCCGGGTTGAAGCCGCGTCTGATCACGCGGATCGAAGGCATCAACATCAACGGCGGCCGCAGGCTCGACCTCGCCGTCCTCTCCCGCGAGATCGCTCCATGACCGTATCCGCCGACATCCCGCGCCTCGCGGTGGTCGTCCCCGTGCGCAACGAGGAGGGCAACGTCGCCGCTTTGGTGAGCGAGATCGAGACCGCATGCGCGGCCTTGGCTCCCTTCGAGATCATCTATGTCGACGACGGTTCGACCGACCGCACCCCGACGGTGCTGCGGGAATTGTCGGCCTCTCGTCCGCATCTGCGCCATGTGCGCCACATCGAATCCTGCGGGCAGAGCGCGGCGGTGCGCACGGGCGTGCGCATGGCGCGCGCGCCGATCGTCGTGACGCTCGACGGCGACGGGCAGAACGACCCCGCCTATATCCCGCAAATGGTCGCGGCGCTCGAGGCCGGGGGACCCGGCGCGGGGATGACGCAGGGCCAGCGGGTCGGGCGCAAGGATACCGGCTTCAAGAAATTCCAATCCCGGACGGCGAATGCGGTGCGCGGGGCCGTGCTGAAGGACGGAACGCGCGACACCGGCTGCGGGCTGAAGGCCGTGCGGCGGGACGTGTATCTCGCGCTGCCCTATTTCGACGCGCTGCATCGCTTCATGCCCGCGTTGGTGAAACGCGAGGGCTATGAGGTGGTGCTGGTCGACGTGATCGACCGGCCGCGTCTGACGGGCGTTTCCAATTACGGCTTTTTCGATCGGCTGTGGGTGGGTATGCAGGACTTGATCGGGGTCGCGTGGTTGATCCGTCGCCGCCGTCGCGTTCCGTCCGTGCAGGAGATCCGCTGAATGCTCGTCGATCTGTCCCACGCCGTCGGCGGTTATCTCTATTCCGTGTTTTCGCAGAACATCGACCTGTGGGTCATCGTCGGGTTTCTCGGGCAGGGGCTTTTCACCGCGCGGTTCATCGTGCAGTGGCTCGCCAGCGAGAAGGCCGAACGCAGCGTGATACCGCTCGCCTTCTGGTTCTTTTCCATCGGCGGCGCGTTGCTGCTGCTGGTTTATGCCGTGTATCGGCGCGACCCGGTTTTCATCGTCGGCCAAGGCTTCGGCATCTTTGTCTATATCCGCAATCTCGTGCTGATCTCGCGCGAGCGTCGCACGCGGGCGGCGGCGTCGAGCGATGCCGGGCAGAGCGCGTGAACCGTTGACGACCACCGCGCAGGCCGCGCCCTCATTCGCCGACGATCTCGAGGGCACGCGCGCAGAGGCGTTCCGGCTTTTGTCGCGCGGCGTGGCGGATCGCCGGTCGGCATTCCACACCCCCACGGTCGCGACGCTCGGGACCGACGGGCGGCCGCGCATGCGCACGGTGGTGTTGCGGGCGTTCGACCCCGCAGCAAGGACATTGCGGTTCCATACCGACGCCCGCTCGGAGAAGGTCGCGGACCTGCTGCGCGACCCGCGCGTCTGCGTTCACGGCTACGACGTCGGCGGCAAGGTGCAGATCCGGCTCGAAGGTCGCGCGGCGGCTTTTGCCATGGGCGATCTCGTGGACGCCGCTTGGTCGGGCTCGCAACCGATGAGCCGACTGGGCTACGGCGCGCAGCCTGCCCCGGGAACGGAATCCCGCGAGCCGATCACGGTGACGTTTCCGGCCGGGCCGGACGAGGCCGAGGCCGGACGGGTGCATTTCCGCGTCGTGGTCGTCACCTTCGACCGCTTGGAATGGCTCTGGCTCGACCACCGCGGCCATCGACGCGCTCTGTTCGACTGGGCGGGCGGCGAGACGCCGCGCGCCGTATGGCTGGCTCCCTGAGACTTCAGGACGCGGCGCGCAGGCGCGCGAAACCGGCGTCGAGATCGGCCTTCAGATCGGCCGTGTCCTCGAAGCCGATTTGAAAGCGCAAGGCCGGGCCGCCGGGATTCCACTTGGTCGCGCTGCGGTACGGGGAGCAGTCGAACGGGACGACGAGGCTTTCGAAGCCGCCCCATGAATAGCCCATGCCGAACAGCTTCAAACCGTCGAGCATCGCCGCGACCGCCTTGCGCGGGGCGGGGTTGAGAACGACCGAGAACAGGCCCGACGAGCCCTTGAAGTCGCGCTTCCAGATCTCGTGACCGGGGCAGGAGGGGAAGGCGGGATGCAGGACGGTTTTGACCTCCGGGCGATCCGCGAGCCAATGCGCCATGTCGAGCGCCTGTTTCTCGGCCTCCTTCAGTCGCATCAGCATCGTGCGCATCCCTCGCAACGCGAGAAAGCAATCCTCCGGGCCGGGACAAGCGCCGAGCGCGAGGAACGTGGCCTTGAGGCTCGGCCAGGCGCGCTCGTTGGCGGAGACCATGCCGAGCAGCAGATCGGAATGGCCGCCGAGATATTTCGTGCCCGCCTCGATGGCGATGTCGACGCCGCGCTCGTGCGGCGGGAAGAAGAAGGGCGTCGCCCACGTGTTGTCCATCAGCACCAGGGCGCCCGCGGCATGCGCGAGGGCGGCCACCGCCGGGATGTCCTGCACCTCGAAGGACTGCGATCCCGGCGCTTCCGTCAGCACCGCGCGCGTATTGGGGCGGATCAGGTCCGCGATGCCGACCGTCGGGTCATAATATTCCGTCTCGACGCCGTAGCGGGCCAATACGCCGTTGCAGAAGTTCCGCGTCGGGCGGTAGGCGCTATCGGTGACGAGCAGATGATCGCCCGCCGAGACGCAGGACATCAGCGCGACCGAGACGGCGGCCAAGCCGGAGGGCGCGAGCATCGTGCCCGCGGCGCCCGCGAGTTCGGTCCATGCCTTCTGCAGCGCCTCCGTCGTCGGCGTGCCGTGCGTGCCGTAGGTGAAACGACCGTCATAGGCCGAGAGTTGATCCATGGTCTCGAACAGCACGGTCGAGCCGCGATAGATCGGCGTGTTGACGAAGCCGAATTGTTCGGAGGGAACGCGGCCGGCCGTGACGAGGCGCGTTTGTTCGCCCCAACCGGAGCGTTCTGACGAATCGGATGCCATGAAGTGGTCTGCAGCTCCCCCAAAAAGGAGGACAAAGGGGATGCGAGGACGCCGACTCCGTCAACCCCGAACCGCTTCCGTTGCGCTCGAGCTTGTGCAATGCAGCGCCGGAATCGCGTTCGAGCCTTGACCGTAATGCAAAAGTCTCATGTGATGAGCGCAATGGTCGTCCGTGACGATCCGCGTGCATCCCGCGCGCGGGGAGCGGCGATTGGAGTGGGAGAAGATTGCATGAAAAAACTCCTCGTCACCGCCGCGCTTGCTGCGGCGACCGCCTTCGCCGCTTCGGCGGCCTCGGCGCAGACCCTCAACGCGGTGAAGCAGAAGGGCCAGCTCACCTGCGGCTCGAACACCGGTCTCGCGGGCTTCGGCCAGCCGGACGCGCAGGGCAACTGGACGGGTCTCGACGTCGAATATTGCCGGGCCGTCGCCGCCGCGATCTTCAATGATCCGACCAAGGTGAAGTTCGTTCCGCTGTCGGCGAAGGACCGCTTCACGGCGCTCCAGTCCGGCGAAGTGGACCTTCTCGTCCGCAACACCACCTGGACGATTTCGCGCGACACGTCGCTCGGCCTCGAATTCGGCCCCGTCAACTATTACGACGGTCAGGGCTTCATGGTCCGCAAGAGCCTGAAGGTCGCTTCGGCCAAGGAGCTCTCGGGCGCGTCCGTCTGCGTGCAGCAGGGCACGACGACCGAGCTGAACCTCGCCGACTACTTCCGCGCCAACAAGCTGGAGCTGAAGTCCGTCACGTTCGCGACCTCGGACGAGACGATCAAGGCTTACGACGCCGGCCGTTGCGACGCGTTCACCACGGACGCCTCGGGCCTGTACTCCGAGCGCCTGCGCCTCGCCAATGCCAACGACCATCTGGTTCTCCCGGAGATCATCTCCAAGGAGCCGCTCGGACCGTCGGTCCGTCACGGCGACAACCAGTGGTGGGACCTCGTGAAGTGGACCCATTACGCGCTGCTGACCGCCGAAGAGCTCGGCGTGACCAAGGCGAACGTCGACGAGATGCTGAAGTCCGACAACCCGGACGTGAAGCGTCTGCTCGGCGCCGAAGGCAAGTTCGGCGAAGCCATGGGCCTCACGAACGATTGGGCCTACCGGATCGTCAAGCATCTCGGCAATTACGGCGAGATGTTCGAGCGCACCGTGGGTCAGGGCTCGCAGCTCAAGATCGCCCGCGGCCAGAACGCTCTGTGGTCGAAGGGCGGCCTGCAATACGCACCGCCGATCCGCTGATCTGAAAATCGTCGGGGCGCGGACCATTCCGCGCCCCGATTCCGTTTCGCGCCGGCATTCGTCTTGCCTGCACCGAAACAAAGACCGGAGACGTCATGACCGCGACCGCCGAGACCCGACGAGACGAGCCGCCGAAAGTTTCGCCGTGGAATGATCCGCGCGTGCGCAGCGTGCTGTTCCAAGCGCTTCTCGTGGCCGCCGTCGTCTTCATGATCTACGAGGCGATCACCAACGCGTCCGAGAATTTGCAGCGCCAGCGCATCGCGACCGGCCTCGGGTTTTGGGACAACGTCGCCGGCTTCGGCATCAGCCAGAGCATGATCCACTACTCCGAGGTGACGAGCACCTATGGACGGGTGTTCTGGGTCGGCCTGATCAATACGCTCCTCGTGGCGATCGTGGGCATCGTGCTCGCAACCTTTCTCGGCTTCGCCGTCGGCATCGCGCGCCTCTCGAAGAACATCCTCGTGGCCTGCATCGCGCGCTGGTATGTCGAACTCATCCGCAATCTGCCGCTGCTGCTTCAGTTGCTGTTTTGGTACAACGCCGTGCTCAAGGCGTTGCCGAGCGTGCGCGACAGCGCGGCTCTGCCGCTGGGCA
This sequence comes from Hyphomicrobiales bacterium, assembly GCA_027489535.1. Lineage (GTDB taxonomy): Bacteria > Pseudomonadota > Alphaproteobacteria > Rhizobiales > Beijerinckiaceae > JAIXZO01. Next base: position 150,013 of record JAIXZO010000017.1, read on the forward strand.
GCTTCCTGAACAATCGCGGCCTGTTCATGCCGAAGCCCGTGACCGGGCCGACCTTCGACCTCGTGATCGTGACCTTCCTCGCCGGCCTCGCATTGGCGATCGGCTTCAGGATGTGGGCGCGCAAGCGGCAGGAACGGACGGGACAACAGGCGCCGGTGGGCCGGGTGACCTTGGGTCTGCTGTTCGTGCCCTCGACGCTGACCTTCCTGCTGCTCGGAAATCCGCTGACTTTCGACGCGCCCGTGGCCGGCCGCTTCAACATTTCGGGCGGTATGGTGCTGCAGCCGGAATTTCTGGCGCTTCTGTTCGGTCTCGTGCTCTACACCGCCGCCTTCATCGCGGAAGTGGTGCGCGCAGGCATTCTCGCCGTGTCGCGCGGGCAGACGGAGGCCGCTTCGGCACTGGGACTGCGGCCCAACCAGACGACGAAGCTCGTGATCGTGCCTCAGGCGCTGCGCGTGATCATTCCGCCGCTGACGAGCCAATATCTGAACCTGACGAAAAATTCGTCGCTTGCCGTTTTCGTGGGCTACCCGGATCTCGCCAACGTGTTCACGGGCACGGTGCTGAACCAGACGGGGCAGGCCATCGAGGTCGTGGGCATCACCATGATGGTCTACCTGACCCTCAGTCTCGGAACGTCGATGATCATGAACTGGTACAACGGCCGCAATGCCTTGGTGGAACGGTGAGGGCCGCACGATGACCGCCACCGACGCCGCCGGATCCGTCCGTCCGCCCGTTCCGCCCTCGGTCGCCTTCGTCCGCGCGGGCGAGAGCGCTCCGCAGCCGGCGCCGTCCTCCGTGGCGGGGCCGTGGGCGTGGATCCGGACGAACCTGTTCACCGGACCGCTGAACACGGCACTGACGATTCTGCTCGTGCTGCTGGCCTTCTGGACCGTGCCGCCGATCATCCGTTTCCTGTTCATCGATGCGGTGTGGAGCGGGGCGGACCGCGCCTCCTGCATCTATACGGCCGAACGCACGGCCGTCGGCGCGTGCTGGGCCTTCGTGCGCGACCGCGCCGCCTTCTTCACCTACGGCTTCTATCCCATCGCGGAGCGGTGGCGGGTCGACGTGTTCTTCGTGCTGCTCGCGATCGGCGTGGTGTGGCTGTTAAACCTGCGCGCGCCGCGCCGCGACCTGGCGGCGATCTACGCCTTCGCCGTTCTGCCGATCATCTCCTTCATCTTCCTGTCGGGTTTCCCCGCGCTCGGCCTGCCCACCGTTCCCACCAATCTGTGGGGCGGCATCATGGTGTCCATCGTCGTTTCCGCGGTCGGCATCGTGATTTCGCTTCCGCTCGGCATTCTGCTGGCGCTGGGGCGGCGGTCGACGATGCCCGCGGCCAAGCTCGTCAGCGTGATCTTCATCGAATTCGTGCGCGGCGTGCCGCTGATCACGGTGCTGTTCATGGCCAGCGTGATGCTGCCGCTGTTCGTGCCGGACTATCTCCAGCCCGACAAATTGCTGCGCGCGCTGATCGGCATCGCCTTGTTCGCCTCGGCCTATATGGCGGAGGTGGTGCGTGCCGGCCTGCAGGCCCTGCCGAAGGGGCAATATGAGGGGGCGATGTCGCTCGGCCTGTCATGGGGCCAGATGATGCGCCTCATCATCCTGCCGCAGGCGCTCAAGATCACGATCCCGAACATCGTGAACACCTATATCGGCCTGTTCAAGGACACGACGCTCGTCGTGATCGTCGGCATTTTCGACTTCCTGAAGGCCATCGAGGCGGCCCGCATCGATCCGCAATGGGCCGCGCCGACCGTGAGCGCCACGGGTTACGCCTACGCCGCCGTTTTCTATTTCATCTGCTGCTACGCCATGTCGGCCTATGCGCGAAGCGTCGAAGCGCGCCTCGCCGTCGCCGACAAACGTTGAGGACGAACCGATGCCGAACGCTGCTCCCGCCGGCTTGAAGCCCGCCACCCTGACCAACGAGACGGCGATCGAGATGATCGGCGTCAACAAGTGGTACGGCGAATTCCACGTTCTCCGAGACATCGACCTGACCATCGCGCGCGGCGAGCGCGTGGTCGTGTGCGGACCTTCGGGCTCCGGCAAATCGACCATGATCCGCTGCGTGAACCGGCTGGAGGAACACCAGAAGGGCCGCATCATCGTCGACGGCATCGAGCTGACGAACGACCTCAAGCGCATCGACGAGGTGCGCCGCGAGGTGGGCATGGTGTTCCAGCACTTCAACCTGTTCCCCCATCTCACGATCCTCGAGAACTGCACGCTCGCGCCGATCTGGGTGAAGAAGATGCCGAAAAAGGACGCGGAGGAGGTGGCCATGCACTATCTCAAGCGCGTCAAGATTCCCGAGCAGGCGAACAAATATCCGGGCCAGCTCTCGGGCGGGCAGCAGCAGCGCGTCGCCATCGCGCGGTCGCTGTGCATGAGCCCGAAAATCATGCTGTTCGACGAGCCGACCTCCGCACTGGACCCGGAAATGGTCAAGGAAGTGCTCGACACCATGGTCGGCCTCGCCGAAGAGGGCATGACCATGATCTGCGTGACCCACGAAATGGGCTTCGCCCGACAGGTCGCCGACCGCGTGATCTTCATGGATCAGGGACAGATCGTGGAAGCGAACACGCCCGACGCGTTCTTCGGCAACCCGCAGCACGAGCGGACGAAGCTGTTCCTCAGCCAGATCCTCCACTGAGGAGCGGAGCGGGGATCACACCCCCTTCATGGTGAGGAGCCCCGCAAAGCGGGGCGTCTCGAACCATCCTCTCAAGCGCCGGAAATCGCGTGGTTCGAGACGGCCCTGCGGGCCTCCTCACCATGAGGCTTTCCGAGAAGAACGCCGCCTTGGGCGACATCTGGTGCGGCCGGTTACTTCGCTTTTTTCAAAAAGCACGCCTTGAGCACGAGGCCTTTTACCGCGTCGGTGCGGCACTCGACTTCTTCGTCGTTGTCGGTGAGCCGGATGCCCTTGATCTTGGTGCCCTGCTTGAGCGTGACGGAGGTGCCCTTCACCTTCAGGTCCTTGATGAGCTGAACGGCGTCGCCGTCCATCAGGCGGTTGCCGAAGGCGTCCTTCACGATGATCTCTTCGGTCACTGCATCATTCTCCGGTTCACGCGTTCCCGCAGGGTCCTAGTTCATCTTGCGGTGCGCCGATACGGACGGGAGGCTCCGATGCTCTCGTTCTTTCGGCCCTTTCTTTGCCGGCTTTGCGCCCGATCAATGCCCCTTCCCTAACGTCATATAATCCTGTTCGCGGCCGCCGGCGCGGGTGCCGGCATCCGACAAACGGGAGTGATGGACATGCGCAATCTCATGCCGTCGTTGTGGGGCGGAGACCCCCGCGATCCCTTCGCGAGCTTTCGGAGGGAAATGGACGATCTGATGCGCGACTTCGGCCGACGCATCCCCAATCTCTGGGAAACCGGCGTACCCGGCTTGGCCATGCCTTCCATCGACGTCGCCGAGACGCGGGATTCGGTCGAGGTTTCCGCCGAGCTGCCCGGCGTCGACGAGAAGGACGTGAAGCTGTCGATCGAGGGCAACCGCCTCATCATCTCCGGCGAGAAGAAGGCCGAATCCACGCGCGAGGAAAAGGACCGCACGGTGACGGAACGGTCCTACGGCTCCTTCACCCGCTCGGTTCCCCTCGCGTTCGAGCCGGGACAGTCCGAAGTGCAGGCGCGTTTCGACAAGGGCGTGCTGCATATCACCATCGCCAAGCCTGCGACGATGAAGACGGCACGGCGCGACATCCCGATCGGCACGCAGGGCGAGCAGAGCCGCATCGGCGGGCAAGCCGAGACGGAGAAGCGCGACGAGCGCGAGCAGAACCGCCGCAGCGCCTGAGGCCCGGTGTCTGAGCCCGAGGTCTGACGCCCGTGGCGATCAGGCCGGGCCGGTCGCCACCGGGTTCTCCGGGCTGCCGGCCCATTCCGTCCATGAGCCGTCATAGAGCGACTTGCCGGACCGGCCGAGGCTTTCGAGCGCGAGGGTGAGGATGGCGGCGGAGACGCCCGAGCCGCAGGTCGTCAGCACGGGTTTGGTGACGTCGACGCCGCCCGTGACGAAGGCCGCCGCGATCTCTTCGGGCGAACGCAGACGACCCTCGGCGATCATCGAAGAGGCCGGGACGCTGAGACTGCCCGGGATGTGGCCGGAGGGCAAACCCGGGCGCGGTTCGGCGGTTTCACCGCGAAAGCGTTCGGCCGGGCGGGCGTCGACGACCTGCGTGCCGTTCGCCAAGGCGCGTTTGACGTCGTCCATGCCCGCGACCGCGCCGTGATCGAGCCGGGCCGTGAAGGTCGCCGGCCGGATCTGCGTAGGCTCGTCGGTCCATGCCCGGCCTTCCGCCCGCCATTTCGGCGCGCCGCCGTCGAGGATCGCGACGTCGCGCGCGCCGAAGGTGCGGAACGTCCACCACACGCGCGGCGCGGAGAACAGGCCCGCCCCGTCATAGATGACGATGCGCTTGCCGTCGCCGATGCCGAGCGCGCCCACGGCCCGGGCGAAGTCTTCCGGCCGGGGCAGCATGTGCGGCAGGTTCGAGGTCTTGTCGCTGACCGCGTCGATGTCGAAGAACACCGCCCCGGGAATGTGCCCCGCCTCATATTCCGCCCGGCCGTTCCGATTTTGCGCGGGGAGATACCAAGAGGCGTCCACCACCACGAGATCGGGCGCGGAGAGTTCCGCCGCGAGCTGCTCGGTGGAGACGAGGTGCGGGTTCGACATGAGCGTGTCCTCGGGCGTGCGTTTTCAGACCAGCGCGATCCGCACGCGGCGGTTCTGCTTGCCCTTCTTCTCGATGTTGGTGACGACCACTTGGCCGATCTCGCGGGTGTTGCGCACATGCGTGCCGCCGCAGGGCTGGAGGTCGAGCCCGGCGATTTCGACGAGGCGGACGCGGCCCGAGCCCATCGGGGGCTTCACGGACATGGTCTTCACGAGGTCGGGATTGGCCAGCAATTCGTCGTCGGTGATCCAGCGTTCGGTCACGTCCGCGTGCTTAGCGATGATGGCGTTGAGCTTGGCGGCGATGTCGTCCTTGTCGAGCGCGTCGGCGATGTCGAAATCGAGCCGGCCTTCGCCGTCGCCGATGGAGCCGCCCGTGACGGGATGGGGCAGGACGACGGTGAGGAGATGCAGCGCCGTGTGGATGCGCATGCGCGGCAGACGCACCGCCCAATCGAGCCGCAGCGTGACCGCCTCGCCCTGGGCGGGCGGCGTTTCGCCTTCGGCCGGAACGTGGACGATCTCGGTCTTGTCCTCGCCGTAGACAGCCGTGGCAATGCGGATGGTGCTGCCGTCGGCGCGCACCAAGGTTCCCGTGTCGCCCGGCTGCCCGCCGCCCGTGGCGTAGAACACCGTGCGGTCGAGCACGATGCCGCCCCGCTCGTTGACGGACAGGACCGTCGCAGCGGTTTCCGACGCATAGGCGTCGACGCGGAAGAGCAATTCGGTGGCCATTATAAAAGATCCGGGGTGATGGAGGCGGAGCGCTCGAGCCACGCGGGAACGGGAAGACCCTTGGAGCGCAGGAAATCGGGGTTGTAGAGCTTGGAGGCGTAGCGGGTGCCCCCGTCGCACAGGATGGTGACGACGGTGCAGCCGGGGCCGATCTGCCGGGCGAGATGCATCGCCCCGGCTACGTTGACGCCCGAGGAGCCGCCGAGGCAGAGGCCTTCCTTCGACAGCAGATCGAAGGTGAGGGGGATCGCCTCCTCGTCGGGAATGCGGAACGCGACGTCGACGGGGGCATCCTCCAGATTGGCTGTGATTCGGCCCTGGCCGATGCCCTCCGTGATCGACGAGCCCTCCGATTTGAGGACGCCGGTCGTGTAATAGGAGTACAGCGCCGCGCCCATGGGATCGGCGAGGCCGATGCGGATGGCGGGGTTGCGGCTCTTGAGCGCCATGCCGGTACCCGCCAGCGTGCCGCCGGTGCCGACGGCGCAGATGAAGCCGTCGACCTTGCCGTCGGTCTGCTCGAAGATTTCCGGGCCGGTCGAATCGATATGCGCCTGCCGGTTGGCGACGTTGTCGAACTGGTTGGCCCAGATCGCGCCTTCGGGGTTTTCGCGCGCGAGGCGCTCTGCGAGGCGGCCGGAGACCTTCACGTAATTGTTCGGATTGGAATAAGGGACGGCCGGCACTTCGACGAGTTCTGCGCCGACCTGCCGCAGCATGTCCTTCTTTTCCTGCGACTGCGTATCGGGGATCACGATCACGGTGCGGAAGCCGAGCGCATTGCCGACGAGGGCGAGGCCGATGCCGGTATTGCCGGCCGTCCCTTCGACGATGATGCCGCCGGGCTTCAACGCGCCCGATTCCATGGCGTGACGGATGATGCCGAGGGCGGCGCGATCCTTGACGGAGCCGCCGGGATTCATGAATTCGGCCTTGCCGAGGATGGTGCAGCCGGTGAGGGCGGAAGGGCCTTCGAGCTTGATCAGCGGGGTATTGCCGATGGCCTCGACGATTCCGTTGCGCGTCATCATGGTTCTGGACAGTCTTGGGTCGGAAGAACGAGGGCCGACGCTAGAGCCCCGCAACACGCTCGGCAAGGATTCGTCGGCCGGGACGGGGGCGGGCGCGTTGCGGCCGGCGGGGGCGCGGCAATTTGGCATAGCTCGTCTACGTAGATTTACGGATACTCGAAACGGGAGTTTGGACAAAATTCTGGAGCGTTCCGCAACGTGTGATCCGCCCGGATATTCATGTCGTAGGCACAGCGAAGGAAACGACGGCCGGAGAAGGGTCGTCGGAGGCGGAAGGTCACGTTTTGATACACGACACCAAAGGCCCGGGACGGGAACAACCCATCGACGCTCTGCTCGCCGCTTATGCGGCCGGAACGTTGAGCCCGCCGCTGCACCGTCTCGTCGCTGCGCATCTCTCCATTCGCCCCGACAATCGTCGCTTCGTCCGGATGCTCGAAGAGAGCGCCGGCAATGCCGTGGAAAACGCCTCTCCCGCCGGCATTCATGACCGCGACGCCCGTCTCGCCTCGATCTTCTCCGATACGGCGCCCGTGCGGACCGAACGCCCGAAGGCAGCGGCCGACGGCGTGGTGCCCGCTCCGCTGGCGGCCTTCATCGGCCATGATCTTGCGGATCTCCACTGGAAGACGGTGCTGCCCGGCATCAAGGAATACCGCGTCTGCGAGGACGAGCGCGGCGAAGCCTCGCTGCTGTGGATCAAGCCGGGCCGCATCATGCCCGCGCACACGCATGACGGCTCGGAAGTGACCTTGGTCCTGCGCGGCGGCTTCTCCGACGCGACGGGTCATTATCGTCGCGGCGACATCGCCATCGCCGATGCGGAAGTCGATCACCGCCCGCGTGCGGACGAGGACGACGACTGCATCTGCTTCGCGGTGACGGACGCGCCGCTGCGCCTCACCGGCCCCGTCGGCCGCATCGTTCAGCGCCTGTTCGGCAGCCACTGAACCGGCACGCCCCGCGGCCCGTATGAAGGGTCGGGGGCCTATCATGTCCATACCTTGCAGAGCCCGTCCGCAGGACGGCATCGCTTGGGTGACCGGAGCAAGCTCCGGCATCGGTCGCGCGGCCGCGCTCGAATTGGCGCGGCGCGGCTACACCGTTGCCGTGACCGCGCGGCGTGCGCCGGAACTCGCCGCTTTGGCGAACGAGGTGAAGGGGAGGGGCCGCATCGTCCCCGCCCCGGCCGACGTCACGGACGCCGAGAGTTTGCGCGCGGCCGTCGAAGCGGTCGAGGCCGCGCATGGGCCGATCGTGCTCGCCTTCCTGAATGCCGGGCTCTACGTGCCCGTGTCGGGCACCGACATCGACGTGTCGGTCTATCGCCGTACCTTCGACGTGAACGTGATGGGGACGGTGCACGCGCTTGCAGCCGTGCTGCCGCGCATGGCGGCGCGCGGTCGCGGGCAGATCGGCATCAACGCCTCGGTGGCCGGTTACGGCGGCTTGCCGCGCGCGGCGGCCTACGGCGCGAGCAAGGCTGCGCTGATCAACATGGCGCAGGCACTGAGCTTCGATGCCAACCCGGCGGGCGTGACGATCCAGGTCGTCAATCCCGGATTCGTGGAGACGCCGGCGACCTCGGTCAACGAATTCCCGATGCCGTTCATCATCCCGGTCGACGAAGCCGCGCGCCGCGTGGCCGACGGGTTCGAGAAATCCGGGTTCGAAATCACATTCCCGCGGCGCTTCGCGTACATTTTGAAGGCGTTGAACCTGCTGCCGTACCGCGCCTATCTCGCGCTGGTCGGTCGCTCCACCGGCGGGGCCTCGTCCGACGGGCCGGGCTCGTCCACGCGCTGATCGGTGCGGGCCGCCAAGACGGCGGCGAGCGCGTCGGCTGCGGCGCGGTCGAGCGGGAAGCGGAACACCATCGCCACGGCGACGAGTTTCAAAAGCGACGGCAGTCCGGCGTAAAGCAGCGACAAGGTCGTCAAGCCGCGCTCGGTCACGACTCCCTGCGCAGGATCGAAGCCCGACCACGCCAAAAGCGGGAAGGCGATGCCGACGCCGCCCGCGAGCGCGAGCTTGGTCGCCAAGGTCCACATGGACAGATAAAGCCCGGCGCGTTCCTCGCCCGAGCGTGCAGTGTCGACGTCGATGACGTCCGCCTGCAGGGATGCGGGCAACACCACGTCGGCCCCCAGCGCGAAGCCCGTCACGGCCGTGATGACCGCGAAGGCGACCACGTCGCCGGGTCCGAGAAACGGCGCGAACATGAACGCGGCCACCGCCAGCAGCATGCCGAGCGCCCAAGCGCGGTGCTTGGAAAAGCGGGATGCGAGCTTGAGCCACAAGGGCACGCCGAGCACGGCGCAGACGAAATAGAGCACCAGCAAGGGCCCGACGGCATCCGGAGCTTCCAAGCGACGCGAGACGAAGAACACGAACAGCGCGCCGGGGAGACCGTTGGCCAATCCGTTGACGAAGAAGGCGCCGAGCAACCGCCGGAACGGCGCATTGGCAACGACTTCGCGTGCGCCGGCCCAGAACGGCTTCGCGGCCGTGCGGCGTTCGACAGGCTCCGGAACGACGGCGACGGTAAGGCTTGCCGCCAAGGGCAGCCCCACGCCGACCATGATCGCGAAGGCCGTCAGCGAGGCGCGCTCGCCCGTGAAGCCCATCAGCGGAAGGAGGGCGGGGGCGGCGAGGGCGAGCAGCGTGCCCGTGACCGTGAGCGCCTCGCGATAGGCCGCGACGCGGGTGCGGCCCGCATAACTGCGCGACAGTTCCGCGCCCCAAGCGCCGTAGGAGATCTGCGAGGCGGTCCAAGCCAAGGACAGAAGCCCGCCCCAGAGCAGCAGATGTCCGACGCCCGCGCCGACGGGCGGCATGAACACCATGAATGCTGCGCCCGCCGTCAAAGGGGCGGAGAGCAGGAACCACGTGCGGCGCCGGCCGAAGCGCGAGCGCGCGCGGTCCGCCAAAACGCCGGTGACGGGATCGCTCGCGGCATCGAGGATGCGGATCAGGAGCAGCGCCTGACCGACGACGGCCAAGGGCAGGCCGAGCCCTTCCGAATAGAAGGCGGGCACGAGCACGTAGAAGGGCAAGGTCAGCACGGCGAGCGGCAGCGCCGGCAGCGCATAGGCCAGAAGCACCCCGATCGTCGGTTCGGAACAGTCGGGAGTGCGCGCGCTCATGACGGCTTCGCGTAGACGATCTGGCGGACGTCGATGTTGCCCGAGCGGAATCCGGCCTCGCAATAGGCGAAGTAGTATTCCCACATGCGGCGGAATCGCTCGTCGAAGCCGAGGCCCGTGAGGTCCGGCCATGCGGCGCGGAAATGCTCGCGCCAAGCGGCCAGCGTCGCGGCATAGTCCCAGCCGAACACGCGCTCGTGATGCACGCCCAAGCCGACCGTCTCGCCGAGTTGCTTCATGATGCCGGGCGAGGGCAGCATGCCGCCCGGGAAAATGTAGCGGCGGATGAAATCCACCTCCCGGCGATAGGTCTCGAAGAAGCGGTCCTGAATGGTGATGACCTGCAGCCCCGCGCGGCCGCCCGGCTTCAACCGATCCGCGACCTGACGGAAATAGGTGGACCAATACTGCTCGCCGACGGCCTCGAACATTTCGATGGAGGCGATGCGGTCGTACACGCCCGCCTCGTCGCGATAGTCTTGAAGCTTGATCTCGACTTTCTCGTTCAAGCCGTTCTCGAAGATTCGCTTTTGCGCATAGGCGAATTGCTCGGTCGAGATGGTGAGGCCGGTGACGCGGCAGCCGATCTCCTTGGCCGCAAACTCGGCGAAGCCGCCCCATCCGCAACCGATCTCCAGTACGTGATGGTTCGGATCGATTTCCGTCCGGTGGGCCAAGGCGGCGTATTTGTTGGTCTGCGCCTTCGCCAGATCCTGCTCGCCGTCGAAGATCGCGGCCGAGTAGGTCATCGTCCGGTCGAGCCAAGCCTCATAGAAGCTGTTCCCCAAATCGTAATGGGCGTGGATGTTGCGGCGCGAACCCGTGCGGGTGTTGCGGTTCATCCAATGCTGGAATTGCTGGAACAACCGCACCCAAGGCCGGCCGTCGAGCATCTGCGCGATCATTTCGTGATTGGCGCAGAACAATTCGAGAAAGCGGGTGAGGTCGGGCGTGTCCCACTCGTCGCGCAGATAGGCTTCGGCGATGCCGATGTCGCCGCCGTCGGCGAAGCGCCGGGCAAAGCCGATGTCGCGCACGATCAGTTCGGCGTTCGGGCCGGGCTCGGTTCCCGTGAATCGCAGGCGGCGGCCGTCCGGCAGGCGCACGTCGAGCGAACCGCGCTTGATGCGGGCGGCGAAGCGGAACGTCTGACGCGCGGCGAAGGGCATCCCCTTGAGGTGGCTGTCCACGGTTTCGGGGGTGACCCTGATCACGTCGGAAAGGGCGAGGGTCATCGTCGTGCTCTTGGTTCGGCTTGTGGAAACGTCCGAGGGCGAGCCTCGGGGTCGAGATCGATGAAACTTGCAGCCTCCGGCGCGGGAGGACGCGGCACGAGGCGCATCCCCTTCAACCAGAGGCGGAGAGCCTCCCAATGGATTCCCGCCACGATTTTGAAAGTCAGCAGCGGCACGGAGAAGAATGCACGCAAAAGCGCGGGCGACGTCAACGGTTGCTTTGCGCCGATGAAGGTGGCCGAAAGCAAAGGCCCCTCGGAATCGGTCTCGATGATGCGCAAAGCTACGCCGTCTGCAGGCGGACGAATGCGAAAGAGGTAACGCATCTCGAGCCCGTTGAAGGGCGAGACATAGAATAATTTGGCGCGTTCCTGCTTCAAGCCCGCGGCGCTCATCTCGCCGTCGCGGACCGGCGCGACATAGGTGTGACGCTCGCCGAAGGTGTTGCGGACTTCGTAGAGAACCCCGCGCAGCACGTCGTCGCCGTCATAGACGAAGAAGACCGACAAAGGATTGAACACGAGACCGAAGATGCGCGGGTAGCACAGCAGCAGCACCCGGCCTTCATCCAAAGACAGGCCCGCACGGCGCAGCATGTCGAGCGCATAGGCCTTCAAGGAGGTGCCGTCGCGCGGGCCGTGGTCGCGCGGGTCGAAGCCGGTCAGATTGAACCGGCTCACGGAAAAGAACGGAGAAAGGCGATCGGCCTCGTCCAGCCGATTCACGTCGACGAGCAGCGAATAGACGCGGTAGGCGAAGCGGTGAGCGACCGGTTTCATGCGCGCATGCATCACCTCGCCGGCATAGAGCGCGGCGGCGTCCCGCGGAGGCGGAAAGGCCGCTGCAGCTTCGATCATTCGGCCGCCTCCGCAAGCGCCGCAGCGCGGGCGCGCCAGGGCACGACGCCGCCCAAGGCTTCCGCCACGGCGAGGCCCGAGGACAGACCGTCCTCATGGAAGCCGTAGCCCGTCCACGCCCCGCAGAACCAGCTGCGCCGGCGGCCTTGGATCTCGTCGAGCCGCGTCTGCGCCGCGATCGCGGCCTCGTCATACTGGGGATGGGCGTAGCTGAAGCGGCCGAACACGAGGTTCTCGCGGGGCGGCTTCGGCGGGTTCAGCGTGACGAAGAGCGGGTATTTCTCGTCGATGCCCTGCAGCGCGTTCATCCAGTAGGACACGCACACGTCCGCATCGGGGTCGTCGCCCTGAATGACGTTCCACGCGGCCCAAGCGCGGCGGCGCTTCGGCATGAGGGAGGGGTCGCGATGCAGCCACACGTCGTTGGGCCGATAGCGGACTGCGCCAAGGATCTCCCGCTCGGCGGGCGAGGCGTCGCTCAGCATCGCGAGCGTTTCGTCCGAGTGCGAGGCGAAGACGATCTGGTCATAGACCTTGGTCGCGCCGGTCGTATCGGTGACGGTGACGCCCGCGTCGGAGCGTTCGACGCGTTCGACGCCCGTGCCGTAGCGGATGCGGTCGCGATGGCCGGCGACGAGCTTGGCGACGTAGCGACGGCTGCCGCCGGTCACAGTGCGCCACATCGGGCGGTTCCACTGCATCAAATGGTGGTTCTCGAAGAATGCGACGAAGCTCGCGGCCGGAAAGCCCATCATGGCGGTGGGCGACATCGACCAGATGGCCGCGCCCATCGGCACCAGATAGCCGTCCCGGAAGCGCTTGGAGAAGCCGCGCCGGTCGAGATATTGCGCCAGCGTCATTCCCGCCATGAAGCCGGATGCGCGATCCGCGCGCGCCACCTTATTGAAGCGCCCGACTTCGACGAGCATGCCCAGATAGCGCAGCGAGAAGACGTTGCGGCGCTGCGCGAACAGGCCGTTGAGCACGTCATGCGTGCGGCCGCACCATTCGAATCGACCGCCCCGCACGGAGAGGGCGAAGCTCATGTCCGAATCCTGCGTCTCGACCCCCAAGTGAGAGAAAAGCGCCGTGAGGTTCGGATAGTTCATTTCGTTGTAGACGATGAAGCCCGTGTCGACGGAGATCGTCTCGCCCTCGTAGAACACGTCGACCGTCGCGGAGTGGCCGCCGGGGCGACCCTCTTTCTCGTAGACGGTGATGCGATGGTCGGAGCCGTTCGCGAGGGCGTAAGCGGCGGCGTTTCCGGCGATGCCGGTGCCGACGATGGCGATGCGCATGAACGGCGGTCTCCGATGGCGGGCGCTCAGGGGGCGCCCTTGAGGGTCTGGAATGCGGCGAGCGCACGCTCTCGCGCGACCGTATGGTCGACGATCGGGTGCGGATAGTCACGGCCGAGTTTAAGGCCGAATGCGGCGAGTCGCTCGGGGGAAGCCGTCCAAGGCTTGTGAATCAATGTCGCGGGCAGACGGCCGAGTTCGGGAACCCAGCGGCGGACGTAATCGCCCTCGGGATCGAACTTTTCGCCCTGCAGCACCGGATTGAAGATGCGGAAATAGGGCGCGGCATCGGCGCCCGTGCCGGCCACCCACTGCCAGCTCGCGGAATTGGCTGCGGGATCGGCATCAAGCAGCGTGTCCCAGAACCAATCCTCGCCCGCGCGCCAATCGATGAGCAGATGCTTCACGAGGAAGGAGCCGACGATCATGCGGACGCGGTTGTGCATCCATCCCGTCGTCCAGAGCTGGCGCATGCCGGCATCCACCATCGGATAGCCGGTGCGGCCGCGCTGCCAAGCGCAAAGCGCTGCAGGGTCTTCGCGCCAGGGGAAGGCGTCGAAGCGGCGGTTGAAATTGGTGCGCGCCAGATCGGGATTGTGGAACAGCAGATGGTGGGAGAACTCCCGCCAGCCGAGTTCCGATTGAAGAACCTCCAGATCGCGGTCGCTCGCCGCGGAGACCCCGGAGCGGAGGGCATGTTCGGCGGCGTGCCAGACCGTGCGGGGCGAGATTTCCCCGAAGCGCAGATGCGGCGACAGGCCGGAGGTGTGCGTCATGTCCGGGCGGTTGCGGAGCTCGGTGTATCCCGCGAGCCCTTCGTGCAGGAAGGCATCGAGCCGGGCGAGCGCGCCCGCTTCGCCGGGCGTCCACATCTCGCGCATGCCGCCGGACCAATCCGGAGCGGTCGGCAACAGATCGAGGTCGGACGGAGCGAGCCCGCGGAGGCCCTCGAGCGCAGCGCCGTCGATTCGCGCCGGGGCGGGCGAGGGGAGCGGGACGGCGCCGCGTGCCCTTGCCGCGCGCCAAAACGGCGTGAACACCTTCATCGGCTCGCCGACCTTGGTCGTGACGTGCCAAGGCTCGACGAGAAGCGCGGCGTTGTGGCTCTTCGCCGTGATGCCTGCGGCCTCGAAGCCGGATTTCAACGCGGCGTCGACGGCGATGCCGGCGGCGTCGTAGCGACGGCTCCAGTGGATTTCGGTCGCGCCGACCTCGCGCATCAGGGCGGGAAGGACTTGAGCAACCGCGCCGCGCAAGATCAGCAGCGGCGCGCCGCGTGCGGCGAGATCCTCGCCGAGACGGCTCAGCGCGTGATGCAGCCACCAGCGCGACGCGCCGCCGAGGCTTCGCAGGCCGGGGCTTTCTTCATCGAAGAGATAGACGGGAAGGACGGGACGGCCCGTCGCGACCGCGGCCGCGAGCGCGGGATTGTCGGCGAGGCGAAGATCGTTGCGGAACCAGACGAGGACGGGGGAAGACATCGAAGGGAACCGATTTCGCCGGAGGGAACGCTCGAACGCCTCGAATGCGCCCGCGACGGGATTACGGTTCGTCTACCATGACGGATCAGTCCTGCACGAATGTCCGGGTCGTCACGCCCGGACCGGGCGGGGCGCGGCCTTCAACCTTCGCGTGTGATTCGGCTGCGGCGGGGCTATAACGCCCGCGTCAGAAGATGCGGGTGCGTGATGAACGAGCGGAATGAAATGCTGCGAACCGGACTTCTGCGCGGCCTTTGCCGTGCGGCGATCGTCGTGGCCATGCTGGCGGGGACGCACGGTGCGGCCGAGGCATCGGCCCCTCCGCCCCCAGTCGAAAAGCCCGCCCCGGTCAAGAAGGGTCCGCCGCCCGGCCTGACAGGCAACACCGTGCCGCAATGCGATGCCGGAAAGTACCCCGCCGGCGGCTTCTGCCGACCGTCCCCGCCCGACTTCTACGTGCCGAGCGGCGCGACCTACCCCGTCGCATGCCCTCCGGGCTCGAAAGCGCCGGCCGGCTCGCGCAGCGCCGCGGCCTGCATCGGCCCCGAGCCGAAGAAGGACGAGAAGAAAGAGGAAAAGAAGGGCGGGCATTAGACGGGACGCGTTGCGGCGGGCGCAAAAAGGCAATCGTGCCGGACGCGGGAGAGCCGAGCACGCGGCATCGAGCGCGATGGCGCGCGGACGAAACGATGACGATGTGCTGGAAAAGTTGGCTCCCCGAGCAGGACTCGAACCTGCGACCATCCGATTAACAGTCGAACGCTCTACCAGCTGAGCTATCGGGGACCGTTGGTGGCGGGGGGATACAACGCCCCCACCGGATGCGCAAGCGCTACGTCGCGAAAAAAGCCGAGAAGGTGAATTCGGTTGCGCGGCCCTTGCCCGCGGACGCGTCCGTTGCTATCGAACGCGTCGACCGCTTCCGGGTGGTTCGAGGCCTCGTGGCGGAGTGGTTACGCAGAGGACTGCAAATCCTTGCACGGGGGTTCGATTCCCTCCGAGGCCTCCAATTTCCGACTATGTCGGACTTTTACGAAAAGACGCCGCCGCCGCTCACATCGTGATCAGGCCGTAAGGGCGTCCCGTCGGCTTCTCGATCATCGAGGCGACGTTGTAGACCGGCGTGCCGCCCGGCGTGCGGCCCTCATACCGGCCGACATGGGCATGGCCGTGCACGACGGCCGAGACCGGGAATCGGTCGATGGCTTCTCCGAAGCGCGAACATCCCAGAAACGGCAGTATTTCCGCAGGCTCGCCGACGATGGTGTCGAGCACCGGGGCGTAATGCAGCACCGTCATCACGCGGGCGGCGCGCACGGAGCGCAGCGCGTTCTCCAGCCGCATCACCTCGTCGATGGTTTCCTGCACGAACTGCTTGGTCGCCGGTTCTCCGAAGGAGCCGAGCATGCGCGCGCCGAAGCCGCCCCCGAATCCTTTGGTGCCGGCAAATCCGACGCCTTCGAATTCGCAGCTGTGGTCTTCCAGCAGCCGCAGGCCCGCGTCGCGCAGGATCGCCTTCATCTCGTCGACTTGGCCGCATTCGTAATCGTGATTGCCCAGCACGGCCATGATCGGGATGCGGCATTGGCGTATGTCGTCCGCCAGAATGCGCGCCTCCTGCGGCTTGCCGTGGTCGGTGAGGTCGCCGGCGAGCACGAGCACGTCGGCCTTGTCGGCGATCTCCGCGAACAGGTCGCGGTAGGGGGCGTGGGCCCCTTCGCGCACATGGAGGTCGGCCATGGCCGCGACGGTGAGCGAGCCTTCAGCCATCGCGCCAATCTCCTTCGCCGCCGACATCGGCATAGCCCCAGTCCTTGACGTCGATGGCGTAGTCGACGCGCGAGAACATGCGGCCGCGGCACACCTTCATGTCCGGGGGAGGGAGCTCGCGCTGCGCCTGGAGGCGTCCGAGCAGTTCGTCCATCAGCCAGCCGGGGATGCAGTCGCGGTCGCTCGGATAGATCCAGCGGAAATTGATGAGATGCGTCAGCAGCACCTCCCAATGGACCTCCATGTAGCCGAGCAGCTTGCGCCAATCGATCGCGTCATGGGCTTTCAGGATCGTGTGCGCGACGTCGGCGCCGTCATAGCGGTGGCGCAGCTGGATGAAGCATTTCGAATAGACCAGCTCCGTCGGCCCGACGATGCTGACCACCGTACCGAACACCTCGATCCACCCGGCGCTTTCGAACCATTCGTCGCCGACGGGCATGGAGCCGTTGGAGGATGCGAAGATCACGTCGAAGAAATGCCGCCCGCGATGGACTTTGCCGAGCCAGCGCTCGTCCTCGATGGAGATCGCGTAACCCAGCGATTTGAAATGCGCGAGGATGCGCGGGTAGTCGCCCGCCTTGCAAAAGATGTCGAGGTCCTTGGTCTGGCGCGTGATGCCGGTATAGGCGCTCAGCGCATAGGTGCCCGCCAGAAGGAAGGGCAGACCGAGCCGCGCCAATTCGCGCAGCGCGTCGGCATAGAAGCCTTCGGCCTGCGGATCGATGAGGGTCGGCTCGGATTTGGCGATGATGATGGGGGCGTCGCCCATGGAAGGCCTCGAACGGGACTGTGTGCCTCAACGCGGCCGACCATGTCGGGGTTCGTTCGCGCTACCCCTCGTCGTGCATCGCGGCGTCGCACATTGATCTATGGCGAAGCCTACGGTATCTTACGTTACGTCATCATTGGCGACGAAAGGAAAGAGGCCGAGTTGCGCCTGCCCGACGACATCCTTCTTCCGGCGAGCTTGCGTTTCGCTTTGCCGTCGAGCAAAACGCGGCATGCTGCTGCGGCGCAGGTGCGCCCTTCGACTTGCGGAGTTCACGTAATGACCGATTTTGCGCAGAAGCGCCGGATGATGGTCGACAACCAGCTCAGGACCTACGACGTCACCGACCAGTCGCTTCTGGCGGCGATGGACGATGTGCCGCGCGAGGCATTCGTGCCGCAGACGGATCGGGAACTGGCCTACACCGACCGCGCCGTGCCGCTTGCCGAAGCGGGCGAAACGCATGGGCGGCAGTTGATGTCCCCGATGACCTTCGCTCGATTGGTGCAGGCGGCGGAAATCGAAGATACCGATCGCGTGCTCGTCGCCGCGGCCGGCACGGGCTACTCCGCTGCGGTGCTTTCGCGGCTGGCGGCCGAGGTCGTCGCGGTCGAATCCGATCCGGCTCTCGTTGCGCGGGCCCGCGCGGCACTCGAAACGCTTGCCGTCTCGCCCGTTTCGGTCGTGCCGGGCAATCCCGCCGAGGGTCATTCTGCCGGTGCGCCTTATGACGTCATCATCGTCGAGGGTGCGTTCGAGGCCGAGCCGTCGACGCTGCTGCAGCAGCTCGCGGACGGGGGACGGCTTGTCGGCGTGCGCGGCTTCGGCCGTTCGGCCTCCGTCGTCGTCATCCGACGCAGCGGGGACGATACGGGAGAAACGTTCGTCACGAACGCCGCGGCGCCGCCGCTGCCGGAATTGGCGAAGCCTCCGACTTTCGTATTCTGAGAAGGTTTGGTGCTAAATGATCGGTCTGCGGGTCACGATTCGACCCGGATCGTTTCGACGAGGGATAGAAGTTCATGGCGACGTTGAGGCTTCCGATACTGGCGATGCTGCTTGCATCCGTCGCAGCCCCGGCGCTCGCCGAGACGATCGAGAGCGCGCTCGCGAAGGCCTATCTCGCCAATCCGGACCTCAATGCGCAACGCGCCGCAGTGCGCGCGAACGACGAGAACGTGCCGCGGGCGTTGTCCGGCTACAGGCCGCGCATCACCGCGTCCGGAGACGTCGGGCCGACCGACAATTCCAGCCGGAGCGGAAACACCACCACAGGCGACCAGTATTGGCCGCGCGGCGGCTCCTTGACTGTCGAACAGACCATCTACAATTTCGGCCGGACGGGGAATGCCGTCTCCGCCGCGGAAAGCGGCGTGCTTTCAGCCCGCCAGCAGTTGCGCAGTTCCGAGCAGTCGATTCTGCTCGATGCGGCGACCGCCTATATGGACGTGCTGCGGGATACCGCGTTTCTCGACCTTCGCCGGGCGAATATCGAGGTTCTCAGCGAACAGCTTCGCCAGACGCGCGACCGGTTTACCGTCGGCGAAGTGACGCGCACGGACGTCGCTCAGGTCGAGGCGCGCCTTGCCGCAGCTCAAGCCGAATCGAGTGCAGCACAAGGCACGCTCAAGGCGAGCGTCGCGCGTTATCGGCAGGTCATTGGGTCCGATCCCACGTCGCTTGCGCCTGCACGTCCGCTTGAAAAGCTGTTGCCGCGCAGCGTCGAAGACGCCGTGAAGGCTTCGCAGGCCGATCATCCCGCGATCATCGCGGCTCTGCACAATGTCGAGGCGGCGGAATTTCAGCTGAAGGCCGTGCGGGCGGATCTCTATCCCACCGTCGGCGTGAGCGGCTCGGCTCAGAAGCGTTACGACTATCAGGGCTCCAACCGCGAGCTCGATGCCTTTGCACTCGTCGGACGTCTGAGCGTCCCGCTTTATGAGGGCGGCGAAACCTATGCCCGCGTGCGCCAGCAGCGCGAGACGCTGTCGCAACGCAAGCTCGAAGCGGACCTTGCGCGCGAGCGCGTCCGGGCTGCGGTGGTGGCATCGTTCAGCCAGTTCGAAGCGGCCAAGGCCCGCATCGTCTCCGCGCAGGCGCAAGTCGAAGCATCGACCATCGCCTTGAACGGCGTGCGGGAAGAAGCGCGCGTCGGTCAGCGCACGACGTATGACGTGCTTGTGCAGGACCAGGAACTCTTGAGCGCGCGCGTCAACCTCGTGTCCGCGCAGCGCGACCGCATCGTGGCGTCCTACAACGTGCTTTCGGCCATGGGTCGATTGTCGGCGACGCGTCTTGCGTTGAAGGTGCCTGCCTATGATCCCGCCGCGCACTACTCCGCCGTGCGGAACCGCTTCATCGGCACCTCGGTGGACTGACGTTTTTCCACGTGTTTCGACGGACTTCGGGCGGACCGGCTTTGCGCTGGGCCGCCTTTTTCCTCTATGCTTTGCCCACGGTGATTCCTTTGTTTTGCGTGGTTGTCGTTTTTGGGGGCGGATACGATGAATGCGCTGAACAACAAGACCAATGAACCCTCGATGGAGGAGATCCTCGCGTCCATCCGCAGGATCATTTCCGACGACGAAGACCGGATCGCTTCGACCGTTTCGAGCGCCGTTCACGAAACGCTCGCGCAGTCCGCGCCTGCTCCGGCTGCACCTGCACCTGCCGCACCGGCGCCCGAGGCTGCACAGCCTTCTTATGTGCCGCCCGCCTATGTGCCGCCGCTCGTTCAGCCCGCGCCGGTCTATGTTCAGGCGGCGCCCGCCTATGTGCAGCCTCCGGTACAGCCGCAGCCCCAACCCCAAGTTCAGGCTCAGCCGCAGCCTCGTCTCGATCCTCCGCCGTCCCGCTCGTTCGAGCCCGCTCCGCGCGCCTCGCAAGAGCGCGTCGTGTCCGGCGATACGGTCGATGCGGTGTCGCATGCCTTCCGCACCTTGGACGACACGGCGCGGTCGAAGGGCCCGCTCACGCTCGAACAGGTGGTGGTCGAAACGGTTCGTCCCATGCTGCGCGAGTGGCTTGACGCGAATCTTCCCGGCCTCGTGAAGGAAATGGTCCGCGACGAGATCGAGCGCCTCGCCCGCCGTGCCCGCGGCTGACGAGAACCGCCGCCGCATCGCGTTCCCGCGTTGACGAACGGCTTCGGCTCGGGTTTCTAGCGGCTTCCCGTTGAGAAACCCGCCCTCCGAGGGCGTAAGGACGTCTGCGCCATGATGGAAAAGACCTTCGACCCGGCCGCCGTTGAAGGTCGAATCGCGGAGCTTTGGAAGAGCGAAGGCGCGTTTCGCGCGGGCCGGGCCGATCGTGCGCAGGGTGCGCCCTATACGATCGTGATCCCGCCGCCGAACGTCACCGGCTCGCTCCATATGGGGCACGCGCTCAACAATACCCTTCAGGACATTCTCTGCCGCCTTGAACGCATGCGCGGCCGGGACGTGTTGTGGCAGCCCGGCACGGACCATGCCGGTATCGCGACGCAGATGGTGGTGGAGCGGCAGCTCGCGCAGCGCAACGAGCCCTCGCGGCGCGACATGGGACGTGAAGCCTTCCTCGACCGCGTCTGGGCGTGGAAGGAAGAGTCCGGCGGCACGATCATCGGGCAGTTGAAGCGCCTCGGCGCGTCCTGCGATTGGTCGCGCGAACGCTTCACGATGGGCGCGAACGGCGGGGCCGACGACCAGATGGTGCGCGCGGTCACCAAAGTCTTCGTGGAACTGCATCGCAAGGGACTGATCTATCGCGACAAGCGGCTCGTGAATTGGGACCCGCATTTCGAATCGGCGATCTCCGATCTCGAGGTCGTGCAGGTCGAAAAGCGCGGCAGCTTCAAATGGGAGCGTCCGGCGGCCGATGCCGAAGAGCCGGCGGCTCTCGACCTCGCGGCCCTCGAAAAGCTGCTGAGCCGCGACGCAAGCGGCCATCTCCACTATTTCGACTACCCGCTCGGAGGCGAAACCTACGACGCCGCGAACCCTGAAACCTTCATCCGCATCGCGACGACGCGTCCCGAAACCATGCTCGGCGACACGGCAATCGCGGTGCATCCCGAGAACGAGCGTCTGAAGCATCTCATCGGCCGCAACGCCGTGCTGCCGCTCGTGGGCCGCGTAATCCCCATCGTCGGCGACGATTATGCGGACCCCGAAAAGGGCACGGGCGCGGTGAAGATCACGCCGGCGCATGACTTCAACGACTTCGAGGTCGGCAAGCGTCATGCGCTGGCGCAGGTGAACATCCTCGACGACAAGGCGCGGCTGTTCATTGCGGGCAATCCGGATTTCGACGCGATGACCGGGGCGGATGCCGCGGCAGTGCGCGATCTCCACGGTCTCGACCGTTTCGTCGCCCGCATGCGCGTTCTCGCGCTGATGGCCGAGCGCGGCCTCGTGGCGAAGATCGAACCCACGACGCATACCGTGCCGCACGGCGATCGGTCGAACGTGGTCATCGAGCCCTATCTGACCGATCAGTGGTACGTCGACGCCAAGACGCTCGCGCAGCCCGCGATGGCGGCGGTACGGTCCGGCAAGACCAAGTTCGTGCCCGAGAACTGGGAGAAGACCTACTTCCAGTGGCTCGAAAACATCGAGCCTTGGTGCATCTCGCGCCAGTTGTGGTGGGGTCACCAGATTCCGGCTTGGTACGGGCCTGACGGCCGCGTCTTCGTCGAACATTCCGAAGCGGAGGCCGCCGCCGCCGCGCGCGCGCATTACGGCTCCGACGTCGCGCTGACCCGCGACGCCGACGTGCTCGACACGTGGTTCTCCTCCGCGCTGTGGCCGTTCTCGACGCTGGGATGGCCGGACGAGACGCCCGAACTGGCGCGCTATTACCCGACGAACGTTCTCGTCACGGGTTTCGACATCATCTTCTTCTGGGTCGCCCGGATGATGATGATGGGCATCGAATTCATGGACGAAGTGCCGTTCTCGACCGTCTACATCCATGCCCTCGTCCGTGACGAGAAGGGTGCGAAGATGTCGAAGTCGAAGGGCAACGTCATCGACCCGATCGAACTCGTCGACCGGTTCGGCGCGGATGCGCTGCGCTTCACATTGGCGGCCATGGCGGCGCAGGGCCGCGACATCAAGCTCTCGACCCAGCGGGTCGAGGGCTACCGGAACTTCGTCACCAAGGTCTGGAACGCCGCGCGGTTCGGCCAGATGAACGGATGCGCGCCGGTCGCAGGGTTCGATCCGCGGTCCGTGCGCCTGACGGTCGACCGCTGGGTGATCGGCGAACTGGCGGAATGCGCGCAGCGCACGGCGCATGCGCTGGAGGCCTTCCGCTTCAACGACGCCGCCGGCGCCCTCTACCAGTTCCTCTGGGGCACCTTCTGCGACTGGTACATCGAATTCTCGAAGCCGATCCTCCAGGGCGAGGACGAGGCGGCCAAGGCGGAGGTGCGCGCCACCTTCGCCTGGGTCCTCGATCAGGCGCTCCACCTCCTCCATCCGCTGATGCCGTTCGTGACCGAGGAACTGCACGCGCAGTTCCGGACAGACACGAGTTGGCTCGTCTCCTCGGCGTGGCCCGAGTTCGGGGCGGACATGGTCGACGCGGACGCGGCGGCCGAGATGAACTGGGTGGTACGGATCGTCTCCGCCGTCCGCACGGCGCGGGCCGAGGTGAACGTGCCGCCGGGCGCGCAGATCCCGCTCCGCCTCAAGGACGCGAGCCCCCTCGTCACGCAGCGCCTCGACCGCCACCGCGACCTGATCCTGCGGCTCGCCCGCCTGTCCGATGCCGGTGCCCTGGACGGCGACGTTCCGCAGGGCTCCGTCCAGGCGGTGATCGAGGATGCGACGGTGGTGCTTCCGCTGGCCGGGATCGTCGATCTCGACCAGGAGCGGGCGCGGCTGCGCAAGGAGATCGCCAAGCTCGACGACGAGGTGGCGAAGATCGACCGCAAGCTCGGCAACCCCGACTTCCTGGCGCGGGCGCCGGAGGAGGTCGTCGACGAGCAGAAGGCGCGGCGGGAAGAGGCGGAGGAGGCCCGGTCGCGCCTGAAGGGCGCGCTCGACCGCCTCGGCTGACCGTCCGCGTCCCCCGCCCGGCGCGAACCGGGCGGGGGACGGACGCTCAGTGCAGGATCTGCGACAGGAACAGCTTCGTCCGCTCGGACTGCGGGTTCGAGAAGAAGAGTTCGGGGACGTTCTGTTCCACGATCTCGCCCCGGTCCATGAAGATCACCCGGTCGGCGACCTGCCGGGCGAAGCCCATCTCGTGCGTGACGCAGAGCATGGTCATCCCCTCGCCCGCGAGGCTGACCATCACGTCCAGCACCTCCTTCACCATCTCGGGATCGAGGGCCGACGTCGGCTCGTCGAACAGCATGACCTTGGGGTTCATGCAGAGCGCGCGGGCG
>JAIXZO010000022.1 GCA_027489535.1 Hyphomicrobiales bacterium
AGAAGATGGGCGTGCTCGAAAAGTACAATGTCGAGATGATCGGCGCGACGGCGGAGGCCATCGACAAGGCCGAGGACCGCGAGCTGTTCCGCAACGCGATGACCAAGATCGGCCTCGACACGCCGCGCTCGCACCACATCAAGACGCTCGGGCAGGCGCTCGACGCGCTCGCCGACATCGGCCTGCCCGCGATCATCCGTCCGTCCTTCACGATGGGCGGCACCGGCGGCGGCATCGCCTACAACAAGGAAGAGTTCATCGACATCGTCGAGCGCGGCATCGACGCCTCGCCGACCAACGAAGTCCTCATCGAAGAAAGCGTGCTCGGCTGGAAGGAGTACGAGATGGAGGTCGTCCGCGACAAGGCGGACAACTGCATCATCGTCTGCTCCATCGAGAACCTCGATCCGATGGGCGTGCATACCGGCGACTCGATCACCGTGGCCCCGGCGCTGACGCTGACCGACAAGGAATACCAGGTCATGCGCGACGCCTCGCTGGCGGTGCTGCGCGAGATCGGCGTCGAGACCGGCGGCTCCAACGTGCAGTTCGCCATCGACCCGGAAACGGGCCGCATGATCGTCATCGAAATGAACCCGCGCGTCTCGCGCTCCTCCGCGCTGGCCTCCAAGGCGACCGGCTTCCCGATCGCGCGCGTCGCGGCCAAGCTCGCGGTCGGCTACACGCTCGACGAGATCGACAACGACATTACCGGCGGCGCGACCCCGGCCTCGTTCGAGCCGACCATCGACTACGTCGTCACCAAGATCCCGCGCTTCGCCTTCGAGAAGTTCCCCGGCGCCGAGCCGACCCTCACCACCGCCATGAAGTCGGTCGGCGAGTCGATGGCGATCGGCCGGACCTTCCAGGAATCGCTCCAGAAGGCCCTTCGCTCGCTCGAAACCGGTCTCAACGGCCTCGACGAGATCGAGATCGAAGGTCTCGGCCAAGGCGACGACCGCAACGCGATCAAGGCCGCCATCGGCACGCCGACGCCCGACCGTCTGCTGCAGGTCGGCCAAGCCATGCGGCTCGGCTTCACCGACGTGGAAATCCACGAGAGCTGCAAGATCGACCCGTGGTTCCTCGAGCAGCTGCGGGGCATCGTCGACACCGAGGAGAAGATACGCAAGCACGGCCTGCCGACCACGCCCGGCGCCTTCCGCAAGCTCAAGAGCATGGGCTTCTCGGATGCGCGCCTCGCCGCGCTGACCGGCAAGCACGAACCCGAGATTTCCAAGCTCCGCCGCGATCTCGACGTGCGCCCGGTGTTCAAGCGCATCGACACCTGCGCGGCCGAATTCGCGTCGCCCACCGCCTACATGTACTCGACCTACGCCGCCCCCTTCGCGGGCGCGACGGTGTGCGAGGCGCAGCCGACGGCCGCGAAGAAGGTCGTCATCCTCGGCGGCGGCCCCAACCGCATCGGCCAAGGCATCGAGTTCGACTATTGCTGCTGCCATGCCTGCTACGCGCTGTCGGAAGCGGGCTATGAGACCATCATGGTCAACTGCAATCCGGAGACGGTCTCCACCGACTACGACACGTCGGACCGCCTCTATTTCGAGCCGCTGACCGCCGAGGACGTTCTCGAAATCCTGACCAAGGAAAAAGAAAATGGCACGCTGCACGGCGTCATCGTCCAGTTCGGCGGCCAGACGCCGCTGAAGCTTGCAAACGCGCTCGAACAGGCGGGCATCCCGATCCTCGGAACGTCGCCGGACATGATCGACTTGGCCGAGGACCGCGACCGCTTCAAGCGCCTGCTCGACCGTCTCGGCCTCAAGCAGCCGCAAAACGGCATCGCCTATTCGGTCGAACAGAGCCGCCTGATCATGCAGGAGCTCGGCCTCCCGCTCGTCGTCCGCCCGTCCTACGTGCTGGGCGGCCGCGCGATGGAGATCATCCGCGACGAGGCGTCGTTCGACCGGTACCTGCTCGGCACGCTGCCGGAGCTGGTGCCCAACGACATCAAGGCGCGCTACCCCAACGACAAGACCGGCCAGATCAACACGGTTCTCGGCAAGAACCCGCTGCTGTTCGACCGCTATCTGTCGGACGCCATCGAAGTGGACGTCGATTGCCTTTGCGACGGCAAGGACGTGTTCATCGCCGGCATCATGGAGCACATCGAAGAGGCGGGCATCCATTCGGGCGACTCCGCCTGCACGCTGCCGCCCCATTCGCTCAAGCCGGAGACGATCGCCGAGCTGGAGCGTCAGACCAAGGCGCTCGCGCTCGCGCTGAACGTCGGCGGCCTGATGAACGTGCAATACGCGCTCAAGGACGGCGCGATCTACGTGCTCGAAGTGAACCCGCGCGCCTCGCGCACGGTGCCCTTCGTGGCCAAGGTCATCGGCGAGCCCATCGCCAAGATCGCCTCGCGGCTGATGGCCGGCGAAAGCCTCGCCTCCTTCGCCCTGAAGGCGGAGCCCTTTGAACATATCGGCGTGAAGGAAGCGGTGTTCCCCTTCGCCCGCTTCCCCGGCGTGGACGTCCTGCTCGGGCCGGAAATGCGCTCGACCGGCGAGGTCATCGGCCTCGACGTCTCGTTCGGCACGGCCTTCGCCAAGAGCCAGCTCGGCTCGGGCACGAAGGTGCCGAAGTCCGGCAGCGTGTTCGTGTCGATGCGCGACGGCGACAAGGACCGCATCCTGCCGAGCATCAAGCTGCTCGCCGATCTCGGCTTCAAGATCGTGGCCACCAGCGGCACGCAGCGCTACCTCGCCGAAAAGGGCGTGGAGGCGACGCGGATCAACAAGGTCCTGGAAGGCCGGCCGCACGTGGTCGACTCGATCAAGAACGGCGGCATCCAGCTCGTGTTCAACACCACCGAGGGCAAGCAGGCGCTTTCGGACTCCCGCTCGCTGCGCCGGGCGGCCCTCTTGCATAAAGTACCTTATTACACCACCCTTGCTGGAGCCGTAGCGGCGGCGCAGGGGATCAAAGCCTATCTGGGCGGTGATCTCGAGGTACGTGCCTTGCAGGACTATTTCGTCGATCGGGTCTGAACGGTCCGGTCTTCGAACCGTCGCTCGGGTCTACCAAGCAGCCGGATTGGAACGACCCCCTCGGGGGCCGGGCCGTCCGGCGTCTTCAGTTTTTGGATGCGGACACGACAATGGAAAAATTTCCGATGACGCCCGAGGGCTACAAGGCTCTCGAGGAGGAACTGCGGAACCGCCAGCAGGTCGAGCGCCCGCGCATCATCGCGGCGATCGCCGAAGCGCGCTCCCATGGCGACCTCTCCGAAAACGCGGAGTATCACGCCGCCAAGGAGCAGCAGTCCCTCAACGAAGGCCGCGTCGCGGACATCGAGGACAAGCTCTCGCGCGCGGAAGTGATCGACATCACCAAGCTCTCCGGCTCCACGATCATGTTCGGCGCCACCGTCAAGCTGATCGACGAGGATACGGAGGAGGAGAAGATCTACAAGATCGTCGGCGACTCCGAGGCCGACGTAAAATCCGGCAAGGTCTCCATATCCTCTCCCATCGCTCGCGCGTTGATCGGCAAGAAGACGGGCGAGTCCGTCGAGGTCAACACGCCGGGAGGCGGCAAGAGCTATGAAATCGTGGACGTGGCGTTCCGCTGATCCCACCCGCCGCGCGACGCTGGCGGGCCTCGCCGCCGCCGTCGCGACGGCACTTTCCGGCTGCGTCTCCGGCAGCGCGGGCGTGCCGCTCGCCGTCTCTTCCCTCACGATCGACGTCGGCGCGCTGAAGGCCAAGGGCCTCGGCTCCTATGCCGACATGACCGCCGAAATGCTCCGGCTCGCGAGCCGCGAGGCGTTTGCGGTCGGCACCGGAGGTCCCCGCGTCGTCCTCGTCGTCACGGGCCTCCAATGGGGCACCGAACCGGATGCCGACGACACCGGCGGCGGCGTGACGTCCGATTATGCGGAAGGCTTCGTGGACATCGTCGGCCCCGGCGGCTCGCGCCGCGTTCCGATGCTGGTCTCGCGCCCGAGCGACCGCGTGATGGTCTGGACGCCCGACGGGGAAAGAGCGCGGGTCTTCGGGATCATGCGCGTGTTTGCCGGATGGGCCCGCGCGGAAGTCGCGAACTTCGGCCGAGCGGGCTAAAGCGGCGCGATCGGGTCGTCCTTGACCTGATCCAGCGTGATCGCGGTGCGGATCGTGCGCACGTTCGGCAGCCCCGTGAGTTCCGACACGAGCCCCTGAAACGTCTTCAAATCCGGCGCGACGCATTTCAAGATGAAGTCGATGTCGCCCGACAGCACCCAGCACTCGCGCACGGCGGGCCATTCGCGGATGCGGTTCTGGAAGCCCGCGAGATCCGCCTCGGCTTGGCTCGACAGATGCACCATGGCGAAGCACACGATCTCGTAGCCGAGCGCCTTCTCGTCCACGAGCGCACGATAACCCTTGATCACGCCCGCTTCTTCCAGCGCCCGCACGCGGCGCAGACAGGGCGGCGCGGACATGCCGACGCGCTTGGCCAGCTCCACATTGGTGATGCGGCCGTCGTTTTGAAGTTCGCGGATGATCGCGAGGTCGACGGCGTCGAGGCGGGCCGGCACTGGAGGACTCTGCGTTGCGGAGAAGACCGGTCCTGTTTAGACGTAGCCCCGGCCCGCACACAAGGGCGCGCGCGGAGCGCCCCACCGGAAACCGACCCCTCCCATGACGGCACCCTTCACCTGCTGGGCGATGACGACGGGCGAAGCCGGCACCCGCGCGCAGGCGCTCGGCCTCGCCGAAGCTCTCGGCGTGCCCTTCGTCGAGAAGATCATCGGGCTGCGCGCGCCTTGGTCTTGGTTTCCCGGCGCATGGTGCCCCGTGCCGCTCGCCGGCCTCGATGCCGCCAAGGACCGTCTGACGCCGCCTTGGCCCGACCTGCTGATCACCTGCGGCCGCCGCTCGACGGCGCCCTCCGTCGCGATCCGCCGCGCCTCAGGCGGGCGCACCGTCACGGTCCACATTCAAAACCCGCAAACGCGGCTCGACGCCTTCGACCTCGTCTTTCCCATGACGCATGACGACGTCGCGGGCCCGAACGCGATCTCGCTCGACACCTCCATCCATCGCGTCACGCCCGCAAAGCTGGCGGAAGGCGCGGACGTCTGGCGCGAAAGGTTCGCCGCCCTGCCCTGCCCGCTCGTCGGCGTGATCTTGGGCGGGCGCAATCGCAGCTATCGCTTCACCGAAGCGGTCGGCCGCTCGCTGCTGTCGTCGCTCGACGCGCTGCATGCGAAAACCGGCGCGGGTCTGGCGATCACGCCGTCGCGCCGCACCGAGCCGGAAATCCGCGCGATGCTCGGCGCATTCGCGGCGGAACGGCCCTGGACCTATCTCTATGACGGCGAGGGCGAGAACCCCTATTTCGGCATCCTCGCGCTCGCCGACGCCTTCGTGATGACGGCGGATTCCGTCTCGATGATCTCGGAGGCGCTCGCGACCGGAAAGCCCATCGCGACCGTCCGTCTCGAAGGCCGCAGCCGCCGGCACGAAGCGTTCCTCGCCCGGCTCGAATCGCTGGGCGCGGTCGTCCCCTTCGCAGGCGATTTGCCTGCGGCCGCCGCCGAGACCGTCCCGGTCTCGGCCGAAATCGCCCGCGAAGCGGTGCTCGCACTCATGCAACGCCGCGGATTCGCTCGGCCGTAAGCGCCGAAACGTCGCACCCCCTGCAGATCAACGGATTTCGGGCCTTCGCGCCTACTTTTCTCTGGTGAAAGATCGCCGCCGCCATTGCATCGCGGCCATGTGCAAAGCACATTGCTGCGACTTCAGGAAAAGGGTGCCATGTCTAAAACGCACGCCAAACTCGTTATTCTCGGCTCCGGTCCGGCGGGCTACACCGCCGCGATCTATGCGGCGCGAGCCATGCTCGAACCGATGCTGATTTCCGGCCTTCAAGCCGGCGGACAGCTCATGATCACGACGGACGTCGAGAACTACCCGGGCTTCGCGGACGTCATCCAAGGCCCGTGGCTGATGGAGCAGATGCGCGCGCAGGCCGAGCATGTCGGTACGCGCCTGGTCAGCGACCACATCGTCGAGGCGGACCTGTCCAAGCGCCCCTTCACGCTCACGGGCGACGGCGGCGACGTCTACACATGCGATGCCCTCATCATCGCGACGGGGGCACAGGCCCGCTGGCTCGGCATTCCCTCCGAGGAAACCTTCAAGGGCTACGGCGTATCGGCTTGCGCCACCTGTGACGGCTTCTTCTTCCGCAACAAGAACGTGATGGTCGTCGGCGGCGGCAACACCGCGGTCGAAGAGGCGCTCTACCTCGCCAATCTCGCCTCCAAGGTCACGCTGGTCCACCGCCGCGACACGCTGCGCGCCGAGCGCATCCTGCAGGACCGTCTCCTTTCTCACCCCAAGATCGACGTGATCTGGAATGCCGCGGTCGATGAAATCTGCGGCGACATGCAGCCGCCCGGCGTCACCCATGTCCGTCTCAAGGACACGGTTACGGGCGCGCTCCGCGACGTGCCGACCGACGGCGTCTTCATCGCCATCGGCCACACGCCGGCGAGCGGCCTGTTCAAGGGTCAGCTGCGCATGAAGGACGGCGACTATCTCTGGACCGCCCCGGACTCGACGATGACCTCGGTCGACGGGGTGTTCGCGGCGGGTGACGTCACCGACGACGTGTTCCGGCAGGCCGTCACGGCGGCGGGCATGGGCTGCATGGCGGCCCTCGAAGCCGAACGCAGCATCGCAGGCACTCTCGTTCATCGTCAGGCGGCCGAGTGATGCCCTACGGGTACAACGGACAAGCCAGCGTCGATTGGGACAAGATCCGAATCTTCTACACCGCCGCCGAAGCCGGCAGCTTCACCCATGCGGGCGACAGCCTCGGCCTCAGCCAGTCGGCCGTCAGCCGGCAGGTCGGCGCGCTCGAGCGTGATCTCGGCGTGCCGCTGTTTCACCGGCATGCACGCGGCCTCATCCTCACCGAGCAGGGCGAGCAGCTCTACCGCACGGCGAAGGAGATGATGCTCAAGCTGGAGTCGACGCGCGCGCGTCTCTCCGACAGCCGCGAAAAGCCGCACGGCGATCTTCGCGTCACCACCACCATCGGCCTCGGCACGCATTGGCTGACGCCCCGCCTCGGCGAATTCCTCGATCTCTATCCCGAGATCCGCGTTCAGCTTCTGCTGACCGACGAGGAACTCGATCTGTCGATGCGGGAAGCGGACGTGGCCATTCGCCTGCGGCAGCCGACGCAGGGCGACCTGATCCAGCGCCGCCTCTTTACCGTGCATTTCCACGCCTATGCTTCGACCGAATACATCAAGGGTCACGGCATGCCGCAGGAGCCGGCGGACCTCGACAATCACCGCATCCTGACCTTCGGCGGGATCGCTCCGTCCTATCTGCTGGCCGTGCATTACCTCGCCAATGTCGGCCGCGACCCGCGCAATCCGCGCCACGCCGCGTTGACGGTCAACAACATCAACGCGCTGAAGCGGACGGTCGAACGCGGCATCGGCATCGCCGTGCTGCCCGACTACATCGTCGAGCCGGAGTCCGGCCTCGTCCAAGTCCTCACCTCCACGGAGATGCCGTCGCTCGACAGCTATCTCGCCTATCCGGAGGAGATGAAGAACGTGGCGCGCGTGCAGGTCTTCCGCGACTTCCTCGTCTCGAAGGCCCAGCGCTGGACCTATTGAGGACCGTCAGCGACCCGCGGGACGGACGCGCAGGATGCGTCCGTCGTCGGCGTCGGTGAGAAGATAGATGAACCCGTCGGGGCCCTGCCGCACGTCGCGGATGCGGCCGATGCCGCGCAGCATCCGCTCCTCGTCGGTCACCCGCTCCCCGTCGAGTTCGAGGCGCACAAGCGCCTGTCCCGCAAGCGCGCCCACCAGCAGGTTGCCGCGCCACTCGGGAAATGACGCGCTCGCGACGAAGGCCGCGCCGGAGGGCGCGATGGACGGGTCCCAATAGAAGATCGGCTGTTCCATGCCGTCCTTCTTCGTCCCCTCCCCGATCTTCACGCCGGAATAGTCGACGCCGTAGGTGATGACCGGCCAGCCGTAATTGAGCCCCTTCATCGGCACGTTGATCTCGTCGCCGCCGCGCGCGCCGTGCTCGACGGTCCACAGCTTGCCCGTAACCGGATGCAGCGCCGCCGCCTGCACGTTGCGGTGTCCGTAGGACCAGATTTCCGGCAGCACGCCCGCGCGGTCCGTGAAGGGATTGTCGCGCGGCACCGAGCCGTCCGGCATCACGCGCACGACCTTGCCGATATGCGAGCCGAGATCCTGCGCCTTGTCGCGCTGATGGAAACGGTCGCCCAAGGTCACGAACAGCGCGCCGCTCCGGTCGAAGACGAGGCGCGAGCCGAAATGCATCGAGCCGCGCGCCGCCGGCGTCTGGCGGAAGACGACCCCGGCGTTCTCGATGCGCGTTGCATCGGCCGAGAGTTTTCCGCGCGCCACGCTGGTGCCGTTGCCGCCCTCGGGCCGCGCTTCCGAGAAGCTCCAATAGAGCATCCGGTCGGTCGCGAAATTCGGGCTCGTAGCGATGTCGAGCAACCCGCCCTGTCCCCCGTCGTCCACCGCCGGCAGGCCCGTGATCGGAGCCGACAGGCGTCCTTCCGGGGAAACGGCCCGCAAGCGCCCAGGGCGGTCCGTCACCAACATCCGTCCGTCCGGCAGGAACGCCAATCCCCACGGATGGGAGAGCCCGGACACGACGGTTTCCACCGACAGCTTGAGCTTTCTCGTCTCGAACGTCTGCGCGGACGCGGCGGAGGCCGACGCCGCGAGGAGAACGGCGGAGATTACGGCGGATCGGGAAAGGGAATGCACGGCGAAGCTCCGTTTCGGGACGCAATGCTTCTCCACATCGGCATCCTTCGCCCGCCCGGCAAGGGGCGACGTCGGATCGGGCGCGCGGGCGCTACGGCGCCGTTTGCGCCCTTGCTCCGCAACGCGGCCGGCACTAGGGTCCGCGCGGCCCTGAAAGGGCTTGGTCCGTCATGATTCCGGAGCCCGTTCGATGGCCTTCATCGCCTCTTCCCTCGCCCGCGTGAAGCCTTCCGCCACCATTGCGGTGACGCAGAAGGCGCGCGACCTGAAGGCCCAAGGCCGCAACATCATCAGCCTTTCGGTCGGCGAGCCCGATTTCGACACGCCGGACAACATCAAGAAGGCAGCCATCGACGCCATCAACCGCGGCGAGACGAAGTACACGCCCGTCTCCGGCATCACGCCGCTGCGCGAAGCCATCGCGGCCAAGTTCAAGCGCGAGAACGGGCTGGACTACAAGGCGTCGCAGACCATCGTCGGCACCGGCGGCAAGCAGATCCTGTTCAACGCCTTCGCGGCGACTCTGAACCCCGGCGACGAAGTCATCATTCCCGCGCCCTACTGGGTCTCCTATCCCGACATGGTGCTGATGTCGGGCGGCGAGCCGGTCTTCGTGAACACCTCGATCGACAAGGCCTTCAAGCTGCAGGCCGAGGATCTCGACCGCGCCATCACGCCGAAGACCAAGTGGGTCGTCCTCAACTCGCCCT
Organism: Hyphomicrobiales bacterium; assembly: GCA_027489535.1. Taxonomy (GTDB): domain Bacteria; phylum Pseudomonadota; class Alphaproteobacteria; order Rhizobiales; family Beijerinckiaceae; genus JAIXZO01. Next base: position 9,502 of record JAIXZO010000022.1, read on the forward strand.
CCAACCCCTCCGGCGCGGCCTATTCCCGCGACGAGATGAAGGCCATCACCGACGTGCTGATGAAGCACAAGCATGTCTGGATCCTCACCGACGACATGTACGAGCATCTCACCTACGGCGATTTCGTCTTCGTCACGCCGGCGCAGATCGAGCCGAACCTGTGGGACCGCACGCTGACCATGAACGGCGTGTCGAAGGCCTATGCGATGACCGGCTGGCGCATCGGCTACGCCGGCGGACCCGACGTGCTCATCAAGGCGATGGACATGGTGCAGGGTCAGCAGACCTCGGGCGCATGCTCCATCGCGCAATGGGCCGCCGTCGAGGCGCTCAACGGCCCGCAGGACTTCATCCCGGCAAGCCGCAAGGTCTTCCAGGAGCGCCGCGATCTCGTCGTGTCGATGCTCAATCAGGCCAAGGGCCTGCATTGCCCGACGCCGGAAGGCGCGTTCTACGTCTATCCGTCCTGCGCCGAACTGATCGGCAAGACGGCGCCGTCGGGCAACGTCATCAAGACGGACGAGGACTTCGTCACCGAGCTTCTCGAAAGCGAAGGCGTGGCGGCGGTGCACGGCTCGGCCTTCGGTCTCGGCCCGAACTTCCGCATCTCCTACGCCACCTCGAACAAGCTGCTCGAAGAGGCCTGCCAGAAGATCCAGCGCTTCTGCGCCGAACTGCGCTGAGCGGGAACGAAGCCGATCTCCCTCCGTTGTTTCCCGTCATCGGGAACGACGGAGGCAGAACATGCTCAAGACAATGACGCGCGGCCGTGCGGCCGCGATCGCCGTATCGGGGCTCGTGTCCCTCATCGGCGCCGCCTGCGCGCAATCGCAGTCTCAAACTCAAACGCAGCAGACCCGACAGCCCAACGTCCGCGTCGGCGTGCTCGAATGCAATGTCGGCGCAGGCGTCGGCATGATCATCACCTCGTCCAAGGCGCTGAACTGCCGCTATCGTCCCGCCGCCCGCGGCGTTCCCGGCGAGGCCTATGCGGGCACCATCAAGAAATACGGCCTCGATATCGGCGCGACCGGTCGCGGATTGCTGGTCTGGGCCGTCCTCGCGCCGTCCGAGCGCATTCCGCGCGGGGCGCTGGCGGGCGAATATGTGGGAATCTCGGGTCAGGCGACGGTCGGCGTCGGCGCGGGCGCCAACGTCCTCGTCGGCGGCTTCGAGAATTCCATCAACCTGCAGCCGCTCTCGGTCGAAACGCAGACGGGTCTCAACCTCGCGGTCGGCGTGTCGAACATGACCATCGAGCCGGCCGTCGCCGTACGCTGGCAGCGGGTGCGCGAAGTCGCGCCGCAGTAATCGGCCACGCTCCACTCGAACGACAGAAAAGCCCGGCCTTTCGGCCGGGCTTTTCGTTGGAGCGCCGAAGCGATCCGATCTCGGTCAGAAGCGGTAGTTCAGACCGGCGCGGAGGATGCTGCCCTCCGGCTCGCTCTTGAAGCTGCCGAAGCCGGCCGGAAGCGAGTAGCTCTTGTCTTCCAGCTTGTAATAAAGGTATTCGACCTTCGTGCTCCAGTTGTTCATGAGCGAATACTCGACGCCGCCGCCGACCGTCCAACCCCAACGGGTGTCCGATCCGCCGCCTGTGCCGAAGCCGTTGATGGTGGAATTCACGTCCACCTCGGCCACGGCCAAACCGCCGGTGCCGTAAATCATGAACCGGTCATAGGCCAGACCGATGCGGGCGCGGCCGGTGGCCAGCCAATCCATCGAGCTGTTGCCGCTGATGACGCCCGCGCCGCCGCTGACGATGGTGCCCCTGCCGCCGCGGCTCACATCCACCCAGTTCCAGTCGCCTTCAAGACCGACGACGAACTGGTTGTACTGCATGTTGTAGCCGACGGTCGCACCGGCAGTGAAGCCGTCTTCCTCGCCGCCGAAGCCGCCGGGACCGGTGACGCCGGTCGCGTAGGAGTAGTTGCTGTTGGTGTCGGCCCAGTGCCAACCCGCATTGGCGCCGACATAGAAGCCGGTCCAGCTGAAGGCCGGAGGCGCCGCGATCGGCGCCATCGGGGCGAGAGGTTCGGAACGACGCGGCAGGTCGGCCGCGAAGGCCGGAGCCGCAGCCATCACGGCCGCGACCGAAGCGAGAAGGAAGCTCTTACGCATGTGGGTTACTCCCGGAAAAGTTGAACGCCGACCTCAGCTATATGTTACGCTGCGGCAGCTGTCTGTGACGTTACGGCAACACTGGTAACCGAAGATATAACGTTAGGGAAGGTTTGTTCCCTAACGAAAACGAATGACGGCCGAATATGTCGGCCCTCCTCCCGCACCCGGCCGAAGCAGGCGGACCGCTTCGGCATCCCGGGCGTTGATCGACATCCGGGTCCGTTCGGCAAAGGGAGACGACGCCATGGGCATCAGCGGAAGACGATCTCCGGGGCCGCGCTGCATCGCCTTGGCGGGCCCCTTTCAGTCGGGCAAGACCAGCCTCTTCGAAGCGATCCTGAAACGCACCGGGACCTTGGAGAAGGCCGGCGACGTGGACGCCGGCACCAGTTTCGGCGATGCGAGCCCCGAGGCCAGGTCGCACGGCCACGGCGTCGAACCCTCGGTCGTCACCGTGGATTGGCTCGGCGAGCCGATGACGTTCATCGACTGCCCGGGCTCGACCGAATTCATGCATGCGATGCGCAGCGTCGTTCCCGTCTGCGACGCGGCGGTCGTCGTCTGCAAGCCTGACGAGCGCAAGCTCGCCTCCCTCCAATTGGTACTGCGCGAATTGGAGGATGCGGGCATCCCGCGCATCCTCTTCCTCAACAAGATCGACGCGGCGACGGATCGGGTGCAGCAGATCATCCCGCTGCTCCAGCCCGCCTCGCGCGTCCCCTTGGTGCTGCGGCAACTGCCTTTATGGTCTAACGGCATCGCGGTCGGCTTCGTCGATCTCGCGCTGGAGCGCGCCTTCATCTATCGCGAGCACGCGCCCAGCGAGGTCGTCGATGTCCCGGTCGACAGCCTCGCGCTGGAAAAGGAAGCGCGCTTCGCCATGCTCGAGCGCCTCGCCGATCATGACGACTCCTTGCTCGAAGAACTTCTCGGCGACATCGAGCCGCCGCAGGATCAGATCTTCGACGATCTGCGGCGCGAAGTGCAGGAGGGCCTCGTCGTCCCGGTGATGATCGGCTCGGCCAAGAGCGGCCACGGCGTCGGCCGCCTGCTCAAATCCCTGCGGCACGACGCGCCGGGCCCCACGGAGACCCGCCGACGCCTCGGCCTGCCGGACGACGGCCCCGCTCTGGCCCATGTCGTGCGCACCGTCCATGCCACGCATGGAGGCCGCTCCACCGTCGCCCGCGTCCTGCGCGGCAAGTTCAAGGAAGGCGACGTCGTCACGGACTCCGACGGACACGAGACGAAGCTCGGCCCGCTGTCGATCGCGGGCGCGACCAACGGGCGCGCGCGACCGGCGGAAGTCGGGGAAGGGATGACGATCTCCATCGCCCGCGCCGAAGCGCTGACGACCGGCGTCACCTTCGCGGCAGGCCGTTTTGCGCCCGAATGCATAGCTCCGCTCGAACTGCCCGAACCGCTGCACGCCTTCGCTTTGGAAACGCGTGACCCGAAGGACGACGCCAAACTCTCGGCCGCGCTCAACAAGCTGGCCGAGGAAGACCCGGGCCTCACCGTCACCCACGACGCGACGGCGCACGAAATCCGTCTCGGCGGCCAAGGCGAAGTCCATTTGCGGGTCGCCGTCGAGAAGCTCGCCTCGCGCTACGGCGTCGTCGTCGAGGCGAAGCCGCCGCAAGTCGACTATCACGAGAGCATCCGCAAGGCGGTGCAGGTGCGCGGACGTCACAAGAAGCAGACGGGCGGGCACGGCCAATTCGGCGACGTGGTGCTGAGGGTCGCCCCGCTGCCCCGCGGCGCGGGCATTTCGTTCATCGACGAGATCACGGGCGGCGTCGTACCGCGCCAATACATCTCGTCGGTCGAACACGGCGTGCGCGAGGCTCTCCAGAAAGGGCCGCTCGGTTGCCCGGTCGTGGACGTCGAGGTGCGCCTCGTGGACGGCTCCTATCACTCCGTGGATTCGTCCGACATGGCGTTCCGCGCCGCCGGCCGCATCGCCATGCAGGAGGCGCTCGCGCAAGCCGGGGCCGTGCTGCTCGAACCGGTCCACGCCGTCGACGTCGCCGTGCCGAGCGACGCCATGGCGCGCGCGGTCGCATTGGTCTCGGGCCGGCGCGGCCAAATCCTCGGCTATGACTCACGGCCGGGATGGCAGGGCTGGGACGTGCTTCAGGCTTTGATGCCGGAAGCGGAACTGCGCGACTTCATCGTCGAACTCCGCTCGGCGACGTCGGGCCTCGGGACCTTCCGCACGCAATTCGATCACTTGGCGGAAACCACGGGCCGCACGGCCGAAGCCGCCATCCGCCGCCTTCAGGCCCATTGAAGACAAAAAAAAGCCGGTCGCATTGAAGCGCCCGGCTTGCGGAAGTGGGCTCGTGCCCCGAAGAGCTCAAACCATCCAGAGGGGAACGGTACGATTTCAAAGGCGCCGGGAGGGGAGGAGGCACCGTCGAAATCACAACCGAGGTGACGTATGCCTTCAACGACACCCATCAACAATGCATGTGATCACAGTTCAGGCATGCAGAAATGCATCGCTCGGGGTCACGCCGCTCAGCGTCCTGAAAATATGAAGAATGCGCCCGCCGCGATCAGCCCGAAGCCGATCAGGTGGTTCATACCGAGCGGCTCCTTGAGCACGACGATCGAGAACCCGGCGAAGATCACGAGCGTGATCACCTCCTGAATCGTCTTCAATTCCGCCGCGCTGTAGACCGCGTGCCCGATGCGGTTGGCCGGTACGGCAAAGCAATACTCGATCAGGGCGATGCCCCAACTGGCCGCTATCACGATCGGCAATGCCGTGCCTTTGAACTTCAGATGCCCGTACCAAGCCGCCGTCATGAACACGTTCGACACGACGAGCAGCAGGATCGGCAGGATCGCGGGGGAGAACAGAGCGGGCATGCATTCGGCTCCTGAGCGGCGGCGGTGCCGTTGCGATGGCGCAACCACGGGCCGCGCGTCAACTGTGCGGGACCAAATGGCCTGCACGCCTTGTCCTCGCCCCGGACTCGGCCCATCTTCCGGCCCATGGCCAAAGCATCGAAGTCCCCGGCCCGGCCGACGCGCGCAAAGGCGTCGAAGCCGGAGCTGAAACCTCTGGACGAACATCTCGCAGCCCTTCTCAGCCCCGCGCTCATGCGCGACCGGGATGGCGGCGGTGCGGGTTTCGGCGAGATGCCGCAGGCCGGTTTCGACACGGGCGCGCCGTCGCCCGGAGACCGGGTCCGCGACAAGGCCCTCACGCGCTCGGCCATGCTCGCCGACGCGCCCAAGCGGGTACGTCAGGGCAACGTGAAGCGCTTCACCGACGAGTCCGAAGACGATCTTCCGCTCGCCCATGCGACGGCCGGAGCCGGCGCGACCGCGGACGCCTTGAAGGAACTGCTGGAGCAGGGCGATCCGCGCTTTCGTGAAAAGCGCGTTTGGGCACCGCATCGCCCTCCCCGTCCCGAGAAGTCGGAAGGCGGACGGGCGTTCGAACTCGTCTCCGAATACGAGCCCAAAGGCGACCAGCCCCATGCCATCGCGGAGCTCGTCGAGGGCGTCTCGCGTCATGAACGCGATCAGGTGCTGCTCGGCGTCACCGGCTCCGGCAAAACCTTCACGATGGCGCAGGTCATCGCGCGCACGCAGCGCCCCGCGCTGATCCTCGCGCCGAACAAGACCTTGGCGGCGCAGCTCTACGGGGAGTTTAAGAGCTTCTTCCCGAACAATGCCGTCGAATATTTCGTCAGTTATTACGATTATTATCAGCCGGAAGCCTATGTTCCGCGCACGGATACCTTCATCGAGAAGGAATCCACCATCAACGAGCAGATAGACCGGATGCGGCACGCAGCGACGCGCGCGCTGCTCGAGCGCGACGACGTCATCATCGTCGCCTCCGTGTCCTGCATCTACGGCATCGGATCGGTCGAGACCTACACGGCCATGACCTTCACGGTCAAAGTCGGCGAGATGATCGAGCAACGCCAGCTCATCGCCGATCTCGTGGCGCTGCAGTACAAGCGTTCGGGCGGCGATTTCACGCGCGGGACGTTCCGCGTGCGCGGCGACGTCATCGAACTGTTCCCGGCGCATTATGAGGATCGCGGCTGGCGTATCTCCATGTTCGGCGACGAAGTGGAATCCATCGTAGAATTCGATCCGCTGACCGGCACGAAAACCTCGGACCTCGAATTCGTGAAGGTCTACGCCAATTCGCATTACGTCACGCCGCGCCCGACGCTGACCCAGGCCGTCAAGGGCATCAAGCAGGAACTCAAGCACCGGCTCGACGAACTCAACCGCAGCGGCCGCTTCCTCGAAGCGCAGCGGCTCGACCAGCGCACCACCTTCGATCTGGAAATGCTGGAAGCGACGGGCGTCTGCCAGAGCATCGAGAACTATTCGCGATACCTCACCGGCCGCATGCCCGGCGAGCCGCCGCCGACCCTCTTCGAATATCTGCCCGACGACGCGCTCGTCTTCACCGACGAGAGCCATGTGACGGTGCCGCAGATCGGCGGCATGTATCGCGGCGACTTCCGCCGCAAGGCGACGCTGGCCGAATACGGCTTCCGCCTGCCCTCATGCCTCGACAACCGCCCGCTGCGCTTCGAGGAATGGGACGCGATGCGCCCGCAGACGGTCCACGTGTCGGCAACGCCCGGCAATTGGGAGATGGAGCGCACCGGCGGCGTGTTCGTGGAACAGGTCATCCGGCCCACGGGTCTGATCGACCCCGAGATCGACGTGCGTCCGGCGCGCGCGCAGGTGGACGACCTGTTGGGCGAGGTCCGCGCCGCCGCCGCGCGCGGGTTCCGTACGCTCGTCACCGTCCTGACCAAGCGGATGGCCGAGCAACTCACCGAATATCTGCACGAAAACGGCGTGCGGGTGAGATACATGCATTCCGACATCGACACGATCGAGCGCATCGAGATCCTGCGCGATCTGCGCCTCGGCACCTTCGACGTCCTCGTCGGCATCAACCTGCTGCGCGAAGGTCTCGATATTCCCGAATGCGGGCTGGTCGCCATTCTGGATGCCGACAAGGAAGGCTTCCTGCGCTCCGAAACCTCGCTGATTCAGACGATCGGTCGCGCCGCCCGCAATATCGACGGGCGCGTGATCCTCTATGCCGACAAGATCACGGGCTCGATGGAACGGGCGATGGCCGAAACCAACCGCCGTCGCGAGAAGCAGCACGCCTACAATGTCGAAAACGGCATCACGCCGGAAAGCGTCCGCCGGAGCATCGGCGACATTCTCGACAGCGTGTACGAGCGCGACCACGTCCGCGTGGACACCGGTTTCGCCGAACAGGCGACGATCGGGCACAACATCAAGGCCACCCTCGCGGACCTCGAAAAGCGCATGAAGGACGCGGCCGCCAACCTGGAATTCGAGACGGCGGCCCGCCTGCGCGACGAGATCAAGCGGCTTCAGGCGACGGAATTGGCGGTCGCGGAAGATCCGCTCGCGCGGCAATCGGACGTGGAAAAAGCGGCGGGGGCCTACAAAGGCGAACGCGAATACGGCGATTCCGCCAATTTGCCCCCGACCCGAGCGCACAAACCCCGGTCCGAAGACATGGGCCCCCACAATCTCGGCGGCGGCGGCGCGAAGCCGCGCCGGAAGGGTCGCTGACCGTCAGAGACGTGCGCCCGCGCCTTCGGAGCGGACGGCCGCGGCCATCTTTTGGCAATAGGTCGTTTCCGTCGCTTCGCCGAGGCGGTCCATCAGCTCCAGCAGCAGCGGCGTGGGGGAAACCAAGGCGTTGCGCCCGTCCATGGGATTGGGCCGGCACTCCAGCATCCCTTCGGATTCAAGGCTGCGGACGGTCCGCCGCACATGGCTTACGCTGTACCTCAACGACGAATTCAGCCGCTTCATCGTCAATTGTTCGTTGCGCTCAAAGTGTGCGCAAACAACCAAAACGACGTCGAACGAAACCAGCGACGTGACGAAGATCATATTGCTTTCGATCCAGCGCCGTACGCTGAGAGCTTTTCCGGCTGTTTCGTTTACTTTCCGCATACCAACCCCATTTGCACTCTAAATGAGCGCATTCTGCATTATTTTCAATCATCGTACGCAACGTTATCACGAATCCAAGTCGTAAATTTCATTTTTTACGTTTCGGAAACAAACTGCGGTGGCGACGTTGTGACACACGCAGAAACCCGTATACACACGCAGGAATGCAACTCTAAGTTTAGTCGACGCATACGCCGAAATTTGTACGTAAAAATTACATTTATAAATTTGATGAAATTAAAAGTTGTAATAATGATGCTGAAGTTAAGCGTGATTCAGGTGCAATTATGGCTCAGAGTGCAGAGTTTGCGTTGGTTGCTTTGGTCGCTTCAGGCATCGCTACGGCCATGATGACGCAATTGGGGACGGATCTACCTGCAGCGTTCAACGCACAGGCCCGGTCCGCCATGGAGGCGTCCATGGACCGCGCCATGGGCGTAGCGTCCTCCGAACCCGCCAAGGTGGTCATCGCCGCCCAGAATGTGGTGCTCGACCCCTGCGATGCGAAGACGAGCGCTTCGCTGCGCTGAGACGCACCGCTCGAATCCCCTCAGTGCAGGACGAATTCCGCGTCGAGGGCGAGGAGTTCGGTCGGGCGGATCAGACCCTGATGGGCGACCGTGACGGAGTGCAGCGGGCCGTCGAGACTGCGGGACCAGAAAGCCAGGAATTTCTTGAGTTCCGGGAATTCCGGGTTGAGGTCGTAGTCCTGCCAGACGTAGCTCTGCAGCAGGCCGGGGTGATCGGGCATCCGGTACAGGATGTTTGCGGTCGTCAGTCCGTAGCCTGCAAGGCGCTTGCGAATATCGCCGTCCATCGTCCGAGTCCTCCGTTCGGAGACCGAATGATGAACGAACCGTCGCGCCATCGACAAGCGTAATTTTAAAAAACATATGAAATATCATACGCTTGGCAGCAAGCATCGGCGACTGCTGCCGGCGGCGCTTCCCCGGAAACGACGACGGCCGGGACTGTCCCGGCCGTCGCAAAGATTCGTAGGATGAAAAGACCCGGCCGGATTACTCGGCCGCGACCGCCTTGGGCTGCACCGCTGCAGCGTAATCGTCCACCATGGCGCGGGTGATCGCCGCCGGCGCGAAGCTGTAGGGGCCGATTTCGGAGACCGGCGTCACTTCGGCGGCGGTGCCGGTGATGAAGCACTCTTCGAAGCCCGCGAGTTCCTCCGGCATGATCCGACGTTCATTCACCTGAATGCCGCGGCGCTTGGCGAGGTCGATCACGGTGCGGCGGGTGATGCCGTCGAGGAAGCAATCGGCCATCGGCGTATGGATCGCGCCGTCCTTGATGAAGAAGACGTTCGCGCCCGTGCACTCGGCGACGCGGCCCTGCCAGTCGAGCATCAGCGCGTCGGCATAGCCCTTCTTCTCGGCGCGGTGCTTCGAGATGGTGCAGATCATATAGAGGCCCGCCGCCTTGGAGCGGCAGGGCGCGGTCATCGGGTCGGGACGGCGATAGTCGGCCATGTCCAGACGGATGCCCTTCATGCGTTGTTCGGGATCGAAATAGCTCGGCCATTCCCAGGAGGCGATGGCGAGATGGATGGTGTTGTGCTGCGCCGAGACGCCCATCATCTCCGAACCGCGCCATGCGACGGGACGGAGGTAAGCGTCGGGGATGCCGTTCTTTTCGAGGACGAGGCGCTTGGCCGCGTCGATTTCCGCGACGGAGAACGGGATGTCGAAGTCGAGCAGTTCGGCCGACTGCTTCAGCCGCTCGGAATGCTCCGTGCATTTGAAGATGCCGCCGCCATAGGCGCGCTCGCCCTCGAACACGCAGGAGCCGTAATGAAGACCGTGCGTGAGGACGTGCACCTGCGCGTCCTTCCAAGGCACGAGCTTGCCGTCGAACCAGATCCAGCCGTCGCGCAGATGGAAGGGAATGACCGACATGAGGCGCTCCTCCGGGAGTGTTTTTATGGCGTAAGAGAACCGAAAACGACCGCCGCGCGGTCCTTTTTGGTCGTGGAAAGGCCTTGACGAGTAACAATCGAACTGAAATATGTCAATAAGGCTGACGTAAAACTTCACGCGGCTTCGACGGCCTCGGTCGAAGCGGAGAAACGAACCGGCCCCTTATGAAAACGGCCCTGCACCCCGTGATGAATGCCCGGACCGACGCGACGGACCCCATTCCGTTCGACCTCATCGAACTGCTGTTTTTCGCCTATCGCGACTTCGTCGGCGATCCGGACAGGATTCTCGAGGATTACGGATTCGGGCGGGCGCATCATCGCGTGCTGCATTTCGTCAACCGCAACCCGGGCCTGACGATCGCGGCGTTGCTCGACATCCTCAAGATCACCAAGCAAAGCCTCAATCGCGTGCTCAAGGAGCTGATCGAACAGGGCTATGTGGAGAGCCGCGCGGGACGCTCCGACCGCCGCCAACGCCTGCTGTTTCCGACGGGGAAAGGCCAGTCGCTCGCCGGCGATCTAGCGATGCTGCAGACCGCTCGCATCCGCCGCGCGGTCGAGGAATGCGGCCCCGAGGCCCATGCCGCCGCCATCCGTTTTCTCGAAGCGATGATCGACCCGGACGGTCGGCCCGCGCGAGAGGAAACCGGCGGCGGTGCGTCCGTCTCCGCGATCGGCGCGCGGAGATGAGCGCACGCGCGGTCGCAGCGATTGCCGACGACTCGCCGCATGTTCTGGTGGTCGACGACGACCGACGCCTGCGCGATCTTTTGGCCCGTTTTCTCGGAGAGAACGGCTACCGCGTAACGACGGCCAAAGATGCGAAGGACGCGCGCACGCTGCTGCAAACCTTCCGCTTCGATTGCCTGATTCTCGACGTGATGATGCCGGGAGAGAACGGCTTCGATCTCGCGCGCGCCGTGCGCGAGAATTCGGCGGTCCCGATCCTGATGCTGACCGCCCGCACCGAGACCGCGGACCGGATCACCGGACTGGAACTCGGCGCGGACGACTACATGCCCAAGCCGTTCGAGCCGCGGGAATTGCTGTTGCGGCTGAAGAACGTGCAACGCCGGGCTGCGCCGACGAGCGAACCCGAACGGACGACGGTGAATTTCGGTCCGTTCACCTTCCATCGGGACCGGGGCGAATTGCGCTGCGGCGAGGAGCCGGTACGGCTGACCGACCGCGAACGTGATATGCTGACGGTGCTGTCGGCAAAGCCGGGCGAAACCGTCCCGCGCGAGGCCTTGTCGGCGAAGGGCGAGACTTCCAACGAGCGGACCGTGGACGTGCAGATCAACCGCCTGAGGCGGAAGATCGAGGACGACCCGGCCAATCCCCTCCATCTGCAAACGGTGCGCGGTGTCGGCTATCGGCTCATCGGGACCTGAGGACAGGCTGGATCGACTCGTCGTCCGCGCGGCCGTGCTGTGGCACCGCGCGGCGCGGTGGATCGGCCGACGCATGCCGTCGGGCCTGTTCGCGCGCTCGCTGATCATCATCATCGCGCCGATGGTGATCCTGCAATCCGTGCTGGTCTATGCGTTCATGGAACGCCATTGGCAAACCGTGACGCGGCGGCTTTCAGCTTCCGTGACGCAGGATATCGCCGCGCTGATCGAAGTGCTGGACACCTACCCGCAAGACCCGGAATTCGAACTGCTGGGCCGCATCGCCGACAGGATGGGCCTCGATGCCGACATGCTGCCGAGCGAGCCGCTGCCGCCGCTGGCCCCCCGCCCGCTGTTCTCGATTCTCGAACCCACGCTCGCGCGGGAAATGCGGCGACAGGTCGGCCGGCCGTTCTGGTTCGATGCGTCCGGGCAGAACCAGATCGAAATCCGGGTCCAGACGGACCGCGGCGTGCTGCGGGTGATCACGCGGCGCTCGCAGGTCTATGCTTCCAATTCGCACATCTTTCTCGTCTGGATGCTCGGTACCTCCTTGGTGCTGCTGACCATCGCCGTGGTGTTCATGCGCAATCAGGTGCGCCCCATCGCGCGGCTGGCGGAGGCGGCGGAGAGCTTCGGCCTCGGGCGCGACGTGGAGTTCAGGCCGCGCGGCGCGCGCGAGGTGCGGCGCGCGGGCTACGCCTTTCTCGAGATGAAGCGCCGCATCGAGCGGGCGATGGATCAGCGCACCGCGATGCTGAACGGCGTCAGCCACGACCTGCGCACCATCCTGACGCGGTTCAAGCTGTCCCTCGCCTTCCTCGAGGAAGGACCGGATACGGATGCGCTCCGCAAGGACGTCGACGAGATGACGCGGATGCTCGAAGGCTATCTCGCCTTCGCACGCGGAGACACGAACGAACCCGCCGCGCCCGTCGACATGGAAGAGTTCCTCGACGATCTGCGGGCCGACACCGAACGCTCGGGCCACGCCACGTCCGTGACCTTCGAGGGCGATCCGGTGGTGATCGTGCGGGCCGACGCCTTCAAGCGTTGCCTGTCCAACCTCGTCTCCAACGCCGCACGCTTCGGCAACCGGATCGACATCGCGGGCACGCGGGACGCGCGATGGCTGACGGTCCATGTGGACGACGACGGTCCGGGCATTCCGGCGGATGCGCGCGAGGAGGTGTTCAAGCCCTTCGTGCGGCTGGACGAAGCGCGCAACGTCGACGAAGGCGGCTCGGGTCTCGGCCTGTCCATCGCGCGCGACGTGGCCCGTTCGCACGGCGGCGACGTGATCCTCGGGGATTCGCCCACGGGCGGACTGCGCGCGACGGTGCGGCTGCCGGTTTAGTAGAGGCGGCCGCCGTCCGGCACCGCGCGGTCGGGGCCGATCAACATCACGTTGCCGTCGGCATCCGGCACGCCCAAGGTCAGCACTTCGGACATGAACGGGCCGATCTGCCGGGGCGGGAAATTGACGACGGCCAGCACCTGACGACCGACGAGATCCTCGATGCGGTGGTTTTGCGTGATCTGGGCGGAGGACTTGCGCATACCGATCGCGCCGCCGAAGTCGATGCGGAGCTTGATCGCGGGCTTGCGCGCCTCGGGGAAGGGCTCGGCCCCGACGATGGTGCCGACGCGCACGTCGACCTTCATGAAATCGTCGAACGAGATGACGGAAGAGGAGGCGGTCGCGTCCATCAGATGGCCGCCGCCTCGTCGCCGTAGCCTTCCTCGTAACGGTCGCGCCGGTCGCGGGCACGCTCGCGCTCACGCCCGCGGAACGGGCCGCGACCGCACAGCAGGCGCTCGCCGACGGCACGGAACGGGGCGGTGAGACGCGCCACATCCTCGATGAAGCCCATGGTGCGGCCGGCCCGGACGAGTTCGCGGTCGAGCCGGGCCATGGTGCGGGCGAGGCCCGGATCGTCGTCGTGCAGCCAGGCGTCGAGAACGCGAGCGAACACCATCACCGCGCCCTGCACGCGCACCGCGCCGAGGGAACCGGCCGTATCGATGCGGGCGGCCGCCAGCATGAAGCGCATGGAATTGACGGCGACCTGATTGAGTGCCGCCAGCGCCAGCGGATCGCGGCTCACGGCGCGGGTGATGCGCTTGAGGGCCTCGCGATGCGGCGAGAGGGCGTCGAGCCGGCGCATCATGACGTCGAAGAGGCGCTCCTTGGCGGGCTCGTCGTCGAGATCGTCGGTGGTGCCGTCGAGGACGGCCTTGTCGATGCGCCGCGAGAAGGCGGCGAGCACAGCGCCCTTGGACGGGAAGGCGTCGCGAAATTCGGAGAGGGTCACGTCGGCGCGGGCGGCGATTTCAGGAATGTCGAAGGCATCCCATGAATGCTCTTCGGCGAGCGCGAGCGTGGCGTCGATGATGCGGTCGCGGACGGAGGACTGCGGCCCCTGTTCCGTCATGCCGCTCGTTCCGGCCGTCGTTCTGGTCTTCCGGGCCATGGCTCGCTCCTGCTGCTGCATGGTGATGCAACCGCATAGATAGGGAGGCAGGGTCGCCGGGTAAACGGGCGGGACGACGCGGCGGTGTCGCAGGCGGCCGAGCCCGCGCCGGACGGGTTCAGCCCGACAGTTCTTCCGCGCGACGCCGGGCGGCGGCGACGGCCTTGCGCATCAGCGGTTCGAGGCCGTCGGACGCCATCAGGATTTCGAGCGCGGCGGCGGTGGTGCCGCCGGGGGACGTCACGTTGCGGCGCAGGGTGTCGGCCGTGACGTCGGAGCGGAACAGCAATTCGCCCGCGCCCTCGACGGTGGCGCGCGCGAGACGGAGCGCGGCGTCGGGCGTAAGCCCCTCGGCTTCGCCGGCGCGGGCGAGGCATTCGACCATGAGGAAGACATAGGCCGGGCCGGAGCCCGACACCGCGGTGACGACGTCGATCAACCGCTCCTCCGCCACCCATTCGACCCGGCCGATTCCGGCGAGCAGAGCGGCGGCGAGCTCGCGCTGCACGGCCGTGGTTTCGGGATCGGCGTAAACGCCGGTGATGCCGCGGCCCACCGAGGCGGGCAGATTGGGCATGGCGCGGACGACGGCACGGGCGGGAAGCCGGTCCTTGACGTCCGCGACGGTCTTGCCTGCGAGGATGGAGACGACCAGCGTCTGCGGGCCGACATGCGCGGCGAGCGCGGGGGCCGCGGCGTCCAGCATCTGCGGCTTGATGCCGAGAACGAGGACTTCCGGCGGATGCGACGGCGCGACCGACGGATTGAGGGAGAAGCCGCGCCGGTCCGCCAAAGCCAGCAGCGCCGCACCGGGGACGGGATCGACGACGGTGACGGCCTCGGGCGGCAGGCCCATGGCGAGCCAGCCTTCGAGCATCGCGCCGCCCATCTTGCCCGCGCCGACGAGCACGAGGGACGAAGGCAGCCGCGCGGGGGACGCCGGGGTCTTGGTCATGTCAGGCCTCGCCGACGGTCTCGAACATCGCGCCCGCAAGAGCTTCGGCGGGATTTTTGCCGGCCCAGAGCACGAATTGGAACGCCTGATAATACCGGTCGCAGGCATCCACGGCGACCTTCAGCAGCGTCTCGCATTGCGGGCCGTTGGGCTCCGCCCCGCCTGCCAGAAGCAGTGAGTGGCGGAACATCATCACGTCTTCGCGCGGCCAGAGATCGAAATGACCGACCCACAGGGTTTCGTTGATGAGGGAGACGAGTTCATTGACTTCGGTGCGGCGGCGCGGGGCGACGCGCAGGTCAAACGCGCAGGCGACGTGGAGCGCTTCCATCTCGGACAGCCAGGTCATCGCGACCTGATAATCGGCCCAGCCGCCGCCGACATTGATGCAGATCTCGTTCTCGTCGGCCCGGTCGAACGACCAGTCCCGCAGGGCGGCAAGACGCTCGACGACGTCGAGCGGATGCTCGCTGCGTTCGACGAAGTCGTATTCGATTGCGGCCATGCCGGTCCCGGTCTCCGATGCCCCCGCGATGCACGGGATGCGCGACGGACGGTCATGGATTCGCTGCTTCGGCACAATCGCCCAGCGTCGATGTCCACACCGTTCGACCGGCCGGGCGGAAAGATCAGGCGGTTTTGGGCGTCTCTTCGGCGAAACGGGCCTCGAGCGCGGCCAAGCGGGCGGACAACTTCTCGTTGTCGTCGCGTGCCAAGGCGGCCATTTCGCGAACGGCCTCGAATTCCTCGCGGGTGACGAGATCCATGTCGCGGATCATGCGTTCGAACTGCGAACGCACGACGCCCTCGACCTCGCGCTGGGCGCCCTGCGCCATGCCCGCGACGTCCGTCATCAGCCGCGCGAAGTCATCCATGATCCGATTGCCGCCCTGCATGACCCATTCTCCCTGTCGCGTGTTCGTCGGGCACGTCCTAGCACGGAGAGCGGATGCCGGCACCCGCTCCCTTGACGCAAGCGCCCCGCGAAGGGCATCACCGAAGGACAGGAGAGGCCGATGCCGCTGTTTGCCCTGCCGTTTCCCATGATCGATCCGGTGCTGGTGTCCGTCGGACCCTTCGCGATCCGCTGGTACGCGCTCGCCTATATCGGCGGGCTGCTGATCGGCTGGACCTATGCGCGGCGGCTGGCGCGCGACGAGGCGCTCTGGAACGGACGGCCGCGGCCGGACGAGGAGACGCTCGACGATCTGCTGGTCTATGCGGCGCTCGGGATCATTCTCGGCGGGCGGATCGGCTACGTGCTGTTCTACAATCTGCCTTATTATCTGGAGCGGCCGGCCGAGGCGCTGATGGTGTGGCAGGGCGGCATGTCGTTTCACGGCGGGCTGGCGGGCTGCTTCCTCGCGCTGATTTGGGTGGCGCGCTCACGCGGACTGCCGATCCTCTCGCTCGCCGACACGGCCGCGGCGGTGGCGCCGATCGGGCTGTTTCTCGGTCGCATCGCCAATTTCATCAACGGCGAATTGTGGGGTCGCAAGACCGACGTGCCTTGGGCGGTGGAATTCCCGACCGGCGGCTTTCTGCCGCGCCATCCGAGCCAGCTCTACGAGGCGACGCTGGAGGGGCTGGTGCTCGGCGTGCTGCTGCTCGTCCTGATCCGCGCGGGCGGGCTCAAGCGACCCGGCTTCATCACCGGCGCCTTCGGCATGGGCTACGGCACGGCGCGGATCATCTGCGAATTCTATCGCGAGCCGGACCCGCAGATCGGCTTCCTGTTCGGCGGGGCGACGATGGGAATGCTGCTCTCGGTGCCGCTGATCGTGCTGGGCGGATGGCTCGTGCTGCGCTCGCGCCGCGCGGTCGCGGTCGGCGCATGACGCCGCTCGGAGAAGAGATCGCGCGCATCGTCGCGCTCGAAGGCCCGATCGGGGTCGAGCGCTACATGGGCCTGTGCCTCGGCCATCCCCGCTTCGGCTATTACATGACGCGCGACCCGTTCGGCGCGGCGGGGGACTTCACCACCGCGCCGGAAATCTCGCAGATGTTCGGCGAAATCCTCGGCCTGTGGTGTGCCGACGCGTGGATCCGCATGGGTTCGCCCGATCCGATCCTGCTGATGGAACTCGGCCCCGGCCGCGGCACGCTGGCGGCCGACGCGCTGCGCGCGATGCGCCGCGTGCCCGGCCTGCGCGAGGCCGTGCGGGTGCATCTGGTCGAGACGAGCCCGGTGCTGCGCGAGGTGCAGCGCGCGACGCTGGCGGAGGCCGGCGCGCCCGTCGCGTGGGCGACCGACGTATCGGAACTGCCGGACGGACCGGCGCTGATCCTCGCCAACGAGTTTTTCGACGCGCTGCCGATCCGCCAATATGTGCGCACGCCGCAGGGCTGGTGCGAGCGGCTGGTGGGGACGGATGCGAGCGGAGCGCTCGCCTGGGGATTGTCGCCCGAGCGCGAGACGTGGCTCGACGGTGCGGCGGGACCGGAAGGGGCGGTGCTCGAAATTGCCGCCGCGGCTCAGCGCATCATGGGCGATCTCGCGAGCCGCATCGCCGACCAAGGCGGCGTCTTCCTCGCCGTGGATTACGGGCATGCCCGTTCGGGGCTCGGCGATACGTTGCAGGCGATGAAGAAGCACGCCTTCGTCGATCCTCTGGCCGAGCCCGGGGAAGCCGACCTGACCGTACATGTGGATTTCGCGGCGCTCGGGCGCACCGCCCGACGAACCGGCGCGGCCGTGCATGGCCCCGTGACGCAGGGCGCGCTGCTGCACGTGCTCGGACTGTCCGCCCGCGCCGACGCCTTGTCGCGCGCCCGACCCGACCGTGCCGCGGACATCGCGGCGGCGGCGGAACGGCTGGCGGGCTCCGACGAGGGGCAAATGGGCGACCTGTTCAAGGCCCTCGCGGTGACGCAGGAGGGCTTCGGCCCGCCCGCCGGATTCGACGTCCCTCCCCTTTCCGCGGAAACCGAAGCATGACCGCCACGCCCGCCGCCTCCATGCCCTCCCCCGTCCGCGTTCCGCATCTCGACCTGCAGGGCATCGACCACGCCTTCTTCACGCGCGAAGGCGGCGTGTCGCAGGGGATTTACGCGGGGCTGAACGGCGGCGTCGGGTCGAACGACGATCCGGCGGCCGTCCGCGAGAACCGTCGGCGCATGGCGTCGACGCTGAACGTCACGCCGGAGCGCTTCCTCAATGTCTGGCAGGTGCATTCGGCAGACGTCGTGACCGTGACGGGGCCGTGGACGGGCGAGCGGCCCAAGGCGGACGGCATGGCGACCGTCGTACCGGGCATCGCCTTGACGGTCGCCTCGGCGGATTGCGGCCCGGTGTTGTTCGCGGACGCCGCGGCGGGCGTGATCGGCGCATGCCATGCGGGATGGAAAGGCGCGTTCACCGGGGTGCTGGAAAACACGCTCGCCGCAATGGAGCGGCTCGGCGCGCTGCGCTCGCGGACCGTTGCGGTGCTCGGCCCCACGATCTCGCGTGCCGCGTACGAGGTGGGGCCGGAATTCACGGCAAGGTTCGAGGCGCGGGATGCGGACCTGCTCCGCTTCTTCACGCCGTCGCCGACGCCGGGACACGCCATGTTCGACCTGCCCGGCTTCATCGGCGCGCAACTCGGGCGCGCGGGCGTGGGACGGTTCGTCGACACGGGGCTCTGCACCTATGCCGACGAGGCGCGGTTCTACAGCTACCGACGCACGACGCATCGCAAAGAGGCGGATTACGGTCGGCTGATCGCGGGAATCGTGCTCACGCGATGACGTCGGGCGTGCGCCAGCCGAGATGCTGGCCGCCGTCCACCGCGATCATCTGACCGGTGACGCTGCGCGCGCGCGCCAGCCACGCGACGGCGTCGGCGATCTCGTCGGGCGTGCCGCCGTGACCGAGCGGCACCGCCGAGGCCTCCTGCGAGAAGCCTTCCTGACCGTCATGGATGTTGGCGAGCGTCGGCCCGGGACCGACGCCGTTGACGCGGATGCGCGGCGCGAGAGCCTGGGCCAGCGTGCGCGTGGCGGTCCAAAGCGCGGATTTGGAGAGCGTGTAGGAGAAGAATTGCGGCGTAAGCTTCCAGACGCGCTGGTCGATGACGTTGACGACGGACGGATCGGACCCTTCGACCTGCGCGGCAAAATCGCTCGCCAGCAGGCAGGGCGCGCGGAGATTGACGGCGAAATGGCGATCCCACAATCCGGCATCGAGGGCGGCGACGCGATCGTCCTCGAACAAGGACGCGTTGTTGACGAGCAGCGACAAGGGGCCGACCGCCGCGCGCGCCTCGGACACCATGCCCGCGACCGCAGCCGCATCGGCCAGATCGGCACGGACGACGGCGGCGGCGACGCCGGACATGCGGAGTTGCGCGGCCAAGGCGTCGGCATCCTCGCGCGAGCGATTGCAGTGGATCGCGACGGCATATCCGTCCGCAGCCAAACGACGGCAGATCGCGGCCCCGATGCGGACGGCTCCGCCGGTCACCAGAGCCGCTTTTTGCATCTCGACCATTCCGTTCCTCGAATTTTTCGGCGGCGTTTCGGCGCGTTTGCCGCATTCCCGCCGCAAGACTTACGCGGCCGGGGCTGAACGGATCGACGTTAAGACAAAGTAGACTCTGTTTCGAAGCGTCGCTTTCACCATTCCGAAGGCATGTTTATCTCGGAATACGGCGAGGACGAAGTTCGTCCGCCGCCAATTTTCGAGGAGCCGCCCCATGTTGCCGCGCATCGCCCTTTTCGCATTCGGTCTCGCCGCAGCCGTACCGACGGCCGCATCCGCGCAGTGGGATTCGAACGCCTACGGTTCCTCGAGCTCCACCTCCACCCCCGCTTGGCAGGGCCTGTTCGTCGGCGCGCATGTCGGCGCGGGGTTCGGCAAAGCCGCTGAGCAGCGCAGCTCCGGCGCGCTTGCGGGCCTCGGAGCCGGATATAATTGGCAGGCCGACCGGGTCGTCGCCGGCGTAGAGGCGGACATCTCGTTTTCCGACGTCGCGGCCAAGTCGGCCGGAGACGTCTACCGGCAAGATTGGCTCGCCAGCATTCGCGGGCGCGTCGGCATGACCTTCGGCAATCTCCTCGCCTACGGGACGGCCGGTCCGTCCTTCGTCGGCACGGGATGGCGCAGCAACAACGGCAAGAAGGAAGAAACGGTGACGGGCTGGGTGGCCGGCGTCGGCGCCGAACTCTATCTGACGCGCGCGTTCTCCGTGAAAGGTGAATTCCTGCATTACGGATTGTCGGAAGAGAATTATCCGACTTCCACAGGAACCCGGTCAGTCGATCCGACCAGCAACGTGCTGCGAGGCGGCGTGAACTATCGCTTCTGACCATCAATACTTTTTTAACCATCGAGACGGTTAAAAACAGTCCCGCTGAAGACGTTCGAACTTGCCTGAATTAAACCTGCCGCGCTTCACAATCTTGCCACGTTCCGCTGCGACGAGACTGCAGTCACGTTCAAGGCGGTCGGCGCGACCGACAAGACCAAGAATTTCTCAACGAGCGGCCGGGACACATCGGCCGCCGCAGACAACCTGGAGACTGATGCCATGAAGACGATCCTGACCGCTACGGCTGCCGCCCTCGTCCTGACCGCCGGTTCGGCCTTCGCCGCCGACCTGCCGAACCGCAAGATGGCACCCGCCGCACCGATCAAGGCCGCCCCCGTCTACAACTGGACCGGCGCTTATGTCGGCCTGCATGCCGGCTACGGCATGGGCGAATTCTCCAAGGCGGCCGCCAGCCGCTACAAGGATCCGGAAGGCTACGTGATCGGCGGCCAGCTCGGGTACAACCAGCAGTACTCGAACAATGTCGTCGTCGGCCTCGAAGGCGACATCTCGGCGTCCGACGTGAAGGGCAAGGCTTCGACCACGGGCACCGCCGGCTCGAAGGCTGAAGTCGAATACGTGATGACCGCCCGCGGCCGTCTCGGCTACGCGTTCGACCGCGTCCTCCCGTTCGTGACGGCCGGTTATGCCGGCGCCGAGCAGAAGGTGACCGGCAACGGCTCGTCCTTCCGCAACGGCTACGTGCTCGGCGGCGGCGTCGAATACGCCATCACGAACAACGTCACGGCCAAGGTCGAGGGTCTCTACATGGACCTCGGCGACAAGAACACGACCAACGGCAAGCTCGGCACCGACCTCAGCGTCGTCCGCGCCGGCGTGAACTACAAGTTCTAAGCATCCGATACCCGTCGGACATATCGAAGAGGCCCGCCGGTCACCCCGGCGGGCCTTTTTCGTTCGAGACGTCCGGAGGCGATCAGACCGGCTTCGTGGCTTCCCACGCGGGCACGGCGGCGGAGAAGCGGTCGAGGAAGTCGACGAGGCGCGGGTGATGTGCGCGCCAGCGACCCTCGAAGCGGAGGTCCTGATAGCCGAGCGCACAAGCGAGCGTGATCGCGCCGACATCGGGCATGGCCGGGTCGAAAGCCGGAGGTGCGGCTTCGAGCGCGGCCAGACCGCGCGTCACCTTGTCTGCCTGATAGGCCACCCATTTGGCGTCGCGCGTCGCTTCCTCGCGGAAACGAATCTCATAAATCTGCAGAAGCGCGGCATCCGAGACGCCGTCCGCCAAGGCCTGCATGCGCAGGACGGGGAAGCGTGCCTTGCCCTTCGGGATGATGCGCCCGCCGCCCGCGACGTCGTCGAGATATTCCACGATGACGCGGGAATCGAACAGCGTGAGGCCGTCTTCGAGCACCAAGGTCGGGATCTTGCCGAGCGGGTTCTGCATCCGCAGCGGCTCGCTCGGATCGGTCGTATCGGCGACGACGACCTCGATGCGGTCGGAGAGGCCGAGGACGGCCGCGGCGATCTTCACCTTGCGGCCGAAGGGAGAAAACGGAGATGAGCGCAGAATCATGAGCGACGGTTCCCGGGCTGTTGAGCCCGGGACGATACTCCCCCGCCATGGTCGCGCAAGGTGCCGATCAGGCTTTCCCGCGCGGGCCGGCCGCGTCAGACATCCCCGAGAATGATGATGTTGACGGCCTTGGGACCCTTGCCCTTCTTGTCGGGCTCAATTTCGAATTCGACTTTCTGGCCCTGATTCAACGTATCGAGCCCCGCACGCGATACCGCCGTGACATGCACGAAGATGTCGCGCCCGCCGTCGTCCGGCATGATGAAGCCGTAGCCTTTGTCGGAATTGAAAAACTTCACGATACCCTGCTGGGCCATGCTCATGCTCCCCAAGGTCTTTCGACCCCCTTCGATCCGCACGCCACCGGTTGCATAAGTTTTCTGCACCCGGATTACGAGAATAGGAGGAACATGCCCCAACGTCAGCTAAGCTGCAACATCTCCGTTTGCATGATCCGCGCGCTCCGAATGTCACGGCATGGGAGCACGAGATCAAGTGCCGGGAACGCCCGACATACGTAAAAGAGATCCGGAAATTGACTTAATCGGCTTTTTCGCCGCCGATCGTCGATGCAATCCAATCTGCATTGCGGTCTTGCTTGAGTACGCCGCAAAGTACCGGCAAAAGTCGGCGCATTTCCTCTTGCAGCATCCAAGGCGGGTTGACGACGATCAGGCCCGAACCTGCGAGCGGGCCGCCTTCGACCTCGGTGCGGACGGCGATTTCGATGCGCAGCATTTTGGGGATGCCGGCATCTTCCAACGCGCGCATGAAGGCGCGGGTGTCGGACGGGTTCTTCAGCGGATACCAGAGGGCGTAGACGCCGGTCGGCCATTTGCGCCAGGCTTTGACGAAGGACTGCACGAGCCGCGGAAACTCGTTTTTCTCCTCATAGGGCGGATCGATGAGGACCACGCCGCGGCGCTCCTTGGGCGGCACATAGGCGTTGAGCGCCGTCCAGCCGTCGAGTTCGATGACCTTGGCCCGCTTGTCTCGACCGATCGCCTCGCCGAGAGAGCCGACGTCCTTCGGATGCTTTTCGATGAAGACCAAACGGTCGTCGGCGCGCGCGAGGTGCTGCGCGATGACGGGAGAGCCGGGATAGGCGCTCGGCCCGTAAAGGCCGCGCACGGCCGTGATCGCATCGAGATAAGGCGCAAGCAGTTCGCGCGCGTCGGCCGGGAGATCGGCGGCGAGCAGGCGGGCGATGCCGCCGCGCCACTCGCCGGTGCGCTCGGCCTCGTCGCCCGCGAGGTCGTAGAGACCGATGCCGGAATGCGTGTCGATGACGCGGTACGGCGCCTCCTTGCGCCCGAGATGGACGAGGATGCGGGCAAGCACGGCGTGTTTGAGGACGTCGGCGAAATTTCCGGCGTGGAAGGCGTGGCGGTAATTCATGCCCCGTTGAAGGCGCAACCGCGCCTCGCGTCAACGCCTATCGCATGCCGCTCAACGCGGGGGAGCGACGGTAATGCTCGGCGCGCGGCAGCCGCGGCGGTCGACTTCGGGGCAGGCGCGGAATTCGCGCAGGTCCTTGCTCATGCAGATACGCACTTCCTGAAGCATCTCGCGGCGGCAGGACACGGCGACCGCCTCGATGCGCAGACCGGGATTGGCCTCCACGAAGCGGCGCTCCACGTCGCGCGGCGTGATCGGGGCGGAGGCGGACGGCTGGAAGGCGGCAGGCATGAAGGCGGGCGGGACCGTGACGCGGTCGCGCGCGGCCTTCACGTCGACGAAATATTCCGTGGGAGCCTTGCCGGAGCACGAGCCGTGACGCCGCCACTGATAGAGCGCGAGGTCTTCCTCCGGATAGACGCCCGCGGCGATCTCGAGCGCGGCCCGCGACGGACCGCGCGTAGTGATGCCGCATTGGGTGGGATAGCCCTGCTCGTTTTGCGGCCAGAGCCCGTGCACGACGAAGCCGAGGCCCTTGCCGGGCGCGCACTGATCCTTGGCGCGCGCCCCATCCTCGCGCATGGCGCAGAAGCCGGGGGACCAGGACAGGGCGAGGACGTAGAAATCGAAATCCCCCGGCGTCGCGCCGCGGCGTTCGCCGCTCTGCGCGTGTGCCGCGACGGACAAGGCCGGCAGGAGGAGAACGGCAAAAAGGACCCGGAGCATCGTCATCGTTCTTTCGAGCATGAAAGGAGATGCCGCGCCGGCCGGCGAAAAGGCCGGCACGAGGGCACGGCCCACGCAACGAAAAAGCCCGGGCGCGAGCCCGGGCTTTCGTGTTCGGTACAAAGCGATCACTGCGTCTGCTGGATCGCGGAGAGCGTCCAAGCCTCGCCCGCCTCGCGACGGAAGGTCCAGATCTCGGTCGCTTCCTGCGGCTTGGCGAGGTCGCCCTCGACCACCTTGCCGCTGGCACGGTCGACCGTGGCGTCGATCAGCGAGAAGCGCATGGCCACCGTCGCGTAGTCGACGGAGCCTTCGCGCCAGGCTTCGGCGAGGTCGCCCTGCAGCAGCTTGGCGTCGGAGACGCGGTTCTGGACGCCGCGACGCTGGTTGGCGTCGATGTCTTCCTCGAAATAGGCCGACATTTCAGGCGTGGCGAGCCCGCGCAGCGCGCCGACATCCTCGCGGCCATAAGCCGACTGAACGTCCGCGAGCAGCTTCTCGAAGCTCTCGTAGTCCTTCGCGCCGATCTCGATCGGCTCGGGACCGCGGGGGCCGCCGCCGAAACCGCCGCCCAGAGCCGAACGCGCCATCGTCTGATCGGCGTTCGGGTTGGAACCGGGGCCCGCCGAAGCGGTCGCCATGGCCGGGGCCGGGTTGTTGCGGCGCTGATACCAGCGATAGGCCATCATGCCGAGGAACACGACGAGGCCGACCTGCAGCATCATGCCGAGGAAGCCGGCGAAGCCCGCCATGCCGCTCATGAAGCCGTTGCCCATGAGCATGCCGAACAGGCCCGCGCCGAGGAAACCGGCGGCGAGGCCGCCGAGCATCCCGCCCATGCCGCCGAAGCGGGAGGGCTGCGCCGCGGCGGCGGTCGCGCCGGCGCCGACGCCCGGCTGGGCCTGCGACGGCTGCGTCACGGACCGCTGCATCGGCTGTGCGGCCGTGGGCGCGGTCTGCGTCGAGGGCGGTGCGGTGTAGGTCTGGCTGCCGCGGCTGCCGGAGCTCGATCCCTTGCCGGCGCGGGCATCGGCCGAGCCGACGCTGCCGAGAGACAGGGCGATGACGGCGGTGGCCGTCACGGCGATGCGGGAAGTGCGTGAGAAAAGCGTTTCCATGGTCGTCCGTCATTGGGGCGGAAGGCCCGTTGCCCGATGAATATGGTGGTGCTTCGCCGCGTTGAAAAGGGGCTTCGAGCAACAAAGAACTTTTTGAATCTCCACAATTTTTCCGTGATTACATCGCACTTGTTTTTACATGTCGAAGTTGTTGTTCACGATGCTGCTCTGCACCATCCCGGCGGCCGCCCGATCGGAGCATCGACATGCGCCCGAAGCCCTGCCCGCCGCGCTGCTCGACGGCCGCGAATGCACCTGCCGTTCGCTCGGCCGGGTCTACGCGATGGGCGAGGAAATCTGCATGGCGACGCCCGAAGGTCGGCAGCTCGCGCGCTGCGGGATGGTGATCAACATGCCGTCCTGGAGCGTCACGCCGCAATCTTGCGAGCCCCCGACGCAATGAAGCCGCCGGGGGCGTCCGGCGGCTTCATCGAAACTTTCCGATCGGGGCGTCAGAACACGCCGAACACGACCGCTCCGACCAGAGCGAAGGCGGCGCACATGGCCGCCAGATCGAACCTTTTGACGACGTCCATTCATCCCTCCTGCGGAAAGCGTCGAACAACGTTGATGAAAGGTTAAAGTTCCGCAGGGTGAGGCGCGTGCGGGCGCCCGCCGTCGACGGTGAAGCGCGGCCCCGGACTCAACTCGAGCAGGGGACTCTCAAACCCTCATGGGGAGGGGGCAACCCTCATGGTGAGGAGGCGCAAGGCGCCGTCTCGAACCACGCACTCGCAAGCCGCATCCTTCGAGACGCGTCCTTCGGCCGCTCCTCAGGATGAGGGTGGTTGGGGGACGGCGGCGCCCCGGAAATCCCGGTGCGCAAATCCCGGAGCGCTTAGCAAAGCCTTAAATCCCGCCGACGCATTGTCGGCGTCATGTTCCGCGTGCTCGTCCAATACGCCGTCGGCGCCGTCGTCCTCCTGTCTTTGGGAGGCTGCGGCCTGTTTCGCTTCGAGCCGCGCGCGCCTTGGCGCGATCAGGCGGAGCGGGAGTGCCTGAATTCCGGTCTCGTCAAGATCACGCCATACGTGGAACCTGCGAAGGAGATCGACGGGCCGGGCTCCTGCGGCATGGTGCGGCCGCTGCGCGTCTCCGCCTTCGCCGACGGCAACGTCACGCTCACCTCGCGTGCGGTACTCGCCTGCCCGATGCTGCCCGCCGTCGACAAATGGCTGATCGAGACGGTCCGCCCCGCGGCGCAAATCTATTTCCGCACGGAGATCGCGGAGCTTCGCGTCGGTTCCTATGCGTGCCGAAATCAGAACAATCGCTGGAACGGGGCGAAATCCGAGCATTCATTCGGCAACGCGCTCGACGTCATGGCCTTCATCCTCGCCGACGGACGCACGATCACGATCGCGAAGGGCTGGCGCGGCACGAGACAGGAGCAGGAATTCCTGCGCGAGGTCTTCGTCGGCTCCTGCCGCGTGTTCGCCACCGTGCTTGGGCCGGGTGCCGACCCGTTCCATTACGACCACTTCCATCTCGACCTCGCGCGCCATTACGAAGGCCGCCGCATCTGCAAGCCGATCCTGAAATTCGATCCGCGCATCGATTACTCGGTCAAGCGCGCGCCGATGACGCCGCGGCCGTTCGAACCCTCGCGCCCGCAGCCCTCGGACGTGGAGGAGCAGCCGGAAGACTTCGAGGGCGCGTCGCTGCAGCAGCAGCCGGGTTCGCGTGCACCGATGCAGGTGGCGGGACCGGGCGCGGGATCGAGCATCGGCGGGACCGGCTCGGTCGGGATGCAGGGGCGCATCGAAACCACGCCGCTGCCGCCGTTGCCGCCGTTGCAGCAGCAGCCGTTCAATCAGCAGCCCTTGCCCGGCGCGCCCGGTCGGCCCAACCCTCTCGGCCCGGTCGCAACCCTGCCGCCGCCGCTGCCCTCCGCCCCGCCCCCGCGCGGCCCGCTGATCCTCGGCACGCCCGCCCCGGGCGCCGCCATGCCGCCGCCGAGGCCGCCGGTGATGGGCGGGCTTTATTGAGGGGTTGCCGTTTTGCCGGACCCTCGTCCTGAGGAGCGCCCGAAGGACGCGTCTCGAAGGATGCGGCTTGCGACGACGTGGTTCGAGACGGCGCTTTGCGCCTCCTCACCATGAGGTTCTTGAGGGTGATCGGAGAAACCACGGGCTCTGCCGACGCTGTCATCCCGGGCCGCGCAGCGGACCCGGGACCCAGACTTGTTCCACAATGCCCGCAAGCCTAGGTCCCGGGTCCGCTGCGCGCCCCGGGATGACACAGTTGCTGATCGGCCGCCGCCGGACCTTCGAGGCGCGGATCTGGATTGCCGCGTCGCTGCGCTCCTCGCAAAGACGGACGGGGGTGCCTACCATTGGTCGGCTTGCGACTGCGTGGTTCGAGACGGCGCTTTGCGCCTCCTCACCATGAGGGTTTCAGGGGAGAGGCGTCCTCACCATGAGGTTTCTGAAGAAAGTCCCGTCCCACGGCTCCCCGCCCCTACTCGGCCTTGCCGTAGCCTCCGCCGGTGGGCGTGATCACCGTGACGGCTTCGCCGGCTTCGAGCACGGTTTGGTCGCAGGCTTCCAACTCGTCGATGCGCCCGTCGTTTCGGCGCACGAGGGTGCGGCCCAATTCGCCTTGTTCCGCACCCTCGAGTCCGAAGGGGCGGACCTTGCGGTGGCTGGAGAGGATCGCGCATTCCATGCTTTCGAGGAAGCGGATGGTGCGGCTGGTGCCGTCGCCGGCGGTCCTTTTGCCCCGACCGCCCGAGCCCTTGCGGATGTGGAAATCCTCCAGCAGCACGGGGAAGCGGTATTCGAGGATTTCGGGGTCGGTCAGGCGCGAATTGGTCATGTGCACATGCACGCCGGACGTGCCGTTCCAGCCCGGGCCGGCGGGAGAGCCCGAGCAGATCGTCTCGTAATATTGATGGGTATCGTTGCCGAAGGTGAGATTGTTCATGGTGCCCTGCGAGGCCGACATCGCCCCCAGCGCGCCGAACAGGCAGTTGGTGACGGCTTGGCTGACCTCGACATTGCCCGCCACGACCGCCGCCGGATATTCCGGCGACAGCATCGAATGGGGCGGCAGCACGATCTTGATCGGGCGGAGACAGCCCGCATTCATCGGGATTTCGTCGTCCACCATCACGCGGAACACGTAGAGCACTGCGGCGCGCGTGACCGGCGCGGGCGCGTTGAAATTGTCCCCGCGCTGCGGAGACGTGCCGGTGAAGTCGACGGTCGCTTCGCGCTTGGCCTTGTCCACCGTGATGCGCACCTTGATCGCGCAGCCTTGATCCATGGGATAGGTGAATTCGGCGTCGTGCAGCCGGTCGAGCACGCGGCGCACGTTCTCGGCGGCGTTGTCCTGCACGTGGCCCATATAGGCCCGCACCACGTCGAGCCCGAAGTCGTCGATCACCTTGCGCAGTTCGCGCACGCCCTTCTCGTTGGCGGCGATCTGGGCCTTCAGGTCGTTGACGTTCTGCACGACGTTGCGCACGGGGTATTTCGCCCCCGTGAGCAGTTTCACGGTCTCGGCCTCGCGGAACGTGCCGTTCTCCACGAGCTTGAAGTTGTCGATATAGACGCCCTCCTCCTCGATCGTGGTGGCGAGCGGCGACATCGAGCCCGGCGCGACGCCGCCCACGTCGGCGTGATGGCCGCGCGACGCCACCCAGAACAGGATCTTCGCGTTCGCGTCGTCGAAGACTGGCGTGCAGACGGTGATGTCGGGCAGATGCGTGCCGCCGTTGTAGGGCGCGTTCAGCATGTAGACGTCGCCGGGGCGGATCTTGCCCTCGTTCATGCGGATCACGGTCTCGACGGATTTGTCCATCGAGCCGAGATGCACCGGCATATGCGGCGCGTTCGCCACCAATTCGCCGCCGGCGTCGAACACCGCGCAGGAGAAGTCGAGCCGCTCCTTGATGTTCACCGAATAGGCGGTGTTCTGCAGCGTCACGCCCATCTGCTCGGCAATGGACATGAAGAGATTGTTGAAGATTTCGAGCAGGACGGGGTCGGCCGCCGTGCCGATGGCGGCCTGACGCTTGGCCTTTTCCGTCCGGCGCAGCACGAGATGGTTCTTCGCGGTCACGGTGCAATCCCAGCCCGCTTCCACGATCACGGTCTGGTGCGGCTCGATGACGAGCGCCGGACCTTGCAGACGGTGGCCGGGGGAAAGCTGCTCGCGCAGGTAGACGCCGGCCTCATGCGTTTCGCCGAGGCTGAAAAACCGCGTCGCGTTCGCGGGCGACGGCAGGGGCGTGGAGGCGAGCGGCAGATCGGCCGCGGCCACCTTCGCGCCGCCGCCGACGGCCTCGACCGACACGGCCTCCACCACCAACGCCTTGGCGGCATCGATGAAGCCGAAGCGCGCCCGATGCGCGGCTTCGAATTGCGCGCGCATGGCGGCCAGCTGCGCTTCGTGGTTCGAGCCGTGGTTCGAGACGGCGCTTTGCGCCTCCTCACCATGAGGGTGGTCGGTGTTTTGGAGGCCTTCACGGGCGGCCGTCGCAAGACCACCCTCATCCTGAGGAGCGGCCGACGGCCGTGTCTCGAAGGAGACTTCGAGCGCCGTGTCCGTCCCCGCGTAACGCACATGGGCACGCAGCTGCACGCTCACATGCGCGGGATCGACGCCCTGTCCCTCGACCTCCGCGCGACAGGCCGCGCCGAGCACCTCGGCATGGCGGGCCAACGTCGCGAGCACCGGCAAGGCGAGCGGCTCCTCGACGGCCTGTTGCCGTCCCGCGCGGATGTCGGCCAAGCCCATGCCGTAGGCCGAGAGCAGCGAGGAATAAGGATGGATCAGCACGGTTTCCATCGCCAGCGCATCGGCCACGAGGCAGGCATGCTGGCCGCTCGCGCCGCCGAAGGCGTTGAGCGCGTAGCGCGTCACGTCATAGCCGCGCGCCACGGAAATCTTCTTGATCGCCTCGGCCATGTTCGCCACTGCAATGCGGACGAAGCCGTCGGCCACCTGTTCGGGCGTGCGCCCGTCGCCCACCGCCGCCGCCATTTCGGTAAAGGCGGAACGCACGGCCTCGACGTCCAAGGCCTCGTTCTGATGCGGCCCGAAAATCTTCGGGAAATAGGCGGGGTCGAGCTTGCCCAGCATCACGTTCGCGTCGGTCACCGCCAAGGGTCCGCCGCGGCGGTAGCATTTGGGGCCGGGATCGGCGCCGGCGGAATCGGGGCCGACGCGGAAACGCGAGCCGTCGTAATGCAGGATCGAACCGCCGCCCGCCGCGACCGTGTGGATCAGCATCATCGGCGCGCGCATCCGCACGCCAGCCACCTCGGTCTCGAAGGCGCGCTCATATTCGCCGTCGAAATGCGCGACGTCGGTGGACGTGCCGCCCATGTCGAAGCCGATCACCCGGTCGAAACCGGCTTCCTTGCCGGTCTCCGCCAAGGCAACCACGCCGCCGGCGGGGCCCGACAGGATCGCGTCCTTGCCCTTGAACAGGTCCGCCGCCGTCAATCCGCCCGACGACATCATGAACATCAACCGCGCGCCGGAACGCTCGGCGTCGAGTTCCGCCGCCACCTGCGCGACGTAGCGCGCGAGGATCGGCGAGAGATAGGCGTCGACGACGGTGGTGTCGCCGCGCCCGACCAGCTTGATCAGCGGGCTCGTCTCGTGGCTGACCGAGACCTGCGGAAAGCCGAGTTCTCGGGCCAGCGCGGCGACTTGGCGCTCATGCTCCGGCCAGCGATAGGCGTGCATGAACACGACGGCGACCGCGCCGAACCCGGCCGCCTTCGCCGCTTCGAGGTCGCGCCGCACGGCCGCGAGGTCGGGCGCCTTCTCCACCGCGCCGTCGGCGCGCACGCGCTCCTCGACTTCCACCACTTCGGCGTAGAGCTGTTCGGGCTTGATGATTTCCTTGTCGAAGATGCGCGGGCGGGCCTGATAGCCGATGCGCAGCGCGTCGCGGAAACCCTTCGTGGTGACCAGCAGCGTGCGCTCGCCCTTGCGCTCCAGCAGCGCGTTGGTCGCCACCGTCGTGCCCATGCGCACGTCGCCGATCACGCCCGCGGGAATGGGGTCGCCGGGCTTCAGGCCGAGCAGGTTGCGGATGCCCTGCACCGCCGCGTCGCGATAGGCTTCCGGGTTCTCGGAGAGCAGCTTGCGGGCATGCAGCGTGCCGCTCGCGTCGCGCCCCACCACGTCCGTGAAGGTGCCGCCTCGATCGATCCAGAAGTCCCACTTCGCAGCGGTCATAGGCATGTCCTCACGATTTGCGGCATTCGCCGAGCCACGGCGACGGGAGTCGGAGCGTTTCAACGCTGAAGCAACCAGATCAGAAACAAAACGTCAACGTTTCGTTGACATATCTTGAAGCGGAGATAGGCTCCTTGATCGCGGGCATGAACGACGAAGAGTCGCGGCCCGGGGGAAATGCCGTCATGCCGAACAGTCGCGCCTTGCCGAGAGCCGATTTCGACGTCGGGCGGATGCTCCGCTCGGGCCCGACGGGAGCCGCACGGTGATCCGCCGCTTTCTGGACGGCCTCTATCTCGCTTCCGGCGTGCTCGCCGGGTGTTTTCTCGTCGCCATTTTCTTGCTGATGATGGGATTGTCGCTCGGCCGCGAAGTAGGGTTCAACATTCCCGCAGGCGATGATTTCGCCTCTTGGTGCATGGCCGCGATGGCCTTTCTCGGCCTCGCTCACACGTTCAAGTCCGGCGACATGATCAGGGTCGGCCTGTTGATCGACCGGTTCCAAGGCCGCAAGCGTCGGTTCTTCGAAATCTTCTCGCTCGTGCTCGGGATGGGCTTCACCGGCTTCTTCGCCTGGCACGCCGTGCTGCTCACCTATTATTCCTGGGCCTTCAACGACATGGCGCAGGGCGTTCTCGCGGTGCCCCTCTGGATCCCGCAACTCGGCTATTCCGGCGGCCTCGTCATCCTCTTCATCGCGATGCTGGACGAGTTCGTCCACGTCGTCGGCGGCGGCGAGCCCCGCTATGAAAAGCCTCCCGCGACCACGGCCGAAGAGGTCGTGGAGCGTGCCGTCCAGAGCGGAGTCTGAGCCATGTCCATGATCGAAATGGCGGGGCTGATTCTCCTGCTGCTCGCGATTTTGCTGACCGGCGGCGTGTGGATCGCCATCAGCCTCATGGCCTGCGGCTGGGTCGGCATGCAGTTCGTCGGCGGCGGCATCCCCGCGGGCTCCGTGCTTGCCACGACCATTTGGGGCAACAGCGCCTCTTGGACCTTGGCCGCGCTGCCCTTGTTCATCTGGATGGGGGAAATCCTGTTCAGGACGAGACTGTCCGAGGAAATGTTCCGCGGGCTCGCGCCGTGGCTCAATTGGCTTCCCGGGCGGCTGATGCACGTCAACGTGCTCGCCTGCGGCATCTTCGGTTCGGTCTCGGGCTCATCGGCGGCCACGTGTGCCACCGTGGCCAAGATCGCCCTGCCCGAACTCAAGAAGCGCGGCTACGACGAGATGGTGAGCCTGGGCTCCCTGGCCGGCGCCGGGACGCTCGGCATCCTGATCCCGCCGTCGATCACGATGGTGGTCTATGCCGTGGCGGCGAACGTCTCGATCATTCAGGTGTTTCTCGCGGGCTTCCTGCCCGGCCTGCTCGTGATGGCGCTCTATTCGGGCTACATCGTCGTCTGGTCGATCATGAATCCCGACAAGACCCCGCCGGCCGATCCGCCGATGTCGTTTCGCGAAAAGATGCGGGAGACGGCGAACCTCATTCCCTGCCTGCTGCTCATCATGCTGGTCTTCGTGTCGCTGCTGCTCGGCTGGGCCACGGCGACGGAATGCGCCGCGTGGGGCGTTCTCGGCTCCTTCGGCGTCGCCTGGTGGTCGGGCTCGCTGACCTGGAAGGCATTCAAGGACAGCGTGATGGGCACGACGCGCGTTACCTGCATGATCATGCTGATCTTGGCCGGTGCGTCCTTCATGTCGACCTCGATGGCCTATACCGGCATCCCGGTGGCTCTGGCCGGATGGGTCGACGGTTTGAACCTCAGCCCGTTCGCGCTGATCGCGGCCCTGACGGTGATGTACATCATCCTCGGCACGGCGCTGGACGGCATTTCCATGATCGTGCTGACGACGGCGGTCGTGATCCCGATGGTGAAGACCGCGGGCTTCGATCTCGTCTGGTTCGGCATCTTTCTCGTTTTGGTCGTGGAGATGGCGGAGGTGTCACCGCCCGTCGGCTTCAATCTTTTCGTGCTGCAGACCATGAGCGGCAAGGATTCGAACACGGTCGCGCTCGCCGCGCTGCCGTTCTTCTTCCTGCTCGCGGCCGCCGTCGCCATCATCA
Source organism: Hyphomicrobiales bacterium (assembly GCA_027489535.1). Classification (GTDB taxonomy): domain Bacteria; phylum Pseudomonadota; class Alphaproteobacteria; order Rhizobiales; family Beijerinckiaceae; genus JAIXZO01. The sequence goes on from JAIXZO010000022.1 coordinate 42,719, forward strand.
CCGTCTTTCCCCAGATCGTGATGGTCTTGCCGGAATACGCCTTTCCGGGCTGAAATCCGGCTCAATCGGGAACCGGAGGAGAGAAAATCATGACGGTATTGAAGCATACGATTTCGGCGGCTGCCTTCGTCGCGGCGCTGACGGCGGGTTCCGCGGTCTTCGCCCAGACCAAGTGGAACATGCCCACGGCCTATCCGATGGACAATCTCCATACGGAGAACATTCTCCAGTTCGCCAAGGAGGTGGAACAGGGATCGGGCGGCAAGTTGACGATCACCGTCCACGCCAACGCCTCGCTGTTCAAGGCTCCCGAAATCAAGCGCGCCGTGCAGACCGGACAGGCGCAGATCGGCGAGGTGCTTCTGTCGCTTCACGAGAACGAAGACCCGATCTTCGGCATGGACGTCGTGCCCTTCCTCGCCACGTCGTTCCAGCAGTCGAAGAAGCTGTGGGACGCCTCGCGCCCGGCCGTGGAAAAGAAGCTTGCCTCGCAGGGCCTCGTGACGCTCTACGCCGTGCCGTGGCCGCCGCAGGGCATCTACGCCAAGAAGGACATCAACGCCGTCGAAGACATGAAGGGTCTCAAATGGCGTTCCTACAACGTGGGTACCGCCCGCATCGGCGAAATCATCGGCGCGCAGGCGGTCACCATTCAGGCGGCGGAGCTTCCGCAGGCGCTTGCCACCGGCGTCGTCAACTCCTTCATGTCGTCGGGCGCGACCGGCTATGACAGCAAGGTTTGGGAAAGCCTGACGCATTTCTACGATACGCAGGCGTGGCTCCCGAAAAACGTGGTCTTCGTCAACAAGGCGGCTTTCGACGCCCTCGACAAGCCGACGCAGGACGTGGTGACCAAGGCCGCAGTCGCGGCGCAGGAGCGCGGCTGGAAGCTCTCGGAAGACAAGACCAAGTGGTATCTCGAGCAGCTCGCGGCCAAGGGCATGAAGGTGCAGCCCCCGAGCCCCGGTCTGGCCGAAGGCTTCAAGAAGATCGGGGACCAACTCACCGCCGACTGGGTCAAAAAGGCCGGCCCCGACGGTCAGGCCGTCATCGACGCCTACAAGAAGTGACCTCGCGTCCGGAGCGCCTCGGGGCGCTCCGGACGACCCTTGTGGATGCGTGAACGCGACGGCGCGCGGGAGTGGAATGCATGAACGAACGGTCGCCGGAGACTGCCGAACTCGGCCCCATCGTCTCGTCCGCGCATCTCGCGTCGGGCGCGATGCCGGTGCTGTCCGAAGTCGAATTCGGGCTGATCATCGCCTCGCACGCCTTCCATCGCTGGATGGTGCGGGCGATGGCGGCGGCGGGCTTTCCCGACATGTCTCCGCTCGACGTTCTCGTGCTCCACAACGTCAATCATCGCGGCAAGGCGAAGCGGCTCGCCGACATCTGTCTCGTCCTCAACATCGAGGACACGCATCTCGTCACCTATGCCGTGAAGAAGCTGGAAAAGCTGAAACTGCTGAAGAGCGGACGGGCCGGCAAGGAAAAGACCCTCGCGATCACGCCGGCCGGCGCAGCCGCCTGTACCCGCTATCGCGAAATCCGCGAAGGATTGCTGGTCAAGGACGTCAAATCCCTCGGATTCGACGAGAAACGCCTGTCGGAACTGGCCTCCGTCCTGCGCTCGCTCTCCGGCCATTACGATCAGGCGGCGCGCGCGGCCGCCTCGCTCTGAGGCGAAGGCCGCCGCATCTCCGCCGCGCCGATCAGGGTCGCGGCTCGGCCCAGCGTTGCGCGGCCTTGTCGTCGTCCGATTTGGCTTCGACCCAGTCGCCGCTCGTACCGTCGACGCTGTGCTCCTTCTTCCAGAAGGGCGCGCGGGTCTTGAGATAGTCCATCAGGAACTCCCCGGCCTCGAAGGCCGCCGTCCTGTGCGCGGAGGCCGTGACGACGAGGACGATGTTGCCGCCGGGCGCGATCTTGCCGTAGCGGTGAATCGCGGTGACGCCCGTCAGAGGCCAGCGGCGCAACGCTTCCGCCGCCACGCGTTCCAACTCCTCCTCGGCCATGCCGGGATAGTGTTCCAGCTCCAAAGCCGCCAGCGTGCCGCCCTCGTCGCGGCACAGGCCCGTGAAGGTGACGACCGCGCCCACGTCGGCACGCCCCGCCGTCAGACGGGCGATTTCGGCCGCCGCGTCGAAATCCTCGGCCTGAATGCGGATGACGGGGACGACCATGTCAGCCTCCGGTCATGGGCGGGAAGAAGGCGATCTCGCGCGCGCCGGCGACGGGGGCGTCGGGCTTGACGTGTTTCTTGTCGATGGCGGCGCGTACCACATCGGGATTCTCGAAGGCGTAGGCATATTCCTCGCCGCGGCCGGCCAGCCAACGGGCAAGTTCGGCTACGGTGCGCACGTTGCCGGGCAGCTCGACCTCTTCCTCGGGCTTGCCGATGCGTTCGCGCACCCATGCGAAATAGACGAGCTTCGTCATCGAGGTCTCCGAAGGCGCGGGGCTCAGGCGTCGTGATCGACGATGTGGCGAATGCCCGCGCGGAAGTAATCATAGCCCGTATAGAGCGTCAGAAGCGCGGCGATCCAGAGCAGCACGAGGCCGATGAAGATGGTGCCGGGGAGCACCGCCTCCCCCGCCGGGCCCGCGATGAGGAAGCCGACGGCGACGAGCTGCAACGTCGTCTTCAATTTGGCCACGGTGGACACGGGCACGCTGACGCGCAGTTCGGCGAGGAATTCGCGCAGGCCGGAGACAAGGATTTCGCGACTGAGAATGACGATGGCCGCCCAGAGGCTCCAGCTCTTGATGGTGCCGTCGGCGACCAGCATCAAAAGGCAGGCGGCGACCAGCAGCTTGTCCGCGATCGGATCGAGCATGCGACCCAAGGACGACTGCTGCGACCAGGCTCGCGCGAGCCAGCCGTCGAAAAAGTCGGTGATCGCGGCGGCGACGAAGATGCCGAGCGCGAGCCAGCGCATCCCGCCTTCCGTCGGCCAGAACATTGCGGCCACGACCATGGGCACCGCGACCACGCGGCCGTAGGTGAGAAGGTTGGGCAGACTGAAGGGACCGGCCCGCCGGGCGTTGGATGCGAGGCTCATGACCCGAGAAACCATATCGGCGCAGCAACCGTCAACGCACGAAAGCGGGTGACGGCTGCGCGTCTCATCCTATTCAGCCGCGACCTTCGTGGAAGAAGTCGTAGACCATGCGCGCGGTGGCCTGATTGACGCCCGGCGTCTTGGCCAAATCCTCGAGCGAGGCGCGCGAAACCGCCTTCGCGGTCCCGAAATGCAGGAGCAGCGCCCGCTTTCGGGCGGGGCCGATGCCTGCGATTTCGTCGAGCGGCGATTTGGTGAATTCACGCTTGCGCTTGGCGCGATGCGTGCCGATGGCGAAGCGGTGCGCCTCGTCGCGCAGACGCTGCACGAAATAGAGCGCGGGGTCGCGCGGCGGCAGGCGGAACGGCGCGCGGTCGGGGATGATGAAGGTTTCGCGCCCCGCGTCGCGATCCACGCCCTTGGCCACGCCCACGAGCGGCACATCGGCGATGCCGAGTTCGTCGAGCACGCTCCGCGCGATGTCCAGTTGCCCCTTGCCGCCGTCGACCAGCACGAGATCTGGCCATGCGGGCATCGAATCGTCGGCCCCCTCGGCCTCTTCGGATTCGGGTGCAGGGGTATCGGCCTCCTCGACCCGCGGCGCATCCTTGGCCAATCGCGAGAAGCGGCGATGCAGGACCTCGCGCATCATGGCGTAGTCGTCGCCGGGGGTGAGGTCGGTCGATTTGATGTTGAAGGTGCGGTAATGCGCCTTCGAGAACCCGTTCACGCCCGCGACGATCATCGCGCCGACGGCATTGGTACCCATGATGTGTGAGTTGTCGTAGACCTCCACGCGCCGGATCGGCCGGTCGATGCCGAAAGCCGTCCCCAGGGACGCCAGCAGCGACTTTTGCGACGAGGATTCGGACAGGCGGCGCGCCAACGCCTCCCGCGCGTTCTGCAACGCGTGATCGACGAGATCGCGCTTTTCGCCGCGCTTGGGCGCGCTCAACTCGACCTTGTGGCCGGCACGCAGTGACAGAGCCTCGCACAGCAAGGCGGCGTCCTCCACCTCATGCGAGAGCAGCACGAGCCGCGGCGGCGGCTTGTCGTCATAGAACTGGGCTATGAACTGGGAGAGGATTTCCTCGATCGCCAGCGATTTGTCGGCCTTGGGGAAATAGGCGCGATTGCCCCAGTTCTGGTGGTTGCGGAAGAAGAACACCTGCACCGAGAATTGGCCGGCCTCTTCATGGAGCGCGAAGACGTCGGCCTCTTCGACGCCTTGCGGGTTGATGTCCTGCGAAGCCTGAATCGCGGAGAGCGCCGCCAGACGGTCGCGGTAGCGTGCGGCGGTCTCGAATTCGAGCGCTTCGGCGGCGGCCTGCATGTCGGCCGCCAGCTGCTTCTTCACGTCGGAGGCGCGCCCGCGCAGAAAGTCGCGCGCCTGTTGCGCGAGGCGGGCGTATTCGACATGGCCGACCTCCCCCGTGCAGGGCCCCGCGCAACGGCGGATCTGATGCAGCAGGCAGGGGCGCGTGCGATTCTCGTAGTAGCTGTCCGTGCAGGTGCGCAGCAGGAAGGCGCGTTGAAGGGCCGTGATGGTGCGGTTGACGGCCCACACGCTCGCGAAGGGGCCGAAATAGTCGCCGGGTCGATTGCGCGCGCCGCGATGCTTGGTGAGCTGCGGGGAGACGTGATCGCCGGTGATGAGGATGTAGGGAAACGACTTGTCGTCGCGCAGCAGCACGTTGAAGCGCGGCTTGAGCTGCTTGATGAGGTTGGCCTCGAGCAGCAGCGCTTCGGTTTCCGTGCCGGTGGTGATGAATTCCATCGCCGTGGTTTCGGAGATCATCCGGGCGATGCGGTTGGTATGGCCGTTGCCGCGCACATAGGACGCGACGCGCTTCTTCAGGCTCTTGGCCTTGCCGACATAGAGCACGTCGCCCGCGGCATCGAACATGCGGTAGACGCCGGGCGCGTCGGGCAGGCTCTGCTGGAAGCGGCGGATCACCTCGGTACCGGCCTGCAGACGCGCGGGCGTTTCTGCTGCGTCGAGGGGAAGGTCTTCCTCGTCGGCGAGAACGAGATCCTCCGCCTCGTCTTCGAGATCGTCGGGCAGGTCCGGAATCGGCGGGTCGGTCGGCATGCGGCTCATGCAGGGGATGTAGGCCGTCGAGGCGCGGCGGGGAAGCCCGGGCCGCTCGCTGGACCTGACCTTCGGCGGGCGTTAATGATCCATCAACCATAATCGAAACTGCGGACCGGATGAGCCCTTCCCGATTCTCACCTTGCATGCGCGCCGTCTTGGCTGCGGCGTCGCTGTCGGTGCTGGGGGCGTGCCGCACCGTGGGCGCGCCGGGCGTGCCCGTGACGATCGAAAGCCTCGACGGAATGCCGGCCCACAAGCGCGCCGCCGTGATCGAGGCGGTGAAGCGGGAAGCGACGCTGCACGAGATCGAAATGTCGGCCGGCGGGAAGACCCCGCGTTATTTTCTGCGCGGCTATCTGAGCGTGCGCAACGACGACGGCGGCTCGCAGCTCGGCTTCGTTTGGGACATCTTCGACGGTGAACAGCGACGCGCCCGCAGGATCACCGCGGACGTGGACGCAGCCGCGACTTCGCCCGAGACATGGGACGGAATCGGAGACGAGCAGATCCGGCAGGTGTCGGCCAAGGCGATGAACGAGGTCGCAGCGTTTCTGGCCGAGGCGGAGTAAGCCCGCCGCCTATCGCGGCTTTCGCTCCCAGAACACCGTCGCGACGAATTCGAAGACGCGCTCGCCGTTCTGGTTGTTCGCCCAATTGTGCTGCGTCACCAATCCCCATTCGGGGCGTGAGGCCGATTCGCGCTTGCCGGCGATGGTGCAGCCGTAAGTGAGCGTATCGCCGGGATAGACCGGCTTCAGCCATTTGAGATCGGTAAAGCCCGGCGACGGTCCGAGCCGTGCGGAGCTTCGTCCGGCGTCGGCGGCGGCTTTCGCGTTGCGTTCGTTGTAGGCCACGACGAGCTTCATCCAGATGGCGGCCGTCTGCCAGCCGGAGGCGCACAGCGCGCCGAAATGCGTCTCCTTCGCCGCCTCTTCGTCGATATGGAAGCGCTGCGGGTCATACCGGCGGGCGAAGGCCTTGATGTGTTCGCGCTCGAAGGTGAAATCCCCGAACACGACTTCGGAGCCGACCTCGACGTCTTCGAAAAAGGCGGTCATGCGGCGGCTCCGGGCGTGCGGAGCCCGAACATCACGGAATTGGTCTGTTCCAGCACGACCTCGCCTTTGCCGTTCATCATCTCGTAGCGCAGCTTCACGAAACCGCGGTCGGGCTTGGTACGCGAGGCGCGCGCGTCCAGCACGGTGTGGCGCACGGACAGGATGTCTCCCGGGCGCACGGGCCTGAGCCATTTCACCTCGTCGATTCCGCCGGCGCCCATGCCCGAGGAGTTCAGGATGAACGCGTCGGCGGCCAAACGCATGAGGATGGCGCAGGTATGCCAGCCCGACGCCGCCAGCCCGCCGAGCAGCGTCTCCGCGGCGGCCTCCTCGTCGAGATGCATCGGCTGGGGATCGTACTCCGCCGCAAAGGCGAGGATTTCCTCGCGCGTGACCTCGTAGGAGCCGTAGGTGCGCACGTCGCCAGGGACGAAGTCCTCGAACCAGAGTTTTTCGCTCATCTCTTCGTCACCCGCCTGCAACCCCGCATTTTTCCGCCGGCGACTTCGGCGATCCCTTCCCCGCAGGGAAGGGAGGCAGTTTCCGCGATCTTATCGCCTCGAAGCGATCAAGGAAGCGCCGTCAGTTCGCGAAGCGGAAATGGAGAACGTCGCCGTCCGCCACGACGTATTCCTTGCCTTCCAGCCGGAACTTGCCGGCGTCGCGGGCCCCGGATTCACCCTTGAAGGCGATGTAGTCCGGATAGGCGACTGTCTCCGCGCGGATGAAGCCCTTCTCGAAATCCGTGTGGATCACGCCGGCGGCCGCGGGAGCCTTGGTGCCCTTGGTGATCGTCCAGGCGCGCGCTTCCTTCGGGCCCACCGTGAAATAGGTGAGCAGTTCGAGAAGCTCGTATCCCGCGCGGATGACGCGGTTGAGGCCCGGCTCTTCGAGGCCGACGGCGTCCAGATAGTCCTTCTGGTCCGCGGGCTCCATGACCGCGATCTCGCTCTCGATCTGTGCGGAGACGACGACGGCCTTTGCGCCCTCCTCAGCCGCGCGGGCGAAGACCTTGGCGGAGAACGCGTTGCCGTCATGCGCCGAGGCTTCCTCGACGTTGCAGACATAGAGCACCGGCTTGGCGGTGAGCAGATTGAGCATGAGAAAGGTCTTCTCCTCCTCCGCCTTGCGCTCGACGAGGCGTGCGGGCTTGCCGTCCTGCAGGAGCACGAGGCAGCGCTGGACCATGTCCAGCAACTCCTTGGCTTCCTTGTCGCCGCCGCGGGCCTTCTTCTCCAGCGCGGTGACGCGCTTCTCGAGGCTGTCGAGATCGGCCAGCATCAGTTCGGTCTCGATGGTCTCGATGTCGGCGATGGGATCGATGCGGCCTTCGACATGGGTGATGTCGCCGTCCTCGAAGCAGCGCACGACATGGGCGATGGCGTCCACCTCGCGGATGTTGGCGAGAAACTGGTTGCCGAGCCCCTCCCCCTTCGACGCGCCGCGCACGATGCCGGCGATGTCGACGAAGGTGATGCGCGTGGGGATGATCTGCGCCGAATTGGCGATGGCCGCGAGCGAATCCAGCCGCACGTCCGGTACCGCCACGTCGCCGACATTCGGCTCGATGGTGCAGAACGGATAATTCGCCGCCTGCGCCGCAGCCGTCTGGGTCAGCGCATTGAAGAGGGTCGACTTGCCGACGTTCGGCAGGCCGACGATGCCGCATTTGAAGCCCATGGGAAGTCACCGCCTTACGGGTCCGAAACAGAGGTTCGCCTATGGAGGCGAACGGTTCAAAAGGCAAGAAGAGCGGCGCTCTTACGGCTCTCCGAGCCGCTTCACGTCGCCCCAGCCGCGCCCTTCCATGGCCAAGTGGACCTTGTTCTGGAAGGCGACGTCGTCGGCCTTGGCGAGCAGGTCGGCATTGTTGGCGCAGGCGCGGCACAGGTCCTCGACCCAGTCGCGCTCGCCCTTGCCGAAATCGTTGAGCACGTAGCCGTGCACGAGCTCGCGCGCGCCCGGATGGCCGATGCCGAGGCGGATGCGCCGGTAATCGTTGCCGCACAGCGCCGAGATCGAACGCAGGCCGTTGTGGCCGGCGTTTCCGCCCGCGAATTTGACGCGCATCTTGGCCGGCGGCAGATCGAGTTCGTCGTGAAAGACGGTGACGTCCTTCAGGGCGATCTTGAAGAAGCGCATCGCCTCGCCCACGGCGCGGCCGGACTCGTTCATGTAGGTTTCGGGCTTGAGCAGCACGACGCGCTCGCCGCCGATCACGGCTTCCGTCGCCTCGCCCTGAAAGCGCCGACGCCAAGGCCCCGCGCGGTGCACACGCGCGATCTCGTCCACGGCCATGAAGCCGATATTGTGCCGGTTGCCGGCATATTTGGCGCCCGGATTGCCGAGGCCCGCGAAGAGCAGCATCGCATTCACCCGCCCGAAACGGAGCGAGCGGGCCGGAGCCCGCTCGCATGATCGTCGATCGTCCCGGAGGAGACCTTACTTCTTGGCGGGCGCGGCAGCCGGAGCGGCGGCGGCGGGAGCCGCTTCCTCGTCCTTCATGCCCGACGGCGGCACGATGGTGACGACGGTGAAGTCGTCCGTGTCGACCGGCTTGCAGCCCTGCGGCAGCTTGATCGCCGAGATATGGATCGAGTGGTTGATCTCGATGCCGGTGAGGTCGACGTCGACCGAGGTCGGGATATTGTCCGGCGGGACGAGCATCGACACCGAATGCAGCACGACGTTGACCGTGCCGCCGCGCTTCACGCCCGGCGAGGCATCCTGGTTCAGCACGTGCACGGGCACGTCGACCTTGATGAGCTGGCCTTCCTTGAAGCGCAGGAAATCGACATGGATCGGGAAATCCTTCACCGGATCCATCTGATAGTCGCGCGGAATCGCGCGGACCTTCACGCCGTCGACGTCGATCTCGAAGAGCGTCGTCAGGAAGTGACCGGCGAAGATCAGCTTCTGCGTGGTGTTGTAATCGAGCGTGATCGGCTGGGGGGCTTCGCCTGCACCGTAGATTACGGCGGGGATGTTGCCCTGACGACGGATCTCGCGAGCGGCCCCCTTGCCGCTGGTCGCGCGTGCCGTCGCCTTGAGTTGCTTCATGGCCATCGGTCGGTTCCTTTGAAAGACGAAGGCCGCCGAAGCGGCCCTTGGGATCGCGCCCGAGCCTCCAAGGGTGTCTGGCGGGCGCGGGTCGCGTATAGCGGAGAATGCGAGGCGAGGCAACGGTGGCGGCGTTTCCGTCCGGTGGCAGGATGTGTTATCCTACCGGAACCTGATCGAACGTAGGAAAGTAAGAAATGGGCGATACCGCGACGCTTTCCGCCAAGTTTCAGATTTCCATCCCCAAACCCGTTCGCGAGACGCAAGGATGGCGCGCCGGGCAGGAATTCGTCTTCATTCCCAAGGGAAAAGGCGTGCTGGTGATGCCGGTCCCGACGCTCGAGGATTTGCGGGGCGCGGCAAAGGGCGCCGAGATTCGCGACCATCGCGACCGATCCGACCGGTTTTGACGATGGTCGTCGATACCTCGGCTTGGATCGAATGGCTCGTGGACGGTCCTCTCCGTCGCAGCATCGAAGACCACATGCCCGTCCGGGACGCATGCATCGTCCCGACCCTCGTTCAGCATGAACTGACGAAATGGCTGTTGCGCGAGCGCGGCGAGGACATTGCCGACGAAATGCTGGCCTACACGCAAAAATGCATCGTCGTGATGCTGGACACCGCGATCGCGGTGCGGGCGGCGGATGTTTGCCGAACGCACGGGTTGGCGACGGCGGACGCGATCATCTACGCGACGGCCGTGTCCCGAGGGGCGGGCTTGCTGACATGCGACGCCCACTTCCAAGATCTGCCGGGCGTGACGCTGATCGCGAAGACGGGCCGTTGAGCCTCAGTCGAACAGGCTCGACACGCTCTGCTCGAGCGCCGTGCGGCCGATGGCTTCGCCCATGAGCGGGGCGACGGAAACGACGCGGATGTTGCGGGCCACCTTCACCGCCTCGGTCGGCTGGATCGTGTCGGTGATCACGAGTTCCTTGAGCTTGGACGATGCGATGCGCGCCACCGCGCCGCCCGAGAGCACGCCGTGGGTGATGTAGGCGTAGACTTCCTTCGCGCCCTTCGCGAGCAGCGCATCGGCGGCGTTGCACAGCGTGCCGCCGGAATCGACAATGTCGTCGACAAGGATGCAGGACCGGCCGGACACGTCGCCGATGATGTTCATCACTTCGCTCTCGCCGGGGCGCTCGCGGCGCTTGTCGACGATGGCGAGCGGGGCGTCGATGCGCTTGGCGAGCGCGCGGGCGCGCACCACGCCGCCGACGTCCGGCGAGACGACCATGACGTTTTCAAGCTCCAGCCGATCCTTGATGTCGCGCGCCATCAGGGGCGCGGAGAACAGGTTGTCGGTCGGGATGTCGAAGAAGCCCTGAATTTGCCCGGCATGGAGATCGAGCGTCAGCACGCGGTCGGCGCCGGCATGCGTGATCAGGTTGGAGACGAGCTTGGCCGAGATGGGCGTGCGGCCCGAAGCGCGACGGTCCTGCCGGGCGTAGCCGAAATAAGGGAGCACCGCCGTGATGCGCTTGGCCGAAGAGCGGCGCAGCGCATCGATGATGATGAGCAGTTCCATCAGGTGATCGTTGGCCGGGAACGAGGTCGATTGAAGGACGAAGACGTCCTGCCCGCGCACGTTTTCCTGAATCTCGACGAAGACTTCCATGTCCGCGAAGCGGCGGACCTGACACTTGGTGAGCGGCGTTTCCAGATAGGCTGCGACGGCTTCCGCGAGCGCGCGGTTGGAATTGCCGGCGACGAGCTTGATCGCAGCTTTCATGGAAGGGCCTCGTGCGGAGCTGAGCATGACACTGTTCTCGGCAACGGAGGGCCGATGCGCAGTTCCGGCTCATAGCAGCGGGGCCGGACCGTCACAATATCGGGCGGGGCCGGAATCACACCTTAAATCGGGCAATTCCGGCCCGGCCGGCCATTACGGCATCAATTGCCCGCCGTTGACCTCGATCACCTGTCCGATGACGTAGCCCGAGAGGCTGTCGGACGCGAGGTAGAGGAACGCGCCGACGCATTCCTCCGCCGTGCCGAGACGGGCCATCGGGATGCCCGCACGGGCCACGTCCATGTGCTGCTCGGTCGACCAACGCTCGTGGAACGGCGTGGCGATCGTGCCCGGCGCGACGCCGTTGACCCGGATGCGGTCGGCCCAGAGATGCTTGGCCATGCCGCGCGTCCAGGTGGAGACGAAGCCCTTCGACGCCGCGTAAAGCTCGGCCCCGCCGCCGCCGCCGTTGCGGGCCGCGATGGAGGTGACGTTGATGATGTTGCCGCCGCCCTGCGCCTTCATGATCGGCTGCACGGCCTGACAGAAGGCGAGCACGGACCAGACGTTGAGGTTCATCACGCGGTCGTAATGCTCGGGCGTGATTTCGGAGAGCTTGACCCGGCCGAGCATGCCGCCCGCATTGTTGACGAGCACGTCGATGCGGCCGAAACGCTTGACCGTTGCGGCGACGACGGCGGACGGCACGTCGCGGTCGATCACGTCGCCCTTGATGGCGTCGGCCTCGCCGCCCGCGGCGACGACGGCGGCGACGACGGCCTTGGCCTCGGACTCGCTGGCATTGTAATGGACCATCACCTTCGCGCCGTTGGCCGCGAAGCCCTTGGCGACTTCGGCGCCGATGCCGGTCGAACCGCCGGTGACCAGAACCACTTTGCCCTTAAGATCTTCGATCATGCGTCGTCCTCCGATGCGCGGCCTTGCGCCGCGTTTGATTGAAACGGTTTAAACCGAGAGCCCGGCGGTGTGACAGGCGGTTTTGCGTCAGTGCCCGTCAAAAGCCACGAGCGTGCGCACGGGCACGCCGAGCGCACGCAGCTTGTCGGCGCCGCCGAGGTCCGGCAGGTCGATGACGAAGCAGGCCGCAACAACCTCCGCACCGATGCGCCGGAGCAGTTGGACGGCCGCCGTTGCGGTGCCGCCGGTGGCGATGAGATCGTCGATGAGGATCACGCGTCGGCCGGGCTCGACCGCGTCGTCGTGCATCTCCATCTCGTCCAGACCGTATTCGAGCGAATAGGCGATCGTGACGACGGAATGCGGCAGCTTGCCCTTTTTGCGGATCGGCACGAAGCCCGCCGAGAGCTGGTGCGCCACCGCGCCGCCTAGGATGAAGCCCCGCGCTTCGATGCCCGCTACCTTGTCGATCTTCATTCCCGCGAAGGGCTGCACCAATTCGTCCACCGCGCGGCGAAAGGCGCGGGCGTCTCCGAGCAAGGTGGTGATGTCGCGAAAGAGGATGCCCGGCTTCGGGTAATCCGAAATCGTGCGGATGGAGGCTGCGAGATCGTCGCGGACGGAGACGGTCATCTTGATCCTGTGCAAGGCCGGGCGGCGGAAAACGGCGCATCATACCCGTGACGCGATGCGGTTCCAGCCCGGAGGACGATCATGAGCGACCCGCGACCCGACCTGCGTGCCGATGTGCCCGCCCCGACCCGCCTCGTCGACATCGACGTGCCGTTCAGCCGGCTCGTGCTGTTCTTCTTCAAGTCGGGCTTGGCGATCATCCCCGCGCTGTTCCTGATCTGGGCCGTGGTGGCGCTGATCATGTTCGCGCTCGGTGCGATGTTCGGCACGGGCTTCATGGAACACGGGCGGATGATGCGGTGGTGATCACAAAACCCTTCCCGCCACCGCATCCAGCTTCGCCAGAAGCGCCGCGTCGCGGGCGGAGGGGGCGGTCATGATCGCGTGGTCGAGCGCGCGGTGCGCGCCCACTGGGCAGTCCTCGCGTTCGGCGGGGAAGTCGGCCGCGAGGCGCGCGACGAGGCGGCGTGCCTTGTCGACGTTCGCATGCATCACGGCGATGACGCTCGCCACGTCGACGGCTTCGTGATCGGAATGCCAGCAGTCGTAGTCGGTGACCATGGCGAGGATGGCGTAGGTGATCTCCGCCTCGCGCGCGAGCTTGGCTTCGGGCATCGCCGTCATGCCGATCACGTCATAGCCGAGGCCCTTGTAGGTGAGCGACTCCGCCCGGCTGGAGAATTGCGGCCCCTCCATGCAGACATAGGTACCGCCGCGCACCACCGCGATGCCTTCGGCCCGGGCCGCGCCCGCGAGCCTGTCGGCCAAGCGGGGGCCGACGGGGTGGGCCATGGAGACATGCGCGACGCAGCCCGTGCCGAAAAAGCTCGATGCACGCAGATGGGTGCGGTCGACGAATTGGTCGACGAGGACGAATGTCCCCGGCGCGAGGTCCTCCCGGAACGATCCGCAGGCGGAAAGCGACACGAGGTCCGTCACGCCAGCCCGCTTCAAGACGTCGATATTGGCGCGGTAATTGATCTCGGACGGCGGGATGCGGTGGCCGCGGCCGTGGCGCGGCAGAAACACGATCTCGGTCGCGCCGATCCGGCCCCGCCGCAGAACGTCGGACGGCTCGCCCCACGGGGACGCGACGACTTCCTCGCGCACGTCCTCCAAGCCGGGAAGGTCGTAGATCCCCGATCCGCCGATGATCCCGAGAACGGCCTTGGTCATGCGATGCTCCTGCGTTTCGGCCGGAGGCTAGACCGGAGCGGGACGGGGTTCCAGTCCGACGCGGGGCTCCTCCCCTGCGCGTTCGCCCGCCCGAACGAAAAAGGCCCCGGAAACCGGGGCCTTTTCAATGTCGTTCCAGATCGGATCAGAAAGCCGGGCCGTGATGGCCTTCGACGCGCGACCAGATCTTCTTCTTGGTGAAGTAGAGCAGGCCGGCGAAGAGCAGCAGGAAGGCGAGCGTCTTGAAGCCGAGTTCCTTGCGGGCCTGCATGTGCGGCTCGGCCGCCCACATCAGGAAGGCGGCGACGTCCTTCGCGTACTGAAGAGCGGTTTCGGGCGCCTGCGGGCGGCCGTCGGCCGTCTTCGGGTACTCGACCGAGCCGTCGCTGATCGGCTGCGGCATGGAGATGATGTGGCCGGGATAGTACTCGTTGTAGTACTTGCCCGCCGGCACCTCGACGCCAGCGGGAGGCGTATCCTTGTAGCCGGTCAGCAGCGCGACGAGATAGTCGACGCCCTGCTCCTGAAACAAGGTCCCCATGTCGAAGACGAAGGTCGGGAAACCGCGCTCATAGGTGCGGGCCTTGGCGATCACCGAAAGGTCGGGCGGATAGGCGCCGCCGTTGGCGGCCGCCGCAGTCTGCTTGTTCGGGAACGGCGCGGGCATGCGGTCCGCAGCCCGACCGGGCCGCTCGAACATGTCGCCGGCGTCGTTGGGCCCGTCCTTGACCTGATAGGTCTCGGCAAGCGCCTTGATCTGACCTTCGCTGAAGCCCGGACCGCCCGGCTGCGACAGGTTGCGGAAGGATACGAGGCTCATCGAGTGACAAGCCGCGCAGACTTCCTTGTAGACCTTGAAGCCGCGCTGCAGCTGCGTCTGGTCGAAGCGGCCGAACGGGCCGGAGAAGGACCATTCGTTCTGCGGCGGAATGACGGTCGCGCCGGCGGCAAAGGCCTGCCCGCCCAGCGCCATCGAGGCGGCGAAGGCGAGCGTGCGGATGGTTTTGAGATTCATCGTCATTATCCCCGGATCGCCCGCTTCAGCCCTTGGTGTTCGGCGCAGCCGCGGCGGAGGCCGCCATGGCGTTTGCCGAACCCTGCTTGCCCAGCACCGACTCCGCGATGGAGGCCGGCAGCTTCAAGGGCTTCTCGACATAGCCGAGGATGAAGAGGATGACGAAATAGCCGAAATAGTAGGCCGTGCTGAGGCGCGACGCGACTACGTAGAGACCTTCCGCAGGCTTCGCGCCGAGCCAGCCGAGCAGCACGGCGTTGACGGCGAAGAGCCAGAAGAAGACGCGGAAGACCGGACGGTAGGTGCCCGAGCGAACCTTCGACGTGTCGAGCCAAGGCAGGAACGCCAGGATCGCGATCGAGCCGAACATGGCGAGCACGCCCATCAGCTTGTCCGGGATGGCGCGCAGGATCGCGTAGAACGGCAGGAAGTACCATTCCGGCACGATGTGCGCGGGCGTCACGGCCGGGTTGGCCTCGATGTAGTTGTCGGCATGGCCGAGGAAGTTCGGCGTGTAGAACACGAACCACATGTACAACATGATGAAGCAGACGAGCGCGAGCGCATCCTTCACCGTGAAGTAGGGGTGGAAGGGCAGCGTGTCCTTCTCGGTCTTCTTCTCGACGCCGGTCGGGTTGTTGGAACCCGGAACGTGCAGCGCCCAAACGTGCAGGATCACGACGCCCGCGATCATGAAGGGCATCAGATAATGCAACGAGAAGAAGCGGTTGAGCGTCGGGTTGGCGACCGAATAGCCGCCCCACAGGAACGTCACGATAGACTCGCCCACGACCGGGAAGGCCGAGAACAGGTTGGTGATGACGGTCGCGCCCCAGTAGGACATCTGGCCCCAAGGCAGCACGTAGCCCATGAAGGCCGTGGCCATCATCAGCAGGAAGATGATGACGCCCAAGATCCAGAGGATCTCGCGGGGAGCCTTGTACGACCCGTAATAGAGGCCGCGGAAGATGTGGACGTAGACGGCCACGAAGAACATCGAGGCGCCGTTGGCGTGCAGGTAGCGCAGCAGCCAGCCGTAATTGACGTCGCGCATGATGTGCTCGACGGAGGCGAACGCGAGATCCGCATGAGGCGTGTAGTGCATCGCCAGCGTCACGCCGGTGATGATCTGGGCCACCAGCATGAATGCCAGGATGCCGCCGAAGGTCCACAGATAGTTCAGGTTCCGCGGATTCGGGAACACGACGAACGAGGAGTGAATGAGACCCATGATCGGCAGCCGGCTTTCGAACCAGCGCCCGAAGGCCGACTTGGGAACGTAGGTGGAATGTCCGCTCATGGTGTGCTTCCGCAGTGTCCTGAATGTTCGGTCGGGCGAGAGCGCCTCAACCGATCCGGATCTTGGTATCGGAGACGAATTCGTAAGGCGGGATCGGCAGGTTCGTCGGCGCGGGTCCCTGACGGATGCGGCCGGACGTGTCGAACACCGAGCCGTGGCACGGGCAGAACCAGCCCTTGAATGCGCCCTCGTTGCCGAGCGGCACGCAGCCCAGATGGGTGCAGTTGCCGTACACGACGAGCCAAGGGCTCTTGCCGGCCTTCACGCGCGCCGAATCCGGCTGGGGATCGCGCATCGAGCCGACGTCGGCCGTTTCCGCAGCCTTGATCTCTTCCGCCGTGCGGTGCCGCACGAAGATGAGCTTGCCGCGCCAGAAGAGCTTGACGATTTGACCTTCGGCCACCGGCGTCAGGTCGAAATCGACGGGTGCGCCGGCGGCGATCGTGGCCGCGTCGGGTGCCATCTGGCTCACGAACGGCCAGATGGCCGAAGCGATGCCGACCGCGCCGACCGCGCCGGTCGCGATGAAGAGGAAGTCCCGCCGTGTGGGTTCGGGAGCCGTTGTCGCCACGTCAGTGATCCTCGCGTCCTGCGCCCGGAACGCCGCTACGTGCCGGACGGAGATTTGGAACGGATGCGCCGCTCGGGCCCCGCTATGCGCGCCTTTGTTCAGCCACGCAATGCGACCGGGAGTCGCCGCGGCGGGTGTTTCGCATGGGGCTCTCGGCTTGTCTATAGTTCGGAATGCGAATAGGCCGCGGTTGCAACGGCCCTTTTCCGGGTCCTTTCGAAAGTTCCGCAGCGTGCGCATCGCCCTTTTCCAGCCCGACATTCCGCAAAATGCGGGCACCATCCTCCGGTTGTGCGCCTGCTTAGGTGTGGAAGCCCACATCATCGAACCGGCGGGTTTTCCGGTTTCCGACCGCGCGTTTCGTCGCGCCGGAATGGACTATCTCGACGCGGTTTCGATCGTGCGGCACGTCTCCTGGACGACGTTCGAGGCATGGCGGAAGGGGGCGGGCGTCCGGTTGATTCTGGCCACGACCAAATCCGCCCTGCCCTATCCGGATTTCACGTTCCGGGCCGACGACGTGCTGATGATGGGCCGCGAATCCGCCGGCGCGCCCGAAGCGGTCCACAAGGCGGCGGACGCCTGCGTGACGATACCGATGCGGGCGGGCCTCCGCTCCATTAACCTGGCCGCCGCCGCATCGCTGATTCTGGGCGAGGCGCTGAGACAGACGGACGGATTTCCGAAATCCGAACCGGCCGCATCGTTCGGAGACGCTTGATGAACTCGGACCCCGTTCTCGAAGACCGCAAGACCCGCGCCGCCGCATGGTTCGGCAAATTGCGCGACCGCATCTGCAAAACCTTCGAGGAGATCGAAGACGAAGCGGCGGGACCCTTCTTCCCCGAAGCCGGCGGACCGGGACGCTTCGAGCGCAAGTCGTGGCAGCGGACCGACCACTCCGGCGCTCCGGGCGGCGGCGGCATCATGTCGATGATGCGGGGACGCGTGTTCGAGAAGGTCGGCGTGCATACGTCGAGCGTGTTCGGCGAATTCGCGCCGGAATTCCGCGGACAGATCCCCGGCTCGGCCGAGGACCCGCGCTTCTTCGCCACGGGCGTGTCGCTCATCGCGCATCCGTGGAACCCGAACGTACCGACCGTGCACATGAACACGCGCTTCGTCGTCACGACCAAGGCTTGGCTCGGCGGCGGCGCGGACCTGACGCCGGTATTGATGCGTCGCCGCACGCAGGAAGACCGCGACAGCGTCGCCTTTCATGCAGCCATGAAGGGCGCCTGCGACGCGCATTCCGCCATCGCGCCCTATGACAAATACAAGGCCTGGTGCGACGAGTACTTCCACCTGAAGCACCGCAACGAGCCCCGCGGCATCGGCGGCATCTTCTACGACTATCATGACAGCGGGGACTGGGACGCCGACTTCGCCTTCACGCGCGACGTCGGCGAAGCCTTCCGCGCGATCTATCCCGAGATCGTCCGGCGCAACATGAACACGCCTTGGACGGATGCAGACCGCGAGGAGCAGCAGATCCGTCGCGGCCGCTATGTGGAGTACAACCTGCTCTACGATCGCGGCACGATCTTCGGCCTCAAGACCGGCGGCAACGTGGACAGCATCCTGTCGAGCATGCCGCCGACGGTGCGGTGGCCTTGATCAGGCTGCCAGCGCGGCAAACGCGGTCTGCGGGTCGCGCGCAACGATCTTGAGCAAAGAGCGGGCGGCGGGATCGGGCGCGACGCGCCCTTGCTCCCAATTGCGGAGGGTCGCCACCGGGATCCGCAGCGCGGAGGCGAAGGCCTCTTGGGTCATCCCCAATTCTTTACGGATGAGGGCCGGCGGGATCACCAGTTCGCGTTCGCCGTCCGCGGCGTCGGGGTCTTGGCCGTCCTCGACGGCGTGACGCCGGATGTCCTCCTCCGTCGTCGCCTTGATCTTGGGTCGATCATAAGTCGGTTTGTGCCGCCTCAGATGTTCCAGCGTGATGCGAGCCATGAAGTCCGCTCCTTTCGGTTCGCGAGCCGTGCGGAGATGATCCAGCGCACCTCACTTCGGTCGGTGTACACGACGACAAGAATGTTCCCGTCGGCCTCTCCGATCGCGCGGATACGAACCTCGCCGTAATCCCGTCGGTCGTCGCGCTGCTCGAGAACCACGCCTGCGAAGATCGTCGCGGCCAGATCGAAGCCGAACCCGCGCTCGCGCAGGTTTTTCGAATGCTTCTCGTCGTGCCAATCGAAAATCATCGTAATTCAAAAAGACTACGCTTCAAGCGCATACGATGCAAGTGTCCGATTGGACGGACCGGCGTCTCGGCGTTCGCGGAAGGCCGGGAGGCCGGCAGTCCGTGCGCGCTGCCCGACACGGTCCGGCGCACGCCGATCAAGCCGTCATCAGTCCCCTCGAACGCCCCCGTCGCATCCTTCGCCGCAACCGGCTATCCTGTCCCCATGACCTCCGAACGTCCCGCTCCGCCCTCCCTCGACGCGCTGACTGCGGCGGCGAAGAGTGCGGGCTCGCGCGAACTTCCGCCCGTGCATTTGTGGAACCCGCCGTTCTGCGGCGACATCGACATGCGCATCGCGGCGGACGGAACCTGGTTCTACGGCGGCACGCCCATCGGGCGGCCGGCGCTCGTCAAATTGTTCTCGACGATCCTGCGGCGCGACCCCGAACGCTACGTTCTGGTGACGCCGGTCGAGAGGGTCGGCATCGCCGTGGAGGACGCGCCGTTTCTCGCCGTGTCGATGAGCGTCGCCGGGGAAGGACCTGACAGGACTCTGATTTTTCGGACCAACGTCGACGACGAAGCGGCGCTCGGGCCCGACCATCCGATGCGGTTCGAAAAGGAAGCGGCCGGCGGGCTCAAGCCGTATGTGCTGGTTCGCGGAGACTTGTGGGCGCGCGTGACGCGGCCGGTGTTCTACGATCTCGTGGCGCTCGGCGAGGAGCGCGATGTCGACGGGACGGTGATGTTCGGCATCCGCTCAGGCGGGGCCTTCTTTCCCATGATCGAGGCGGCGGCTCTTGCAGATCTCTGAACCTTCTCTCCCCGTCGTTCGCCTGACCTTGGCCGCCGACGAACTGGTGGCGCGCGCCGAGCGGCTGCTGTCGCTCGAGCCGCCGGCGGACGTGTTCGAACCGGAACGCTTCCCCGACCGGGGGGACCATAATCTCGCTCCGATGCTCGCGCCGACCGACGGCACGCGCCATCGCAGGGCGGCGGTGCTGGTGCCCGTGGTGGACCATCCGGAGGGCGCAACCGTTCTGCTGACCCGGCGGTCCGCGCAATTGCGCGACCATTCCGGCCAGATCGCGTTTCCCGGCGGCCGGATCGACCCCGAAGACGTAGACGCGGTGGCGACGGCGCTGCGCGAAGCCCAGGAGGAGATCGGGCTCGAAGCCCGCTTCATCCGTCCCTTGGGCTATCTCGACCCTTATCTGTCCTCGACGGGATTTCGCATCCTGCCGGTCTTGGCGGTCGTGCGGCCCGGTTTCGAGCTGTCGATAAACCCCGCGGAAGTCGACGTCGCGTTCGAAGTGCCTTTGGGATTCCTGATGGACCCGGACAATCATGCGCGGCATTCCCGCGAATGGCAGGGCAGCACGCGACACTATTTGGCGATGCCGTTCGGCGAGCACTATATCTGGGGCGTGACCGCCGGGATCCTCCGGAACCTCTATGAGAGGCTCTATCTGCGATGATCCGATCTTTGATCGAAGAGATCACCCTCTTCTTGCTGCCCTTCGCGGCTTTCGCGCTATGGCTCGTCTTCCGCAAAAAAACGCCGCTGAAGGCCGCCCATTGGGACGGCCAACTCAGCATTCTCGCGCTGATCGGTTTGCTGTTCGTCGCGGCGGGGCTGTTTTACACGGGTTGGACGGCCGAGCGGAGCCGGGGCACCTACGTGCCGGCGCATATGGAAAACGGCCGGTTCGTGCCCGGAGAGTTCCGGTGAGCACGAAGGTTTTGCGCATGCCGGAGCCGATCGTCGCGGACCCGGCATTGCGCCGGTTGTTCACGACGCTCGAATGCGACGGAGATCGTGCGATGCTGGTCGGCGGCATCGTGCGCAATACGCTGATGGGGCGCGGCGCGACCGATATCGACGTCGCCACCACGGCCCTTCCTGAGATCGTGTCGGAACGGGCCGTGCGCGCGGGGCTGAAGGCGGTGCCGACCGGCATCGAACACGGCACGGTCACCGTCATCGTCGACGGCAAGCCGTTCGAAGTGACGACGCTGCGCGAGGACGTGGAGACCGACGGACGACGCGCGGTGGTCCGTTTCGGACGCGACTTCAGCCATGACGCACGCCGGCGCGACTTCACCATCAACGCGCTTTACGCGGACGCGGACGGCCGCATCCATGATTTCGTCGGGGGCGTGCGGGATCTTGAAGCGCGGCGCGTGCGCTTCATCGGCGATCCGACGACCCGCATCCGCGAGGACTATCTCCGCATCCTCCGGTTCTTCCGCTTCCACGCGGATTACGCAGAGGGGCCGCTCGATGCGGAGGGCCTCGCGGCTTGCATGCGCGAACGCGGCGGATTGGACCAATTGTCCCGCGAGCGCGTCCGCGCCGAACTGCTCAAGCTTTTGACGGCGCGGCGCGCAACGCAGACGCTGGCGGAGATGGACGAAGCGGGGCTTTTGGCCCCGGTGCTCGGACGCCCGGGCGCACCGACAACGTTGATTCAACTTGATCGCGTTTTGCCGCAAGCCGATGCCGTGACTCGTCTTTTCGCGCTGACTTCAAGCATCGAAGAAGATCCGGCGGACTATGCCGCGGCGATCCGCGATAAGCTGCGGCTGTCCAACGAGGAGGCGACGCGGCTGGCGGCCATGGCCGGGGCCGCCGTCGACATCGGCCGCGCCCTCCCCGACCCCGCCGCATTGCGGCGGATCGCCTATCGCCGGGGACATGCGGCCGCGCACGCGGCTCTAGCCCTCGCCTCGGCCCGCCTCGGCGCCGATGAAATCCCCGTCGATCTCGCGGCGGGCGTGGACGGCGCACCGACGGCTTCTCCGTTCACCGGCACCGGCATGTTGGCATTGGGGCTGACGCCGGGACCGGCGGTAGGCCGCGCCATGGCGGAGGCCGAGGACATATGGAGCGCGGCAGGCTTTCCGAACGATCCGGCGCGCATCGCCGACATCGCAAGGCGTGCAGCCGAGAGAGCCGCGGCGAAAGCGTCGGACTGATTCGACTCCCCGCACCCGTGAGGATATTCTTAACTTCTCGCAGCGCACGGCCGAGCCCGATGATCCGTTCAGCCTCCCGTACCGGTCCAAGCCCGGCCGACATCGCCCGTCGGCTCGCGGAACGCCGCGACAGATCGGCGCGGGAGCGGGCGCGCTCGACCGATGCGGCGCAGGATCAATGGCGTCGGGAGACCTTCACGCTGCCCCGCGACGAGGCGCGTGAAAAGGCCCGCGAGTTGCTGAGCCGCTTCCCCAAGGCCGCCTACATGACTGAAATCGAGTGGTGGCGGCAGCTCGACGACGGCCGCATCGAGTTCACCATGCGTCGTTTGCCCAGCGCGGACTGACGAGCGGCTTCCGCCTTTCTTTTGCCCCGACACGTGCCGAGCCTTGTCGATGCCGCATCCGCGGCCGATGATGCATGAGGGCCCGTCTTCCGGGGCCGAACGAGGGGCGTGCGATGAACGTGACCGGAGTTGCGGCCGAGGCCGCCGAATTCGACGACGGCATAGTCGCCTTGGCCGAGGCTGCGGTCGAGCGCGTCGGTCTCGCGCGCGACGGTATCGGCGCGGTCATCTTCGGTCAGCGCGAAGTGGTCGAGAACGCGCTCGTCACCATTCTCTCGGGAGGTCACGGCCTTCTCGTCGGCGTGCCGGGTCTCGCCAAGACGAAACTCGTCGAGACGCTCGGCACCGTGCTGGGCCTCGAAGAACGCCGCGTCCAGTTCACGCCCGACCTGATGCCCTCCGACATTCTCGGCACCGAGGTGCTGGAGGAGACGGCGGAGCGCCGCCGCAGCTTCCGCTTCATCAAAGGCCCGATCTTCACGCAATTGCTGATGGCC
The DNA here is from genome assembly GCA_027489535.1 of Hyphomicrobiales bacterium. GTDB lineage: Bacteria > Pseudomonadota > Alphaproteobacteria > Rhizobiales > Beijerinckiaceae > JAIXZO01. The sequence goes on from JAIXZO010000022.1 coordinate 65,356, forward strand.
GACGAGATCAACCGCGCCAGCCCGCGCACGCAGTCGGCGCTGTTGCAGGCCATGCAGGAGCGCCACGTCACGATCGCGGGCGAAACGCATGAATTGCCGCGCCCCTTCCATGTGCTCGCCACACAGAACCCGGTGGAACAGGAAGGCACCTACCCCCTTCCCGAAGCGCAGCTTGACCGCTTTCTCCTGCAGATCGACGTCCTGTACCCCGATGCCGAGACAGAGCGTCGCATTCTGCTCGAAACCACGACGGAGGCGCAGGCCGTCGCGAAGCCCGCCATGACGGCGGACGAGCTGATGGGCATCCAACGTCTCGTGCGGCGCTTGCCAGTGGGCGAAAGCGTCGTTTCCGCGATTCTCGATCTCGTGCGCGCCGCGCGCCCCGGGGACGGTTCCGCCGACATTGCCGATCACCTCTCATGGGGGCCCGGCCCGCGTGCCGGGCAGGCGTTGATGCTGGCGGTACGCGCCCGCGCCCTGCTGCAGGGAAGGCTGGCGCCCTCTCTCGACGACGTCGCCGCGCTCGCCGAGCCGGTGCTGAAGCACCGCATGGCCTTGAGCTTCGCGGCGCGGGCGGAGGGCGAGACGCTGTCGGGCATCATCGCCCGCCTCAAGAACCGGATCGGCTGAGGGGAATGGCGCGCGTCCGCGTCCTCGACGACACGGAACGGCGCATCGGTCCGCAACACGCGACCGGCGCATTGGATCTCGCACGCCGCCTGCCGCGGCTCGCGGTCGAGGCGCGGCGGATTTCGGCCGCCGTCGCGCACGGTATTCACGGCCGCCGCCGCCCGGGAACGGGCGAAAATTTTTGGCAATTCCGCTCCTTCACCACCGGCGAACCGGCAAATCGCATCGACTGGCGGCGCTCGGCGCGGGACGCGCATCTTTACGTGCGCGAACGCGAATGGGAGGCGGCGCATACGATCGGCATCTGGATCGACCGCTCGCCTTCGATGGCGTTCGCTTCGAGCCTCGCCTCGGCGCCCAAGATGGACCGCGCCGTCGTGCTGGGCCTCGCGCTTGCCGACCTGCTGGTGCGCGGCGGCGAACGGGTCGGCCATCTCGGCCTCGGCGCGCCGATGGCGTCGCGCTCCATCGTCGACCGTCTCGCAGCCGAATTGGCGACGGACCGGAACGGGGCTGACGCCGAACTGCCTGAATCCCTGCCGCTGCCGCCGCTGTCGGAAGCGGTGCTGCTGACTGACGGCTTGAGTCCGCCGGCGGAGTTTGCGGCGGCGATCGAGAAGCTGGCGGCACGGGGCGCACGCGGCCACCTGCTGCGCATCGTCGACCCCGTGGAAGAAAGTTTCCCGTTCGAGGGACAGGCCGAACTCGTCGCCACGGAAGGGCGCGCCAAGCTGGACGTGGGAGACGCCGGGGCGTTCCGGTCCTCGTATCGTGCACGGATGGAGGCGCATGACGCCGCTTTGGCCGATGCATGCCGGCGGCGCGGGTGGTCCTATCTCGTGCACCGCACGGACCGCCCCGCGTCCGAGGCGCTGCTGGCGGTGGCGGTGCGCGTGGCGCAAGGCGCGCACGGCGGAGGGAGCTTCTGATGCTCGGCCTGCCGCTCGCCTTCGCCTCCCCGCTCGTTCTTGCGGCACTCGCCGCGCTTCCCGCCCTGTGGTGGCTTCTGCGCGTGACGCCGCCGCGCCCGCGCACGATCCCGTTCCCGCCGCTGCGGCTGATCCTCGACCTCGTTCCGAAGCAGGAAAAGCCTGCGCGCACGCCGCTCTGGCTTCTTCTTTTGCGCATCGCGATCGCGGCGCTCGTGATCCTCGCGGCGGCCGGTCCGATCTGGAACCCGCGCACCACGGACGCGACGGCGGGTCGCGCACCGGTGCTGGTGGTCGTCGACAACGGCTGGGCCGCGGCGGCGACATGGGACGAACGCAAGGCGGCGCTCGAGCGGGTTCTGCGCGAAGCCGCCGCGGTCAACCGGCCCGTCGCGCTGCTTGCGACGGGGGACCGTCCCCACGCGCCGGCCCTCTCCGACGCGGGCGGCGCGCTGGACAAGGCGCGGGCGCTTGCGCCGGTTCCGTTCACCCCCGACCGCATGTCGCACGCACCCGCACTCGCCGAATTTCTGCGGCGCGAGAACGTCGCTGGAGCGGTGTGGATCAGCGACGGCGTAAGCTTGGCGGACGAGAGTGCATTCGTCGCCGAACTGAAATCGGCGCTCGGAGACCGCACGCCCACGGTGATCGCGGACGACCGGCCCGTGCTGGCGCTGGCGGGCGTCGAAAGCACCGCGTCCGGGCTCACGGTCCGCATCGTGCGCGCCGGCGCGGGCGCATCGGTCGGGCGTTTGCGGGCCCTCGACTTCAAGGGACAGCCGCTCGCCGAGACCGATTTCAACGTTTCGGGACCGGAGGGGCGCGTGTCCGTGGCGCTGCCGTTGGAATTGCGCAACGAGATCGCCCGTTTCGACGTGCTCGGCAACCGCTCGGCCGGCGCGGTGGCGCTGGTGGACGAAAGCGGCAAGCGACGGCGCGTCGGCATCGTTTCGGGCGTGACCGCGGATGTTTCGCAGCCGTTGCTTTCGCCGGTCTATTACGTCCAGCGTGCCGTCGAACCGTTCGCCGAGGTGCGGGTCCCGCGCCAAGGCACGGTCGATTCCATCGCCGGATTGCTGGACGAGAAAGCCTCGGTGCTCGTGTTGGCGGACGTCGGGAATCTTCCCGAGGACATCCGCCGCCGCGTGGAGACCTTCGTGAGCGAAGGCGGCGTGCTGCTGCGTTTCGCGGGACCGCGCTTGGCGGCCGGCGGCGACGAACTCGTTCCGGTCAAGCTGCGCCGCGGCGGCCGCTCGCTCGGCGGGGCGTTGGCTTGGGACACGCCGCGCGCGCTCGGGCCCTTCGAGGAGACGAGCCCTTTCCACGGCATCGGACAGCCGAAGGACGTGGCGATCAGCCGTCAGTTGCTTGCCGAGCCGGAACCCGATCTCGCCCGCAAGACGTGGGCGTCCTTGGCCGACGGGACTCCCATCGTCACCGCCGAACGGCGCGGGGCGGGGCTGGTCGTGCTCTTTCACGTAACGGCGGATACGAGCTGGTCGAACCTGCCGCTCTCCGGTCTTTTCGTCGACATGCTGCAGCGCGTCGTTTCGCTCGCGGGCTCGGGCCGAGGCGAGGCTCGGACCGAGCCGAATGCCGGCGCCGGACGCATGCTCGCTCCCTTCCTGACGCTCGACGGCTTCGGCGCGCCCGGCGTGCCCCCGCCGACGGCCAAGCCGGCCGCGGTCACCGCCACGACGGTCGCCTCGCGGGATCATCCGCCCGGCTGGTACGGCGATCCCGATGCGCCGAGCGCGATCAACGCCCTCGCCCCGACCGCACTGCTGCGCACGCTTGATCTTGCGCCGCTTGGCGCACGTCTGGAATCGCTTCGCCTGACGCCGCCTCTCGATCTGCGGCCTTGGCTGCTGACCGCCGCCGCCTTGTTGTTTGCGCTCGATACCTTGGCGTCGGCGCTGCTCGCCGGCGGCTTCCGCTCGCCCTTGAGGGCACGAACCGCGGCACTGCTGCTCGCCTTGCCGTTGCTCGGCCCCGCGCCGCCCGTCACCGCACAGACGCGCCCGCCCCAAACCGCAGGCGAAATCGGCCCCAAGGAGGTCGATGCCGCCCTGTCGACGCGCTTCGCCTATGTGGTGACCGGCGACGCCGCGGTGGACGAGACGAGCCGCGCCGGCCTCGTCGGCCTCAACGCCTATCTTTCGGCCCGCACCGCGCTCGATCCGGGCGATCCGGCGGGCGTCGACCCGGCGCGGGACGACCTGACGCTGTACCCGATCATCTACTGGCCGATGGTCGCAGGCCGCGAGCCCCCGGGCGATGCCGCGATCAGGCGCGTCGACGCCTTCATGAAGAACGGCGGCACCGTCGTCTTCGACACGCGCGATGCCGGCACGTCGCTGGGCGGCAATTCCGTGTCGGCCGAAACGCGGCTGCTGCGGCGCATCCTCGCGGGCATCGCGGTGCCCGACCTCGAGCCCGTGCCCGCGGACCATGTCGTCACGAAGGCCTTCTACCTGATCGAGAACTTCCCGGGCCGTTACGCCGAGGGCAAGACCTACATCGAGGCCCTACCGCGCGGCGAGCTGCCCGACGCCGAGAGACCCGCACGCGCCGGCGACGGCGTATCGCCGGTCATCATCACCTCCAACGACCTCGCCGCGGCTTGGGCCGTCGGCACGCGCGGGGAGCCCCTTTATCCGCTCGTGCAGCAGATGCAGCGGCAGCGTGAAATGTCCCTGCGCGCGGGCGTCAACATCGTGATGTATGCGCTGACCGGCAACTACAAGGCCGATCAGGTGCATGTGCCCGCCCTCCTCGAACGGTTGGGGCAGTAAGCGTGGCGAAGCTCGATTGGACGCCCCTCGTCCCGCTTTCCGTCCTTCTTGCGGTCGCGGCGATCGCCGTTTTGGCGCTTGCCTTCGCGGTTCTCGCGCGTCGGCCCGGTACGGTCATGCGCGCGGTGGCGCTTGCGGCGCTGCTTGCGGCGCTCGGCAACCCGTCCTTCGTGACCGAGGAGCGCGACCGGTTGAAGGACGTCGTCGCCCTTGTGGTGGATCGCTCAGGTTCGCAACGGCTCGGCGGGCGTGAAGCGCAGACCGAAAAGGTGAAGGCGGAAATCGAAAAGCGCATCGCATCGATGCCCGCGCTGGAACTGCGCGTGATCGAAGCGACGGATCGAGACGAGAGCGGCTCGGCCCTGTTCGCTGCGCTCGAACGCGGCCTCTCCGACGTCCCGCCCGAGCGGATCGCGGGCGCGCTGATGATTACCGACGGGCAAGTGCACGACATTCCCGCGGCGGCGTCCGCGCTCGGCTTTCGTGCGCCCGTTCATGCGCTGGTCACCGGCCATCCGGGCGAGCGCGACCGGCGCATCGAGCTGATCGACGCACCGCGCTACGGCATCGTCGGCAAGGACCAGACGATCCGTCTGCGGGTTCGCGAAACCGGAGGCGACAATGCCCCCGTCCGCCTGAGCGCGGCGGTGGACGGACGCCCCGTCGGCGAACGCCGCGTGCGTCCGGGCGAGACCGTCCGTCTGCCCGTGCGCATCGAGCACGGCGGGCCGAACGTGGTCGAACTGAGTGTCGACGCCGCGCCGGGCGAGCTGACGGAGTTGAACAACAAGGCCGTCGTCACCATCGAAGGCATCCGCGACAAGCTGAAGGTGCTGCTGGTGTCCGGCCGTCCGCATTCGGGCGAGCGCACCTGGCGCAACATGCTGAAATCCGACGCGGCGGTGGATCTCGTGCACTTCACCATCCTGCGTCCGCCCGAAAAGCAGGACGGCACGCCGATCAACGAATTGTCGCTGATCGCCTTCCCCACGCGCGAACTGTTCGAGACCAAGATCAAGGAATTCGACCTGATCATCTTCGACCGTTACGCCAACCAATCCATCCTGCCGGCCGTCTATTTCGCCAATATCGTGCGCTATGTGCGCGAAGGCGGCGCGGTGCTGGTGGCGGCCGGACCCGAATTCCGCAATCGCCAAGGCCTCGCAGGCACGCCGCTTGCCGCCGTGATGCCGGCGGAACCGGACGGCAACGTCATCGAAGAGGCGTTCCGCACCACGCTGACGGATGCCGGCAAGCGCCATCCGGTCACCCGCGGGCTGCCGGGCAGCGAGAGCGAGCCGCCGGCATGGGGCGAGTGGCTGCGCCACGTCTCGGCCACGGTCCGTACAGGCACGCCCGTCTTGGCGGGCGCCGACAACAAGCCGATGCTGATCCTTTCGCGTGAGGGCAAGGGGCGCGTCGCGCTGCTGTTGTCGGACCATGCATGGCTTTGGGCGCGGGAGTTCCGCGGCGGCGGGCCGCATCTCGACCTGCTGCGCCGCACCGGCCACTGGCTGATGAAGGAACCGGACCTCGAGGAAGAAGCGCTTCGGGCGCGCGCCGCCTCCGGCCGCCTGCTGATCGAGCGTCAGACGATGGCGGATTCGCCGAAGCCGGTCGTCGTCTCCGGTCCCTCCGGTCACGAGCGCACGGCGACACCGGTCGCGGTCGGGCCGGGCCTGTGGAGGACTGAAGTCGACGTGGAGGAAATGGGGCTGCATCGCGTGCGCGACGGCGATCTTACCGCCTTTGCGAGCATCGGCCCGCCGAACCCGCGCGAATATCGCGAGGTGGTCTCGGCCACCGAACCGCTGACCGCGATCACCGAAGCGACGGGCGGCTCCGCACGGCGCGTCTCCCGCAGCGAAGGCGACGAACCGCGCGTGCCGAGCATCGTGACGCTGCGCAATGCCGGCCGCTTCGCGGGAACCGACTATATCGGCCTGCGCGACACGGAAGCCTATTCCGTGCGCGGCGTCGGAGTCTGGTCCGTGTTCCTCGGTATCACCGGCCTCGCATTGCTCGCGGCGAGCCTTCTGCTCGCTTGGCTCGCCGAAGCGGGCTTCAGGCGGCGAACGGAGCGGGGATGATCGGGCCGCCGAGATCGTCGGGCGTTTCGCCCGTCAGATCCAGCATCAGGAAGCGTGCAGGATCGACCGGACCGGGCAGCGTGAAGCGACCGGCCCGAACGCGGCAGAAACCGACCTTGGCGTAAAACGGCTCGTCGCCGACGAGGAAGATCAGCGTATGTCCGTGCTCCTTCGCCGCCGCGATGGAACGCTCGAGCAACCGCCTGCCGATGCCGCGGTTCATGAAGGCCGGATCGACCGTCAGCGGCCCGAGCAGCAGCGCGGGTACGCCGCCCGCGACGATCGGGCTGAGCCGGATCGAGCCGACGATCAACGTTCCGACCAGTGCCGTGAACGACAGGCCGGGCGCGGGCGGTACGCCTTCGCGCAGGCGATACGCCGTGCGTGCGAAACGGCCGGGGCCGAAGGCGCGTTCATGCAGCTTGTCGATGGCGGCGGTGTCGGCCGGAAGTTCGGCCCTGATGACGAGGGGAAGATCGGTCATGCGGATGCTCTCGGGCGTCGAATGGCCCCGTGACGAGGAAGCGCGCAAATGCGCGTGCCGGAATCAGATTCGATCCGTTCCGTCTCGTCGTCGCTGCAGATGGAGCATCGCATCTTCCCGAAAGCGGCACCGTACGCCGCACGAAACGGCGTCTAACACGATGCACGGGGCGGCGTCCATGCGCAGCGAAAGGCATCGGCGCCGCTTCGGCGGCTTGGCTCATGCCGCGATACAGTTTAGAATTTTTCAAAACTGGAGCTTTGCATCATGGCCCTGCGCAGTTTCGCGGAATTGGACGAACGTGAAGTGCTCGCTCTCGCGATTTCGAGCGAGGAAGAGGACTCCCGCATCTATCAGAGCTTCGCGGACCGCTTGCGCGAGCCCTACCCGCATTCCGCCAAGATCTTCGACGACATGGCGGAGGAGGAGCGCGGCCATCGCGACCAGCTTTACGGGCTGTACCGCACGAAGTTCGGCGAGCATCTGCCGCCCATCCGCCGCGACGACGTGAAGGGCTTTCTGAAGCGCCGTCCGGTGAGGCTGCAGAAGACGCTCGGCATGGACGACATGCGCAAGGAAGCCGAGATCATGGAAATGCAGGCGGCGCGCTTCTACGAAAAAGCCGCCGAGCGCAGCCGCGACGTCTCGGTGAGACAATTGCTGGTGCAGTTGGCCGAGGCCGAGCGCGGGCACGAGAAGCGCGCAGGTGAACTTGCGGGCGGGATCGCCCCCGAGGCGAAGGACGAAGAGGCTGCGACCCGGCATCGCATGTTCGTGCTGCAATTCGTGCAGCCGGGCCTGGCGGGACTGATGGACGGCTCGGTTTCGACGCTGGCGCCGATCTTCGCCGCGGCATTCGCCACCCACAACAATTGGAGCACGTTTCTCGTCGGCCTTGCGGCTTCGGTCGGGGCCGGGATCAGCATGGGGCTGACGGAGGCGTTGTCCGACGACGGCCAGATCACCGGGCGCGGCGCGCCTTGGATCCGGGGTACCGTCTGCGGGATCATGACGACGATAGGCGGCTTGGGCCACACCCTGCCCTATCTGGTACCGGACTCGTGGCCCAACGCGTTCTGGATCGCCACCACGATCGCGACGCTAATCGTGTTCGTCGAATTGTGGGCCATCGCGTGGATCCGCGCCCGCTACATGGACACCCCCTTCCTGCAGGCCGTGTTTCAGGTGGTGGCCGGCGGCGTTCTCGTCTTCCTCGCGGGCATCTTCATCGGCAGTGCTTGACGCGGGGCGGGGCCGCGGGCGACACGTGGAGCCCGATGTTCCGTCTCGCGCACCTTTCCGATCCGCATCTCGGCCCCCTGCCCCAACCGCGCCTGCGCGAGTTGGCGAGCAAGCGCCTGACCGGCTACGCCAACTGGCGGCGCGGCCGGAACCGCACGCACGATATGAGCATTCTCGACGCCATCGTCGCGGACATGCTGGCGCAAGCGCCCGACCACGTCGCCTGCACGGGCGACCTCGTCAATATCGGCCTGCATGCCGAATTTCCCGAAGCACGGCGCTTCATGGAACGGCTCGGCCCGCCCGAACGCGCCAGCTTCGTGCCCGGCAATCATGACGCCTACGTCAAGACGGCGTTGCTCGACATCGAGAGGTTCCTGTCGCCCTGGATGACGTCGGGCAACGGCAAGTTCGAAGGCTTTCCTTATGTGCGGCTCGCCGGGCCCATCGCGCTGATCGGATTGTCGTCGGGCGTGCCCACCGCGCCGTTTCTCGCTTCGGGCACTTTGGGGCGCGAGCAGCGGGCGAAGCTGGGCGACGTGCTGCGCTTTCTCGGCGGTCAAGGTTTGGCGCGGGTGATCCTGATCCATCATCCCCCGCACCGCAGCGGCGCGAAGACGGGCCGCGGACTGACCGATGCGGCGGCGCTCGAAGACATCCTCGCGGAAACGGGCGCGGAGCTGCTGCTGCACGGGCACAACCACACGGTTTCGGCGACGCATGTCGACGGTCCGGGCGGCCGCCGCATTCCCGTCGTCGGCGCGCCGTCCGCCTCCGCATGCGGCGGCACGCTGACCCACCGCGCGGGCTATCACATGTTCTCGATCGACATGACGGAAACGGGGATCGAGATTTCAGGGCTCACCCGCGGGCTGCGCGAAGACGGCAGCATCGGCGAGATCGGCCCCATCCCGCTTTGACGGGCGACGGAGGGCGGTTCAGAAGCCCAAGGCGCGAAGCGCCGGCGCGAACTTTCCGGTCGCCCACCAGGCATAGAGGAACACGGCGCCCGCGCCGGCGACCATTCCGCTCAGAAAACTGATGACCTGATCGGGCATTCCCGCGCGCATCGCGGGCGCGGGTTTCGCGGCCGCTGCGACAGGCCGTTTGGGCGGGGCTTCCCGAGGCGGACCGGCGACGCGCGCCAACTCGCTCGACAACATCTTTTCGCGTTCGACCAGACGGCGGGCGAGATATTCGGTGACGGCGAGCGCCATCAGGTTCACGCCGTCGGTTTCGGCGATCACGATGCGGCCGCGGCGCGTGTCCTGCATGAAACGATAGATGCGCCGATCATGGCCCATCTCGACGAAGGCCAACATGTCCACATAAAGCCGGGGCCGCTCGCCCGCCACCAAGCCGTGGTCGAACAAGTCGGCATCACGCGGCAACTCGGCGAAGACGGGCTTGAGGAGGTCGTGAAGCATCTGCAGGCGGGCGATTTCCGCACCGCGAAGCTCGGCCACGGCCTTCGAACGCTCCGCATCCTCGATGCGCGCACGACGCATCGAGTCGATCAGGTCCGGCCCCCCGGACGGCGGGGCTCGGAACGGCGCATCCGCGCCGGCGCGGACGTCAACGGGCTTCATCAAATTAAGGTAAATCCTCCGTAGCTGCGGAGAAAGCAGCGCCGCCCATCGTGGTTAAGCGACGGTTACCGGGTGCGACGGCACCGTGCGGCACATGGAGAGCGGCCGATCAGCCCTTCGCCCGCGCGTCGTCGATCGGCTCTACGTCGCTGTCGTCGAGAATGCGCACGGCCGCCCCGTCGAGGTCATCGTATTGACCGCTGCGCAAAGACCACAAGAACGCACCGAGCCCCATCAGGCCCAAGCACAGCGCGATAGGCACCAGATACAGAAGGACTTTCATGCGCCCGCCCTCGCCTCGACGCCGGGCGTCGTCGCCCGACCGCCCTCATATGCAGAACGCGGCAGGGATGCCGAACGATCCGCCCGCGCGCGCAGGGCGTTGAGCGTGACGATGACGGAGGAGCCGGACATGGCCGCGGCGGCGATCAGCGGCGTGACATGGCCCATGACGGCCAGAGGCACGGCCACGGCATTGTAGATCACCGCGATCGCCAGATTCTGCCGCATGATCGTCAACGCGCGACGCGCGATGAGGGCGGCCGCGACCACGGGCGCAAGCCTTTCGCCCATGAACAGCGCATCGGCCGAAGCCTGCGCCACATGCGCGGCGGTGACGGGCGACAGCGAGGCATGGGCCGCGGCCAGCGCGGGCGCATCATTGAGGCCGTCGCCGACCATCAGAACCTTGCGGCCCTCGGCCTTCATGGCGTCCAGCGCGGCGATCTTGTCGGCGGGCTTGCAGCCGAAGCGGCTGTCCGCAATGCCGAGCGCAAGCGCCGCCGCCGCGACTGGCGCTTCCCGATCGCCCGAGAGGATCGCGAGCCGGAATCCGGCCGCCCGCAAGGCGGCGACCGCCTCGCGCGCATCGGGGCGCAAGGTCTGCCGCAGCGTGAATACGGCTGAACGGCCGCCGTGGCGGAAGGCGATGGCCGTGGCTTCCGGGTCGGCGGCGAGGATGCGCGCGGCTTCTGCGTCCGCTCCGCAAAATGCGGGACTGCCCAGCCGTGCTTCGACGCCCTCGATCACGGCGACGACGCCCTCCCCCGTGCGCTCCTCCGCGCCCGCGAAAGGCAAAGCACCGCGCGCCTCGCCGGACAGTGCGACCGCGAGCGGGTGCCGGCTCGACAAGGCCAGACGGGCCGCCGTCGCGAGAATGTCGGGATCATGCCGACCGCGGTCGACGATGCGGGGCTCGGGCAAGGTCAGCGTGCCGGTCTTGTCGAACACGACGGTGTCGCAAGCCGCCAGACGCTCCACCGCTTCCGGCGATTGCAGCAGGACGCCGGCCCGAAACAGCGATCCGGCCGCGACGACCTGCGTCGCGGGCACGGCGAGCGCGAGCGCGCAGGGGCAGGTGATGATGAGCACCGCGATGGCGATGACCAACGAGTCATGCAGGCCCGCGCCCATGAAAAGCCATCCGGCGAGCGTCGCGAAGGCGGCCACATGCACGACCGGCGCATAGATGCGGGCGGCACGGTCGGCGAGGCGGAGATAGCGCGACCGGGCTTGCGCCGCGTCGGCCACAAGGCGGTTCACTTCGGCGATGAGCGACGAGTCGGCGGGCGCCGTCGCGCGGACGGTCAGAGCGCCCGAGACGTTCAACGTCCCGGCATAGACCTGCATACCGGGTGCGACGGGTTCGCGGGCGGTTTCGCCGGTCACGAGGCTCGCATCCAATTCCGAGAGCCCGGTGAGCACGACGCCGTCGACGGCGATCCGTTCGCCGGGACGCACCAGAACCTCGTCGCCCGGCCGCACGGCCCTGACCGGCACTTCATGCGCGCCGTCCGGCCGCAAAAGCACCGCCGTCTCGCCGCGCATGGCCATGAGGTTGTCTGCGACGGTGCGGGTGCGCCGGCGCATCGCCTGATCGAGAACGCGACCGAGCAGCAGGAAGAACAGCAACATCACCGCCGAGTCGAAATAGGCGTGATGCGCGGAGTGGATCGTCTCGTAGAGGGACAGGGCCAAGGCCAGCGTGACGCCGAGCGAGATCGGCACGTCCATCGTCATGGATCGATTGCGCAGCGCCCGCGCCGCTTTGACGAAGAACGGACGTCCCGCATAGGCCGCGGACGGCAGGGCGATCAGCGCCGAAAGCCAGTGGAAAAGATCGCGCGTCTCGTCGGTGATGTCGCCGGCATTGCCGGACCACACGGAGACGGAGAGCAGCATGACGTTCATCGCCGCAAAGCCCGCCACGGCCAAGCGGCGCAGCAGATCGCGCGTCTCGGCCGCTTCGACCTCCTCCTGTCGCGACGGGCGGAACGGGTGAGCCTTGTAGCCGATTGCGGCGAGGCGGCGCACGACCTCGAGCGGCTCGAAGGCGTCGTCGCGCCAGACCAAGGCGAGCCGGCGGTGGGTATAATTCACGCGCGCCGAAGCGAGGCCCGCAACCGGCGCGAGGCCGTTCTCGATATCGCCGATACAGGCGGCGCAGGTGATGCCCTCGACGGCAAGATCGAGCCTACGATCGCCGTTCGCGGAGGTTTCGACGAAAGCGGAAAAATTGATGGCGGGGGACACGACCGAACCTTTCCGCTTCAGTTCAACACGACGCGGGAGCGCGACAGAAACACGCGCTCGCCATCACGCTCGAACTGGATCACGAGATTCCACTGACCGGGATCGAGATCGCCCAAAGCGGCGCGGTAGCGGCCGTCGCCATCACGCAACAGGGCGGCCTTTCGGTCTTCGCGACGGTCGGCGGGCCGCGCCAACAGCACGGTTCCTTCCAAATCCGTGACGCCGACGCCGGCCTTGTCCCTTACGTCGACGGTCACGCCGACGCCCGACGCGTCGCGCACGGGTCGCGCCTCCACCGTCCAACCGCGTTCGTCCTGCACCCGCGCGGCGGCCAATTCCTTGTTGAAGGACAGCCCCGCCCGGTAGGCGCCGTCGGTCTCCAGCCCGCCGAAGGTGCTGGTGGCGGCGCGCAACATGATCATGTTCACTGTGAACACGACCGTGAAGAAGGAGACGATCATGATCAGCACGTGACGGCCGGTCAGCGGGCGGCCCGCAGGCCGCTCTACGTCGGAGGAGATGGTCATGAGCCGGTTCCCTTGAAGAAGTCGTCGACGCTCGCCTGAGCGCCGGTCGAAATGTCGATGAGGCGGAAGGCGAGCGGCAGCGAGGCCGCATCGCCGCCTTTGGGCAGGGTGACGAGCACGCGGAGCTCGCGGGTGCGGTCATGGCCGACCTCGACGAGCACCGCGCGCTCCCCCGAGGGATGAGTGCCGACGGCCTCGATCCGTGCACCGTCGGGCAGGCCGACGAGTTCGAGCCGGTAGACGCGCTCTTCCTGCGACTTGTTGGTCAGCCGCACCGTGTAGGCGTTGCGGACCGAGCCGTCCGCCAGCTTCACGAAAATCGGGTTGCGGTCATGCAGTGCCGTGATGCCCAAACTCGCGCGGCCCAGCAACGTCGCCAGCATCAACGTGCCGATCGCGACGATGAGGCCGGCATACAGCACGGTGCGGGGGCGGATGATCTTGTAGACGGGTTCGAGAAGCTCCTCGCGGCGCTTTGCGTTGGCGTCGGTGTCGTAGCCGATGAGCCCGGAGGGACGGCCCACCTTGGCCATGACGTTGTCGCAGGCATCGATGCACAAACCGCATTGGATGCAGCCGAGTTGCGCGCCGTGCCGGATGTCCACCCCCGTCGGGCATACCGCCACGCATTGGTTGCAGTCGATGCAGTCGCCCGCGGGCAGCGCCGCCGCCTTGGCCTGCTCGCTCTTCTTCAACGACATGCGCGGTTCGCCGCGGTCGTAGCGATACATGACGTTGAGCGCATGCTCGTCCGTCAACGCGGCCTGAATGCGCGGCCACGGGCACATGTAGAGGCAAACCTGCTCGCGCATGTGCCCGGCGAAGACGTAGGTCGTGGCGGTGAGGATGCCGATCCAGATATAGGCGGCCGCCGGCGCGCTGAACGTGGCGAGTTCGCGCACGATGGTGGGAGCGTCGGCGAAGTAGAGCACCCAGGCGCCGCCGGTCCACCAGGCGATCATCAGCCAGATCGAATGTTTGAGGACCTTCTGAGCCGCATGTTCGACGCTCCAAGGTCCGTCGTCCTTTTTCATGCGCTCGCGGCGGTCGCCTTCGATCAGGCGCTCGACCGCATAGAACAGATCCGTCCAGACCGTCTGGGGGCAGAGATAGCCGCACCATACGCGCCCCGCGACGGCGTTCATCAGGAACAGAACGAGCGCGGCGAGCACCAAGAGGCCGGTGACGTAGTAGAATTCCTGCGGCCAGATCTCGATGAAGAAAAAGTAGAAGCGGCGGCTCGGAAAATCGATCAGCACCGCCTGATCGGGAGCGTTCGGGCCGCGATACCAGCGTACGAACGGCAGGAAGTAATAGATGCCGAGCGTGACGCACAGCACGGTCCATTTGATCGTGCGGAACACGCCCGACACGGCCTGCGGATAGACCTCCTTGCGCGCCACGTAGAGCGGGGCGTCGTCGGGGTCGGTGAACTGTTCGGCGGCACTCATCGCATGCGGTCCCTTCGGGGGATTCGGGAGCCGAGAGACCCGGGGCCGAAGCCTCGGGTGGGTCGCATCGTGCTTCAGCGGCCTCCGCCGAGCGTGTGGACGTAGACCGTCAGCGCATTCACGGTGGCTTCGTCGAGGCGGCTCGCCCAACCGGGCATCACGCCGCCGCGGCCGTTGGTGACGGTCTCGACGATCGCGTTCATGTCGCCGCCGTAGAGCCAGATGTCGGCCGTCAGATTCGGCGCGCCGACGTCGGAATTGCCCTTGCCCGCGTCGCCGTGACAGGCCGCGCAGTTCTCGGAGAAGAGCGTCGCGCCTTTTTTGAGGTCGTAAGCGCCTTCCGTGGTGCGGCCCGACAGCGTCCGCACATAGGCGGCCACGTGCGGGATGTCCGCCTTGGGCAGCAATCCGTCGCGACCGAAGGCGGGCATCTGTCCCACGCGGGATTCCGGGTTCTCGTTGCGGATGCCGTGGGTGATGGTCTGCTTGATGTCGGCCAGCGTGCCGCCCCACAGCCATTGGTCGTCGTTGAGGTTCGGATAGGCCTTGGCGCCCTGCGCGCCCTGGCCGTGGCACGGGGCGCAATTGGTCCCGAACGCGGCCTTGCCGAGCGCCCGAGCGACGCCGAGCAGCTTGGGATCGCCGATGATCGCGGCGGGATCGGCGGAGGCGAGCTGCACCATGCTTTCGCCGCGGGTCGCCCGCAGCGCCGCGATGTCGGTTTCGATCTCGCTGCGCGTCGGGAAGCTGAAGAAGATGTTCGTGATGCGGTTGGACGGCAGGACATACGGGGCGATCATGTAGATCGGCGTCCAAGCGATGCAGACGTAGAACACCATCAGCCACCAGCGCGGCAGCGGATTGTTCAACTCGCGGATGCCGTCCCACTCATGGCCCGTGGTGGTCTTGCCCGTGACCCTGTCGAAATGTTCGTGTTGAGCGGACATGGATCAGTCCCTTTCCAGCGGCACGCGGGAGGCTTGTTCGAAGCGCTCCCGGTTCGAAGGCTTGAGCGCGTAGAAAAGAACCGTGCCGAACAGCGTGACGAAACCGATCAGGCCCCAAGTCTGCGCGAAGGATGCAAGCGTTTGATACGTGGACATGGCGCGCCTCCTCAGCGGATGTTGGCCTTGCGGTCATAGGTCTTGAAGTCGACGAGGGTGCCGAGCATCTGCAGATAGGCCACGAGGGCGTCCATCTCGGTGATGCGCTTGGGGTCGCCGTCGAAGTCCCGGGCGACCACCTTCGGATACCGCTTGGCGAGATCGGACGCGCCGGCATCGTCGACATTGGCCTGCGCGATGACGTCGGTTTGCGCCTTGGCGATCATCTCTTCCGAGTAGGGCACGCCGAGCATCGCCTGCACCGACATGTCCCGCGCGACGTGAGCGACGTCGAGGTCGCGCGTGGCGAGGAAGGGATAACCCGGCATGATCGAGGCCGGGACGACCGAACGCGGATCGACCAGATGGGCGCGCTGCCACTCGTCCGAATACTTGCCGCCGACACGGGCGAGATCGGGGCCCGTGCGCTTCGATCCCCACTGGAACGGCCGGTCGTAGATGCTCTCGGACGCCAGGGAATAGTGGCCGTAGCGCTCCACCTCGTCGCGCAGCGGGCGGATCATCTGCGAGTGGCAATTGTAGCAGCCCTCGCGGACATAGATGTTGCGGCCCGCCATTTCGAGCGGGGTGTAGGGCCGTACGCCCTCCACCGTCTCGATGGTGCTCTTCAGAAAGAAGAGGGGGACGATTTCGACGAGACCGCCGATGGCGACGACGATCAGCACGCCGACGAGAAGGATCATCGAATTCTTTTCTAAGACCTGATGCTTGGCCCAAACGGACATCGGAGAGCCCCCTTATTCGGCCGGAACGAACTGGGGACGTGCGGCGGCGCTCTCGGCGAGCTCCGACGACCGGATCGTCATCCAGATGTTGTAGGCCATGATGATCGCGCCGGTCAGGAACAGCAGGCCGCCCAGCGCACGGATGACGTAGTAGCCGTGCATCGCTTCCGTCGTTTCGATGAACGAATATTCGAGGAAGCCGAGCGCGGTGTAGGCCCGCCACATGAGGCCCTGCATGATGCCCGCGACCCACATCGCCGAGATGTAAAGGACGATGCCGAGGGTCGAGATCCAGAAGTGCCAGTTTACGAGTTGCAGCGAATAGAGCCGCGAGCGGTTCCACAGCCAAGGCACGAGGCAGTAGATCGCGCCGAAGGAGATGTAGCCGACCCACCCGAGCGCGCCGGAATGCACGTGTCCGATGGTCCAGTCGGTGTAGTCGCTGAGCTACTTCACCGCCTTGATCTACATCAGCGGGCCTTCGAAGGTCGACATGCCGTAGAAGGCGATGGACACGACCATCATGCGCAGCACCGGGTCGGTGCGCAGCTTGTCCCACGCGCCCTCAAGCGTCATGAGGCCGTTGATCATGCCGCCCCATGAGGGCATCCACAGCATGATCGAGAACACCATGCCCAACGTCTGCGCCCAATCCGGCAGCGCCGTGTAGTGCAGGTGATGCGGGCCGGCCCAGATGTAGAGGAAGATCAGCGCCCAGAAGTGAACGATGGACAGCCGGTAGGAATAGACGGGCCGATCCGCGCGCTTGGGCACGAAGTAATACATGATGGCGAGGAAGCCCGCGGTGAGGAAGAAACCGACCGCGTTGTGGCCGTACCACCACTGCACCATCGCGTCCTGCACGCCCGACCAGACGATGTAGGACTTGGACGAATAGATCGACACCGGGATCGCGGCGTTGTTGCCGATATGCAGCATCGCGATGGTGAGGATGAAGGCGAGATAAAACCAGTTCGCCACGTAGATATGCGGCTCGGCGCGCTTTTTCAGCGTGAACAGGAAGACGAGGAGATACGCGACCCACACCACCGTCAGCCAGAGGTCGGCATACCATTCCGGCTCGGCATATTCCTTCGACTGGGTGATGCCGAGCAGGTAGCCCGTGCCCGCGATGACGATGAAGAAATTGTATCCGAGCACGACGAACCACGGGGTGATGTCGCCCGCGAGCCGCGCGTGGCAGGTGCGCTGCACGACGTAGAACGAGGTTGCGATCAGCACGTTGCCGCCGAAGGCAAAGATCACCGCCGACGTATGAAGCGGTCGCATCCGGCCGAAATTCAGCCATGCGACGTCGAAATTCAGCGCCGGATAAGCGAGCTGCGCGGCGATGAGCAGGCCGACCGTGAAGCCCGCGATGCCCCAGACCACCGCGGCGATGGTGGCGAACTTCACGGGGCCCATATTGTAGTTGGGCCGACCGTCCAGCATCTCCGGCGCCGGCGCGGCCGGGCGTGCATGGTAACGGTTGAAGATGGCGAAGACGGCCAGCACGCTGCCCGCGAAGAACAGAAACGCATGGAAGGCGTACGCCGAGGTCCATGCGCCGGCCGTGACGATCATGGCGAAGACCGCCAATGCCGCCAGCGCCGCCGCGCTGCCGCCTTCCCCGAATGTGAGCGTCTTTTGCACGCCCGCCGCGTTCGCCATCTGGCTTCTCCCGATCTGAATGCGACGTGGCCGCCGAAGAGGGGGCAACCTGACGCCTGACGGGACCTTCCGAAATTCGGTCGAATCCCGTGCGGGAGAATGCGTAACCGCGGCGGCAACGGCCTTGATCGATGTCAACCGCTCCTCATGCGGCGATGCGGTGGGACGTCGCAGTGAGAGCAAACCCTTATGCCTCGTCGGGCGTTGACGATGCGGCGGGCCATGTTGCCGCCGACGGGGGACGGCCGACGTGACGAACGAAGCGACGCTGAAGAAAGGCCCCGAAGCGCCCATGCAGGCGAATGCGGGACCGGAGGAGGCGCAACGCATCGAACGCGAAGCCGAAGAGACCGCTCACATCCGCGAGGCCCCGAGCACCCCGTCCTTCCTCCGCGACGTCGGAGGCATCCTCAAGGACATCCGCGCGGGCAAGGATCGAGGCCCGCTCATCCGCCTGGCACTGGGGATCGTGGCGGTCCTCGTGCTCAACATGATCGGGCAGGTGCAGCTCAATACGTGGAACGGGGCGTTCTTCGACTCGCTCGAAGCGCGCGATCTCAACCGCTTCCTGCCCCTTTTCGGCGTCTTTTTCGTCATTGTCGGGTTGCTGCTCGCCGCAGTGGTCGCCCAGACGTGGCTGCAGGAACTCCTGAAGATCAGGCTCCGCTCCGCGTTGAGCCGGAGCCTGCTCGATCGTTGGCTGACGCCCGGCCGCGCCTATAGGCTGCCCTTCGTCGGCGAGACCGGCGCGGCGCCCGATCAGCGCATGCAGGAAGACAGCCGGCTATGCTCCGAACTGACCACGGAACTCAGCGTCGGCATTCTGCAATCCTCGCTGCTGCTCGTGACCTTCGTGGCCGTGCTCTGGGGACTCTCGCCGGACCTCGCCTTCAACGTCGCGGGCGTGCACCTCGTGATCCCCGGCTACATGGTGTGGATCGCGATCGGCTATGCCGGCATCGGCTCGGGCCTGACATGGATGGTGGGCCGCCGCCTCATTCCGCTCAACACCGAACGCTATGCCCGCGAGGCGGACCTTCGCTTCGCGCTCGTACGCGTGAACGAAAACGCCGAGGGCGTCGCCTTGTACGGCGGCGAGGTCGATGAACGGCGCGGTCTCGACGGCTATGTCGAAGCCGTGCTGAAGGCTACGCGTCGCGTTTCGGTGGCCCTGTCCCGGCTTACATGGATCACCTCGGGCTATGGCTGGGTGGCTATGGTGGTCCCCATCATCGCCGCCGCGCCCGGATTCTTCATGGGGGAACTGACCTTCGGCGAATTGATGATGGTCGTCGGTGCGTTCCATCAGGTGCAGACGTCGTTGCGCTATTTCGTCGACAATTTTCCGCGCATCGCGGATTGGCGCTCGGCGGTCTACCGCGTGGCCATGTTCCGCGACGCGCTTGCGGGGGTCGACGAGGATACGAGCGCGGACCGGATCCTGATCGAGCCGCATCCGGAGGGAAGACTGTCGTTCGAAAACGTCGCCATCGCGCTCATCGACGGCAGCATCGTGGTGGAAGATGCCACGGCCGAAATCGAATTCGGGGAACGCGTTTTGCTGGAGGGTGAATCCGGTTCGGGCAAGAGCACAATCTTCCGCGTCGTCGCCGGACTTTGGCCTTGGGGCTCGGGCCGCGTTCGCGTGCCGCCGGCGGACCAACAGATGTTCATGCCGCAGAAGCCTTACCTCCCGCTCGGAACGTTGCGCGCCGCTTTGAGCTATCCCGCAGCGCCGGACGCATTTCCGGGCGAGGACGTGGAGACCGCCTTGGAACGCGTCGGTCTCGGGGAATTCCTCGACGGGCTCGACCGCGACGACCGCTGGGACAAGAGCCTATCCCTCGGCCAGCAACAACGCGTCGCTTTCGCGCGCCTGCTTCTGCACAGGCCCCGCTGGGTCTTCATGGATGAAGCGACCTCCGCCCTCGACGACGCCAATCAGGAATCGATGCTGAGAATTCTCGACGAGGATTTGAAGGACGCGACCGTGCTTTCGATCGCGCACCGCTCGGGGCTCGAGGCCTTCCACACCCGCAGCATCCGTCTGGTCAAGACGCCGAGCGGTTCCAAGCTCTTCGGCCCCCGCAAACGTACCGAACGCCGCCATGCGGGCTGGCGGCGGCTGTTCGCGGCGCGCTGAGCCGGAACCATCCCGTCCGACCGCCCGTTTTCCCACCAGTCAACGGGAGCGACGCCGATGCTCAGATGGGCTTTGATATTCTTCGTGATTTCGATCGTTGCGGGTGCTCTCGGTTTCACAGGTCTGTCGGCGACGACGGGCCGCATCGCGCGCATCCTGTTCTTCCTCGCGCTTGCCCTGTTCCTGATCTTCCTCGTGCTGGCGCTCGTCGCGGGCGAGGCGTTGTTCTAGACGGCCGCGCTCATCGACCCCACGTCAGGGCGAGCGGGTTCACCTCCCGCGCCAGTTCCAACAGACCGGCGCGGGTGGCGGGATGCAGGGGCTCCAGCGGACGGCGCACCGCGTCGGATCGGATGACCCCGCCTTCCATCATTGCGGTTTTCGTGGCGCGCAGTCCGCACTGACGATTTTCGAAATTGATCAGCGGCAGGATGCGCGCATAGCCCTTCGCCGCTTCCGCGCGCCGTCCGGCCAGATAGTCCATGACGACCGGGCGGATCAGGTCCGGCAGGAGCGCACTGGCCATCGTCGCCGTCGCGCCGGCGTCGAGATCGGCCATCAGCGTGATCGACTCTTCGCCGTCGAAGGGGCCGAGAATGATGTCGCCGCCCTGCTCCACCAAGGCGCGGAGCTTCGACGCCGTCCCGGCCACTTCGATCTTGAAGTAGCGCACGAGCGGCAATTCGCGGGCGAGCTTGAGCAGGAACGGCACAGACAGCGCGACCCCGCTCAACGGCGCGTCCTGCACCATGATCGGCAACCCGGTCGCCTCGGCGACGCGGGCGAACTGGTCATAGATGCCGGCCTCGTCCGCCCGCAGCGTCGCGCCGTGATAAGGCGGCATCAGCATCAGCATCGCCGCGCCCGCGTCGCGTGCGGCGACCCCGCGCGCCACCGCAATGCGCGTCGAAAAATGGCTGCATGTGACGATGACCGGCACGCGGCCCGCGACGTGTTCCAGCGACAGCTTCAAGAGCGCGTCGCGCTCCTCGTCCGACAGCAAGAACTGCTCGGAGTAGTTGGCCAAGATGCAGATCGCGTCGACGCCCTGATCGACCATGCAGTCGAGCACGCGGCGCATGCCTTCGTAATCCACGTCCCCGTTCTCATGAAACGGCGTCGGCGCGATCGGGAACATGCCGGTGCGCGGCACAGGACGAGAAGCGGCCATGGTCAATCTCCAACGGATCGGTCATGCGGGCCGGCGCCGAGGATCGGCGACGGCCCCGGCATTACGAATTGAACGCCGCCATGAAGGCTGCGGGCGCTTCGAGGGGCGGGCAATGGCCGACGCCCGGCAATTCGACGTAGCGCGCGCCCGGCACGCCTCCGGCGAGGATGCGGCAGAGCGCCGGAGGCGTCGCCTGATCCAGCTCTCCGCAAATGACCAACGTATCGACCTTGATCGTCGGCAGACGTCCGACGAGATCGCAGCCGACGAGCATGCTGCACGCCGCCTGGAACGCATCGGGATGCGTGGCCAACAACGCCTTGCGGCGCTCTTCGATCACGGCCGGATTGGCGGCGATATAGGCGGGGTGGAACACGCGGTTGGCGGCGATCTCGGCCACAGCCTCGAGCCCGCCGGCGGCCACCTTTTCCTGCATCACCCGGAAGGCCTGCTTGCCTTGCTCGGGGAAGCCCGCCGCCGCATCCGACACGATCAGGCGCGACACGCGCTCGGGCCGGTCCAGCGTGTAGGCGACGGCCAACGTGCCGCCGAAGCCGTTGCCGAGCACCGTGGCCGGGCCCGTCAGGCCGAAAGCCCGCGACGCCTCGTCGATCCACTGCACATAGGCCTCGATGCGGCCCTCGATCGGCGACGACCCGCGGAACCCGGGAAGGTTCGGCAGGGTCACCGTCCAGGACTTCGCCAATTGCTGAAGAACGGGATCGAACGCGCCCGCATCGCTGAGGAGAGAATGCAGGATCAGGAGCTCGGGTCCCTGACCCATCCGGATACCGGTCACGACGTTTCCGGATGCGAGGACGTGCTGCATATTGTTCTCCGAAGGCAGGGACCGCGGAAGCGGAATTGATGTCGCTTGTAAGATATCTGCAGCGAACGAAAACCGTCAATCACGGCCAGTGCGAGGCCTGTTTTCCCTTGATCGTTCCCGACACGCTCGCTAACGATTCACGCAGGGAGATATCTCACCGTGCCCAGCGATGCGCATCAGCTTCGTCGAGAGGAAATCCACGCCGTGCTGCGGCGGGAGATCGTTTCGTGCGCGCTGCAACCCGGCGCGGCATTGTATGAAGGCGTGCTCGCCGAGCGTTTCGGCGTGAGCAAATCCCCCATCCGAGACGCCCTTTCTCGGCTCGCGGCGGAGCGTCTGGTCACGGTTCAGCCCCGCAAGGGTTACCGCGTCGCCCCCGTCTCGATTTCCGATGCCGCCGAATTGTTCGAATTTAGGTCGATGCTGGAGCAGGCCTGTGCAACGATCACGGCCGAAAAAGCCTCCGACGTCGCTCTCTCCGCATTGGATCGGTTTCGGTCGGCCGAACCTTGGGGCGGTGAAGAGGGTTTCGTCGCCTACAACAGAGAATTCCACGGTGCCGTGCTCGATCTTTGCCCCAACCGGCGCATGCGCGATGCCGCGCGGGATCTCATCGAGCAGTTCGACAGGCTCGTTCTGACGAGCGTCGGCGCCATGAACGACCGCAATGTCGATCTGCTCGTCGCCGAGCACGTCGCCATCATCGACGCATTGCAGGCCCGCGAGGGTCGCGAAGCGGGAAAGCTCCTCGTCCGCCACGTCGAGCGCGCGCGCAAAAGGGTCATGAAGGCCCTCGCCGACGCGCCGGTGGTGCCCTGAAATGATCCTTTCGTTACGAGTATCCGCATGAAGATCGACGTCAGCTTCACCGTTCCCGTTCCGCCTGACCGCGCTTGGCCGCTGTTGCTGGACGTGCCGCGCATCGCGCCCTGTGTGCCCGGCGCGTCGTTGTCCGAGCAGATCGGCGAGAACCGCTACAAGGGTCAGGCGACGGTCAAGGTCGGCCCCGTGCAGCTCTCCTTCGCCGGCGAAGCCCAGATCACCGACATCGACGACGCGAACCGCACGGCCCGGGTCATCGCGAAGGGGATGGACCAAAAGGGCCGCGGCAGCGCCTCGGCCACGGCGGATTTCGCCTTGCATCCCGACGGTGACGGCACGCGCGTGGACGTGGCGACCGACATCCAGCTCGTCGGTGCGGTGGCGCAATACGGTCGCGCGACGGGTCTGATCAAGGACATCGCCTCCCAGATCGTGGACCAGTTCGCGGTCAATCTGCGCGCCGAGATCGCGGCCGAGAACGGCGAGGAACCGGACGCCGCCGCACCGGCCGCCAACCGCGATCTTTCCGCCCTCAAGCTCATCGGCGGCGCGATCAAATCGAAATTCCGCCGCAGCGGCGGCGAAGACGAGAACAGGTAATCCGATGAAGGCCCCTCCTTTCGCCTATCACGACCCGCGATCCGTCGAAGAACTCACGGGATTGCTGGGCACGCTCGAAAACGTCCGCATTCTCGCGGGCGGGCAATCGCTGATGCCCATGCTCAACATGCGCTATTCGATGCCGGACCACGTCGTCGACATCAACCGCATCGCCGATCTCGATTACGTTCGACGGGTCGAGGGCGGGCTGCGCATCGGGGCCATGACGCGCCAGCGCACGCTGGAGCGCGACCCGTTGGTGGCGCAATATGCGCCCGTTCTCGTCGAGGCGCTGCATTGGGTCGGTCACGTCCAGACCCGCAGCCGCGGCACCTTCGGCGGCAGCCTCTGCCATCTCGATCCGGCCTCCGAGCAACCCTGCGTCGCGGCGCTCTTCGACGCGACCTTGCACGTGGCCGGCGCGCGCGGCGAACGCGACGTGTCGATCCATGACTGGGTGCTCGGCTACATGACGCCGGCCATTGAGCCCGACGAGGCGCTCGTGGGCATCACGCTGCGGACCTGGGACGGGCCGCACGGATACGGCTTCGAGGAATTCGCCCGCCGACACGGCGACTACGCCATCGTCGCGGCGGGCGCACTCGTCGCGCTCGACGGGGCGGGCAAGATTTCCCGCGCCGCGATCTCGATCGCCGGCGTCGACGTCAAGCCGATCCGGTTGACCGAAGCCGAAACGATGCTGACCGGCGGCCCGGCGGATGCCGGCGCGATCGCAGCGGCCGCCGAGGTCGCACGCGGTCTCGAATGCATGAGCGACGCTCAGATCAGCGGCGACTATCGCCGCCGTCTTGCAACGACGCTGACCCGACGCGCGCTCGACAAAGCCGTCAAGCGCGCCCGCGGCTGACCCATTTCAGAAAGATCGGAGACGACAGATGGACGTCGAAGAGAAGAGGCGCATCAGCCTCGTCGTGAACGGCCGCAAGATCGAGCGCGAGGTCTCGCCGCGCAAGCATCTCGGCGATTTCCTGCGTGAGGACCTGCGTCTCACCGGGACTCATCTCGGTTGCGAGCACGGGGTGTGCGGCTCCTGCACCGTCATCGCGGACGGCGTGCTCGTGCGCTCCTGCCTGATGCTGGCGATACAGGCCGACGGCATGGTTTTGCGGACGGTCGAGGGTCTTGCGGAGCCGGACGGCACGCTGCATCCGATTCAGGAAGCCTTTCACGAAAAGCACGGGCTGCAATGCGGCTTCTGCACGCCGGGCATGCTGACCACTCTGGCGGCCGTCATCGAGGAAAATCCTTCGATCGACGAAGCCGGCATCCGTGAAGCCATTTCGGGCAACATCTGTCGTTGCACCGGCTACGAAACCATCGTCGATGCCGCGCTTTCGGCTGCGGCCACCATGCGCCAAGGCGCTTGAGGAGTACGAACATGGGCGCGCGTTATTTCGGAGCCTCCGTCCGCCGGCTCGAAGACCCCAAACTGATCACCGGCCGCGGCACCTATGTCGACGACATCTCGGTCGCCGGCATGATGCATGTCGCCTTCGTCCGCAGCCCCCATGCGCATGCGACGATCAACTCCATCGACGCGTCGATGGCGCGCGAGATGCCGGGCGTTCACGCCGTCCTCGCCGCCGACGATTTCGAGGGCAAGGCCGACAAGCCCATGATCCTCCCGGTCCCCGCACCGATCATCAAACAGGCGAAGACGCAGTATCCGCTCGCCCGCGGCTCCGTGCATCACGTGGGCGACCCGGTCGCGGTGGTCGTTGCGGAAACGCGCGCACTGGCCGAGGACGCGGCCGCGATGGTGATGGTGGACTACGATCCCCTCCCCGCCTCCGTCGATCTCGCCCATGCGCTCGACCCCGGTGCGCCGCTCGCCCATGCGGACTCGCCCGACAATCTGATCGCCACGCTCAAGGGCGGGTTCGGCGACGCGGCAGGCATCTTCGCCAAGGCGCCGCACGTGTTCACCGAGCGGCTCGAACTGCACCGCGGCGGCTGTCACTCCATGGAATGCCGCGGCGTCGTCGTGCGTCCCGACCCCATGGGCGGCCGGTTCGAGATGTGGAACTCGACGCAGGTGCCCTACATGGTGCGCCGCTATCTGGCCCAGTATCTCGGCTTGGAAGAAAACGCGATCCGCGTCGCCGCGCCCGACGTCGGCGGCGGCTTCGGCCCGAAGGCCGTGGTCTATGCCGAGGAGTACGCGGTCTCTTTGGCGGCGCTGCATCTCGGCATCCCGCTCAAATGGATCGAAGATCGTCGCGAGCATTTCGTGGCGACGACGCAGCAGCGCGACCAGATATGGGACCTCGAAGTCGCTGCGGATGCGGACGGCCGCCTGCTCGCCGTTCGCGGGACATGCCTGCACGACAACGGCGCCTACATCCCCTACGGCATCGTGCTGGCCGCCACGGCGATGGCCGCCTTTCCGGGTCCCTACGCGCTCGAATCCGTCGACGTGACGATCCATTCGATCTTCACCAACATGGTGCCGAACACGCCGGTGCGCGGCGCGGCCCGACCGAACACCTGCTTCGTGCTCGAACGGCTCGTCGATCTCGTCGCGCAGAAGCTCGGGCTCGACCCGGCCGAGGTGCGCCGCCGCAGCTATGTCCGCCCGGATCAGATGCCCTACACCACCGGCATGAAGGCCCGCGACGGATCGGTCGTCGCCTATGACAGCGGCGACTACCAAGGCTGCCTCGACCTCGCCTTCGCGAAATACGGCGCGGATTTCCGGGCCCGTCAGGCGGCGGCGCGCGCGGAGGGCCGTTATCTCGGCATGGGCATGGCGAGCTATGTCGAAGACACCGGCCTCGCGCCCTTCGAAGGCGCCACCATCCGCGTGCAGCCCGACGGCAAGATCCACCTGCAGACCGGCGCGGCCGCGCAGGGCCAAGGCCACAAGACCGTCTTCGCCCAAATCGCCGCCGACCTTCTCGGTGTGCGCTTCGAGGACGTGACGGTCGAGGCCGCCGACACCGCAGCCTTCCCGCTCGGCATCGGCACGGTCGCGAGCCGCGTCGCCGTCGTGGGCGGCTCGTCCGTCCACATGGCCGCGACCGAAGTCCGCACCAAGGCGATCAAGGTCGGCGCGACGCTGCTCGAAGCCTCCGAATCCGATTTGGAACTGGAAGGCGGCTTCGTGAAGGTGGCGGGCACCGACCGCAAGATCGGGCTCGGCGAAATCGCCCTCAAGCTCAACGGCCTGTTCGGCTCGCCGATGATGAAGGGCGTCGAGCCCGGCCTCGCCGCCACCTCCTATTTCGAAGCGCGCGAACTCACCTTCGCAAACGGTTCGAACATCTGCGAGGTCGAGGTGGACGTCGACACCGGCGCGGTGAAGATCCTGCGCTACGTGGTGGCGCATGACTGCGGCAAGCTCATCAATCCGATGCTGGTCGACGGCCAGATCCGCGGCGGCGTTGTTCACGGCATCGGCAATGCGCTCTACGAGCGCATGATCTACGACGAGAGCGGTCAGCCGCTGACCACCAATTATGGCGAATACCTGCTGCCCTTGGCGAGCGAAATGCCGCGCATCGAGATCGTGCATATGGAATCCCCCTCGCCGCGCAATCCGCTCGGCGTGAAGGGTGCGGGCGAAGGCGGAACCATCCCGGCCGCCGCCGCCGTGATCGCGGCGGTGGAAGATGCCCTTGCGCCCTTCGACGTGCGCATCAAGAGGCACCCGATCTCGCCGCAGGACATCGTGGAAATGATCGATGCGGGAATGCCCGCACTCGCGGCCGAATAGGCCGTTTTCGCGTCGCCGCGATCCGCGCTACAAAGCTCGGAACGCGGCGACGTTCGCCGGCCGCAGCCCGGAGATGCCATCATGACCACCCGTCGCATCGTGCTCGGCGGCCTCGCCGCAGCTTTGGCGGCCCCCGCCTTCGTCGGCAGGGCGAGCGCCCAGGCATGGTCTCCGACCAAAACCGTCGTGATGGTGGTACCCTACCCTGCGGGCGGACCGACCGACGCGGCGGCACGCATCATCGCGCAGGACATCGCCGTTACGCTCGGCCAATCGGTGATCGTCGAGAACCAGCCCGGCGCGTCCGGGTCCATCGGTACCCGCCGCGTCGCCAAAGGCGAGCCCGACGGGCATCTGATCGTGCTCGGCAATAACCAGACGCATGCCACCAACGTCTCCTTGCTGAAGGACGGCGGCGGCTATGATCCCGTCAAGGATTTCGTCCCGCTGGCGGGCATCGCCGACCTGCAGCACGTGCTCGTCGTCCGCAACGACTTCGCGACGTCGGTGCAGGATCTGGTGCGCATAGCCAAGGCCGATCCCGGCAAGCTCAACTACGGCTCCACCGGCCCGGGCTCCGGCTCGCATCTCACGATGGAATTGTTCAAGGTCCGCACCGGCATCGACATGACGCATGTGCCCTTCCGGGGCGCCGCGCCTTTGGCGCAGGAGATCGCGGCCGGCCGCATCGACGCGTCGTTCGCCACGCTTCCCTCCGTGCTCGGCCAGATTCAAGGCGGGCTGATGAAGGCGCTGGCGCTCGCCTCAGGTGCCCGATCCGATTTGCTCCCCGGCGTTCCCATGCTGCGCGAAAGCGGCGTACCGGATGCCGAGGGCGATTCCTGGCTCGCGCTGTTCGCACCGGCCGGCATCCCCGCTCCGGCGCGCGAACGCCTCTCGAAGGCCATCCTCGACGCTCTCGCCAAGCCCGCCGTACGAGAGGCGATCACCAAGCAGGGGATCGCGTTGAACGTCCGCGACGGCGCGGCCTTCGCGGCCTATCAGGTCGAAGAAGTGAGGAAATGGGCCGACGTGGCGCGCATCGCCAAGGTCGTGGTGGATTGATCGAGGAGGCGACGGGAAGCCGTCGCCTCGCTACGCGCCCGCCGCGCGCTGATAGGCGTCCGCCAATTTCAGCAGCAAGGCTTCCGCATAGGGTCGCCCGACGAGCTGCATCGAAAGCGGCATGCCGTCAGCATCGAATCCGCACGGCACGGCGACGGCGGGCAGGCCGAGATAGTTGATCGAACGCGTGCATCGCGTGATCGCGCCGATGACGGCGGCGATGTCCTGCGGCGACCCTTCCGTTGTCGCGGCGATCGTCGGCACATGCACCGGCAGCGTCGGGATCAAGATCACGTCGGCCCCGGCGAATGCCTCCGCCAGGAAAGTCTCGGTCGTCGGGCCGCGCAGGGCCAGCGCCTCGACATAGCGCGTGGCAGGATAGAACAAGCCGGGCTCGATGCGCCCGCGCACCTGATCGGCATAATCCTGCGGCCGCTCGGCCAGCCATTTGCGGTGGATCGTCGCCGCTTCCGCCGTCATCAGCACATGCGCGCCGGTGTTGGCGAAGCTCATGTCCGGAGCGACGGTGTCCTTGGTCGCGACGCCCAATTCCGCGAATATCCGAACGGCTTCGCGCAAGGCGGCCTCCACGGCGGGCACAACCGCTTCGCGGAAATAGCCGCCGACGACGGCCATCGAAACGCCCCTCACCGCGCCGTCGCAAGCGTCGGCATGGCGCGAACCCGTTCCCGCGATCACGTCGAACAGAAGCGCGGCGTCCGCGGCGGAGCGGGCAATCGGTCCCACGCAGTCGAGGGACTGCGACAGCGGCATTACGCCTGCGGTCGGCACCAGTCCCCAGGTCGGCTTCAGCCCCACCACGCCGCACATGGCCGCCGGATGGCGGATCGAGCCGCCGGTATCCGTCCCGAGCGCCGCCGGGATCACGCCTGCGGCGACGGCCGCGCCCGATCCGCTGGAGGATCCGCCGGAGCAATGAGCCGCACTGCGGGGATTGAGTCCGTGACCGTAATGGCCGTTGAATCCGGTCGGAGAAAGCGCGAATTCAGCCAAATGGAGCCTGCCGCAATCGACCGCCCCGGCCGCGTCCAGCCGTTCGATGACAGTGGCCGTCGTCGCGGCCTTGAAGTCCTTGCGGATGATGCTGCCGCCGGTCGAAATCTCGCCCTTGCGGTAGAACAGATCCTTGTGGGCCAAAGGCACGCCGTGCAGCGGACCCGGCTTGCAGCCCGACGCGCGCGCCTTGTCGGCGGCCCGCGCCTGTTCGAGCGCCTGATCCCGCCGCAGCGAGATGACCGCATTGAGCGCCCTGCCCGGCCCTTCGAGCCGCGAAAGAGCCTCTTCGGTCGCACGTTCCGCAGAAACGGACCCGTCGCGCAGCGCGCCTGCCAGTGCGACGAGCGAGAGACCGGCCGTCGCGTCGCTCATCGCGTCTGATCCTTCAAACGGGAGAACAGCGCTTCGAGGCTGCGGGGATCGGAATCGAGCGTGAGGCGACGATCCGCCTCGGCGACTGTCGCCGCATTCATCGCGACCACGAGATCGCGATGCCGGGCGGCGCGTTCGGCGGTCGCGGCGACGTCGTTGAGGCGGTCGGCGACCGCCGCGAGAAGCGCCTCGTCCGCCGGCGCGCTCATCCGCCGTGCACCCCGAGCCACCGTTCGACCGTGCTCATGTCGGCCTTCAACGCCGCCGTCGTGCCGGAATGGACGACCTTGCCGGTCTCCATGATGTAGACCCGGCTCGCCGCCTCCAGCGCGCTGTAGAGATTTTGTTCGACCAGCAGGATGCCGAGGCCCGTCTTGCCGAGGTCGATGATGACCTCTTCGAGCCTCTGCACCATCACCGGCGCGAGACCTTCGGAAGGCTCGTCCATCAGGATCAGTTCAGGGTCCTGCATCAGCGCGCGGGCCACGGCCAACATGCCGCGCTCGCCGCCCGAGAGCTGGCTGCCGCGATGGTTCTTGCGTTCTCCGAGCCGCTTGAACGCGTCGAACACGCGCTCGATGGTCCAGCCCTCCTTCACGCGCGGGCTCTTGAGCATCGTCAGATGCTCCGTCACCGTCAGCGACGAGAACAAGCGGCGGCCCTGCGGCACGATGGCGATCTTGCGCGAGGCGATCTCGTGCGGCTTGAGGCCGGAGATGCGCTCGCCCTTCCACAGCACCTCGCCGCCGCGCACCGTCGGCGGCGTCAGGCCCATGATGGAGCGGATCAGCGTGGTCTTGCCCATGCCGTTGCGGCCGAGAAGCGCGACGATCTCGCCGGGGCTCACCTCCAGCGACGTGCCGTGCAGCACATGGGCGTCGCCGTAGTAGGAATGAAGATCGCGAACCTCAAGCATGGCGCGGCTTGCCCAAATAGACTTCCTGAACGGCGGCATTGCCGCGAATGGCGTCGGGCGTCGCTTCGACGAGAATGCGGCCCTCGTGCAGGCAGGTGACGTTGTCGACGAGCCCGAGCACGAGATCCATGTCGTGCTCGATCAGCACGAGCGTGAGATCGCGGGGCAGTTCGCGGATGATTTCCACGACGATGGACCGCTCGTTGGGCGAGAGGCCCGCAGCCGGTTCGTCCAGCAGCAGAAGCGTGGGCTTCATGACCAGAGACAGCGCGAGTTCGAGCTGACGTTGCTCGCCATAGGAAAGTTCGCGCACTTCCGTGTTGCGACGTCCGCCGAGGCGCACGCGGTCCAGCGCCCGGTCTGCGCGTTCGCGCTCGTCGCCGTCGAAGTCGCGCCGTCCGAACAGCGAGAACTTCTTCGGAGAGAGGCCGCGCAGCGCGAGGAGCATGTTCTCCTCGACCGTCAGCTGGTTGAACAGATTGGTGATCTGGAACGTGCGGGCCATGCCGCGCGCCGCGCGCTTCTCCGGCGGCATGCGGGTCACGTCCGCGCCTTCGAACACCACCCGACCTTCGGTCGGCGGATACATGCCGGTCACGGCATTGAAGAGCGTCGTCTTGCCCGCGCCGTTCGGCCCGATCAACGCACGCCGTTCGCCGCGGGTCACGGTGGTGGACACGCCGTCCACAGCCCGGAGGGCGCCGAAGGCGACGGCCACGTTTTCGAGAGTGAGGATCGATTCTGCCACGAAAGAGCCGCCTGAAGTGGTGGCCGCACCGCCGACGGGCGGGGCGGGAGAAAGCCCTCCCCCGCGACCGGGGAAGGGCGTCGACGATGGGCTCCGCGGAGCGCCGGGGCGAAGGATCAGGCCTTCTTGATGCCCTGGAAGTCGCGCGAATAGGCCGGCTGCTTCATGTAGGTCTCGGGATCGTACTTCCAGAACTGCGACACGCCGGGATACGTCTCCACCGGCACGTTCCAGAGCTTGCCGTCGGCGCGCTTCTCGACCTTGCGGATGTAGATGTCGTAGATCGGGTTGCCGTAGGCATCGAGCTTCACGGTCTTGCCGAGCGGCGAACCGGAGAGTTCGAGCTCGCGCACGGCCTTCAGCAGCGCGTCCTTGTCCTCTACCTTGCCGCCGATCTTCTTGATCGCTTCGGCAAGCCACATCGCGCCCGAATAATGCGAGAAGCCGTAGATGGACGGCAGAATGCCGAACTTCTTCTCGTATTCGGCGACGAACTTCACCGTGGCCGGCTCCTTGGCGCCTTCGCAGAAATGAGCGGCGGAGACGAGACCTTCGGCTTCCGGTCCGAGCGTGCGGATGACCGACTGGTCGGTCATGTTCTGCGCCGCGAGGATCGGCAGCTTGCCCTTGAGGCCGAAGCTGGCGAACTGCTTGGCGAAGCGCGTCGCGTCGGCGCCCGTCTCCATCGCGAACACGGCGTCGATGCCCAGGCCCGCGAGCTGGCCGAGATAGGGGCTGAAGTCGGACGTGTTCAGCGGATGCCAGAACTGCTGCACGATCGTGCCGCCGAGCTCGGTGAAGGTCTGGGCGAACCCGCCGCACTGCTCGTGGCCGAAGGTGTAGTCCTGCGAGATGGTGGCGACCTTGCGGTAGCCCTGCTTGTAGGCCCAATCGGCGAAGGGACGGCTGTTCTGGCTGGCGCTGTAGCCCGCGATGCGGATCACGTTCGGGATGCGCGCGCGCTGCGTCAGGTCGTCCGCCGCGATGACCGGGATGAAATACGGCGTGCCCGTGCCCTTCACGTAGTTGGCGACGGCCAGACCCGTGTTGGCCAGGATGTTGCCGACGAGGAAATTCACGTTGGACTGCTCGACCAGACGACGGGCTTTCTGCAGCGCCGTGTCGGGGTTCGAAGCGTCGTCCTCGACGATGACTTCGATCTTGCGGCCCGCGAGTTCGAGGCCGTTCTGCTCGAAGTAGAACTGGAAGCCTTCGACGACTTCCTTGCCGCCGGCCGCGATCACGCCGGTGAGCGGAGCGAGAAGGCCGATCTTGATCGGGCCGGTCTGTGCGAGAGCGCCCCGCATCGGGCCGAGCCCGAGGCCTGCGCCGCCGACCGCCGCAGCGGTGGTCTTCAGAAATGTCCTGCGATCCATGCTCGAGTCCCTCCGAGGTTTACTGCCGAAATCAGCCTTGGCGACGGGCGCGAAGCACTCGGATGGTCCCGAGCACGCCGGCCGGCGCGAAGATCATGGTGAAGATGAAGACGAGGCCGAGAACCGTGAGCCACCGCTGGGTGTAGAAGCTCACGAAGTTTTCGAGCGCGATCATGACGAAGGAGCCGATGAGCGCGCCGAACAGGGTACCGACGCCGCCGACGATCGCCATCAACAACCCGGTCACGGACTGCGTCAGGGCCACGGTCGAGGGGCTGACGAAGTTGTTGAACAGGGCATAGAGCGCACCCGCGAGACCGGCGAAGACGCCCGACATCACGAAGCCGATGAACAGATGCAGCGACACGTTGTAACCGAGGCTGCGCATTCGGCTCTCGCTGTCGCGGATGCCGCTCAGCGTCAGCCCGAACGGCGAGCGGATGAAACGCCACATCGCCCAAGTGAGCACCACGCTGCAGCCGAGCGTGACGTAGTAGAAGCTGCGCGCGTCGCCGATGAAGGCGGGGCGAATGTCGCCGCGGATACCGTTCTCGCCGCCGGTCACGACGCTCCAACGCAGGCAGATGCCCCACACGATCATGCCGAGCGCGAGCGTCAGCAGCAGGAAATAGACGCCCGTGGTGCGGATCGCGAGCGCGGCGAAGATCGCCGCCAGAAGGGTTGCGGCGACGACCGCGAGCGGGATCGCCAAGGCGAGCGGCAATCCCGCATTTGCGACGCCGTACAACACGACGTAGGTCGCCGTGCCGAAGATGGCACCGTGGCCGAGCGACGTCCGGCCGGCATAGCCCGCAAGGATGTCGATCGACATCGCGAACAGGCCGAAGATCAGGATCTGCGTCGCCACGCTGACATGATAGGTCGGCAGCACGGCGGGCAGGATCGCGAGCAGCGCCACCGACCCCGCGAAGAAGATCGCGGTGGTGCGGGGAGACGACGTGCGCGATGCGGTCGAGAGGACGGAGCTCATCTCAGGCCGCCTTTCCGAACAGGCCGAGCGGACGGAACGCGAGCAGCGCCGCCATCGGGCCGAAGATGACGAAATAGGCGAGTTCCGGGAACATCACCTGACCGACGCTGTTCAGCAGCCCCACCAGCAGCGCGCCGATGGCCGCTCCGGGCAAGCTGCCGCGCCCGCCGATGATGACGACCGCAAGGCTGAACACGAGG
This sequence comes from Hyphomicrobiales bacterium, assembly GCA_027489535.1. Taxonomy (GTDB): domain Bacteria; phylum Pseudomonadota; class Alphaproteobacteria; order Rhizobiales; family Beijerinckiaceae; genus JAIXZO01. Next base: position 99,131 of record JAIXZO010000022.1, read on the forward strand.
ATTTCGGCGTCCGCGCTGGGATACAGCGAGAGGAACGCGCCGCCGATGACGCCGCCGAGTCCCGCCAGCGCGGCCCCGAGAAGGAACGTCCAGAGATAGATCTTCCGGATGTTGATGCCCGAAGCTTCGACCATCTCCGCGTCGTCGACGCCGGCGCGGATCATGACGCCGAGGCGCGTCTTGTTCATCAACAGCCAGAGCAAAATGAACACCAAGATGCCCGCACCAAGCACGAACATGCGATATTTCGGGTAGAATACGGGGCCTATTTTCACTGCCCCGTTGAGGAAATCCGGGGTCGGAACGGTGAAGCTGTCGCCGCCCCACACCACCAGCGCCATGTCGTTGATGACGAAGGCGACGCCCACCGTCAGCAGCACCTGCCGCAATTCGTAGCCGCGCACGAAGCGCAGCAGGCCGCCTTCGAGCAGCAGCCCGAAGATCGCGACGCCCGCCATGGCCCCGAAGATGCCCATGGCGAAGCTGCCGGTCCACGTCGCCACCGAATAGCCGATGTAGCCGCCGAGCAGGTACAGCGCGCCATGCGCCAGATTGACGATGCGCAGCAGGCCGAAGATCAGCGTGAAGCCGCTGGCCACGATGAACAGCAGCGCCGCGAAGGTCAGGCCGTTGAGAAGTTGGAACAAATTCACGGTACGGGCCTCTGCGCGGTGTACCAGTCGTAGATCTCGGCGCCGTTCATGTGCACGACGCCGTCGAAGCGGTTCACGTATTCATAGACCTGCTGGAGATAGCCGATGCGGTCCGGCTGTCCCGAAATGTAGGGATGGATGGCGATGGGCAGAATCTTCGGGCGGTCCGCGCCTTCCGCATAGAGCCGGTCGAACCAGTCCTTGATGCGCTGCAGCCAGTAGCCGGACTCGTGATGCTTCACGATCATCATCGGGATGTCGTTGAGCTCCACCGAATAGGGCAACGTCACCAGCGGACCCTTTTCCGTCGAGATCACGGTCGGATCGTCGTCATAAACCCAGTCGCCGATGTATTTCACGCCGGCTTCCGCGAGGATTTCGGGCGTTTCGAAGGTCTGCGTCAGGCCCGGTCCGAGCCAGCCGATGGGGCGGGTGCCCGTGAACTTCTCCATGGTTTCCATGGACTTGAAGATCATTTCGCGCTGATCATCGACCTTGTGGATCGGCATCTGCTCATAGGCATGGCCCATGAACTCCCAGCCGCAATCCAAAGCCTCCTGAGCGACGCGCGGATAGTCGACGCAGATGCGCGCATTCGCCGACAGCGTCGGCTTCAAGCCGAGGCGCTTGTAGAGATCGAAGAATCGCCACACGCCCACGCGCATCCCGTATTCGTGCCAGCTCCAATTCGCAACGTCCGGCAGAAGCACCTGCCCCGTGGGAGCCGGGATCACCTGACGCGCCATCGGCCGGGCGATGTCCCACACCTCGAGATTGACGATGCTCCAAATGATGACGCGTCCGTCCAGCTTGAGAGGCGGGCGGTCGACGATGGCGCTGAAGGGTACGCGTTCGCGCGGAATCATAGGCATGTCGACCTCACGGGCGTTCCACGGTCCAGGTCTCTTCGATCCGAGAGCCGGCCTGCTTCAGAATGACGGACATAGGGCAGCGCTTGGCGATTTCCGCCCGCATGCTGTCGATCAGTGCCTCGTCGGCCGCCGTCCGCACGATCAGCTTCAGCTCGATCAGCGGAAACGGCACGGGGACGTCCGCTTCCTGATCGATGCCGCGATGATCCAGATGGCCGACGACGTCGATCTTCTTCACGGTCAGTTCGACGCCGCGCTCATGCGCCACGCGCCGGGTGATGACGTTGGTGCAGCCGATCAGCGCGCCGAGCATGGTTTCGAGCGGCGTCGGCCCGACATCGGTGCCGTGCCGGTAAGGCGGCTCGTCGATGACGAAGGAATGCCCGCGCACCTTCACCTGCGTCAGCGACATCGTCGGGCAATGCCCTTCGAGCGCGACCTTGATGATGGGCTTGGTCTTGATCGTGCTCATGCCGTGCCCTTTCGGACGGCGGCGATGCCTGTCCCGATCAATTGATCGACGGTGGTGAAGAGGAATTGCGCGCCGCGCGCCGTCCAATCGGCGGCGGTGGCCGCCGTCACCGGCAGGCCGAAGCGCAATCCGCGCTCCTTGATGCGCGACGTCACCCGATCGACCGAGGCGATCAGTTCCGGCCGCGACGTGTCGCCGAGGAAGCCCATCGAATGGGCGAGATCGTTCGGCCCGACCAAGAAAAGGTCGATGCCCGGCGTATCGAGAATCGCCTCGAGCCGCTCGACCGCCGCGACCGTCTCGATCTGTGCGATGAGCAGAAGCTCGGCTTCCTTGCCGCGCGTGGCGTAGCGCGCGGTGGCGACCAGAGCGGCGCATTCCTCAGGCGTTTCCACCATGGGCAGAATGATGCCTTCGACGCCGCAATCGATGTAGCGGACGAGCTCCGCCGTCTCGCGGGAATGGCTGCGCAGCACGGACGTCACGCCGGCCGCCTTTGCGGCCCGGGCCATCAGGTAAGCACCCTCGACGGACACGGCCGTGCGCTCGCAATCGATGAACAGCACGTCCGCGCCGTGCTTGCCGATCGCGTCGACGACCGGCAGCGCCACGCCGAGCGGATTGACCGCCAGAAGTGCGCCGCCGTCCGCAAGTTTGGCTTTGGCCTTGTTCATCCCGATCAGACCAACGGGTTCCAGCCGGTCTTCAACAGCGACCGCTGGTCGATCTTGAAGATGTCGGCGAGCCAGTCGTTCATCATCTCCTGGCCGATGGTCGGATTGTCGTGCTGGCAGTGCTCGGCACCGGTTTCTTCGACGGTCACGAAGCGCAGCGTCACGTCGACGCCGTTTTCCTTAGCGCTGTCATAGGTCTTGGTCGCCGCCGACATCGTCAGCACGTCATAGCCGCCGTGCAGGATGAGGTAGGGGCACTTCATGTTCTTGAGATGCCCTTCGAGCGTGAAGGGCTTCATCTTCTCATGCGCCTCGGCCATCGTCTTGCAGCCGAGCACGAACTTGATGTGCATCGCCAAGCCGAAATCGTCGGTCTTGTCGCCCCACAATTCGCTGACATCCCAAATCGCACCGTGCGAGATCACCGCGGCGAGGCGCGGCTCGTAGCAGCCGGCCCGCGCGGCGTAGTAGCCGCCGAAGCTGGAACCGCAGAGCGCGATGCGCGACATGTCGACGTCGTCGCGCGTGGCCAACCAATCGATGACCTTGCCGATCGGTACTTCAGAGTCGTGCCGGCTGTAGACCTTGTGACGGCGCAGCGTGCCGCCCTGCCCCGGGCCGTCGATCATCAGCACCGAAATGCCGCGCTGCAGGGCGCCGTGCGCCTGCATGAACCACATCTCGTCCTTGATCGAGTCGAGACCGCCCATGCAGATCAGCACGGGCATCTTGTCGCCGGGGAACGGCGCACGGACGAAGTAGCCGCAGATCGGCTTGCCGTCCTCATAGGGGATGTCCACCGCGAAGCCGGGCGGGTTGAGGTAGGACAGGAACTTCTTGGAGCACCCTTCCATCAGCTCGAACGTCGGCAGACGCCGCGGATCGTCGGGAAGCAGGAAGAACTCGGCCTGACGGTAGTAGTCGGCGGCGCGGAGGAAGCAGTTCATCGCGGTGCGGACGTGCCCGGCCTTCTCTTCGGCCAGACCGCGCTCGCGATTGAAATCGCCGATCGCCAGCCACTCCTTATGCCAGCTCTCCTCATCGCCCGGGATGATCTTGGAAGCGGCCATGAAGACTTCGGAGACGGACCCGCCGCCTTCCTGAGTTTCGCCGAGACCGCGGCGGAACTGGTAGGCGAACCAGGGGCTCTCGGGCCAGTGATGCCAGCCGTAAGGCTCGTAATGAGCGTTGCGGTTCGCCGTAATCCGCTCGATGGCGCCGTCGCCGATATCCACCATTTTCGGATGCCTCCTGCCCGACCCTCATCAACCGAGAGTTCCCGTTTATCCGCTACCATGTTTGGATACAGGGGCGTGGCTGTCAACAAACTTTGTATACATTTGAGCCGGTTTCAGGCAGGATATTCGTCATCGAGCCTGAACTGTATACAAAACGTGCATGTGCTCCGAATGAAGGCGCGCCGATGGCCGCCGGAAGGGCAGTGCAAAAGAGGATTCTTAGCGGTGCAAGAATCGGGACGCGGACTGACGCGATCTCTGTCGGTGACGGACTGGCTGAAAGAGCACATCATTTCGGGCTCTTTGCTGCCCGGCGAAAGACTGCAGGAAGTCCGCCTGAGCGAAACGCTCGGCGTGTCCCGCACGCCGGTCCGCGCGGCGCTGCAGTCGCTCGCCGCCGCCGGTCTGGTCGATTACGCGCCGAACCGCGGCTATGCGGTCCGTGACTTCCCGATCTCCGAACTGATCGACGCCTACGAAATCCGCAGCGCGCTGGAAGGACTGGGCGCGCGCTTCGCCGCCGAACGCGGGTTGGATGCCGAGCAGCAGGCGGCGCTTGAAGGCGCGCTTGCGCTGGGCGACGACCTTCTCTCCCGCGCGGCGAATCTCGGGGCGGAGTTCTTCGTGGAATTCCGCGAGGTGAACGTCGTCTTCCACGACACCGTGCTCGAAGCCTCGCGCAATCGGATGCTCGGCGAGATGATCCGGATGTCCTACGAGAAGCCCCGCGTCTCGAACCGCAACATCGTCGCCGTCGACGTCCGCGAGATCGAGCGGCGCCACGAAGAGCATCACCGCATCTACGAATCGATCATGGCGCGGGAGCCGGGACGCGCGGAAAGCATCATGCGCGAGCACGTTGCGAGCGTGAAGGTCGCGATGGTCCGCAGCCTGCGCACCAAGGGCGCGGCCGCCGTACAGGGCGGCGCCGCCTGACGGCTATGCAGGCGCGGTCGCCCGCCCGGAGCGACGACGCGAAAGCAAGACGAGACCGCCGTTCCATCCCAGGCACATCGCCAAGGCGATGGACAATGCAGCCGCGCTGCCGAGCGGTTCGGCCGTCAGATGCAGGGCGGTAATCGCCAAGCCGAAACCCGCCATGCCCGGCAGAGTATGCGCCAGCGTGGCGGCAGAAGCCCGTCCTCCGACGCTGGTGTGAAGGATGACCACGAGGCTCGACATCACGATCGGAAATGCGGCGGCGATGCCGGCCGCGACCGGCCCGAGCGCCCTACCCGCCACCATCACGACTGCTACGAGAGACATCACGCCGAAGGCGCGGGCCGGAATCTCCCAGTGCCGCCGGCCGGGCGCACGCGCGGGCGGCGCCGTCCGCAGCTTGCGGGTGGCCATGATGGCCGCGCCGTAAACGAGGAGGTTCAGCGCCACGGCGACGGGGAGCGGCGCATCGAGCCGCACGAAGAGTGAGACCGTCCCGCCCCAAGCGAGCAAGCCCGCGCAAAGGCTTGCGAGCATGCCGCGCCGTTGGGCGAGATGCGCATAGGTGGTTGCGAAGAGGGCCGTGCCCACATTCACGTAGAGCGTCACCAAGGCCGAGCGCGCGATGAACTCGGAGTCGTGGTCCATCGCCAAAAAGACGTAGGACGGTCCAGCCGAGATCGGCAATGTGGCGATCATCGCCCCGATGAAGGGTCCGGTCTTCTCGACGAGGACCGAGGCGACGACCACGATCCCCACCGTGACGAGCATCTTCACCAGCAGTCCGGCGAGGAAGGGATCCATCGAAACCGCCGCGCGCCGCTCAGGTCGCGTCGTGCGAGTGGATCTGCAGCGCTTCGAGAAAGCGCGAGACCATGTTGTAGGCGGCGACGGCAGCGGTGAGCTCCACGATGCCTTCCTCGTCGAAATGCAGCCGCACGGCCGCGAAGATTTCGTCGGAGACGTGGATGTCGCGCGTCATAGCCTGCGTGTAGGCCAGCACCGCCCGCTCGCGCGGATCGAAGCGGTCCGACGATTCCCATCGCGGAAGAGCGGCGAGCTGTTCCTCGGTCACGCCCTCCTTGCGGGCGATCGGGGCATGCTGCTCCGCCTCGTAAGGCGCGCCGTTGAGATGGGCGACCAGCATGATCACCATCTCGCGCAGCGCACCCGACAGCTTCATGTGGTGGCGAACGGCCGTGAGATAACCCAACCAACCTTCCGCGACCGGACCGCTGTGCAGCAACATGCGATACAGATGCAGCAGGTCGCCGCGCTCCGCACGAATGCGGTCTACGAGCGCGCGCCGCTCCGGAACGTCCGGATCGGCGTAGGGAATGCGGGCCATGTCGTCTCCTCGGGCCTCTTGACGGGCGGCGCGATGGGAACCGGTTCCGGCCCGGGACGCAAGTCCCGCTTCATGCATGGCGGAGCGGCGCTGAAGACGGCGCAGGCGTGAACGCCGAATCGACGGTTGATTCCTGCGGCACGCGCAATCTACGGATCACGTTGCGGCATCCGCATCCCGCAAAAATTTTTCTATGCATTCGAACGAAACGGTGACGGAAACATGCTGCGATTGCATTCTTGATCGCACTGCGGCCGCGACATTTTTTCCCTTTTTTCAACTTTGCGTAGCGCCGATACAACCGGCCGACTCTGTATTTGACCGGTCGATGCGCTTGGGGAACAATGGAACTGATTTTAATGCGGCCTTAAAGAAAAAGGCGTATTGATTTTCACATCAAACAGAACTTACATTACCTAACGTAATTGCGAGGACGAACAATGGAAAAATCCGCCGACAACACCATGATGGAACTCACCGCGGACATCGTGGTGGCTTTCGTGAGCAAGAACCAGATCGAAGCGAACGACATTCCGAAGATCATCGAGAACGTCTATGCCGCGTTGACGAAGTCCGCCGGCGGTCACACCGAACCGGCCCCGGTCGAGAAGACCCCGGCCGTGCCGATCAAGAAGTCCGTGACGAACGACTACATCATCTGTCTCGAAGACGGTCGCAAACTGACCTCTCTCAAACGCCATCTTCGGACCGCCTACGACATGACCCCCGAAGAATATCGCGCCAAGTGGGGTTTGCCCGACAGCTACCCGATGGTCGCGCCGGGATACTCCGCGAAGCGGTCGGAATTGGCGCGCGCAAGCGGACTGGGCCGCAAGCCGGCCATGGATGCCGGCAAAGGCCGCAAGGCTCCCGCCAAGCGGGCCGCCAAGGCCTGATCCAAACGCGACTGTATAAAATCAAAGAAGCGGCCCTCGGGCCGCTTCTTTTCATTCGTGGTGCGCAAGCGCCGAACGAAAACCGTTTCGGTCCTTACTTCGAACGAGGATCAAGCGCGTCGCGCAGACCGTCGCCGAGCAAGTTGAACGAAATCACGGTGATGAAGATCGCCAGTCCGGGCCAAACCGCCATCCAGGGCGCATTGCTCAGGAACCGCTGCGCTGAGTTCAACATCGAGCCCCATGACGGCAGCGGCGGCTGCTGGCCGAGGCCCAAAAACGAGAGGCTTGCTTCCGCGATGATCGCGGTGGCGATGGTCAACGTCGCCTGCACCATCAAGGCCGGCAAGATGTTCGGCAAAATGTGCCGCACGGCGATGCGGATGGGGGGATTGCCCACGGCACGGGCCGCTTCCACATAATCCTCGTTCTTGACCGAGAGCGTCTGCCCGCGCGTCAGACGCACGAAAATCGGCGTCGCCGTCACGCCGATGGCGATCATCGCGTTGCCGAGGCTCGGCCCGAGAAAGGCCGCGAGCGCGATGGCGAGGATGAGGAAGGGCACCGCCAGCATGGCGTCAGTCAGCCGTCCGATCACCCCGTCGACCCAGCCGCCCGCATATCCGGCCAAGAGCCCGAGCGGCACGCCCGCGAGGATCGCGATTCCCACCGAAATCACGCCGGCCGACAGCGAAGCCCGCGCGCCGAAGATGATGCGTGACAGCAGATCGCGCCCGACCTCGTCCGTGCCGAACCAATAGGCTGCAGACGGCGCCTTTCTCACGAGAGTCCAGCTTTGCTTGATCGGGTCATAGGGCGCGATCTGCGGTGCGAAGACCGCCATGATCACAAGCAGCACGATGACGACGAGGCCGAACAGGGCGCTCTTGCGCGCCTTCAGCCTGCGCCAGGCACGACGGCCGGGGCTTTCGATCGCGTCGGGGACGGACTGCACGGCGTTGACGGGAACGGCGGTCATGGCTCAGCCCCTCAGCCGCGGATTGACGAGGATGTACCCGATGTCGGCCAGCAGGTTCAGCACGATGTAGGTCGTAGCCGTCACGAGAACGACGCCCTGCACCACCGCATAATCGCGGTTGAACACGGCGTCGACGATCAGCTTGCCGAAGCCGGGGATGGTGAAGATCTGCTCGGTCAACACCGCGCCCGAGAGCAACGTCCCGAATTCCAGCGCGCCCAACGTAATGATCGGCGTCAACGCGTTGCGCATCGCGTGCTTGATGATGACGACCTTTTCCGAGAGCCCCTTGGCCCGCGCGGTGCGCACGTAATCCGACGACATCGCCTGCAGCATGGCGCTGCGGGTATGGCGCATCAGCACCCCCGCGATCGAATTGCCCAGCACGAAGGCGGGCATGATCGTGGTCTTCATCGAGGCCCAGAAGTCGTCGAACGGACTGACATAGCCCGATGCCGGCAACCAGCCGAGATGGACCGCGAAAAAGAAGATCATCATGATCCCGAGCCAGAAATTCGGCGTCGAGATGCCGATCAGGCCGAAGACGTTGACGGCATAATCGATGGCGCGGCCCTGCTTCACGGCCGAAACGACGCCGAGCCCGACGCCGATCACCAAGGCGATGATCATGGCCATGGTTGCGAGCTGCAGCGTCACGGGCAGCTTCTCCATCACCAGATCGGCGACGGGCACCTTGATGCGCATGCTCTCGCCGAGATCGCCGGAAAGCACGCCCTTCATCCAGTAGAGATATTGCACCGGGACCGGTTGATCGAGCCGGTACTGCTTGCGGATCTGCTCGATGACCTCCGGATCCTTCTCCTCCCCCGCCATGATCAGCGCAGGATCGCCCGGCAGCAATTGCTGCAGCGAAAAGATGATCACCGACACGAAGAACACCGTCGGGATCAGCTGAAGCAGGCGTTTGCCGATGAGGGAGAGCAAGGTGTTGCGTCCTTGGAAGTTACGTATCGCACGACGCGCGTCGCGAAGTCGGGGCGACGCGAAACCGCGTCGCCCCGACTGATCGTCACTTGAACTTCGTACCGGTCAGACGAACCAGTCCGTCGGGCATCTGGCGATAGCCGTCGACCTTGTCGGAATGCGCGATCAGCACCTTGCGGTGGTAGAGATACAGCACGCTGCCCTCCTCCTGCAGGATCTTGGTCGCCTTCTCGTAGATCGGCTTGCGGGCTTCGATGCCGTTCTTGGCGCGGGCTTCCGTCAGCAGGGCGTCGACGTCCTTATTGCAATATTTGCCGTAGTTCTGCGGCTGATTGCAGGCATGGAAGATGAACGAGTTGCCGTCCGGATCGGTCCGACCGGACCAAGCGAGCATGTAAGCCTGATAATTGCCCTGCTCGGCCTGAATCAGCGACGTGGCGAATTCGGTGACGCGGATCTTCACGTCGAAGCCGGCTTCCGCCGTCATCGCCTGAATCACTTCCGCGACCTGCCGCGTCTCGGGGCCGTTCGGCACCATGAAGTCCACCGTCACCGGCAGCTTCACGCCCGACTCCTTGAGCAGCTTCTTGGCCTTCTCGACGTCGCGGCCGGGAACCGGGAAGCTCTGCTGGAAATACGGGTTCTCCGGGCTGATCCACTGGTTGCCCGGCACGAACTCGCCGTTGAACACGACTTCGTTGATCGCCTTGCGGTCGATCGCGGCCGCGAAGGCCTGACGCACGCGCGGGTCCTGCCCCAGCGAGGTCTTGCCCGCATCCTTGTTGTCGATGTTCATCGTCACGCCCTGGTAGCCGAGCTCGACGACGCTCGCGAGCTTCAGCTTCGGATTGGCGCGGATTTCCTTGATGTCGGTGGCGAGGGCGCGCTCGATCAGGTCGAGCTGGCCGGAGCGCAGGTTCGCCAGACGCACGGTGGAGTCGACGATGGGCTGGAACACGACGCGGTCGAAATGGATGTTCGCCTTGTTCCAATAGTCGGCGTGCTTTTCGAGCACGATGCGGTCCTGCTGAACGCGCTCGACGAATTTGAACGGACCCGCGCAGATCGGCTTCTGGCCGAACTTGTCGCCGGCCTCGGCCGCCGCCTTCGGCGACACCATCATGCCCGCGCGGTCGGTAAGCTGCGCGATCAGGGGCGAGAACGGGGCCTTCAGATCGAGCCGCACGGTGAGCGGATCGACGACCTCGACCTTGTCGACCGAGGACAGTTCCGGCCGGCGGAACGAGCCCTGCATCGTCATGTGACGCTCGAGGGAGTATTTCACCGCCGCCGCATCCATCGGCTCGCCGTCATGGAACTTCACGCCGGGACGCAGCTTGATCGTCACCTGCTTGCCGTCGTCGGAGGTCGCGTGACTCAGCGCCAGCTGCGGCACGACGTTGAGCTTCTCGTCGATGTCGAAAAGCTTGTCGCACAACGAAGCGAAGACGATGCGGCCCACATAGGTGCGCGCCAGCGACGGGTCGAGCACGTCCGGATCTTCGGCAAGGCCGATGCGGATGGTGGATTGGGACAGCGCCGCTCCGCCGCTGGCGGCGAGGCATGTCGCGGCGATCAAGGCTTTCAGCAACGGTCGCATGACGGTCTCCTATGAAACGACGGACGGGGGATCGAACGCCTTCATCAGGCTTTCGAGTCGGGGATCACGGACGGCGTCGACGACGGCGTCGGCCTCCGCTTCGAGCGGGTGGTGGCAGGCGGCTTCGTGCTCGGGCGCAATGGCCGCGAGCGGCGGGCGCTCGCTGCGGCAGATCGCGGTCGCGCGCGGGCAGCGCGTATGCAGATGGCAGCCGGGCGGCGGCGCGAGCGGGCTCGGCACGTCGCCTTCCAGCAAAGGCCGTTCCCGCCGCGCGCCCGGCGTGGGCTTCGGAATCGCGTCGATCAGGGCCCGCGTATAAGGATGGCGCGGCCGGGCGAACACTTGCTCCGCCGGCCCCGTCTCCACGATGCGGCCGAGATACATCACGGCCACGCGATCGGCGATGTGCCGCACCACGGCGAGATCATGCGAGATGAAGATGTAGGACAGGCCGAGCCGCTTCTGCAGTTCCGAAAGCAGGTTCAGCACCTGCGCGCGGATCGAAACGTCGAGCGCGGAAACCGCCTCGTCGCACACGATCAGCTTGGGCTCGACGGCGATGGCGCGCGCGATGGCGATGCGCTGGCGCTGCCCGCCGGAAAACTCGTGCGGGTAGCGCGCGGCATGCTCCGGCCGCAGGCCCACCTGCCGCAGCAGCGCGGCGACGCGCGCCTTGCGCTCGCCCGGCGGCACCACCGCATGCAGCATCAACGGCTCTTCGAGAATGTCGCTCACCGTCATGCGCGGGTTCAGCGACGCGAACGGATCTTGGAAGATCAGTTGGGCGTGACGCCGCATCCGGCGCAGGTCCGTCGCGGTCAGCGCGGTCAGATCGGTGCCCTCGAAAACGACGCTGCCCTCGCTCGGCTCGATCAGCCGAAGCACCAAACGGCCGAGCGTGGACTTCCCGCAACCGGACTCGCCGACGACCGCGAGCGTCTCGCCGGCACGCAGCTCCAAGTCGATGCCGTCCACGGCGCGCACCTCGGCGAGCGTACGTCCGAGCACCGACCGCTTCGCCGTGAAGCGCTTCGAAAGACCTTCCACTTTCAGGAGCAAGCGACTCATGCCGCAAGCCTTTCCAGCGGGGCGCGCAGGCAGCGCGTGAAGCGGCCCGGCGACACTTCGACCAGCGGAGGCGGGGCGGCGATGCAGGCCTCGACGGCGAAGGGGCAGCGCGCGGCGAATCGGCATCCGGCGGGCGGCGCCGTCATGTCCGGCACCGCGCCTTCGATGGCGGCGAGCCTTTCCTTCTTCTCGTCGAGCCGCGGCAGCGACCCCAGCAACCCGACGGTATAGGGGTGCTGCGGGAAGGAGAACAGCGCCTCCACCGGCGCACGCTCCACCACCTGCCCCGCATACATCACCACCACGTCGTCGCACACTTCGGCCACCACGCCGAGGTCGTGCGTGATGAGCACGACGGCGGTGCCGCTCTCCTGCTGCAACCGCCGCATGATCTCGAGGATCTGCGCCTGAATGGTCACGTCCAGCGCCGTGGTCGGTTCGTCCGCGATCAGCAATTCCGGCCCGCAGGCGAGCGCCATGGCGATCATCACGCGCTGGCGCATCCCGCCCGACATCTTGTGCGGATGGTCGTGCACGCGCTTTTCCGGCGCGGGCACGCGCACGCGACGCAGCATCTCCACCGCCTGTTCCCACGCCTGTTCCGACGTCACCTTGCGATGGCGCAGAATGACCTCGGCGATCTGGTCGCCCACCGTGTAGGCCGGATTCAGCGACGTCATCGGTTCTTGGAAGATCATCGCCATGCGGTCGCCGCGCAGGTCGCGGACGACGCTTTCCGGCACGTCGAGCAAGTCGCGCCCGCCGAAGCGCACGCGGCCGGATACGGTGGCGGCGTCCTTCGGCAACAGGCCCATCACGGCCAGCGAGGTCACGCTCTTGCCGCAACCGGACTCGCCGACGATGCCCAGCGTGCGGCCGCGTTCCACCGTAAACGACACGCCGTCCACCGCATGAACCGTCCGCCCGCGCCCGTCGCGGAAGCTGACGCGCAGATCCTCCACGGCGAGCATGGGGTCGGTCATCGCGCGGCGTCCTCGGCCATGCTCGCGGCGATGCGCCGCTCGATCTCGTCGCGGTCCGTCACGCCGAAGGGATTCGCCTTCGAGGGCATCACGCGCCGATAATGGACATAGCGCCCGCGGCTTACCTCTTCGAGGCGCGCGAGTTCCGCGAGCGGGTCGAGATGATCGTCCACGCGGATGTCGAGAAGCGCATATTCCTCCTCGTCATGGATCAGAATGGCGGCCGATTGCTTGCCGCGCTTGTCGCCGCCCGCGTCCTCGCCCGCCTTCATCGCAGCGAGAAAACGCCGCGCCAACGGCAGGTCGCGTCCCGCCGCGAACACGCGCGCGGTCTCCTCGATCACCTCGGGTCCGGCCAGCATGTTGCCCGCCACCGAAAACGTGTCGCGTACGAGATGCCCGCACCAGGGCACGCAGCCGTCGCCGGTATAGGCGGCGATGCCGCCCTTCGCGTCCTGGACATGCACCTGACGTTGGCTGCGCCCCTCGTCGGCGGTCGTGAGGATGCGCACGACGTCCTCGGCCGGCGCCCCCGCGCTCAGCAATTCGAGGCCGCGAAGCCCGTAATACGGATTCACGAAGGCTTGGGACGCCACGGCCCCGACGCCCGTCTTCACGAAGGGCACGCGCGCGCCCACCGCGAAGGCGCAGGTGGAGACGGCGATGCCCAGATGGCCGGTGGTTTCGCAGCGCGCGACGATGGACCAGGTCATGCGATCACCTTCCCGCCGCGTAGCCTTGCATGCCGCGCGGATTGGCGGCGGCCTTGCGGCGCACCCCGTCCTTCGAGGCCGCGACCAGACGCCCTTCCGACCAGTCGTCGCCGACTTCGACGACGTGCCCGCGACGACGCAGTTCCTCGACGGTGGCCTTGGGCATCCGACCTTCCACCACCATCACGCCCGGTCGCGACATGCGCGGCCAGAACGATCCGGGGAAATGTTCGGAATGCCACGCCGGCGCGTCGATGGCCTCCTGCAGGTTCATGCCGGAATGGACGTGACGCAAGAAGAACTGCGGAATCCACTGGTCCTGCTGGTCGCCGCCCGGCGAACCCCAAGCCAGATAGGGCTCGCCGTCGCGATGCGCCATCGTCGGCGTCAGCGTGGAGCGCGGGCGCTTGCCGGGCGCGAGCGCCCCGGGGTGGCTTTCGTCGAGCCAGAACATCTGCATGCGGGTGCCGAGGCAGAAGCCGAGTTCCGGGATCACCGGCGACGATTGCAGCCAACCGCCCGAGGGGGTCGAGGCGATCATGTTGCCGGCTTGGTCGATGATGTCGAAATGCACGGTGTCACCGCGCGTCTCGCCCATCCGGCCGACGGTCGGCTCGCCCGCGCCCGTCGCACCCACCGCGGTGCGGGGACCGCCCGACGCGCGCGCATCGACCTTGCCTCCCGCTCCGGCAATGACGCCCGGCCGCAGCTCCATCGAGGCTTCGGCCCCGATCAAGGCGCGGCGCGCGTCGTTGTAGGCGTCGGACAGCAGCGTTTCGACCGGCACGTTCACGAAATTCGGATCGCCGTAGAAGGATTCGCGGTCGGCAAACGCCAGTTTGGACGCCTCCACCACGTAATGAATGAAGTCCGGGCCGGTAGGGTCGAACTTGTCGAGATCGAAGCCCTTCACCAGCGCAAGCTGCTGCAGAGCGACCAGACCCTGACTCCACGTGTCGGGCTTCATCACCCGGTAGCGGCCGTAGTCGTAATGGATCGGCGCTTCGACGGTGGCCTGCCAGCCTGCCATGTCCTGCCCGTTCAGCACGCCCTTATGGGCGCGGCCCGACACGTCCATCACGTCCTGCGTGCGGCAGAAGCGGTCGATGGCCTCGGCCACGAAACCCTGCGACCACGTCTTGCGTGCGCGCTCGATTTCCGCCTCGCGCCCGCCGCCGCCCGCTTCCGCCTCGCGAAGGATGCGCTCGTACATGTCCGCCATAGCGGTGTTGCGGAACATCGAACCCGGCGCGGGCACGTCGCCGTTCGGCAGATACACGTCGGCCGAAGTCTTCCAGTGGTCGAGGAACTGCTGCTTGACGGTCGCGATGGTCGCCGAAACGCGCTCCACGAGCGGATAGCCGTTGCGGGCGTAGCCGATGGCGGGTTCCAGCACGTCGCGCAGGCGCATCGTCCCGTAGTCGCGCAGCAGCAACATATAGGCGTCGAACGTGCCCGGAATGCATGGCGCCAACAGTCCGGTGCCGGGGATCAGATCGAGCCCCAGATTCTTGAAATGCGCGATGGTCGCGCCGGCCGGCGCAGGCCCCTGCCCGCAAATGACTTCCGTCTTCCCGCGCTTCACGTCGTGCACGATGATCGGCACGTCGCCGCCGGGGCCGTTCAGATGCGGCTCGACCACCTGCAGGGTGAAAGCCGTCGCGACGCCCGCGTCGAAGGCGTTTCCGCCCTTTTCCAGCGTCCCCATGCCGACTGCCGTGGCGATCCAGTGGGTCGTGGCGACGACGCCGAAAGTGCCGTCGATTTCAGGGCGGGTAGTGAAGCGGTTCGGATTGACGAAGCTCATCGTGACGCATTTTCTTGGTTGTTGAATGTATACAATTAGAACGTCCGAACGGCGGGTCCAGCCCCCGTAGCGAATTCAACGCGTCAAAGATTTTGCATGGGACGCACAAACCGGAGGCGAATGCCTCCGGTGCAATCGGCGTCGGGTCCGAGCGGTCGTGGGACGGTCTTCAAAAGCGGCTTCGCCCTCGCCCTGAGCACGGGCGAGGGACCACTCGGCTTTACTTGCCGTGGAATCTCGGCGGCGGGACGCGGCGCTTCGAGGCGGCCTCATAGGCGGAGGCCACGCGAAGGATCGTATCCTCGTTGCCCGGCTCGCAGCGGAACACGAGCGAGAAGGGCATTCCGGGTTCCGGGATCGTCGTGGGTTCGTCCGAGAGCACCGAGACGAACTGCGTGCCGTCGTCCGACAACTTGAACACGGGATCGTAGACCGTGCGCACATAGCCCGCGGGGATGAGGATTTCCGTCAAGCCGCCGTTCGGCCCCTGGAAGCTTTCGCCGCGCAGGTTCTGATCCTTGATCATGCCGGGCGCATTGACGCTCGGCTGCGGCGCACCGCCGATCTTGGCGGGCGGGAACGGCGTGTGCAGTCGCACGAAGCAATCGAGCTTGTTCTCGTAGATCACCATCATGTCGGCGCGGCGCAGCAGCTCGCGCAGCATAATCCGCTCCGTCACGCCTTGGCGCTGGCCGAGCGGGTTGCGCATGTCGCGCAGCTCTTCCCAGTTCTTGAACGCCGCGCGCTGATCGTCGCCCCAGAATTTGGAACGCGCGTTGAGCGAGGGGAAATCCTTCAACCGCTCCTCGAAACCGAGCGCCGCCCAGTCCGCCGCCCGTCGCGTCAGATATTGCGGAATGTGGAACCTGAACGCGGGCGAGACCGCCTGATTTTGGGTCGTGCCGATATCGAGGTTCGACGGCGGCGCGATGCGGCCCTCGGCCATCTCGACCATGTAGTCGATGGGGGCCATCGTGCCCGTACCGAACACCTTGCCGGGCATGAATTCGGTCGGCTCGATCGCGGCGGCGAAGTCCTTGAACACCGGCGTGCCGTCGGGCAACAGGCGGAACAGCAATTCGGGCATGAACACGGGCACGAGCCGCGCAAAAGCCGTCCTGAAATCCACCGTCATCACATCGAGATCGCGGTCGCGCTCCCACAGCGGATCGGTGGACTCGATCAGCGTCGCGCCGAGATGCGCGCCCAGCACGGTCTTGATCTCGCGGGCCGCCGCCGTCACGATGGGCTCCTCGGTCTTCGAGCCGCGCGGATACACCATCGACTCGCGGATGACGCCGAGCCGCATGCCGGCAAGCGAGCCCGGCGCGCCCGTCTCGCGGGCATGCACGGCATAGTCCTTCAGCACGGACGAACGCGGCACGGTGGTGAAGGGGTCGCGCGGGTCGTAATAGCCCTCGACCGGATCCTTCAGCGCATCGAGTATCTTCGCCGCGTCCACGATGCTGCGCGCATGAATGCCCGAGCGGTCGACATGGATGTCCGCCCCGATGGCCCCGCCGTCGAAGCCGAGCAGCGCCTTGTGGGGCAGGATCAGCGCGACGGAGCTGTGGTTGGACGGCCCGCGGCAGGATGCGCGCGTCTCCTCGCCCAAGCTCGCCATGCACAGATTCATGCTCACCGAGAGCGCCGAACCGGAACTCGAGCCGAGAGAGGCCGAGCGCGTCGTGTCGTAGGCGTTCGAAGGATTGCCGCCCCAAGTGCTGCGCTGATAGCCGAGCACGGAGGGGAGCACCTTCTCGGGCTTGTTGCGCCCGCCGGGGTCGCCCGCACGGCCGTTGTATTCGGTCATCACCGCCTTGGCGAAGATGATCGCGCCCTTCTTGCGGAGCTGATCGACGAGGATGTGGTCGCGCGCCGGCGCGTCCATGTCGTAGGCGGCATCCGCACCGCCCGTGGAACGCATGTCCTTCGTGTCGAACGCGTCCTTGAACGAGAAGCAGACGCCGTAGAGCGGCATCTCGTCGAGCGGCGGATTGGTACCGTATTTAGCGTCGAGCATCGCGGCCGTTTCCAGCGCGTCGGGCTGCCGGCGGAAGATTTCGCAGACGGCGGGCGCACCGGGAGGCAGCGGGCCGTCATCGGGATGGCGGTCGAAATCGCCGCGGCACACGGCCGAGCGTTCGCCGCGGATGTTGATCGTGGCGAGCGCGTTGACGCCCTCGGCGTCGGGGATGCCCACGATCATGCCGAACTGCTGCTGCACGGACGGGTCGGACGCCGTCGCCTCCATCCGGCCGAATTCCAACGGAGGTCCCTTGTAGGCGTTGAAATCGGGGAACACGTCCGCGGCCTTCAACGTCTTCGTCGGGAACGCGAGCGGCGCGCCGCCGCGCATCGTGCCGGTCGCCGGAGCGACGGACGCACCGTCCGCGGTCACGAGCATGGACGCCACGCCGTTGTAGGCCCGCACGCGCGCCAAATATTGCTGCACGACGTCGACGCAAGTGGTGCGCCCTTCGCGGATGGCGGCATGAAGTTCCGCGATCGTCGATTCTTCGACGCGGAAAGGTTCGGCGCTCCGTTTATCGGCAGTCGACATCGTTTCTTGGCCTCCCCACGGCAATGCGGCTCTTGTTTCAACGGAAAAGGTTGCGGCGCTGCATGTCAACGACCGGAGCCATGCGTCAGGCGAGTGCCCGGCCGCACGGCGCACGCGGCTGAACATCCGGTTGCCCGCTCCGGGCAGCCCATCGCAAAACGGGCAGCATTCAGCGCGGCGGCGGTTCGACGACGCGCGCCACGAAGCGGCGCACGGCAGGACCTATCATAAGGATTACCGGAAAAGCGACAGTCCAAGAGATCAGCCAAGAGACGAACCATTTGAACGGAAGGTCCGGAGCCAAGCCCATGGCGTTCACGGACGCCACGAAACTGACGACCGACGTCATGATTCCCGAGAGAACGAGCCCGAACAAGACGGGGCTCCAACGGTGCGGAAGTCGACGAAGCCCCATCGAGCCTTATCCCTCAGTGCGGGAGCAGCGCCGCGATGGTGCCGGGCGCGAAGTTGATCCCCAAGAGCAGAGCCAAGCCTGCCGCACCCAAGGCGCCCGAAGCCACGGCGAAGCCGACGAGGCCCGAGATCAACGTCACCGAAGCGAGCACGATCCCGAGTTGAAGCACCAAGGAAGCGATTTCGAAGGCGTGATACTTCGAGAACGCCTCGTCGCGCTGCTTTTCCTTGTCCTTGGCGCGCTGCATCAATTCGCGACGACCTTCCCCGGTCGACGGCTCCGTCTCCCACCGGTCGATCGTGGCTTTCCACGTTTCGATCTGCTTTTTCGTGGCGGCACCGTCCGAAGCGAGCAGAGCCTCTTCGGAGGCGGTGCGCAGCACCGTCTGCCGCACGGTCTTGGCCTGAAAGAAGTTCCACAGGTTGGACGCTTCGATGTTGTAGGCCAGGGCGTTCGTCTGCGCGGACTTTCCTTGCATCTCCGCCACCGCGAGCATCAAAGCCAGCACGGAAATGAGCAGGCCGATGCCGCGGTCGAAAGATCGGCCGCTATGAGCGGCCGAGTGCGTCGCTTCGTGTGAAATCTCGTGCAGGGCTTCGGCCATGGGTCGCAAGAACTCCGATTCGCTCGCAGCATCTTACGACCGCCCCGTCAAAAACCGAGAGCGAGCTTCAGCCTCACCTGATGCCGGTCGAAATCGCTCAGGTTCAAGGGACGGCTTTCGCCCGTCTTGGAGCCCGACACCTGCGCCTGCCATCCGGCATTCACGGTCATGCTGTCGGAGATCTTGAAGAACGCCGTCGGCCCGGCGGTAAACGCACGGCCCTGCCAATGCTCGCCCGCATTGCCGGTGAAGGCTTCGAGCCAATGCGCCTCGCCGCCCACGAAGAACCGCTCCGAAACCTGATAGGTGACTGCGCCGGAAACGTCGCTGCCCGACGTCTCGGTCCGAGCCTCGCGCGTGTCGCTGCGCAACTGCGCCGTTCCGGTAGTCAGCGCGACGTTGATGCCCGCATACAACGTCTCCGGCACGATCGCGCGGTCGGCGAAGAGCTTGAACGTGATCGAGCGCGCATCGGTCGCGCGACCGGTCGCTCCGTCGACGCGACCCCAACGGGCTTCGGCCGAGACCGTCACGGCCGTCGGGTTCGCCGCGCTGCGCGTCACGATGCGGCGGCTCGCCTCCACCGAAAAGCCGTCGAACCCGACGAACGACTTGTCGTCGACGCCGGGCAGCTTGTCGGCGCGAAAGCCCGTGAAGAACGGCGAAGCCGCGATCTGCGTATCCTCGACGGGCGTCCACGACATCTGCGCCTTGAAGGTGGGCACCATGAAGGCGCCGCCGCCGCCCTTGCCGTTCCGGGTCGTCGTCTCGAACGCAAGGCCCTTGCCGCCGACGTCGCCGACGTCGGACGCGCTGGTGAACCCGAAGAGATCGCCGCCCGGCACCTCGAACGGTTCGGCGGCCGCGGCCGCATTCGCTGCCGCAAGGAAGGTGACGAGGAGGCCGCCGATCGGGAGAGCGGCTTGCGGACGAGAGGACATGAACTGCTCCGGGAATGTACGTTCGCGAAGCACCACATCTTGATCCCGACGGCAACGGCTCGGGCGGCTTTTCCAAACGATTTCGTCGACTTCAGGCTGAATCGGGCATCGGGGAAGTTCGGCCCGCTTCGCGGATCGAGGAAGCACTCGCACACCGCGCGAAGCGAACGACGCGGCGCTACGCTAAGGTGCGACCGAGGAGCGCGGTCCGACGACTGTCCATGTTGCTTGTCAATCAAAGGTCTTCATGTCAGTTTATTTTGACATTCGAGCCGTCAAGGTCGGGCCGATTCACATGCCGCATACGCCGCTTCTCGACCGCATCGCCGCGCCGGCGGATGTGAGAAACCTCCCCGTCAGGAGCCTGCGGCAACTCGCGGACGAATTGCGGTCCGAGACCATCGACGCCGTCTCCGTCACCGGCGGGCATCTCGGGGCTGGTCTCGGCGTCGTCGAACTGACCGTCGCGCTGCACTACGTCTTCGATACGCCGAACGACGTCTTGATCTGGGACGTCGGGCACCAAGCCTATCCGCACAAAATCCTCACCGGCCGCCGCGACCGCATGCGCACCATCCGTCAGGGCGGCGGACTGTCCGGATTCACCAACCGCAGCGAGAGCGCGTTCGACCCCTTCGGTGCGGGTCATTCTTCCACCTCGATCTCGGCCGCGCTCGGCTATGCCGTCGCGCGCGACCTCGAAGGCGCCAAGCGCAACGTCGTGGCCGTCATCGGCGATGGGTCCATGTCGGCCGGCATGGCCTATGAGGCGATGAACAATGCCGGCGCGATGGATGCGCGGCTCATCGTCATTCTCAACGACAACGACATGTCGATCGCCCCGCCGGTCGGCGCGCTGTCGGCCCATCTCGCGCGCCTCGTCTCCGGCGAGACCTATCGCGGACTGCGCGAGAAGGCGAAGAAGGGGGCCAAGAAGCTCCCGAAATTCCTGTTCGAGAAGGCCCGCCGCGCCGAGGAATTCGCACGCGCCTTCATGACGGGCGGCACACTGTTCGAAGAGCTCGGCTTCTATTACGTCGGCCCGATCGACGGTCACAATCTCGACCATCTCCTGCCGGTGCTGGAAAACGCCCGCGACGCCACCGAGGGGCCGATCCTCGTCCACGTCGTCACGCAGAAGGGCAAGGGCTACGCCCCGGCCGAGGCCTCCGACGACAAATATCACGGCGTGGTGAAGTTCGACGTCGTCACCGGCACGCAGGTGAAGGCCAAGTCCAACGCACCCGCATATACCCGCGTCTTCGCCGACCATCTGGTCAAGGCCGCCGCGAAGGACGAGAAGGTCGTCGCCGTCACCGCCGCGATGCCCACAGGCACGGGCCTCGACGTCTTCGCCAAGTCCTTTCCCGACCGCACCTTCGACGTCGGCATTGCCGAGCAGCACGCCGTCACCTTTGCGGCAGGCCTCGCCTGCGGCGGCTTCAAGCCCTTCGTGGCGATCTACTCCACCTTCCTCCAGCGCGCCTACGACCAGATCGTGCATGACGTGGCCCTGCAGAACCTGCCGGTCCGCTTCGCGCTCGACCGCGCCGGTTATGTCGGCGCGGACGGGCCGACGCATTCCGGCTCGTTCGATCTCGCCTTTCTCGGTTGTCTGCCGAATTTCGTGCTGATGGCCGCCGCCGACGAGGCCGAGCTGGCGCACATGGTCGCGACCGCCGCCGCCCACGAGACCGGCCCCATCGCCTTCCGCTTCCCCCGCGGTGAAGGCGTGGGCGTGGAAATGCCCGAGCACGGCGTTCCCTTGGAGATCGGCAAGGGCCGCGTGGTACGCGAAGGCTCTACGGTCGCATTGCTGTCGTTGGGCACTCGACTTGCCGATTGTCTGCGCGCCGCCGACGAACTCGCCGGCCACGGGCTTTCGACCACGGTCGCAGACGCGCGCTTCGCCAAGCCTCTCGACGAGGAGCTGATCCTGCGCCTCGCCCGCGAACATGAAGTGCTGGTGACGGTCGAAGAAGGCTCGTCCGGCGGCTTCGGCGCGGCAGTTCTCCATCTTCTCGCCGCGAAGGGCGCGCTCGATCACGGTTTGAAGGTGCGCACGCTCACGTTGCCCGACGATTTCGTCGAGCATGACGCGCCCGCCAAGATGTATGCCGATGCCGGGCTCGATGCGCCGGGCATTCTCGCGGCGGTTCTCGGCGCGCTCGGTTCGGCACGCATCGAAGCGGCACGACGAGCATGACGGCGCAGGCCGCCCCCGCTCGGACGGCCCGAAACGAACGCGGTCGCACGACGCCGCGAAGCGGAACGACCAAACGCATGCTCGGCGACTTTGAAAAGGCGGAATGGCCCAATCGCCACGCAAGCCTCCGGGTCGAGGCCGGCGGTCTGAGATGGCACGTCCAACGCGCCGGCTCCGGGCCGACGGTCCTGCTGCTTCACGGCACCGGTGCATCGACGCATTCATGGCGCGGGCTGCTGCCGATCTTGGCGCAGCATTTCGACGTGATCGCCCCGGATCTGCCGGGGCATGCCTTCACCTCGCCCCCCCGCAACGGCGATTACTCCCTGCCCTCCTTCGCGCGCGGCGTGGCGGCGCTGCTCGACGCGCTCGATGCCGAGCCTGTGCTTGCGGTCGGTCACTCCGCCGGCGCGCCCGTCCTTGCCCGCATGGCGCTCGACGGCACGATTTCACCCGCCGGAATCGTCGCGCTCAACGGTGCGATGCTGCCCTTCAGTCCCTTCGCCGGTCCGTTGTTTTCGGGCCTTGCGCGCATCGTGTCGGTCGCGCCGCTTCTGCCCTCGATCATCTCGCGCTTCGCGGACGAAAACGCGGTGCGGCGACTTCTCGAGGATACCGGCTCGAAGCTCGACCGCACGGGCATCGAACTCTACCGCCGGCTGTTTTCCGATCCGTCGCATATCTCGGCGACGTTGAAGATGATGGCGCAATGGGATCTCGAATCCCTCAAGCGCGACCTTCCCGCGCTTGCCGTGCCGCTTCTGCTCGTGGCCGGCACCGACGACCGCACCATTCCCCCCGAGGTCTCCGTCAAGGTCCGCGACATCGTTGCCGACGGCCGCATCGAGCGTCTGCGCGGCCTCGGCCACCTCGCCCATGAAGAGGACCCCGCACGCGTCGCGGACGTCGTCCTCGCTTTCGCCGAAACGCTCGGCGTGATCGGAAACCGGACATGACCCGCCCGATCCACCATGCGGAAGACGTCACTCCCCGCGTCTCCGGTCCCGGCCCGAAACCCCATGCCGTGGTCATCGGCTCCGGTTTCGGCGGTCTCGCCGCCGCCGTCCGCCTAGGCGCACGCGGCTACCGCGTCACGATTCTGGAGCGTCTCGACCGTCCCGGCGGTCGCGCCTATGTCCACAAGATCGACGGCTTCAGCTTCGACGCCGGTCCGACCATCGTCACCGCGCCGTTCCTGTTCGAGGAACTCTGGACGCTGTGCGGCAAGCGCATGTCCGACGACGTCGAATTGCGACCGATGTCGCCCTTCTATCGCATTCGCTACGACGACGGCTCCACCTTCGACTGCAGCGACGACCCCGAAGCGATGCGCCGCGAAATCGCGCGTCTCTCGCCGGGCGACGTCGAAGGCTACGAGCGTCTGCTGGAAGCGAGCCGCGAGCGTTATCACTACGGCTTCGAGAAACTCGGCAACGAGCCCTTCTCCTCGGTCATGTCCATGGTCAAAGCAGTGCCGCAGCTCGCCAAATGGCGCAGCGACCGTTCGGTCCACGCCATGGTCAGCCGCTATCTCAAAGACCCGCGGCTGCGCATCGCCTTCGGCTTCCATCCTTTGTTCATCGGCGGCAATCCGCTGACGATCACGTCGATGTACACGCTGATTTCCTATCTCGAACGCAAATGGGGCGTGCATTACGCCATGGGCGGCACGGGGTCGCTCGTAAAGGGCCTCGTCGGCCTCGTCCTGGGACAAGGCGGCAACGTCCGCTGCGACGCCACGGTCGAGGAAATCCTGATCGAGGACGGCGTCGCCAAGGGCGTGCGTCTCGCCGACGGCGAGGTCATCCGCGCGAGCCTCGTGGTGTCCAACGCCGACATCGCCCGCACGCATCGCGACATGATCCCGGCGCGCTGGCGCAAGCGCTGGACGAACAAGAAGATCGACCGCACCCATTATTCCATGGGCGTCTTCGTCTGGTATTTCGGTACCAATCGCCGCTGGAACGACGTGAAGCACCACACCATCGTGCTCGGTCCGCGCTACGAGGGCCTGCTCGAAGACATCTTCAAGAACAAATATCTGTCGCAGGATTTCAGCATCTACCTGCACCGCCCCACCGCGACCGACACCACCGTCGCGCCGCCGGGCTGCGACGGCTTTTATGCGCTCTCCCCCGTCCCGCACCTCGATTCCGGAACGGATTGGGAGGACATCGCCGAGAGCTATCGCGCCGCCGTCGAGGCGCGCCTGGAAGAAACCGTGCTGCCGGGCCTCAAGGGAACCGTGATCGCATCGCACGTCACGCATCCGCTGGACTTCGAGACGCGTCTGCTCGCCCACAAGGGCGCGGCGTTCGGCCCCGAACCTCTGCTGACGCAGAGCGCCTGGTTCCGCCCGCACAACAAGAGCGAAGACATCGCCAATCTGTTCTTCGTCGGCGCGGGTACCCATCCGGGCGCCGGCCTTCCCGGGGTGCTCGCATCGGCGCGCATCTTTGAAAAAGAGATGCCCCATGCCGAAACTTTCCGCTGACGCCGAGGCGCTCGCGCGCACCCGCTTCGCCTCCCCCGCCGATTTCCGCATCTGCCGCGAAACGCTGCAGGCGGGCTCGAAATCCTTTTTCGGCGCATCCATCCTGTTGCCCGAGAAGCTCGCGGCCCCGGCCTCCGCCGTCTACGCCTTCTGCCGCATCGCCGACGACGCGGTCGACGTCGACGCCGAACCGCGCCTTGCGCTCGAAGGGCTGCGCCGTCGTCTCGACGCCGTCTACGGCAATCTGCCGATGGCCCACCCCATCGACCGCGCCTTCGCCGCCGTCGTGACCGAATACGGCATCCCGCGTGAATTGCCCGAGGCCCTGTTCGAAGGCTTCGAATGGGATCTCGACGGCCGCAGCTACGCGACGACGCCCGCTTTGCTCGATTACTGCGTGCGCGTGGCCGGAACGGTCGGCCTGATGATGGCCGTGCTGATGGGCGTGCGCGACCGCGACCGCCTCGCGCGCGCATGCGATCTCGGCGTCGCCATGCAGCTCACCAACATCGCCCGCGACGTCGGCGAGGATGCCCGCAACGGACGCGTCTACCTTCCGTACGACGCCTTGCGCGAGGAAGGCATCGACCCCGACGCGTTCATGCGCAATCCGAGCGCCACGCCGGCGCTGCGCCGCGTCGTCGGCCGTCTCCTCGATCTCGCAGACCGCTTCTACCGTCAGGCCGAGCCGGGCATCGCCCGCCTGCCGCTTTCCTGTCGCCCCGGCATCTACGCCGCGCGTTACGTCTATGCCGGCATCGGCGATGAACTGCGCATCGCGGGCCTCGACTCCGTCTCGCAGCGCGTCCATCCGCCGAACCGCCGCAAGGCGATCATGATGGGGCGCGCGCTGGCGGCTTCCGTCTTCGGCGTGCCCGACGGCCCGGCCGCGCTCACCGTCGACGCCTGCGCCTTGCTCGACGCCACCATTGCCGCACCGGTCCACCGCTATTTGGAAAAGCCGCCGGCGCAGCGCCTCGAACGCGTCATCGGCATGTTCGAACGCCTTCAGCAGAGCGACCGGGCCCGGGGCGGCCGCGCCCGCGCTCCGATGGCGCGAACGGGCTGAGCCGTGGAAGGCTGGGTCTTCATCACGGTCGAATTGGGGTTGGTCTTCGGCGGCTTCTTCGCCTTCGCCGCCTATCAGATCTACGTGACCGAAAAGTCCCGCCGCAAACCCGGCGACGACAAACCCTGAACGTCAGCCCCGTCGCGGCATCCTGAACGGCAGCATCGCCTGTACGATCGGCTTGGCGAAGCGCGTCACCGACAGGCTTTCATGCACGGCCGTCACATGCCGGCCGAACAGCTTCTGCCGAACCAGCGAACGCGCATAGAACGGCGTGTCCTCGACCGTCTCGACGATGCCCGCCTGCGGGTCGACCTCCGAGCGGAACGGCCGCTCCATCCGCCATCCGGTCCTCGGCCCCTGCTGCATCGGCGGCGGCGCGATGTCGTGCACCGCGCCCGAGGGATCGAAGCGCAGCGCCAGCGGCCACGCGCAGCCGCCGCGATCCACCACGTCGTAGAAAACCACGGGGCCGTCGTCGAGAATCGCGCGCGACCACTGCCAGGAGCGGAAATCCGCATCCACCGGCCGGTCGCCCTCGTTCATGTCCCAATAGGCGTTCCCGGTCCAAGACTGACGGGGGCTGTCGAATTCCACCTTGATCCGCGACGAGGGGGAAACCGGCCGCCAGCGATGCCGGCCCGCCGCATCCAGCGGATACACGGTCTCATGCACCCGGTCGGGCGTAACTTCGATACGCCCGCGCACGCGGCCGAAAAACGGCGCGCTGCGTTCGTCGGCTTCGATCACCAGCTTGTCGCCCTCGTAAAAGGCGCGGCTGGGTCCGATATGGATCGCATCGTCGGTGCGCGAGAGCGCGCCCGACCCGCGCTCGGTCATGGTCCAGCGCTTTCCGCCCGCCCCGAACAGCACCACGTTCACCGCGCAATGATTTTCGGGATCGGACTCGCCGTAGCGCAGGCCCAAGCGGTAGTAGGGCGAGAATACGCTGCCGACGAAGACGATCATCGTCAGCCCGTGCCGCCCGTCGTCGCTCAGCGCGTCGACATACCACCAGAGATAGCCGCCCGAGGGGACCGGAGCGTCGAAGCGAGGTCGGCCCGGACGGTGGAAGCGGCCCTGAGCCCCGACAGCGTCGCCATCGGCACGCCCGCTCCCGGATGCACGCTGCCCCCCGCGAAGTAGAGTCCCGGTAGACGTGAACGCGCCGGAGCCCGGCCGATCGATGCCGTCCATCCGTGCGATGACGGGCCGTACAGCGCTCCGCCCGTTGCCGGAAACAGCCGGTGAAATCCCTCCGGCGTC
Source organism: Hyphomicrobiales bacterium (assembly GCA_027489535.1). Lineage (GTDB taxonomy): Bacteria > Pseudomonadota > Alphaproteobacteria > Rhizobiales > Beijerinckiaceae > JAIXZO01. The sequence goes on from JAIXZO010000022.1 coordinate 125,876, forward strand.
GTTCGATGAACGTCCGTCGGCTCCAAGGTCAGGCCGCAGCGGGCGAGCAGGGTCAGAAGGCGATCCTCGCATGATCGAACCTCATTCGGGGGAAATGGACCGGAATTGCCCTCGGGGGGCGCATTCACGAGACAAAGCAGGCGTTCCACGTCGCGCGGCGCGTCGTCGTCGGCACGGTCTTGCGCGCAGACGTAGACGGCGCCGTTGCGCGGCATGCGGCGGCGTTTGAACACGTCGTCGAATTCGGAGCGGTAGTCGGCGTCGAAGAATACGTTGTGATGCACGAGCGGCATGCCCGAGGTACGGGCCGTCATGCACAGCACCAAGGCGGACAGCGAACGGTCGGCCGCCGCCGTCGGATCGACCGCGCGGGCCGCGTCGCGACCGAGAAGGCCGGAGGCCACCGCGTTCGCGTCGCCGTTGAACACCACCGCATCCGCCGCGATCTCTTCGCCTGCGGCCGTCTTCACGCCGATGCAGCGACCACCCCGCACGATCAATTCTTCGACCGCCGCGCCGAAGCGGATGTCCGCCCCGTGCCGCCGGGCGAGGTCGGCCATTGCGAGCGCCAAGGCGTGCATCCCGCCCGTCACGGTCCGCACGCCCTGCATCTCGACCTCGGCGATCAGCATCAGCGTCGCGGGGGCCAGAAACGGCGAGGAGCCGGTATAGGTGGCGTAGCGCGCGAACAGCTGGCGCAGCCGCGGGTCGGCGAACCGCCGCGACAACGCCTTCCACAGGCTTTCCGCGCGCCCGAGCTTCACCAATTCCTGCAGGCCGCCGAACCCCAGCGCGCCGATCATGTCGGGCACCGAACGGCGGTCGGAAAGGATGAAGGGTCCTTCGAGCAGATCATAGAGCCGCTTGGCATCGGCCTTGAAGGCGCGGAAGGCCCGCGCCTCGGCCGCCCCCGCGAAATCGCCGATCGCTTCCTCCGAACGGGCGGAATCCGCGAACAGATCGAGCCCGGAGCCGTCCTCGGCCCACCGATGCCGCGCCAGCACCGTCAGCGGTTCGGTCGGCACGGCATGGTCGAAATCGACGCCGGAGGCCTCGAACATGCCGCGAAACACCCAAGGCATGGTCAGCACCGTCGGGCCCGCGTCCAGAAACGTTCCGCCCGCGCGGACGCGCCGCATCTTGCCGCCCGGTGCGGCTTCCTTCTCCAGTACCGTGACCGCGAAGCCCTCGCGCGCGAGGCCGACGGCGGCCGCAAGGCCGCCCACGCCCGATCCGACGACGACGGCGCGCGCGCTCATGCCGCCTCCTGCATCAGCGACCGGCCGCGCCAGGTCCCGCGTGCGTCATAAGGCACGAACCGCGCGAACAGGCTCTCGGAGAAATGACCCTCGGCGCTCGCCGCCCTGATGGCCTCGCGATGCGCCCCGGTGCGGGCATAGGCGTCCATGGCGGCCGCATCCCGCCACACGGAGAACGTGGCCTGTCGAAACAGCGGCGCTTCGCCGAGGCCGGCGGACAGCAAACATCCGTCCGCACGGTCCACCGCCCTGTGCGACGGCGTCGCATGCCGCCAGAACGCGAAGGCGCGCGAAGGGCGAATCGCGCCGCGCGTCAGCGCCGCGACGGGGCCCGACGGCGCTGACGCCGTCACGGCCAAAGGCTCGCGCCCGGCCCAACGCCCGCGCGCGGAGAAGGCGCGCAGCTTGAGAGAGAAAAGCGCGACCGAGTCGGCCCGGTACGCATCGACGAGCGAAGACTCGAGAAACGCATCCGCCGCGGCGTCGTCGGCAAAGGACGCGAAGATGCCGTGATGCGAGAAACTCGGCGCAAGTCCGAAGCCGCCGCCCTCGCCCGTCCCCAACGACTTGGCGAAAGCGAGTCCCGGCACACGCTTCAGGCGACCGCCGCCGAGCGCCAGACGAGCGAAGCCGCGCGCGCGCGCGCCGGGCCTCCACTCGACCAGCAGCATCAAACCGACGTTCCCCTGCATGGACTCAAACTCCTCCGGACGGCGCCTCTGCAAATCCGGTTTGACATCACGCGTTCTTGTGTCCAGTTTATTTTACATTCCGGGTGAAAATCAAACCTGACATTCGGAGGGAGATTCGCCATGGATCCGGCCGTCTGGATTGAAGAAAGCCTTGCCGCCGCAGTCGCCGAAACGGGCGGGCCCGATTGCCCCCCCATTCTGGCCGCGGCGATCCGCCACGCGGTCTTTCCCGGCGGCGGTCGATTGCGCCCCCGCCTCTGCCTCGCCGTCGCCATGGCCTGCGGCAAGGGCGATGCGGAAGCGGCGCTCACGGCGGCCTCCGCCATCGAGATCATCCATTGCGCCTCGCTGGTGCATGACGACCTGCCCTGCTTCGACAATGCCGAGACGCGGCGCGGGTTGCCTTCGGTTCAAGCGGCTTACGGCCCTGCCATCGCGGTGCTCGCGGGCGACGCCATGATCGTGCTGGCGTTCGAGACGCTGGCGCGCGGCCTCGTCAAACGGCCGCAGGCGCTCGGTCGCCTCGTCTCCATCGTCGGCCGCGCCGCCGGCGCGCCCTACGGCATCACCGCCGGACAGGCCTTCGAATCCGAGCCGGTCATCGACACCGCGCTGTATCACCGCGCCAAGACGGGTGCGCTGTTCGCAGCCGCTTCGGAGGCCGGAGCCGCCGCTTGCGGCGCGCCCAGCACGCCATGGCGCAATCTCGGCAGCTTCCTCGGCGAGGCCTATCAGGTCGCCGACGACATCCGCGACGTCGCCGGTTCGGCCGAAGATCTCGGCAAGCCGATCGGCATCGACGCCCGCCTCGGACGGCCCAGCGCCGTGCGCGACATGGGCATCCCGGACGCGATCCGCAAACTCGACATGCTCGTCGAGTCCGCCATCGACTCGGTGCCCCTCTGCCCCGGCCGCGAACGCATGCACGACCTGATTCGACACGAGGCGAGCCGTTTCCTTCCGGAGAAGCTCAGCCGCCGCGCGGCCTGATATGGCGTTCTTCGACACGCTCTATCGTCTGCGCGACGCATTGGTCATGAGCCCGCGCTTTCAGCGATGGGCGGCGGCCTTTCCGCTCACGCGCCCCATGGCCACGCGCGAAGCCTCCGCTTTGTTCGATCTCTGCGCCGGCTTCGTCTATGCGCAGGTTCTCGCCGCGTGCGTGCGCCTGGACATCTTCGCGTTCCTGCGAGACGGCCCGCGCACGACGGCGGAAATCGCCGCCGCGACCGACCTTACGCCCGACGCCGCCGAACGTCTGATGCTCGCCGCCGTAGCCCTGCGCTTGGTCGCCGTGCGCGGCCCCGGCCGATTCGGTCTCGGCATGCTCGGCGCGGCGTTGCTCGGCAACCCGGGCGTCTCGGCCATGGTCGAGCACCACGCCGTTCTCTACGACGATCTTCGCGACCCGGTGGCGCTGCTGCGCACCACCGAGGAGACGGCGTTGTCGCGATACTGGGCCTATGCCCGGCACGGCGACCCGGCCGACCTCACGCGCGCCGAGGTCGATTCGTACTCCGCCCTCATGGCCGCCTCGCAAAGTCTCGTGCGCGACGAGATTCTCGATGCCTACCCGATGAAGGCGCACAAGCAGCTGCTCGATCTAGGCGGCGGCGACGGTGCTTTCCTTTCGGCGGCCGCAGCACGCCACCCTCATCTGCGCGGCGTGCTGTTCGATCTGCCCGCCGTCGCCGACCGCGCCCGCGAACGATTCGCCCGCGAGGGCTTGTCGGCGCGAGTCGAAGTCTCGGGCGGCAGCTTCCATGCCGACGAGGTGCCCAAGGGAGCCGATATCGTCAGCTTGGTGCGCGTCCTCTACGACCATGACGACGATTCCGCGCTGTCGATCCTGAAAACCGCGCGCGCGGCCCTGCCCCCCGGCGGAACGCTCCTGATCGGCGAACCGATGGCTGGTCTCCCCGGAGCCGAGCGCGTCGGACATGCCTATTTCGGCCTGTATTTGATCGCGATGCGCAGCGGTCGCCCGCGAACCCCGGCAGAATTCACCGTATTGCTGCAGAAATCCGGGTTTTCGACGGTCACTCCCCTGCGCAGCCGTCGCCCGCTTTTGACCGGCGTCATCATCGCCCGTTGAGCCGATGCATTGATCGGCGTCAATTCGCGCGGACACAAAGTGTAATTATAAATTGACATTGGTCGCCGTCATGGTTTCCTTACAGGAGGAAAACCAGCAGCGGACGATCCTCATCGTGTCCTCGTCGAACACCCTCGCAGTGGTCTTGGAAGCGCCGGAGCATCTCGCTCTCGCATCCGTGACTCTCGTCGCGCCGACGGCGGACGACGTGACGGTGGACGTGGAGTGGAGCGGCATCAGCACCGGCACCGAGCGTCTGCTCTGGTCCGGCCGCATGCCCGCCTTCCCCGGCATGGGTTATCCCCTCGTTCCCGGTTATGAGACCGTCGGCCGCATTTCCGACGCCGCCGACAAGGCGCGCATCGGCGAGCGGGTCTTCGTCCCGGGCGCACGCTGCTTCGCCGATGTGCGCGGACTTTTCGGCGGCGCGGCACGCCGCCTCGTCGTCCCCGGCTCCAAGGTCGTTCCCGTCGATGAAGCGCTGGGCGAACGCGCCGTGCTGCTGGCGCTGGCCGCGACCGCGCATCACGCGATCGCCGGCGGCGCATTGCCCGACCTCATCGTCGGCCACGGCGTCCTGGGCCGCTTGGTCGCCCGCATCACCGTCGCCCTCGGCGGGGCACCGACGGTGTGGGAACGCGACGCCGACCGTCACGGCGGCGCAGACGGCTACGTCGTCGCCGATCCCGCCGACGACGACCGCAGGGATTACCGCACCATCTGCGACGTCAGCGGCGACGCCGGCCTGCTCGACACCTTGATTTCGCGCCTCGCCCCCGCCGGCGAGGTCGTGCTCGCGGGCTTCTACGAAGCTCCGCTGTCCTTCGCCTTTCCCGCCGCCTTCATGCGCGAGGCACGCATCCGCGTCGCCGCCGAATGGCGTCCCGCCGATCTCGAAGCCGTCAAGGCGCTGCTCGGCGCAGGCCGGCTCTCGCTGGACGGACTCATCACCCATCGCAAGGACGCGACCGACGCGCCTGAAGCGTACCGCACCGCTTTCGGCGACTCCGCGTGCCTGAAGATGATTCTCGATTGGAGAGCCTGCGCATGACGATCCACCAGACTCAGGGCTCCGCGCCCTCCAAGCCCGGCACCGTCACCTTGCTGCAGAGCGCCGCCACCGCGCGCCTGCGCGCCGAAGCAGCGGTCGAGCCCGACGCCGTACACACCGGCGAAGTCACCAAAGAGACGCAGATCATCGCGATCTACGGCAAGGGCGGCATCGGCAAGAGCTTCACGCTCGCCAATCTCAGCTACATGATGGCCCAGCAGGGCAAGAAGGTGCTGCTGATCGGCTGCGATCCGAAAAGCGACACCACCTCGCTCCTCTTCGGCGGCCGCGCCTGCCCGACCATTCTCGAAACATCGTCGAAGAAGAAGCTCGCAGGCGAAGAAGTCGCCATCGGCGACGTCTGCTTCAAGCGCGACGGCGTCTACGCCATGGAACTCGGCGGCCCGGACGTCGGCCGCGGATGCGGCGGACGCGGCATCATCCACGGCTTCGAAACCCTCGAGAAGCTCGGCTTCCACGAATGGGGCTTCGATTTCGTGCTCCTCGACTTCCTCGGCGACGTGGTGTGCGGCGGCTTCGGCCTGCCGATCGCCCGCGACATGTGCCAGAAGGTCATCGTCGTCGCCTCCAACGACCTGCAGTCGCTCTACGTCGCCAACAACGTCTGCTCGGCGGTCGAATATTTTCGTAAGCTCGGCGGCAATGTCGGCGTCGCGGGCGTCGTCATCAACAAGGACGACGGCACCGGCGAGGCCCAGGCCTTTGCCGAAATCGCCGGTATCCCGATCCTCGCCGCCATCCCGGCCGACGAGGACATCCGCCGCAAGAGCGCCAGCTACCAGATCATCGGCCGTCCCGACGGCGAATGGGGCCCGCTCTTTGCGGAACTCGCGCAGAACGTCGCCGACGCGCCCCCGGTCCGCCCGAAGCCCCTGACGCAGGATGCCCTGCTCGGCCTGTTCTCGGCTGACACCGTCGGGCGCGACGTGGTGCTCCAGCCGGCGACGATGGAAGACATGTGCGGCGTCGACCACATCGCCAAGCCGTCCCTCGAAGTCGTTTACGACGCGGTTTGAGGGTAAAACGATGACCTCGCCCCTGATCCCCGCATCCGAGACCCCGACGACCGGGTCCGCCGCCGCCGGCGACGGCGTCGGCTGCCATGCGGGCAAGGACGAGATGCTGCGCGCTGCGGCCGCAGCCGGAAAGTCCGAGACGCTGGACCGCTACGCGGCCGATTATCCCCAAGGCCCGCACGACAAGCCGCAGAGCATGTGCCCCGCCTTCGGGTCGCTGCGCGTCGGCCTGCGCATGCGCCGCACGGCCACGATCCTTTCGGGCTCCGCCTGCTGCGTCTACGGGCTCACCTTCACGTCCCATTTCTACGGCGCGCGCCGGCCCGTCGGCTACGTGCCCTTCAATTCGGAATCGCTGGTTTCCGGCAAGCTGTTCGAAGACATCCGCGACGCGGTGTTCGAGACCGCCGATCCGGCGCTCTACGATGCCATCGTCATCACCAATCTCTGCGTGCCCACCGCCTCGGGCATTCCGCTGCAGCTCCTTCCCAAGGAGATCAACGGCGTCCGCATCATCGGCATCGATGTGCCGGGCTTCGGCGTTCCGACCCACGCGGAAGCCAAGGATGTGCTCGCCGGCGCGATGCTTGACTACGCCCGCAACGAGGTCCTCACCGGTCCCGTTCAGGCGCCCCGCGGCGGCCGCGGCGACAAGCCCGCCGTCGCCCTCGTCGGCGAGATGTTCCCGGCCGATCCCGTCGGCCTCGCGCGTCTGCTCGAGCCCATGGGTCTGGCCGCCGGCCCGGTCGTGCCCACGCGCGAATGGCGCGAGCTTTACGGCGCGCTCGACTGCGCCGCCGTCGCCGGTCTGCACCCCTTCTACACCTGCGTCTATCGCGTGTTCGGCCAAGCCGGCCGCCCCGTCGTCGGCTCCGGCCCCGTCGGCTACGACGGCACGGCCGCCTGGCTCGAGAACATCGGCGAGGCCTGCAACGTCCCCCGCGACAAGATCGACGAAGCCAAGCGCATCCATCTGCCGAAGATCCGCGAAGCCCTCGAAAAGACCCCGATCAAGGGCCGAATCACGCTGTCGGGCTATGAAGGCTCGGAACTGCTGGTCGCCCGCCTGCTCGTCGAAAGCGGCGCGGACGTGCGCTATGTCGGCACCGCCTGCCCGCGCACCGCGCTGTCGGAACTCGACCGCGACTGGCTCGAATCGCGCGGCATCCACGTCCAATACCGCGCCTCGCTCGAGCAGGATCTGGCCGCGATGCACGAGTTCCGGCCCGATCTCGCCATCGGCACCACGCCGGTCGTGCAGAAGGCCAAGCAGCTCGCGATCCCTTCGCTCTACTTCACGAATCTCGTCTCCGCCCGCCCGCTCTTCGGCGCGGCCGGCGCCGGCTCGCTCGCCACCGTCATCAACGGGGCCATCGCGGGCAAGGAGCGCTTCGAGACGATGAAGGACTTCTTCGCCGGCGTCGGCGAGGGCCATGCCGCCGGCATCTGGGAAACCGTGCCGAAGGATCGCCCCGACTTCCGCGAACAGAACCGCCGCCGTCTCGAAAAGCTTGCCGCGGCCCGCAAAGCCGAGGAGATGATCTGATGCTGATCATCGACCACGATCGGGCGGGCGGCTACTGGGGCGCGGTCTACGTCTTCACCGCCGTGAAGGGCCTGCAGGTCATCATCGACGGCCCGGTCGGCTGCGAGAACCTGCCCGTCACCTCGGTGCTGCACTACACCGACGCGCTGCCCCCGCACGAACTTCCCATCGTCGTCACCGGCCTCGGTGAAGAGGAACTCGGCCGCTTCGGCACCGAAGGCGCGATGAAGCGCTCGCATGCGGTGCTCGATCCGCATCTGCCGAGCGTCGTCGTCACGGGCTCCATCGCCGAAATGATCGGCGGCGGCGTCACGCCCGAAGGCACCGGCATCCAGCGCTTTCTGCCCCGCACCATCGACGAAGACCAATGGCAGAGCGCCAACCGCGCGATGCAGTGGCTCTGGACCGAATACGGCGTCAAAAAGGTTCCCAAGACCCCGAAGCCGCGCCCCGAAGGCGCGAAGCCCCGGGTCAACATCATCGGACCCTGCTACGGCACCTTCAACATGCCGTCCGATCTCGCGGAAATCCGCCGCCTGATCGAAGGCATCGGGGCCGAGGTCAATCTCGCCTTCCCGCTCGGCACCCATCTCGCCGACGTGCCGAAGCTCGCGGACGGCGACGTCAACGTCTGCATGTATCGCGAATTCGGCCGCCTGCTCTGCGAGGCGCTCGGCAAGCCCTATCTGCAGGCCCCCATCGGCCTGCACAGCACCACTAAATTCCTGCGCACCCTCGGCGAACTGCTCGGCCTCGATCCCGAGCCCTTCATCGAGCGCGAGAAGCACACCACCATCAAGCCGCTCTGGGACCTCTGGCGCTCGGTGACGCAGGACTTCTTCGCCACCGCGAGCTTCGGCATCGTGGCGAACGAGACCTATGCCCGCGGCATCCGCCATTTCCTCGAAGACGAGATGGGCCTCGACTGCCGCTTCGCCGAAGCGCGTCGCGCCGGCGCGAAGACCGACAACAACGCCATCCGGGCAATGGTGCGCGAGAAAACGCCGCTGATCCTGTTCGGCAGCTACAACGAACGCATGTATCTGGCGGAAGCGGGCGGTCGCGCCGTCTACATCCCCGCCTCGTTCCCCGGCGCGGTCATCCGCCGCCACACCGGAACGCCCTTCATGGGCTATGCGGGCGCCACCTACCTCATTCAGGAAGTCTGCAACGCGTTGTTCGACGCGCTGTTCCACATTCTTCCGCTCGGCACCGATCTCGACCGCGTCGACCCCACGCCCTCGCGGTTCCATCAAGATCTGCCTTGGGAAGATGCGGCGACGGCGATGCTCGACGAGCTCGTCGAGGCCCATCCCATCCTCATCCGCATCTCGGCCGCCAAACGGCTGCGCGACGCGGCCGAACGCGCGGCGCGCGGTTCGGGCGCGGGCGCGGTGACCGTCGAGGCGGTCACGAGCGCGGGCACCCTTCTCCGGGAGGCGCGCGCATGAGCGCCCTTCCGCACCACGCCTTTTCCCCATTGCCCGGTTCGACCCTCCCGGTCGGCCGCGCGACGCCCCCACCGGAGGACCAAGCCATGACCGACGCATCCCTGTCGCCTTCCCGCCTGCGCGCCCGGCAAGAGGACCGTCTCATGTTCCGGCTGCTCTTCGCGGTCAGCTTCCCGTTCTTCCTCGTCACCACCATCGCGGTCCGCGTGATCGGGTCGGATGCGGGCTTCGCGGCGGGCGGCAAGTCGCTTTCGATCTTGGGGCAGGCGCGAGCCGCGGCCGACGCCGCGATCCCCTACGCCTTCATGGGCTGAAAAGCCCTCGCATTTCCGGCCGGACACACCGGTCGGTTCGTCGAAGTGGAAACACCGAGACACCCTGCTGCGCGGGACCTGCGCAGTAACGGCCGAAAGGCAAAGTCGGAGGTCAGAAATGGCAAGCGACAAAGTGGGGCCGCAAGGCATCACCGAAGAAGAGGCCAAGGAATTCCACAGCCTCTACATGCAGTATGCGGCTCTCTACGGCTTCGTCGCCGTAGTCGCGCATTACCTTGTTTGGATGTGGCGCCCTTGGTTCGGCGCATCCAAGCCGATGCTGTCGTCCGTACAGGATGCCGGTCAATCGATCGCTTCGGCGATCTCCTTCCTCGTGTAAGCGGAGAGCGTCATGTGGAAGATTTGGTACAGCATCTTTGATCCCCGTCGTGCGCTCATCGCCCAGGCGGTGTTCCTCGGCGCGCTGATGTTCATGATCCATCTGATCCTGCTCAGCACCGATCGCTACAACTGGCTCGACGGCCCCCGCCAGAAGCGGGCGGACGTCACCGAAGTCCAGCCCGTGCAGACGGCCGGCCTCGATCTCGTGAAGATCGTCGGCTGATCGGTTCCAACGACAAGAGCTCCCGGGCCGGGCACGGCCCGGGGCTCGGACACACTGGATTTTACAATCCGTCAGCCCGCCTAAGGAGTGTTCGGCGATGACGATGCTCAGCTTCGAAAAGAAGTATCGAGTCCGCGGAGGCACGCTTGTCGGCGGGGATCTCTTCGACTTTTGGGTCGGTCCGTTTTACGTCGGTTTCTTCGGCGTCACGACGGCCTTCTTCTCCATTCTCGGGACCGCGCTCATCTTCTACGGCGCGTCCATGGGCCCCACCTGGAACCCTTGGCAGATCAACATCGCGCCGCCCGACCTCTCATGGGGTCTGAGCGCGGCGCCGCTCGCCGAAGGCGGGTTGTGGCAGGCCATCACCATCTGCGCGATCGGGGCCTTCGGCTCCTGGGCGCTGCGTGAGGTTGAAATCTGCCGCAAGCTCGGCATGGGCTACCATGTGCCCTTCGCCTTCTCGGTGGCCATCGGGGCCTATGTCACGCTCGTCGTGATCCGCCCGGTGCTGATGGGCGCTTGGGGCCACGGATTTCCCTACGGCATCTTCAGCCATCTCGATTGGGTGTCGAACGTCGGGTACCAGTACCTGCACTTCCACTACAATCCGGCGCACATGCTCGCGGTGACGTTCTTCTTCACCACCACGATGGCGCTCGCGCTCCACGGCTCCCTCATCCTGTCCTCGGTCAACCCGAAAAAGGGCGAGACGGTGAAGACGCCGGAGCACGAAGACACCTATTTCCGCGACCTCATCGGCTATTCGGTAGGCACCCTCGGCATCCATCGCGTGGGCTTGTTCCTCGCGCTGTCGGCGGGCTTCTGGAGCGCCGTCTGCATCGTCATCAGCGGGCCGTTCTGGACCCGCAGCTGGACCGAATGGTGGTCCTGGTGGCTCGACCTGCCGATCTGGAGCTGAGGAGAGACGGCCATGATCGAATATCAGAACATCTTCACGCAGGTTCAGGCTCGGGCGCACCCGCATGACGGCGTCCCCTTCAGCCACGGCACCTGGGTCCGCAGCGAAGAGCCCTTCTTCAGCTACTGGATCGGCAAGCTCGGCAACGCGCAGATCGGCCCCTTCTATCTGGGCTTTCTGGGCCTCGCGTCCATCGTCTGCGGCGCGCTCGCCTTCTTCCTCATCGGGATGAACTATCTCGCCTCGGTGAACTGGAATCCCATCATGCTCGTGCGCAACCTCTTCTGGTTGTCGCTCGATCCGCCGGCGCCGAAATACGGCCTGTCCTGGCCTCCGCTCAACGACGGCGGCTGGTACATGATCGTCAGCACCTTCCTGCTGCTGTCGGTCTTGCTCTGGTGGGGCCGCACCTATGTCCGGGCCCGCGCGCTCGGCATGGGCACCCACGTCGCCTGGGCCTTCGCCTCCGCGATCTGGCTGTTCCTCGTGCTCGGCCTCTTCCGCCCGATCCTGATGGGCAGCTGGAGCGAGGGCGTGCCCTACGGCATCTTCTCGCATCTCGATTGGACGGCGGCGTTCTCGATCCGCTACGGGAACCTCTTCTACAACCCGTTCCACGCCCTCTCGATCGTGTTCCTCTACGGCTCGACGCTGCTCTTCGCGATGCATGCGGCGACCATCCTCGCGGTCACCCGCTACGGCGGCGACCGCGAACTCGAGCAGATCACCGATCGCGGCACGGCCACGGAGCGCGCCGCCCTCTTCTGGCGCTGGACCATGGGCTTCAACGCCACCATGGAATCCATCCATCGCTGGGCTTGGTGGTTCGCGGTGCTGACGACGCTCACGGGCGGCATCGGCATCCTGCTCACCGGAACCGCCGTGGACAATTGGTATCTCTGGGCCGTCAAGCACGGTGTGGCTCCGGCCTATGTCACCGACTGGTCGCCCGTCGCCGATCCGGCTCTGGCCGCGGGAGGGGTGCGATGAAAACGAAGATATTCACCAAGTCCCTCGGCCTCGCCGGGGCCGCCGCTCTGGCCCTTCTTCTCGGGGGCTGCGAGCAGCCCCCGCAGGAAACGGCCCAGACGGGACCGCGCGGCACCGGAATGGTGCAGGTGAAAAGCCCGGAACGTGAAGAGGCCAAGCGCGCCGCGATCGTTCTGCCCGAGGTGCAGCCCGAGGCGGACGCCTCCGGTCCCCGCGCCTCCGAGGTCTACGAGAACGTCAAGGTTCTCGGGCATCTCAGCGAGGGCCAGTTCATCCGCGTCATGGCCGCGATCACGGAATGGGTCCAGCCGGAGCAGGGTTGCGCGGGGTGTCACAACCTCGAAAACCTCGCCGACGACTCGGTCTACACCAAGGTCGTCGCGCGCCGCATGTTCCAGATGACGCAGACCATCAACGCGAAATGGACGGCGCATGTCGGCCAAACCGGCGTGACCTGCTACACCTGCCATCGCGGCCAGGCCGTACCGGCGGAAATCTGGTTCAAGTCGCCCGGCGACGACAACCCGCCCTACATGGGCGCGAAGAACGGGCAGAACGCGCCCGTGAAGTCGGTCGCCTACTCCACTCTGCCCAACGAGCCCTTCTCGGCTCTGTTGGTGCAGAAGGGCGAGATCCGCGTCCAAGGCACCACGGCGATCCCGCAGGTGCCCGCCCGGGTCGAACAGGGCCAGACCATTCAGGATGCGGAAAAGACCTATGGTCTGATGATGCACATGTCGACGGGCCTCGGCGTCAATTGCGGCTTCTGCCACAACAGCCGCGCCTTCGGCTCCTGGGCCGAAAGCCCGCCCCAGCGCGTCACCGCCTGGCACGGCATCCAGATGGTGCGTGAGCTGAACACGACCTATCTCGATCCGCTCCAGCCCGTCTATCCGGCCAATCGCCTCGGCGAAGCCGGCGACGCGCCCAAGGCTTATTGCGCCACCTGCCATCAGGGCGTGAACAAGCCGCTCTACGGCGCGGCAATGTTCAAGGACTACGCCGTGGAACTGTCGCCGCCCAAGGCGAACTGATCCGCGCGAGCCCGTAGAAACTCCCGTTGAACTGACCGCCGGGTCCGAAAGGTCCCGGCGGTCCTTTTTTATGGATCGTTCAACCCGTCCGCCGGCTTCAGAGCGGGCATTCCGCGGCGTAGGAATCGACTGCCGCCGTGGCGACCTTCTCCACCGCCCGCGTCGCAAACACGCCGTCAGCCCGCTGCATCGCCTCGACGCGATGAAAATCCTGAACGGGAAAGCCGTTGCGGTTCATGCGCATGGCCCCGCGCGGCGAAGCGATCTCCGCCGTCAGCAGCGCACGCCTGAAGGCCTCCTTGTTCGTCACTTCGCCGCCCGTCGCCGACAAGGCCGAGTCGATGAGTTGCGCGGCGTCATATCCCTGCTGCGCGTAGAAGGACGGCACATAGCCGAATTCCTTCTCGAACGCGGGCGCGAACGTCTTGTTGGCCGGCACGTCGAGATCGGAGGCCCATTGCGCGACGGAGGAAAGGCCGAGCGCGGCATCGCGCATCGCGGGCAGCGTACTGTCGTCGATGGTGCCCGCCGACATCAGCGGAATGCGTGCCTTCAACCCCGCCTGGGCATATTGCTTGACGAGGCTCACGCCCATGCCGCCGGGCATGAAGGTGAACACGGCATCGGGCGCGAGCGAAGCGATCTTGGCCAACTCCGCCGAGAAATCGGCATGACCGAGAGGCGTGTAAAGCTCGTCGACCACGGTGCCCGCATAGCGCCGCTTGAACCCCGCGACCGCATCCGTGCCGGCCTGGTAATTCGGCGCGAGCAGCACGACGCGGCGATAACCCTTGTCCGTCGCCAGCCGGCCGGAAATTTCGTGAATCTGGTCGTTCTGCGAACTGGTGGTGAAGAAAAACGGCGAGCAGGCCTTGCCGGCCATCACCGAGGCCCCGGCATTGGAGCCGATCAGGAAGACGCCCTTCTCGAAGATCGGCTTCGCCACCGCGAGCAGCACGTTGGAGAAGGTGACGCCGGTCACGAGGTCGACGCCGTCGCGGTCGAGCATGCCGCGCACCTTCTGCACCGCGACGTCCGGCTTCAATTCGTCGTCCGCGACGATCAGATCGACTTCACGCCCGCCGAGCTTGCCGCCACGCTCCTTCAACGCCAAGGCGAAGCCGTCGCGCTGATGGATGCCCATGATCGCGGACGGGCCCGACAGCGTGAGCAGCGCCCCGATCTTGAGCTTGTCGAGGGCGAGGGCCGGGGTCGCCCCGAGCATCGTCGCAAGCACGAGCGCGACGGAACGGGACGCCTCGGCGGTCGTCGGGAAGCGGAGCATGGCGGAAAAGCGTCTCGAATTGCGGGACGCGCATGCTTCCATCCGCATTCCGGTCCGTCAACGCGGCGAATACGCCTCCGTCAGCGTGCGCCGGCCTTTTTCCACGGCGTCAGGAAGCCGAGCAGGTCGGCCAAGTCCTTCATGATGATGCGCAGATGGGCCATGGGCTTGGAGCGCACCAAGGCCTTGTTCATGTAGGATTCCCACGTGATGCGCTGCACATCGGGGTCGCGGCACAGGCTCACGAAGCGTTCGCGGCGCTTGTCGCTGCCGTACCAGAACCGCTGCAACAGGCCGAGCGCCCAGAACACACGTCCGTGCTCCGCCATGAAGCGTTTGCGCGCCGTTGCAAGCTCCGTCGCATGCCCGGTGGCCAACAGCCCCTCCACGGCGTCCGCCGCGAGCCGTCCGCCCAGCATCGCGTAATAGATGCCCTCGCCCGAGGCCGGGGCGACCACGCCGGCGGCGTCGCCGGCCAGCACCACGTCCTTTTGATTGTCCCACACCTTCAGCGGTCGCATGGGGATCGGCGCACCTTCGCGCCGGATCGTCTCCATGCCGTCGAGGCCGGTGGCGCGGCGCAGGTCGCCCACCGCCCCGCGCAGCGAGAACCCCTTGTTGGCGGAGCCGGTGCCGATGCTCACCTTGTCGCCGTGCGGAAAGATCCACGCATAGAAGTCCGGCGACAGCGAACCCTGATAATACACGTCGCAGCGGTCAGCGTCGTAATTCGGCATGTTTTCGGGGGCCTTCACGATCTCGTGATAGGCGAACACGAACGGCGCGCGGCCGGCTTTCGGCACCGCCTGCTTGGCCACGGCCGAATTCGCGCCGTCGGCGCCCACCACGGAGCGGGCGCGCACCCGCACCGTCTCGCCGCCGTTCTCGCGCGTGGAATAGGCGATCACCGCCGTGCCCTCGGCGTCGCGCTCGAAGCTCTCGAACTGCCCGGTGCGCCGTTCCGCGCCCGAGGCCCTCGCCCGTTCGCGCAGCCATTCGTCGAACACGTCGCGGTCGACCATGCCGACATAGCCGTTGCCCTCGATCGGCATGTCGACGCTGCGTTCCGACGGCGCGACGATGCGCGCGGAGCGCACGCGCGCCACGATCAGATGGTCGGGAATCTCGAAATCGCGGATCAGCCGCGGCGGCACCGCGCCGCCGCAGGGCTTGATGCGCCCCGCCTTGTCGAGCAGCAGCACCTTGCGGCCCGCACGGGCCAGATCGTCGGCGGCCGTGGCCCCGGAGGGTCCGCCTCCGATCACCACGACGTCGAACAGTTCGGGCGCGCTCATGGTCGTCTCCGGTTGACCGAGGATCGGGGCAGGCGGACTTACGCGGACGCTTGCGACGCGGCACGGGCGGGAGCGCGCGACCGGGCCGCAGCCCCGTCTCGACCCACCCGCACGGCCAACACCGCGGAGAAAATGAACAACGCCGCCTCGCCGCAGAACACGGCGGCATAGGCGGTCAGGGCGTCGGCCGTAAGCAGACGGCAGAGATCGACGGCGACGGTTCCGAGAAAGCCGCCGGAGCCGAAGGCGATGGCCTGCGCCGCGCCCCACATCCCCATCCGCGTGCCCTCGCGCCCGCCGCGTCCGTCGCCGGCCAAAGCCATCATCGAGGCGATGGCAGCCCCGGCGAAGGCGCCGTTCGCGGTGCCGAGCAGAAATACCAAAGGCCGCAGCAGCGCCGCAGTCCCCGCGAACGCCGCGACCGAAAGGCCGACGAGCAAAACGGCGGAGGCGATGCAGCCGCCGATCATCCAGCCCGACAGCACGCGGTTCTTGGACCGTCCGAACGCGCGCGCGGCGGCGGCCATCAGGATCATGCCCGCAAGCACGCCCCCGTGCTGCACGCCCGAAAGCTTGGTCGTCTCGCCCGGCGTCAGCCCGAAGACGAGGCCCGCGAAAGGCTCGAGAATGAGGTCCTGCCCGTTGTAGGCGAGCATCGAGACGAACACGAAGATCGTGAACCGCCGCGCCTGCGGCTCGGCCCACACTTCCGCCATAGCCTCGCGAAACGGCGGCTTCGCCGGCCGTTCCGCCGACTCGCGGGCATCCGCGCGCGGTTCGAGCCCGATCAGCGCGAGCCCCGTCACGATCATCGCGATGACGGAAACGCCGCCGGACACGGCGACGAGGCGCTGCGGCGTATACGGGTCGAGCAACGACCCGGCCACGCCGGCCGTCACGATGAACCCCACGATCATCATCATCCACACGACGGTGGCGGCGGGTGCGCGGCGATGTTCGGGCACGCGCTGTGCCAGCAAGGCGAGCAGCGAGGTTCCGCTCGCCCCCACGCCGATGCCGATCAGCAAAAAGGCCGCCACCGCGAGGCAAAGCCCCGCCGTCACGTCGGTCGCCATCCAAGCGGTCGCGACCGCGGCGAGGAAGCCGCCCGTCGCCAGCACCGCCATGCCGCCGAAGATCCAAACCGAGCGCCGACCGCCCGCGTCCGAGCCGTAGCCCCAGCGCGGACGCAGCATCTGCACCGCATAATGCAGCGCCACCAGCGCGCCGGGCACCGTCGCCGCGAGACCGATCTCGACCACCATCAGCCGGTTCAAGGTGGATGTCGTCAGCACCACGACTGCGCCGAGCGCCGTCTGCACCAGACCGATGCGGAGAATGCCGAGCCATCCGAGAGGCTGCGTCACGCGCCGCCCTCCATCAGGATCTTGCGCAGCGCGAACGCGCCCACCGCCATGCCGATCACGTACAGCGTCGTGCCGGTGGCATTGTACCAGGCCGCCCACTTCTTCGGGTCGCTCAGCAGCCGCACCATCAGCACGCCCTGCGCCGCAAGCAGCAGCGCGATCGCGCCCGCGTGATACGGCCGGTCCCATGCGAGCAGCATCCCGATCACCACGATCTGCGGCACGGCCATCACCGCGCAGGCGAGACGTGCGGCGCGCGCGGTGCCGAGCTGCACGGGCAGCGACAGCACGTTCATGCGCCGGTCGCCCTCTTCCGACTTGAAATCATTCAGCGTCATGATGCCGTGCGCGCCGAGGCTGTAGACGAAGGCCATCGCGAGAATGCGCCAGTCGGGCAGCGCCGCGCTCATCACGGCCGCGCCGGTGAACCACGGCAGCCCCTCGTAGCAGATCGCGACGGCGGAATTGCCCCACCAGCCGTTGCCCTTCAGGCGAAGCGGCGGCGCGCTGTAGGCCCATGCGAGCGCCAGCCCGAAAGCCGCGGCGGCAAGCACGAAGGGGCCCATCAATCCGGCGACCAGCAGCGAGAGAACCGTCCAGCCCGTCGCGACGATCAGCCCCCAGCGCCCCGGCATGCGGCCGGAGGGGATGGGCCGATTCGGCTCGTTGATCGCGTCCACATGCCGGTCGAACCAGTCGTTGACGGCTTGGCTCGTGCCGCACACCAGCGGCCCTGCGAGCAGCAGGCCGCCCGCCACCATCCACCAGCTTTCGACGCCCCGCCCTGCGGAAATGACGCCGCAGCCGAAGGCCCACACGGGTGCGAACCACGTGATGGGCTTCAACAGTTCGAGGATTACCGGAGCGGCCGGGCGAGACATGAAGCGGACGCTAACATCGCCCCGCAGCAACTGTCCATATCGTCTGACACGACGAAATGTCGCTGGCACCTGTCAGCCCGCCTGCAGCTTCAGTCGGCGTCGCTCAAGCTCCCGAGATCGCCGATCCCGTAGCGCCGCAGCTTGTCGTAGAGGCTCTGCCGGCTCAGGCCCAACATCTGCGCGGCGGCCGCGCGGTTGTCCCCCGTCAGCCGCAAGGCCTCCTCGATGCACAGCCGCTCGATCACGTCGGCGGTCTCGCGCACAATGTCCTTCAGCGGCAACCGCCCGATCAGGTCGGTCAACTCGTCCGCCGTGCGCGGAAGCTCCGACGCGGAGATGGACGATCCGCCGCGCGGTCCCCCGCGCCGCACGAGAAATACGAAGCCCGGTTCGTCGCCCGCCACCGCCGCCGCGGTGATCTCCACGTCTTCGAGCGCGCCGAGATCGCCGCGCAGGGTCGTGGCGAAATCCCGCAGCGTGCCGTGTTCGCGCAGATTGCCGAACAGCACGCTCGCTTCGACGCCGGAGCGGCCCAGCCGCGCGTCCAATGCCTCGCCGAGGATCTGTTCGGCCCGCGTCAATTCCGTCATTTCGAGAAAGGCCCGGTTCACCGAGCGGATGATGCGGTCCTCGTCCGTCACCACGAGGCCGTCCGGCAGCGCCGCGAAAGCCTCCGCCGCCATCGGCGGAGCGTCCGTCGCGGTCGCGGCCGAAGCGTCGAGCGGCGTCAGCCGCACCAACGCCTGCGTGGCTTCGTCCTGCCGGTAGGCGACGCCGGCCACGAGGACGGCCCTTCGCCCGCTCGCCAAATGGGCGCGCACCGATTCAAGACGTCCCGCCGCGCGTGCGCCGAGCAGAATGCCCTGCACGAGTTCACGCTCAGGCGCATCGAACAGGTCGACGAACGGCCGGCCGACCACGCGTCCCGCCGTCGATTCCAACAGGGCGGCGGCGGCGGGGTTGAGGTCGATGACGCGGTTGTTCGTCGCGTCGAGGATCAGGACAGCCTCGGTCGAGAGCTGGAACAGCAGCCGATATCGCGTCTCCGCGCTGCGCAGGCGCAGATAGTCGCGCTCCATCGCGCGCTGTGCGTCCACGAGCCGCTGCTGCACGCGCGCCACGGCGCGCAGATCCTGCCCGAGCGCATAAAGTTTTCCAGCCTCGCCGCGGAACACGGCGAAGCGCACGGCACATTCGCCGCTGCGCGACGACAATTGATTGATTTCACGGCGTTGGGGCGTTCCCGCAGCCAAGGCCTCGCTGAGAAGTTGCTCGACCTTCGGGCGGCTCTCGACGGTCACCGTCTCGACCCAACGCTTGCCGACCCACGCTTCGGATTCGCGACGCAGATCCTCTTCGGCGGCGAATGCCGCCTCGATCACGCCGTCGCCGGTCACAACCAGAGAGAGGTCAGAAGCGGCAGCCAGAAGTTCGGGAAGCCCGAACTCCCCGTGCATTCCCGGGGAACGTTCCCGCTTGTCCAAGCAACACCACCAGGTCTGTCGGGTCCGTCGGGTCGGATCGACCCGCGACAAATCCGCACGGACTTGGTTTTAGCGCATCGTGCGTGAAGGTCTAGAGGCTTATGTGCCGTGCAACATCGGCACCGTCCACGGCGCACAAATCCGCCCCGACCATGCTCGAAAGCCCCGGATTCACCTCGAAGGCACGCCCGCCCACCATCACGAGCACGCCTTTGTTGAGCGATGCACGGCGCACGTCGGCGATAAGCCGCGCAAGGTCTTCGGCCAGCGCTTCGCGGCTCAACGTCAGTCCCACCATCGAGAAATGGCCGCTGCGGACCCTGTCCACTATTTCTGACGCATCGGCCTTCAGCAGCGTGGCGGTCGTCCATCCTTCGCGACGGAACAGGTCGTCGATGATCAGCAACCCCAACGTGTGCTGTTCGCCCGGCACCGTCGCAAGAAGCGCCGCAGGCGTTGCTTTGGAAGGATCGGTGCGCCGCGGCACCGTACTGGTCTCTTCGATCACCAACTGTTCGAGCCGCATCGCGGCCACACTGACCTCCGCAAAGCTTAAACTGTCGTTTTCCCAGCAAACCCCGAGCGCACGCGCTGATTGAGTGATCAGATCAAGCAAGATGGCCCGCGACGAAACGCCTCGGTCGCGAAGACCGCGGACGAAAATGCGGGCGGCATCGATGTCGCTGGTCCGGACGAGATCGGTGAAGGCGACGATGTCTTCGTCGGGAATTCGGTCGGGATCGATCCGCGGACCGGCGCCGTGAATGGCGAGCAAGCCCGGGAGAACGTTGGTTCGGATGGCCTGAACGATGTCGCTGAATCGTTGTGAGCCTTGGTGCCGGGCCGTTTCCGACCCTTCCCTGTAGGAAGCGCGCGACGCGGCTCCGTGGTCATCATCCAAGCCCGACATCCCCAACCCCTTTTGCCCCGGCCTGCCGCATGCGACGGCGTCGCATCAGGCAGCCCCGCTCGGCTTCTTCTTGTCGTTTCTGTGGTCGAGCGTCGAACAACATGACGACGATGTTGTTGGACGGAAACTGAGCCATAACGTCGCGGGCGACCATAATGCCCCTCTCCACTGTACGTCCACATGGACGTCAGGCTAGTTTGACACTTGAGCGACTCGCATCTTAGGATCGGGGCTCGAATGGGAGGGGCTCTCCAATGACGAAGCCTCCGTCGGTGAAGGGTCCGAAGAAGACCCTCTACAGCGTCGAGGAAAGAAGCAGACGGGATGCGTCCCCTTGGACGCTGGTCCAGGGCGTACTCGCGCCGCTTCAGTTCCTCGTTTTCATCGTCAGTCTCGCGCTGGTCGGCCGCTTCATGCTGACGGGCGAAGGTCTCTTCGCCGCATCGGTTTCGGTCGTGATCAAAACACTCGTCCTCTACGCCATCATGGTCACCGGCTCGGTCTGGGAGCACGCCGTCTTCGGCAAGTGGCTCTTCGCCCCCGCCTTCTTTTGGGAAGACGTGGTGAGCATGGGCGTGCTCGCGCTGCACACCGCCTATCTCGTCTGCGCCTTCGCCGACCTGCTCGCCCCGCGCGATCTCATGCTGCTGGCGCTCGCCGCCTACGCCTCCTACGTCGTCAACGCCGCGCAATTCATCTGGAAGCTCCGGATGGCCCGCCGCGACGTTGCCGCGCCCTCCGTCATGGAGTTCGCGCAGTGAACGCCGTCACCCTCCTCGACCGTACGCCCCCCGCCGCCGGCTGCGACCGGCCGGTGCTGAAGGAGCGCGGACAGCGGGAGGTCTTTTGCGGGCTCACCGGCATCGTGTGGCTGCACCGCAAGATTCAGGACGCCTTCTTCCTCGTCGTCGGCTCGCGCACCTGCGCCCATCTCATCCAGTCGGCCGCCGGCGTCATGATCTTCGCCGAGCCGCGCTTCGCCACGGCCATCATCGAAGAGCGCGATCTCGCCGGCCGCGCCGATCTGCACGAAGAACTCGACACGGTCGTCGGCCGGCTGCTCGCACGCCGGCCCGACATCAAGCTGCTGTTCCTCGTCGGCTCCTGCCCGTCCGAAGTCATCAAGCTCGATCTGAACCGCGCAGCCTCGCGGCTCGACGAGCGCCTGAAGGACCGCGTGCGCGTGCTCGCCTATTCCGGCAGCGGCATCGAAACCACCTTCACGCAAGGCGAGGACGCCTGTCTCGCGGCCCTCGTGCCCGGCATGCCGACCCTGTCCGAGACGGCGCCCGCGCCGCTGATGGTCGTCGGCACCTTGGCCGACGTGGTGGAGGACCGGTTCAAGGCGCTGTTCGACGGCCTCGGCATCCCGGTCGTCTTCCTGCCGCCGCGCCGCAGCCGCGATCTGCCCGCCGTCGGGCCGAATACGCGCTTCCTTCTCGCCCAGCCCTTCCTCACCGATACGGCCCGCGCGCTCGAAGAGCGCGGCGCGACCCATGTCGCAGCCGCGTTCCCCTTCGGCGAAGAGGGCACGACCGCTTGGCTCGCCGCCGCCGCGCGCCTTTACGGCGTCTCCGAAGAGCGTTTCGCCGAAGTCACCGCGCCGTCGCGCGACCGCGCCAAGCGCGCCGTCGCCCGGCACCGCCCGGCGCTCGAAGGCAAGAGCATCTTCTTTTTCCCCGACTCGCAGCTCGAAATTCCGCTGGCGCGCTTTCTCGCCCGCGAACTCGGCATGATCCCGGTCGAAGTCGGCACGCCCTATCTGCACCGCCGCCACCTCGCCGACGATCTGGAATTGCTGCCGCACGACGTGCTCGTGTCGGAAGGTCAGGACGTCGACAAGCAGCTCGACCGTTGCCGCGCCGCCCGGCCCGATCTCGTCGTCTGCGGCCTCGGCCTGGCCAATCCGCTGGAAGCCGAGGGCATCACCACCAAGTGGTCGATCGAACTCGTGTTCTCCCCCGTGCACGGCTACGAGCATGCGGGCGACCTCGCCGAACTTTTCGCGCGCCCTCTGGGCCGTCGCGACAGGCTGAGGGTCTAGGCCATGCAGCTCACCGTCTGGACCTATGAAGGCCCTCCCCATGTCGGCGCGATGCGCGTCTGCACGGGCATGACCGATCTGCATTACGTGCTGCACGCGCCGCAGGGCGACACCTATGCGGACCTGCTCTTCACGATGATCGAGCGCCGCAACGCGCGGCCGCCCGTCACCTACACCACCTTCCAGGCGCGCGACCTCGGCTCGGACACCGCCGACCTGTTCCAGAGCGCCGTGCGCGACGCTTATGAGCGCTTCAAGCCCGCCGCCATGATCGTCGGCGCGTCCTGCACGGCCGAGCTCATACAGGACGATCCGGGCGGGCTCGCCAAGGCCGCCGGCCTGCCGATCCCCGTCATCCCGCTCGATCTTCCTTCCTATCAAAAGAAGGAAAATTGGGGCGCGGCCGAAACCTTCTACCGCATCGTGCGCAGCCTCGCCGGTCCGCATGCCCCGGCTCCGGGTCATGTCCGCCCGGCCCGCGCGGCCGGCACGCGGCCCTCCTGCAACATTCTCGGGCCCACCGCGCTCGGCTTCCGCCACCGCGACGACGTGCGCGAGATCACCGCCCTGCTCGACCGCATGGGCATCGACGTCAACGTCGTCGCGCCGATGGGCGCGAGCGTCGCCGACATCGCCCGCTTGGGCGAGGCGGATTTCAGCGTCGTGCTTTATCCCGAAGTGGCCGGCACGGCCGCCCAGTGGCTCAAACGCACCTTCGGCCAACCGCTCGTTCAGACGGTGCCGATCGGCGTCGGCGCGACGCGCGAATTCATCGCGGAGGTCGCCGCGATCACCGGCGTCGACGCGACCGCCGTCCTCGCCGATCCCGCCTCGCGCCTGCCCTGGTATTCGCGCTCGGTCGACTCGACCTATCTCACCGGCAAGCGCGTCTTCATCTTCGGGGACGCCACCCACGTCCTCGCCTCGGCGCGCATCGCCACCGAGGAGCTCGGCTTCACCGTCGCGGGCATGGGCACCTATTCCCGCGAATTCGCCCGCGAAGTCCGCGAAGCCGCCGCGCGCTACGGCGTCGAGGCGCTGATCAGCGACGACTATCTCGAGGTCGAGGAAAAGATCGCCGCGGCGCACCCGGAACTCGTACTCGGCACGCAGATGGAACGGCATATCGCCAAGCGCCTCGGCGTGCCCTGCGCCGTCATCTCCGCGCCTGTCCACGTGCAGGACTTCCCGGCCCGCCACTCGCCGCAGGTCGGCTTCGAGGGCGCGAACGTGATCTTCGACTCCTGGGTCCATCCCCTGATGATGGGCCTCGAAGAGCATCTGCTGGGCATGTTCCGCGACGATTTCGAATTCGTCGACGGGGCCTCGCCGTCCCATCTCGGGCACGCGCCCGCTAAATCCGAACCGCACGACATTCAGGTCGCCCCCGCGATCGCCGAAGCCGTGGCCGGCGGCTCCGACGCCGTCGCATGGTCGGTCGAAGCCGAAAAAGAGCTGAAAAAGATCCCCTTCTTCGTGAGGGGCAAGGCGCGCCGCAATACCGAGGCCTACGCCGTCGAGAAATCCATTCCCGTCATCACCGTGGAGGCACTGTACGATGCCAAGGCCCATTTCGGGCGCTGAGCCCGTACCCGTCCGCGTCGTGATCGTGACGTTGGACGACCATCTCGCCGGCTCCGTCGCCCGCGCCTCGATGCGCCTGTCCCGCGAAATGCCGGGCATCAACCTCACGCTGCATGCGGCCGCGGATTGGGATCACCCCAAGGCGCTCGCGCGCTGCATCGCCGACATCGAGCGCGCCGACGTCGTCATCGCCTCCATGCTGTTCATGGACGATCACGTCCGCGCGATCATGCCCGCCCTGAAGGCGCGTCGCGAGCAATGCGACGCCATGTGCTGCTTCATGTCGGCCGGCGAGGCGACCACGCTCACCCGCCTCGGCAAGTTCACGATGGACGGCCCGCCGAGCCCGGCGATGGCCTTCCTCAAGAAGCTCCGCGGCAACACCACCAAGAAGCCCGGCGGCGCGGGCCGCAAGCAGCTCAAGATGCTGCGCCACATCCCGCGCATCCTCCGCTTCATCCCCGGCGCGGCGCAGGACATGCGCGCATGGTTCCTCACCATGCAGTACTTCCTCGCGGGCTCGGACGAGAACGTCGCCAACATGGTCCGCATGCTGGTGGACCGTTACGCCTCCGGCCCCCGCGCCGCCCTGCGCGGCACGCTGAAGGTCGAGGCTCCGGTCGAATATCCCGACATCGGCGTCTATCACCCGCGCATGGCCGGCCGCATCGGCGAGAACGTCGCGTCCGTGCCATCGCCGCCCTCCGCCAAGGGCACCGTCGGCCTGCTGGTGATGCGGTCCTATCTGCTCGCCGGCAACACCGCCCATTATGACGGCGTCATCGCCGCGCTCGAATCCAAGGGCCTGCGCGTCGTCGCGGCCTTCTCCGCCGGTCTCGACGCGCGCCCCGCCGTCGAGGAATTCTTCACTCCCGGCGGCCGCCCGCAGATCGATGCGCTCGTCTCGCTCACCGGCTTCTCCCTCGTCGGCGGCCCCGCCTACAACGACTCGGAAGCCGCCGAGGTCACGCTGGCCGGGCTCGACGTCCCCTACATCGCCGCCCACGCCCTCGAATTCCAGACCGTCGAGGAATGGGACGCGTCCGACCGCGGCCTCCACCCGGTCGAATCCACCATCATGGTCGCGATCCCGGAACTCGACGGCGCGTCCGGCCCCATGGTGTTCGGCGGCCGCAGTTCGGCCCCGTCCGCCGAAGGCTCGCGCGACATGGTCGTACATCCCGAGCGTGCCGCCATGCTCGCCGCCCGCGTCGCCAAGCTGGTGATGTTGCGCAAGCGCGAAAAGGCCGAACGCAAGCTCGGCATCGTCATCTTCAACTTCCCGCCGAATGCGGGCGCGGCCGGCACCGCCGCCTTCCTCTCGGTCTTCGAGAGCCTGCACAACACGCTCAAATCGCTGAAGGCCGACGGCTACGTCGTCGAGGTTCCCGAGACGGTCGACGCGCTGCGCGAGACCATCATCACCGGCAACCGCGACCGTTACGGCACGCCCGCCAACGTGCATGCGGCCATCCCCGCCGAGGATCATCTGCGCCGCGAGACCCGCCTCGCCGAGATCGAGGCCCAATGGGGCCCGTCCCCCGGCCGCGTCGGCACCGACGGCCGCTCGATCTTCGTGCTCGGCGCGCAATTCGGAAACGTCTTCGTCGGCGTCCAGCCCGCCTTCGGGTGGGAGGGCGATCCCATGCGCCTGCTGTTCGAGAAGGGCTTCTCGCCCACGCACGCCTTCTCCGCCTTCTACCGTTGGCTGCGCGAGGATTTCGCCGCCGACGCGGTGCTGCATTTCGGCACCCACGGCGCGCTCGAATTCATGCCAGGCAAGCAGGTCGGCCTGTCCGGCGCGTGCTGGCCCGACAGCCTCATCGGCGATCTGCCCAACGTCTATCTCTACGCCGCGAACAACCCGTCCGAAGGCGCGCTCGCCAAGCGCCGCTCGGCCGCGACGCTGGTCAGCCATCTCACGCCGCCGATCACGCAGGCGGGCCTGTATCGCGGCCTCGTCGACCTCAAATCCACCATCGAACGCCTGCGCGGCCTCGCCCCGGCCGACGCGCACGACGCCCCCGCCCTCGAGGAACTCGTCCAGTCCCTCGCCGCCGGCGTCGATCTCTCCGAGGCCGAGCCCGCTTGGGGCGAAACCGCCCCGGCCCGCGTCGCCGCGCTGTCCGACAAGATCCTCGAACTCGAATACACGCTCATCCCGCACGGCATGCACGTGATGGGCACGCCGCCCTCGCAGTCCGAGCGCGCCGATCTGCTCTCCGCCGTCGCCGAGGCCTCCCACGGCATCCGGCCCGAGCGCGACACGGTCGTCGCCCTGTCCGAATTCCGCGCGCCCCTCGCGCCCGCTCCCGCCGACAAGCCCGACCTCTGGACGGAACTGGCCGACGTCAACCGCCTCCTCTCCGAGGATCACGAGACCACCGGCCTGCTGCGCGCGCTCGACGGCCGCTGGATCCGCCCCGCCCCCGGCGGCGACCTCCTGCGCACCCCGGCGGTCCTCCCCACCGGCCGCAACGTCCACGGCTTCGATCCCTTCCGCATCCCCAGCCGTTTCGCGGTCGAGGACGGCGCGCGTCAGGCGCAGCGCCTCATCGACCACCACATCGAAACCGGCCACGACATGCCGGCCACGGTGGCGATCGTGCTGTGGGGCACCGACAATCTGAAATCCCAAGGCGGCCCCATCGCGCAGGCTCTCGCGCTGATGGGCGCGGTCCCGCGCTTCGATACCTACGGCCGCCTCTGCGGCGCGGCGCTGCTGCCGCTGGCGGAACTCGGCCGGCCGCGCATCGACGTCATGATGACGGTGTCCGGCATCTTCCGCGATCTCATGCCGCTGCAGATGCGCATGCTGGCCGAAGCCTGCCTGCTCGCCGCCTCGGCCGACGAGCCGGAAGACCAAAACTACGTCCGCCGGCACGCCCTCGCCTACATGGCGTCGGAAGGCTGCGATCTGGAGACCGCCTCCCTCCGCGTCTTCGGCAACGGCGACGGGGCCTACGGTGCCAACGTCAACCATCTCGTCGAAACCGGCGCCTGGCAGGACGAGGACGAGCTGGCCGAAACCTATTGCCGCCGCAAATGCTTCGCTTACGGCGTCTCCGGCAAGCCGGTGCAACGTCCCGAGCTTCTGCAGTCGGTGCTCGCCGGCGTCGACCTCGCCTATCAGAACCTCGAATCCGTCGAACTCGGCGTCACCACGCTCGACCAATATTTCGACACGCTCGGCGGCATCAGCCGCGCGGTGAAGCGTGCCGGCGGCGAGACGGTCCCGGTCTATATCGGCGACCAGACGCGCGGCGAAGGCACCGTGCGCACCCTCGGCGAGCAGGTCGCGCTCGAAACGCGCACCCGCATCCTCAACCCGAAATGGTACGACGGGCAGCTGAAGCACGGCTACGAAGGCGTCCGCGCCATCGAGGCCCACGTCACCAATACGATGGCTTGGTCCGCGACCACCGGCGAAGTCGAGCCGTGGGTCTATCAGCGCATCACCGAGACCTACGTCCTCGATCCCGAGCTGCGCGAGCGGCTCGCGAGCCTCAACCCCACCGCGGCCGCGAAAGTCGCGAACCGCCTGCTCGAAGCTCACGAACGCAACTATTGGCAGCCTGAACCCGCGATGCTCGAAGCCCTCCGCCGCGCCGGCGAAGAGCTCGAGGACCGGCTCGAAGGCGTGTCCATGGGTGCGCCCGTCGGCGTCGCCGCCTGATCCCCCGGAGCCCGAGATGAACCTGATCGACACACTCCCCAAGACGGCACGAAGGCCCGACGGCGACGGCAGCGTGCAGGTGCACCTTGACCCGACCCTCAAAATCGAGGGCGCCAAGGTCTTCGCCATCTACGGCAAGGGCGGCATCGGCAAGAGCACGACCTCGTCGAACCTCTCGGTCGCCTTCTCCAAGATCGGCAAGCGCGTGCTGCAGATCGGCTGCGATCCCAAGCACGACTCCACCTTCACCCTCACCAAGCAGCTCACGCCCACCGTCATCGACGTGCTGGAAAGCGTGAACTTCCACACGGAAGAACTCCGCGTCGAAGACTTCGTGTTCGAGGGCTACAACGGCGTGATGTGCGTCGAAGCGGGCGGCCCGCCCGCCGGCACCGGCTGCGGCGGCTACGTCGTCGGCCAGACCGTAAAGCTCCTCAAGGAGCATCATCTGCTCGACGAAACCGACGTCGTCATCTTCGACGTCTTGGGAGACGTGGTGTGCGGCGGCTTCGCCGCGCCGCTCCAGCACGCCGACCGCGCGCTCATCGTCGCCGCCAACGATTTCGACTCGATCTTCGCGATGAACCGCATCGTCGCGGCCATCGCGGCCAAGTCGAAGAATTATCAGGTCCGCCTCGGCGGCGTCATCGCCAACCGCAGCGCCGGCACCGACCAGATCGACAAGTTCAACGCCGCCACCGGCCTCGGCACGCTGGCGCGCTTCCCCGATCTCGACGTCATCCGCCGCAGCCGCCTGAAAAAGGCGACGCTGTTCGAGATGGAAACGTCGCCCGAAGTTCTGGCCGTGCAGAAGGAATATCTGCACTTGGCCGAAAAGCTCTGGTCCGGCGAGGAGGTCTACGAGGCCAAGCCGCTGAAGGACCGTGAAATCTTCGACCTGTTGGGCTTCGACTGATGGCCGCGCTCTCCTACGAAGAGCGGCGCAGCCGCATCACCACCTATTTCGACCGCACCGCGGTCGAAGCGTGGAAGCGTCTGACCTCCGACGCCCCCGTCGGCCGCATCCGCGCGACCGTCCGCGCGGGCCGCGACGAGATGCGCTCGACCCTGCTGTCCTGGCTCCCGGAAGATCTGACCGGCCGTCGCGTGCTCGATGCGGGCTGCGGCACCGGCGCGCTCGCCGTCGAAGCCGCCAAGCGCGGCGCCGAAGTCGTCGCCGTCGACGTCTCGCCCACGCTCGTCCAGCTCGGCCGCGAACGCACCGGCGACGTCGGCCCCGGCCGCATCGACTTCCGCGTCGGCGACATGATGGACCCCGCCTTGGGCCGCTTCGATCACGTCGTGGTCATGGATTGCCTCATCCACTACCCCGCCGCCGACGTCACGCGCATGCTCGCCGCCTTGGCGGAGCGCACGAGCGGCTCGATCATCTTCACCATCGCGCCGCGCACGCCCGCGCTGGCCGCCATGCATGCGGTCGGCCGCTTCTTCCCGCGCAGCGACAGGTCCCCCGCCATCGAACCCATCGCCGAGGCCGGCTTCCGCGCCCGCGTCGCCGCCGAGCCGGGCCTGTCCGCCTTCGCGATGGCCCGCTCGCACCGCGTCACCAGCGGCTTCTACATCTCGCAAGCCATGGAACTCGCGCGATGATCGGAAGCGTCAACCGGTTCATGATCGAGAAGCTGATGCGGACGGGCACGCAGTGGCTGCCCTTCGCCGACGTCGCCACGCGCGAACTGTCGCTGTCTCGTCTGCTCCGCTTGTCGCTGTTCCAGGTCAGCGTCGCCATGGCGACGGTGCTGCTCGTCGGCACGCTCAACCGGGTGATGATCGTCGAACTCGGCATCCATGCTTGGATCGTCTCGGCCATGGCGGCCCTGCCGCTCGTCTTCGCGCCGTTCCGCGCGCTCATCGGCTTCCGGTCGGATCGGCACAAGTCGGCGCTCGGTTGGCGGCGCGTTCCCTATGTGTGGTTCGGCAGCATGGTGCAGTTCGCCGGGCTCGCCATCATGCCCTTCGCGCTGCTGGTCCTGTCGGCGGACTCGCCCGCCCCACCCGCCGTCGGCATCGGCGCGGCCGCCCTCGCCTTCCTTCTCGTCGGCGCGGGCATGCAGGTCACGCAGACCGCCGGTCTCGCCCTCGCCACCGATCTCGCGAGCGAGGAGCAACGCCCCCGCGTCGTGGCCCTGATGTACACCGTGCTGCTGCTCGGCATGATCGTCAGCGGCTTCCTCTTTTCCGCCGCGCTGGCCGATTTCAGCCCCACCAAACTCGTACAGGTGGTGCAGACCGCCGCGCTTCTCACCATCGTGCTCAACGTCGTCGCCTTGTGGAAGCAGGAGCCGCGGGATCGCGCCCGCGCGCAGGCCATAGCCGCCGCCGCGACCCTGCCCTTCCGCCAAGCCTTCGCCGCCTTCTACCGCCGCCCCGGCGCGCCGCGCTTCCTGCTGGCCGTCGCGCTCGGCACGCTCGGCTTCAACATGCAGGACATCGTCCTCGAGCCTTACGGCGGCGAAGTCCTCGGCCTTTCCGTCAGCGACACGACCTTCCTCACCGCGCTTTCCGCGGGCGGCGGCCTCGTCGCCTTCGTGCTCGCGGCCAAGGCGCTCTCCAAGGGCGCCGATCCGTTCCGCGTCGCCGGTTACGGCGCGCTCGTCGGCCTGCCGGCCTTCGCCTGCGTCTTCTTCGCCGCCCCGGTCGACTCGCCCGCGCTGTTTCGCATCGGCACGGTGCTGATCGGCTTCGGCAACGGCCTGTTCGCCGTCGGCACCCTCACCGCCGCGATGGGCCTCGAAAGCAAGGATCGCGCGGGGCTCGCGCTCGGCGCATGGGGCGCGGTGCAGGCCACGGCGTCCGGCATCGCCGTCTTTTCCGGGGGCGCGCTCCGCGACCTCTCCGTCCACTTCGCCGCGAACGGCGGGCTCGGGCCCGTCTTCCGCGGATCGTCCGCAGGTTACGGCGTGGTCTACCACACCGAGATCCTGCTTCTGTTCGTCACCCTCATCGTCATCGGCCCGCTCGCAGGACATGCCCGCCGGACCGCCACACCGTCGTCCGGGTTCGGCCTCGCCGAACTTCCGGGCTGACATCAGAAGGAAGGCACGCCATGGGCCTCGAATTTACGCAATACATCGACCTCGCACAGGTCGTGCTTTATCTCTTCTGGGCCTTCTTCGCGGGCCTCATCCTGTATCTGCATCAGGAGAGCAAGCGCGAGGGCTACCCGCTCGTCGCCGAGGAAAACCGCCCCGGCGTCAGCATCGTCGGCTTCCCCGGCATGCCCGCGCCCAAGACCTTCCGCCTCTTCCACGGCGGCGAGGTCACCGTGCCGAACGGCCGCGGCGACGCGCGCGACCTCAAGCTGGCGCAGACCGCTCCCTGGACCGGCGCTCCCTACGTCCCCACCGGCAATCCGATGGTCGACGGCGTCGGCCCCGCCTCCTGGGCCGAGCGCGACGACCATCCGGATCTCACGGTCGAGGGCGAGCCCAAGATCGTGCCGCTCCGCGTCGCCACCGAATTCCACGTCGAACCGCGTGATCCCGATCCGCGCGGCTTCCCCGTCGTCGGCGCCGACGACGTGCAGGCCGGCGTCATCAGCGATCTCTGGGTCGACAAGGCCGAGTTCCTGTTCCGCTACTACGAGATCAAGCTGAACGACGGGCGCAACGTGCTCCTGCCGGTCACCATGGCCCGCATCGAGGGCAAGAAGCGGGTCAAGGTCCGCTCCATCCTCGGTTCGCAGTTCACCGGCGTTCCGGCGCTCAAGAACCCCGACCAGATCACCTTCCTCGAAGAGGACAAGGTGTCCGGCTACTACGGCGGCGGCTATCTCTACGCCACGCCGGAGCGTCAGGAGCCGATCGTATGAGCGGCGGCCCCGAATTCCGCGTCGACGATCTCCTCGCGCGTCTGCCGAAGGGTGAACGTCTCCTCTGGCAGGGCTCGCCGTCGCGGCGCGCCCTCGCTTTGCACGTCTTCCGTGTCCGTGCGGTCGCGGTCTATTTCGGGGTCCTCGCCTTTTGGCGCTTCATATCGTCGCTCCATGACGGCAATTCCGTCCTGGATGCGGCGGGGCACGCGCTCTGGATTCTGCCGTTGGCTCTCGCGGGCCTCGGCATTCTGGCCGCGCTCGCGGCGGGCTACGCCAAGACCACGCGCTACGTTCTCACCAATCGCCGCCTCGTGATCCGCTCCGGAATCGCGCTCCCGGTCACGCTCAACGTGCCTCTGTCCTACGTCGTCGACGCGGCCCTCGCGCGGCGTCCCGACGGCAGCGGCGACATCCCGCTGAGGGTCCATCCCGACCAGCGGATCGCCTGGCTCGTGCTGTGGCCGAATGCTCGACCGTGGCGCTTTACCTCGCCCGAGCCTATGCTTCGCGGAATCGCCGATCCCGAGCGGGTCGCGGGTCTCGTCGCCGGTGCTCTGCAGGAGGCGCAAGCCGCCGCCGGCAACGTCTCCGCCGACGTTCCCGCCGTCTCGGCGGCATCGACGTCCCGCGGGGCCGCCCCCGCACTCTCGACCTCGGCGGCATAAGGCGTCTTTCATGGCCGAACTGTTCAGCGACCGCCCGTTTCCCCGCAGCATCGTCTTCGCCGGCGGCGGCCTCATGCTCGCCGCGCTCGTGGCGGCGGGAACGGCCCGCTTCACCGACCGCGGCGTCACGCGCCTGCCCGACACGGCCGCCCATCTCACCCGCGCGATCGTCTTCGCCGACCGCGACGACGGGGCGGTGCTGATCACGGAGCCGAACGGCGATATGGTCGCCGTCCTGCCCGGCGGCGGCGACGGGTTCGTGCGCGGCGTGATGCGCGGCTTCGCGCGAGATCGCAAGGCGCGCGGCGTCGGCCCGGAAGCGCCCTTCGAACTCGTCCGCCGCGTCGACGGGCGCCTCACATTGATCGACCCGGCCACAGGGCGCATCGTCGAACTCGACGCCTTCGGCCCCACCAATTCGGGCGCCTTCGCCCGCCTGCTCACCGCCCGGGAGACCCGGCCATGATCGCGAGCCTCTTTCTGGAACGCCGCTCCGTCGACGTGCCCTGCACGGTCGAGATCGAGCACACCTCCGAAAGCCTCCATGCCCACGTCCATCTCGAGGGCATCGACGTCGCGGCCGGCGACAAGGTCGTCGTGCACGACGCGCCCGTGAACGTGCCCTTCGGCGAGCGCGGCACCTACCGCTGCCGCGCCACCGTCACGCGCGGCACCGTGTTCGACGCGCTTTGGGCGCATGTCGCGGGCTATTTGGACATCACCGAATTGTACGAAGTCGGCTTCGAGGGGAAATCGGCATGATCAGGATCGAAGGGGGCGGCGGCCCCAACCAGTCCACCAAATCGGCGACCGAGGACACGATCCTCAGCCCGCGTTTCTACACCACCGACCACGAGGCGATGAACCACCTCGACGTGTCCGGCGTCCGCGCCGAGTGGGACGAGCTGATGGCCGAGATGGAGGCCGATCCCAATCGCGGCCACTTCGTCAAGACGCCCGAATTCAAGATCGACCTCTCCGACCTTCCCGAAGAGCTGCGCGCCGAATTCCACGACTTTCTCGTCAGCTCGCTGACGGCGGAATTCTCGGGCTGCGTGCTCTATTCCGAGATCAAGAAGCGCATTTCCAACCCGGACATCCACCGCCTCTTCACCTGCATGACGCGCGACGAGGCCCGCCACGCGGGCTTCATCAACGAGGCCCTCAAGGACCTCGGCATCGGCGTGGACATGAGCTTCCTGACCAAGGCCAAGAAGTACACCTACTTCAAGCCGAAGTTCATCTTCTACGCCACCTACCTGTCCGAGAAGATCGGCTACGCGCGCTACATCACCATCTTCCGCCATCTCGAGCGGCACCCGGAGAAGCGCTTCCACCCGATCTTCAAATGGTTCGAAAAGTGGTGCAACGACGAGTTCCGCCACGGCGAGGCCTTCGCGCTGATCATGCGGTCGGACCCCTCGCTGCTGCGCGGCGGCAACAAGCTCTGGATCCGCTTCTTCCTGCTCGCCGTCTTCGCCACGATGTACGTCCGCGACCACATGCGCCCGGAATTCCACAAGGCGCTCGGCGTCGACATCACGGATTACGATTACCGCGTGTTCCGCACCACGTCGGAAATCAGCAAGCAGG
The DNA here is from genome assembly GCA_027489535.1 of Hyphomicrobiales bacterium. Classification (GTDB taxonomy): domain Bacteria; phylum Pseudomonadota; class Alphaproteobacteria; order Rhizobiales; family Beijerinckiaceae; genus JAIXZO01. The sequence continues at coordinate 159,451 of JAIXZO010000022.1, forward strand.
TGTTCCCCTTCACGCTGGACATCGACAACCCGGTCTTCCGCGCCGGGCTCGAGCGCCTGCGCCTGCTGTCGGACGCCATCACGGCCGCCAAGAAGCAGGGCGGCATGGTCGGCAAGGTCAAGAGCCTGGCCCTCTCGGCCGCCGCCGCCGCCACCTTCGCGCGCCTCTACATGCTGCCCGTGATCTCCAACGAGCTGCCGGCGCGCGTGCGCCTCGCGGCGGCCTGGTAAGGAGCCGCCCCGCATGATCCGGCACGGCTGGCCGATCCTGTCCGCGATCCTCCTGTGGTGGTTCACCACGGGCGCGATCCTGTGGCTGGACCGCTTCCGTGATCGGGCCCGCGGCGCGGTGATGGTCGGCGCGACGGTGGTCTTCGCCGGCGCGCTCGCGGCCCTGCACCTTGCGGCGCAGGACACCTCCGTCACCGGCGCGCATATCGGCTTCGTCGCCGCGCTGATGGTCTGGGGCTGGAACGAGATCGCCTTTCTCACGGGCTTCCTCGCCGGGTCCAGCCGCGCCCCCTGCCCCGTCGGCTCCACCGGCTGGAGCCGCTTCGGCCGCGGCGTCGGCGCGGTGGCCCATCACGAACTCGCGCTCGCCCTGTCGGGTCTGGCCGTCGCGGCCGTCTCGATCGGGGCCGAAAACAAGGTCGGCCTCGCCGCCTTCGGCATTCTCTGGGCCATGCGCGTCAGCGCCAAGCTCAATCTCTTCCTCGGCGTGCCGCACGCCCCGCACGACATGCTGCCCCCGCATCTCGCCTATCTCGGCAGCTTCTTCCGCCAGCGGCCGATGAACCTGCTGTTCCCGGTCTCGATCACGGCCGCCACGGCGCTTTGCCTGCTGCTCGCCTCCCGCGCGCTCGATCCCGCGGCGACGGATGCGGCGGCGGCCTCCGCCACGCTGCTCGCCGCTCTGGCCGTGCTCGGTCTCGTCGAGCACTGGTTCCTCGTCTTTCCCGTCCGCGCCGAAACCCTGTGGGGCTGGGGGCTCGCCTCCCGCACCGCGGAGAACGCCGTCGCGGTCCCCGTCTGCCCCGACGCGCCCCGCACGCCCGCACCGGCTGCCCTGCGCGATCCGGTCGTTCCCCCTCTCCGGCGGCCTGCGGCATGAGCCTCGCGACCGCACGTCTCCAAGGAGCCGCATGATGAACTACGAGAGCTTCTTCAAGGACCAGCTCGGCAAGCTGAAAAGTGAAGGCCGCTACCGCGTCTTTACGGACATTGAGCGCAATGCCGGCGAGTTCCCCCGCGCGCTTCATCACGGCCCCGACGGCACCCGCGAAGTCACCGTATGGTGCTCGAACGACTATCTCGGCATGGGCCAGCATCCCAGCGTCATGAACGCGATGCACGAAGCCATCGAGAAGTCCGGCGCGGGCGCGGGCGGCACCCGCAACATCTCCGGCACTAACCACTATCACGTGCTGCTCGAGCGCGAATTGGCCGATCTGCACGGCAAGGAAGCCGCCCTGCTGTTCACCTCCGGCTACGTCTCCAACTGGGCCTCGATCAGCACGCTCGCCGCCATGATCCCGGGCTGCATCGTCGTCTCGGACGAAGGCAACCACGCCTCGATGATCGAGGGGCTGCGCCACAGTCGCGCCGAGAAGCATCTGTTCAAGCACAACGACGTCGCCGATCTGCGCCGCAAGCTCGCCTCGCTCGATCCGCGCGCGCCGAAGATGATCATGTTCGAGAGCGTCTATTCGATGGACGGCGACATCGCCCCCCTCTCCGACATCTGCGACGTTGCGGAGGAGTTCGGCGCGCTCACCTATCTCGACGAGGTCCACGCGGTCGGCCTCTACGGCGCACGCGGCGGCGGCATCTCGGAGCGCGACGGCGTGCGCAACCGCATCGACGTCATCGAGGGCACGCTGGGCAAGGCCATCGGCGTCATGGGCGGCTACATCACCGCGTCGTCGGCGCTGTGCGATTTCGTCCGCAGCTTCGCCTCCGGCTTCATCTTCACCACGTCGCTGCCCCCCTCGCTCGCGGCCGGCGCGGTGGCGAGCCTCCGCCACCTCAAGACCAGCTCCACCGAGCGCGAGATGCACCAACTCCGCGTCCGTCAGGTCCGCGAGCGGCTCGACGCCGCCGGCATTCCGCATCTCGACAATGCCAGCCACATCGTCCCGGTCATGGTCGGCGATCCCGTGCTGTGCAAGCGCATCGGCGACGAGCTGCTCCACCGTTTCGGCATCTACGTGCAGCCCATCAACTACCCCACCGTTCCGCGCGGCACCGAGCGCCTGCGCGTCACCCCGTCGCCCGTGCATACGGAGGCGGACATCGACCATCTGGTCGGCGCATTGTCCTCCATCTGGGCCGATCTCGGCCTGCGCAGCGCAGCGTAAACGGGAGCATCGGGTGACGGGAAGGCGGAGACGATGACCAAACCGCTCAAGGTCGTTCTGGCCAATCCGCGCAGCTTCTGCGCGGGGGTGGTCCGTGCGATCGACATCGTCGACCGCGCCCTCGAAATCCACGGCGCCCCCGTCTATGTCCGCCACGAGATCGTCCATAACCGGCAGGTCGTCGACGACCTGCGGGCCAAGGGCGCGGTCTTCGTGTCCGATACCGACGCGATCCCCGACGGCGCCGTCACCATCCTCAGCGCGCACGGCGTGGCCCGCGAGGTCGAAGTCGAAGCCGCCCGCCGCGGTCTCGACGTCATCAACGCCGCCTGCCCGTTGGTCCTCAAGGTCCACTCCGAAGGCCGTCGTTTCGCCGAGCGCGGCTACGACGTCGTCCTCGTCGGCCACGCCGATCATCCCGAGGTGAAGGGCACCGTGGGGCAGATCGACGGTCCCCTGCACGTCATCGCAACTGCGGCGGAGGTCGCCGCCCTCGAAGTGCGCGATCCGGCGAAAGTCGCCTACATCACCCAGACCACGCTGAGCCTCGACGACACGCGCGACGTCATCGCCGCCCTGCAGGCCCGTTTTCCGGAGATCGTCGGGCCCGGTGTCGGCGACATCTGCTACGCCACGCAGAACCGCCAGCGGGCGGTGCAGGACATCGCCAAGGACGTTCAGCTGCTGCTCGTGATGGGCGCGGCCAACAGCTCCAACAGCAACCGCCTGCGCGAGATCGGCGAAGCCGCCGGCGTGCACAGCCTGCTGCTCGACCGGCCGGAGCATTTCGACGCCGCTTTGCTGGAGGGTGTCGACTCCGTCGGCCTCACCGCAGGCGCATCCGCCCCCGATTACCTCGTCGCGGGCATGATCGAGCGGCTGCGCGCGGTGCGTACGGTCACGGTCGAAGAGCGTTCGGGAATTCAGGAGAACGTCGAATTTCGGCAGCCGACGCGCCTGCTGCGCCCTGCGGAAATCGAGGCCGCCGCCGCCGTCCGCGCCGCACGGGAAGCAAGATCGCCCGTATGAACATCGGCATGATTCGCCCGCCTCATGCGCACGGCTGGTCCGAACGCAGCACATCCGCTTTCGCGGACGAGCTCTGGACCCCGCCGTCGCAGGCTCTACAATTCAACGACCGAGCGCGCTCCGAACGATCTACGCGATCGCCCGCCGCCGCCTCGACCGATGCAATCGATCCGGCGCTTTTGCCGACCATCCGAGAGGTTTCATGATGAAGAAGATGTCCCTGCTGCTTGCAGCCGTCCCCGCCCTTTTTCTGTCCGTCTCCGGCGCTTCCGCGCAGGACGCGGCCGCCGGCGAAAAGGTTTTCCTGAAGTGCCGCGCCTGCCATCAGGTCGGTGAAACCGCCAAGAACGGCGTCGGCCCGGTCCTCAACGGCCTCATCGGCCGCAAGTCCGGCTCGGTCGAAGGCTACAACTACTCGGAAGCCAACAAGGCCTCCGGCATCACCTGGGACGAAGCCACGTTCCGCGAATACATCAAGAACCCGAAGGCCAAGATTCCCGGCACCAAGATGGTCTTCGCCGGCCTGACCAACGAAACCGAGATCGACGGCCTCGTGGCTTATCTCAAGCAGTTCGCCCCCGACGGCAAGAAGCTCTGAACGTCATCAAATCCCGAGCGCGCGCGGTCTGCGGATCGCGCGCGCTCGCCCTTTGAAAGACCCCGCGTGACGGACTTCAACGACGCCTACCCCTTCGCCGCCATCGTCGGACAAGACGAGGTCAAGACGGCGCTGATGATCGCCGCGGTCGATCCCTCCGTCGGCGGCGTCCTGGTGTTCGGGGATCGCGGCACCGGCAAATCCACCGCCGTGCGCGGGCTCGCCGCCCTGCTGCCCGAACGCAAGGTGATCGCCGGCTGCCCCTACGGCTGCGAACCGTCACCGTCCGCGTCCTCCTGCCCCCATTGCTCGCTCCCGGGCACTCCGACCAAGGCGATCAACGTCCGCATCCCGGTCGTCGATCTGCCGCTCGGCGCCACCGAGGATCGTCTCGTCGGCGCGCTCGATCTCGAACGCGCCCTCGCCCACGGCGAAAAGCGGTTCGAGCCCGGTCTGCTCGCCCGCGCCAACGGCGGCTTTCTCTATGTCGACGAGATCAACCTGCTCGAAGACCATCTGGTCGATCTGCTGCTCGACGTCGCCGCTTCCGGCCGCAACGTCGTCGAGCGCGAGGGCCTCAGCGTCCGCCACGCCGCCAAATTCGTGCTCGTGGGCAGCGGCAATCCCGAAGAAGGCGAACTGCGCCCGCAATTGCTCGACCGCTTCGGCCTCTGCGTCGAAGTCTCCACCCCCCGCGAGATCAAGGACCGCATCGAGGTCATCAAGAGACGCGACGCCTTCGAGCGCGACCGCGATGCTTTCGCCGCGGCTTGGGACAAGGAAACCGTCCGCCTGCGCCGCCGCATCACCGCCGCCCGCACCCGGCTTGCCGAACTCGCCGTCGCCGACGCGGTGCTGGAAGCTGCCGCCCGCCTCTGCCTCGCGCTCGGGACCGACGGTCTTCGCGGCGAACTCGTGCTGATCCGCGCCGCCCGCGCCTCCGCCGCCTTGGCCGGCGCGAAGACGGTCGGCATCGACGATCTTCGCCGAGTCGCGCCCACGGTTCTGCGCCACCGCCTGCGCCGCAATCCGCTCGACGACACCGGCTCGGGCGTGCGCATCGAGCGCGCCGTCGCCGAAGTTCTGCCCGCATGACCGTGCCCGAGGCCACGGGATATGATCCGTGGTCGGAGGCGGCATCGGCGCTCGCGATCTTCGCCGTCGACCCGCCGGGCACCGGACTGCGCCTGCGCGGCCGCTCCGGTCCCGTCCGGGATGCGCTGCTCGAGCATCTGGCCGAGCTTCTCCCCCAAACGCCCCTTCGGCGCATTCCCGTCGGCATCGACGAAACCCGTCTCGTCGGCGGCCTCGACCTCGGCGCGACGCTGGCCGCCGCCCGCCCGGTCATGCAGTCCGGCTTGCTGGCCGAAGCGCATGGCGGCGCGGTCGTCATCGCCATGGCCGAACGCATCGAACGCTCGACCTGCGCCCTGATCGAAGCCGCTTTGGATACCGGCGAAAGTTTCGGCCCCGCGGGCCGCGTCCCGGCCCGCATCGGCGCCGTCGCGCTCGACGAGGGCATCGACGAAGACGAGGCGCTTGCGCCGTCTCTCGCCGACCGTCTCGGCCTCGTGATCGATCTCGATGCGGTGCCCATGTCCGCCCTGTCGCGGATGGAGTTGCTCCCGGAGCATGCCGCCGTCGCCCGCGCCCGCCGCGTGCTGTCAGACGTTGCAGTCCCTGACGACGCCTTCACCGCCTTGGTCGAGATCGCAGCAGGCTTCGGCATCGACTCGCTGCGCGCCGTGCTCGCCGCGCTGCGCACCGCCCGTGCCGCAGCCGCGCTCGACGGCCGGACCATGGTCACGCAGGCCGACCTCGGGCTGGCCGCACGCCTCGTCCTTCTGCCCCGCGCCGTCACCGTCCCGCAAAGCCCCGACGAGCGCGAACCGGAACCGCAGGAGCCCGAACCTGCACCTGAGAATCCGGTTGAAGAGCCGGAATCGGGATCGCAGGAAAACGACACAACCGATTCCGACGACTCGGAAAACGACGACCCGGGATCGCTTGCGGACGCCGTCGTGGAGGCGGTCCGCGCCGTCTTGCCGCCCGAGGTCTTCGCCGCCATCCGCGACCGCGCCAAGGGGGCGATCAAATCCGGCGCGCGCGGCCGGGGCGACATGCCGGCCTCCGGTCGTCGCGGTCGTCCGGCGGGATTGCGCCAAGGTCGGCAACGTCCCGGCGAACGACTCGCCGTCCTCGCCACGCTGCGCGCCGCCGCACCCCGTCAGGCGCTACGCCGCCCGGCGGTCGACGCCGAGGCGTCTCCGCTCATCCGCGTCCGCCCCGAGGATTTCAGGTTCGTACGACGCAAGATCCGCCGGCGCGTCGCCACCATCTTCGTCGTCGACGCCTCCGGCTCCGCCGCCCTGCACCGCCTCGCGGAAGCCAAGGGCGCGGTCGAATTGATGCTGGCCGAATGCTACGTCCGCCGCGACGAGGTCGCGCTGATCGCGTTTCGCGGTCCGGGAGCCGAAACGCTTTTGCCGCCCACCCGCTCGCTTGCCCGTGCCAAGCGCGCACTCGGCGCCATCCCCGGCGGCGGCGGCACGCCCTTGGCGTCGGGTCTCGACGAAGCCCTCAAGGTGGCCGCCGCGGTGCGCAAGCGCGGCGATACGCCGGTCGTGATCCTGCTCACCGACGGTCAGGCCAACGTCGCCCGCGACGGGCGCGGCGGTCGGGCGATCGCGGGAGAGGAGGCACTTGCCGCCGCCTCGGGCTTCCGCCGCGACGGCTTCGACGCCGTCCTGATCGACACCGCCCCGCGCCCGCAGCCCCGCGCCCGCGAGATCGCGACGGCGATGGGCGCGCGCTACGTCGCGCTGCCCCAAGCCGATGCCGGCCGCATGGCGCAAGCCGCCTCCGCCGCCGCCCGCTCGGCGCGCCTGCGTTCGACCGGCTAAGCCCCCGGCGCGTCCGCATTCGGCACGAAGACCGGGCGACCCCCGATCTTGTAGTCCCCGATGGCCCGTTGACCCTCGGGTCCGGCCAGCCAATCGATGAAGATTTGCCCCTCCGCCGCCTTCACATGCGGATGCTTGGCCGGGTTCACGAGGATGACGCCGTATTGATTGAACAGCCGCCGGTCGCCTTCGACCAAAATGTCCAAATCACCTCGATTTTTGAAGCCCAACCACGTTCCCCGGTCGGACAGCACATAGGCTCCCATCGCGCCGGCGACGTTCAGCGCCGCGCCCATGCCCTGCCCGATTTCGCGGTACCAAGGCCCCCGGATCGCCTCGACGTCGAGGGCGGCGGCGCGCCAGAGGGCGAGTTCGGCGGAATGGGTGCCGGACCGGTCGCCGCGCGACACGAAGGGAATGCGCTTTTCGGCAATCTTCGCAAAGGCTTGAGCGACGTCGCTCATGCCCTTGATCCCGGCCGGGTCGGCTTTGGGGCCGATCAGGACGAAGTCGTTGTACATCACCGGTTTGCGCGCGACGCCGAAACCTTCGGCGACGAATTTTTCCTCGGCCGCGCGCGCATGCACCAGCACCACGTCCGCATCGCCCCGCCGGGCGGTGTCGAGGGCTTGGCCGGTGCCTTGGGCGACGACGCGCACGTCGATGCCGAACCGGGCCGAAAACAGCGGCAAGATAGAGTCGAATAAGCCTGAATCCACCGTAGAAGTGGTTGAACTCACCGTGATCATTACCCGCGGAGGTTGTGCAAACGCGGTCGAAATCGACAAGATTGCAAAAATCGCGGCCCCAACCGTCCGGCCGATCGCTCCCCTCACCACAGCAAGTCCCCCCGCAAAAACGCCCGCGCCTGCGCCGTCCGCGGCGCGTCGAAAAAGGTCTCGGCGGACGCGTCCTCGACCAAATCCCCCCGATCCAGAAACAGCACCCGCCCGGCCGAACGGCGGGCTTGGGCGAGGTCGTGGGTGGTCATCATGAGGGTGACGCCCTCGGCCGCGAGTTCGGCCAGCATGGCCTCGATCCGCACGGTCGCACCGGGATCGAGGTTGGAACAAGGCTCGTCGAGAAAAATGACCTCCGGCGCAAGCGCCCAAGCCCGCGCCACCGCCAGCCGCTGCTGCTCGCCCCCGGACAGCAGCCGGGCGGGACGGTCGGCCAATGCCGCGAGACCGAAGCGGGACAGGGCCGCCTGCGAACGTTCAGCGCGCGAGCCCGCGTCCCAACCGGCCGCCGCAAGGGCGTGGTCCATATTGGCGCGGACGGAGCGGCGCAGCATCACGGGCTTCTGAAATACCATCGCGTGACGCTTGCGCCCGCCGAGAACGCCGTCGCCGGCGGCCCAGCGGACCGTTCCGGAACTCGGGGTCAGCAGCCCGTGGCAGAGCCGCAGAAGCAGGGATTTCCCGGCCCCGTTGGGCCCGACGACGGCGGTAATGCCGCCCTGCGGCAGCGAGAAGCTGACCCCGGACAAAAGCGCCCGGCCGTCGGTTTCAAATCCGAGATCGGAAACCGACAGCGGGAGAACGGAGGATTGCGCCTGCATCCCGCTCACCCCGCCGCCCGCGCGCCGATGCGGCTCGCGCCGTAGGCCGCGCCGTTGACGAAGAGGGTCAGGACGAGGAGCACGAAGCCGAGCCCGAGCGCCAAGGCCAAATCCCCCTTGGAGGTTTCGAGCGCGATGGCGGTGGTCATCGTCCGGGTGTAGCCGGCGATGTTGCCGCCGACGATCAGCACCGCGCCGACTTCGGCGCTCGCCCGGCCGAAACCTGCGAGAAGTGCGGTCGCCAGCGCGAAACGTGCGTCCCACAACAGCGTCGGCACGGCGCGCGCGCCCGTCATGCCGAGCGAGTGGAGATGGTCGCGATATTCGGTCCAGAGGTCTTCGACCGTCTGGCGCGTGAGGGCGACGACGATGGGCAGGACGAGCAGCGTCTGCGCGGCGATCATCGCGCCCGGCGTGAACAGCAGGCCGAGCGACCCCAGCGGGCCGGAGCGCGAGAGCAGCAGAAACAGCAGCAGGCCCGCGACCACGGGCGGCAGGCCCATCATCGCGTTGACGAGCACGATGACGCCGGAACGGCCGGGGAACCGCGCGATGCCCAGCAGCGCGCCGAGCGGAAGCCCGATGACGGCGGCCAGAAACACGGCGGACAGCGTGACGCGCAGCGACAGGCCAACGACCTCGGTGAACCGAGGGTCGAGCCCGAGAACGAGATCGAGCGCCGCCGCGAGGGCGTCCGTGAAAGTCATGCAGGTCCGCCTTTTTCTGCATTTTATACATGCTGAAACGAAAGCGGTTCAATTGCGGAATAAAACGGGTTATCTGCAGGAATATGCAGAACGATGAATACCTCACGACGGAAGAGGCTGCGGACTTTCTGCGGCTGAGCGAGCGCAAGCTCTACGAGCTCGTGGCCGCGGGCGCGGTGCCGTGCTCCAAGGTGACCGGGAAGTGGTTGTTTCCCCGCGCCGCGCTGGACCGCTGGATCGAGGCCGGACTGTCCCGACCGGAGGGATTTCGACCGGCCGCACCGCCCGCGGTCGTGGGCGGAAGCCATGATCCGCTGCTGGAATGGGCGGTGCGGCGCTCGGGCGCGGGGCTCGCGCTGTTGCCGGAAGGATCGGAAGCCGGGTTGGACCGTCTCGCCCGCAACGAGGTCGCGGTCGCCGCGATCCACATGCATGCGGACGGGGACGACGAACAAGCGAACGTCGCCGCCGTCGCCTCGCCCGCCGCCCTTCACGACGCGGTGCTGGTCGCCTTCGCGCGGCGCGAGCAAGGGTTGATGACCGCCGCCGGCGAGCCGGACGATCTGGCCGCGGCGGCAGGACGAAGCGCTCGGTTCGGAATGCGGCAGAAGGGGGCCGGCGCGCAGATGCTGCTGGAGTCGCTGGCGCGCAAGGCGGGCCTCGCGGTCGAAAAGATCAAGGCCGCACCCGTGGCCTATTCCACGGGCCAAGACCTCGCGCAGGGCATCCGCGCGGGCGAGATCGATTGCGGGCTTGCGACGCGCGCGGTGGCCGAGGCGCACGGGCTCGGATTCTTTCCGCTGGTCTGGGAGCGGTTCGATCTGGCGATGCGCCGCCGGACCTATTTCGAACCCGGTCCGCAAGCCGTGTTCGACGTCATGCGGAGCCCGGATTTCGCGAGGCGGGCGGCGGCCTTCGGCGGCTACGACGTCACGGAGGCGGGACGGATCGTCCTCAACCGCTGATCAGAAGGTAAAGCGCTCGACGTCCGCGCGGGTGCGGCCCGCGAGTTCGGCGAGTTCCACCATCGTCGCGCCCACCTCTTCGGCCGCGGCGGCGTTGGTTTCGCCGATGCGCGACAGTTGATCGACCGACGCGCGGATCTGTTCCACGGCGGACGACTGCTGATGCACCGCATGGGCGATGGATCCCGCCATGCGCTCGCTCTCGACGGCGCCGGCCGCGATCCGGTCCACGCTTTCGCCCACGCCGCGCGCCAGCCCGACGCCGCGCTCGGACTCGGCCGTCGCCTTGTCGATCAAGATCCGGATGTCGGCGGCGGAACGGCCCGACACTTCCGCGAGCTTGCCCACCTCGGACGCCACGACGGCGAAGCCGGAACCGGCGTCTCCGGCCCGCGTCGCCTCGATGGCGGCGTTCAGCGACAGCATGTCCGTGCCGCGCGCGATCTGGCCGATCACCTGCGTGATCTTGCCGATCTCGGCGGCGTTCGCGGCGATCTGCTCGACGACATCGACCATGCCGGCGATGCGGGTGCGGCCCTCGTCGACCAAGGCCGCGGCCTGCCGGGCATGGTCGCTCGACTGCTTGGCGCCGGACGCGACGTCTTCCACCGCGCGCGCGGTCTGCGTGATGCCGACGGTGATCTGCTTGATCGCGTTGATCTGTCCCGCCGCGCCGTCGGCGATCTGGCCGATGGCGACGCTGGTTTCACCCGTCGCGACGGCGACCTGCCGCACGTCGCGGATGACGTTGCGCATGGTGGTCGACAGGGACTCCAGGGACGCGTTGACGCTGTTCTTGATGTCGGCGACGAGGCGGCTCTGCGCATCGGCCCGCACCCGGCCCGAAAGATCGTTGCGCACCACGCCGGCCATGACCTTTTTGAGGTCTTCGAGCACGGGTTCGAGATTGCCGAGGAAATTGTTGAGTGCGCCGGCGGCACGGCCGACCTCGTCATTGCCGCGCACGTCCACCCGCAACGAGAGATCGCCGGTGCGCTCGATGTCGCCGATGGTGGCGGTAAGCCGGCCGAGCGGGCGGAGGATGGCGCGGGCCATCCAAAGCGCGATGGCGGCCACCAGAAGCGCGATGAGGAGGGCGGGAACCGCCTGCGCGTAAGCCGCCTTGGTGAAGGCCGCGTCCACGTCGTCGATGTAGATGCCGGAACCGACGATCCAGCCCCAAGGCGCGCCCTTCACGTAAGACAGCTTGGTGAACAGCTCCTCGGTGGTGCCGCCGCCCTGCTTCGGCTTGGGCCACGAATAGATGACCACGCCCTCGCCGGCCTTGGCCACCACGTCGTTGAAGGCGACGAAGATGTTCTTGCCCGCCAGCGGCGTGGCCTCGGCTTCGCCGGCGGCGCGGGCGCTCGTGGCCTTGTCGAAGCTCGGCTGCGTCAGCACCTTGCCCTCGAGGGCGGGCACCGTGGGGTGCATGATCATCGTGGGCACGGGGCGGCCGCGATCGTTGATCCAGAGATATTCGACGCCTTCGTATCGGATGCTCTTGATGGCGGCCTTGGCGGCGGCCTTCGCGTCCTCTTCGGAAAGGCGGCCCTGCTTCGCGAGGTCGGCGTAATGCGAGATCATGCCGTGAGCCACTTCGACGATGTGGCGCGTCTTCGTCTCGCGATCCGCCAGCATCTGCCGCTTGAGGCCGGACAGCCCGGTCACGATGGAGATGACGATCCCGGCCAGCGCGACCAGAAGAATGAGCTGAAGACGATGGGCGATTTTCACGGACGCGGTACTCGAAGAAGCGGGAGACGAAGCCCGTGAACGCCGGTGCGGGGCGGAACTCCGCAGTCGAAGATCAAACCGGGCAAGGAACGATTTTTTGCAGCGCAACATCTACTGCCGGTTGCACCGCGTGCAAGCGCGTTTTTTAAGCGACGCGGCGTCGCCGATGGTGGCGTCGGCATCGGTTTCCGGGCGGAAACGTGGCTTTCGGGCTAGTCGCCGACGCGTTTCAGCAGGGCCTCGCAGGCGGCCTTGCGGCCGAGATGGGCCTGAAGCCATTTGCGGTCATGAACGTCGAGGCTGCGCTCGCCCGTCGCTTGGGCCTTGCGCAGGGCATCCGCCTCGTAGGCCCAGCCGATGAAATTCACCTGACGGAACGCGCGGCAACGCTCCGCATCGACCCGCACCGTCCGGCATTCCATTTCGGTGCGGTTGGAAAAATAGGTCTTGTTCGCCGCGCAGGTGGTGAAGGGCGCGGTGAACTCGTCGGTCTGCGCCGATGCGGGCACGGCCCAAGCGAACGCGGAGAGCGCGCCGGCCAACCCGCAGACCATCATGTTCGCCATCACGTCATCCGATCCCGCCGACGCCTCGCGTCACGGCGCGGATGAAGCCTCCGCGCGCAGCGGAGCGCAAGCAAAACCTGCGGTGGCGGTGCGCGTCAGTTCGAAACGGAAGCCCCCGCCCCTTCCTCGCGCAGCAGCCGCAAATTGTTGGCGACGACGACGTTGCCGGGATCGAATGCGAGCGCCTTTTCGAACATGCCCGCGGCACGGGCCGTGTCGCCGCGCAGCAAATAGGAATAGCCGCGATTGTTGAGCAGGCGAAAATCCTCGCCGCGCAGCTTGGCGGCGCTCGCATAGGCACGGTCCGACAATTCGAAACGGCCGAGCTGATCGTAACTGGCTGCGAGCCCGATCCAGAGATCGGCGTCGCCGGGGCTGCGCTCGACCGCCTCGCGGAAGAAACGCTCGGCGAGGCCGTAATCCTGCCGGGCGAAATGCTCGCGCGCGACGCGGCCGGGATCCTGAGCGGCGGCGAGTTGATCCTCGACGGATCCGCTCGCGACCTGCGCGCCCTCGTCTCTCCCCGCCATCGTCTGGCAACCGGCCAGGGCGAGCGCCACGACCATGACGGCCGACAGTCTCTTCACGGGGATGCGCATGCGAAGTCTCCTGCTTTCACTTGAATGCGGTGGCGATCCGGATGACCAGCGGCGCCATGATGACGATGAGGATCACCGGGAAGATGAAGAGGGCGAGGGGCACGACGAGCTTGGCGGGCAGCGCCATCGCCTTCTCCTCGGCGCGGGAGGCGCGCTTCTCGCGCATCTCGTCGCTGTAGGTGCGCAGCGCGAGCGCGATGTCGGTTCCGAGTTCGAGGGACTGGCGCAGCAGCACCACCATCGCCCGGGCCTCCTCGATGCCGAGCCGGTCGGCGAAGCCCTTCAGGGCGTCGACGGTGCCGCGGCCCGCGCGCATCTCCGCGCCCATCAGCAGAAGGTTGTGGTGGAGCTCCCGCTCGCGATCCCGCATCTCCAGCGTGACGCGTTGAAGCGCCGCTTCGAGGCTGAGCCCGGCATCGGCACAGACCACGAGAAGATCGAGGAAATCGGGAAAGACGAAACGGAACCGCTCTTCCAGCCGCCGTTTGCGCCGCGCGAGCCAGCCGTCGGCGGCGGAATAGGCGATGAGAAAGGCAAGAGCGAGCACGACCGTCTTGCCGACCGGATGCAGCCCGCCGGCATGCCGGGTGAGGAAGGCGTAGACCGCCAGCGGCACGGCGACGGAGGCGAGGGTCTTGCCGAGCACGAAGATCGTGACCGCGTCCTTGCCGAAAAAGCCCGCGCCGACGAGCTTGGCGCGCAGTTCCCGCTTCGTGGTCTCGCCGATGCCGAAGCTTTCGACGTCGATGACCGTGCCGGAGCGCACGAGGGAGGGATCGAGAACGGCCGCGCCCTCCGAGGGGGCGGTCGAGCCGGCCGCGGCGAAGCGACGACGCACCCGCGACCGCTCGGCGAGCCGCATCCAGCCCATGAAGGCGAGCATCGCGACGGCGACGAAGATCAGAAGGCTCGGAGCCCATCCCGCGATGTCGGAGCCGGCTAGGAAGGCCATCGGTTCACACCTTGAAATTGACCATGCGGTACATGACGACGTTGCCGACGGTCAGCAGCACCGCGCAGACGGCGAAGGAGATGTTGAGGGCCGGATTGCCCCAGACCTCGCCGTAAAAATTCCGGGACAGCAGATTGATGATCCCGAACAGGAAGACGGGCACGACGCTGAGGGCGACGGCGGAAAAGCGCCCTTCCGACGACAGCGCCCTGACCTTCCGCTTGAGGCGGAAGCGGTCTCGGATGAGGCGGGAGAGGCCCGCGAGGATTTCCCCGAGATTGCCGCCGGTCTGGTCGGCGACGGAAATGGCGGTGACGAGGAAGCGCAGGTCTTCGTGGCCGACGCGGAGATCGAGGTTCTCCAAGGCTTCGCGCAGGCCGCGGCCGTAGCTGACTTCGTCGAAGACCACCGCGAATTCCGGCCCCGCCGGTTCCGGCATCTCGCGGCCGACGAGCGACAGGGACACGGACAAGGGATGCCCGGCGCGCAGGCTGCGGACGATGACGTCGAGCACGTCGGGCAGCTGCTCGCCGAAGCGGGCGATGCGCCGTTTGCGCCGGATCGCCAGGACGAGGCCGACGAAGGACGCGACGAGGACGAGGCCGAGAAGCACGCGGCCGGGCATCGTGAGCCGGGACGGCAGCACGAGAAAGGCGAGGACCCAGAGCACGGCGCCGACGACGACGAGCCGGCCGCGCTGCATCCGCAGGCCGGACTGCACAATGAGACGGTCGACCGCGGCGGCCGGGCCGTGGAGCACGCCCCAGGACTCGCCCGAGCGCCGCTTGACGATCTCGACCGCCTGCTCGTCGCGTTCGACGCCGCCGGCCACGGCGGCGAAGCGCCGGTCCTGCGTGCGGCGACGCGCCATGTCGCCCGCCACGAGCGCGATGGTGCCCTGCGCGCCGAGGAAGACGGCCGCGAAGATGAAGAAGTAGACGAGCCAGGGTTCGGTCATGGCGCGCTCACAGCGGGTTCGCGGGATCGAAGACGGAGGCGGGGATGTCGACGCCGAGCGTCTTCAGCTCCTGAAGGAGCTTCGGCCGCACGCCGGTAGCGCGGAACGAGCCGATGATGCCGCCGTTCGCGTCCACGCCCTCGCGGACGAAGCGGAAGATCTCGTGCAGCTGGACGACGTCGCCCTCCATGCCGGTGATCTCGGCGATGCTGGTCACGCGGCGCTTGCCGTCGGACAGACGCTGGAGCTGCACGATCATCTGGATGGCCGAGGCGA
Organism: Hyphomicrobiales bacterium; assembly: GCA_027489535.1. Lineage (GTDB taxonomy): Bacteria > Pseudomonadota > Alphaproteobacteria > Rhizobiales > Beijerinckiaceae > JAIXZO01. The sequence goes on from JAIXZO010000022.1 coordinate 174,658, forward strand.
TCTGCGAGCGGATCGCGCCGATGGTCATCGGCAGGCCCGCCATGCCGACCATCTGCTCGAGACGCCGCACCGCGTCGCGGGGATTGTTGGCGTGGATGGTTGTCATCGAGCCTTCATGGCCCGTGTTCATGGCTTGGAGCATGTCGAAGGCCTCCTCGCCGCGCACCTCGCCGATGATGATGCGGTCGGGCCGCATGCGCAGCGCGTTCTTGACCAACTCGCGCTGCCGGATCTCGCCGCGGCCTTCGACGTTGGGCGGGCGGGTTTCGAGGCGGCCGACATGCGGCTGCTGGAGCTGGAGTTCGGCGGCGTCCTCGATGGTGATGAGGCGCTCCTGCGGCGAGATGAAGCTCGACAGGGCGTTGAGCATCGTCGTCTTGCCCGAGCCGGTGCCGCCCGAGACGATCATCGACACGCGCCCCGACACCGCCGCCTTCAGCACGTCCGCCATCGCGGGGCGCAGGGCGTTGATGTCGACGAGCTTGTCCATCGAGAACGGCTTCTTGGAGAATTTGCGGATGGAGACGAGCGGCCCGTCGACCGCCACGGGCCGCACCGCGACGTTGACGCGCGAGCCGTCCGGCAGGCGGGCGTCCACCGTCGGGGAGGACTCGTCGATGCGGCGGCCGACGCCCGCGACGATCTTGCCGACGATACGCAACAGATGCGCCTCGTCCTTGAAGCGCACGGCCGTGGGCTCCAGCTTGCCGTAGCGCTCGACATAGACGGAGCGGTGCGTGTTGATGAGGATGTCGCTGACGGTCGGGTCCTTGAGCAGCGGCTCGATGGGACCGAGCCCGACCATCTCGTCGAGCACCTCCTCGGTGAAGGCCTCCAGCTCCTTCTCGTTGAGCGCCAGACGTTCCGCGAGCACGTAATCGGCGACGAAGCGGCGGACCTGCCGGGCGAGCTCCTCGCGCGAGACCTTGTCGATGAGCGCGAGGTTGAAGTCGTCGATGATGCGGCCGTGCAGCTTCACCTTCTCGTCGATGAGCTTGGGCTTCGAGGCGGCGACGTCGTCAAAGAACGCCTTTTCGGTATCGGGCGAGGACGAGGGTGCGGGCTCGTCGGTGCGGACGGGCTTGGCCTTCCAGCGGTCGGACAGATGGGCGAGCATCGAGGAAACTCCTAAGCGGCCGCGCGCGCGCCGGCGGCGGCGGCTTGACGCGGCGTGACGGCGGCAACGCGCTCGGCGAGCGCGCGGATGTCGCGGCCCAGCGGCTTGTTCGGGGCGAAATCGACGACCGGGCGACCGAGATCGGCGGCCTCGGCGGCGAGGTCCGTGTCTCGCCGGATCAGGTAAACCTCGCGGCCGGGAAGCGCGCGGGCGATCTCGGCCTTGCGGGCCATGCCGCCGATCATCTTGGCTTCGCAGCGATTGACCGCGAAGGCGACGCGGGCGGGATCGACGTCCAGCCGGTCCAACAAGGCGGCCTGTTCGGCGAGGCGCTTCAGCGCGGGGACTTCGGACGTCCCGGTGACGACGACCGCGTCCGCGCCCGCCAGCAGGGTATCCGTCCATGAAAAGCGGAGCGCGGGCAGATCGACGAGAACGGTGGTGTAGAGGTGCGACAGCTGATCGATCAGCGCGAACAAGGCCCGGCCGTTGACCTCGTCGAAGGGGATGCCGCGCGATGCGCTCGCATAGACGTCGAGGCCGGACGCGTGGCTGGAGACGAAGATCTCGGCCAAGCGGGCATCGAGCCGTTCGGGCCGGGTCATGATTTCGGAAAAGTCGAGCCGGGCCTCCATATCGAGAAGATCGGCCAAGGCGCCGCTCTGTACGTTGAGGTCCACGGCGGCGATGCGGCCGCCGGACTTCTTGGCCCGACGTGCGGCCGCGACGCCGCATTCGGCGACCAAGGTGGTGTTGCCGACGCCGCCCTTGCTGGGAAGAAAGGCGACGACGACGGCCCCGTCGGCGCTCTCCTCGACGACGGCATCCGCACGGCGCATCACGTCCGGCAATTCGCGCTGCACGCCCTCTTTCGTCAGCCATTCGCCGCCCGCGCGCACGAGCCGCTTATAGGCGGGAGCCGCAATGGAATCGGCGACGTAGACGGTGACGGCGCCCCGGCCCGCGCCTTCGAGGAAGGCGAGCAAGGTTTCTTCCGCCTCCCGGGTCGCGTCGGGGGCCATGACGACGACGAGGGCGCGGCGTGCGGCGGCGAAATGCGGATCGGCCGCCAGCGCGGCGGCGGTCGCGACGGCGCGGGTCCGGCGGCCGTGCTGCTCCAGCACCAGCGTGATGCGGGCGATGGCGTCCTGCGGGGAACCGTTGTGGATGATGAACGCGGCGGACATGGGATGCGTCTCCTTCATCGTGCCGGCGGGGGCGCGGACAGGAGATCTTCCCCCGTCAACGTCACCCGCATCGGCGGCATCTGGATCGGGCCTAGGCCCAAAAGGGAGTCGAGAAAGAAGAAGCGGAATTGCAGACCGGTCAGCGAAACGGTCACGCTCGGGACAGGCCCGCCGGGGCGCTGGACGAAGCCCAACCCGGTCTGCGCATATTCGACGACGACGTTCGCGGTCGTGATCGCCGGATACAGATCGCACATGCCTGCGTCGTAGGGCGACGCAGCGCCGGTGCAGCTTTGCGCGCCGCGACCGAAAACGATGCGCCGGAGCGCCGCGACGTCGAACGCGCCGGCGCGCGTGCCCGTGCAGGAGCTGCTCGCACCGCTGCAGATCGATCGGAAATACCCCGCCGGGACCGGCGCGCCCGCATTGCTGCCGGGAACGACGTCGAGCAGCGTGACGAGCCCGGAATCGACCGGGTTCGAGACGACGGCGAGGCGCGCGCCGCGTTCGACCGCCTTCAGCGCGCGGTTCCATTGGTGGAAGGCGAAGAGAAATTCGACCGCGCCGAACAGGAACACGAAGACCAGCGGAATCAGGATCGCCGCTTCCACGAAGGTCGCGCCGGATTCGTCGCGAGCGAGGCGTCGGGAAAGGGTGCGCATGGCGGTCACAACCCGATCACGCGTTCGGCATGCGCGACGCGGAAGCGCAGCGTATCGAGCCCCAGCAGGCGAAGCGTCCCGAGCCCCGGATACGCGAGCTCCGCACTGACTTCGATGGTGCGGACGTCCGCCGTCCCGCGATAGGTGCGCTCCCGCGTGACGGAGTCGATCGGATTGGCGACGGTGGTGACGACGGCGCAAAAGCCGCTGCACGAGCCTGCCGTCACCGTCAGGGCGGGCGGATTCCACCAGGAGACGCGGCGCGCCCCGTTGCCGTCCACCGTGCCGTAAACGGCGAGAAGCCGCGCCTGCTCGGCAGCCGCCGCCGGATCGCTCGTGCGAGCCAGATACCGCGCCGTATCCCGCACGGCCGTTTCCACCAGATGGCGGTCGTAAAACAGCTTCGAGAATTCGAACACGCCGAAGAACAACAAAAACAGCACCGGCATCACCACGGCCGCCTCGACCATGGCAGCCCCGCTCTCGTCCCGCCGCAATCGATGAAACGCGCGCATGTCCCGCCTCACCGGTAAAGCTGAACGATGTCGCGGGATGTGCCGCCGTCGGAGCTTCCCTCGACGACGTCGACCAGCTCGACCCAGATCGTGTCTTCCTTGCCGCTCTCGACCGGCTCCGTGATGAAGAAGCGGGCGAAGGCGGCGACGGGAAGCTTGTCGGACGAGCCGCCCTTGATGGGGCCGCCGTTGGCGGGATCATCCAGCGCCATACAGTCGAGAACCGCACCGTAGAGCAGCCGCCGATCCGGATCGTCGGACAGACCCTTGCCCGTGAAGCAGGCGGGCGTGCCCGTTTCGCGGCCGGGCGAGCGATCGCCGACGAGTCCGTTGGCGATTTCGTAGCGATAGACGTCGTAGCGCGCGGGCGTGTTGGCGTTGGAGTAGGCGACGCCGCTTGCATCGGTCGGCTTGGCGGCCGTTCCGTGATTGACGCTCCAATAGCCGTCGAAATCCCACGCGCCGTCGCCGATGCGGCCCTGCATGAAGCTGGAAAACTGAGCTGCGGAACAGGTGCCGGTTGCAAAGCAGCGATCGCGGGTGAGACCGCGGGCCTGCGTGGGATCGGTCGACGGAGTTGCGTTGCACGCATTGCCGCCGCCGGTTTTGCCGGTCGTGTAGCCCTTGCGAACGTTGAGCGCGGGGCGATACGCCGCATCGCCTCGGTTTTTGCTCTGGTCGGACTCGTACATGTCGAAACGCACGTTGACGGCCGTGCGCACGCTGGCGATCGCGCCCGTACGCAACTCGACGCCGCTGCGGAGGAAGCACGCGGGCGGGCGGGCTTGGGCGATCATGTCGCGAATTTCATTCGCACCCCGCCCGTCGCCCGGCTGCAGATAACCGAAATTGCCGGGGTAGTAGCTTGCACCCGAGCCCTGCGCCTTGAGCTGGATGAGACGTCGACGGACCGTGGGATCCGTCATCGCCTGCTTGAGGGAGATCGAAGAGCCCTCGAAGGGATTGCAGATGTAGAGCGGCGTGAAATCGCACACCGCCTGATCGAAACCCGCCACCGCGACGGCGGCGGTTGCGGCGGTGTTGCCCGCCGCACCGAACAAGGTCGCAGGGAATATCGTGCCGAGGGTGACGGGCTCGACGCGCACCTCCACGAAGCGTGCGGAGGCGGAGTCGGGTGCGAGGTCCGCCGCGGTGATCGGATCGTCGTCGCTTGCAGGCAGGGTCGCCAAGAAACGCATCGAGGCGATCCGCACCGCGCCGCGCCGCGTGCCGAGCGCCTGCGTGTTGGCGACGAGCGAGACGGCGGCATTTTCGGCGCGGGCGACGGACGTCGCCTTGGAGTCCAGTTCCGCCGCGGCGGCGAGAGCGGCGGCGTCCGCAGCCTTCTGCATCTCCGTCTGAAGATTGGACAAGCGCGCGCCGTCGACCGCAAGCAACGATCCGCCGATGACGGTGAGCAGCATCAAGGTGGCGAGCGGAAGGACGTAACCGTCCTCATTGCGCACCAAGCGCATGCCCGACTCACGGATGCGGCGCGCTCGAGCCGCCGAAGACCGGAACGGGGAAAGGCTACGCATGACTTGAACTCCCTCCCCTCTCAGGCTTCAGCGGCTCGATTGCTTGGTCGTCGACGCGCCCTTCGGCTCGGTGATCTCGCCGGTGCGGTAGCGTTCGACGGCTTTTTGGAGTCGCGCACCGTCATGGACGATGCGGGTGTCGCGGGAATGCGCGGGCCAAGGATCGATGACCTGCACGGCCATGTTGCGGGCCACGGCGTCCCCGAAAGACGGAGAGAGGGAACTGCGACGATCCAGATATTCGGCGCAGGCGCCCAAAGGAGCGGCGACGAGAAGGAGGACGACGGTTTTGGCGATGCGGTTCATGATCGTCGCTCCTGCTCAGCGCTTGACGGGGACGGGCTTGGGAACGGGCGCGGCGACGGATTTGGCCGGAGCGGCGGAGACGGCGGCGTCGGACATCGGAGCCGCATCGATGATATGGCCGTAGGACCCCAGCGCCTTGCCCTTCGCCGACAGCCGCTCGCGGGTCTTGGGATCCGCGTTTTCAACTTTGCCGCCCAAGAAGAAGTCGGGATCGTTGACGGGTTTGCTGCCGTCGAATGGCGTCGACAGCGCAACGCCCGGCCGGACCGGCTGCACCAGATGCGGCGTCACGATGACGACCAGTTCCGTCTCGCGCTGCTGGAAGGCCGAACTGCGGAACAGCGTGCCGATGACGGGCAGCGAACCCAGCCAGGGCAGTTGCTCGATGGTGCGCGAGGTTTGCGCCTGAATGAGCCCGGCGATGGCGAAGCTTTGGCCGTCGCGCAGTTCCACCGTGGTCTTGGCGCGACGCTTGACGAGGCCCGGCACTTCGACGCCGCCGACCTTGACGCCGTTGGTCGGGTCGAGCTCGCTGACTTCGGGCTCGATGCGCAGATTGATGAGGCCGTTGCGCAGGACGGTGGGGGTGAAGGCAAGGCCGACGCCGTATTCCTTGAAGGCGATGGTGGTCGTCGGGAAGCCGTTGGACGTCGTGGAATTGACCGGGACGGGAAATTCGCCGCCCGCGAGGAAGCTGGCCGTATCGCCCGACATGGCGATGAGGTTCGGCTCGCCCAGACGGCGCACGAGGCCGCGGCCTTCGAGCGCGTTGATGAAGGCGTCGATCTGGTTGCCCTTGTCCGCCAGCGTCGTGAACACCTGCGCGAATTGGGGATTGCCGGTGACGGCCGAGCCGAGGACCGCGAGCGGCCCCGCGACGCCGCCGCCCGCCGTATCCGCCCCGCTGTTGACGACGGACGGATTGCCGATCGCGCCCGAGCGGATGCCGCGGCGGTCTCCGAGATATTCGAGCCTGACGCCGAGTTCGCGCCCCGCGTCGCGCTGCACTTCGACGAAGCGCACCTTCAGCATCACCTGCTGCGGAGACGTGATCCGCGTCGTGTTGACCACGCCGCCGCCGACCAGCCCGGAAGCGACGTCGAAGGCGCGGTCGACGGTTTGGGCGTCGCCCGCGGTGCCGCTGAGCACCACCTTGTCGTCGAAGCCGCGCACGCGGATGTCTCGGTTGCCGGTGCTCTCGTGGATGCGGGCTTCGAGCATGGCCACGTCGATGCCGACCTCGACGTCGATGACGGCCAAGAGCTTCCGATCCTTGTCGAAGACCGAGATGTTGGTGGTGCCGATCTTCTTGCCGAGGACGTAGAGCGTCTGGTCGCTGATCGGGATGACGTCGGCGACGTCGGAGGAGCCGACCATCACGTCGGAGAAGGAGAAGTCGAGGCGCGTGGTCTGCGACTTGTTGAGCGTGACCCGGAGGCGCTGGAAGGTCGCATTGGTGGCGGAGCGCATCCTCGGATCGACGCCGGGTTCCTGCCCGAAGGACGGGCGCGGAAGGCTCAAGCTCGTGCCGCAGACCAAAGCGACGAGGCCGAGGCGGGCGGAAGCGCGGAGCACCGCGTGGCCGGACGAAGACGGGACGGCGGAAATGCGGAGCATGACGGCGACCTTTTCAAATCGATTGTTCCGGCGAAGCCGCGCGGACGCGGCCTCAAAATTCGCGCGGGGTCCGGATCGGCCCCGAAAGGGCGGCCTGAGGGGCGGAGACGGCGGACGCCGCATCGGCCGGCCGGGCCACCGGGAGAGGAATGACCTTGGCCTCCGCAGCCTTTTCGTCCTGCTCGGGCCGGACGACGTATTGCTCGCGCTTGGATCCGCCGCGGACGACGTTGACGACGGACTCGCGCTTGAACGGGAGGATCGTCGCGGTGTGCTCGATTTCCGCGGCCGGGGCTGCGGCGGCGACGGGCCCGGAGGCTTGCGGCTGCGCATCGACGACGGCGTCGGAAAGGCCGAGATCGGCCGTGGTGACGCGGCGGACGCTCTCGGACTCCGCTTGGCCGGGCTGGCGCAAGACGAGAGACAGACGGCCGACGCCTTGCGCCAAGATGATCTTCTGCGCCTGCTGGACGGCGAGTTCGAGCGTGACCGCCCGCGCCACGACCGGCTTGTCCTGCCGGTCTCCGGTGGCCTGATCGACGGCGAGAACGCGCACGTTCTGCAGCAGCACGTCGGCAAAGGCCTGCGTGCCGGAGGAGCCCCCGGCTTCGCCGCGGGTGACGACAACGTCCACCCGGTCTCCCGGCATGACGAAGCCCGCGACGCCGCGCACGTCGTCGACGCGGACGGTGACGGCGCGCATGCCCTCTTCGATCAGCGTCGACAGGGAGGCCCGCTGATTGGGGCCGGTCACCTTCGACACGAGGATCGGTTCGTTTTTCTGGATGGGACCGAGCGCCACGCGGCGGCCGCCGTCGAGAAGTTCGGCGCGGGTGGCGAAGGCGCCCTCCGGCACGTTGTCCGACGGCCAGGGAATTTCGGCGAGGTTGTCGGCGCTGAGCGTCGCGCCGAAGGGCAGAGACTGCGAGGCGACCACCACGGTGCCGCCGGCCGATGCCGCGCCGCCGCGTCCGTTGAGCAGTCCGCGCGTCAGGAATACCGCCAGAGAGCCGAGCGTCAGCGCCACGCCCAAGGCCACGATCGTCGTCATACGCATGTCGCTCCCCCCTCGGGATGCTCATCGATGGAAGAAGCCGACGCCCGCCCCGCACGGGCGTCGGCTAGAGAGCCCGCGATCCTTGCGGATCGAGACCTCGTCTCGTCCGCGTCAGCCGAGGCTGAGCGCCGTCGCCAGGCTCTGCCACTGCGTGCCGACCCAAGGGCCGATCAACAGAATGGAACCGACCGCGGCGACGGTGATGATTCCGATGAGGAGCGAATACTCTACGAGAGCAGCACCCTCTTCATCCTTTTGGAGACGTTCGAGCAAGAATTTACGCATTACACGACCTTCCTCTATGACACTTACGCCAATTCGATTTGCCGGTGAGCGTTTGAATGCATTACATTCCGTTACGTTCACGCTTAGCGGACGTAAGGGAAGCTTGAGCTTAGGGTTGAGTCAATAGGACGAATCACGAATAGGTGGTGGTTTGGCCATTGATCGAACGCTTTTCGACGGCGCAGCGAAAATTTCCGCCACTGTCGTTTTTAAAAATAATCAATAAAATCAGTAATTTATTGGCAGTCGTATTCCTCGATGAGCGGATTCGGAAGCAAACTAAAAAAGTTTACGTAACGGTAGATGCAACCTGACTGCGACCGCCGAAATCGAGCCCCGTCGCGCTGCGCGGGGATCGAAGACCGCGGATTGCGAATTGCTTTCGGCATCCTCGCGCAGAAGAATGCGGTCCGCCGGAACCGTCGTTCCGTGCGCCCGACAAGAGAGAGCCGGCCGGATCAAGGCCGCGCCGAACCGGCGTTCTACGCCCAAGGAAGGATCGACCGTGTCCCGCATTCCCGTCACCGTGCTCACGGGCTTTCTCGGCAGCGGCAAGACCACCCTGCTCAATCACCTGCTGCGCGACCCGTCGGTGTCGGACACGGCTCTGATCATCAACGAGTTCGGCGAAATCTCGATCGACCATCTGCTGGTGGAACAGGCCATCGAGAATACGGTCGTGCTGCAGAACGGCTGCATCTGCTGCACCGTACGCGGCGATCTGGTGGATACGCTGATCGAATTGGAAGCCAAGCGCGACCGCGGCGACGTGCCGGGCTTCTCGCGCGTGGCCATCGAAACGACGGGGCTCGCGGACCCGACCCCCATTCTCCAGACCTTGGCGACCGACCCCGTACTGTCGAAGCGCTTTCGCCTGCAGGCCGTGGTCTCGACGGTGGACGCGGTGAACGGTTCGACGACGCTCGACCGCTATCCGGAAGCGGTACGGCAGGCGAGTTCGGCGGATCTGCTGCTGCTGACGAAGACGGATCTGGCCTCGCCCGCCGCCGTATCGGGCCTCGAAGAACGGCTGATGCGGATCAACCCGGGCGTCGAGATCCGCCGCGTGACGCATGGAGATATTCCCACCGACGCGGTGTTCGGCGCGTGTGCGGTCGGCCCCGACATGACGCCCGGCAGCCTGCAACGGTGGCTCGGCACGGCGACGCTGGAGCGTCTGGACGCCCATGATCACGGGCACGGGCACGGGCATGGGCACGAGCACGATCATGGGCACGACCATCACGATCACGCGCATGACAACGACCCGAACCGGCACGACGCGCATGTGCGCGCGTTCAGCGTCGTGTTCGACCGCCCGATGAAGGAGGAGGCGGTGGAGATGTGGCTGTCCTCGATCCTGTCGCTGCGCAGCGAGGACATGCTGCGCATCAAGGGCGTGGTGAACATCGAGAACCGTCCGGGCCCGATGGTGATTCAGGCCGTGCAGAACCTCGTCCACCCCCCGATCCGCATGGCCGCCTGGCCCGATGCCGACAAGCGCACGCGCCTCGTCTTCATCACGCGCGACATTCCCAAGGAAGCGTTGGAAGCGAGCTTGGCGGTTTTGGCCGGATAAGGCGTAGGTAAGCGCAGGGACGCCCCTTGGAAGGCCTCATGGCGGGAGGCCCGGAGGGCCGTCTCGAACCACGTGGTTTTCGGGTGCCGGCAGTAGATGGTTCGAGACGCCCCGCTTTGCGGGGCTCCTCACCATGAGGTCTTTTGGGGGGCAGCACTTTTGCCGACTGCCGCCGCAACCCCGCAGTTGTCATCCCGGGCGGCGTGAGCCGACCCGGGACCCAGGCTTGCGGACGTCGTGGAACAAGTCCGGGTCCCGGCGCTTCGGCCGGGATGACACGACGGGTGGTCCTCGACCTTGGCCGTCATTGCCAGGAGGGCAGTGCCGCGGCAATCCAGAGGGTGCCTCGCAGGCGCGGAGCAGCGGGCCGCGCCGGACGACGGCTACCATCAGCTGGATTGCTTCGCTTTCGCTCGCAATGACGGCTCATGGCGAGGGGGACGCAGGGCCTCCCCCTCGCCAGGCGGTTTTCGGATGATCCTCAGATGTCCAGTTCGAGGCAGTAGAGGCCGCCGGTGAAGCGGTCGACGGCGAAGACGATGCCGCGGTCGTCGACGAAGACGTCGTTGATCTGGATCGTGCCCGCACGCGAACCTTCGGGAGCCTCGGGCACATAGGCCGCGACTTCCTGCACCTGCAGCGGATTGGTCGTGTCGAAGACGCGGATGCCGGCATTGAAGAAGGTGCCGAAGATCAACGTGTCGGACTTGAAGGACAACTCGCTCGGGTAGTTCTCATGCAGATTGTGCGCGCCGAAACGCCCGCCCTTGCGGCCGTATTCGTCGAAGGACGGCATCGGGAAGGTGCCGATCGGCACGAGCTTGTCCTCGCGGCGCGCGTCGACCATCCAGATGAGCTTCGGATAGTCCTTGCCGAGATCCTGCACGCATTCGTCGGCGACCACGAGCAAGTCGCGGCTGAAGAGCGGAAGCACCGAGTGGGTGAAGCCGGGGAACGGCGGATGGGGGTTCCAGGACGAGACGACCTTGGGGCTGCCCTTGTCCGAGATGTCGAGGATGAACGTGCCGGAGTCGATGAAGCCGACATAGGCGCGGTCCGGCCGCTGCGGATAGACGTTGGTGTTGTGGGCGCGGTGACCGGCATTCATCGGCGCGCGCTCCGGCGGCGGAGCGCTGTCGCCTTCGAGGATGCCGTTCGGCCACCAGCGACCGACTTCCTTGATGTTGCCGGGATTGCGCACGTCGATGATGCGGTAGATCTGGTCGTCCAGCGGGTCGCGCGGCACGATGCCCTGACCGCCGCCGGAGAAGTGGACGTATTCGCCGTCCGCGAACCACACCTGATGCACGCCGCGCGAATGCGGGCCGGAGCAATCGAAGAAGCCGATGGGCTTGGGGTCTTCCGGCACGGAGATGTCGAACAGCTCGACGCCCGCCGGCTGCACGCCGAGTTCGTAGACCTGATAGGCGACCGCCATGACGTTGCCGACGATCTCGAGCGAGTTCGAGCGCACCTTGTTGTGCGGCAGGTTGCGGCGGCCGATCAGCTTGGTGTTCTTGGGATCGGTGACGTCGACGGTGGAGAAGTTGGTCGGCGGCCCCTCATGCGCGAGCCACAGGATACGGCGGCCGTCCGCCATGCGCTGCATGGCCATGCCTTCGCCGAGGCCGCCCTGACCGTTCAGCGTGTTTTGGGACAGGAGCCGCATGTTTTTGGCTTCGACGGGATTGGCACTCATCTTCATTCTTCTCCGAACTATGCGGCAGGCATCCGCATTGCGGCCGATGCGGCCTTGCGGATCGTTCTTATGGGCGGGTGAGCCGGACGGCGACGCCGAGGCGCCGCCGGGGGTTGGGGTGGATCATTCTTGGAAGGCCTTTTCGCGCACCGTACGGATGCTCGGCATGAACGTCACGATGAGAAGGCCCACTGTCAGGATCAAGAACGTAAGGCTGATCGGCCTGCTGAGGAAGACCGAATAGTCGCCCTTGGTGATCAACAAAGTGCGGCGCAGATTTTCTTCGATCATCGGGCCCAAAATGAAACCCAGCAACAATGGCGCGGGTTCGCAGCGGAATCGGTAGAAGAAGAAGCCGATCAATCCGAAAACCCCGGCGATCACCACGTCCAAGCCGTTCTTGTTGATGCTGTAGACCCCGATGCAGGTGACCACGAGGATCGCCGGATACAGCAGGCGATAGGGGACGGTCAGCAGCTTCGCCCAGATCCCGACCATGGGAAGATTGAGGACGATCAGCATCAGATTGCCGACCCACATCGAGGCGATGAGCCCCCAGAACAGCTCGGGGTTCTTGGTGAGCAGTTCCGGACCGGGATGGATGCCCTGCATCATCAACGCGCCGACCATCAGAGCCATGACCGCGCTCGAAGGGAAGCCGAGCGTCAGCAAGGGAATGAAGGACGTCTGCGCGGCGGCGTTGTTGGCGGCTTCGGGCGCGGCGACGCCCTCGATGGCGCCGTGGCCGAAGCGCTCGGGCGTGCGCGAGATCTTCTTTTCCAGCGAATAGGAGGAGAAGGCGGCGAGCACCGGGCCGCCGCCGGGCAGAATTCCGAGAACCGAACCGAGCGCGGTGCCGCGCAGCGCGGGGGGCAGCATGGCCTTCAGGTCCGCCCAGCTCGGCATCAGCTTGCTGTAGTCGCTGACATATCCGCGATCTTCCGCTTTGCGCGAGAGGTTGGCGAGGGTTTCGCCGATGCCGAAAATACCCATCGCAATGACCGCGAAGTCGATGCCGTCGCCGAATTCCGGAATGCCGAAGGTGTAGCGCGGCAGGCTGGAATTGACGTCGATGCCGATGCAGCCGAGCAGCACGCCGACCAAGATCATGCCGATGGCCTTCACGACCGAGCCGTTGGCGAGCACGACGGCGGTAACGAGACCGAAGATCATCAGCGAGAAATAATCCGCCGGGCCGAATTTCAGCGCCACTTCCGCAAGCGGCGGGGCCGCGACCGCGATGATGATGGTGGCGACGGTGCCGGCCAGGAAGGACGAGAGACCCGCGGTGGCGAGCGCCATGCCCGCCTTGCCCTTGCGCGCCATCTGATACCCGTCCAGCGCCGTGACGACGGACGAGGATTCGCCGGGCAGGTTGATCAGGATGGCCGTTGTCGAACCGCCGTATTGCGCGCCGTAATAGATGCCGGCGAGCATGATCATCGCGGCCTGTGGCGGCAGCGAGAAGGTCAGGGGCAGCAAAACGGAGATGGTGGCGACCGGGCCGAGCCCCGGCAACACGCCGATGACGGTGCCGAGCAGCGTACCGACGAAGCAGTAGAGCAGATTGTTCGGCGTCAGGGCGACTTCCAGCCCGAACCCGATGCCGCCGAGAATGACGTCCATGACTTAGATCCAGTACGGCAGCAGGTGGAACGGGAGGGACAGCGCGTACCAGAAGATTGCCCCGATCCCGACGATCATCACGACCGCGAGCGCCAAGACTTCCTTCCAGGCGAAGTCCTCGCCCGCCAGACGGGCCGCGACGACCAGCCAGGCGGTCGCGGCGATGAAGCCCGCCGTCTCGAGAAGAAGCGCGAAACCGAAGACTCCCGACAGCACGGCGATCATCGGCCGCGCGCTGCCCTCGACGGGGGCTTCACGCTCGCCCCACCAGTCGCGCAGGAGCACGATGAGGCCGACGACGATCAGGAGACTGCTGATCAGCTTGGGGAAGTAGCCCGCACCGATGCGTGCGGGCGTACCCATGGGATAGTTCCAGCCGTACCAGAGCGCAAAAGCGCCCAAGCCGGCGAAGAAAAGACCCGAGGCGGCATTGGCCGTCAGTTTCACCTTCATCGCCGATCCCCCTCGGTTTTGGCGGCCGCGTCAGTCCGGTTGAGCCCCGGTCAGCCGAATGACCTCGGCCCAGCGGTCGCTTTCCTCCTTGAGGAACGCGCCGAAGGCTTCCGGCGTCGGGCTGGTGACCGGGTAGACCGCGCCCTCTTCCATCCGCTTGCGGACGGTGGCGTCGCTCATCGCGTGCTGGATGGCGGCGTGCAGCTTGTCGATGATGGGACGCGGCGTCTTGGCCGGGACGAGGACGCCCTGCCAGGAGCTGCTGCCCTTCTCGTTGAAGCCTTGCTCCGCCATGGTGGGGACGTCGGGCAATTGCGGCGACCGCTCCTTGGTGGAGATGCCGAGCGCCTTCAGACGACCGGACCGGACTTGCTGAATGGCGGAAGAAATCGTGACGAACATGATCGGCACGTGGCCGGCCAGCACGTCCGTCACCGCGGGGCCCGCACCGCCCTTGTAGGGGATGTGGGTCATCTCGAGGCCCGCTTCCTTCTGGAAGAGCTCCATCTCGAGACGGTTGAGACTGCCGGAGCCCGGCGAGGCGAAGTTGATCGCGCCCTTGGGCTGCTTCTTCACGTATTCGATCAATTCCTTGACCGTGTTCGCGGGGAAGCTCGGATGGGCGATGAACAGACCGGGCGTGGAGGCCACCAAAGAGACCGGTGCGAAATCCCGCTCCGGCTTCACGGTGAGTTCCTTGAACAAGGACGGGTTGATCGAAATCGTGCCGACATTGCCGAGGAAGATCGTGTAGCCGTCCGGTGCGGCGCGGGCGGCGGCATCCATGCCCACATTGCCCGCAGCCCCGGCGCGGTTTTCGACCACGATGTTCTGCTTCAGGAATTCGGACATGCCGGGCTGAAGCAGGCGGGCCGCAAAGTCCGACGCGCCGCCCGGCGCGAAGGGCACGATCATGCGGATCGGCTGGGTAGGCCAGTTGGTTGCGGCCGTTTGCGCGAAGGCGGGACCGGCGGCCATGCCGGCCGCCATCATCCCGAGAAAATGTCGGCGATCGATCGTCATTGCTTCCTCCGTTGATCCCGCGGACTTGGCGCCCGTCTTGGGTGTTCAGGTTATGAGAAACGCATCACCCCAGAAGTCGTCTCTCCTCTTCCGCTTCCAGCGGCAGCTTCACCGTGGTGCCGAGCTTGGCCGAGAGATCGAGGGCCTTGGTCAGCATCAGACGGTTGTGAGCCTCCGCGGCCGTGGCGGCATGGTTGGGAATGCCGGTGGCGCAGCGGTTGATGAAGGCGTTGGTCTCTTCCGCCATCGGCCCGTGCAATTCGCCGAAGGCGAGGTCGCCGGGGGGATAGCTGCCGAGGAAGTCGACGAGGCGGGTCCGGTCGGGCGCGTAGCCCTCGTTCGTCGCCTGCGCGACGGCCATGACCATGTCGCGATGCGTGTCGTCGATGGTGAGCACGCCCGTGGTGCCGACGATGCCGACTTCGAGGCTGTAGACCGCACCCGGCCAGTTCACGGGCAGAGCCCATGAAATGTTGAGGTGCAGAATGGTGCCGTCGTCGAACATGATCATGCCGGCGGTGGCGTCGATGCCGTCGTAGAGCGGCCCGAGAACCTTGTCGATCGAACGCGCGAAGACTTCGACCGGGTTCTTCTTTTCCAGATACCACATCGTGACGTCCAGCGCGTGCGTGCCGGAAATCACCATCGGCGAGATGGTCTTGGGATCGTTGGTGCGCTTGTAGTTGTCGATGGCGACCAAGCGGTTCATGAAGGCGCGGGACGAGACGAGGGTGACGTCGCCGAGCGCGCCCGTCGCAACCTTCTCCTTGCCGCTGATCCATTTGCGCCGGAAGCGCTGGGTGTAGCCGACCACCGCGTCGACGCCCGACTTCTCGATCGCGTCCATCACGCGCCGGCTGTCGTCGAGCGTCGTGGCGAGCGGCTTTTCGATGAGGATCGGGTAGCCGTATTTGATGGCTTCGAGGATCGGTTCGACGTGCAGATGCTCGTCGGTGCAGACGATGACGGCGTTGACCTCGGGCCGCGCGAGCAGCTCCTTGTAGTCCGCCGTCACGAAGTCCGCGCCGATCTTCTCGGCGACGAAGGCGCCGCGATTGTGGCTCGTCTCGGCGATGCCGATCCAGCCCACCGAGGGGTGCAGCGAGGCGGTGCCGCCACGAAACAGGCCGACGCGGCCGGCGCCGATGATGGCGAGTCCGATATCCTTACGTTCCTTGACGCGGGTCATTGGCGGGTCATCTCCGCAATGCGGGCCGCGTGGGCGTTGGACAGGGGCAGGTCGACGGGCTCGTCGATCTCGGCGGAGAGGTCGGCGGCGAGGTAGAGCTCCATCGTCTTGCGCGCGCTTTCGGGCGTGACGAGCACGGGCCGGTCGTTCACGACGCAATCGAGGAAGTGCATGGTCTCGGGACCCATGCCGCCGGAATAGGTGTGCTCGACCTGCTCGCCCGGCATCGTCGAGAGCGGGAAGACGGAGCCGCCGTCGACCGTGTTGAGCCAGATGTCGCGATGGGTGTCGTCGATCATCAGCGCGCCTTCGGTGCCGACGATCTCGATCCAGGTGGCGGAGAAATTCGGGTAGCCCTTGGGCAGGATCCAACCGCCGCCGACCACGATGACCACGCCGCTGTCGAGCGTGACCGTGATCCACTGCTGATCGAACGCGCCGTTCTTGGGATACATGATGCCGCGCACGCCCTGACTGTAGACGCGCACGGGCTTCGCGGGCTCGAGGCACCATAGCAGGAAGTCGAGGTCGTGGGTCGACTCCATCGCCGCCGGCGAGAGGCGGCCGCGACCCGCGATCTTGTCGCCGAGGCCGCGCGTGATGTGGCGCGAGACCATGCAGCTGATCGGCGTGCCGAGCGTGCCGTCCTGCAGCTTCTTGCGCGCATAGGCGTATTTGCCGTTGAACCGCTGCGAGTAGCCGATGGTGAATTTGAGACCCTTGCGGCGCGCCAGCGCGGCGAGTTCGTCGGCCTCGTCCAGCGAGATGGCGATGGGCTTTTCGAGCAGCACGCTCTTGCCGGATTCGAGGCAGGCCTTGGCGATGGGATAATGCGTCGTCTCGGGCGTGGTGCAGACATAGACCGCGCGGATGGCGGGGTTGGCGAGGATGTCGCGGTAGTCCGCCGTGGCCGTGGCGGCATTGGTCTTTTCCGCGACTTCCTTAAGCCTTTCCGGCCTGATTTCCGCGATGTGGAGCCTCAGCATCGGGTTGACTGCGAGCGTCTCCGCGCGAATGCCGCCGCACCATCCGGTGCCGATGACGGCTACGTCGATCCTGTCCATTTTTCCATCCCGTAGTCTTCTGTTTTGAAAACGCTACCCGCGCCCCCCGCCCGTCTAAAATTATATTCCACGATTTCACGTATCATCGAATTTGATGCATCACGCGCCGCGTTTGAGACGATGCTGGAAGCGAAAACGATCGGCCCGGTAGTAGGCCCGCGAGCATTCGAGAGCCTCGCCCGAGCCGCCATAGACGAGGCGCTCGACGAGGATCAGGGGATGCGAGACCCGGACCTTCAGCATGTCGGCGCGGAAGCCGTCCGCCACGATGAATTCGATCGACTCGTAGGCCTCGGACGGCTCGGCGGCATGAACGCCGGCGACGAGGGCATGCAGCGGTCGGGAGAGGTCCATCGCGAGCAGATCGGGAGCGACGCGGACCGGGATGAAACTGGTGCGGAACGCTGCGGGCTCGTCGTCGAACTCCAGCAGCTTGCGGATCTTGTGGACGTCCTCGCCGGGCCGCAGCCCGAGTTTGGCGGTGATCCAATCCGGAGCGTCGACCGTCTCGGCGCTGAAGACGCGGATGTGCTCGGGATCGACTGCGTCGAAGCCGGACGACAAGAAGTGAACGGGATCCGTCAAGGGCTCGGCCAGCCGCTGCGCCAGCACGAAGGTTCCCCTGCCCTGCTGCTTCTGCAGCATGCCCTCGTCGACGAGCGAGGAGACCGCTTGCCGCACGGTGACGCGCGACACGTCGTAGATGCGCCCGATCTCGGTCTCGGAGGGGATGCGGTCGCCCGAGCGCAGGCGAAACGTGATGAGGTCGCGTAGCGCGTGCTTCACCTGCAGCCACAAGGGCGTGCTCGGCGTCGAATGCAAGGGCGGCAGCTCGATCTCGACGTCCGACAACGTTGGGCCTTCCTGCGCGGCTACTAGGAGCGAGGCTTCATTGCAGGGCAGCTTGACATGGGCCGTCCGCGACACCTAGCGTCAAATACGTCTTAGGACGTCTTGTCGTTCACGAAGCAAGTCGCTCGGGAGGAAAAGACGGGCGTCCGCGTCGTAATCCCGTTCGTGCCGTCGTTCCCCGCCGGCGCGGAACGACCGATCATTCCGGCTCGTCCGAGCCTTCCGCTCGCCAGAAAACGTTCCCAACCCCAAGGACCTGCGACCCCCATGCGTACCATCGACGTGCACGCCCATATCCTGACCGAACAGATGATGCAGCGGATGCGTCAGGTCGCGCCCGAGATCGGGCCGACGCTGAGCGAAGTGGATGCGGAAGGCGGCGTGCTGCAGGTCGGACATATCGTGCAGCGCCCGTTCCCCCGCGGCGGGTGGGATCTGGACGTCCGCTTCCGGCATATGCAGGAGGGCGGTGTCGACATGCAGGTGCTTTCCGTCTGCCCGCAGACGTTCCTCTATGATCTGGACGCCAAGCTGACGGGCGCGCTCGCGGCCGTGCAGAACGAGGAGCTGGCCGCGCTCGTCAAGAAATACCCGGACAAGTTCACCGCCATCGCCACCCTGCCCATGCAGGACCCCCAGGCTGCGGCGGCCGAACTGCGGCGGGCGATGACGCAGTTGGGCCTCAAAGGCGCGCAGATCGGCTCGCATATCGAAGGCAAGAACCTCGACGATCCGTCGTTCGAGCCGCTTTGGGCGACGGCCGAAGAACTCGGCGCCTTCATCCTGATCCACCCGCAGAAGGTGCTGGGCGGCGACCGCCTGAAGAACTTTTATTTCAAGAACCTGATCGGCAATCCGCTGGAAACCACCATCGCGGCCTCGTCGCTTGTGTTCGGCGGCGTGCTCGAACGGCATCCGAACCTCAAGATCTGCCTGTCGCACGGCGGCGGCTTCCTGCCGTTCCAGACCGGCCGCATGAACCACGGCTTCGACGTGCGCCCCGAAGGCAAGGTGAGCCTGACCACGAAGCCGGAGGACTCGATCCGCCGGTTTTATTTCGACACGATCCTGCATTTCGAGCCGGCGCTGCGCTACGTGGTCGACACGTTCGGCGCGGATCACGTGCTGCTCGGATCGGACTACCCGTTCGACATGGGAAATCTCGATTGCGTGGAGAAGGTGAAGCAGCTGTCCACCAGCGACGCGAACCGCGAGACCATCCTCAGCGGCGAGGCGGTGCGGCTTCTGAAGCTCTGAGCACCGTCTCTCGGCCAATTAAAAAACCCGGTCCTCGCGGACCGGGTTTTTTTCATTTGGGGGCGGTCGTTCCGCCTGCAAGCGGGCGGCCTTGAAGCCGGGCGGCCTTTGGATCGCCGGGTCGCTTCGCTCCGCGATGACGAAGGGGTCAGAAACCCTGCACCGCCTGTTGAGTGTGCTCGACCTCGGGCGGGGAGGCGAAATGGGGGCCGACGAGGGCGCGCCATTGTTGGAAGGCGTCCGAGCCGCGGAATTTGACGGTGTGGTCTTCGAGCGTGTTCCACTGGACCATCAGGCGGTAGCGCTGCGGCTTCTCGATGGAGCGCTGAAGCTCCATGGCGATGCAGCCGTCCGAAGCCTTGAACAGCGGCACCGCCTTTTGCACGGCGGCTTCGAAGTCGGCTTCCGAGCCGGGCTTCACGTCGATTTGCGCGATTTCCATGATCATAGACGAGGTCCTTTTTCAGCGTTCGAGCCGCGCGATGCCGAGATCGGCCGCGAGCGCGTCGAGTTTCTTGATGAGTTCTGCAGAGAGCGGAATGCCTTCGGCGGAGCGCTCCGCGATGCGCGCGAAGCGTTGGTCGCCGGGCATGCGAATCTTGTCGACGCCGGCCATCGGCTTGGAATCACGCATGTCGCGCACGTGACGGTCCACTTCGGCCTTGAAGGCGTCGAGCGGCGTGAAGCGCGACGGGTCTACGGCGATGATGAAGTGCCCGGTATTGGTCTCGCTCGTCGCATCGGCGTTGAAGTCGACCACGTCGCGACCGAAGGCGGCGCCGTTCATGGTGCCGGCCAGCAGGCCGAGCACGAGCGCGAGGCCGCTGCCCTTGTAGCCGCCGATGGGCAGCAGGATGCCTTCGTTCGTGCGGCTCGAATCCGTCAAGGGCGAGCCGTCGGCCTTGTTCACCATCCAGCCGGGCTGGAGGTCCTTGCCCTGCAGGGCATGGTTCTTGACGGTGCCGTAGGAGACCACGGTCGTCGCGATGTCGAGCACGATCGGCGGTTCCTCGCCCGCCGGAATGCCGACCGCGATGGGATTGGTGCCCAACAGCGATTCCACGCCGCCCCAGACCGCCATATGATTGGCGCTGGCGACGGCGGAGTAGATGCCCACCATGCCGCGTTCTACCGCCATCGCGGCGTAGAGCGCAGCGGGTCCGGCGTGGTTGGAACGGTGCGCGCCGACCCAAGCGACGCCGGTTTCGCGCGCCAGTTCCACGGCGGTTTCGGCCGCGCGCGACATCACGAGATGTCCCATGCCGTTGTCGCCATGCACCAAGGCGGTGGCGGGCGCGGTCTTCTCGACGCGGATGTCCGCGCGGGCGTTCATGCCGCCCTGCCGGATGCGGCGGACATATTGCGGGAGGCGGAACACGCCGTGCGCATCCGCGCCCGACAGATCGGCTTCCGTCATCAGCCGCGCGCATTTCACTGCGTCCGCCTCGGGCATGCCGACCTGCAGGAAGGCATCGCGGATCAAGGTGCGGACGGCGTCGCCGCGCACGCGGTTCGACACGGAGGCCGCAAGGGTGGCGGAGGTCATTCCAAATCCTTCAAAGCTCGGCGGTCCAACCCGGATCAGACGCGTTTGGCATGCTCGGCGGCGACGAAACGGGTTTCGCCCGTCTCCACCAGCGTGCGCGTCGCGGCCACGTCGGCATAGGTCCAGAAAATGCGCATCTCGTTCGTCTGCGAGGCGTTGACGAAACGATGCGGAACATTCGCCGGAATCCATGTCGTGTCGCCGGCCTTGAGACGGTGCTCGACGCCGTCCAACACCGCGACGGCGTCGCCTTCGAGGACCATCACGCTTTCCTCGCAATTATGCGTGTGGAAAGCGATGGCGGCCCCGGGGGCGAAAATGGTGATGCCGTTGATCAGGCTCTTCGCGCCCAAGCCGGGATGAACCAGCGGAATGGTCTTGGCGCCGCCGCCGCGGTCGGCGGGACGGATTTCGTCGGGGCGGAGAACCGCGCCCTTCGGTTCGGACACGTCGTTCATGTCGGATGCTCCTCGGGGTTCGGGACTATCATTCTTCTTGGAAGGCTTCTTCGCGACCGCGCCGGGCGGCCGGAAGCAGGAGAACGCCGATCAGCAGAACCGTGGCGATCAACAGACCGAGGCTGATCGGACGATTGACGAAGATCATCGGATCCCCGCTGCCGATCAGCATCGCACGGCGCAGGTTTTCTTCCATCAACGGCCCGAGGATGAAGCCGAGCAGCAACGGCGCGGCCTCGCAGTTGAGGCGGATGAACATGTAGCCGACGGCGCCGAACATTGCGGCGAGCAGCACGTCGAAGGCGGAGTTGCCGACGGCGTAGACCCCGATGCCGCAGAACACGAGCACCGCCAGATAGAGATAGCGGTAGGGAACCTGCAGCAGCTTCACCCACATGCCGATCAACGGCAGGTTGATGACGAGCAGCATGAGGTTGCCGATCCACATGCTGACGACGAGGCCCCAGAACAGATCGGGCTTCTCGACCATCACCAACGGGCCCGGCTGGATGCCGTGGATGGTCATCGCGCCGATCATCAGCGCCATCACGGCATTGCCGGGGATGCCGAGCGTGAGGGTGGGAATGAACGAGGTCTGCGCGCCCGCATTGTTGGCCGCCTCGGGACCGGCGACGCCTTCGACGGCGCCATGTCCGAACTCCCCGGGGTTCTTGGAAATCTTCTTCTCGACCATGTAGCTGGCGAACGAACTCAGGATCGCGCCGCCGCCGGGCAGAACGCCGAGAACGGAACCCAGCGCCGTGCCGCGCAGCACGGCCGGAACCGAGCGTCGGAACTCCTGCTTATTCGGCCAGAGCTTGTCGATCGGCTGGTTCAGGACGGATCGAGACTCTTCGCCCTTGGCCAGATTGGCGATGATCTCGCCGATGCCGAACAGACCGATGGCGAGCGGCACGAAGCCGATGCCGTCCGAAAGCGCCGCGACGCCGAAGGTGTAGCGTTCGGAGCCGGTATTCGCGTCGGTCCCGACCAAGCCGAGAAGCAGGCCGAGGAAGATCATGGCGATGGCCTTCGGCACCGAGCCGCTGGCCAGCGCGACCGCGGCGATGAGGCCGAACAGCATCAGCGAGAAATACTCCGGCGCGCCGAAGGACTGGCCGAGCTTCGCGAGCGGGGGAGCGGCCAGCGCGATCAGCGCGGTCGAGACCGTGCCGGCGAAGAACGACCCGAGCGCCGCGATGGCGAGCGCCGCACCCGCCCTGCCCTTGCGGGCCATCTGGTAGCCGTCGAGACAGGTGACGACGGACGAGCTTTCGCCGGGCAGATTGACGAGGATCGCCGTGGTGGAACCGCCGTATTGCGCGCCGTAAAAGATGCCGGCGAGCATGATGAGGCCGGACACGGGCTCGAGTTGGAAGGTGAGCGGCAGCAGCATCGCCACGGTGGCGACCGGGCCGATGCCGGGCAACACGCCGATCAAGGTGCCGACCAAGCATCCGACGAGCGCGAACAGCAGGTTGATCGGGGTCAGCGCGACCTCGAAACCCAATGCGAGGTTGGACAGGAAATCCATCAGAGCACCGGCCAGACGGGCATCGTCAGGGACAGCCCGTAGACGAAAACGAGCACGCTCGTGACGGCGAGCACGACGCCCGCCGCAAGAACGCGCCACGGAGATTGTCCCGGAACGGCGATGCTGCCGATGCCGACGACGATGAGGATCGTCACCACCAGGCCGAGCCGTTCGAGGGCGAAGCCGAAGGCCAGAATCGAGCCGGTGATGGCGACGAGCGCGCGCCAGGCGATCGGCGCGGCGTCGGGGTCGTCCTCCTCGGGCGTGATCAGCCCCTTGACCAAGGTCAGGAGGCCGAGGCCCAACAGGGCATAGGCGACGAGGCGCGGGACGTATCCCGTGCCCATCCGCACCGCCGTGCCGATCCGGAAATTCTGCCCCAACCAGAGTGCGAGGATCGCGATCCCCGCGAAGACGAGCCCGGAGAGCACGTCTTTCCGCATCAGAATGCGGAGAGCGCGGTTCGGCGAGGAAGTCGCGGCCATCGCAGCCTCACTTCTTCGGCGGGATGATCGGCAGAAGCAGGTAGGACTCCCGCTCGCCGCCCGCATGGATCGTGTTCGTGCCGGAATTGTAGTCGGCATGATAATGCGTGTAGTGCACGCTGCCGACGCCGTCGCGAGGTTGCACGTCGAGCCGGATCTTGTGGCCCTTCTTGAACAGCATGCTGGTCGGCCAGATTTCGATCTGCACCGGGACGACCTCGCCGGGCTTAAGCTGAAGCCGGCGCTTGTGCTTGTGATAGGGACGATAGGGCAAGGTCAGTTCGGGGTCGAGTTCGCGATGCGAGGCGCGCAACCAGCCCTTCGCCACCGGAACCTGCTGGCCCTGCTGGCCGACTTCCCACACGTCGTTGCCGTCCGCGTCGATGTTGCGGAGCGTGAGGAAGATGTCCATGTCCTCGGTCGAGCTTTCGACCCAGACCTGCGCCATCAAGGGGCCCGTGACCTCGGTGTCCTGTTCGAGCGGGGGCGTCTCGAGCGTGATGCCCATGCCCGCCGCCATCGCGCCCGCCGCGAGGAAGGTGGAGGACGCCGAAGCCGAACCGGCCTTGCCCGAGCCGCTGGCGAAATAGGTGCGGGCATCGGGCTTGGCGGGATTGCTTTCGCGCACCAGACGACCGGCGTTCTTGGCCATGCCTTCGCCGGGCGGCGACAGATCGAAGTGGAACTTGGTCCACTGCGTGCGCGCGATCGGCCATTCGTTCTCATGGCGCCAGGCGCCGTTGCCGCCGCCGCCGTGACGCACCCAGAGCCGGACCGGCGGCTCGTCCATCACGCCGTTGTCGAGGCCCTTGAGCCAGTAGTCGAGGAAGCGCAGCTGATCGTGCCGGCCGTCCTCGGTGTAGAACGGATGCACGTGATTGCCGGAATGCATGCGCAGCTTCTTGTGCTTCGATGCGGCGCGCATGAAGCCTTCGGTATTGCCGCGCATGTGCAGGCCCATGCCGGACCAGTTGCCGGCCGAGAACAGCGGGACGGTGATCTTGTCCCATTGCGCCTGCTCGCCGCGCTGCGTGCCGTTGTCGAGATTGTTGCGCACCCATTTCCAGAGCTGATGCGTCTCGAACGTGTCGGGATTGCCCGCATAGGCGCGCCCGAGCAGATGGTGGCACAGATGCGTGACGTACCAGTTGGTCATGAACTGGTTGAGGATGCCGCCGTGGAACAGCGCGTCGCGGTAGATGTCGGCGAAGCCTTCCCACGGCACGATGGCCGCCAGCCCCTTGGGCTGATGATTGGCGACGAACCACTGGTTGATGGCGAAATAGGAAATGCCGAGCAGGCCGACCTTGCCGTTGCTCCAAGGCTGTTCCGCCGCCCATTCGATGGAGTCGGCGAAATCGAGCGACTCCGCATAGGAGAAGGCCTCGAACGCTCCGGGCGAACGGCCGGTGCCGCGCGCGTCGACGCGGATGGCGATGTAGCCCTTCGGCACCCACCATTCCGGGTTCACCGTCTCCCAATTCATCATGGGATTGGGCTTTTCCTCGAGATCCTCCGGCGGAACCCAGACCTTGTCCTTCTGGTACGGGCCGAGATTCATGATGACGGGGTAGTTGCCGGGTACGTCGGGTCGGAAAATGTCCGCCTTGAGGGTGCTCCCGTCCCGCATGGGGATCGAGACGTCCTTCTCGACCACGATTCCGTATTGATCGCGGCTCATCACTTCACTTTTCATCGGCGCACCCAAGGCTCTTCTCCCTTTGCCGGGCCGTTGTCGGCTCGGCTTGATCGTCCCTCCCGTGACGGAGGGATCGTCGACTTCATTTGCAGCAGGCAGACCCTCCCCCGCGACGCGGAGGAGGGATTTCGATCACTCGACGGTGATGTTGGCCTCGGCCACGATCTTCTTCCACACGTCCATCTCCTGCTTGGCCCACGCCTGAGCCTCTGCGGGAGAGTTGGTGGGCACGATCGTGCCGGAGGACTTCGCGATGGCGGCCTTCACTTCGTCGGAGGCGAGCGCCTCGTTCACGGCCTTGTTGATCTTGACGAGCACGTCCTGCGGCGTGCCCGCCGGCGCGAACAGGCCCTGCCAGTTGAAGGTGCCGACGCCGGGAAAGCCGAGTTCGGCCATGGTGGGGACATCGGGGAATTCGGGCATGCGCTTGTCGGTGATGACCGCCAGCGGCTGAATCTGCCCGCCGCGGACGAGACCGGCAGAGCTGGCCACGTTGATGAAGGCCCAATGGACGTCGCCGTTGGTGAGGTCGCCGACCATGCCCGCGGCGCCCGTACGGGCCGGAACGTGGACGGAATCGAAGCCGGCGCGCTTGGCGAAGATCACCGCGTCGTAATGCGGATAGCTGCCGATGCCGGCGGAAGTGTAACGGACCTTGCCGGGGTTCTTCTTGCCGTATTCGATCAGCTCGGCGAGCGTCTTCGGCTTGAAGTCGCCGGCCGTCGTCGCCCCGAGGAAGGCCGGGATGGTCGCGAGGCGCGCCACGGCGGTGATCGACTTTTCATAGTCGAACTTCATCTTGTCCTTGTAGACGAGCGGCGTGATCGCGTTGGTCGACACGTTGCCGACCATCAACGTGTGCCCGTCGGGCTTGCCCTTGAGGATTTCCTCCATCGCCAGGATGCCGAACGCGCCCGTCTTGTTCTCGACCACGACCGTCTGGCCGAGGCTGGTGCGCATGCGCTCCGCGATGACGCGCGCCACGATGTCGGTGGCGCCGCCCGGGGCGTACGGCACGACGAGCTTCACCTGACGCGAGGGATAAGGTTCGTTCTGAGCATGGGACGACAAGGGCGCGGCGACGGACATCACGACGGCGGCCGCAGTCAGCAACAATTTGCGCATGGCACTTCCTCCGATGGTTTTCGGGCGTGAAAAGAAAAAGGCGGCCTGATCAGGCCGCCTTGATTCCGTGAAGACTGTGCGAGGTGTCCTTGCAGGTGAAGAACAGAACATCCTGATCTTCGCCCGCCCGCCCTTCGTGAATTGTGTTCGAAGGGATGTAGATCACCGACCCTGCGGGGACGGAGTGCTTCACGCCTCCGACCGTGGCGTGGAACACGCCCTGCATGATGTAGATCCACTGCTCGTTCGGGTGCGAATGCGCCACCGCGCCCGTTCCCTTCGCCATGCGCATCAGAGCGATCATCATGCGATCGCCTTCGACGCATACGCCTTCGGCCGTCGAATAGGCCGGGCCGCCCAAGATCGGATCGATCTTTGCGAGTTCATAAACGTAGCGACCGGGCTCGGCGCGCAGTGCGCCGGGCGTCCGTGCGCCCTCCTTCGACGTCATGTCGTTTTCGGCCATCATTTCCTCCGATGCCGCAGGTCGATGCCCGCAGCTTTTTCTTGCTTCGGCTCGAAGCGTATTGCCGGGTCGGGCGGAGGCGCAAGACCGAATACCAGCGGAGGAATTATAAGTTGTGATTGTATACAGTATGAATTCTGATGAACGCAGCCGTCAAACGGCCGCGTCGCGCAGGATCAGGTCTGCGCCCTTTTCGGCGATCATAAGGACTGCGGCTTCGGTGTTCGCCGACACCATCAGCGGCATCACGGACGCGTCGACGATGCGGAGGCCTTGCAGCCCATAGGGCTTGAGGCTCGGGTCGACGACGGCATTCGGGCCGATGCCCATGCTGCACGTGCCGATCGGGTGATAGATCGTCTGTCCGTTGCTGCGCGCGAATTCGAGCCATTCCGCGTCCGTGTTCACGTTCGGGCCTGGGCTCATCTCGAAAGCGCGATAAGGGTCCATGGCGGGTTGCGCCACGACGCGGCGTGCGACCTTCATGCCTTCGATCAAGGTTTCGGCATCGCTGCGGGCCGCGAGAAAATTGGGCCGGATGGCGGGAGAAGCATAGGGGTCCGCCGATTTGACGTGGATGCTTCCGACGGAATCGGGCCGCAGCTGCGCGACGCCGATGGTCATGCCGGGCTCCTTGTCGAGGCTCCGGTCGGCCGCGTTGGCGTAGCTCGCATGCATGAAGAAGAACTGCACGTCCGGCGATTCGAGCTCGGGCCGCGTCTTCACGAAACCGTGCGCCAACCCCGTACCGAGCGTGAGGATACCCGTGCGCGTCGCGAAATATTGCGCCACGGAGGCCGCGAGGCTGAGGCCGCGCGCTTGCTCGTTGAGCGTGATCGGCTTCTTCACGCGCCAATTCATGCGCGTGCAGAAATGGTCGCGGTAATTGTTGCCGACGCCCGGCAGGGCATGACGCACATCGATTCCCACGGAGCGCAGATGCGCCGGGTCGCCGATGCCGGACAGTTCGAGGATCTGCGGCGTCTGCACCGCGCCTGCGGCCATCACGACCTCCGCGCGTGCGGCGACGCTGCGCGGTTCCGTGCCGACGCGATAATCGACGCCGACGACCCTCGTGCCTTCCAAGCGTAGTCCCGTGACATGCGCCCCGGTGCGGATCGACAAGTTCGGACGAGCTTCCGCGCGTCGCAGATAGGCGTCGGCCGCGCTCCAGCGTCGCCCCTTTTTCTGCGTGACCTGATAGTAGCCGAAGCCCTCTTGCGAGACGCCGTTGTAATCGGGATTTCGCGGAAAGCCGGCCTGTTCGCCCGCGGCAATGAAGGCTTCCGCAAGTTCGGGGCGCAGCGCGACGCGCTCGACGTTGAGCGGACCGCCGCCGCCGCGCATGTCGCTCGCGCCGTCCTCGAAGTTCTCCAGCTTCTTGAAATAGGGGAGCACGTCCTCGAAGCTCCAGCCGGTCGCGCCCGCCTGCGCCCAGCCGTCGAAATCCTGCTTCTGTCCGCGCACGAAGATCATGCCGTTGATGAGGCTCGATCCGCCGAGGCCCTTGCCGCGCGGCACGACGATGCGGCGGTTGAGCGTGTTGTCCTCGGGTTCGGTCTCGAAGCGCCAATTGTAGCGCGCGCCGGTCAGCAGCTTGCTGAACCCGGCCGGGATCGAAATCCAGAACCCGTCGTCCTTGCCGCCGGCTTCGAGCACGAGCACGGTGTGCCTGCTGTTCTCCGTCAGACGGTCGGCGAGCGCGCAGCCGGCCGTTCCGCCGCCGACGATGACGTAATCGAAGGTCTCCATGGCCTTGTCGGATCCGGTTTTCATTGCGCTTCGAAACGAGGTCCGGCGGCCCGGGAGAGGACCTTTCCGGGGTTCATGATGTCTTGAGGGTCGAGCGCGGTCTTGATGCGCCGCGACAGCGCCAATTCCCCTTCGGAACGCCGCCGCTCGAGTTCGACGACGCGGTACTGCCCGATGCCGTGCTCGGCCGAAATGCTTCCGCCGAAGCGTTGAACGACGTCGTGGACGATGCGGTTGACGTCGTCGGGCGCGTGCCCGTCGATCAGGATGTTGTAATGCAGGTTGCCGTCGCCGAGATGGCCGAAGCAGTTGACGCGGGTGCCCGGCGCCTTGGCCGCGAGCGCCTCGCCGGCCTCGACCAAAAATTGCGGGATCAGCGGGATCGGCACCGAAACGTCGTGCTTGACGCTCTTGCCCTCCTTGGCCTCGGACTCGGTGATGCGCTCGCGCAGCATCCACAGATCCGCCGCCTGACGCCCGGATTCGGCGACCGTGCCGTCGAGCGCGAAACCCTGCTCCAGCGCGTTGCCGAGCGCGGTTTCCGCCGCCTCGCGCAGCCCCGACAGGCTGGAGGCGGCTTCGATCAGCACGAACCAATCCCCGTCGGCGATGGGCCGCTTGAGGCCGAAATGCTTCTCGACGAGTTGCAGGGACGAGCCCGCGATCAGCTCGAAGGCTGAGATGCAGTCGCCCAATTCGTCCTGCGCGCAGGCCAACAGATCAAGCGCGGCCTGCGGGTTCGGCACGGAGAGGAGCGCGGTGACCGAGAATTTCGGCGCGGGCACGATCCGCAACACGGCGGCGGTGACGATGCCGAGCGTGCCTTCGGTGCCGATGAACAACTGCTTCCAGTCGTAGCCCGCATTGTCCTTGCGCAAGCGGCGCAGCCCGTTGGCCACCGTGCCGTCCGGCAGCACGACCTCAAGGCCAAGCACGAGCGAGCGCGCCATGCCGTAGCGCAGCACGTTGACGCCGCCCGCATTGGTGGCGATGACGCCGCCCACGGTGGCGGAGCCTTCCGCCGCAAGGCTGATCGGCAACAGACGGCCGACGGCCGCGGCCGCATCTTGGGCCACCTTGAGAACCACGCCGGCTTCCGCTTCGAGCGTCAGGCCGACGGGATCGACCTCGCGCAGCGCGTTCATGCGCGACAGCGACAGCACGAGTTCGGTGCCGCTCTTGTCCGGCACCGCGCCCCCCGCCATGCCCGTATTGCCGCCCTGCGGCACGAGAGCCGTGCCGGAATCGCGGCACAAGGCCACGACGGCGGCGACTTCAGCCGTGTTCGCGGGCCGCACGACGGCCAGCGGCGTGCCGGGAAACAGCTTCCGCCAGTCGATGGAATAGCCCGCGAGATCGGCCGGATCGGTGATGAGGCCGGACGGGCCGAGGAGATCGCGCAGGCGGGATACGAGATCGGACGCCATCAGGATACCGCCTCCACGAGCGCGGGATCGAGCGGCATGCCCTTGGCGGCCATGACGGCGGCGATGCCGCGCGCGGCTTCCGGCCGGCCCGCGAAGGCCGCGCGTTCGAGCACCTTGGAGATGGTGGGCGAGGCCGTGCGGCCCCGCACGCGCTGCACCGGCTGGTCGAGCCAATCCATGTAGCGGCGCTGGATTTCGTCCGCGAGACGGCCGCCATAGGAGGTGCCTTCGACGCCCTGCTCCGCGATGAGCACGTTGTTGGTGCGCCGGATGCTCTCGCCGATCGTCTCCCAATCGAGCGACGCGAAGTCGAGCGTGCGCAGGTCGACGACCTCGGCATCCGCCCCGAGCGCGTCGGCCGCCTCCACCACGTGACGAAGCATCGCCGAATAGCTGAGCACGGTCATGGCCGATCCGGGGCGCACGATCTTCGCCTTGCCGAGCGGGATGACGTAATCGAGATCGTCGGGGATCAGGCCGTCGCTCTGGTAGAGATCGACATGCTCGATGACGAGCACCGGGTCCCGGCCCGCCAGAGCGGCGTTCATCAGACCCACATAATCGAACGGCGTCGTCGGCGCGATGATGCGCCAGCCCGGCGAGGTGGAGAAGATGCCGGCGGGGTCGAGCGAATGCTGCGAGCCATAGCCTGTGCCCATCGCGATCTTGGTGCGCAGGATCAACGGGACGTCGGTGGTGCCGCCGAACATGTGGCGGGCCTTGCCGATCTGGTTGAACACCGCGTCGGCCGCGACCCACATGAAGTCGGGATACATGAATTCGATGATCGGCCGGAAACGCCCGTCCATGGCAAGCCCGCAAGCCACGCCGGTGAACGCCGCCTCGCTGATGGGGGTGCCGATGACGCGGCCGGGATAAGCCGCCGCCAAGCCGCGCGTCGCGCCGTTGGTACCACCCTTGAGGCGATGCACGTCCTCGCCGAACAACAGGAGCCGGTCGTCTTCGGCGAAGCGGCGATGCAGCACGTCGGCGACGGCATCCACGAACTTCGTCTCCCGCATCGCGCCGCCATGCGTCTCGGCTTCCGCGGTGCGCTTGCCGGCATGGCTCGGCAATTCGCCCCGGATGCCGACGTCCACGAAGGTTTTGTCCGGCCACATGTCGGCGCGGATGCGACGGCGGTTGCCGTCGGGTTCGACCAGACGGTCGGTGTGGCGGGCCATCGCGTCGAGACAACGTTGGCGCAGCGCATCGACCTGCGCGCGGTCGATGAGGCCGCGGTCGATCATTTCATTTGCGGTGCGGTCGAGCGGGTCGCGCGCCTTCCAAGCCGCTTCTTCTTCCTTTTCGCGATAGCCGAAGGCGGAGCCGGGGAACGGGCCGTTCTGGTGGAAGAAGCGGTAGACGTCCGCCTCGATCACCGTCGGTCCCTTGCCCGCGCGCATCAAGGCGACGGCCTGGGTCGTGGCGAGGTGAACCGCGAGCGGGTCCATGCCGTCGACCTTCCAAGCGGGAATGCCGAAGCCGGGGCCGCGGCCCGACAGGCGCGTCTCTTTCGTCACCTCGTCCACGCGCGTGGCGACGGCGTAACCGTTGTTTTCGATGAAGAACATCACCGGCAGCGACCAAGCCGCGGCCAAGTTCATCGTCTCGAGCGTCGCGCCGATGTTCACCGCCCCGTCGCCGAAATAGGTGACCGCGACGTCGCCCGTGCCGGCGCGCATATGGGCCATGGCCGCGCCCGCCGCGAGCGGCACGCCGCCGCCGACGATGGCGTTGGTGCCGAGACCGCCGGCTTCCGCCCAGCGCAGATGCATCGAGCCGCCGCGGCCGTGGCCGTAGCCGGGTTCGAGGCCGAGAATTTCGGCGAGCGTGCGGTAGAGCACCTCTTCCGTCGGATCGGAAAGTTCTTGGACCGGCGTCATGCCCGGCGCGACATAGGCGAGCGCCTTGGCGAGGAATTGGTGGTGGCCGCGATGCGACCCGTTGACCTGATCGCCCGCCCGAAGGCCGACGATGGAGCCGACCGCGCCGCCTTCCTGCCCGATGGAGGAATGCGCGGGGCCGTGCACCAGCCCCTCGCCCGCCAATTCGAGCACCTTTTCCTCGAACGCGCGGATCAGATGCAGCTGAGCCAGCATCTCGCCGAGCAGCTTGGGATCGGCCTTCTTCCAATCCGCCGGCGTGGTCTTGAGTTCAACCCACGGAGCGGAAGGTGCAAGCGGAACGAGTTTCGGCACGGGCGATACCTCAGAGGTAACCGTAAGCGGTCCAACCGCCGTCCACGCCCATCACCTGACCGGTGACGGCGCGCGCGGCGTCGGAAGCGAGAAAGCGGGCGGCGTCGGCGACTTCGTCGGTCTCGATCATCCGGCCGATGGGCGTGCGGGCTTCGAGCTTGGCCGGGTCGAGCCGTCCGCGCGCGACGAGTTCGTCCACGAACGGCGTGCGGACGTAGCCGGGGGCTATGGCGTTGACGCGGATGCCGAGCTTGGCCCATTCGATCGCCAACGCCTTGGCCATCATCACGACGCCGCTTTTTGAAACGCAGTAGCCGAGCCGTTCGGGCGCGGCGACGGTGCCGTACATCGAGGCCATCAGCAGGAGCGAGCCCCCGCCGGTCTTCGACATGCGCTTGCCGGCTTCCTGCGCCGTGAGGAACACCCCGTCGAGATTGACGGACATGACGCGACGCCAAGCCGCGAAATCAAGCTCGAAGGTCGGGCAGTTCTGCGAGACGCCTGCATTCGCCACGACGACGTCGAGGCCGCCGAGGGCCTTCTCCGCAGCGTCGAAGCCGGCGCGGACGCTTTCGGGGTCTGCGACGTCGCAGGCGATCACTTCGACGCCCGCGAGCTCCGTCGGCTCGCGGTCGAGGACCGCGACCTCCGCGCCGGCCTCGCGAAAGGCGCACACGATCGCGAGGCCGATGCCGGAGCACCCGCCGGTCACGATCGCGCGACGTCCCGCGAGGTCGGCGGAAGCCATCAGCGGATGCCTACGAAGTCGGCCATTAGATGGCGCTGCGCCAGCAACATCGGCTTGCCGGGATGCACGCGGCAGCCCTTGGCACGCGCGGCCGCCATGATCGCCGTCTCTTCCGGATCCATGATGATCTCGGCCACGGTCTGGTCGGGCGTCAGCGTCGCAGCGTCGAGCGGCAGCGGGTCGCCGCTCCGCAGGCCGAGCGAGGTGCCGTTGACGACGAGTTCATGCCCGGAGGCGTCGGACATGCCGATGTCGACCTGCAGGTTCGGATGCGCGACGGCGAGGCGTCGGACGAGGTCTTCCGCCTTCGCACGGGTACGGTTGGCGATGGTGAGGCGGGAGATGCCCGCATCCCCGAGCGCGAAGGCGATGGCGTTGGCCGCCCCGCCCGCTCCCGCGAGATAGGCGCTCATGCCCTTGGGGTCGATGCCGTTTGCCTTCAGGCCTTCCACGAAGCCGGTGCCGTCGAGCATTTCGCCCACGAGCCGGCCGTCCGCTTCGCGCCGCACGGTGTTGACCGCACCGATGAGGCGCGCGGTCGGGCTGACCTCGTCGCAGAGATCGACCATCGCCGACTTGTGCGGCACGGTGATGATGAAGCCGCCGCAATTGCGCATGGCGCGCAGCGCCGCAACGGCCTTCGGCAGATCGTCCGCCCCGACATGGAACGGGATCAGCACCCCGTCCACGCCTCTCTCGGCGATGAGCGCGTTGATGGTCTGCGGCGTCTTCACCTGCACGATCGGGTCGGCGAGGATGGCCCAGACGCGGGTCCGACCGGTGATCTCCGTCATGGTCGTGCCCTCAAATCCCGAGATAGGCGGTCTTGACGTGCGGATCGGCCAGCATGCCCGCGCCGGTATTTTCGCGCGCGATGCTGCCGTTCTCGATCACATAGGCCCGCTCGGCGATCTTGAGCGCATGGAACGCCTTCTGCTCGACCAGCAGCACGGTGGTGCCCATCGAGCGGATGCGCTCCACGATGCCGAACATCTGGCCGACGATGATCGGCGCGAGGCCGAGCGAGGGCTCGTCGAGCATCAGGAGCTTCGGCGAGGCCATGAGACCGCGCGCGATGGCCACCATCTGCTGCTCGCCGCCCGAGAGCGAGCCGGCGAGCTGATCGACGCGCTCGCGGACGCGCGGGAAGATGTCGAGCACCTCTTCGAGCCGCTCGTTCACGCCCTTGCGGACATTGGGGTGGTAGGCCCCCATCAGGATGTTGTCGCGCACGGTCATGACCGGGAAGAGCTGGCGCGCCTCCGGCACCTGAATGAGGCCGCGGCCGACGATGTCGGCGGGCTCCATTCCGGCGATGTCCACGCCGTCGAACTCGATCTTCCCCTTGGTGGGCTTCACGAGACCCGAAATGGCGCGCAGCAGGGTCGACTTGCCCGCGCCGTTCGACCCGATGATCGTGACGATCTCGCCGTCGCCGACGTTCAGCGACACGTCCTGCAGGATGACGGTCCGGCCATAGCCGGCCGTGACGTCAGAAACCTTGAGCATCGACGAAATCCTCTCCGAGATAGGCTTCGATCACCTTGCGGTTCTTCACGACCTCTTTCGGGTCGCCCTCGGCGATCACGCGGCCGGAGTCGATCACGACGATCCGGTCGGACAGGCTCATGATGGCCTGCATGTTGTGTTCGATGGCGATGACGGTGACGCCGGTGTCGCGGATCGAGCGGATCAGCTCGACCATGCCCATCGTGTCCGTCTGGTTCTGGCCCGCCATCACTTCGTCGAGCAGCAGGATGTCCGGTTCGCCGGCCAGCGTGCGGGCGACTTCGAGCCGCTTGAGCGCGCCGATGGGCAGGTTGCGGGCTTCCACGTCCTTCACGTCGAGCAGTCCCACCACCGCCGCGACGCGGAGGGCTACGGCGCGCGCGTCCTCGACGCCGGGGTGACGCAGGAACGCGCCGATCATGATGTTCTCGATGACCGAGAGGCCGCCGAAGGGCTGCACGATCTGGAAGGTGCGGCCCACGCCCAGGCGGGCGAAGGCGTCCGCGGCGGTCGGGGACACCATCGTGCCGTCATGCCCGCGCACCGCGATGGTGCCCGAGGTCGGCGTCAGGAAGCCCGAAATCTGGTTGAACAGCGTGGTCTTGCCCGCGCCGTTCGGCCCGATGATGCCGAGGATTTCGCCGCGCTTCAGCGAGACGGAGACGTTGTCGGTGGCGGTGAGGCCGCCGAATTTCATCACGAGGTCCTTGGCCTCGAGGATCGTCTCGCCCTTGGTGCCGCCGAGCGTGCGCAGCGCCGGGGCGATGCGCAGCGCCTCGCGACGGCCGCCGCCCGGAAGCCGGTCGATCCAGCGCGAGACGGCGGGGCCGAAGGTGCCGACCAAACCGGCCGGGAGCGTAAGCGTGATCAGCACCAGCACGGTGCCGTAGACGAAGCCGTGCAGGCCGTTCGCCTGAGCGCCGAGCCAGCCGCGCGCCAGTTCCGCCAGCGGAACGACCAGCACGGTACCGAGCAGCGGGCCCGCCACGGTGCCGAGACCGCCGATCAGCGAGAACATCGCGACCTCGATGGAGGTGCCCAGCGAGAACATCGTCGCGGGCTCGAGGAAGGTCAGATACATCGCGTGGAAGGCGCCGATCAGCGCGGTCAGCATCGCGGAGATGATGACGGCCTTCAGCTTCACGCCCGAATTGTCGATGCCGGCGGCCAAGGCCGCGTCCTCGCGTTCGCGCACCGCGGTCAGATAGAAGCCGAGCCGCGAGCGACGCACCATCAACGACGCCGCCATGCAGATCAGCAGCAGCGCGAAGGCGATGAAGAGGTAATTGGCCTTGTCGGTGAAGACCATCCACTTCCAGCCGATCTGCAGCGGCACGATCAACCCCGCCGAACCGCCGGTGAAGCCGACGAAATGGATCGCCAACAGGCGGATCACTTCGAGGAAGGCGATGGTCGACAGCGAGAAGAACGGACCGCGCAGACGAAAGCACGGATAGCCGATGGCGACGCCGACGGTCGCGGCGATCACCGCACCGACCCACATGCCGATCCACGGCGTGAGGCCGAAATGCTGGACCAGCAGCGCGGTGGTGTAGGCCCCGATGCCGTAGAACATCATGTGGCCGAGCGAGAGCTGCCCCGCATAGCCGCCCACGATGTTCCATGCGCTCGAAAGCGCGGCGAACACGCAGATCGTCACGAAGACGTGGATGAGGAAGGGCGAACCCGAGATCAGCGGAATGAGCAGGATCGAGGAAAGCGCCAGCAGGGACATGTAGACCTGCGGGCGGGTAAGCGCCGAGAGGAGCCCCCCTGCGGAGGCCGGAGCGGCGGGAGCGGTCGTGGCATCATGGGTCATCGGTTCACTCCGTCCCGCGGCCGAAGCCGAAGAGACCCGTCGGCTTGAAGATCAAGATGAGGATGAAGATCGCGAAATAGACGACCTCTTTGAGGTCGGGCGCGATGTAGTAGGCCGAGAGGCTGTCCACGAGGCCGATGATCATCGCGCCGGCGAACGCGCCGTACATGCTGCGCATGCCGCCGAGAACCACGACGACGAAGGCCGTCAGCACGAAATAGGTGCCCACCGTCGGGGTCGCCGGGAACAGGGGCGAGACGAGCGCGGAGGCGAGGCCGACGCAGGCGGCGCCGAGGCCGAAGGACACGAGATAGATCCGGTCCACCCGCACGCCCATCAGCAGTGCCGCGTTGCGGTTCTGCGCCGTGGCGCGGATCGCCCGGCCGAGCGCCGTCGTCTGCATGAAGGCGTGAAGACCTCCGACGAGCAGGATCGACGCGCCCAGCATCACGAGTTGGCCGACCAGCACGGTGTTGCCCGCAAAGGTCACGGAGCGCCGCACGTCGGGAGCGGAGACGGAATAGAGGTCCGCGCCGAACAGCATCAGCGCGAGGTTCACGAGCGCGGTCGAGAGGCCGACGGTCGCGAAGATCTGGATGTGCTCGTCGGCGTTCAACAGCGGCTGGATGATGAAGCGCTGGATCGCCATGCCGAGGCAGAAGAGCAGGATCACGACCGGGACGGCCGAGGCATAGGGGTGAAGGCCGAACTTCGCGAAGAGCAGATAGACGGCATACATGCCGACCATCAGAAGCTCGCCATGCGCGAAATTGACGACGCGGACCACGCCGAAGATGAGCGTGAGACCCACGCTGATGATGGCGTACATGCTGCCGAGCATGATGCCGTTGACGATGAGCTGGATGAAGACGTCCATCGGGCGAAGGTCCCTCGGGGCGGATGGGTCGCGCAAAGCGCGGCGATGCGTTCGACCTGCCCTCCTCCCAGGCGGGAGGCAGGACGGCCGCCGGCGGAGGCCGGGCGCGTGGTCGATTGAACGGGAAAGCCCCCGAACGGGCGGGTTCCTCTCAGCCCTCCCCCGCAACGCGGGAGAGGGCCTCGAGAGAAAGCGGTCTCAGTTCGTGCCGAGGCCGGTCTTCATCTTCACGACGGCCGCCTTGGGCGGGAACACCGTGACGAGTTCGCCGCCCTGCCACTGCATGATGAACGGCGAGACGCGGGTGTTCTGGCCGGCCTCGTTGAATTTCGCGCCCCAACCGGAAGCGGTCGAGCCGACGGGCAGGTCGATCTTCATCACCGACTCGCGGATCGCTGCGGGAGCGAGATCCTTGGCCGAGGCCATCGCGTCGAAGAACAGGTTCGCGCCGACATAGTTGGCGAGGCTGTGGCCCGAACGCGGATCGGTGCCGTACTTCGCCTTGTACTTGGCGACGAAGTCGGCGATGCCGGGGGCGGCGGCCGCATTCGTCTTGTACTGGGTGAAGTCGACGTTGAGCGCGCCTTCGATGTTCTCGTAGCCGACGGCCTGCGCCGTCTCGCGCAGCGAGTAACCGCCGCCAGCGCCCATCACGGCCTTCGGCTTGAAGCCCTGTTCCTTTGCCTGGCGGAAGAACAGTACCGTGTCGTTCTGGTAGGAGGTCTGCAGCACGACGTCGATGTTGGCGGACTTGAGACGCAGGATGACCGGCGTCAGGTCGACCGACTTGGCGGAATAGGGCAGCGTCTCGACGATGGTGACGCCCTTTTCCTTGGCGCGGGCCGTCTGGTAGCCGGCGACGGTCTGGCCGTAGAGCGAGTCCTCATGGATGATCGCGACCTTGAGCGACTTGGCGTCCACGCCGAGCGCCGGCGCGATGGCCTCGCCGATCGAATCGACCATGCTGGCCGCGAAGTCGCGGGCCGTGGGGTTCGAGCGGTAGAGGTTCTTGAAGCCGCGCTCGGTGATCGGATCGGAGATCGCGCCGAGTTCGAAATAGGGCACGCCCGCCAGTTCGGTCACCTGAGTCGCGGCGATCGAGAGCGACGAGGAGTAGGTGCCGAACACGACCGAGACCTTCTCGACCGAGGTCAAACGGCGAGCTTCGCCGACCGCCTGGTTGGGATCGACCGCGTCGCCCTTGACGATCTGCAGCGCCTTGCCGTTGAGGCCGCCCTTGGCGTTGCGCTCTTCGGTGGCCAGTTCGAGGCCGCGGAAGCTTTCGTCGCCGAGCAGCGCGAGACCTCCGGAGAACGGATAGAGCGCGCCGATCTTCACCTGCGCGGTTGCGGCCGTCGCGGAGACGGCCAGACCGGCGACGAGCGCCGCCTTCATCAAAATATTCATCAGGAATCCTCCCTGCGAGCACGTCCCCTCTCAGGAGGACTTGAAACGAACGTCACGTCGCCGGAGTGCGTTTCGCACACCTGCGCGACCCATCTTGCATATCACCAAGTTGCCTGACAAGTTGATTGTCGTAAGATCCACGACACTCCACAAACGACGGGGCGAACGGGTATTCAAAGACCGTTCAAACCCGTGATTCGACCGAGGAACGCTCCCCCATGACCCTGCCGACGACGATGCGCCGCATTCATTTCACCGCGCCCGGCGGTCCCGAAGTCGTGGAGATCGAAACCGGCCCGGTGCCCTCCCCGGCCGAAGGCCAGGTGCTGATCGAAGTCGCGGCGGCCGGCATCAACCGTCCCGATTGCCTGCAGCGCGGCGGCGGTTATCCCCCGCCGCCCGGCGCCACCGACATTCCCGGCTTGGAAATCTCCGGAAAGGTCGTCGCGCTCGGCGCCGGCGTCTCCAACGTGAAGGTCGGCGACGCGGTCTGCGTGCTCGTCGTCAGCGGCGGCTATGCGGAATATTGCGTCGCGGATGCCGCATTGTGCATGCCGGTGCCCAAGGGCCTCTCGATGCTGGAGGCCGGAGGCCTGCCCGAGAACGTGCTGACGGTCTACGACAACCTGTTTACGCGCGGTCGCCTGAAAAAGGGCGAGACCGTGCTGATCCACGGCGGATCGAGCGGCATCGGCTACACCGCCATCCAGCTCGCGAAGCAGGCCGGCGCGACCGTTTACGCGACAGCCGGTTCGCCCGAAAAGTGCGCGTTCTGCCGCGAGATGGGCGCGGACGTCGCCATCGACTACCGCACGCAGGACTTCGTCGCCGAGGTCAAGGAACTCACGGGCGGTCGCGGCGTGGACGTCATCGTCGACATGGTCGGCGGCCCCTACATCCAGAAGAACCTCGTCTCGCTCGCCCTCGAAGGACGACTGGTCCAGATTGCATTCCTGACGACGAGCCGCGTGGAATTCGACTTCATGCAGCTGATGCTGCGCCGCCTGACGATCACCGGCTCGACGCTTCGCGCCCGCTCCGTCGATCTCAAGAAGGCCATCGTCGACAAGGTTCTGGCCGACGTGTGGCCGCTCTACGAATCCGGCAAGATCCGCCCCGTCATCCACAAGGTTTTCCCGCTGGAGCAGGCGCGCGAAGCCCATGCGCTGATGGAATCGAGCGCTCATCTCGGCAAGATCATGCTCGAGGTGCGCAAATGAGCAGCCATGCCGGGCGCGTCGCGCTCGTGACCGGTGCGGGGCGCGGCATCGGCCGCGCCATCGCGGACTCTCATGCCGCCGCGGGTGCGGCGGTCGCCTATCTCGACCATGACCGCGAATTGGCCGAAACGGCCGCCCGTGAAGCGGTCGCGAAGGGTTGGCAGGCCGTCGGCCTGTCCGCCGACGTCGCCGACTACGAGGCGGTCGTCGAAGCCTGCCGCAAAGTGACGGACGCTTTCGGCCCCGTCGACATTCTGGTCAACAATGCGGGCATCTCGCCCAAGACCGGAGCCGACGGCCGCCGCTCGCCCGCTTGGGAGATGAGCCCCGAGGAATTCCGGCGCGTGCTCGACGTCAACCTGACCGGCGCGTTCAACTGCGCCCGCGCGGTGTTGCCCGGCATGAAGGCGATGGGCCGCGGCCGCATCGTCAACCAGTCCTCGGTGGCCGGAAAGACCTTCTGCGACATCGTCGGCGTGCATTACGCGGCCTCGAAGGCGGCGCTGATCGGCTTCACCAAGCATCTCGCCGGCGAAGTCGGTCCCTTCGGCATCACCGTCAACGCGGTGGCGCCGGGGCGGATCGACACGCCGCTGATGCGCGGTACCGCCAGCGAAGCCAATGAGGCGGCGCGCATGGCGACGCCTCTGCGTCGCCTCGGCAGCCCCGAGGACGTCGCCGCGACCTATCTTTTCCTGACCTCGGATTCGGCCTCCTTCGTCACCGGACAGGTGGTGGACGTGGCCGGCGGATGGCTGATGACATGACCACCACGACCCATGACTTCTCCGGCCGCACGCTGCTTCTCACCGGAGCGGTCGGCACCATCGGGCGCGAAATCGCCAAGCGCTTCCTCGCCAGCGGCGCGAATTGCGTGGTGACCGATCTCGATCTCGACGCGGTCACGTCCTTCGCGCGCGACCTCGACCCGAACCTGGAACGCGTGCTTCCGCTGAAGCACGACGCCGGCATGCCCGAGGATGCGGAGCGCGTCGCGCAAGCCGCCAAGGACCGCTTCGGCGCGATCGACTTCGTCGTCACCTCGGCGGGCCTCTACAAGGACGCCATGGTCGAGACCATGACGGACGCGCAATGGAAGCAGTCGCTGGCGGTCAATCTCGACGGGGTGTTCTACACCTGCCGCGCGGCGATCCCGCATCTCGCGGAAGGCGGGTCCATCGTCAACATCGCCTCGGTGGCAGGCCATCGCGGCAGCTTCGCCCACGCCCATTACGCGGCGGCGAAGGGGGCGGTCCTGACCTTCTCGCGGTCCTTGGCGGTCGAACTCGCGCCGAAGATCCGCGTGAATGCCGTCTCGCCGGGCCTCATCGACGGTCCGATGGTTCAGAACCTGCTGCAGATGACCGGCACGAAGCTGATCGAACAGACGCCCTTGAAGCGACTCGGAAAACCGGAGGAAATCGCCTCCGTGATCGCGTTCCTCTGCTCATCCGACGCGTCCTTCATCACGGGGGCCAGCCTGCACGTCAACGGCGGCCTTTATATTTCGAGCTGAGGGAAACCATGGTTTCGCCGAGCAATCTGATCGACCGCGGCCCCTCCTTGGCGGAGGTCGTCGCCCGACGCCTCTCCGAGGACATTGCCGCCGGTCGGCTCAAGCCCGGCGAAAAACTGCCCACCGAACAGCAGATCGCCGAAACCTTCGGCGTCAGCCGCCCCATCGTGCGCGAGGCGGTGGGCCGTCTGAAGCATGACGGGCTCGTCGTGTCGCGCCAGGGCGCGGGGGCCTTCGTCGCCGAGTCCGGTCAAGCCTCGGTGTTTCGTCTGCAGGTGGCGGACTTCACCGACCGCGACGAAATTCACGGCATCATCGAACTGCTGATGGCCGTCGAATCCGGCGCGACGGAACTTGCGGCGATGCGCCGGACCGACGAAGACCTCGCGATGATCCAGACGCAGCTGGACGCCATGCAGACCTCCATCGACCGCGGCGACCCGGGCGTCGACGAGGACGTGGCGTTTCATCGCGCCATCGTCGAGGCCACCAAGAACCCGTTCTTCCGGGATCTTTCGGACTTTTTGGACCGCCGCGTCCGGGCCTTCATCCGCGCCGCGCGCTCGAACACGGCGCGCCGCCAAGGCAGCCTCACGCGTTCGGTGCAGGAAGAACATCAGGCCATCTTCGACGCGATCCGCGACAAGGATGCGCCGCGAGCCCGCCTCGCGGCGGAGACGCATCTGCGCAATGCCGCCGACCGCTTGGCCGTCTATCAATTGAGCTGATCAGACCCCGAGGCCCGCGGGGGACGTGATGCCGCGCGGAATCGCGTCGGCTTCCCAGAACCGGCTTTCCGCCTCACCGAGCGCTGCGTCGACGACGGCCGCAAGCGCCGCCTCCCCCTCCGCCGCCTTGATCGGAAACACGAGGATTCCGTTGCCTTCCAGCCGCTCGCGGGCCGAGCGGGCGCTCTTCGGCGTGGGAAAGGACGCGTCGGAGATCAACGCGACCGTGCGCCCGCCGCTGCGGAAAGCGACGTCCACCCGCAGGAAATCGGCTTCCGAAGGCGCGCGGTCGGGGCCCGGCGCAGGTGCGAAGAGATGAGCGCGCGGCAAGGGAGCCGGCGCGGAGGTCGCCCAGTCGGCAGGCTTGTAGAGCCCGGCGAACGTCGCCACCCGACGCTCGAAAGCCTCGCCTGCATGGGCAAGCAATGCGTGGATGCGGGCGAAATACAGGCCGATGAAGGCCAGCGCCGTCCGGTCCCACGGAGAGCAGATCTGCCGGAAATAGGCGCGGGCCGGATCGCGCGGCGGCATCGTGCCGTCCTCGTCCGCCAATCCCGCGAGTTCATAGCGCAGATGATGCAGACGCACCGTCGGCACGTCGAAGCTCGTGCAGGGGAACGACGCATCGAGGAGCAGC
This sequence comes from Hyphomicrobiales bacterium, assembly GCA_027489535.1. Classification (GTDB taxonomy): domain Bacteria; phylum Pseudomonadota; class Alphaproteobacteria; order Rhizobiales; family Beijerinckiaceae; genus JAIXZO01. The sequence goes on from JAIXZO010000022.1 coordinate 216,838, forward strand.
CCGCGCGACGAGAAGCCCGCGACCTTCATGTCGGCGAACGACCAGCGGTCGACCCCGTACGGCACGAGGTCGACATTGCGGACCCTGAGCATCATGACCGTCCCTCCGTCCGCCTCAGTGACGGGCTTCGGGGTGCCAAATCAACAGCCGTGCGCGCAGCATTTCCAAGGCGCGGATGACGACCATCCCGAGCAACGCGATTTCGATGATGCCCGCGAACACGCCGACGGAGTCCGCGAAACGGCCCGCCTGGATCATCGCACCGCCCACGCCGCGGCCGCCCATCAGCATTTCCGTCACCACGGTGGTGATCATGCCCACCGGCAGCGCGATCTGCAGGCCGGTGAGGATCTGCGGCGAGGCCAGCGGCAGGATCACCTCCCACAGCAATTGGCCCTCGCGCGTGCCCAGCGAGCGCGCGGACCACAGCGGCCATTTGTCGACGTTCTTCGTGCCGGCATAGGTCGCCATCACGATCGGGAAGAAGCACGAGAAGACCACCATGATGATCTTCGACGTGTCGTAAATGTCGAACCAGAGGATGAAGATCGGGATGAAGGCGACCTTCGGCATGGGGAAGCCGATGGAGATCAGCGGCTCGAAAAACCAGCCGAACAGCTTCTGCCGGGCCATCAGAATTCCCAACGGGATCCCGAGCGCCGCAGCGATGAAGAAGCCGGTCAACGCGCGATAGAGCGTCAACGTCAGATCGAGAAACACCGACCCGCTCATCGTATCCTCGGCCAGACGTCCGAGCACGGCGCTCAGCGGCGGCAGCAGAAACGGATGCGCGAGACCGAGGCGCGTCGACATCTCCCAGATCACGGCGATGGCGACGACGACGCCGATCTGGATCAGGATCGCGCCCGTCTTGCCGATGCGGATTTCGGCGCCCTGCGGCGCGACGACATTTCCGCCGCTCATGACGATTCCTTCCAACGCAGGCTGCTTGCGGCGAACGCGGCATAGAGCCGGTCGGCCGCGAAGCCGATGCCGGCCACCGCCAAGATGACCGCGAACATCGCCGGATAGTTTCCGCCGTCGCCCATGGTGCTGATCAGATAGCCGAGACCGTCCTTGGCGATGATGAATTCGGAGCTGACCATCAGGATGAACGAAAAGGCCAAGGCCGTGCGGCAGCCGGCGAGAATGTCCGGCAAGGCCGCCGGCAGGATCACCTCGCGCAAGATCTCCGCGCGGCTCGCCCCGAGGCTGGCCGCGGACCAGAGCATCACGTGATTGACCCCGCGCGCGCCGTTGTAGCTGCTCACGATCACCGGCAGCAGGCAGCCGAGGAAGATCAGAAAGATCTTGGAGCTGTCGCCCAGCCCGAACCAGATCATCACCAACGGGATCAGCGCCGATTTGGGCATCGGGTAGAAGATGCGCACGATCGGGTTGATCAACAGCTGGAACAGCCGGTTGGTCGCCATGAACAGGCCGATGACGATGCCCAGAACCACCGCCACCCCGAGCCCCATGCCGGAGCGCGACAGAGAGCGGGCGGCGCTGGTGAAGAATTCGCCGCTGGCCACGAGGCCGGCAAAGGCGCCGCCGATCTCGCCGAGGCCGGGCAGCAGCCGCGTCGAGACGAGGCCAGAAAAGGTGATCGCTTCCCACGCCGCAAAGAAGATGAGAACCGGCAGATAGCGCAGGGCGAGAGACATCAATGCTCTCCGCGGCTCGCCGAAATGGCCTGCTCGCGCACGAGCCGCCAGATCTGCTCGCTCAGCTCGATGAAGCGCTTGGACTCGATCACGCTGTCGTCGCGGTCGAGCCCGAGGCCGGTCTCGATCTCGTGCTCGATGCGGCCGGGCCGCGCGCTCATGATCGAGATGCGGTCCGCCAGGAACACGGCCTCATGGACGTCGTGCGTGACGAAGACGACCGTCTTGCGGCTGTTGCGCCAGATCGAACGCAGTTCTTCCTGCATCACGCGCCGCGTCTGCGCGTCGAGCGCACCGAAGGGCTCGTCCATCAACAGGATGTCGGGATCGACGGCGAGCGTACGTGCGATGGCCGCGCGCTGCTGCATGCCGCCCGACAGTTGCGACGGGAAGTGGTTCTCGAAGCCGCCGAGCTGCACCATCTTGATGAAGTGGCGCGCCCGTTCCTCGCATTCCTCTTTAGAGCGGTTCTGCTTCTTGAGCCCGTAGATTACGTTCTCGAGCACCGTCTTCCACGGAAACAGCGCGAAGTTCTGGAACACGATCCCGCGATCCGGGCCGGGGCGATGTACCTCGCCCGCCGGCGTGCGGATCACGCCGTTCTGGACCGGAATGAACCCGCCGATGAGATAGAGAAGCGTGGACTTGCCGCACCCCGACGGCCCCAAAAGCGCGTGGAACTCGTTCCGCGCGATTTCGAGGTTCGTCTCCTTGAGAGCCAAGGTGCCGGCGCCTTGGCGTCCCGCATAGGAATGCGAGACGCCTTCGACCTTGATGCCGAATTCTGAAGTCACTTGGAGGCCTCGATGCGACGCTTGGCTTCCTGAACGAAGCTCAGGTCCACATATTTCGGCTCGACGGTGACGACGGTGGGCGAGAGCCCGACGTCCTTCACCACGTCCAGCGTGTCCTGAACCGACTTCACGTTCGGGAACAGGAAGGCGTCGCGGTGATAGTCCTTCTTCGTGAAGAGGTGCTCGAGATCCGCCGGCGGGCGCTTCATGAAGTCGGCCACGATCTTGACGGCTTCGGTCCGGTTGGCGGGATCGTTGAACCAGCGCATCGAGCGGACGTGATCCTCGAAGAAGTCCATCAAAGCCGTGCGGTTCTTTTCGAGGAAGTCGGCACGCGCACCGAGGAACACCAGCATCGTCGGACCGATGGCGTCCTTCGAGCGGAACAGCACGTCATACTTGCCGGTCGCGAGCAGTTGGTCGGAAACCGGCTGCAGCACGGTGCCCATGTCGATCTTGCCCTCGTCGAGCATGACCGGAATGTTCGGGAAGGCGACTTCGATGATCGTGTAGTCGCGCTTGTCGTTCATGCCGTTCTTCTTGAACATCGCGCGGATGGCGGTGTCCGAGGCGGAGCCGATGGCGTTGCTGCCGATCCGCTTGCCCTTCATGTCGGCAATGGTCTTGATCCCCGAATCCTTGCGCACGATGAAGGTTTCGGAATGCCCGTCGCCCACGCCGTCCTGAATGATGTCGGCGACGATCTTCACGTCCTGCCGGGCATTGACGATGGCGAGGTTGAAGGCGAGCGCGCCGAAGGCCGCCATGTCGATTTCGCCTGCGGCCATCGCGGAAATCTGCGGCGTGCTGCCCTGGAAGCGGATCGGCTCGACGGTGTAGCTCTTGCCGTAATGCTTCAGCACTTCCGGCTTCGAATAGAGCACCGGGATCATGTGGCCCGGCATCGTGGACCACCCGATACGGATCTTGAGCGGGTCGGCGGCGGAGGCCCCGAAGGCCCAAACGCCCATCGTCGTCGCGGCGACGACCATCGCGATCTTTTTCAGCATGGCTCTCTCCTGTGCGCTCCCGGCGGCCTCTGCGGACCGCTCTTAGTTATCGGGCGATAATCTGCGGCCGGCGTCCCTTGCGTGTCAACAACATGACCCACGGTAATTTATCGTCCGATCAGCGGTTTCCAGCCTGATCCGGCTTGCGAGGGTCCAGCTTCGCACGCCAAACTCTGTGGATGAAGCAGGACGACGACGCTCTGGAGGCGGACCACATGAGGCGACAGGCACGAAGAGGCGCATTTGCCGCAGCGACGCTCGCAGCCTCGCTGCTGCTCATGCATGCCGTTCAGCCCGCTTCGGCACAGGCCGTTCCCAAGACCGGCAGCTGCCCGTCCGGTTACAGGACCAGCGGCAATTACTGCGTCCCGAACGGGCCGTCCGCAGGACCGGCGGTCGCGAAGTCCGGCGCATGCCCCTCAGGCTACCGCACGTCGGGCGATTACTGCGTCGGTGATCGCGATGCCGGTCATGCGGTGCCGAAATCGGGCTCATGCCCGAGCGGATACCGCACGAGCGGGTCCTACTGCGTCCAAAACCGCTGAAATCAGAAAGCCGGGCGGAAGGCCGGCAGGCGGCCGCGCATGATTTCGCGGCGATCACGGACCGGCGGACGAGCACGCTCAGAACGCTTTTCGACCAGCGAGGCTGCACGAACCTCGGCCTCCGCAGCCTTCAAAGCCTGCACCATCTCGTTCGCGGGGAACGGCTCCGATACGACGCCGACCACGCCGACCGCATGCGAATGGTCCTCGGCCGGTCCGCGCGCTACGAGCAAGCTGAACGCCCCGTACCGCTCGTAATATTCGCGCGCGAGGGCGAGCCCCGAACGGCCGCTCAACCGGTCGCCGATGACGACGAGGTCGGGCCGGCGGTCATGGACGGACAACGATGATTCGACCTCGGAACGGGCCATCCCCACCACGCTGTGGCGGCACAAGTCAGCGCAAGTCGCCACCATCGAGGCGACCAGCAACTGTTCGTGGGCGACAAGAACCTTCACGGACGAATTGATCCTATCGAGAACGCCGTCGAGCGATTCGACTTCGACATCATGAGATGTCGCCGAAGCCGAGCGCAATAGCAGTGTTCGCGAGAAAACCCCAGCCGTCCGACGCAGGTTTTTACGTCGCTCAATCCGGAAGGATCGCGACCGCGCGCGTCCACCCGCCGGACGCGCCTTTGATCTTCACGGGGAAGCACGAGACCATGAATCCGGTGGCGGGCAACGTTTCCAAGGCGTGCAGCTTCTCGACCTGGCAATAGCCGCGGTCGCGCCCGGCCTTGTGGCCTTCCCAAATCAACGAGGCGTCCTTCGTCTCGGCATATTTCTTGGCGGTGTGACTGAACGGCGCATCCCAGCTCCAGCCGTCGGTGCCGACCACGCGGATGCCTTGCGAGGTCAGATGCAGCGTGCCGGCGCGGCCGACGCCGCAGCCGCTGTGGATGTAGTCTTCCTGACCGTAACGTTCGCCGGCGCGGGTGTTGAGCAGCACGATGTCGAGCGGCTTCAGCACATGGCCGATCCGCGCAAGCTCCGCGTCCAACTCCTCCGGCGTCACGAGATGGCCGTCCGGCAGATGGCGGAAATCGAGCTTCACCGCGGGGCGGTGGAACCAATCGAGCGGCAACTGGTCGATGGTCGCGGCCGGCAGCCCGCCGTCCATCGTGGAATGGTAATGCCACGGCGCGTCCACATGCGTGCCGTTGTGGGTAGAAACGGCGACCGTCTCCATCGCCCAACCCTCGCCGTCCGGCAGGTCTTCGCGCTTCAGGCCGGGAAAGAAGTCCACGACCTCGCCGACGGTGCTCGCATGCGTCTTGTAGTTGATCTTCGGGCGCATGAAGGCCGGATCGGCCGGCACGTCGTTTTCGAGCGGGATCGAAATATCGATGAATTTCGGCATGGGACGTTTCCTCTTCAACTTTATTTGCCGTGATTACAGCCGAATTCCACTTCGATTCGGAAGCAGTCCGGGTCAATCGGCCCGCTCAGTCCGTCCGAAACGCCGCCGCGAGGTCCCGCACCGAAGAGGCGCCGTCGATCCCGTCCACCGCCGCCATGAGCCCGAAGGCGCGCACGGCCCCCAAGGCCTCGACCGCCGCGTCCTGCGCGCGCTCGCGGATCTGGCCTGCAGTCGCCGGCACGACGTCCGGCAACGAACGCTCGAGCACGCTGCCGTCGTCGAGCACGACCCGCACCGATCCGCCCTGTGCGGCGGGGAAAGCCGCCGTAAAACCGGCATCAGCCTCCAAAGACGTCAGCCCGATCACGCGCAGGATCGCAGCGTCGTCGAGGCGGGAGTAATTCGCTTCCGCGACGCCGCCGCGGACCAGAGCCGCGGCGGTGCTGAACTGGATGCTCATCTTGGCCTGCAAGGCGCGTTCATAGGGACCGGCGAAGTCGCAACCGGGATAGCGCACGGCCGCCTCGGAAACGCGGATGGCGACTTCACGGATTCGCGCGGGGTCGAGCGCGCCTCCGCCCGCCATGGCGGCGGCGACCTGGCAGGGCGTCTGGGCGAAATTGCAGGCCGGAACGGGCTTGCTGTAGACGGCGAGAATGTCCGCTTCGCCGTTCGGAAACAGGTCGATTGCGGCCGGCGCGGTCTTGCGCCCGAAGGCCGCGAACAGCCCCGCCTCCCCTTCCAGGATGTCCTCGGAGGCATAGGCCCCCGCCCGCGCAAGCTCCACCGCCGTCACCGCGCTGCGCGCCGCCATGCCGGGATGAAAATACATCTCGCTGCCGCCGCGATGCGGCCATTGGTTCAGCCCGCACGCCATATTGGCCGCGAGCCCGATCGCTGCCGTCGTCTGCGCCTCGTCGAGGCCGAGCAACCGCGCGGCCGCGACGGCGGCGCCGATGGGCGCGGTCAAGCCGGTCGGACGGAACAGCCGCGCCAATTCCTTGTCGAACAGCGCCCGGCCGAGACGTGCGCCGACCTCATAGCCGACGACGGCGGCATCGATCAGACGCGCGCCGTCGACGTCCTCGATTTCCGCCAAGGCCAACAGCGTCGGCCATACGACGACGCCGTGATGAGCAATGCTGGCCGCATGCATGTCCTCGCGCACGAGACCATGCCCGAGCACGCCGTTGACGAAGGCCGCGGAGCACGGATCGGTCGTCACGCCGAACCCGACGATGCCCGCACCCGCGGACAGCGGCCGGGCTATGGTCAGGGCCTGACGGCTCCAGGGCAGGTTGCGCGCCTCGAAGGCGCAGGAGAGGAAATCAAACAGGCACGACAGCGCCTTCGCCCTCACCTCCGGCGAAAAGCCCGCCGGGTCGCGGGCGAGCGCCTGCGCGGCGATGCTGCGGGCGAGCGTTGCAGCCACGGGTCGGTCAAGCATCGGTTCCGTTCCTCGGGCGCATCGGCCTGAATTTCAGCAGCGTGACGTCGGGCGCCACGTCCTCGAACACCGCTTCGAGCGGCGTTCCCAACGGCGGCACGTCGTCGGTCTCCACGAGGTTGGAGTAGACCTTGGGGCCTTCCTCCAATGCGACGACCGCAACGACATAAGGCATTTCCGCCGCGAAACCGGGAAAATAAGCCTTATGAAAACGCGCCCACGACCACAACGTCCCCCGCCCGGATGCCTTGAAACGGCTGGAGCGTCCGCCTCCGCATCCCGGGCACGTGGAAAAACTCTCATAGCGGACGTGGCCGCAATCATCGCAGGCGAGCAACCGCACCTCGCCTTCGCGGAGACCTTCCCAGTAGGCGCGGTCGCGTTCGCCGATGACCGGCAACGGCTTGGAATAGGGCGTCTTCATCGCGGCGATGCTCCATAGATGATCGACGTGCAGACCGGCGACGCGGCCATGTATTGGATCAACCCGGCATCGTTCACCTGCCGCTCGCCGCATTCGCCGCGGATCTGGCGCACCGCTTCGACGTTGAGCGCCCAGCCCTGCATGTAGCTCTCGGACAGATGCCCGCCCGAGGTATTGGAAGGGAATTTCGATCCGAGCCGCAGATGCCCTTCCGCCGCCCAAGGCCCGCTCGCTCCCACCGGGCAGAACCCGAAACCTTCGAGGGAGAACAGCACGGTCGGCGTGAAATTGTCGTAGATCATCAGCGCATCGAGATCGTCGCGCGTGCAATCGGCGTCCGCATAGATGTGGTCCGCGATGCGCTGCATCGGCGCACGCCAAAAGTCGTCCGGCGGCATCGAACCCGAGCCGAAGCTGCTCGCCTGGCCGAAGGCGCGGATATGCACCGGCTTCTTGCGGCAATCCTTGGCGCGTTCGGCCGAGGTGACGATCAGCGCCACGCCGCCGTCGTTGATGAGGCAGTAGTCGAGCAGATGCAGCGGCTCCGCCACGAAGCGTGAATTCTGATGGTCCTCGATCGTGATCGGCGTGCGCATGACCGCATCGGGGTTCAGGGATGCGTGACGCCGAAACGTGGAGGCGATCTCGCCGAGATGCTCGCTTCGCGTGCCGTAAAGATGGGCGTGACGGTTGAACATCATCGCATGCATCGCGCCCGGCGAGGTCATCCCGTAGGGAAACCACTGCCCGGCCCCGCCGGAGCCGTATTGATCGCCTTCGCCGCCGTAGCGGTCGCCCGCGCTGCGGCCGTTGTTGCCGTAGACCACGGCCACGACGTCGGCCATGCCGCTGGCCACCGCCATGGCCGCCTGCTCGATGGCGACGCCCGCCATCCGGCCCTGCCCCGGCAGGATGGTGACGAAGCGCGGATCGATCCCGAGCATTTCGCCGAAGCGCTGATAATCCCCGATGCGGCTGACGATGAGCCCGTCAATGTCGGACAACGCCAGCCCCGCATCGTCGAGCGCGTTGCGCAGCGCCCACGCGCCGAGATCATATTGGTCGTATTCGGGCAATCGACCGTAAGCGGTCGTACCCACCCCCGCGACGGCGGTGCGGCCGGTGAAGCGTCGAGCCATCCGACCCTCCGAAGCTGGGCTCACGGGCTCGCGAGCGGGTTGAGGGATCGCCGACCTCCCTCCGGTCGGGGACGAGCGGCGATGATAAGCGCGTTTCGACTCCCGGAACCCGCCCGAAACGCGAACATATCAGATATGCGCGGGACCTCTCCCGCAGTGCGGGAATTGCCGTTTTCCGGATCGAATTCAGCCACTTGCCTATCCGACAGGCATTTCGGCCGCGTGCGCCGCAACGCTGACGCGACGTCGAGAGCAGAGGATAGTCGGTCGTGAGGCGCCGCCGCGAAGAGCGGCACCCCGAGCCGAGGAGGGTGCGTCGATGAAGGCTTTGGTCGTCAGAGAGCCGGGGGGCACGAGCGTCCTGCGCTGCGAGGAAATTCCCGATCCGGTGCCGGGGCGTCGCGACGTCGTGATCAAGGTGCATGCCTGCGGCGTATGCTTCCACGACATCGTCACGCGCAACGGCACGTTGAAGGCGGGCGTGAAGATGCCCTGCATCCTCGGCCACGAGATTTCGGGCACCGTCGTGGAAGTCGGGCCGGACGTGCGGACCTTCAAAGCCGGCGACCGCGTCGCCACCGTCCAGCGCAATCACGTCTGCGGCGAATGCCGCTTCTGCCGCACCGGCCGCGAAACGCTCTGCCCCGAGCGCAAATTCACCGGCGATTGGGGGCTCGTGGGCGGTTACGGCGAACTGGTCGCCATCGAGGCCGACAACGTCGCGCGCGTCCCCGACGAGGTGGACCTGACCGGCGCGTCGGTGGTGGCCTGCACCATCGGCACCATTCTCAACGCGATCCGCGAAGTCGGCCGCCTCGCGCCCGGGGAAACCGCTCTCGTCACCGGCTCCGGCGGCGGGCTCGGCATGGCCGCGATCCAGCTTTGCCGGCTGGCGGGCGCGCGCGTGATCGCACAGACGACGTCTCCCTCCAAGGTCGACATGCTCCGCAGCCTCGGCGCGGACGAGGTGATCGTGCACGGCCGCGGCGAGGATTTCTCGGAGGAGGTGCGGCGCCTCACCGGCGGCTTCGGCGTCGACGTGGCGGTGGACAATGTGGGCACGCCCTTGTTCCAGCCGACGCGGAAAAGCATCGCGGTCGGCGGGCGTTGGCTGCTGATCGGCCAGCTCAACGGCGATTTCGTACCCTTCAATCCCGCGCAGCTGTTTCTCAGAAACATCTCGATGCTCAGCGCCACGAGCACCACCCGCAAGCAGCTGGAGGATTGCCTGGAACTCGTCCGCCGCGGGCAGGTCAAACCGATCATCGACCGCGAGCTGCCGCTCGAGCGCGCCGCCGAAGCGCACGACCTCGTCGAACGCGGAGCGGTGGCGGGCCGCATCGTGCTGCGGCCGAACGGAATGACCCCGTGAAACCGAACGCGGTCATCGTCGGCATCGGCGCGAGCGAATTCGGCCGGTCCTTGCCGCAGAGCCAGCTCGCCCTCGGCGCGACCGCACTCAAACATGCGCTCGCCGACGCCGGTCTGGAGCGCGAGGACGTCGACGGCCTTTCCCTGCATCTCGGCTGGCCGCTCGGCTCGGATTATGACCGCTACGCCGAAGCCTACGGCCTCGACATCCGCTACGTGAACCAGACATGGCTGCACGGCCGCTTCACCGGCCAATCCCTGCAAAGCGCCGCCTTCGCCGTTTCGGCGGGGCTCGCGGATGTCGTGGCCTGCATCACCGCCGTCAGCTTCACCCGCGAACGCGGCTTTCTCGGCGGCCCGGGCGACGTCGAAGGCAATCGGGAGGAAGGCGGCAGCCACGGCGAGGCCCCGCCTTACGGCCTCACCGCCCCCGCCGGCGGCGCGGCCCTCGGCATGCAGCGATACATGCATCTTTACGGCGCGACGCCCGAGAAGCTCGCCGCCGTGCCCATGAGCATGCGCGCGCATGCCCTGCGCAACGAGCGCGCCATCATGCGCAAGCCGATGACGCTGGACGACTACATGACGAGCCGCATGGTGGTGGATCCGCTGCGGCTGTTCGACTGCTCGCTCATCAACGACGGCGCGGTCGTGGCGCTCGTCACGACCGAAGAGCGCGCCCGCGACCTCCGCCAAAAGCCCGTCCGCATCGCGGGCATGCAGGGCATCCGGGCGGGTCGGGAGGAGTTCATCTTCGCCCCGCGCGGCATGGGCATCAACCAACAGTCGGGCCGGCAAGGACCGGCACGCGCCGTCGACCTCGAAATCTACCGCATGGCCGGGCTCGAGCGTTCCGACATGGCGGCCTTCTATACGTATGACGCCTTCTCCCCGCTCGTGCTGTTCGCCCTGGAGCGGTTCGGCTTTTGCGGACCGGGCGAAGCGGCGGATTTCGTGCAGGGCGGCCGCATCGGCCCCGGCGGTGAACTGCCGGTCAACACCTCGGGCGGGCTGCTGTCGGAAGCGCATGTCGCGGGGTGGAATTCCATCGCCGAAATGGTCCGTCAGCTTCGCGGCACGGCCGGCGCCAGCCAAATTCCCGATGCCCGAGCGCTCCAATGGGGCACCTGCTGGGGCGACGGCGTCATCCTGACGTCCTAGGCGGAGAAGCCCGATGCAGATCGACTACGGCAAGCCGCTGCCCCGCATCAGCCCCGACAACGCCCCGTTCTGGGAGGGGTGCCGCGAGGGCCGGCTCATGCTCCCGACCTGCGAGGATTGCGACGCGCCGCATCTTCCGCCCGGTCCGGTCTGCCCGCATTGCTTTTCGGATCGTCTCGTCTGGCGGGAAGCATCCGGCCGCGGCACGATCTCGACCTTCGTCGTCGTGCACAAGGCGTGGTTTCCGGCCTTCGCGGCCGATCTGCCCTACAACGTGGCCCAGATCGAACTGTCCGAAGGGCCGCGACTGACGGCGACCATCCTCGATGCCGAACGCTCCGACCTCTTCATCGGCCGCCCCGTCACTGTGGTTTTCCTCGCGCGCGACGGGATCGTCCTCCCCTATTTCCGCCCCGCGACGGCGGATTGAATTCCGCTAGGTAAGATCATCGTGCGAATTGCGGGAGATATCTGCTATGTTGAGATATCACGTTGCGGCCACCATCCGCACTTCGGACACTGACCGCGGAAAGTCCGGGCAAAGCTCGGGTCGGGGAGGTTGAAAATCCGCCGGACGACGCCGCAAGAGCGTCGCAGCGGATCTGAACGGAGGAGCAGACGGCACGCGCCGTCACGGTCTTTCGTACCCGCCGTCCCGATGCCCGCAAGGGAGGGACGCGCATTTTGGGCACCGTCGCCATCGTGACCGAGAACATCCTGCAGGCCATGGCCGCGGGACTTCTCATCGGCTGCATCTACGGCCTGATGTGCGCCGGATTGGGCGTGATCTTCGGGGTCATGCGGGTCATCAATTTCGCCCAAGGCGATTTCATGATGCTCGGCATGTACGTCGCCTATTACTTCGTCACCAGCTTCGGCATTCTGGCGATCATGGGGCCCTATGCCGGGCCTATCGCCGGCGCCTTGGTCGCGGGTCCGGTGTTGTTCGTGCTCGGCGTCGTCCTGCATAAATATCTGGTCACGCGCGTCACGGGGATCAGGGTCGCGGGGCTCGAAGGCGAAGGGCATTTCGCCCAGCTCATCCTCACCCTCGGCATCGCGCTGGTGCTCTCGAACGGCGGCCTGATCCTGTTCGGGTCCGAGCCGGTCTCCATCCGCACGCCGCTTTCGCGCACCGCGTGGGAACTGGGTCCGCTGATGGGCGACGCCGTCTCGATCTTCGTCAACAAGGCGCGCTTCGTCGGCGCGATCGTCTCGATCCTCATCGCCGGCGCGCTGTATCTCTTCATCACGAAGGTGCGGTTCGGAAAAGCGCTGCGCGCGGCGGCGGACAATCCGCAATCGGCCACCTATGTCGGCATCGACGTGGAGAAGGCCCACCGGGTGGCCTTCGGCCTCGGCGTCGCCATCACCGGCATCGCGGGCGGGTTGGTGGCGAGCTACTACCCCTTCCAGCCCTATGTCGGCATCGAATTCGTCATCGTCATGTATGCGGGCGTCGTGCTCGGCGGCATGGGGTCGATCATCGGTGCGTTCTGGGGCGGCCTGACGATCGGGCTGGTGCAGCAGATGTCCACCCTGATCCTGCCCACCCAATTGCAAAACACCGCAATCTTCGTGGTCTTCCTGCTCGTGGTCTTCATCCGGCCCGAAGGGTTCTTCGGCCGCAGCGCGGAGAGGACCTGATCATGTTCGGACGTCGCTCCCTGCTGCGCGAAAGCCTCCCCATCGTCGGATTTGCGGCCGTCTACATGGCCGTCGCCTCGATGGTCGAAAGCGAATACCACCTGCTCACCTTCACGCTCGTGGCGGTGTGGGCGACCATGGGCCTCGCCTGGAACATCCTCAGCGGATATTCCGGCCTCGTCTCCTTCGGGCACGCCTCGTTCTTCGGCCTCGGGGCCTACACCTCGGCCCTCGCGCTGAAGCTGTTCGGCATCACGCCTTGGATCGGCATTCCGATGGGCACGGTCGTGGGGGCGGTCGCGGGCCTCATGATCGGCGTCCCGACCTTCCGTCTTCGCGGCCATTACTTCGCGCTGGCGATGCTCGCCTACCCGCTGGCGCTCCTCTACGTCTTCGAATGGCTCGGCTATCAGGAAGTGGCCGTTCCGCTGATGCGCGAGAACGCCGCCTACTACATGCAGTTCACCGACCACCGCATCTATGTCGGCATCGCCGTGGCGCTGATGACGGCCGCGATGATCCTGTCCCGCAAGATCGAGATCAGCCGCTTCGGCCTGTCCCTGCTCGCCATCAAGCAGAACGAGGCCGCGGCCGATGCCGCCGGCATCGACATCATGCGCAACAAGCTGATCGCCATCGTGCTCTCGGGCGCGGTGGCGGGCACCATCGGCGGCTTCTACTCGATGGTCCTCTTGGTCGTGACGCCGCCCTCGGTGTTCGGCATGCTCACCTCGGCACAGGCCCTCATCATGGCGCTGTTCGGCGGCGTGGGCACGATGTGGGGTCCGGTGATCGGCGCGATGGTGCTGATCCCGCTCAGCGAAACGCTGCATGCCGAACTCGGCAACGTCATTCCGGGCATTCAGGGCGTCGTGTTCGGCCTGGCGATCATCCTCGTCATCATCCTCGCGCCCGAAGGCATCTACTGGAAGATCCGCGACAAGCTCCGCGCGGGTCGGGACGACGACCGCCGCCCCGTCGATGCATCGTCGGCCGCTCCCGCGGAGCCGAGCGAACCCGCCCGCATCAAGCCCGGCCCCGACGCGCCGATCGTGCTCAGCGTCCGCAACCTCTCCAAGAATTTCGGCGGCCTCAAAGCCGTGCAGGACGTCAGCTTCGACGTGCCGGAAGGCGCCATCTTCGGCATCATCGGGCCCAACGGCGCGGGCAAGACCACCCTGTTCAACCTGCTGAACGGCTTCGTCACCACCTCGAGCGGTTCCGTCTCCTACAAGGGCGGCGACATCACGGGGCTCAAGCCGAACGCCGTATGCCGGTTGGGCGTCGGCCGCACGTTCCAAGTCGTACGACCCTTCCTGCGCATGAGCGTGCTCGACAACGTCATCGTCGGGGCCTTCGTCTCCGCCGCGACGGATGATCAAGCCCGCGAAAACGCCCTCGCCGCCATCGAACTCGTGGGGCTGGGCGGCGCGGCGGAACGGATCGCCGGGTCGCTGACCAACAAGGAGCTGCGGCTCATGGAGCTGGCCCGCGCGCTGGCGGGTCAACCGAAGCTGTTGCTGCTCGACGAAACCCTCGCCGGTCTCGGCAGTTCGGAAGTCGAAGACCTCCTCGCCGCCATCCGGCGCATCGCCTCGCGCGGGGTCACCATCGTGATCATCGAGCACACGATGCAGGCCATGGTCCGCTTGGCCGACACCTTCCTCGTGCTCGACCACGGGCAGGTCATCGGGCTCGGCGACCCCAAGACGATCACCCGCGAGCCGCGCGTGATCGAGGCATATCTCGGGAAGAAGTGGGCGAACCGTGCTTGAGATCGAAAACATCACGGCGGGCTACGGCGGCCTCACCGCCCTCTCGGACGTCTCCGTCAGCGTCGGCAAGGGCGAATTCGTCGCCATCGTCGGGCCGAACGGCGCGGGCAAAACCACGTTGTTCAAGACGATTTCCGGCGTCGTGCCGCTGCGCAGCGGCCGCATCACCTTCGAGGGGCGTGACCTCTCCTCCTATTCGGCCTGGCAGCGCGCCCATTTCGGCCTCGCCCACGTGCCTGAAGGCCGACAGGTCTTCGCCACGCTGACGGTGCAGGAGAACCTCGAAATGGGGGCCTATACCGACGAGGGGCAACGTCGCCGCTCCGAAATTTCGGACATGATCCTCGAGCTGTTCCCGATTCTCGCCGAGCGCCGCTCGCAGCTCGCGGGAACCCTTTCGGGCGGGCAGCAGCAGATGCTGGCCATCGGCCGCGGCCTCGCCTCCGCCCCCCGCCTCCTGATGCTCGACGAGCCGTCGATGGGCCTCGCCCCGGCCGTCGCCGACATGATCTTCGAACGCATCATCGACATTCGAGACAAGGCGGGACTGTCGGTCCTGCTCGTCGAACAACGCGTGGCCGACGCGCTGCAATCTTGCGACCGCGGCTACGTCTTGGAAACCGGCCGCGTCGTCCTGCAAGGCCGGCATGAAACACTGCTGAAGGACGAAAGAGTGCGGCAGGCCTACCTCGGAATGTAGGTCGGACCGCGATCGAACAAGGGAGGACTACAATGTCGACCACCCGCCGAACTCTGATGATGACGGCCCTCGGAGCCGCCGGCCTGCTCGCCGTCCCGGCCTATGCCCAGACGAGCGAGGTCAAAGTGGGCCTCATCGCGCCGATGTCCGGTCCTTGGGCCCGTCAGGGCGAGTTGATGATCAAGGGCGCGAACCTCGCGATCGAGCACATCAATGCCCAAGGCGGCATCAAGTCCATGGGCGGCGCGAAGCTGAAGCTGCTCACCTTCGACACCGGCGACAGCGCGGAAAAGGCCAAGAACGCCGCGCAGCGCATGGTCTCGCAGGAGCCGGACCTCGTCGCGGCCACGGGCGCATGGCTCAGCTCGTTCACGCTCGCCGTCACCGAAGTGACGGAGCGCGCCGAACTGCCGATGACGACGCTGTCCTATTCGGACCAGATCACCGCGCGCGGCTTCAAATACATCTTCCAGACCTCCGCGACGGCGGACACGCAGGCCAATACGGCCCTGCCCGCGATCCTTTCGGTCGGCGAACGCGCCGGCAAGAAGACGACCACCATCGGCATCGTGCAGGACAACACCGCATCCTCCGTCAGCTTCGCCAAGGCGTTGCGCGAGACCAGCATCCCCGCCGCCGGCCTGAAGCTCGTCGTCGACGAGACCTTCACGCCGCCGCTCTCGGACGCGACGCCTCTCGTGCAGAAGGTGCGTTCGGCGAAGCCTGAACTGCTGATGCTGCTGCCCACCGCCGTGTCGGACGACAAGCTGATGGTCGAAAAGCTCAGCGAATTCGGGCTCGGTCAGGGCAAGCTGCCGGTCGTGGCCAACGGCGCGCATTTCGCGGTGCCTGAAATCCTGAAATCCGTCGGCCCCGAGCTGATGGAAGGCGTCATGGTCACCGTGGGCAACTGGGCCGTGAAGGGTCAGGAGTCCATCATCGACGACTTCAAGAAGAAGACCGGCGAGCCGTGGATGACGCAGGACAGCCTGTCGTCCTACGGCGACATGTGGATCTTCAAGGAGGGCCTCGAAAAGGCCGGCAAGGCGGACCGCAAGGCCGTCGCCGACGCCATCCGCGCCATGGACACCACCGAGGGCGCCGCCAAGTTCTTCCCCGGCGGCCGCATCAAGTGGGACGACAAGGGCCGCCGCGTCGGGGCCACCGTCGTGATCGTGCAGTGGCAGAAGGGCGCGCCCGTCGCCGTCTACCCGCCGGAGACCGCCACGCACCAGCCGATCTGGCCGAAGAACTGATTGAGACGACAAAACGGAAAGGGCGGCTCCTCGGAGCCGCCCTTTTTTTGTGTCGCGCTGCGGCGCGGATGCGGACGCCGTCACTTCGGCGAGACGTGCTCCAACGCTTCCAGCAGGAACGGTCGGAAGGCCGGGTAATTCTCGATCATCGGGAAATGCCCCTGCTTTTCCATGATCTTGAAGAAGCAGCCGGGGATGTTCTCCGCCACCTTCGCCGTCATTTCGGGCGTGCAGGAATAGTCGTATTCCCCCGTCAGCAGCGCCACCGGGCACCGCTTGGTGTCGATGGTCTTGATCGCCTCGCGGCCGTCCCAGTCGAAGCTGTAGAAATGCACGTCCCCCGCATAGATGCCGGGGCCGGACTGCGCGTAGTACCACCAGTTCTCGCGCTTGGAGCTTTCGGGGCTCGACGGCGCGTTGAGCCCGTAGGTGTAGGTCGCCGCCAATTCGCTGCCGTGGATCGCCGGGTGGTGCAGGAAATCGTTGTAGCGCCCGGGCGCGAAGGCCGCGCTTTCGAGCCCCACGATCCCGCCGATCTCGCCTTGGTTCTCGGCGGCGATCTTCAGCACCACCGCCCCGCCCATCGAGCACCCGACGACGACGGGCCGCTCCAGGTCCAGCGCGCGCCACACGGCGCGGGTGAGGCCCGCATAGGTGTCCGCCGTCAGCTTGTAGTGCTCCAGCCAGAATTCGTCCGGCGGGTTCGAGCGGCCGTGCCGGGGCAGGTCGAAGCAGACCACGCGAAAGCGCGAAGTGATCTCGGGATCGTTGAGCATGTGCCGGTACTGGCGCGAGTCCGCCCCCGCCGTATGCAGGCACAGCAGCGGAATGCCCGTCCCGGCCTCCTCCACATAGATGCGATGATCGCGGCCTTCGTAGGAGATCGTGAAGTAGCGACCGACGATGGGTTCGAACTCAACCATGCGCGGCCCCCGTCTTTCTCATCAAGTTCATCATCCGGTGCAGCGCGCGCGCGTTCTGCATCGCCACCAGTCCGTCGCCTTCCAGCACGAATTCGGGCACCCGCATCAGCATGGCGAAAAAGTCATGGAACAGCGGCGGCGGGTCGGCGCTCACGAACTTGTCCCACACCTCGCGCGGCGCCCGAAAGCCGAAGGCGCAGCGCACGTCGAAGCGCGGCGATGCTATGATTTCGGTGATCTTTCCCTGTTCGACGCGCACCGCATAGCGCACGTCGCCGACGGTCACCGAGAAGGCGGTGGTGAACCAGCGGCCGGCGATCGCGAGTTCGGGGTCCGCGTTCACGACGGCCTTGAACCGGTCCATCCAGTCCGGGCTTGGAAAATCCGACGTCATGCCGCTCACCTCCTCGGTTGGGCCGTTCGTTTCGAACCGATACTGTCGGGCAACGACGCGCCGGTCGCCGGGTCGCCGCGAGATAGCAGCTATTCCGCCCCGCCGACTGCCCCCGTCCCGGCGCGCGCGCGATGCTGCGTCCACGAAGCGCCATTCAAAGACAGGGGACATCCGATGGACCAGAAAACCTTCGATCGCGGGCTCTCGATCCGCAAGGAAGTGCTCGGCGAGGAATACGTCGCGAAATCCTTCGCCTCGGCCGACGAGTTCAACCAGCCGTTTCAGGAACTCGTCACGGAATATTGCTGGGGCGCGGTCTGGGGCCGCGAGGAACTCTCGAAGAAGACCCGCAGCATGCTCAACCTCGCAATGCTCGCCATCCTCAACCGGCCGCATGAATTGAAGATCCACGTGAAGGGCGCGCTGAAGAACGGCGTCACCAAGACTGAAATCCGCGAGATCTTCATGCAGGTCGCGATCTATGCCGGCGTACCCGCCGGAGTGGATGCGTTCCGCAACGCCCGCGAAGCCTTCAAGGAAGACTGAGCCCGACCTTGCGCGGGCTGCGTCCGGCGACCCGCGCCGTCGGCCGTTCTGGAGAACACATCATGGACGTCGGTTTCATCGGTCTCGGGAACATGGGTTTCCCGATGGCGGCGCGCCTGCTCGATGCCGGCCACCGCGTCACCGCCTTTGACATGCGGCGCGACGCGGTCGAGCGTTTCGTCGCCCGGGGCGCGCAAGGCGCCGGTTCCGTCAAGGAGGTGGCCGACTCGGTGGAGACCATCTTCACCAGCCTGCCGACGCCCGCGATCGTCCGCGCCGTCGCGACCGGGCCGGACGGCGTCATCGCCGGCTCCAAGGTGAAGCGCTTCGTCGAAATGTCGACGACGGGGTCCAAGACGGCGGTCGAAGTCGGCGCCGCGCTGCGCGCGCGCGGCATCACCATGATCGACAGCCCCGTGTCGGGCGGCGTCGCCGGCGCGACGAAGGGCACGCTGGCGGTGATGGTTTCGGCCCCGCAGGCGGATTTCGACCTGCTCAAGCCGCTGCTCGACCAGATCGGCAAGGTGTTCTTCGTCGGCGAGAAGCCCGGGCTCGCCCAAACGATGAAGCTCGTGAACAACTATCTCTCCGCCACGGCGCTCGCCGCCACCTCCGAGGCGATGGCGCTCGGCGCGAAGGCGGGGCTCGACGCCTCGCTGATGTGCGACGTCATCAACACCGGCAGCGGCCGCAACAGCGCCTCCCAGGACAAATTCCCGCGCTCGATCCTCCCGGGAACGTTCGATTTCGGCTTCTCGACCGGCCTCATGACCAAGGATCTCGACCTCTGCGCCGAGGAATCCGAGCATCTCGGCGTACCGATGAGCGTCGCCGAGGCCGTCCACGCGCTGTGGCACAAGACCCTCGACCGCGAGGGCGCGGACTCCGACTTCACGACCATCGCCCGCTACGTCGAAGATCAGGCCGGCGTGAAGATCCGCGCGAAATGAGGGCGTCCCGATGACTGAGCCGGCGGTCTACGAGGTCTACGCCATCCGCTACGCCCACGGCGCGCGCAAGCGCTCCGAAAACTTCGTCGGCGGCGATCCGCATGACGGGCCGATGCCGCTCGACTATTTCGTCTGGGCCATCGTCGGCGAAAAGGCGACCTACGTGGTCGACATGGGCTTCGAGGAATCGGTCGGCAATCGCCGTGGCCGGCAGACCACGAAGAGCGTGTCGGAAGGCCTCGCCGCCATCGGCATCCGCCACGAGGAGGTGCGCGACGTCATTCTCACGCATTTCCATTACGATCATTGCGGCAACAACCACCTGTTCCCGAACGCCCGCTTCCACGTTCAGGACGCGGAGATGGAATTCGCGACCGGTCGCTGCATGTGCCACCCCGTCATGCGCCATCCCTTCGAGGAAGAGGACGTCGTGACGATGGTGCGCCGCGTCTTCGCCGACCGCGTGGTGTTCCACGACGGCGACGCGGAAATCGCGGACGGCATCTCGCTCCACCTCACCGGCGGCCACTCCAAGGGGCTGCAATGCGTCCGCGTGCGCACGCGACGCGGCTACGTCGTGCTCGCCTCCGACGTCACCCATTTCTACGAGCACATGGAGACCGACCGTCCCTTCATCGTGGTGGTTGACGTGGGCAAGCAGCTCGAAGGCTACCGCACCTTGCGCCGATTGGCCGACACGCCGGACCACATCATCCCCGGCCATGATCCGCTGGTTCTGGCGCGCTACCCGGCCGCCGCGCCAGGTCTGGAAAATTGGGTGGCGCGCCTCGATTTGGAGCCGAAACCGCGCTGAAACGCCCCCCGATTTCGGCGGCCAAAGCGGCGGATGCAATTTCACCATTGTTTCCTGCCGGTTTAGATGCCCCAATGCCGCCGGCCCGCCGCAGAGCGGGCACATCGGGGAGCAGGACGTCGACGCCGTTCAGGGGCGACGCGCGTTTGAAAGAACATGAGCGACGATGAAAAGCTGAGCCTGAAGCAGCTCAGATATTTCGTGGCCGTTGCCGAACTCGGCAGCTTTTCGCGAGCGGCGGTCACGCTCTCGGTGGCGCAGCCCGTGTTGAGCCGCGTCATCAAGGCCCTCGAAACGGATCTCGAAATCGAACTGCTGTATCGCAACGGTCGCGGCATCGTCCTCACCGATGCGGGCAAGATGCTCGAGGGCTACGCGAAGTCGATCCTCGACACCGCGGCGCGTGCGCAGAACGAGGTGATGGCGCTCGGCGACACGCCCACGGGCCGCGTCGTCATCGGCGTCCCCCCGTCGGTCGGCCGGGTCCTGACCCTGCCGCTGGTCAAGCAGTTCCGCATTTCCTTTCCCAAAGTCGTGCTGAAGGTCATCGAAGCGCATAGCGGCCACGTGCTCGAATGGCTCGCCACCGGAAAGATCGACGTCGCGGTGCTCTACAGCGCCCCCAAATCGACGACGATGGTCACGGAGCCCTTGGTCGAGGAAGACCTCTACCTCGTCGGGTCGGGAGACCACCCTTCGGCGCCGAAGACCGAGGGCGTGCCGGTGCGCGATCTCGGCCGCTATTCCCTCATCGTGCCGGGTCTGCCCCACGGCCTCCGCCTGCTGGTGAACCATGTCTGCGAGCAGGCGGGCGTGGACCTGTCGGTGGAATACGAGATCGACGCCATGCCCGCCGTGCTCGACCTCGTCGAGGAGGGCGTCGGCTTCACGATCCTGCCCTACGCCCCCGTTCACAAGCTGGTCAGCGCCGGCCGCCTGCAAATCTGGCCCATCGTGGACCCGCATATCCGCCGCGAATTGCTGCTCGTCACCTCGACCCAACGGCCGATGACGCTGGCCACGCGTCATCTCGCACGCATGGTCCGCAAGCAGGTCAAGGAACTCGTCCACGAAGGCCGCTGGATGCCGGTCGTCTGAGGCGGTCCGGGAGCGGGCGGTTCACGCACCGAACAATTCGTGCAGCCGGTTCTTCTGCAGCTTGCCGGTCACGGTCAGCGGCAGCTTGGTTTCATCCACGAAAATCCAGCGGCGCGGCATCTTGTAGGCGGCCAGAGCTTCCCTGCAGTGCTTGTCGAGATCGGCCTCGCTCACCGCCGCATCGGGACGCTTGATCACCACCGCGCCGATCACCTCGTCGCGCACCGCGTCCGGCACGCCCACCACATAGGCCATCTGCACGGCGGGATGTTCCATCAGCACCTGTTCGACCTCGGCGGGCGACACGTTGATGCCGCCGGTCTTGATCATCTCCTTGCTGCGCCCGCGGAAATGGATATTCCCCGCCTCGTCGAGAAAGGCGAGGTCGCCCGTGCGGAAATAACCCTCCGCGTCGAAGGCGGCGCGGTTCTTCTCCTCGTCCTTGTAATAGCCGACGGTCACGTAGCCCTTCACCCGGATTTCACCGATCTCGTGCGGGCCGAGCACCTTGCCACTCTCCTCGTCGACGATGCGCAGGTCCACCCCCGGCAGCGCCCGCCCGACCGTCTTCAGCTTCAGCTCCAACGGATCATGACGGTCGGTCACCGCGCAATTGCCGTAGGTCTCGGTCAGTCCGTAGATGTGGCAAAACTCCGTCGCGCCCCATCGCACCAGACGCATCAATTGCTCCGGCGTGCCGATGGTGCCGCCCGTGCGCAGCGTCGAAAGCTCGTATTTCGACCGGTCGGGATGCTCGTCCATAGCCTGCACCATGTTCGGCGTGCCGTAGAAGATCGTGCATTTCTCGTCTTGGATCAGCCGCATCGCCTCGCCCGGCTCGAACGATTCCTGCAGCACAATGCAGCCGCCATGCGTCATCAGGTTGAACAGGGCGTTCTCGCACCCGAGACCCCAGAACAGCGACACGGCCAGCCAGCAACGGTCATGCTCCGTCACCCCCATGCGCTCGCCGATGTGCCACATGTTTTCGATCAGGGCGTAATGCTGCAGCTGCACGCCCTTCGGCGTCGAGGTCGAGCCCGAGGTATAGAGAATGTAGGACACGTCCTCCGGCCCCACCGCCGCGGCAGCCTCGTCGATCACGGCATCCGGCACGTCGCGCCCGGCGTCGTAGACGGCATCAAATCCGAGCGCACCGGGATATTCCGCCTTCGGGAACTGCACGACCGTGCGCAGCAGCGGCAGGTTTTCCGCATGCGGCTCCAATTCGCGCAGCAGCGCCGTGTAGTCGTATTTCAGGAACCGGCCGGACGTGATCAGCATCCGCGTGTCGGAATGGGTGAGCAGGTATTTGAGTTCGCGCGCCGTCACCCAGGTGTTCAGTCCCACCATCACCGCGCCCAACGAGCAGATGGCGAAGTCGGCGATGATCCATTCCGCATGGTTGGCCATGAGGATCGCGACCTTGTCGCCGCGCCTCACGCCGAGCGCATGCAATCCCTTCGAGAAGGCGCGCACCGCCTCGCGGAAGCGCGCATAGGTGTAGCGCTCCGCGCCGTCGACGATGACCTCGCGGTCGGGAAAGCGCAGCGCAAGTTCATCGACGAACGCGGGCAGGGTACGGGAAACGGGCATCGTCGGCATGGCGGTCTCTGCTGCGGGCCGCGACGTGGAGTCGGAGCCTCGATGCGGCCAGTATGCGTGGCGTATTCGGCGGCGGGACGGCATATCAGCTATTCGGTCGCGACCGAGACCGGCCCGCGCAGGCGTCGTCGGACACCGAACGACGGCAAAATCAACGAATTTGCTTGGGCAAATCTCCGATCCGCCGCCGCAGGCGACGCTCCCCCTCGTTCGCCCCGAACAAACGCCCGTGCTTCAATCCGGCCGCGTCGGACGCGCATCCCGGAGAACGCCATGAATGTGAGCACCATCGGCGACGTCGCCACGATCCTCGGAGAGTGCCCGGTCTGGAATCAGGCCGAAGGACGATTGTACTGGATCGATTGCGTCGGCAGCGCCCTGAACGCCTTCTCGCCGGCGGACGGCAAGACGCGGTCATGGACCCTGCCGGAATATCCGGGCAGCTACGCCATCACCACCCGGGGCGATATCGTGATGGCCTTCCGGCGCAAGATCGCGCGGCTTCGGCTCGGCGCGACCGACGTCGCCGTCGATCCCATCGACGCGCCCGCCGTCGACTTCGAGAACGAACGCTGCAACGACGGCGCGACGGACGCGCGCGGGCGCTTCTGGTTCGGCACGATGGACCGCAAGCTCACGCGCCCGGTCGGCGGTCTCTACCGTCTCGCGGACGGCGTCGTGACCCGCATGGCGGGCGACATCACGCTTTCGAACGGCATCGCATGGAGCTTGGACGGCAAGACCCTGTACCACTGCGACTCGGTGCCCGGCCGCGTTTACGCCTATGACTTCGACATGGAGACCGGCTCGGTCTCCGACCGGCGAATCTTCGCCGAAATGAGCACCGGGCACGGGCGACCGGACGGTTGCGCCGTCGATTCCGAAGGCTTTCTCTGGGTCGTGGAAGTCGGCGAGGGCCGTCTGGTGCGCTTTGCTCCCGACGGGACCGTCGAGCGCCGCGTGCCCGTGCCGGTCTCCCGCCCGACCGCCTTGGCCTTCGGCGGGCCCGACATGCGCACCCTCTTCGTCACCTCGATGACCTACGATCTCACGCCGGAACAGGTGCAGGCGCAGCCGTCCTCGGGTCGCGTCTTGGCCCTCGAGGCCCCCTGCTCCGGCGCGGCGCGACCGCTGTTCGTCGGGTGACCGTCGCGGCGCCTACGCAGTCCCGGTCGCTTCCATCGTCACCACCCCGCGCGCATTCTCCACCCGGCACGCCGTGCCTTCGGGCGTCACGACGCCGCGCACCATGAAGCTCCCGCCGGCGATCAGCGGCGACAGCGCCCGATAGCGGAAGCGGCGGGGCGGCGCGCCGGCGAGCACCGTCGCCATCTGCAGCAGCAGCGTCGCCTGAATCGGCCCGTGCACCACCAGCCCGTCATAGCCCTCGACCTCGGTCACATAGGGCAGGTCGTAATGGATGCGGTGGCCGTTGAAGGTCATCGCGGAATAGCGAAACAGCAGCACCGGCGAGGCGTCCACAGTCCAATCGAGATCGCTCGGCCGTTCCGGTCCCGGCTCGGGACGCGCCGCGGAGGTGCCCGCCTCGCGATAGACGATGTCGTGGCGCTCGCGCACGACGGGGCCGTTTTGCCCCGAAAGCTCGTGATGCACCGCCACGAAACACAACGGCCCCGTACCGCCCTGCTTGGCCTTGATGTCGCCCACGGTGCTGCGCCGCATGACGCGGTCGCCGACGCCGATGTCGCCCAAAATCTCCAATTCGCCGCCCGCCCACATGCGCCGCGGCAGCGGGACCGGCGGCAGAAAACCGCCCTTCGCGGCATGCCCGTCCGGTCCGAGATCCGCCATCGGCGTCGCGCCGGGTGCGAGGCACCAATGCAGCGCGAGCGGCGCGGCGCCTGCAGGCACCGGCGCGAGGTTCGCCCCGAACGTGGCGCGAAACTCGTCGACGAGGCGCGTCGTCACGACGTCCTCCGCCTCCATGCTGCGGCCCGTCCAAGCGGAAAGCGGGGCGACGTCGATCATGCGGTCGGCCTCAATAGGAGCGCGGCATGCCGAGCACGTGCTCGGCGAGATGGGACAGGATCAGGTTCGTCGAGATCGGCGCGACTTGGTAAAGCCGCGTCTCGCGGAATTTCCGCTCCACGTCATATTCCTCGGCGAAACCGAAACCGCCGAAGGTCTGCACGCAGGCATTCGCCGCCTCCCACGAGGCGTCGGCGGCGAGCATCTTGGCCATGTTGGCCTCCGCCCCGCAGTCCTCGCCCGCCTCGTAGCGCCGCAACGCCTCCTGCACCATCAGCTCCGCCGCCCGCATCGACGCATAGGACTTGGCGATGGGAAACTGGATGCCTTGGTTCTGGCCGATGGGCCGCCCGAACACCGAGCGCTCCTTCGCATAGCTCGAAGCCTTCTCGATGAACCATTTCGCGTCGCCCACGCATTCGGCCGCGATCAGGATGCGTTCGGCATTCATGCCCGTCAGGATGTAGCGGAAGCCCTTGCCTTCCTCGCCCACGAGATTGGCGGCGGGCACCACCACATCGTCGAGGAACACCTCGTTGGTCGAGTGGTTCATCATCGTGCGGATCGGGCGCACGGTGATGCCCGGGGTCTTCATGTCGACGATGAACACCGAGAGCCCCTCGGTCTTCTTCGCCACCTCCTCGCGCGGCGTCGTGCGCGCCAGCAGCAGCATCAGGTCGGACTGTTGCGCCCGGCTGGTCCAGATCTTCTGGCCCTTCACGACGTAGTTGTCGCCTTCCCGCCACGCGAAGGTGCGCAGCGAGGTCGTGTCCGTGCCGCTCGTCGGCTCCGTCACGCCGAAGGCCTGAAGCCGCAATTCCCCGGCCGCGACGGGCGGCAGATAGCGCGCCTTCTGCGCGTCGCTGCCGTGGCGCAGCACGGTTCCCATCACATACATCTGCGCGTGACAGGCCGCGCCGTTGGCCCCCGCGCGCTGGATTTCCTCGAGGATCGCCGCCGCCGCCGACAGCGGCAGCCCCGCCCCGCCGTATTCCTCGGGGATCAGGGCCGCGAGCCACCCGGCCTCGGTCAGCGCGTTCACGAATTCGGTCGGATAGGCGGCCTCCCGGTCGAGCTTGCGCCAATACTCGCCCGCGAAGGAGGAGCACAGCCGGCGGACGGCTTCGCGGATCTCGGGATAGGTCTGTTCGGTCATGCGCAAAGGGCTCTCGAACGGTTGGCGGTCATCGGGTCAGCGGAGGAATTCGCGGCGCACGGCGTCCGTATGCGCGCCGAGCGCGGGCACGTCGCCATAGCTTCGCGTCTCCCCGGTCTTGCGCTGCGGCGGCGCGGGCATCGCGACGGGGCCGGCGGGCGTGCCCACCGTGATGCGGCGCAGATGCGGATGCGCGCCCAGCGCCTCCATGTCGCTCACGCGGCCGAAGGCGATCTCGTGCGCCGTCAGTTTCGCGATCATGTCGTCGGCCGTCACGCGCCCGAAGGCCGCCTGCACCGCGGCGTCCGTCTCCGGCCGCAGCCGCACGCGCTGCACGTTGGTCGCGAAGCGCGGATCGGCGGCAAGCGCCGCATCGCCCATCACCTCGCCGGCGAGCACGCGCCATTCCCGGTCGCTCTGCGTCGAAATCAGAATATCCGCGCCGTCCTGCGTGCGGAACACGCCGTAGGGCGCGATGGAGGGATGCGCGAGCCCCAGCCGCTTGGGCGATTGCCCGCCCTCATGCTGCAGCAGCGGCACCGTCGACCAGTCCGCAATGGCGTCGAACATGGAGATGCGCACGTCCGCGCCCTCCCCCGTCCTCGCCCGCACCAGCAAGGTCTCCAGAATCGCCTCATAGGCGTTCATGCCGGTCGCGATGTCGACGACCGACACGCCCACCCGCGCCGGCGCCTCCGGCCCGCCGGTCACGGAAGCCAAGCCGGCCTCGGCCTGGATCAACAGGTCATAGGCCTTGCGCTTCGCATAAGGGCCGCTTTCGCCGTAACCCGAGATCGACGCGACGATCAGCGCCGGATGATCCTTGCGCAGCCGCTCGTGCGAAAAGCCGAGCCCCGCGATCGCGCCGGGCTTGAGGTTCTGCACGAGGATGTCCGCCTTGCCGATCAGCGCTTCCAACAGCGCCTTGTCGCCCGCGCTTTTAAGATCCAGCACCACGGATTCCTTGCCGCGGTTGAGCCACACGAAATAGCTGCTCAGCCCCTTCGCCGCATCGTCGTAGCCGCGCGCGAAATCGCCCTCTGCCCGCTCGATCTTGATGACCCGCGCGCCCGCATCGGCGAGCCGGCAGGTGCACATGGGCCCCGCCACCGCCTGTTCCAGCGCGACGACGAGCATTCCTTCCAGCGGCAGAGGCAAACGACAGTCTCCCGTATGACCGGACCATCATACGGCCGTTCGGGACCGTCATCAGGCGCATCGGCGACAAAGCAGCTATCCGCCTCCGGACACGTCCCGAGTCGGATGCCGCAAATACGGCAGCTTGGATACCATGAACGCGAGCGGGGCGGCACGCACCACACGCACCGCCCGCACGCAAAAAGGGGCGCGCCCGAGGAGCCGGACGAGCGCGCCCCGAGACGTCCGCGACGATGTCGTCGCGAACGCCGATCTCGGAAACTCAGTTCTCCAAGAACCTCGCGGGCGGGTAATCCCGGGAATAAACCGGGTTCGCGAGGAATTCCTTCGGGTCGTAGGTCCAGAATTGCGACACGTTCGGATAGGTCTTGATCACGGAATTGACCAGGCGGCCTTCCTTGCGCGTCACCTTGCGGATGTAAACGTTGCCGACGACGTTGCCGTATTCGTCGAAGCGAACCGGTCCGCGGCAGGTCTCGACGTTCGTGGCCCGCAACGCCTTCATCAGCGCTTCCTTGTCCTCGACCTTGCCGCCGATCGCCTTCAGCGCCGCTTCGAGCACGGCCCCGTTGGTGTAGGTGGCCGCCCCGTAGAAGCCGGGGTCATAGCCCGCCTCCTTTCGGAAAGCCGCGGCGAAGGCGACGTTGATCGGGTTGTCGAGTTCCGCCGAATACCAGCACGACGTGATGGTCCCGAGCGCCTCGTCGCCCATGTTGCGCAGCACCGCCTCGTCGAGATGGGTCATGCCGCCGACGATCGCCATCTTGCTCTGCAGCCCGTATTCCACGAACTGCCGCGTGAAGCGGAAGCCGTTCGAGCCTTCCAGCGAGGAGAAGATCGCGTCGACCTTCGGGTTGAGCTGGGCGATGTAGCTCGCATAATCCGGCACCGCGAGCGGAGGCCACAGTTTCTGCACGATCTTGCCGCCGTGCTCCTCGAACACGCGCTGGAATCCCGCGCACATCTCATGCCCGTAAGCCGTGTCGCTGCCGATGGTGATGATGCGCTTGTAGCCGAGTTCCTTGGCGCAATACTCCGCCAGCGGATTTGCACACTGCGACGACGTCGAAGTGGCGCGTACGAACCACGGGTTCGGTCTGCGCTGCGTCATGTCCTCCGCCGCCGCCACCGACAGCGTCGGGATGCCCTGATCCTTGATGTAGTCCTGAATCGCGAGCGCCTCGAACGCGGCCAACGGCCCGATGAAGCAGTGCACGCGGTTCTTTTCGAACAGTTCCTGCGCCTTGGTGCGGGTCTGCGCCGGGTTGGTCGCGGTGTCGGCGGAGATCAACTCGACCTTTCGTCCGGCCAGCGTGTTGTTGCGTTCCTTGAGATACATCTGGAGCCCGCGCTCCATGTCGATGCCGCCCGAGGCGAGCGGCCCGGTCTTGACGGTGAGCAGGCCGATGCGGATAGGCTCGCTCGTCTGTGCGCGGACCCGCGTACCGGTGACGGCGGCGGCGCCGGCCAAAGCCGCGCCCCCGATGACGTGGCGTCGAGTGAAAGTCATTGGTCTTCCTCCCCTGTATCGCTCCGTTGTTGTCCTCGGTCGCACGGCGCCGAAGGCCGTCTTTTTGCCTCTCCGCCGGAGAGGAACACCCGCTTTCGCCCGTCATTGCGGGCGGCGGGAACGGCCCCGACCGATGCGGCCGGTCGGGGCGTTTCTCGTCGCCTCTCAGCCGATGATCGGCATCAAAACGTAATTGTCGGCCCCGGGTTCGACATGGATCGACGTCGTCCCCCCGAAGATGGCGGGAGGCCGGTCGCGCGGGTCGTCATGCAGGAACGGCCCGCTACCCTTCAACTCGTTCTTGAAATTCGAGAGCTTCGCGCCCGTCTTGTCCTGCCAGACGTAATCCTTGCCGCGGATGCTGACGGCGATCCGGTAGCCCTTCGGCACCACGATCCCGCTCGGCCACAGTTCGACGTCCACGTCGACCGGCGTCCCCGGCGTCAGCGGCTGCACCTCGTCATGCGTGTGGTAGGGCTGCCAAGGCTTCGATTTCTCCGCGTCGAGCTTGCGATGGGAGGCGCGCAGCCAGCCTTGGAAGATCGGCGTATGCGGGTCGATGGCCCCCATGAACGTCACTTCCCGCAGATCGGCCGTGAAGACGCGCACGACGAGAAACAGGTCGGCATCCTCGGTCGAGGAGGAGATCCGCAGCTTCGCCGCCACCGGCCCCGTGATCTCGGTCTCCTTCTCCAGCGGCTCCGACATGAAGGTCAGGCCGTCGCCCATCGCCGCGAAATCCAGCTTGGCGGCGGTCTTCGGGGGTTCGAGCGAGAGCGTCTGCTTGGCGGGATCCAAATAGAACTTAGTCCACTGGGAACGCGCCAGCGGCCATTCATTCTCGTGCCGCTCGACGAACTTGTCGACGTGGCGCACCTGCAGGCGCACCTTCGGACCCTTGTCCCAGCCGTTGTCCGCGCCCTTCAGATAATGGTCGAAAAAGCGCAGCTGCATTTCGCGCCCGTAATCGGTGTAGAAATGCGTCCAGTGCTCGAGGCCGTGGACTTCCAGCCACTTGTCCTTCGATGCCGCCCATTGGAAGCCGTTGTAGTTGCCGCGCGGATGCAGCCCCTGCCCGCCCCAATTGGCGGTGGAGAGGAACGGCACGTCGACATTCTCCCAGATCGGCGAGCGCGCCTTGTGCCAGTCGTCGCAAAGCGGATGCGCCAGGATGGTATCGCCGAAGCTGATGCGGTTCTTGGCGAGTTCGTCGTCGGACATCGTTTCGTCGCCGCAGACGAGCATGTCGTTCATCTTCGACATCGGGCCGCGCGCGCCCAGCCCGTACTGCACGGTCTTCACCTGCATGTCGTACCAATTGGCGAAGAACGTGCAGAGAATGCCGCCGTGATAGGAGCCGTCGCGGTAGAAGTCGTTGAAGCCTTCCCAGATGCACATCGCCGCCAGATGCGGCGGCTTCAGCGACGCCACGTGCCACTGGTTGCTGCCGTAATAGGAAATGCCGTTGAGCCCGATCTTGCCGCTCGACCAGTCCTGCTCGGCCGCCCATTCGATGCAGTCGTGGAAGTCCTTCGTCTCGCGCGGCGAGTAATGGTCGATATAGCCCGGCGAGCGTCCCGCCCCGCGCGAGTCGACGCGCACGCAGACATAGCCGTGCGGCACCCACTTTTCGGGGTCGACCACTTCCCAGCTCTGGTACTTATTCGTCGAGCCGTACGCGACGTCCGGATGCTCCAGGATCATGCGTTCCCAAGCGGTCGGATAGCCTTCCTGAAACGGAAGACCCTTCGCATAGGGCCCGTAGGTCAGGAGCACCGGGTAACGCCCCGGCGCGATCGGACGGTAGACGTCGCATTTGAGGACGATGCCGTCGTCCATCGGAATCTCGACGTCCCAGTCGATCTTCATTCCGTCCTGTTCAACCGAGCGGGGCATGTGCGTCTCTCCGGCAGTTTCTTGATGGTGCCGGATCGTGCGCCTCATCCGAAAGGACTTCAACACCCCAGAAAGCGGAATGTACTTATCCGCGAGACGTAAATCCTGATATTTTCCAGTCGCATGGCCGCAGTGCAAGAATCGTGATGCGCCGCGCATGCCAGCTATACTGAAATGCATGCTGATTAATCGATTTAAATATTTTGATTGATTGAAAATCTTGCTATTCATGATCGAAATCACGAACCTAGGCGGCCCTCCCATGCTTGCGGAACTCGTCACCATCGAGACCGACTCCGAACCGATGCACGGCGCGTTCTACGCGGCCGACGGCGAAATGCGCGGCGCGGCGCTTCTGATGCACGGCAACTGCCACAACTTCTACACCGGCCCGTCGCGCTTTCTGCCTCCGGCTCTGGTGAAGCGCGGCATCGCCTGCCTCGCCTTCAACCGGCGCGGGCACGACATGGTGACCTCGCTCGGCGGGCGCGACATCGGCGGCGGCGCGTTCCAAACCGCCGCGCAGGCGGTCGAGGACGACCGCATCGCGGCGGCTTGGCTGAAGGCGCGCTGCGGGCGCGCTCCGCTCGTCATCGGCCACAGCAACGGCGGAATGCTCGCGGCGCAACATGCGGCCGACGACGCCGACACGCCCGCCGTGGTGCTTCTCTCCGCTCATTGCGGCGGGCGCGACATCGCGGCCCTCAACAGCGGCAACGGCCTGTTCGCGCTCGACAGGACGGAGGAACTCACGGCGCAGGCGCACAAGATGGTCGCCGAGGGACGCGGACGCGATCTGATGCTGCTGCCCGGTTGGTGGTGGGTGATCAGCGCGGAGAGCTTTCTCGATTACGCGCTGACGGGTACGCCGGACACCGTCGCCAACGCCGCACGCATCCTCTGCCCTTCGCTCTACATCCGGGGCGACAAGGAGCGGCCGGACATCTATCCCGCCGAATTGTTCGCGGAGAGGGCGGCGGGCCGATGCGAAGCCCGCGTCCTCCCCGATTGCGACCATTTCTACACCGGCCACGAGGCCGAAGTGGCCGAAATGGTCGCCGAGTGGTCCGCAGCCCGCTTGTGAGGGGGTGCGGACCATGACGATCACCGGTCCAACGTGGCCATCATCGGGGCGCCGTAGCGTTCGCCCTTGACCTCCGAGGCCGGCACCGCGCCTTCCAGCGCCGCCAGATCCTCCTTGGACAGCACGATGTCCGCCGCAGCCATATTTTCCTCGAGCGCGGAAATCCGCCGCGTTCCGGGGATCGGCACGATGTCGTCGCCGCGCGACAGCACCCAGGCCAATGCCAGCTGCGCCGGCGTCACCTTCTTGGCGGCCGCGATATCGCGCACGCGGGCGACGATGCGGGCGTTCGCTTCGAGGTTCTCGCCTTGGAAGCGCGGCATCATCTTGCGCACGTCGCCCGCGCCGATATCCGCCTCCGAACCGACCGATCCGGTCAGGAAGCCGCGGCCGAGCGGGCTGTAGGCCACGAAGCCGATGCCGAGTTCGCGGCAGGTCGGCAGCACGCGGTCTTCGACCTCGCGCGTCCAGAGCGAATATTCGGTCTGCACCGCCGTCAGCTTGTGGACCTTGTGGGCGCGGCGGATCGTGTCCGGCGACGCCTCGCAGATGCCGATATTCTTGACCTTGCCCTCGGCGACGAGGCGGCTCATCTCGCCGACCGTGTCTTCGATCGGCACCGTCTTGTCGATGCGGTGGGCGTAATAGAGGTCGATGGCATCGATGCCGAGCCGCTTGAGCGAAGCCTCGCAGGCGGAGCGCACATATTCGGGCTTGCCGTTCACGGTGCGGCTGCCGTCCGGCAGAAACTGCTGGCCGAACTTCGTCGCGATGATGACGCGGTCGCGCATCGGGCGCAGCGCCTCGCCGACGATCTCCTCGTTCCGGTAAGGCCCGTAGGCGTCCGCCGAGTCGAAGAAGTTGACGCCGCGCTCCACCGCCTGCCGCAGCAGCGCGATGGCGTCCTTCTCGTCGATGCCGCCGTAAGTCCCCGAAAGGCCCATGCAGCCGTAGCCGACGGCCGATACCGAGAGCGTTCCGAGATGTCGATGTTTCATGATTTGGCCCTTGCCTCTTTCGTCTATTGATCACGCTATAAATTAGAGGGTCAACCGAAAGCGGGTCGCTTCGGCATCGGCGGCCCATGCGGAAGCGCGACCTGCCCGAACCGGGTTACGGGTCTGATTCCGGGCAGCTTTCATCCTATTTATCAAACGATCAGTTATCGGGAGACGCTCTCCTCACGCGGGCTAGCCCCGCACTCAGCGCATGGAGCATATCCTGCGCGCCGAAAAGTAAAAGTCATCTAATTCGATTTAGTCGAAGCCTCGGCCCCGGATCGCTGCCCGGATCTGCCGCCGCGAATGCTTCAGCACGACGGGTCGTCGCCCGCCAAAGACTTTGCACCGCCGATTGACATGCTCCCGGATGAAGGGGAGCCTCTAATTTATAGGGCGATAATCAAGGAAGTTCAGCATGACCCCGGACGAACTCGCAGGGCGCAGCCGTTCCGAGAATTTCGACCTCATCGGCTACGCCCCGCTCGAGGATCGTCCGGCCTTCAAGATGGCCGTCCATCGCGCCGGGGACCGCTGGTTCCTTTATTGCGCGCATTTCTGGCACAGCGGCCTGTCGGTCGTGGAGATCACGGATCCGACGGCCCCGCGCTTCGTCAAATTCATCCCCGGCCCGCCGAACACCTGGACCCTGCAGGTCCAGATCGCCGACGGCATCATGATCACCTCGATGGAGCGGATCATGGACGGCTGGGGCGGCGACCCGAACGGCTCCTTCGGCGACGGCTTCCTCATCTGGAAGCTCGACGATCCCGAAAATCCGCAGCAGGTCGGCCATTGGAAGACCGGCGGCAAAGGCACGCACCGCAACTATTACGACGGCGGCCGCTACGTCCACGCCACCGCCCTGCCCGAGGGCTATGACGGCCACATCTATGTCTGCGTCGACATCGCCGATCCCGCCAATCCGGTCGAAGTCTCGCGCTGGTGGCGTCACGGCCAGTGGATTGCCGGCGGAGAGCCCGGCGTCCCCTTCGGCACGCTCCTGCACGGCGGAGCCTACATCAAGGGCGACCGCGCCTATCTGCCCTACAGCGCGGGCGGCTTCATCATCCTCGACGTCTCGGACGTCAAAAACCCGCGCATGGTCAGCGACCTGCCCTTCTCGCCGCCCTTCCAGGCGTTCATCGCCGGCCACACCGCCGTACCGCTGCAGAAGAAGCCGTTGGTGGTCGTGAATTCCGAGGCCATCGCCGAACAGGGCGACGAGCCCCTCGGCTTCACAGGCATCGTCGACGTGTCCGACGAGACCAAGCCGCGGCTCATCTCGCTGTTTCCGCAGCCGCTGCCGCCGCCCGGCGCGGACTTCAAGAACTTCTACGAGCGCCCCGGCCGCTTCGGCCCGCACAACCAGCACCAGCCGCAATATCAGGACGTGCTGTATCAGGGCGAAGACCTGATCTTCCTGACCTATTTCAACGCCGGCCTGCGGGTTTACGACATCTCCGATCCCCGCACGCCGCGCGAGGTCGGATACTTCCTGCCGGCCGATCCCACGACGCGCCTCGGCCCGCTGCCGGCCACCGGCCTCGTCACCCAATCCGAAGACGTCGTCGTCGACGCCCGCGGCAACGTCTTCGTCTCGGACAAAAATCGCGGCGTCTGCGTGCTCCGGTTCACCGGCGCGAAACTCTGAAACCGGTGCCGCATCCACGGCACGTTCACCTCGGGGGAGGAACCACATGCTGAAATTCACCACGGCGGTCATAGGAGCGGCGGCGCTGCTCGCATCGGCCGCGCCCGTCTGGGCGCAAAAGTCCGTCGCCCAGAAATACATCGACGGCGAAGCCAAGATCTCGACCCCGTTCAAATATGACGGGCCGCCGGTCAACCTGCGCTACTCCACCTTCCTCGGAAAGGCCGGCGCCACGCCGGAGCTCTACGAGAAGATCTGGGCCCGCCTGAAGGAAGACACGGGCGGCAAGGTTACCGTGCAGGCCTTCTGGTCGAACTCGCTGGCCGATGCGCAAACCGGCGGCTTCGAGTCCGTCGCGTCGGGCATCGCCGACATGGGCACCTGCTATACCCAGCTCAACGCGGGCGGCTTCGATCTGCATTTCGGCGTGCAACTGCCGAAGGTGTTCACGGATTCGAGCACCGGCTCGCTCGTTTTCAACGAGGTCTACGCGAAATACCTCCGCGACACGTTCGAGAAGCGCAACGTCTACCTCGCCCGCGTCGGCCTCACGCCGCCGCAGCAGCTCCTCAGCAAGGAGCCGATCCGCACCTTCGACGACATGAAGGGCAAGCGCGCATGGTCCGTCGGCAAGGTGGCCAATGCCGCCGTCGCCGCCTTGGGCCTCGCCCCGACCTCGCTGAAGATTTCCGAACTTTATCCCGGCTTCCAATCGGGCGTGCTCGACGTCGCGCCGATGCATGATGCCGGCGCGCCGCTGTTCCGTCTCACGGACATCGCCAAGTTCCGCACGAAGGTCGATCTCTGGACCAACCCGAACGAGCACTGCATCAATCCCAAGCGCTGGGATGCCATGCCCGAGCCTTTGAAGGACTATCTCTACCACTGGTTCCAAGTGTGGACGCAGGTCGAATCCCAGCTCTACTACGATCTCGAAGCCTCGAAGGCCCGTGACGGCATGCAGAAGCAGGGCATCGTCTTCCTGGAGTTCAACGATGCGGACAAGGCCAAGGTAGACGCCGCCTATGCCGGCGCGATCGACGCCTGGATCAAGGAGCAGGAAGACGCCGGCCGTCCGGGTCGCGCCATGGTCGCCGACATGCGGACGCTTCGCGACAAATACGCCGCGATGACTCCCGATCAGCGCATGCAGGCCGTCCTCGACAAGCCCGTCCCGGGCCTGATGAAGGGCCGCTGAGAAACCCGAAGCTCCGTCCTGATCGAGTGATGCGCATGCAATTTCTGCTGACCCTCGGACGGCTCCTGTTCCGCTACGGAACAGGGGTCGCCCTCTTCGCCATGACGGCCTTGACCAGCGCCGACGTCCTCCTGCGATGGAGTACCGGCAAAGGCATGTTGGGCATCATCGACGCGACGGGGCTTCTTCTGCTCCTGTTCTTCTTCATGACCATCCCGCATTCGTGGAGCGCCAACGCCCATGTCCGCATGGATCTGATCTATGACCGTCTCGGGCGGACCCCGCGTCTGCTCGTGGATCTGGTCGGGACGCTCGGTGCCGGCCTCTTCGTCGGGCTGATCGGCTTCCGGAGCCTTGCGGAACTGCCGCAGATGTTCGCGGCCAAAGTCTCGAGCCAGACGATCGCCATCCCCCATTGGCCGGTGGCGGCCGCCATCGGTTTTCTTTGCATTCTGTCCTTTGCGGGCATTGCGGCGGACCTCGTCCGGTCGTTCGAGGAGCGTCGCTGATGGAATGGGCTACAGTCGGCTACATCGCCTTCATCTCCCTCGTCGGGCTCATTTGCGTGGGCGTCCCCATTGCTTGGGCGACGACCTTGGTCGCGTTCTGCGGCATGAGCTATCTCTTCGGCATCGAGCAGGCGGCCACGCAATTCTTCACCACCGCCTTCAACACGGGCAGCGAATTCCTGTTCGCCTCCATCCCGCTGTTCATCCTGATGGGCCAGATCGTCAGTCGTGCGGGCATCGGGGAGGATCTGTTCGAGGCGCTTTATAAGTTCTTCGGGCGTCTGCCGGGCGGCTTGGCCGTCACCTCCATCGGCGCATGCGCTGCCTTCGGCGCCGTTACCGGCGTCAGTTCGGCGGCCGTCGGCACCATGGCGCGGATCACGCTGCCGGAAATGCGGCGCTACAATTACGACATGCGGCTTTCGACGGGCACGCTGGCCTCGGCCGCCACCATCGCCATCATGATTCCGCCCAGCCTGCTGATGGTGCTGTACGGCCTCTGGACGGAGACCTCGATCGGCAAGCTGTTCCTCGCGGGCGTCATTCCCGGCCTGCTCACCGCCTTCGTCTTCTCCGCCTATGTCCTGATCCGCTGCGCCCGCAACCCGGCGCTCGGCCCCGCCGGTCCGCGCTTCTCATGGCCGGATCGGATGCGCTCGCTCCTCAAGATCACGCCGATTCTGGTGATCTTCGGCGTCGTCATCGGCGGCATGTATCTGGGCGTGTTCACGCCCGGCGAAGCCGCCGCAATCGGCGTGGCCGCCACCGCGGCCGTCGCCGTCGCCATGCGGCGCGTGACGCTTTCGGATTTCGGCGGCGCGGCCGTCGATACGGCCGTGCTTTCGGCCATGATTTTCGCGGTTCTCATCGCCGCGAGCGTATTGTCGCGCTTCTTCGTGGCCACCCAGGTCACCACGAGCATCATCGAGTGGATCGCGGCGCTGCAGGTCAACCGCTATGTCATCTTGGCGCTGATCGTCGTTCTCTATCTCTTCCTCGGCTGCATCCTCGACGCCTTCGGCATGATCCTGCTGACCCTGCCCTTCGTGTTCCCGGTCATCATCAAGCTGGGGTTCGATCCGGTATGGTTCGGCGTCATCCTGACCTTCCTGACGGAAATAGCGCTGATCACGCCGCCGGTGGGCTTCAACGTCTACATCATGGCGAAGCTCGCGCCGGACGTGCCGATGCACGAGATCTTCATCGGTGCCGCGCCCTTCGTTCTGCTCGCCCTCGGCATCATCGTCTTTCTGACGATGTTCCCGGAGATCGTGATGTGGCTGCCCAACCAAATGTCATGACCGGCTGCGGTTACGACAGCGCCGGTTGGTTCTGCACGCAAGGCGCACTCGGCCCGCCGTTCGGCGGGCCGTCGCCTTTCGAGCAACCCTGCCCGGCCTGCAACACCCTGCAATTTCTGGAAGTCGCCATCCGCCGCGCCGGCATCTGGCGTCGCAAGGGACTATGCCCCTTCTGCGCGCCCGGCCGAAGCGATCCCGCAACGGCTGCGCTCGATGCCGCGTTGAAGGCGGCGTTCGACGCCAACCCGGCGCAAGCGGATCGCGCCGCTACCGAGCTCGGCATCGAACGAAAGCATTTCAGCGGCCGCGGCTTCTTCTGCGCCCCTGTCGAGGACGGTTTCGACCCGTGAGAACGGGTCGGACGCAAGCTTACATCGTAACGACGACGTTGCCCGTGAGCTTGCCGCTCTCGACGGCCTCATGCGCTTCGGCGGTCCGCTCCAGCGGGAAACGCGCCGCGATGGTGTGGCGCACGAGTCCGCGCGCGAACCAGTCGTTCATCTGCGCATTGGCGAGGCGACGCGCTTCGGCCTCGAGTTCGTAGATGATGTAGAACCGCAGGGCGATGCCCGACACGATCAAGGGCACGAAATCCAGCGTGAATTCCGGCTTCGACGTCCCGTAAACCGCAGCGATGCCGTCCTTCGCCATCATTTGCGCCAACAGGCGGCCGTTGTTCGCGATATCGACTTCGACGACGCGCTCGACGCCTTTTCCGTCCGTCTCGGCGCGCACGCGCTCCACGACGGACTCGGTCCGGTAATTGATGACGACGTCGGCGCCGGCGGCCTTCGCATGGGCGGCCTTCTCGTCGGAACTGACCGTGGTCAGCACGCGCGCGGCCCCGAGCAGCTTGGCGAACTGCACGGCATAATGGCCCACCGAGCCCGCGCCGCCGCTCACCAGAACCGTCTTGCCCGCCGGCGAGCCGTCCACCGTCACGCCGCGATAGGCCGTCAGCGCCGGAATACCGAAACAAGCGCCCTCTTCAAAACCGACGGAGTCCGGAAGGTGCACCGCCTGTTCGGACGGCACGGTGATGAATTCCGCGCAGGTCCCGAAGGCGCGGTTCCACTGGCCGTTCCACACCCAAACCCGCTCGCCGATGCGGCTCGCCGGCACGCCGGGCCCGACCTCGTCGATCACGCCCGCGGCGTCGCTGTGCGGGATCACCTTCGGTCCGGCCATGGGCCGTACGCCGGAGCGCGCCTTCCAGTCGGACGGGTTTGCACCCGATACCGCGACCTTGACGCGAACCTCGCCGGGACCCGGCACCGGATCGGGCAACGTCCCCACGATGATCACGTCGCGCGCAGCGCCCGTCTTCTCGTACCAAGCAGCCCGCATCGCAACGCATCTCCCTCACCGGCGACTCGCGCGCCGTGCGGCACATGATCGGCCGAGCAAGGCTCCCTCCGCAAGCACGGAGGCGCGGACGAGGCGCAAGAATACCGTGGTTCGAGACGGCCCTGCGGGCCTCCTCACCATGAGGTGTTCAGGGCGACTGCGGGCGAATGTGTAGGGGCATACAGGCTACCGATCCTCGAAAGCCTCATGGTGAGGAGGCCCGCAGGGCCGTCTCGAACCACGGTGCAAACTACGAATCTTCCAAAGCCTCATGGCGAGGAGGCCCGCAGGACCGTCGCAAACCACGGTAATCGCCCGCCCCGTCGCCCAGCACAAAAAGAAACCCCCGGAGCGGAACTCCGGGGGTCGTCGCGCAAGGGAGGACCGGCGACAGGCGGAAACGTTCGACGGCCCGCGTGACCTGCGGTCAGAACACGAAGTCGGCGGCCGTCAAAAGGCTCGGCTGCGTGTTCTGGAGAGTGACGACGAGCGCGTCGACCGTGACGACGGTGGAGGTGCCGCTCGCGACGGCATGGGAGAGCACGTCGTCGAAGGAGGCGATGCCCGTTCCGCGCATGTCGATATGGTCGACGCCTGCGGCGAAATCGGTGATCAGCACGCGGCCGGTCGTGCCCGCCTTGAAGACGAAGGTGTCCGAACCCTCGTTGCCCACCAGCGTATCGTTTCCGCCGCCGCCGACGAGGACGTCGTTGCCCAAGCCGCCCGTCAGGCGGTCCGCGCCGCCGCTGCCGATCAGCGTGTCGTCGCCCGCGCCGCCGACAAGCTGGGCGCTGCCGCCCTCGGAGATCATCAGGTTTGCGCCGGAATTGCCGACGCCGCGGAACGTCGAGTCGCCCGTATAGGTGAGCGCTTCGAGCTGGCCCGAAAGCGTGTAGCTCGACAGCGTGGTCATCACCGTGTCGTAGCCGCCGCTTGCGAGTTCCACGACCACGTCGCCGAGATGATCGACGATGTAGACGTCGTCGCCCTTGCCGCCCGTGAGCGTGTCGGCTCCCGTGGTTCCTTCGAGCATGTCGTTGCCGGCCGTGCCGACCGTCAGACCCGCCGAGGGAGCGGTCGAGGTCGAAGCGTCGGAGGAGACGGAAGTCACGGCACCGGAGGTTCCGGCGAAGATGAAGTTCGAGGCGGTGAGGCTCGAAGCCGTCACGTTGTTGAGAACCATGGTCTCGCCGCCGAAGACGAGCTTGTTGAACGACGCGCCGGCGAGCGCCTGCGCCAAGGAGGTGATGCCGAGACCGCTGAGGTCGATCTTGTCCTGAGCGACGGAGAAATCCATCACCGTGTCGAGGCCGGTTTCGCCGGAGCGGATCACGAACACGTCCGCGCCGTCGCCGCCGCGCAGCGTGTCGCTGCCCGCACCGCCGATGATCACGTCGTTGCCGATGCCGGCATCGATGTTGTCGTTGCCTGCGCCGCCGTCGACGCGGTCATTGCCGGCGCTCGATATCAGCGTGTCGTTGCCCGCTCCGCCGGTGATGACGTTGTCGCCGAGGCCGCCGACGCCGCGGAAGTTTCCGGTTCCGGCGAAGGTGAGGTTCTCGATGTTGCCGGGAAGCGTGTAGTTCAGCAGCGTCGTGCGGACCGTATCCACGCCGCCGGTGGCGAGTTCGTAGATCGTCGCGCCGGTCGTGTTGATCACGTACGTGTCGTTGCCCGCCCCGCCGGCGAGGAAGTCCGCGCCTCCGCCGCCGTCGATGGTGTCGTTGCCCATGCCGCCGAGCAGACGGTCGTCGCCGGCGCCGCCGAAGATCTTGTCGTTGCCGGCCGCGCCGAAGATCGTGTCGTTGCCGCCGTTGCCGTAGATCACGTCGCTGCCGTCATTGCCCGCGAGGACGTCGGCGGCGGTGCCGCCGGTGACGGTCTTGGAGGCGAGGACCGAGGCGTCCTGCCAGACGCGCATGTAGTCGATCTTCATCTGCGCGGGCCAGGGGGTCGTGCCGTCCGGGTTGCCGGGCCAAGTGCCGCCGACCGCCATATTGGCGATGAGATACATCGGCACCTTGGCGCTTTCCGGGGTGACCGTGGAGCCCATGGCCTTGCCGTCGAGATAGAAGGTGATGCGGTCGGGCTGCCAGTCCACGCCGTAGGTGTGGTAGCCGGCGGTCAGGTCGGTGACGACGGCGCGCACCGTCTTGTTCACCGTGCCGTCGGCGGAGTGGACGGTCTGGAACAGGGAGTTCGGCAGGGAGCCGATCAGCTCGACCACGTCGATCTCGCTGCGCACCGAGGAGTCGGAGCTGCGGAGCCAAAGGGCGGGCCAGAGGCCCTTGCCGCCGGGGAAATCGGCGCGGAATTCGATGTAGCCGTATTTGAATTCGGCGGTCTGCGCCGTGTTGATCATGCCCGAGGTGTAGGGCTGATAGGCGAGCTTCGCGAGATCGGCGGCCGGGGTCGGTCGGGCCGTGATCGTCAGCGTGCCGTCGCCCATCGAGAACGGATTGATGCCCACGGCCGAGCCGTCGGCGGCGCGGTAATCGCGATCCAGATAGATCTGCTTCTCGCCATTCGGCGCGAGCCAGCGGTAATTGCCGGGAAAGGTCGTGTTGTAGATCGCGGCCGGATCGTCCGGGAGCATCGTGCCGTTGAACTCTTCGCCGAAGCTCAGCTGCATTCCGGAACGGGGTGCATTCGAGGTGGTGGAATAGATGGTCATGGTCGCGATCCCTTTTCGTCGATGTCCAACCGGGACGCCTTTCCGCGGCGTCTTGTGGAGATGAACATCGCTCGGGAATCGGCCCCGCAAATGGAGACAACGCATGGTTGCAGTGCGCCGTGCTCACTATGCGTTCACGGGTAATGATTATGCATAATTAAACTGAAATCCGACGAATTCGGATTGCTGATGACGCTTTCTTAACGATGATTTCCTGTCGATTTACAAACCGGACTGCGCGCTCACGTCGGGAAATACGACTTACGAAACGGCACCCGAAAAGCCGCGCCCGAG
Source organism: Hyphomicrobiales bacterium (assembly GCA_027489535.1). Taxonomy (GTDB): domain Bacteria; phylum Pseudomonadota; class Alphaproteobacteria; order Rhizobiales; family Beijerinckiaceae; genus JAIXZO01. The sequence goes on from JAIXZO010000022.1 coordinate 258,234, forward strand.
CCGCCGGACCGTGCCCGAACGGTCAGGCCGGCGCTTCCCGAATTGCGGCAAAATGTGGCGAGGTTCGATCAGGGCGCTTCGAGCGCCGACTCGACGCGGACGCCGAGCTTCTCCGCCGTCGCGTCCGCGACCATCGCCGCGAAGGTCCACCGCGGCGCGTAGCCGAGCGTCTCGATCGCGGCGCGGCGGGAGGTGACGTAGTTCACGGCCGGGATCGGCAGGGTCACGTCGACGACGGGCAGGCCCGTCGCGGCATGGAGATGCGCGACGGCTTCGTCGAAGCGGATCGCCTCCTCGGTGCCGAGATTGAAGGTGCGGCCCGCGGCGGCGGGATGGTCGAGGGCGAGGAGGATGCCGGAGACCAGATCGCGGGTGTCGGTGATCGGCATGCGGAAGACCGTGCCGTCCTTGCCGCGGCTGATCAGCAGCTTCTCCGTGCCGTCGTCGTAAGGCCGGAGCGCCTCGACCACCGCTTGATTGCCGAAGCCGGTCTGTTGGCGGATGCGGGCGCGCAGATAAAAGCGCGGGCCGGAGAAGAAGCTGTTTTGATCCAGAAGTTCCGAGGCGTCCTGCGTGTGCGAAAAGCGCAGGACGACGGTCTCGATGCCGGTCGTGCGGGCGAAATGGGCGACCATCTCCTCGCCGAGCAGCTTGGTGACGCCGTAGATGCTCGTGGGTGCGGTGGGGTGGTCTTCGGTGATCGGTTGGAACTGCGGGGCGGTCTCGGGATAGACCTCGCCGCTCGAGGCGAAGACGAAGCGCTTCACCTTCGCGGCCGCGGCGGCGCGCAGGAGCACGAAGGTACCGGTGACGTTGGCGTCGTGAAGACGGCGCGCATCGGCAGCGACCCAGGACATGTACGCGCCGATATGGATCACCGCGTCCACGCCCTCCATCGCCTGCGCGGCGGCCGTGTCGTCGAAGGATCCCCTGACGCGGGTCAGGCGGGGATGCTCCATCGGGAGTTCCGCGACGTCGAGGGAGGTGACGAAGTCGCCGCGCTCCAGCAAGGCCGAAATCAACCGCCGTCCGACGCGGCCTGCGCCGCCGGTCACGAGAATGCGCATCGAGAGCCCCTTATTTGACGCTGCCCGCGGAAAGTCCGCTCACGAGGAACGGCTCCAGCAGCAGGAAAAGAACGAAGACCGGCAGCATCGACAGCGTGCCCGCCGCCATCAGCCCCGGCCAATCGACGTTATGCTCGCCGACGAAGGAAGCGAGGCCCGTGGTGACGGTCCACAGGCGCGGATCGGTGACGAGGGTGCGGGCGAAGACGAAATCCGCCCATGCCACGATGAAGAGGTAGACGGCGCAGGCGGCGATGCCGGGCTTGGCCGCCGGGAGCACGACATAGAGCAGCGCCTGAAGCCGCGAGCAGCCGTCGATGCGCGCCGCCGCGTCGAGATCGGGCGGAATGCCGTCGAAAAAGCCCTTCATCATCCATGTGGCGAAGGGGACGCCGACCGAAGTGTTGGCGATGACGAGCGCCAAGCGGTTGTCGATCAGGCCCGCATTGGCGAACATGATGTAGAACGGGATGACGATGAGGCTGCCGGGCAACATCTTGCTGACCAGCAGCATCAGGCCCGAGGCTTCCTGCGCACGGCTGCGGAAGCGCGAAAGGCTGTAGCCGGCGAGCGTCGCGACCACGAGGCTGAGCAGCACCGAAGCGCAGGAGACGAGCAGGCTGTTGATCAGCCACGTGCCGATCGGCCGACGTCCCATCACGCCGGTGAAGGCCGCGAAGCTCATGTCGCTCCATGACGGGAGCAGCGGCGGTTGCCGGGACAGGACGATGTGGGAGGGCACCGACGCGGTGACCAGCATCCAATAGATCGGGAACAGCACGAGACCGACGAGGACGACGGCGGCGAGGCCGAGGCGGAGTTCGCGCATCAGAAGAACTCCTTCTGCAGGGGCCGCCGCGCCGCGAGCACCACCAGCAGCGCGATGGCGAGCATGACCATGCCGAGCACGCAGGCGCGGCCGATCTCGTAATAGGAGAAGGCTTCGAGATAGGCGCGGATGCCCAAGGTCTCCGTCGCCCGGTAGGGTCCGCCGCCGGTCGTCGCGAAGATGATGTCGAACTCGCGGAAGGCCCAAAGCGTGTTGAGCACGAAGGCCAGCACCGCCGCGCCGCGCACCGCGGGCCAGGTGACGAAGCGCAGCCGCTGCACCTTGTCGGCCCCGTCCATCCGGGCCGCTTCGTAAAGCTCATCGGGCACGGCCTGCAGGGCGGCGAGAATGGTGAGGGTGAAGAAGGGCAGGCTTTTCCAGACGGTCGGCAGAATGACCGCGAACATCGCCGTGCGTTCGTCGGTGAACCACGCGACGTCGCGAGCGATCAGGCCCGCGTCGCGCAGCAGCGCGTTGACGATGCCGTAGGAGGAGTCGAGCAACCAGAGAAAGAGCACGCTGACCAGAACCCCCGGCACCGCCCAAGGCAGCAAGGCCAAGCCGCGCAGCCAGCGCCGGCCGGGGAAGCGTTCGTTGAGCAGCAGCGCGAAGGCGAAACCGCCGAAGAAGGCCGGGATCATCGAGCCGGCGGTATAGACGAGCGTGGTGCTCACGCTCGCCCATGTGCCCGGATCGCTCAAGACCGCCGCGTAATGCGAAAAGCCGAGCGGTTGGCCGGAGCTTTCCAAGAAGTTCATGCTCTTGCCTTCGCGCAGGCTGAGCATGACGACCTTGTACATGGGGTAGAGGATCAGGAGGCCCGTGACGACGAGGGCCGGCAACAGGAGCACGAAGGCGAAGCGCCGATCCTGACGCTCCATCCCCGAGATCCGACGTGCGGCCGTCTTCATCGCGGACCTCCCGACCCCCCCGATCACTTGAGCGGCACGCGGCGCTCGAGCTCGTCCTGCAATTGCTTGAGGATCTGCTCGGTCGGCGTCTCGGTGTTGACGAGGCGGATGCCGCCCTCCCCGACCAGCTTCGCGATCTGGGCGTAACCCAGCTGCGCGGCGGGAGCGGTCGGGAACAGGTTTTCCGCCTTGCTCGCCGCGAGAAGCGCGTTCGAAAGCATGGGATCGGCCTTGATCGACGGGTCGTTCGCCACGTCCTTGCGCGGCGACGGGGCCTTGACCAGCTGGAAGTACTTCACCTGCCATTCGGGCTTCGCGATCATCTCGATGAAGCTCAAGACCAGCTTTCGCTTGGCGGGGTCGAGCCCGGCCGGAACGTGGATGCTGTTGGAGGTGCCGCCGGCGACCACCGGGAACGGCATCTGTCCGACCTTCAGATGCGGTTTGACCGCATCCGGGGCTTTGGCGAAGAGCGCCGCGACCCACGGCCCGTCCCGCATCATCGCGACCTTGCCGTCGACGAAAAGTTGGCGGGCGGTTTCGGTGGAGGTGCCCTTCGGCGCGTTCTTCACGGCGCCGCGGAAGCTCTCGACGGCGGCTACGGTTTTCGGGTCGGTGAGGTTGTAGGTGCCGTCGGGCTTGAACAGGGACGCGCCGAGGCCGGTGGCCCATGTGGACCAATCGACGAAGATGTTCGGGTGCTCGGCCGTGGTCGCGCCCCAGCCGAAGACGCCCTTCGAGGCGTCGGTGGTCGCCTTGATCGCCTTGAGCAGCTCATCGGGGGTTTTGGGAACGCCGACGCCGGCGTCGGCCAGCATCTTCTCGTTGTAGTAAAACACCATGCCGTAGGCCATCAGCAGGACGCCGCGCGTCTTGCCCTCCCACACCATCTCCTTTTGGAGCGGGATATAGGCGCTTTCGATGCCTGCGGATTTCACGAAGTCGTCGATGTCGTCGAGCCAGCCCTGCTTGGCGAAGGCGGCGAAATTGCGCGTGGGCAGCTGCACGATGTCCGGCGGGCGCTTGGAGGCGAAGCGCACGGTAGTGCGGTCGATATAGTCCTTGAAGGGGATCTGATACTTGTTGATCTTCACGCCGGGATTGGCGGCCTCGAAGGCCTTGACGGCCTCGTTCCAGAAATCGGCCGGGCCGGGCTCTTCGGCCTGCCAGGTCGGGAATTCCAGTTCGACCGTCTGAGCGGTTGCGGGTCCGGCAAGCCCGAGGGCGAGCGCGGCGGCCAAAAACGTCCTGCGTTGCATGACTGCTTCTCCCTGTTTCGTTTCCCTTCGCCCGCTTCGATCTTCGCCGAATGCGGGGGTCGTTCTTCAGTGCGCCGTCCTCACGAGATATCGCCGTTCGGCGGCGAGGACGTCTTCGAGAAGGCGGTCCGCCTCGGCGAGCCCGAAGGGCGTCGGCGCGAGGGCGGGCGCGAGATCGTGAACTTCGGACAGGCCGAGGCGGCGGGCCATGACGCGCTTGCCGTAGCAGAGCAGGCCGGGGACGCTGCGGGTCATGAAGACCACCAGCGGCAGGATCTCCTTGTGGACGGCGCGGGCGGCTTCGATGCGGGCGGGATCGCCGCTCGTCAGCGCCTCGTAGATGAAGACCTGAAGCGCGAGGCAGTCGGGGGCGGGAATGAGGCCCGCGCCGCCGCTTTCGATCAGCGACAGGAATTCGAGGCCGCCATGCCCGCCGAAGGTATCGACCTTTCCGTCGAGCGACGCGACGACGCGCGCGATGTCCACCGACCAGCCCTCGGCCTTCAGCAGCGAGATGTTGGGATGGCGGCGGAGCAAGGCCGTCAGCCCGTCCGGCGTCATCGAACTCGCGAGATTGACGGGATTGTTCTGCACCGCGACGGGCATGTCGAGGGCATCCGCGATGGTGCCGAAATGTGCGGCGAGATCGGCCTCGGAATGGCCCGCGCCGGGCGGAGGCTGGAGGATGACCCAATCAGCCCCGCAGGAGTTGGCGAAATGCGCGAAGGCGATCTGCTCCTGCGCGTCCGGCTCGCCGATGGTGACGGCGTAGGGCAAGCGGCCCGCGAGAAGCTCGCCGACCACGGCGACGAGCGCGCGCCGGCCGGCCGTATCCATCTTGTGCACTTCGGTGACGAGGCCGAGCACCATGATGCCGTGCGCGCCGGCCGCGATGCAGTGCTCGACCTGAAGGCGCATCGCCTCGCGGTCCAAGCGACCCTCGCGGTCGAAGAAGGCGTAGAGGACGGGGTAGACGCCCTTGAAGCGGGGAACGCTCATCCGGCCGCCCTCACCCGATCACGTGGTCGAAGACGCTCGGATGCGGCTCGACGCCGAGACCCGGACCCGTCGGCACGGTGTAGAAGCCGGCTTGGCAGGCCATGTCGCCCGTAACGTAGCGCAGGTTCTTGTCGAAGATGGAGTGCTGGTACTCGTGATAGGGCACGCGCTTGAGCGCGGCCGTCGCGTGCAGGCTCGCGGCCATGAAGATGCCGATGCCGATCGAGGCATGGGGGATGGTGTCGACGTGGAAGGCGTGCGCCATGCGGCCGATATGCAGGAATTCGGTCACGCCGGTATGGCCCATCTCGGGTTGGATGATGCTCATGCAGCGGCGCTCGAAGCGGGGGCGATACTCGAAGACCGTGCGCCATTCCTCGCCGAGCGCGAGCGGCGAGCCGATGCCGCGGGCGACGAGTTCCTGCCCCTCGATGTCCTCCGGCTCGCAGGGCGCTTCGGCGAAATAGAGGTTGTAGGCTTCGAGCCGGCGGATGACGCGCAGGGCCTCGCCGGACGTGAACTTCCAATGCAGATCGACCATCAGGTCGATGTCGGGGCCGACGGCCTCGCGCAGTGCCGCCATCTCCTTGACGATGCCGTCGTCCGACATGGCGGCGGCGAATTTGATGCCCTTGAAGCCCTTGGCGACCCATTCGACGGCGAGATCGCACCGCTCCTGCAGCGTGGCCTTGGGCAGGCCGGAGACGTAGGCGGGCAGCGTGGCGTTGCGCATGCCGCCGAGCACCCCGGCGAGCGGGCGGTTCACGCCGCGGGCGAAGAGATCCCACACCGCGATGTCGACGCCCGCGAGGCTGTCGACGTAATAGCCGCCGAAGAAGCCGCGCACGCGCATGAGGTCGTAGAGGTCTTCGTGCAGGACGACGGGATCGCCGGGATCGCGGCCGATGATCGCCGGCCCGAGCACCTCGTCGATGATGGCCTTGACCGCCTGCGGGGCGACGATGCCGTAGGTTTCGCCCCAGCCGACGCGGCCGCTCTCGCCCGTGATCTTGATCAGCACGGACATGTCGGAGGTCGGGTAGATCGACCGGTTGCCCTTGCGGATGACGTAGCCCTTCTCGTTGATGCGCTCGCCTTCGCGCAGCGGGCCGAGATAGGGGACGTCCCGCGGAATGGAGACGATGAAGGTTTCGACCTTCGTGATCGCGTCAAGCGGCGGCATGGGAATCGGTCCGAACGGGGTGTTGCGTGAAGAGATCGGCGGCTTCGGCGATGAGGGCGGAGCATTCCGCCTCGTCGCCGGCATCGAATTGCGGGCCGACCGCGCGGGCGTCACGGCACGATAGCAACCCGCGCGCGGCGAGCACCGCCTTGGTGAGGCGGACGCGGAACACGGCTTGGAACAGCAGCAGCGGCAGCGTGCGGGAATAGAGCCGCCGCGCGGTGGCGGCGTCGCCCGAGCGGAAGGCGCGCATGACGGCGACGTGGACGTCGGCGAGCTCCGTCGCGGGCATGGTGCCGGCCGCGCCGCGGGCGAGTTCGTCCATCAGATAGCGCGCGCCCGCGCCGCCGAAGACGCCGTCGAGCCTGTCGCCGACGGCGGCGAGGATGTCGGTGACGTGCCGGCCGCAGGGCAGCGTCTCCTCCTTCACGAAGCGGATCTGCGGCACGCCGCGCACGATCTCGGCCACCTGTTCGGGGCCGAGCCCCGCGCCCATGGGCTGCGGCGCGTTCTGCAGCATGATCGGCAGCGAGGTCTTCGCCGCGACCGCCGCGTAGAAGGCGATGTGGGCGGCGACGTCCGACCCGCATTTGGCGGGCGCCATGATCATGGCGGCGCGCGCGCCCACGGCCCTGCCCTCCTCGGCGCGGGCGGCGGCGCGTTCGGGATCGGCGTCGCTGGCGCCAACGATCAGCGGAATGCGGCCGGCGAGCGCCGCGCCGACGGTGCGCACCATCGCGAGGCGCTCTTCCGGCGACAAGGTTTCCACCTCGCTCGCCATGCCGGGAAAGACCACGCCGTCCGCGCCCGCGCCGACGACGAATTCGACGAGCGGGCCCATGGCGGCCGGATCGACCGCGCCTTCGGGCGTGAAGGGCGTGGGAAGGACGGGGAACACTCCCGACAAGGCGCTCATTTGACGGATCCTGCGGTGACGCCCTGGATGAACCAGCGCTGGAGGAAGGCGAAGGCGACGACGATGGGCGCGGACGCCATGATGGACGCGGCCATGGCCCCGCCCCAGTCGGAATTCACCTCGTTGAGATAGGCGAGCAGCATGCCCGGCCCGATGGTCCGCTTGTCCTCGGAGACGATCAGGGTCATGGCGTAGAGAAGGTCGTTCCACGACCACATGAAGCCGTAGAGGAACACGGTGACGACGGCCGGGATCGAGACCGGCAGGACGATGGTGTGGAAGATGCGCAGCTCGCCCGCCCCGTCGGCGCGCGCGGCCTCGATCATCTCGGACGGCACCTGCGTGAAGTAGCTGTAGAACATGTAGGTCGACACCGGCAGGGCGAAGACGATGTAGCTGAGCGTCAGCCCCGCCCGGCTGTCGATGAGCCCCAGCGACGTGACGATGGGATAGAGGCTGATCAGCAGCAGTCCGAAGGGGAAGACCTGCGCCGACAGCAGGAACACCATCACCAGCCGCCGGCCGGAATAGCGGAACTTGGCGAAGGAATAACCCGCATAGATGGCCAGCAGCGTGTTCAGCGCCGCCGCCGAGCAGGACACGACGAGGCTGTTGCGCAGCTGCTGCATCAGGTTGCCGCGGCCGAAGGCGGTGGCGAAATGGGTGAGCACCGGATCGTGCGGATAGAGCGTCGGCGTGATGCGGTAGAGCTCGGCGTTGGGCTTGAAGGCGGAAATCGCGAGCCAATAGATCGGGAAGAACAGGAACAGCGCGATCAGGATCGCGGCCGAGCCGAACACGATCTTGGCGGTGCGGGAGGAGAGGTCGAGCATCGTCTCACGCTCCCTTGAGCAGATGGCGGAGGTAGAAATAGGCGGCGGGCATGATCGTCGCGACCCAGAGCAGGCCGAGCGCGGAGGCCATGCCGAGATCCCATTGGTCGAAGGCGCGGCGGTAGACCTCGATCGACAGCACGGACGTGGCGCGGACGGGGCCGCCGCCGGTGAGCGCGAAGATCGTGTCGAAATGCTGCAGATTGCCGATGACGCCGAGCACGATCACGACCAGCAGCACGGGCCGCAGATGGGGCAGGATGTGATCGCGCAGCAGCGCGAAATTGCCCGCCCCGTCCACCCGCGCCGCGTCGATCTGCTCGCGGTCGAGGCTTTGCAGCCCGGCGAGGAAGAAGGACATGAACAGCGGGATCGAAAACCAGATCTTGGTGATGACGACGGCGGTCATCGCGCCGCCGGTGGTGGAGAGCCACGCGGTGGGATAGGGGATCGCGCCGACGCCGACCAAGGCGGCGTTGAGCACGCCGAAGCGGCTGTTGAAGATCCAGCCCCAGACGAAGGCCGTGACCGTGCTGGGCAGCACCCAGGGGATCAGCGTGACGGCGCGCAGCACCGCGCGGCCGCGGAACGACTGGTTGAGGATGAGCGCCCATCCCAGCCCGAGCACGACGGTGCCCGCCGTCGCCAAGCCGACATAGACGGCGGTGGTGACGAAGGCCCCGATGATTTCCGGCGTCGCGAGGATGGCGCGGAAATTGGCGAGGCCGACGAAGATCGGCTCCGGGGTCTGGAGGTCGGACCGCGTGAACGCGACCGCCAGAGCCCGGAGGAACGGAAACAGGATGACGAGCGTGAAGGCCGCGAGGGCCGGAAGGAGGAAGAGGCGGCCCACACGCCGCTCATGCGCCTTCAGCCCGCCCTTGCGGGCATGGGCCGAGACGCGCATGGGCGCTGCGGAGCCTTCGACGCTCGTCATGGTCATGGCCGACCGTCAGCCGCGCTTGGCCATGGACGCTTCCATGCGCGACTGCATGGAGGCGACCGCGGCGTCCGACGTCTTCTGACCGAGCAGCGCGGCCTGAACCTCTTCCGAGAGGATGGAGGAGAGTTCGGGACCGTTGGACCAGATGCCGATTTCGTTGGTCAGCGGCACGCCGGTGGCCTGCGCCCACGCCTTGAAGAACGGATCGTTCTGCACCACTGGGAGCTTCTGCGCGGATTTGGTGACCGGCAGGGCCGAAAGCGCCGGGGCGAAGCCGCCCTGCACCGCGTCGGACAGCAGGTAGTTGAGCCACTTCACGCCGGCAGAATCGGGGCCTTCCATGCCCGGGCCCTTGAAGGCACAGACGAGATGGCCCCACTGGATGGAACGCGGCGTATCGCCCGCCTTCAGCACCGGCGTCGGGATCGGCAGCACGAAGGCGTCGGCCGCCTCGCCCTTGCCCGAGAAGCTGCGGGCGAAGGTGCGCGCCTGCGGAGCGTCGATGTAGAAGCCCGACGCGCCCTGCGCGAAGAGACGGCGCGAGTCCGGACGGTCGAGTTCCGGCGCGATCAACCGGTCCTTCATGAGGCCCGCCATGAAGGCCATGGCGGCGCGGCCGGCATCGCTGTTGATCAGCACCTTGCCGCTCTCGTCGATGATGCGGCCGCCATGCGTCCAGACCATGATCATGAAATCGAGCGGGATGGCGCTCGGGTTCTTGGTGACGGCGGCGAAGGGCACGGAATTGGGGACCTTGTCGCGGATGGCGACGAGGGCCGCGCGGAACTCGGCCAGGGTCTTCGGCACGCCGACCCCGGCCTTGTCGAGCACTTCCTTGTTCGCGATCATGCCGATGGAGCCGGTGATCAGCGGGATGGCGAGCGTCTTGCCGCCGACCTGACCCATGGCGAGCACGGCCGGGTCCATCGCCGCTTCGAGCTTGGCGCGGCCGATGGCCTGATCGAGATCGACGATCTCGGGCAGCGTGGCGAGGGCGGGCAGCCAACGCTCGGACAGCTGGGCGGTGGTGGGAAGGGTTTTGGAACGCTGGCGCAGCAGCAGGTTCTTCTGCACGTCGCCCCAAGCCGAGCCGACGGCTTCGACCGAGATGCCGGACTGCGCCTTGAAGTCGTCGAGCACCTTCTGCACGAGCGGCTTGTTGGGGTCCTCGGCGAAGCTGAAGCTCATGAAGCTGATGTTTGAGCCCTGCGCGAAGGCGGGCGTAGCGGCGAGCGCGGCAGCGCCTGCGGCCATGAGGCCGCCGAAATCGCGACGAGTGAGATCGACCATGGTGTCCTCCGTCATGGGCTCGCGGTCGGCCCTTTTCCAATGCTTGTTCCGCGGTCCGCGAGGCCGCGGCTGAAAGTCAGACGACGCCTCCATCGATGATGAAGGTCTGCCCGGAGCAGCGGCGCGCCTCTTCCGACGCGAGCCACAGCGCCATGCGCGCGACGTCGGCGGGGTCGAGGAATTCCTTGATGCATTGACGTTCGAGGTAGCGGTCGAACTTCGCCGGATCGTCGTTCTTGGCGCGGTCGATCTGCTTCTCGGTCCAGATCATGCCCGGCGCGATGGAATTGACGCGGATGCCGAGCGGGCCGAGTTCGCGCGCCATGGACTTGGTGAGGCCCATGATCGCGGATTTCGCGGTCGTGTAGGCGATGAGGCCCGCCGCGCCCATCATCCACGAGATCGAACCGAGATTGACGATCGCACCGCCGCCCGCAGTCTGCATGGCGGGCGCGAGCGCCTGCGCGGCAAAGAACTGATGGCGCAGATTGACGGCGAAACGGTCGTCCCAATAGTCGGGCGTCACCTCGTTCCAGGGCAGTCGGTCGTCGTTGCCGGCATTGTTGACGAGCACGCGGAACGGCCCGGTGCGGCCGGCGAGATCGGCCAAGGCCGCCTTCAGCGCGTCGACGTCGCGCAGATCGACCCGCGCGGTTTCGATGCTCGCGCCGCATTCGGACTTCACCGTCGCGGCGATGCGCGCGAGCGCGGCGGGGTCGAGATCGATGACTGCGACGCGCGCGCCCTGCGCGGCGAAATGCGACGTGATGCTTGCGCCGATGCCGGACGCGCCGCCGGTGACGAGGACGGGACGGCCGTCCAGATCGGGATAGCGTGCGCCGGTCATGCCGCGCTCCTTGCAGGCGAACGCGTGGGCACGCGAAGGCCCGCCGCATCGAAGACGTGGATGGAGGACGGCTCGGGCGTGACGCGGAACAGGTCTCCCGCGCGCACCTGACGCTCGCCGCCGATGCGGACGATGACGGGATAGGCCGCGCCCTCGACCGCGAGATGCACGAAGACGTCCGAGCCGAGATGTTCGACGACCCGGACTGCGCCCGACAGCGTGCCCTCGTCGCCGTTCTCGGCCGGGGAAAGATGCTCGGCGCGGATGCCGACATCGATCCGGGTGCCGGGAGCGAGATCGGTTCGAACGGGGAACACCGCGCCGCCCGCGAGGACCGGGCGACCGTCCGGCCCGACGACGGCGGCCACGACGTTCATGCGCGGCGAGCCGATGAAGCCCGCGACGAAGCGGTTGGCGGGCATGCGATAGAGATCGAGCGGGCTGCCGACCTGTTCGATGCGCCCGGCGTTCATCACCACGATCTTGTCGGCCAGCGTCATGGCTTCGATCTGGTCATGCGTGACGTAGATCATGGTGGAGCCGAGGCGCGCCTTGAGGGAGGCGATTTCCGCGCGCATGTCGACGCGCAATGCGGCATCGAGATTGGAAAGAGGCTCGTCGAAGAGAAAAAGCCGGGGGTCGCGCACGATCGCACGGCCGATGGCGACCCGCTGCCGCTGGCCCCCGGAGAGTTCGCGCGGTTTGCGGTCCAGCAGCTTGTCGAGCCGCAGGACCGCAGCGGAGGTTGCCACGCGGGAACGGATTTCGGCCTTGTCGACGCCGGCCAGACGGAGCGAGTAGCCCATGTTTTCGGCGACGGTCATGTGCGGGTAGAGCGCGTAGCTCTGAAACACCATGGCGATGCCGCGCTGCGCGGGCGGAACGTCGTTGACCACTTCGCCGCCGATGGCGACGGTGCCGGAGGTGACTTCGTCGAGCCCGCAGATCATGCGCAGCAAGGTGGATTTGCCGCAGCCGGAAGGGCCGACGAACACGGCGAATTCCCCGTCCTCGACCGTCAGATCGATGCCCTTGAGGATCTCGACCGTGCCGAAGGACTTGCGGACGCCTGAGAGAACGACGCTGACCATGGTTGTTCCTCAGCCCGCGAAGGGGACTTCGGGGATGCCCTTCACCCCCGTCTGGATGGCGAAGACGCTGCCCGACAGCGGCGCTTCCGCGAGCTGCTGGACGGAGAGGCGGATGCGCGCGCTCGTGACGTAGAGCGTCGTCAGATCCGGCCCGCCGAAGGCGCAACTCGTGGGGCGGGGTACGGGGAGATTGATGACGCGGTCGACGCGGCCGGCGGGGTCGTAGCGGGTGATGCACCAGCCGTCCCAATGCGCGGACCAGACGAAGCCCTCGGCATCGACGGCGAGACCGTCCGGCGCGCCGGAGCCCTCGGGCACCTCGACGAAGGTGCGGCGGTTGGAGATGGTCCCCTCCTCCGCGTCGAAGTCGTAGGCGTAGATGCGGCGCACGCCGGAGTCGGTGAAATAGAAGGTGCGGTCGTCCGGGCTCCAGCCGAGCCCGTTGGAAATGTGGAAGCCGCTCTCGACCAAGGTGCAGCGGCCGTCGGGATCGAGCCGGTAGAGGCACCCGTGGCCGGGGGTGGTGTCGATGGCCAGAGTGCCGGCCCAGAAGCGCCCGCGACGGTCGCATTTGCCGTCGTTGAAGCGATTGCCGGGCTTGGCGCTTTCGGGCGAGGCGAGCGTTGTGACCGCGCCCGTCTCAAGATCGACGGCCTTCAGGCCCGTCTGCATCGCGGCGAGAAAACCGCCGCGACGGCGCGGGACGACCGCGCCGATCAATTCGGGCATCGGATGCGTCTGGAAGGAGCCGTCCTTCGGGTCGGCGACGATGATGGCGGGCGCGAGGATGTCGACGAGCGCGAGCTTGCGCTCCGCCGGCATCCAAGTCGGCCCTTCGCCGAGAAAGGCGGTGGTGGGGACCACGGACACCACGTCGTCGCGGTCTGCCCCCAGCGGGCGCGGATTGATCGTGATGGACATGGCGACCTGCCCTGCGTTGCCGGAAATGCGCCGCGCCGCTTCCATGACGTCGCGACCCAACATGTGGAGACGGTCGAGGCCGAGGCGGTAGGACGGCCCGATGATCGCGACGGCGCCGATGGCCCGCGCGCGATGATCGAGGATGGCCGCGGCGACGGAGCTGACGCCGACATGCTGCTCCTCCGCCGAGACCGCGTAGCCGCGCGCCTTGGTGAGATCGAGATGCTGCATCAGCGCGCCGCGATCCGTGATCGTGTTGGGCGTGAAGCGCTGCACCTTCAGGCGATTGAGGAACTGCTCGCGGATCAGCGGCTCGAGATGCGCCAGCATCGCCTTGCCCGCGCCGCTGGCATGAGCGGAGGCGCGGGCGCCGACGCCGTTGCCGAGGCGGACGGCCTGCAGGGCCTCGCGCTGATCGACATAGAGCACGTCGTCGCCGTCGAAGATGGCGAGGCGGACGGTTTCGCCGGCGAGATCGCGCAGCCGCTCGAGTTCGGGCTCGGCGGCGCTGCGCAGATCGAACTGATCCCAGACGCGATGGGCCATCTCGAACAGCTTGAAGCCGAGATGGTAGCTCTGGTCACGCTCGTCGGTGCGCAGGAGGCCCGCTTCGACGAGCGTGGCGAGCATGCGGTGCGCGGTGGCCTTGGTGAGCCCGGCGCGTTCGGCGATTTCGCTGAAACGGAGGCCCGGGGCGTCGGCGACGATGTCGAGAAGCGACAGGCCGCGCCGCAGCGCCTGAGCGCCGGGAATTTCCCGTCCGCCCTCTTCGGCCCCCGTCGGTTCGACTACCGCAAAACGCTTCACGTCAAAACGCCTCCAAAAATGGAACGCCGTTTTATATCGTGGATTTTTGAGGGGCGTCAACGGTGGCGCGAGGCCGGTCGGACTGCCCCCAAGCCAGGCGGGACTTGCGGAGAAAGCCTTGTCCTTCATAGGCGGGAGCACAGTGATGCCGCGCTGATGTTGCAGTGGTAAGCATTGACATTTCGTGAGACGGCGGACAGGTTTTCCACATGATGAACGCTGTTTCCAAGATCGATGCCGACGCCGCGCGAATCGTGCGGGTCGATCACTGGCTGGTGCGCATGCCGCTGGCCGAAACCATCTTATGGGGCTCGGGCCGCCGCTCGGGCACCACGCGCCTGATCTGCCGGATCCAAACCCGCGACGGCGGGATCGGCTGGGGCGAGACCATTTCGCTGATCGACAACGTGCCGGCGGTGTTCGCGAAGATCGTCGCGCCGCTGGCGGTCGGCTATGCGGTGTCGGACGCCGAGAAGTTTCACCGCCACGTCTTGGGCGCGGGCTATTACCATCACAAGCGCGCGGCGGTGATGGCGATCGCGGCGCTGGAAGCGGCGATGTGGGACGCGTTGGGCCGCCGCGCCGGACTGCCGCTCTGGGCCCTGTGGGGCGGGTTGTGGCGCGACCGGGTGGCCGCATCGGCCTACATCTTCGTCAATGATCCGGCCAAGGTGGCCGATGCCGCGAAACGCTTCCTCGACGACGGCTTCGAGACGTTCAAGATCAAGATCGGCGTATCGCCGGAAAGCGACGTGCCGCTGGTGGAGGCGGTGAAATCGGTCGCGGGGGCGCGCGACGTCCGCGCCGACGTGAACGGCGCTTGGACGCCCGGCACGGCGCGGCGGCAGATGGCGAAGCTCGCGCCGTATGACCTCGCTTACGTCGAGCAGCCTTTGGAACTCGACGATCTCGCGGGCCATGTCGAATTGCGCAAGTGCCAGACGGTGCCGATCGCGCTGGACGAGAGCGCCTATACGCTGTCGGACGTCGGCAACATCGTGCGCGCCGGGGCGGCGGACGTGGTGCTGCTCGATCCGCATGAGGCGGGCGGGCTGTGGCAGGTGATCAAGCAGGCGGCCGTGTGCGAAGCCGTGGGCATTCCGGTGACGCTGCATTCGGGCGGGGAACTGGCGCTGTCGCAGGCGGCCTACGTGCATCTCGCCGCGGCGATCCCCAACATGACGCTCGCCATCGACACGGAGCAGACCTATCTCGCGGGCGACATCGCGCCGGACGGGCCGAAGCTGGTGCGCGGCGGTTTCGCCGTGCCGGACCGGCCGGGGCTGGGCGTGGAGCCCGACCTCGACCTGATCGCCCGCTACGCGGTGGACGGCATCAGCGGGGCGTATCTCGACCCGGAAAAGCCGGGCTGGTTCCCGATGAAGCCCGCCTATTGAAAGCGACGGGCCGCGACGTGCGGCCGGTGCGCGGCGTCAGGCGGCGGCGCGGTCACGGCCGGCGCGCAGCAGCCGGTCGAGATGACGCGCGATGGTGCGCATGCCGAACAGGCCGGCGCGCGCTTCCGCATCCGGGTTGTAATTGGTGTTGGTGTTGACGTCGTAGGTGAAGATCTCGCCCGCGGCGTTTTCGATGATCTCGATGCCCGCGATGCCGATGCCGTTGGCGGCGAGGAAGCGCTCATAGGTCGGCACGAGCGGGTTGGAATAATCCTCGACGATGCGGAATTTCTCGGACGGCGCGACCGCCGGGCAGGCTGCGGAGCCGATGGCGATCGAGTCGATCTGGCAGGCGTCGGCCGGGCAGAGCTCGAAGCCCTCGCTGGTGTCCACGCGCACGGCATAGACGAAGCGGCCGCCGATGAATTCGAGCCGGGTGATGAAGGGCTCGGGCGCCTGCACGTAATGCTGCACGAGCGTGATGCCGTCGACGGGTTCCTCGAAATCGGGCGAGGCGAGATGCTCGTCGAGCGCGGCGCGGCTCATGAACAGCCGGACGCCGAGGCCCTTGCCGCCGCGATTGTGCTTGAGGATCAGCGGGAACCCGAGCTTCTCCGCCGCGCCCGCGATGTTGTCCTTGCCCACAACGGCGAGCGTATCGGGCGTGCGGATGCCGAAGGCGGCGAGAGCTTCGTATTGAGCCACCTTGCTGATCTCGAGCCGCAGCGCACGGGAATCGTTGACGACGGTGCGGCCGTGCCGTTCCAGCCAGGCGAGCACGCCGCCGGTATATTCGGCGGCGAAGCGGTGGTCGCGGGTATGCGACGAGGCGCTCATGCGGTTGTAGAACACGCCCTCGGGCGGGGTGGAGCGCAGGTCCAGCACGCCTTGGTCGAGAAACCACTCCTCATAGGGCGTGCCGAGTTCGTCGAAGGCCCGGCGCAACGGTTCGACCCAAACGCCGTTCTCGTGGATGACGTAGACCTTGGACATTGCGGGCTCCCGAATTCCGATTTCACGCCATCCTAATCCATTTTTCTCGATATCACAAAAAGCGGCACGATATTTCATAATTACACGTTTTATTTTGGTGTTTTTCGGGCGACGCCGGTCGACACGACGCTCTCGCGGAAAAAAGGGCTCCGATTCCACTTTGAAAGGGTGTCAATCGACCATGCGGCCCGCGCGCAGGCCGGCCGCGCGGCCGAGGACGGTCGCGGTCAGCAGGCCGTTGCCGGACAGATAGCCGGCCGCCGTGGAGCCCGAAACGCCCGCCGCCGCGCCGCCGACGGCGAAAAGGTTGGGCAGGAACGAACCGTCGCGGCGCTTCACCCGCCCCTCCGCATCGACCGCGAGCCCGCCTTGGGTATGGAAGAGCGCGCCCGTGACCTTGACCGCGCAATAGGGCGGCACGAGCGGGGACGACGCCGACCAATCGCGGTCGAAGCGATCCGTTCCGGTTCCCGCACGGGCGGCCTCGATCTCCGAGAAGGTCGCGGCCAGCGCCGATTCAGGGACCTTGAGAGCGGTCGCGAGTTCGGCGACTGAACCGGCCGTCACGACCGCGCCCATGGCCTCCGCGTTGCGGAAGTCCTCGAACTGGCGCGCCACCGCCGCGATGCGGGCGTCGAAGATGTCGAAGGCGGTCTTGTCGCGTTCCTTCAGGACGACGGCGGCCTGCTCCGAATAGCCCTGCGTCTCGTCGTTGAAGCGGCGGCCGTCGAGATTGACCTGAAAGCCGCCCTCCATCACCACGGCCCAGCTGACGAGGATGCCGTGCGGGTGGGCGACCGAACCGTGGCCCTGATAGCCGGACATGGCGGACAATTCCGCCCCGAGCGCCTCGCCCCACAGCACCGCGTCGCCGCGATTGCCGGGATGACCGAAATAGAGCGCGTCGGCCATTTCCGGGATGTAGCGGCGGACGAGATCGGGATTTCCGCCGTAGCCGTTGCTCGCGAGGATCAGCGCGGTGCAGCCGACATCCTCGACGGAGCCGTCGGGACGCGCGATGCGCACGCCCGTCACGCTGCCGTCGGGCGTCGCGAACAGGGCCGCGACGGTCGCGTCCGTCAGGATCGGAATGTCCCGGCTTTCGACGGCTTGACGCAGACGATCCACCAGCTCCGCCCCCGACCGCGAGGGCAAGCCGTGCATCCGGCGCGCGGAATGGCCGGGATAGCTGAAATCATGAACCACGGAGAACGGCAGGCCGTAGGAATCCGCGAGCCATTCGATCAGCGGACCGGAGCCCTCCGCCACGGCGCGGACGAAGGCGGGGTCGGGCTCGTTCTCGGCTTTCTTGGAGATGTCGGCCGCGAAGACTTCGGCGGCGTCGTCGATGCCGTGCTCGCGCTGAAAGCGCGTCGGAGCGGCGGGGATGAGACCGGCGGACAGGGCGGTCGAGCCGCGCGGAACGGGATCGCGTTCGAGCACGGCGACGTCGACCCCGGCCTCCTTGGCGGCGAGCGCGGCCGTCAGCCCGGCCGCTCCCGCGCCGACGACGAGCACGGGAATTTCGGTCTCGAAAACGATCCCGGTCGCGTCGAGCACGGCGCTCATGAGGCTTCGATCTCGCGCAGACAATCGGCGATGCTCATCACCGGCGCGACGGGGCGCAGCGCGTCGATCGCGATGCGGTGGGTCTCCTCGGTGAAGGCGGCGCAGCCGTCCTCGAGCACCGCGACCTCGAAGTCGCGCACGTGGCAATCGCGCACCGTGGAGGCGACGCCGCCGTTGGTGACGATGCCGCAGACATAGAGCTTCTCGATGCCGACCTTGCGCAGCACCCATTCCATGCGGGTCATGTAGAAGGCCGAATAGGCGATCTTTTCGACGGTGAGATCCGCCGGTTGCAGCGCGTCGACGAGGGCGTGCCCCCAGCCGCCGGGCATGAAGTCGCCCTTTTTCAGAAAGGGCCGAAGCTGCTTCAGATGCGGCGAGATCAGCGGCTCGCCGCCCTTGGCGGGCACCAGCGTGAACTGGGTCGAGACGATCCACCCGCCCTTGGCGCGGAGGGCGTCGGCAAGCGGCTTGATGCGCCCGGGCAGCGCGGCGATGGCGGGGGCGGACTGGCCCGCCCGCCCGTAAGCCCCGTCGGGATGCAGGAAGTCGTTCTGCAGGTCGACGATGAGGAGCGCGGTGCGCGCGACGGGAACGGCGGCGGTCATTTCGCCCTCTCGATGACGACGTTGCCGAGCGCGTCCACCCTCGCCGTGAGGCCGGGATCGACGACCGTGGTCGCGTCGGGCTGTTCCAGAACCGCCGGGCCGACGACGACCGCGCCGACCGGGAGGTCGAGACGCGACCAGATCGCCGTGTCGTGCCATCCGCCCGCAAACCAGACGGGGCGCGTGCCGCGGCGTGCGGCGTCGAGCGTCGCATCGGCCGACGGCGCGAGCGCCGTAAGATCGAAGGGTGGACGACGGCCGACGGCGGCGGTGCGCAGGGTGACGATGCGCATGGGAATGCCGGGCAGAAGGCGGCTGAACGACGTCTTGTAGGCGGCCTCGAAAGCCTGCCGCACGATGTCCGCCGAAATCCCCGTGCTTTCGCCCGCAAGCGTGACCGGCAGGGGCACCGAGATCGTGTGCGTCTGACCCATGTAATGCATGTCGAGCTCGTAGAGCACGTCTATGCGGTCCACGGCGACGCCCGCCCCGGCCACCACCGCCTCGGCCTCGCGGCCTTGCGCGACCATGAGGCGGTCGAGCGCGGCGGCGTCCAGAGCGTCGAGCATCCAATTGACCGTGCGCACCTGATCGTGCCGCAGATCGGCGATGACGCATCCGAGCGCGGAGGTGATGCCCGGAAAGCGGGGGACCAAGGCGGACGCAAGCCCGACCTCCCCCACGAGCGCGCCCGCATGCAGCGCGCCGCCGCCGCCGAAGGGCATGACCGAGAATTTCTGCGGATCATGTCCGCGCTCGATGGAGACGAGCCTGATCGCGCCGGCCATGCGGGCATTCGCGATGCGCACGACGGCTTCGGCCGCGGCCATCACTTCGATGCCGAGCGGTTCGGCGACGTGTCTGGCGATGGCGGCCTTGGCGGCTTCGACGTCGAGGCGCTCCAATTTGCCGCCGATGGGCCGTTCCGCATTGATGCGGCCGAGCACGACGTTGGCGTCCGTGAGGGTGGGACGGTCGTTGCCTTGGCCGTAACAGACGGGACCGGGGCGCGAGCCGGCGCTTTCGGGGCCGACCTGCAGCAGCCCGCCCTTGTCGACATGGGCGATAGAGCCGCCGCCCGCACCGATGGTGGAGATTTCGATCATCGGCGTGCGGATGACCATACCGAAATCGATGGTGGTCTGGGCCGCCAGCACCGAGCGGCCGTCGGCGATCAGCGACACGTCGAAGGACGTGCCGCCGAGATCGCCCGTGATCACGTTCGCAAAGCCCGCCGCATCGGCGATGGCGGCGGCGGCGATGACGCCGGCGGCGGGGCCGGACAGCGCCGTGCGCACCGGGAGCCGCCGGGCGGTCGCCGTGGACATGACGCCGCCGTTCGACTGCACGATGTGGAACGAGCCCTTGAAGCCCTCGCCGTCGAGCGCGTTCTGCAGCTTGCCGAGATAGGAGCCGACCACGGGCTGGAGATAGGCGTTGAGCGCGGTGGTGGAGGCGCGCTCGAATTCACGGATTTCGGGGAGGATTTCGAAGGACGCCACGACGTCCTCGTTGGGCCATACCGCGCGCACCGCTTCCACCGCCGCCTTTTCGTTGGCGGAGTTGGCGTAGGCGTTGATGAAGAAGACGGCGACGGCCTGCGCGCCCTTGGCGAGCAGGGTGCGGGCGGCGGCCTTGACCGCCTCCGGATCGACGGGCGTGCGGATGCTGCCGTCGGCGAGCACGCGCTCTTCCACCTCGAGCCGCAGGTCGCGCTCGGCCACCGGTTTGAAATCGCCCCACAGGCCCCAGGTGCGGGGCCGGTCGCGACGGCGCATTTCCAGCACGTCGCGGAAGCCGCGCGTGGTGATGACGCCGATCTTCGCGCCCTTGCGCTCCAACAGCGCGTTGGTGCCGACGGTGGTGCCGTGGACGATGGAGGAGAAGCCCTTCACGTCGCCCAGCTTGCGCAATCCGTCGAGAAAGCCGACCGCCTCGTCGCCGCGGTTGGAGGGAACCTTGGCGGTGGTGAAGCGCCGCTCCGCCTCGTCGAAGAGAAACAGGTCCGTGAAGGTGCCGCCGACGTCGACGCCTACGATGCCGCCGCGCGCGCTCATGCCGCGCTCCCGGCGCGCAGCGCGCGCGTGGCGGCGACGTCGAGCGTGCCGTCCTCGGACACGACCGCGTCGTAACGCTCGCGCGCGGCTTGGGGCGTGACATAGCCGAGCCGGACGTCGCGGGCGACGGTTTCGGCGGGGCGGGCGTCGGGGACGCCCCACCCTCCGCCTCCCGGCGTTTCCAGCCGGACGCGGCGACCCTTGGCGATCTTCACGTCGGTGATCTTGGAGGCGAGCGGCGGGGACTTCTCGCCCTCGTCCGTCTGCCAGACGAAGCGGTTGAGGGCGGCGGGTTCGCCGCCGTTGACACCGAAGGGCGCGAACTTGCCACGCTCGCCGAGCAGGAAGACGTCCGCACCGTTCTCGGAGAGCGTCTCGATCTCGTAGACCGCGCCGAGGCCGCCGCGATGCAGGCCGGGACCGCCGCTGTCGGGGCGCAGCGCCCATTGCGTGAACATGACCGGGTAGGACGCTTCGAGAATTTCCGCGGGAGGAATGGTGGCCATCGAAATGGGGTTGTTGCCGTGATTGAGGCCGTCGGTTTCGGG
The DNA here is from genome assembly GCA_027489535.1 of Hyphomicrobiales bacterium. Classification (GTDB taxonomy): domain Bacteria; phylum Pseudomonadota; class Alphaproteobacteria; order Rhizobiales; family Beijerinckiaceae; genus JAIXZO01. Next base: position 279,302 of record JAIXZO010000022.1, read on the forward strand.
ATTGCCCCCGAGGCCGCCGCCGAAGAAGGAGAACATGACGTATCGCGACCCGTCGGCGCGGTGGCCGGCGACGGACAGGGCGTTGATGGTGCCGAACGGCGCGGCGGTGGCCCGGTCGGGCATCGCCTCGGCGAGCGCGCCGAAGACGACGCCGATGACGCGCAGGATGGTTTCGGTATAGCCGCCGACCGGCTTGGGAGCCGAAACGCCCAGCAGCGTCGTATCGGGGATGACGAAGGTGATCGGCGCGAGGCAGCCGGCATTGGCCGGCACGTCGGTGAAGACGTGCTTCAGCGCGACGTAGCAGCACGCCACGGCGGTGGAGCGGGCGATGTTGAGCGGGCCGGCGCAGGGCGGGGAGGACCGGGAGAAATCCAGCGTCATCCGATCGCCCGCGATGGTGAGATCGAGCGCGATGGTGAGCGGGTCGTCGGTGACGCCGTCGTTGTCGAGCTTGTCCTCGAAGGCGTAGACGCCGTCCGGCAGGGCGGCGAGCGTTTCGCGCATCAGCTTTTCGGCGCGGGCGGTGAAGGCGTCGAAGGCCGCGGCGACGACGGCGTCGCCGTAATCGTCGAGCAGGCCGCGCAGACGCTTCTCGCCGAGATCGAGCGCGTTCAGCTGGCCGTTGAGATCGCCGAAATTGGACTGCGGCACGCGGCTGTTGGCGGACAGGATGGCGATGATGTCGTCGTTGATCTTGCCGTGCGAGATCAGCTTGACGGGGGGAATGCGCACGCCTTCCTGGAAGCTTTCCGTGGCGCGCGCGTTGAAGCCGCCCGGCACGTTGCCGCCGATGTCGAGCCAATGGCCGACCGAGGCCAGCCAGCAGAACAGGACGCCGCAGCGGAAGATGGGGCGCACGAGGCGGAAATCGTTGAGGTGGGTGCCGCCGTCGTAGGGGTCGTTGAAGAGGAAGGTGTCGCCCTCCTCCAGCCCGCCGTCGCGCGCGACCTTGTCGATGACGGCCTTCACCGCGAAGGCCATCGCGCCGACGAAGATGGGCAGGCCCGTGGTGCCCTGAACGAGGGTCGCGCCGGTTTCGGGGTGGTAGATGCCGTGGCAGGCGTCGCGGGCCTCGGCGATGATGGGGTTGAAGGCCGAGCGGAACAGCGTGGCGTCCATCTCGTCGGCGATCTGCTCGAGCCGGCCCTTGAGCACCGCCAAGGTGACGGGATCGACGGCGGTTGCGGCAAGCGGGGCGGTCATCGAGCCTTGTCCTCGTAGGTCTTGCCGCGTTCCAAGACGGCATCGGTGCCGAGCAGCGCGTTGATTCCGTTGAAGTCGAACATGCGGTCGCGATGCGCGGCCGTGGTGCCGTCGCGCCGCAGCACGGCGTAGAAGTCCTGCGCGGCCTTGGCCACGGCGCGCACGACGCCGCCCGGGAAGATGACGAAGCCGAAGCCGAGGGCTTCCAGCTCGGCGGCGGGCAGGACGGGCGTCATGCCGCCCTCGACCATGTTGGCCATCAAGGGCACGCCGGTGCCGAGCGCGGCGACGACGCGGGCGAGCTCGTCACGGGTTTTCGGCGCTTCGACGAAGAGCATGTCCGCGCCCGCTTCGGCATAGCGGCGGGCGCGCTCGACGGCGGCCTCGAAGCCCTCGACGGCGACGGCGTCGGTGCGCGCGACGATCAGCGTGGCTTCGCTGGTGCGCGCATCCACCGCCGCGCGGATCTTGCCGACCATCTCGCCGACGGAGACGAGGCTCTTGTCAGACAGGTGACCGCAACGCTTGGGAAAGGTCTGGTCCTCGAGCTGGAGCGCCGTCGCGCCGGCGCGCTCGAACACCTTCACGGTGCGCTGGACGTTGAGCGCGTTGCCGTAGCCGGTATCCGCATCGACGACGACGGGGGTGTCGACGCGTTCGCGGATGAGGCTGAGCGTGTCGGCGACCTCGGCCATCGACACGAGGCCGATGTCGGGCCGGCCGAGCTTGGTATAGGCGATGCCCGCGCCCGACAGATACAGCGCCTCGAAGCCCGCATCGGCGGCGATGGAGGCGGTGAGCGCGTCGTAGACGCCGGGGGCGACGACGATGGGACGGCGGGACAGGCGGAGGCGGAAATCCGCTCCGCCGGCGGGGGCGTTCGTCATGAGGTCACATCCCCAGATAGGTTTTTTCGAGGTCGGGATTCGCGGCGAGCTCGGCGCCGGTACCCGACAGGACGAAGGCGCCGTTTTCGAGCACATAGGCGCGGTGCGCGAGATCGAGCGACTGCATCACGTTCTGCTCGACGAGCAGGATCGCGAGGCCCTCGGCGTTGAGCGTCTTCACCAGCCCGAACATCTCCTCCACCAGAAGCGGCGAGAGGCCGAGCGAGGGCTCGTCGAGGATCAGAAGGCGCGGCTCGCCCATCAGGCCGCGGCCGATGGCGAGCATCTGCTGCTCCCCGCCCGACAACGTGCCCGCATGCTGGTTCGTGCGTTCGAGAAGGCGCGGAAAGGTGGCGAAGACGCGTTCGAGATTGCGCGCGCGGCGGGCCTTGGCCCGGCGGTAGCTGCCGAGTTCGAGATTTTCGAGGACGCTCATGTCCGGGAAGATCTTTCGGCCTTCGGGCACGTGGATCAGTCCGGCCTCGACGATGGCGGCGGGCGAAGCGGCCTGAATGTCGGCCCCGTCGAAGCGGATGACGCCCGCGCGGGGACGGAGCACGCCGGACAGCGTCTTGTTGAGCGTGGTCTTGCCGACGCCGTTGGAGCCCAGAACGGCGACGATCTCGCCGGGGGAGACCTGCATGTCGAGGCCGCGCAGCACGTCGACGCCGCCATAGCCGGCGACGAGACCGGAAATCGAAAGGATCGGATCAGCCACGGGCGGCCTCCTCGCGGGCGGCGATGCGGGCGGCGGCCCCGTGACCGAGATAGGCCTCGACGACCTTCGGGTCGCGCGTGACCTCCCTCGGGGCGCCGGCGGCGATGATGCGGCCCTGCGCCAGCACGTAGATGTCCTCGCACAGGCTCATCACCGCCTGCATGACGTGCTCGACCATCACGATGGTGACGCCCGCGTCGCGGATGGCGTGGATCACGGGCACGACGTCGCGCACCTCGGACGGGTTGAGGCCGGCCAGCACCTCGTCGAGCAGCAGCAGCTTTGGATCGGTTGCGAGCGCGCGGGCGAGTTCGAGACGCTTGCGGCCGGAGACCGTGAGATCGGATGCCGGACGATGCAGCATGTCGCCCAAGCCGACGAGCGCGGCGACCTCGTCGGCCTTGGCCAGAGCCTCAGCCCGAGCCGAGCGGCGCAGGTGCGCGCCGACCGCGATGTTGTCGCGCACCGACAATCCCGCGAAGGGCTGGACGATCTGGAACGTGCGCGCGATGCCCGCGACGGCGCGGCGATGCGGCGGCAGCCCGCCGACGTCCGCACCCTCGAACATGATGCGTCCCGCGGTGGGGACGATGAAGCCGGAGATCATGGCGAACAGCGTGGTCTTTCCCGCGCCGTTGGGGCCGATGAGACCGGTGATGCGGCCCCGGCGCGCGACGAGCGAGGCGTCGTCGACGGCGAGAAGGCCGCCGAAGCGCTTGGAGGCGTGCTCGACCGAGAGGATCGCGTCGGCGCTCATGCCCGGCTCCCGAAAAGGCGGGCGCGCGCCTTGGTCAGCAGCCCGATGATGCCGTCGCGGGCGAAGGCGACCATGACGACCAGCAAGGTGCCGTAAAGCGCGAGGTCGATGCCGGGAACGCGGCCGGCGACCGCGCGGGTGATCTCGGCGACGAAATGCAGCCCGAGGGCGCCGATGACGGGACCGAACACCGTGCCGAGCCCGCCGATGATGGGCGCGAGCAGCGCCTCGACCGAAATCCACGGCCCGAAGGCGATGTTCGCGTCGAGGAAGAGGAAATACTGGGCGTAGAACGCGCCGGAGATCGCGGTGATCGCGGCGGACAAGGTGATCGCCTTGAGCTTGACGGAGAAGGTGTCGACGCCGAGCGCCTTGGCGGCGTCCTCGTTCTCGCGGATCGCGACGAGCCATGCGCCGAAGCGCGAACGTTCCACACTTCTGTTGATCAACATGACCGCGACGACGAGGCCCAGCGCGATCCAGAAATAGACCGCACGGCTCGCGAATTGGAACGTCTCGGCCCGCACGTCCAGCTTGATGAGCACGCCCGCCGCACCGCCCGTGAAGGGCCATGCATTGGCGAGAATGCGGAAGACCTCCGCGAAGGCCAGCGTGACGAGCGCGAAATAGGACCCGCGGAGGCCGGAGCGGAAGCTGAGATAGCCGATCGCCAAGCCAGCCGCCGAGCCGAGCGCGACGGCGGCGGCGAAGGCGGCATAGGCGTTGACGCCGAAACGCGTCTGCAGCAGCGCGGTGCCGTAGGCCCCCATGCCGAAAAAGGCGGCGTGGCCGAACGAAAACTGGCCGCCGTAGCCGCCCAGGATGTTCCACCCCTGCGCCGCGAGCGCGATGACGAGGGCGAGCACCATGGCGTTGAGCAGCGTGTTGGACGCGGCGAAGAAGGGCATGGAGGCGAGAGCGGCCCCGAGCAGCAGAATGGGGCCGTAGGCGCGGAGGGGACTCATGCGCGCGCTCCGAACAGACCCGTGGGCCGCACCAGCAGCACGAGGATGAAGATCAGGAAGATGCCGATCTGGCCGAGGCTCTCGCCGAGGAACAGGCCGGACAGGCTTTCGACGACGCCGATGAACAGCCCTCCCAGTAGCGCGCCGGGCACCGAGCCCATGCCGCCGAGAACGACGATGGTGAAGGCGACGAGGACATAGGCGTTGCCGACGCGCGGATGCACGTAGAACGTCGGCAGCAGCAGGCAGGCCGCGACCGCGAGACAGGCCGCGCCGAGGCCGAAGGTGACGGCGTAGACATGCGCCACGTCGATGCCGACGAGCGATGCGCCGAGCTTTTCCTTGGCGACCGCGCGGATCGCCTTGCCGGTATCCGTCTTGGCGAGGATGAGCCAGAGGATCGCGGCCGCCGCGCAGGACGCGGCGAAGGCCACGACGCGCGGCACGGAGAGGAAGGTGAAGCCCAGATCGATGACGGAGAAGCCGTAGGGCACGTCGATGGACCGCGTATCGGAGCGGAATGCGGCGAGCAGCAGGTTCTCGATGACGATGGACAGACCCAAGGTGACGAGGAGGATGTTGCGGTCCTCGCCGTGGCTCGACGGGCCGATGACGAAGCGCTGCAGCGCGTAGCCCAGCGCGAAGAAGATCGGCGCCAGCGCGAAGACGGCGACATACGGATCGATGCCGATCTTCCAGGCGAAGAAGGCCGCGAACATCGCCGCCGTAAGGATCGCGCCATGGGCGAAGTTGATGATGTGCAGCACGCCGTAGACGAGCGTCAGGCCTACGGCGGTCAACGCATAGACCGCGCCCGTCATGAGGCCGTTCAGAACGGCGGCGAGGATGATGTCGGGCGCGAACATGCGGTTCCGGTGTTGGAGAAGCGGCATTGCGCCGTCGCGGGGCGGGCCCGCGACGGCGTGGTCGTGCTTACGCCGGGACCGGGTAGATCGCCTTGGCGTCGGCGAAGGCGTCCGGGTAGATGACCTTGATGTCGCCCTTCTGCACCTGCGTATTCACCGGCGCGGCGCCGGTGTTCTGGCCGTTGACGAACTTGGTCGGGCCGTAGGGCATGATGTGCTTGTCGAAGGTTGAGGTCTCGAGCGCGGCGATGATCTTGGCGCGGTCGGGAGATGCGGCGCGCTCGATGGCGTCGGCGAGCAGCAGGACGCCGGAATAGTTCAGGGCGACGTTGTAGGTGAAGAACTTGCCCTGAGCGTCCAGCTCCTTCTTGATCGCCAGCGCGGTCGCGTTGCGCGGATCGTACCAGTGATTGCAGTCCATCACGTTCTCGGCCGCTTCCGGGAATTCCTTGACGAAGCGGTAGTTCGAGGCCGCGCCGTTGAGGATGGCGTAGATGCCCTTCGGCTTGATGCGCTGCTGCTGCATGGTGCGGGCGAGCAGCACGAACTCGCCGTAATAGCTCGACGGGATCACGAGATCCGGGTTCTTGGCGCGGATCTGGAGCGCGATGTTGGACATGTCGCGCGCCGGCGTCGGGTGCGAGAGCGTGTCGAGAACTTCGAAGCCGCGCTTCGGCAGTTCAGCCTGCAGGAGCTTGGCGAGACCCGAGCCGAACAGGCCGTCCTCATGCACCAGAACGACGGTCTTGGCGGGCTTGCCGGCCGCGTCGTTGATCTTGACGAGGTTTTCGAGAGCCTGCGCCGTCACGATGCCGAAGCCCGGGGCGAAGCGGAAGGTGTTCTTGAGGCCGCGATTGACGATCTGGTCGGACACGCCGACATCGACGATGTAGGGCAGGTCGTAGCGCGACGCCGCCTGCGTGGCCGCGAGGCAGATGGGGCTGGCGAAGCCGCCGACGATGGCGGAAACGTTCTCGCCCGCAAGACGCTCGACCTCGGAGGTGCCGCCCTCGGGCGTGGAGCGCACGTCGCCGAACGCCATTTCGAGCTTCGCGCCGCCGAGCGACTTGATGCCGCCGGCCGCATTGATCGCCTTGATGGCCATTTCCGCGCCGATGAGGCCCTGCTGGCCGTCGAAGGCGAGAGCGCCGGTGACCGGCTGCAGGATGCCGATCTTCACGGGCGCGGGCTGCGCGCGCAGGTAAGCGGGCATGGCGACGACGCCGGCTGCGGCGACGCCCGCCTTCAGAACGGATCGGCGAGAAAGAGTCGTGTCGATGGTCATGGTCGGTCTCCCCTTTTTCATCTTCCGGGCCGCTCGGCGGTTCCGGTTCGTGTCGCCGTGGCGACTGTCCCCGCCGCGGGCGACCAGCGCCGCCCGTTGCGATCCTGCGTCCGCACGAGATCCATGCGGAATGCGTAGCGGTCCGGCCGGTACAGCGCGGACAGATGTTCGATGCCCGCGCCGCCGCGGTCATAGACGGTGCGGCTGAGCGCGATCAGCGCCGAGCCGGTTTCCACGCCGAGCGCTTCGGCCACGTCGGGCGCGGCGAGCTGCGCGCCGATCTCCTGCGCCGCGCTCTCCACTTCGACGCCGGAACGTTCGAGCAGGGACAGCAAGGGCCGCGATGCGAGATCGGCTTCGGAATAGGTGCGGCCGATGGGCTCGGGCACGAAGGTGGTGAGGAAGGAGAAGGGCGCGTCGTCCACGTAGCGCACGCGGACCGAACGCTGCACGCGCTCCCCGGCGGGAAGGCCGAGGGCCGCCGCGACGGCCTCGGGCGCGGGCTCATAGGCGAAGGCGAGAAGCCGGACCTTGGTGGAGCTGCCCATGGCCATGAGATTGGCCAGCGCATCGGACAAGTCCGCCACGATGGGACGCGGCCGCCCGGAATCGCTGAGGAAGGTGCCCGCGCCGCGGCGGCGCGTGATCAGACCTTCATTTTCGAGCGCCGCGAGGGCCCGGCGGACGGTGACGCGCGACACGCCGTGCTCGGCGGACAGGGCCTGTTCGGTAGGGAGAGCGCCGGAGCCTTCGAAATGACCGCCGGCAATCCGGTCGCGAAGCACCAGATAGACCTGACGGGCTTTGGAGCTCTCGGCGACGGTCATGCTCTCTCCGCGCCATTGACCGGCGAAACGAACTTATATTTGTCTATGCTAGAATACAAATTGCTCCGGTCAAGGGGAGGTCCGTCGATGAGTTATGGTTCGCGCACGATCATCGACAAGATTTGGGACGCGCATGTCGTCGCGACGCGCGAAGACGGGCAAAGCCTGATCTGGGTCGACCGGCATCTGCTGCACGAAGGCTCGTTCCACGCCTTCGACCAGCTGCGCCGCCGCGGCGCACGCATCGCCCGGCCGGACCTGACCTTCGGCGTGGCCGACCATTACGTGCCGACCCGCAACCGCGGTTCCATCGCCCCCGAAATCCGCCGCATGGTGGAGCAGTTGGAGGAGAACGCCCGCGAGCACGGGGTGACGCTGTTCGGCCTCGACGATCCGCGCCAAGGCATCGTGCACGTCACCGTTCCCGCGCAGGGCCTGACGTTGCCGGGCAACGTGATGGTGTGCGGCGACAGCCATACCTCCACGCATGGCGCGTTCGGGGCCTACGCCTTCGGGATCGGCGCGTCGGAAGTCGCGCATGTGATGATGACGCAGACGATCTGGCAGAAGCGGCCGAAGCGGATGCGCGTGCGGGTGGACGGCGCGCTGCCGCCCGGCTCCACCGCCAAGGACGTGGCGCTGACGTTGATCGCCCGCATCGGCGCGGACGGGGCGCAGGGCCATGCCGTCGAATATGCCGGATCGGTGATCCGGGGGCTGTCGATGGAGGGGCGGCTGACGCTGTGCAATCTCTCGATCGAGTCCGGCGGCCGGCTGGGCCTGATCGCGCCGGACGACACGACCTTCGCTTATCTCGATGGCCGCCCCTATGCGCCGAAGGGCGACGCCTTCGCGCGCGCCGTCGAGGACTGGCGGGCGCTCGCCTCGGACGACGATGCGGCCTTCGACCGCGAGATCGTAATGGAAGGATCGGACATCGTGCCGACGGTGACGTGGGGGACGAGCCCGGAACACGCCCTGCCGATCGACGCGCGGGTGCCCGACCCGGACCTGATCGACGACCCGGCCAAGGCGCAGACGGTGCGCGACGCGCTCGCCTATATGGGCATCGCGCCCGGTACGGCCCTCGGCGACATCCGGGTGGACCGGGTGTTCATCGGCTCCTGCACCAACAGCCGCATCGAGGATCTGCGCGAGGCGGCCGCGGTGCTGGCGGACCGCAGGGCCGTGGTGCCCGGCCTCGTCTCCCCCGGTTCGGCCGCCGTGAAGCGGCAGGCGGAAGAAGAAGGGCTCGACCGCATCTTCCGCGACGCGGGGCTCGAATGGGCGGATTCGGGATGCTCGATGTGCGTGGGCATGAACGGCGACATCGTGCCGCCGGGCGAACGCTGCGCATCGACCACCAACCGCAATTTCAAGGGGCGGCAGGGGCCCGGCGCGCGCACCCATCTGATGTCGCCCGCGATGGCGGCGGCGGCCGCCGTGACGGGCCGGCTCGCCGACATGCGCCCGCTGATCGCCGGGAGGACGAAATGACGCCGTTCACGACGCTGGAAAGCCCGGCCTGCCCTTTGCCGCTGGCCAATGTCGACACCGACCAGATCATCCCGGCGCGCTTCATGAAGCGGCCCCGCAGCGAAGGGTACGGCGCGTTTCTGATGCATGATTTGCGCGGCGAGCCGGGCAATGCGGCCGCCGTGCTGGACGATGCGGCGTTCGAGGGGGCGCAGGTGCTGATCGCGCGGCGCAATTTCGGCTCCGGCTCCTCGCGCGAGGCCGCCGTGTATGCTTTGGCGGATTACGGGTTTCGCTGCATCGCGGCGCCGAGTTTCGGGGACATCTTCGCATCGAACGCCGTGAAGAACGGCGTCGTGCCCGCGCGCATTTCGGAAGCCGATGCCGAGGCGCTGCTGAGCGACCCCGGCGTGCTCGCGGGCGGCCGCATCGTGGTGGACCTGCCCGCGCAGCTCCTCCGCGTCGGCAACAAGCAGTTCGCCTTCGAAATCGAACCGGTATGGAAGACGCAACTCGTGAACGGCTGGGACGACATCGACATGACGCGGAGCTACGCCGCCGCCATCGACGACTTCGCGGCGGCGGATTCGAAGCGCCGACCCTGGGCCGTTCCTGCCGCCTGACGTTCGTGTCATCATAGGTTGCGCCGACGTCGGAAGGATGCCGGGAAAGCCGCTCCAGAGAGCATTGACGAAACCTTCCAAAACGATTTGGATAAGCCATGTCCTCATTGCGCACACTCGCGGAGTCGCTCGGCCTGTCCGTCACCACGGTGTCGCGGGCGCTCGACGGCTATCCCGACGTGTCGCGCAAGACCCGTGAACGGGTGACGGCGGCGGCGGAGGCGGCGGGCTATCGACCCAATGCGGCGGCGCGACGGCTGCGGCGCGGATCGGCCGAGATCGTCACGCTCGTGCTGCCGACGGCGCAGGGGCGGTTTAACGAGCCGCTGTATATCGAGCTGATGCGGGCGATGGGCGAGCCCTTCGCGAAGGCGGGCTACGACCTGACGCTGATGGCCTCCCCGCCCGGCGAGGACGAGCTGCGCACCTATCGCCGCCTCGTCGAAGGACGGCGCACCGACGGGTTGATCGTGGTGCGGACGCGGCCGCAGGACCCGCGCATCGAATATCTGCTGGGAACGGATTTTCCGTTCGTCGTGATGGGACGCACGTCGGCGCAGCCGGGAATTTTTCCGTTCGTGGACGGCGACGGCGAGCAGGGCTTCGCGGACGCGACGGCTCACCTGATCGGCTTGGGGCACAAGCGCATCGCGCATGTCGCCTCGCCGGCCAATCTCAATTACGCGCTGTTTCGCCGGGCCGGCTACGAGCGCGCGATGACGGCGGCCGGGTTGACTCCCCGCGTCGTCGAGACCGAGCCGGACGAGGACGGCGGCTTCGAAGCCGGGCGCTTCCTGTTGCCGACCGCGGACCACCCGACCGCCGTTCTCTGCGGCACCGACCGGATCGCCATGGGCGTGATGCGGGCCGTGCGGGCTGCCGGGCTGAACGTGCCGCATGACGTCTCCGTCATCGGCCACGACAATCTGCCGGCCTCCACCTATTCCGATCCGCCGCTCACGACGATGGAATTGCCCATCACGGAAACCGGGGCACGTTTGGCGGAAATGCTTTTGGCGCGCATCGAGGGCGCGTCGCCGGAGGGCATGCAGGAGGTGCGACCCTTGCGCTTCATCCAGAGGGGCTCGACGGCCCCGCCGAAACTCTGAATGCGGAGCGAGGCCGCCCCGGCACGGCTTCGCTCCCTCTGCCAAAGACCGGGACATCGTTTTGGAGGAAAAGTCATGATGAAATTCGATCTGATCCGCGGGACCGCGCTGGTCGCCGCCCTCGTCGCCGGCGTCGCGACCGTACGGCCCGCCGCCGCGCAGGAACTGGTGTTCCTTTCCACGCAGCTTCGCCCCGTCGACGAAGCGCAGAAGGTGCGCGACGTGCTGCTGAAGGGCGCGCCGAAGACCGTCTACGTGGTCGACGAGCCCTCGCCCTTCACTGTGCGCATGAAGGCGGAGACCGAATCCGGCAAGCGCACGATCAGCCTCGTGGGCGCGCTGCACGGCGAATTGCAGCCGCTCGCGCCGCTGGGCGCGCTCGACACGATCGACGACGTGGCCGCCAAGCTCGGCGACCGGGGCATCCCCGCGAGCCTGATGGAACTGGGCAAGCTCGGCACCGGCAAGCAGGTCTACATCCCCTGGATGCAGGCCACCTATGTGATGGTGGTGAACAAGAAGGCCCTGGCGCATCTGCCTGCCGGCGCAAACGTCGAAACGCTGACCTACAAGCAACTCGCCGATTGGGGCAAGGCGCTGGCCGAGAAGACCGGCTCGCGCCGCATCGGCTTCCCCGCCGGGCCGAAGGGCCTGTTCCCGCGCTTCCTGCAGGGCAACCTGTATCCGTCCTACACCGGCTCGATGGTGACGGAGTTCCGCTCGGCCGAAGCCGAGACGATGTGGAACGACTTCAAGGCGCTGTGGACCACGGTGAACCCGAACGCGAGCAGCTACGACTTCATGCAGGAGCCGCTGATGGGCGGCGAAGTGTGGGTGGCGTGGGACCACATCGCCCGCGTGAAGGACGCGCTGCAGGCCGCGCCGAACGACTACATCGTCGTCGCGCCCCCGGCCGGGCCGAAGGGCCGCTCCTACATGCCCGTGATCGCGGGTCTCGCCATCACGAAGGGCGCGCCGGACCGTGCGGGCGCCGCGGCGGTGATCGAGCATCTCACCAAGCCCGGCACGCAGGTGCTGACGGCCGCGGAAGTGGGCTTCTTCCCGGTGGTGAACGCGACGCTGCCGGCGGATCTCTCCCCCGGCGTGAAGCTGCTCGCCGAAGGCATCGCCAAGACGCAGACCGCCAAGGATGCGGTGGTGGCGCTGCTGCCGGTGGGCCTCGGCGACAAGGGCGGCGAGTTCAACAAGGTGTATCTCGACACCTTCCAGCGCATCGTGCTGCGCAACGAGCCCGTGCGCGCCACGCTCGACGCGCAGGCCGAGGTGATGCGCGGCATCATCAACGGCGTGAAGGCGCCGTGCTGGGCTCCGGACAAGGCGAGCGACGGCCCCTGCCCCGTCAAGTGAGCTGAACCCCGAGTCCCGCACTCGAATCGGGGGGAGCGCGTCCCGCCAGGCGCGCTCCCGCACACCCGCCCGAAGAACCCGCCATGAACCAGCGCATCTTGCCGTATCTGCTCGTCGCGCCCGCGGTCGTGTTTCTGGGCGCGTTCTTCATCGTGCCGCTCGTGCAGACGATCGTGTTGTCCTTCGACGGGGGCGGCACGGGCAATGCGCTGGGCAACTATTCGCGCATGGTGAACGACCTCAATTTCGGGGTGTCGCTGCGCAATACCTTCATGCTCGTGCTCGTCGTGGTGCCGCTGCAATTGGCGATGGCGCTGGCGATGGGCATGATGCTGCAGAAGATCGAGCGCGGCCGCGAGATGGTGCTGTGGATCTGGACGATCCCGCTCGGCGTGTCCGACCTCGCCGCCGGCCTCGTCTGGCTCGCGCTGCTGCAGAACACCGGCTACATCAACAGCGCGCTGTTTCATCTGGGCCTGCTCGACGGGCCGACGCCTTGGCTCAATTCCGAGACGCCGGTGACGCTGTTCGCGGCCATCGTGCTCGCCGAAGTGTGGCGCGCGACGGCGGTGGTGCTGATCGTGATCGTGGCGGGGCTGCAGACGATCCCGAAGGAATTCGGCGAGGCGGCGGAGATCTTCGGTGCGAAGCCTTGGCGCAAATTCACGCGCATCACGCTGCCGCTGCTCAAACCCTCGATCCAATCGGCGCTGATCCTGCGCACGGTGCTCGCCTTCGAGGTGTTTGCGGCGGTCTACGCGCTCGGGGGACGGAATTTCCCGGTGCTCGTGGGCGAAGCCTATACGTGGCAGAACGAGAACCAGAATTACGGCGTCGCCGCCGCCTATGCCGTGCTGATCATGGTGATTTCGCTCGCCGCGACGCTGGTATGGCTGAAGGCGCTGCGCACCAACCCGGAGACGCAGGCATGACCCGCTCGGGCCGCTTCCTCCTCTGGTCCGGCATCGTTGCGCTCTGCGCGTGGGTGCTGGTGCCGATCTACCTGATCGGCGTCGGCGCGTTCGGCGGCCGGGCCGCGGCGTTCCGCTGGCCGAAGGGCATCCTGCCGGTCAACACCTCGCTCGACCAGATTCTGGTGTTCCTGCGCATCGAGGGCGTCGCCAATGCGGCAATGAATTCGCTGATCGCGGCGGGGCTGACCATGCTGTTCTCGCTGCTGCTGGGCGCGCCGGCGGGCTACGCTCTCGCCCGGTTCTCGTTTCGCGGGGCGGACGCGTTCCGCCTGATGGTGCTGCTGACCCGCGCCTTCCCGCTCGCCATTCTGGCGCTGCCGCTGACGGTGATCTTCATCAAGACCGGGCTTTACGACACGCCGCTCGGCGTCTCGCTGGTGCATACGGCGCTGGCGCTGCCCTTCGCGACCTTGGTGACCGCGGGCCTGTTCCAAGGCATTCCGCGGGAGTTCGAGGAAGCGGCGTGGGTGTTCGGCTGCACGCGATTTCAGGCGATCCGCAAGGTGGTGCTGCCCTTGGCGCTGCCGGGCCTCGCGGCCTCGGCCGTGTTCGCCTTCGTGATCTCGTGGAACGAGGTGTTCGCCGCCTCGGTGCTGACGGTGCGCGAGCGCACGCTGACGGCTTATCTGCTCACCGTGCTTTCGGAATCCCCGATCCATTACCGCTTTGCGGGCGGCTTCATCCTGATCGTGCCGTCCATCGTGTTCATCTTCGCGGTTCGCCGTTATTTGTTCGCCCTTTGGGGCGTCACCAGTCGCTGAGGAGCCCTGCATGGCCGGCATCGTCATCGACCGCATCGAGAAGACCTTCGGCACCGCCAAGGCTCTCGACGCCGTGTCGCTCACCGTCGCGGACGGCGAATTCGTCGCGCTGCTCGGCCCCTCGGGCTGCGGGAAGACCACGCTGCTGCGCATCATCGCGGGCCTCGAAAGCCGCTCCGGCGGGCGGGTGTTGATCGGGGATCGCGACGTCTCCGACCTGCGCCCTGCGGATCGCGGCTTGGCGATGGTGTTCCAGAATTATGCGGTGTTTCCGCATATGACCGTGTTCGAGAACGTCGCCTTCGGCCTGCGCACCAAGAACGCGCCGGAGGAGAAGGTGCGCCGCAACGTGATGCGCGCGGCCGAATTGCTGCATATCGAGCCCTATCTCGAACGCTATCCGGCCAAGCTCTCGGGCGGGCAGCGCCAACGCGTGGCGGTGGCGCGCGCGCTGGCCGTGGAGCCGGCCGTGCTGCTGATGGACGAGCCGCTCTCGAATCTGGACGCACTGTTGCGGCTGGAAATGCGCGCCGATTTGAAGCGCGTATTGCAGGAGGCCGGCACCACTACCGTCTACGTGACGCATGACCAGACCGAGGCGATGGGACTGGCGGACCGGATCGCGGTGATGCATTCGGGCCGCATCGTGCAGTGCGACACGCCGATGACGGTTTATGCCGCCCCGGCCACCACCTTCGTCGGCGGCTTCGTCGGCTCGCCGCCGATGAATTTCGTGCCGATCCGCAACGAGGACGGTCGCGCCCGGCTCGACGGTTTCGAGGCGACCGCGCCGGGAACGGGCGAGCTTCTGCTCGGTTTCCGGGGCGAGGACGTGCGCATCGACGCGCCGGAACGCGGCCTGTCCTTTGCCGTGGCCGTGGCGGAGCCGATGGGGTCGCATGTGCTCCTCACCGGCACGATCGCGGACAAGCTCGTCCGCGTCGTCGCCCCCACCGGCATCCGGGTCGCTGCGGGCGAACGGATCGGCATCGTGCCCGATCCCGAGCGCGTCGTGTGGATGTCGCCCGAAACGGGAGCCGCGCTCCCCCGCATCATTTCCTGATCATGACCGACATCGACCGCAAGACGGCGCGCGACGCCGAAGCCCGCCGCATCCTCGCGACGAACGACCGGGGCGGCTACACCGTGCCGAACGACGGGGTGTATCCGTTTCAATGGAATTGGGATTCCGCGTTCGTCGCCATAGGCTTCGCCGTTTATGACGAAGACCGCGCATGGCGCGAACTCGAAACGCTGTTCCTCGGCCAATGGGCCGACGGCATGGTGCCGAGCATCGTGTTCCATCGCGAATCCGACCGCTATTATCCCGGCCCGGCGGCATGGGGCACGCATCAAGAGCCGCCGACGACGGGCATCTCGCAGCCGCCGGTGGCCGCCACGGCGGCGCGGGCGGTGTGGAACCGGAGCGCGCGCTCGGCCGAGTCGCGTGCCCGGCTGACGGCGCTGTTTCCCAAGCTGCTCGCCTCCCATCGCTGGTGGCACGAGACGCGCGACCCGGACGGGACGGGCCTCGTTACCGTGACCCACCCGTGGGAGACCGGCCGCGACAACTCGCCGGATTGGGACGCGCCCTTGGCGGGCGTGACGCCGACCGTGGACGTCTCGGCGCTGCGCAAGGACAACAAGGTCGTCGACCCCAAGGAGCGCCCGACCGACGACTTCTACAACCGCGTGATGACGCTGGTGGAGGAAGCCAAGGCGCTGAACTGGGACGGCCCGGCGGTGGCGCGCAATCTCTCGCTGCGCGTCTGCGACATCGGCGTGCAATCCATCCTGATGCGGGGCGACCGCGACCTGATCGCCATCGCCGAGGAATTGGGGTTGAGCGAGCCCGCCGCAGAACTGCGCCGACGCCTCGACCGTTCTTTGGCGGCTTTCGGCCGGTTGAAGGCGCCGGACGGCAGCTATCGCTCGCTCGACCTGCGCACGGGGCTGCATGCGCCGGCGATTTCCTCGGGCTCGATGCTGCCGCTGTATGCGCGCGCCCTTTCCGTCGAGGACGCGGCGGACGCGGTCGCCACTCTCGCGCGCTGGGACGAGGCCGTGCCCTACGGCGTGCCAAGCACCGACCCGGCCTTTCCCGGCTTCGACCCCCTGCGCTACTGGCGCGGGCCGATCTGGCTGGTGGTGAACCGCATGATCGCCGACGGGCTTGCGGGATACGGCTACGCGGCGGAGGCGAAGCGTTTGACCGCGCTTTCTCGTGAGTTGGTGCTCGAACGCGGCTTCCCCGAATATTTCGACCCGCGCACCGGCGAGGGTCTCGGCGGGCGCGACTTTTCATGGACGGCGGCGATGTGGCTCGCCTGGCTCTCGGACGAGAATGCGGCCTCGATCCTCACCGAGGTGCGCGCGTGAGCGGACGGCTGGCGGGAAAATTCGTGCTGATCACCGGTGCGTCGCGCGGCATCGGCCGCGCCGTGGCCGAACGTTTCGCCGACGAGGGCGCGACGGTGGCGGTCAACCACGTGCGCGACGATGCGGCTGCGCAGGCCGTGCTCGCGGATCTTCACCGGCGCGACGCGGAGGCGGCTCGTCCCCGACGCGACCATCGCGCGGTGGAAGCGGACGTGTCGGACGAGGCGGCCGTGGTCTCCATGTTCGGGACGATCGTTGCGGGTTGGGGGCGGCTCGACGGGCTCGTCAACAATGCGGGCATCCAGTCCGAGACGCCGGGCGAGGGTTTCGACAAGGCGGTCTTCGAGCGCATCATCGCGGTGGACCTGACGGGCGCGGCCTTGTGCGCGCGGGAACTCATCGCCCACGCGCTGCGCCGCCCGGGCGGCGGCTTCATCGTCAACACCACGAGCGTGCACGAGGTGATCCCCAAGCCCGGCTGGTCGGCTTATGCGGCGGCGAAGGCCGGATTGGCGCATCTGACGCGGACGCTGGCGCTGGAATTCGCCGATCGCGGCATCCGGGTGAACGCGGTCGCGCCCGGCGCGGTGATCACGGACATCAATGCCTCATGGGCGTTCGATGCGGAGAAGCGGGCCGCGGTGGAAAGCCACATCCCGATGGGATATGCCGCCGCGCCCGAGCAGATCGCGCCGCTCTACGTCTTTCTCGCCTCCGAGGAGGCGAGCTACGTGACCGGCCAGACCTTCACCGCCTGCGGCGGGCTGACGCTCTACGGCGACTTCAAGAAGAATTGGTCGTCCTGAAGGGTCGAAATCGGCTCCCGTCTCCGGAACTCTCGACCGTCACGAACGTTCGCACCCGTTGTAAGTTGAAGGCCGTGCATGCCTGCACCGGCCCGGAGGCTCGTGCGCATGAAAGTGGTCGCGTTCGCCACGGACAATCCAGCCAATCGGCATCTGCTGCTTGCGCTGGCGCGAGAGCATGACCTCGCGGCGGTGTTCAATCCGCTGCCCCGACGCTCGGGCGCGGCGGGCAAGCTGAAGACCCTGCAACAGAAACGCACGAGCTTGGGCGGCCTGTGGGTGGCATTGCACAAGCTGGCGGATTCCCGCATCCCCGTCGGGTGGCAGGGCAAGAGGCGGATGCGCGAAGCGCAGGCGGCGTTTTTCGCCGAGGCGGACGCGGCGTATGAGGCGGCTTTGGGCGACCGTACGAAACCGGTCGCGGACGTGGACGACCTCGCCTTCGTCGAGGAAATCCGCACGCTCGCGCCCGATGTCGTGATCTGCTCCGGCGGGCCGATCTACCGTGCGCCGCTGATCCGGGCCTGCGGGCTGATGATCAATTATCACACGGGGATTTCCCCGATCTACAACGGGGCCGAGACGAATTGGTGGGCCTATGCCCACGGGCATCCGCAATTGTGCGGCGGCACGCTGATGGTGATGAACGAAGCCGTGGACGGGGGCGACATCCTCGCGCACCACTTCACCGGCTGCGAACCCGACGATGACCCCGCCGACCTGTTCTGCAAGGCCATTCTGGGCGGCATCGGGCTTTACGGCGAACTGCTGACGGATTTGAAGGCGCAGCGCCGCATGACGGGCGTGAAGCAGCCGCGGCCGTTCTTCTACCTGCGCGGATGGGATTGGACGGTGCTGCAGGCCTTGGCCGTCGAACGCCGGCTTGCGCTCGCCAAGAAGAAAGGCATCCGCCTGCCGGAGCGCACGGTACGGTATTGGCGCGCGGAAACGGCCGAGGATGCGCAGCGCGATTTCGAACGCGAGATCGTCAGGACGGTGGCGGGATGAGCCTCAAACGCGCCCTCGCCCGCGCCGCCGGCGGCGCGCTCCGCTCCGCGCCGCTGGAAGCGACGACCGGACGGTTTTTCGCGCGGCATGCCTCCATTGTATTTTATCACGGCATATGGCGCGGCGGCGGGCCGCATTTGGCGGCGTTCGGCGGTTACGCGCTCGACGATTTCCGTCGCGACATCGCCTTTCTCTCGAAGCGGTTCCGCTTCGCATCGCTGGACGAGGCGCTGGCCGCGAACCGCGCGGGCACGCCGGGCGGCGAAGCCACGATGACGGTGTGTTTCGACGACGGGCACGCGATGGCCGCGCATGGCGGGCTCGACGTGATGGCCGAATACGGCGTGCGCGCAACGATCTTCGTCATCACCTCCTGCATCGGCAATGCGCGGCTGATGTGGATGCACAAGCTCTCCGCCGTTGCGGGATTGCGCGGACATGAAAGTTTGACCCGCGCCTGCAACGCGGTGACGGCACGCCGGGGATTGCAGCCGATCTCGGCTTGGACCGACCTGCCCCAAGCCGCCCGCGGCTGGCCGGCGGACCAGAAAGACGACGTCGCCGCCGCGATTTGGACCGAGGCGGGCATGCCGCCGGAAGCCGAATTTCTCGAGGAGATGCGCCCCTATATGACCTGGGACGATCTTCGGGACTGGATCGCCCGGGGACACGGCGTGGGGCTGCACACGCATACGCACCCGTTCTGCTCCACGCTGACGCAATCCGACCTCGACGCCGAATTCGTAAGGCCGGCGGCGGAGATCCGCGCAAAGCTCGGGCTCGACGATCTCGCCTTCGCCTACCCTTTCGGCGACCGCCTCGCCGACCCGGACCTCGAACGCAGGGCGTTCGCCGCCGCCGATCTCAGCTGCATGCTGGGGGTGGAGGGGCTGAGCCCCTTGGGGACCGACCCGGTGCGGCTGGAACGCGTCGAAGCCGAAGCGGGCCTCGACGCGCGGCTGTTCGCGCGCCCGATCTACCGGGCGTTGTTTCCCGGTCGGGACGCGCGCGGGTAAGGCTATTTCGGCGGGATGACGGGCAGCAGCACGTAGGAACGATGCTGGCCGCCGCCGTGGATCGTCGTGCGCCCCTCGAACACGGCGGGAGGACGGTCGTCGGGATCGTCGTGGATGAAGGGCCCGCAGCCCTTCATCGGGTTCTTCATGTTGGAGAGAACCGCCGCCGGGCCGTCATATTCGTAATCCGTGCCGCGCACCGACAAGGCATAGCGATGCCCCTTCGGGATGACGATGCAGGTCGGCCAGATTTCCACGTCGAGCTCGTAGACCTTGCCGGGGGTGAGCGGATCGGACGAGGTGTGCGGGTGGAACGGCCTATGCGGCAGCGACCGCACGGGGTCGAGTTCGCGATGCGAGGCGCGGAGCCAGCCCTGCGCGATGGGGGTATGCGGATCAAGCGCGCCTTGGAAGACGACCTCCGCACCCGTCGGATCGAAGACGCGGAAGATCACGAACAGGTCGGCATCCGCCGTCGAGGACGAGACGAAGAGCTTGGCGGCCATCGGACCGGTGAGTTCCAAGTCCTCCTTCAGCGGCTCCGACATGAAGGTGACGCCCGTGCCCGCTGCATCGAAGCTTTCGGACCAATCCGAGGCGGGCGCTTCGGCGGTCGAGAGGCTCGCGCCGGCGCCGAGATGCGCCTTGGTCCATTGCGTGCGCGGCAAGGGCCAAGCCTCTTCGTGGCGCAGCACGAATTTCTCGCCGGGATGGCGGATTTGGAGTTGGACGCGCGGCTGCTTGTCCCAGCCGTTCTTCTTGCCCTTCAGGAAGTGGTCGAAGAAGCGCTTCTGCAGGTAGACGCCGTAATCGGTGTAGAACATCGCCCAATGCGAGCCGCCGTGCATTTCGAGCCATTTGTGCTCGCTCGCGGCGTTGACGAAGCCCTCGATGTTGCCGCGCAGATGCAGTCCCTGCCCGCCCCAATTGCCGCAGGAGAGCACGGGGACCTTCACCTTCGACCAGTCGGCCGAGCGGACCTTGTAGAACTCGGAATCGAAGGCGTTGGCGATGATGTCGGGCCAGAGGCGGGAGCGGTTGCGCTCCAATTCCTCGGGGGTCAACATCGTCGGGCCGCAGACGGTGTCTCCCGTCACGCGGGAGCGCGGGCCGTTGTCGACGCGGCCGTGCTGGACGGATTTGACCTGCATGTCCTGCCAGTGCTTCTGGAAGGTGCAAGCGATGCCACCGTGATGGGTGGCGTCGCGATAGCGGTCGGCATAGCCCTCCCAGACGCAGATCGCGCCGAGATGCGGCGGCTGCATGCCGGCGACGCGCCACTGATTGGTGGCGTAATAGGAAATGCCGTTGAGGCCGACCTTGCCGCTGGACCAATGCTGCACGCCCGCCCATTCGATGCAGTCGTAGAAGTCTTTGGTTTCACGCAGCGAGTGATGATCGAGATAGCCGGGCGAGCGACCCGCGCCGCGGCTGTCGACGCGCACGACGACGTAATCGTCGGGCACCCACTTCTCGGGATCGACGACTTCCCAATTGGCATAGGCATTCGACGTTCCGGCCACCGCATCCGGGTGGTTGCGGGCCATGATGTCCCACGCCGTCTTGTAGCCGTCGCGGAAGTCCAGACCCTTGCCGTAGGGCCCGTAGCTGATGATGACGGGGTAGCGCCCTTCCGCCGCAGGCCGGAACACGTCGGCGCGCAGCACGACGCCGTCGTCCATGGTGATCGGCACGTCGATGTCGATGATCATGTCGTCTTGTTCCAGACGACGTTCGCGGGCTTGCTCGACCATGACGTTCCCTCCGGCGGATCATTGTCTCGTTGGATCGGCGCCGGACCTGCAGGCTCGACGCCGTCGGATCGTCACGCCTTGGCGGGGATGATCGGCAGCATAACGTAGGGCGTGCGCCCGGCATCGAAATGCAGCGTGGTGTTGCCGCCGAAGACGGCGGCGGGGCGATCGTCCGGATCGTCGTGGATGAACGGCCCGCAGCCCGTCATGGGGCGGCGCATGTTGGACAACGTCGCCGCCGCGCCCGCCCACACATAGTCCTTGCCGCGCACGGTGAGGGCGATGCGATGGCCTACGGGAACCACGATGCAGGTCGGCCAGATCTCGACGTCGAGTTCGACGGCTTCGCCCGGCGTGAGCGGCTGGACTTCGTCATGCGTATGATAGGGCCGGTAGGGCCGGCTCTTTTTCGGGTCGAGCTTGCGGTGCGACGCGCGCAGCCAGCCCTGCCCGACCGGCGTGTGCGGATCGAGCGCACCATAGAACACCACCTCGGTGCCCTCGGGATCGAAGACCTGCAGGACGAGGAAGAGGTCCGCATCCTTGGTGTTCGAGCTGACGAAGAGCTTGGCGGCGGACGGCCCGGTGATCTCCGTATCTTCGGTCATCGGGGCGGAGAAGAAGGTGACGCCCTCCCCCATCGCTTCGAAGCTGAGGGCTGTCGACGCCTTGCTCGGCTGGGGGGACAGCGAGCAGTGGTCGGGATCGAGGTAGAATTTGGTCCATTGCGTCCGCGCCAGCGGCCATTCGTTCTCGGCGCGGACGGGGAAACGGACCTCGCCGGGACGCCGAATTTGCAGCTGAACCTTGGGCTGCTTCTCCCACCCGGTATTTTCGCCTTTCAGGAAATGGCCGAAGAAGCGCTTCTGAAGGTCGAGACCGTAGCGGGTGTAGAATTCCGCCCAATGCGCGCCGCCGTGGATCTCCAGCCATTTCTGCGTCGAGGCGGCATTGACGAAGCCTTCGACGTTGCCGCGCAGATGCAGGCCCTGCCCGCCCCAATTGCCGGCACTGAGCAGCGGCACGGTGATCTTGGTCATGTCCCCGGCTTGGGACCAGTAATATTCGCCGTCGAGATGATTGCGCAGCAATTCGCCCGGCATGTCGGCACGGCGGGCGGCGAGAGCCTCCTCCGGCTCGGTCTGCGGACCGCAGACCAATTCGCCGGTGACCTTGCTGCGCGGGCCGCGCTCGCCGAGGCCGTGCTGCACGGTCTTGACCTGCATTTCCTGCCAGTTCTTGCGGAACGTGGAGAGAATGCCGCCGTGATGGGTCGCGTCGCGGTAATTGTCGGCGAAGCCTTCCCACACGCAGATGGCCGCGAGGTGCTTCGGCTGCAGCGCGGCGACGCGCCACTGGTTGGCCCCGTAATAGGAAATGCCGTTGATGCCGACCTTGCCCGTACACCAGGGCAGCGCGCCGAGCCAATCGATGCAGATGGCGAAGTCGCGGGTTTCGCGCGGGCCGTGCACGGCCAGAAAACCCTCGGAACGGCCTGCGCCGCGGCTGTCGATGCGCACGCAGGCATAGCCGTCGGGCACCCATTTCTCGGGGTCGGGGACTTCCCAGTTCTGGTATTTGTTGGAGCTGCCTTCCAGCGCGTCGGGATAGTCCCGCTCCATGATCTCCCAAGCGGTCTTGTAGCCCTCTTGGAACGAGAGCCCTTTGCCGTAGGGACCGTAGGTGACGAGGGCGGGGACGCGCGCTTCGCCGAGCGGACGAAAGATGTCGGCACGCAGAACGACGCCGTCGTCCATCGTAATCGGAACGTCCCATTCGATGAGCATTCCGTCCCGAACTTCGCTTTTGTGAGTCATCGACGCTTCCCCCTCACGGTCTTCGCACAGCAAGACTGGAGATGCGGGAAGCCGATCACGACGGATCGATCTCTCGACGTCTTGTCTTCGTTCCCGACCGATTGAAGGAACGCTAGGAGGGAACTTGAACGTCAGCAAATATCATTATTAGATGCGTCCGATCCCAAAACGGCATCACACGGTCGGATCACGCATCGGCCCGGAAAGGGATCGGTCTTGAACAGCAAACAGTTGGAATATTTCCTCTGCATCGCCGAACTCGGGGGCTATCGCCGCGCCTCGGAGTCGCTGCGGATCGCCCAGCCGGCCTTGACCCGCCAGATCAAAAATCTGGAGTCCGAATTGGGCGTGGCACTGTTCACGCGCCAGAGCGACGGCGTGACCCCGACCGGGGCCGGCGCCCTGCTGCTCGACCGCGCGCGCTTCATCCTGCGGCAGACGGAACAGGCGCGGGCGGACGTGATGGCCGAGGGCACGGTGCCGCGCGGCACCGTCGCGTTCGGCGCGCCGCCCTCGATCGCGGAGGTGCTGTTCGCACGCTTGGCGGAGACGTATCGCGCGGCCTATCCGGAAGTGACGCTGCGGTTCTACGAAGGGGTCGGCCATCTCTATGATTGGCTGATGAACAACGAAATAGACATGGCGATCCTGCCCAACGGCAGATTGGCCAGCGTCAAGAATTTCAATCTGCAGAATTTCATGGGCGAGGCCGTGTACCTCGTCGGCCCGCCGGGCGAGTTCGCGGAGGGCTCGCGCTGCACCATCGACGATGCCGTGAAGCTGCCGCTCGTGCTGACCGCGCCGCCGAGTACCGTGCGCGGCTGGCTCGACGAGATCGGAGAGCGGCAGGGCCGCCGCATCGACATCGTTGCGGAAACCGAGAGCCTGCATCTGCAAAAGAGCCTCGTGCGCGCGAAGCTGGGCTACGCGCTGCTGCCGCACAGCGCGGTGTGGCGCGATGCGCAGGCGAACACGCTCTCGCTGTGCGCCGTGGAGGGATGGAGCCTCAGCCGCGTGCTGGCATGGCGTACCGACCGCCCGATCACGCCCGCGGTGCGCAAGATGATCGACCTGACCGGGCCGACCATGGCGGCGCTGCAAAGCGAAGGCGCGTTCGGGGTGGATCCCGAGGCGACGGCCTGACGCTCGGGCGAGACGTCAGGACAGGACGAGCGGCGCGACGCCGGCCATTGCGGCCAGAGCTTCGAGTTCGCGACGCAGTTCCGGCCCGACGGGAATGCCTGCAGCCGCCCGCTCGCGCTGCGTGCGTGCGCGCTGCATGCCGGGAACGCGCACGGCAGGTCCGCCCGGCAGCGGCGTCGAGCCCGCGAATTCGCGGATCGCAAGATCGATCGCAGCCACGAAACCCGAATGCAGATGCGACGCATCGATGGCGATCACGAATTGGCCCGTATTCACCGGCTGCTTCGCGGCTTGCTTCTCGTTGATGGAGCGTCCGAAATCGGCCCCGTTCGCGACGCCCGCCAACAGGCCGAGGATCAGTGCGAGGCCGCTGCCCTTGTGCTCGCCGAGCGGCGTGAGCAGCCCTTCCGAAAAGCGGGACGGGTCGGTGAGGGTTTCGCCCGTCTTGCGGTCGACCATCCAGCCTTCGCGCAGGGTACGGCCCTCCAGCGCATATTTCTTGACGGTGCCGAAGGAGGCCACGCTGGTCGCCATGTCGAAGACGACCGCGGGTTCGTCCCCGGCCGGGACGGCGAAGGCGATGGGATTGGTGCCGAGCAGCGGCTCGACGCCGCCCCAAGGCGCCACCTGATTGATGCCGGACACCGCGCCGCAAATGGCGATGAAGCCCCGCTCCGCCAGACGGGCCGCGTAGACGCCCAGCGCGCCCGCATGGTTGGATCGGACGGTGCCGACCCATGCGGTACCGTATTCGGCGGCGATGTCGGCGGCCGCATCCGCCGCCATGCTCATGCAGACATGCCCCATCGCGCCGAAGCCTTCGATCCGGGCCATGGTCGCGGCCGTGCGCACGAGCGAGGGTTCGGCGGTGACGTCGATGCGGCCGGCGCGGATGTCGGCCGCATATTGGGACAGGCGGATCACGCCGTGCGTGTCGACGCCCGCGAGATCGGCGTCGAGCATCGCGCGCGCCGCGATCACGGCATGATCGACCGATAGGCCGGACGCGACGAAGACGCGGCGGGTGAAGAATTCGAGTTCGGCCGTGGAGGCGTAGGCGACGGGATCGGTCATGCGACCGCTCCCGCAGCCAGCGCCTTGCGATAGAGATGCGCGCCGAAGGCGACGTCCTCGAAGGCGATGCCGAGCGATTTAAACAGCGTGACGTCGCCGGGGGCTCGGCGGACCGGGACGACGCCGGACACCACCTCCGCCAGTTCGACCACGGAGGCCCAATCGAACGCGCCCGCGCGGTCGAGATCGATGAATTCGGCAGCCTCGATGCGGGCCTGCTGGATATCGTCGGTGACGAGAAGCGTGCAACGGCGGATGGTTTCGGCGTCGATCTCGCGGCGGTCGGACGCGTTCGCGCCCGCGGCGTTGACGAATGTGCCCGGTGCCAGCCAAGCGGCGTCGAGCACGGGTTCGTAGGCGCGCGTGATGGTGGAAACGACGGCCGCGCCCTCCACGGCCGCGCGGGCGCTTTCGGTCGGAACGACGGCCACGTCGAGTTCGCGGGCCAAGCGGTCGGCGAAGGCGTTGCGGCGTTCGGCGTCTCTGCCGAAGACGCGGATTTCGCGGATGGGGCGGACGGCGCGGGCCGCCAGAGCCTGCGCCATGGCCTGCCGCCCGGTGCCGATGAGGGCCAGCACGGAGGCGTCGGGCTTCGCCATGTATTTGATCGCGAGACCGCTTGCCGCGCCGGTACGGACCTGGCTCATCTTCGACGAGGTCATGAAGGCGAGAAGTCGGCCGGATTCAAGATCGTGAAGCGCGAAGTGGAAGGATACGCCGCGCGGCGAGGCGAAATAGGATTTGCTGCCGAAGAACCCCGCCGGTCCGTCCACGGCCGCCATCAGGTTGAGGACGCCGCCGGGCAGATGCGCGCGGCTGCGGGGGATGTTGGCGATATCGGCGTGCTTGCGGCGGCGGAACGCCTCTTCGAGGCAGGCTATGGCCTCGTTCATGTCGATCAACGGCGCCAACGCGGCCTCGTCGAGGATGAGAGGTGCGTGGGTCATCGGAACATCCGCGGTCATCGAGAGAAAAAGGGCCTCTCCGGGTACGGAGAGGCCCGAACGCGTCAACCCTTGAGCTGCTTGACGAGGGCGAGGACCTTTTCACGGTCGAACTTGTTCACGTCGTCGAGGATCTCGGTGGTGAAGATGGGCTTCACGTCCTTGATCTTGTCCTCAAGCCCGACGAACTTGACCTGCGCCTTCCACTCTTCCTCGTTCATCGCGCCGAAGCGCTTGTCGGTCTGGTAGGGGGCGGGGAACCACTTGTCGCGGCGGGAATTCACGACCGCGCGCGCTTCGACCATGGCTTCTTCGTCGGTTTTGCCCTTGGGCTTGGACTCCGGATAGAGGTCCCAGTGCATCTTGATGCTGAGGTCGGTATCCGCATAAGCGAAGACCGTGGACTTCGCCATCGCGCGGAAGAAGCCGACCCAGAGGGCGCGGTTCTTCTGGAAGTCGGATTTGCGGACGCAATAGGCCTGCCCGAACAGCTGCTGCATGCCGGGCGAGTTCGGCAGATGGCGCAGCGGGAAGCCGCCGTTCTCGATGCGCGCGAATGCGCCGTCCCAGAACGCCATGGCGTCGACGCGGCCCTTGTAGATGGCCTCACCCGCCGGACCGCCCTGATCGATCGAGGTCCACTCGACGTCCTTGTCGGGGTTGATGCCGATTTCCTTCAGCATCGCGACGGCGCCGAAATAGCCGGTGTCGCCCTTGTTGCGGATGCCGATGTTCTTGCCCTTCAGGTCCGCGAGCGTCTTGATCGGGCTGTCGGGCTTGACCGCCACGGACCAGTGCGGCGAGCGCATCCACGCATAGGGATAGATGACGTCGACCGTCGGGTTGTTGGCGTAGACGGACAGGAAGGCGATCGGCGCGAGCGAGGAGGTCTCGACATGGCCGGCGATGATCGCCTGCATCGTCTGGCCAGAGCCGCTCATGTTGACGATGTCGAGCGTGCAGCCCTCTTCCTTGTAATAATTGATCTTCGGGTGCTGGCCCATGGAAAGGAAGGTCAGCTGCGGGTCGATGAGGCCGGCGGCGTTGCCGAGCCTGACGACGGGAAGGGTCTGCCCCTTCACGTGATGCATGGAAAGCATGGTGACGCCGAAGGCGCCCGCCAGCGAAGCGTTGAAGTTGCGTCTCGTAAGCATGTCCACTCCCCTTTGTCTTTGTTCGTTCTTGTCGCGGGACCGCTCAGGCCTTCGACCTGAAGAAGTCCATCGGCGCTTTCTGCAACGAGCGCGCGCCGTTCTTTTCAATGGCGACGAGATTGCCGACTTGGGCCCCGCGTCGCTCGTCGCTCGAGACGACGTGAGGCTGGATGACGAAGAGCATGCCCTCTTCGACCGTAAACGGAAGACATTCGCGCTTGATCATGGCGCAGCCGAGATCCGCCCGCGGCGGCTCGATGGTGATGCCCCATCCGTGGATGAGGACGTCCAAGGTCTTGTAGCCCTGCTTTTCGACGAAGCGGGCGGCGTCGAGAATGTCGACGTCGGTCACGCCCGGCTTCAGCATCTCGAAGATGCGCTGGTAGCACTCATGCGCCGCGTCGTAGAGGCGGCGATATTCGGGCGTCGGATCGCAATCGACCGTGTAGGCGCGCTGCACCTGCCCGGCATAGCCCCAATGCCCGACGCTGATCTCCGTCAACAGCACGTCGCCCTTCCGGGTACGGCGGGTCGACGGATATTGCCAAGGGAAGATCAGCTCCGGCGCGTCCATCGGCGTGGCGCCGAGGAAATGGAACATCAGCGACCCGCCGTCGTCGAGGAAGGTCTCCTGAATGCGGGCGGACAGCTCGAATTCGGGCATGTCGGGGCGCAGGCTTTCCGCAACCGCCATGACGGAACGATCCGTATATTCGGCGCCTTTTTCGAACCAGACGAGTTCCTCGGCACTCTTGATGCGGCGGGCTTCCTGCATCACGTCGAGTGCGTCCACGAACGTGGCGTCGGGCATCGTCGCGGCCAGTTCCCGCTGGTGCTCGTAGGCCATCGAGGCGCGGCCGACATTGCGCACGCCCGCCAAACCGATCTTGCCGCCGCCGAGGCCGAGGTCGATCAGCCGTTCGCCCATCGTCTTGCCGGGCGTGTAGACGCCGTGCACCTCGGTCGACACCGACGCGCGGTTGGCGGCATGGATGTAGAGGGGGTTGGAGATGATCAGGATCGGGTCCTGCTTCATCGTGATGACGGCATAGGCCGCATAAGGGTCGAGCCAATTCGTCAGCCAATGGACGTTGGCGTGGTTGGAAAAGCGGAAGGCGGAGTCGCCCGCCGCGATCACCGCATCGATGCCGCGCTTGGCCATTTCGGCACGCACGGCCGCAAAGCGGCGCTTGTATTCGGCGTCGGAAAACCGAGGAAAAATTCCATCCGTGTTCATGGCCGTTCCCCCCTCAAGTCCCGGGCCTAAGCTTGTCGGTGACCCAGTCCCACATCGCGTGAACGGCGATGGTGAGGTCGTCGACCTGACAATGATGATGCCCGCCGTCCTCGCGGCGGAAGACCACCATGGTCTTGTCGGCCGAACCGACGGCGTCGAAGCACTTCTGCGCGATGTCGAGCGGGATCTGCTGGTCCTGCTCGCCGTGCAGCAGCAGGAAGGGGCAGCGCATCTTCTGCACGATGCCGTCGAGGCGGAAGCCCTCGAGCTTGGTCATGGCCTCCTCGCGTGTCTTCGTGCCCATCACCCACGCCAGATGGTCAGGCGGGACGGACAGGGAGACGACCTTGCCGGAATCGAGCGCCTCGAAGCGCTTGCGCCACGTCTCGTAATAGTCCCACTGCGCGCCCCATGCGAGGCAGCAGGCGAAGCGGGGTTCGAGCGAGGCGGCGCGCGGGGCGTAATAGCCGCCGAGGCTGATCGCCATCACGCCGATGCGCGCGGGGTCGAACTCCTTGCGGCCGGCCATGTATTCATAGGCCGCAGTGCCGTATTTTTCGGTCTCCGCGATCAGCGGCAGATCGCGGAAGCGCAGGCTCTCGCCGTTGCCGGGACCGTCGACGATGAGGCAGCCCACGCCTTGGGCGGCGAGGTCGGCGACGCCGAAGAAATATTGCAGCTCCTTGGTGACGTCGAAGCCGTCGAAGAACACCATCGCGGGAGCGGGCTTGCCGCGGGCGACGTCCGGATCGGGATGAACGAGCATCGCCGGCAGGCTCTTGCCCTTGTAGGGCACCTCGACGAATTCGATGCGCGGCCGCGTCATCAGGGCGGCGGCGTCCTTGAAGGCCTGTACGGAGGCCCGATAGACCTCTTCGCCGCGCGCGCTCTTGGGATGCAGGAAGCGCTCGCCGGTCTGATAGTAATGGCTCGCACGCAGCAGACACGAGACGGCCGTGACGTTCTTGCCCTTGGCCATGGCGGCGCGACCGCGCGCCTCGACCTTCTCGCCCATCCGCGTCCATTCGGCGAACCATGCATCGTCGTCGCCGACATGGTCCTTCAGCGCCGTGCCGACCCGATTGACCTCGTTGATTTCCGCTCCGCCCCACGGTGCGCCGGACAGGCACAGCAGCAGGCCCATCGACCAGCGATAATTGTCGGGAAAATAGAGGAAGGCGGGATCGTTCTTCTGCATCGGGCGTGTCCTCGGTCTTTTTTAAGATCGGCGGACCCGCTCTCTTGCGCGGACCCGCTGTGTTTCGAGCCTGCGTCAGCCCTCCGGCGGAGGTTCGGCGGTCGCTTCCGCATCCGTCCAGAACAGCACGCGGCGTTGGACGGCCTTGAGGATGGAATGCATCCCGATGCCGATGACCGACAGGATGATGAACACCGAGAAGGTGCCCGACATGTCCATCTGCGCGGTCATCGACAGGATCAGCGTGCCGAGGCCGAGCTGCGCGCCGACGAACTCGCCGACCACCGCGCCGACGATGGAGAACACAGACGCCATTTCGAGACCGGCGAAGATGTAGGGCAGCGCAGACGGCACGCGGACCTTCCAGAACACCGTCCAAGGCCCCGCCCCCAAGGCCCGCATCAATTCGAGCCGCTCGCGGTCCACGGCGCGGAAACCCGCGAGACTGGTGACGAGAAGCGGGAAGAAGGTGAGCAGCGCGATGATCACGACCTTCGAGGTCAGGCCGAAGCCGAACCAGAGGACGATGATGGGGGCCAAGGCGATCTTGGGAAGGCTCTGGATCGCGACGAGATAGATGCGCAGCGTCGCTTCGAGCAGGCGGAATTGGGAGATGACCGTGCCCAAGATCAGCCCGGCGCCGCTGCCGGCGACGAAGCCGAGCAGGATTTGGCTGAGCGTGACGCGCGTGTGCAGCCAATAGCCGCCCCGATCGTCCCAGCCCGCGTTCAGCCCCTTCATCAGAGCCGTGCCGATCTGGCTCGGCGTGGGCAGGATGTAGGTCGGCACCTTGAGCCAGACGACGCTCCATTCCCAACCGATGATGAAGAGAACGAGGCCGATCGGTGCAATGACGATTTCCGGCCGCTGCCGGATGAGAATCGAGAGGCGGCTCGGCCGCTTGCGGACGGGCGTTTCGATCCTGCGGGTATCGGACGCGCTCATGACAATCCTCCGCCGGCCGCGCCGGCTTCGTCTTCGACGCCGTAGAGCAATTTGCGGATCTCGCCGCAGACGCGGGCGAAAGCGGGATCGCTCAACACCGCCATCGAACGCGGACGCGGAATGTCGACCTTGATGATGCGGGCGATGCGACCCGGCCGCGCGCTCAGGACGATGACCCGGTCGGCGAGAAAGACCGCTTCAGGGATCGAATGCGTGATGAGCACCACGGTCTTGCGGCTCTCGCCCCAGATGCGCTGAAGCTCGAGGTTCATCTGCTCGCGCGTCATCGCGTCGAGCGCGCCGAACGGCTCGTCCATCAACAGAATGCGGGGATCGTTGACCAGTGCGCGGGTGATGGCGGCGCGCTGCTGCATGCCGCCCGACAGTTCCATCGGATATTTCTTCTCGAAGTCGGCGAGGCCGACCATCGCGAGAAGCTCACGCGCCCGGGCACGGGCGGCGGCCATCGGCCGACCTTGGACTTCGGCCGGCAAAAGGACGTTTTCGAGGATCGTGCGCCAAGGAAACAGCACGGGATTTTGGAAGACGATTCCGATGTCCCGGCGCGGCGCGCTGACGGGCGTGCCGTCGAGTTCGACCACGCCGGAGGTGGCGCGCTGCAGGCCGGCCAGAATCTTCAGAAGGGTACTCTTGCCGCAGCCCGAAGGGCCCACGATCGTGACGAACTCGCCGTCCGCGATGGACAGCGAGATGTCGGACAGCGCTTGGATCTTCTCCTGGGCGACGGTCGTGAAGATCTTGTCGACGTGATCGATCCTGATGATCGGCGGCGCTTCCATTGTGTCCTTGATCCTGCCGATTGCCGGCATGGCGTTTTCCCCCCGATAGGCCCGTCCGTGCTCAGCCGCGCGCGAAGCCCCTGTCCTTCAGCCAAGAGACGACGCGGTCCGCGACCTCGCGTTCCTGCCCTGTATAGAAATGGTCGCAATCGGAGCGGATCTCGACGTCGGTCGGCCCGCCGCTGCGCGCGGCGAATTCTTCGGCCGGGTAGATGTCGACCCGTTCCTTGTCGCCGCGGATGAACAAGGTGGGGCAGCGCACCTGCGGGGCGTGATCCATCATGTCCGGAAGCTGCGTCGAAAAATCGAGGAACGTCCGGGCGGTGATGACGTGCCACCAGCCCGGCAGAAGCATCAATTCATCCGCGCGCCCCTCGGCGACCATCGCCTTCGCGGTCTCGGTGATCTCGGCGACGCGATCGCGCGCGAACAAGCCGTTGCCGCTGATCAGGGACACGAGGTTCGGACCGCCGCGATGCGCCGACAGCAGCACCATGGCCGGCGTATCAGGCCGGGCGGCCACGTGGGGAACGGCCAACATGCCGCCGTTGCTGTGGCCGACGACGACGGGAGCCGCATGGCCGCGCGCCTTCATCCAGTCGGCGGCGAGCGCATTGTCCTCGATCATCTCGGCGGCGAGTTGGTGCGCGCCGCCGGACGAACCGCGCCCATGGGTGTGCAGCACGTCATGCCCGCGTCGGTTGAAGGCCAAGACGGCGAACCCGGCTTCGACCAGCGGGCCTGCGACGAAGCGCGAAGGCCCCGAATAGAAGTTCTTGCAGTTGCCGTGAAACAGAAGAACGGAACCGATGATCGGCCCCGACGCCGGCTCATAGTAAA
Source organism: Hyphomicrobiales bacterium (assembly GCA_027489535.1). Lineage (GTDB taxonomy): Bacteria > Pseudomonadota > Alphaproteobacteria > Rhizobiales > Beijerinckiaceae > JAIXZO01. Next base: position 311,239 of record JAIXZO010000022.1, read on the forward strand.
GGCCATCCAAAGGATGGGTGGGGGTCTTTATTGATACGAGTTCAAGCCGCATCAGTGCACCCTTCGACCGCCGGACGGCGGGAATGCACGAAGACTAAGGCCGTGACTCGCGCTCGAGCCAATACAATCTTTCGCGGCCCTCGATCCCAAAAAGTTATCGGTGCGGCATTTTGGCGTCGGGCGAGCGTGGTTCAGGATTTCGTTTCGACGGGACGCAGGCTAGCCTGAACTTCGCTTGACGGCCCGAACGGCTCGAAATGCCCGCCGATGCGCATGAACGGAGACGCCGAAATTGGCCGAAACGATCACCCTTTACGGTTTTTGGCGCTCGTTGGCGGCCTATCGCGTGCGGATCGCCCTGCAGATGAAGGGGCTGCCCTACCGGGAGATTCCCGTCGACATTCTCACCGGCGAGCAGCACGGCGCGGATTACGGCGCGGTGAACCCCGAGCATGTCGTGCCGACCTTGGTGCATGACGGCCGAACGCTGTTTCAATCGCAGGCGATTCTCGAATATCTCGACGAGACTTTTCCCGACCCGCCGCTGATGCCGACCGATGCCGCCGAGCGCGCCTATGTCCGCGCGGTGGCGCTGGTGAGCGTAGCGGATGCGCATCCGCTCGTCGTGCCGCGCATGCGCAAGCGGCTGGCCACGCAGTTCGGCGCGGACCCGGCCGCCGTCGAGGCGTGGGGAACGCATTGGATGCGCGAGGGACTTGCGACCTACGAGACCATCTTCACGCGCCGCCCGCCCGCACCGTTCGTCGCGGGTGAAACCCCGACGATCGCCGACATTTGCTTTGCGAGCCACATGGCGGCATCGAGCCTCGCGGGCTTCACCCGCGAATTTCCGCTCTGCGCCCGGTTGGCGGAAACCTGCATGGCCGTGCCCGCCTTCGCGGCGGCTCACCCGATGAAGGTGCCGGGAGCGCCTGCGTAAAGGGCGGAGATCGTAGGTATGAATGGGCGGGGTGTTGGATCGACGTCACCCCCGTGCGACCGGTTCGGGGGTAGGAAATGGTAGCGGAGGAGGGACTCGAACCCCCGACACAAGGATTATGATTCCTCTGCTCTAGCCGGCTGAGCTACTCCGCCACCGCGCGTCGGCCGAGGCCGTCGCGAGCGGGCCGGATATAGGCTTTCGAGCTCCGCAGTGTCAAGGACGACGGCACCGAATTCGGGCGTCGGCGGCACGGCGGTTCGATCAGCCGGCGTCGGCAGCTTGCGGCACGGCTTGAACGGCGGATTGCGGCACCGCAGTTTTGCCGATGCGGATCAGCGTGAACAGGCCGAAGGGCGAGAGCTTGCGGCGCTCGAGCAAATGCAGGCCGGGGCGGACGTCGATCCAATCGCCGACGCGCGACCACGGGAATTCGGGCCGCCAGCCGATGTCGCGGGTATGGCGTGCGAGCCAGCCCTCGAGGGTGGCCAAGGGGCCGCTTTCCGCGCCGATGTGATTGACCAGCACCAATTCGCCGCCGGGACGCACGACGCGCATCAATTCGTCGAGCGTGCGCTCGGGATCCGGCACGACGGTGAGCACGTAGGGCGCGACGACCGCGTCGAAGACGCCGTCGTTGAAGGCGAGGCGCGTGGCGTCCATCACCAAGATGCCGCGCACGGCCGTCAGGCGCGCCTCTTCGACGCGCTGCTTGGCCTTGCGCAGCATGGCCTCGGAGAGATCGACGGCGGTGACCTCGGACGCGGGCGAGAAATAGGTGAATTCGAGGCCGGTCCCGGCTCCGGCATCGAGAATGCGGGGACCGCAACGCTCCGCGGCGGCGACGGCCTCGCGGCGTCCGGCGGACATCACCGTATCGAAGACGAGATCGTAGACGGGCGCCCAGCGGGCATAAGCCTTTTCAACCCCGGCATTGTCGAGATCAGCGCCCATTGCGTGTCCTTGTTCGGAGAATCAAGCGGCCGGCCGGACGGCCCCCGCGGCGTTGCGCGAAGCGATGGTGCCCCCGCCCAGCACGCGGGCATGCTCCTGCGCCGCATCGTAAAAGACGCAGGCTTGACCGGGGGACACGCCGTATTCGCCGTCGGGCAGCTCGACTTCGAACGCGCCGTCGACGACCCGCAGAACGGCCGGCTGCGGCGGGCGGGTGGAGCGCACGCGCACGGCGATGTCGAGCCCCTCAGCCGAAAGCGCATCGGCCGGTCGCTCGCCGAGCCAATTGACGTCGCGCAGGTGAAGCGTGCGGGTCGCCAGCGCCTCGCGCGGCCCCACGACCACGCGGGCCGCGTCGGCATCCAGCCGCACGACGTAGAGCGGCTCGCCGGTCGACAGGCCGAGCCCGCGCCGCTGCCCCACGGTGAAGTTGATCACGCCCTCGTGACGGCCCAGCACGCGCCCGTCGAGATGCACCACGTCGCCCGGCATCGCCGCATCCGGGCGCAGCTTCCGGATGACGTCGGCATAGCGGCCCTCGGGCACGAAGCAGATGTCCTGACTGTCCTTCTTGTCCGCCACGACGAGGCCGAGTTCGCGCGCCAGCGCACGGGTCTCGCTCTTGGGGATGTCGCCGAGCGGGAAACGCAGGAAATCGAGCTGTTCGGCGGTGGTGGCGTAGAGAAAATAGCTCTGATCGCGATCCGGATCGGCGGCGCGGAACAGGCCCCGTCCCCCGCCCTCCAAGGCGCGACCCACGACGTAATGGCCGGTCGCGAGAGCCTGCCCGCCGAGTTCGCGGGCGGTGGTCAGGAGATCGCGGAACTTGATCTTGCGGTTGCACTCGATGCACGGCACCGGCGTCTCGCCCGCCAGATAGCCGTCGACGAAATTGTCGATGACCTCCTCGCGGAAGCGGCTCTCGTAATCCAGCACGTAATGCGGGATGCCGAGCGCATCGGCCACGCGGCGGGCGTCATGGATGTCCTGCCCGGCGCAGCAGCTGCCGGCGCGGTGGACGGCGGCGCCGTGATCGTAAAGCTGGAGCGTCAAACCCACGACGTCGTAGCCCGCGCGCGCCAGCAAGGCGGCGACGACCGACGAATCCACGCCGCCCGACATCGCGACGACGACGCGATTGTCCTGCGGGCGACCGGGAAGATCGAGGTCAACGAACATGGGCTACCGAAGCGTTCACCACATCATTCTAACGCCCGGACCCTCGTGCTTCCACCCCTGCGCCCGCCCCGAATGATTCAAGGATCGTTCAGCATTTGGGAGGATGATGAGAGTCAAGGTCGTGACGGTCTGCTCGGCCTTGCGAGCAAAGCAGTCGGCGCGTCCCGAAAAGAGAAAATACGGCAAGTTGCGGTTCAGCAATTCTTAAGTCGCGTTTCTTTATGGTCCGCCGAGATGTTGGTCATCAGATTGAGTGTGAGCGTTCCATGACCGAAGCTTATCGTCCGAGAGTCAAATACGTGATCGGGCCGGACGGCTCGCCGTTGACGGTCGCGGACCTTCCTCAGCCCGGCACCCGCCGTTGGGTCATCAGGCGCAAGGCCGAAGTCGTCGCCGCGGTGCGCGGCGGTCTCTTGAGCTTGGAGGAGGCCTGCGCCCGCTACACGCTCACGGTCGAGGAGTTCCTGTCATGGCAGGGCTCGATCGACGAGCACGGCCTCGCGGGCCTGCGCACCACGCGCATTCAGCAATATCGTCAGTGACGAAAGAGGTCCGGCTCAGACGCCGGGCCCCGCCTGCTTGACCGTTTCCGTCAGGCGCGACCGCTCGAACATCAGCACGACGACGCAGGCGAAGGCCAGCGGCAGCAGCAGATAGAGCAGGCGGAAGACGAGAAGCGCCGCGATGACGTCGGCCTTCTCCAGCGCGGGCACCGCCTTCAGGAACACGAATTCCAGCACGCCGAGCCCGCCGGGCGCATGCGAAAGCAGCGCCGCCGAGAAGGATGCGAGGAACGCCCCCAAGGCCTCGAAATAAGTCACGCCGGCCGACTCCGGCAGCGCGAAATAGATGATGCCGGCCGCGGCCAGCAGTTCCAACGGGGCGGCGATCAGCTGGCGCATCACGATTTCGGGGCGCGGATAGAACAGCTGAAACTTGCCGATGCGCAGCGGCTTCAGACCGAGCAGCGACCCCGCCACGTAAAGCGCGACGAAGGCGAGCATCGCCAAGCCTACCGAGCGCGCGACCCAGACGGGGACGTCGACCAGTCGCTGCATGAATTCCGGCTCGCCCGCGAGCACGATGCCGCCGAGCACGATGGTGCCGAGGCCGAACGTGAACGAGCAAAGCGCGACGAGCACGCCGATTTCGGCCGCAGACAAACCTTTGGTGCTGTAGGCGCGATAGCGCACCACGGCGCCGGAGAACACGGACGCGCCGATATTGTGCGACAGCGCATAGGTCGTGAACGACACGATGGAGATGAAGCCCCAGCCGAGCTTGTGACCGAGATGCTGAAGCGCGATCCGGTCATACCAAGCGAGCGCGGCATAAGCCCCAAGCGTGCACATGACCGCCAAGAACCAACGATGCGCGGGGATGGCGGACAAGCTCGCCATCACGTCGCCGGCGGAGATGCCTTTGAGTTCCTTGTAGAGAAGCCATCCCGAAAACACGACGGCCAGAAGGCCGACGACCGGCCAAAGATAATCAAGAGCGCGCTTCATGAATCGGGTCGAGCCTCTCCGCAGACTGCATGCCTTCTCTGCACGTGCCGCAGGTCCGGAGCAAGGACTTTCGACGGCGGGAACGAGGCGGCCCGCGGACGCGGTGAACGTTCTTTCAGGCGCCCGATCACTCGCGATCTGTCGGTGGACGTCGCAGGCGCACGCTGAGAGATTGGGAGCCCGACGTCGAAGCGCAACCACTGGGGAAATATCGGTGCAGAACGGCCTTCACGACCTCCCCGCCGGCAAGCTCGCCACGCTTGTGACGCATCTCGTGATGACGGCATCGCCGGGCGAAGCGGGCGAACCGCCCGCGGGGACGGCATTGGAGCGGATGACGGGCCGGGACGCGGAGCGTTATGCAGCGATTTTCCGCGCGGTCGGAGAACCGTGGCTCTGGTTTTCGCGCCTGCTGATGCCGCGGCCGGAACTGGTCGGCATTCTGGACGCGGAGGAGACGCTCGCCTTCGCGGTCACGCTGCAGGGTCGAGACGTCGGTCTGCTGGAGCTGTCGTTCGCCGAAGCGCCGGCAAGCGCGGAACTGGCGTTTTTGGGGCTGGTGCCGGATTGCACCGGGCGCGGGCTCGGCGCGTGGATGGTGCGGACCGGAGCGGCCCTCGTTTTCGACGCCGGCATCCAACGCTTCACCGTGCACACGTGCCAGCTCGACGACCCGCGCGCGCTCGGTTTTTACCGGCGCATGGGGTTCGTGCCGTGCAAGCTGTCCGTTGAAATCCTCGACGATCCGCGGCTCACCGGATTGTACGGGGCGGATGCCGCTCCCCACATTCCGCTTCTGGCGGAGCACCTCTGAGCGTCAGGCCCGGGCGAGCTGCTGTTGGGGTTCGTTGCGCTCGCGCGCGGCCTGATCGCGGTCGTCGAGCATCTCGAATTTGCGCAATTCGTCGAATGCCTCCTCGAAGATGCCGCGGGCGTCGTCGAGCTGCGCGCGCAATTCGTCGGCGGAGCGGCGGAGGTTGTCGCGACGCTGCGCGGCGGCGCGGGCATAGGTGGGATAGGCGAAATGCGTCTGATCGCTGATGCCCGACCGCTCTTCCTCGCCGCGGATCTCCCGCTCGAGATCTCCGGCCATGCGCTCAAAATCGGCAATCATGGTTTCGATCTGGGACAGGCGACGACGCTTTTCCTCGACTTGGAAACGCTTCAACCTGATCAAGCTCTCACGCGACTTCATTGCGGTACTCTACCCTGCGTCCGAGTCCTGCGGCGAAGGCTTGTGCCCGCCGCTCGACGAGGGGGACTGTGAAGCAAGCTTCTTGCTCGTTCCTTACCATTCGGGATCGAAACGCATTTATCCGGCGACTTGCCGCATGTGATCGGCAACTTTCGGCGATCCCAACGGCAAACGCGAAGCCACAACCCGTGCGGTCAAATTGTGGTGGACAACATTCGTTTACCTACCCTTGCGAGCAAATCCCGCCTCATTCCAGACTTGCGAAAACACAAGAATTAATGGTTGCGGCGCAGAATCAGCATTTGTTAACCATTGCCGGGTAGGTTCGAATCGTTCGAGGCGCCATGCGGCATCTCGTCCATTCGGCCCGGTGACGGCTTTCGGGTCACCGATTCGCGACGAAGGTTGAGGACGGACATGCGCGTTCTGCTGATTGAAGACGACAGCGCTACCGCTCAGAGCATCGAGTTGATGTTGAAGTCGGAGAGCTTCAACGTCTACACGACGGATTTGGGCGAAGAGGGCGTCGATCTCGGCAAACTCTATGATTATGATATCATTCTGCTCGACCTGAACCTGCCCGACATGTCGGGCTACGAGGTTCTGCGCAGCCTTCGGGTCGCGAGGGTCAAGACGCCGATCCTGATCCTTTCGGGGCTGGCCGGCATCGAGGACAAGGTGCGCGGTCTCGGCTTCGGCGCCGACGACTATCTGACCAAGCCGTTCCATAAGGACGAACTGGTCGCCCGCATTCATGCGATCGTCCGACGCTCCAAGGGTCATGCCCAGTCCGTCATCATCACCGGCGATCTGACGGTCAATCTCGACCAGAAGACGGTCGAGGTCGACGGGCAGCGGGTGCACCTGACCGGCACGGAGTACCAGATGCTGGAGCTCCTCAGCCTGCGCAAAGGCACGACGTTGACCAAGGAGATGTTCCTCAACCATCTCTACGGCGGCATGGACGAGCCCGAACTCAAGATCATCGACGTGTTCATCTGCAAGCTGCGCAAGAAGCTGGCGAACGCCTCGGCGGGCAAGAATTACATCGAGACCGTATGGGGCCGCGGCTACGTGCTGCGCGACATGCCGGAAGTGCAGCGCATTTCCGCCTGATCGACATCCGTCTCGTCGCCATCGAAAAAGCCCCGCTCGCGCGGGGCTTTTTCTATTTGCGGGAACGGTGCGAAAAACGTTCGCAGCGACCGGCGCTCAGGCGCGTTTGGCTTCGATCGCTACGCCGCCGTCCTCCAGCGCGAAGGTCACGACCATGCCGGCCGCGAGCGCGATGAGGCCGGTATAGAACGGCTGGATGGCGTGGGAGTCGACGGTCCCGCTTTCCGTTTCTCCGGCGAGAAGGCTCTCGGCATGAGGCGGGATGCGGGCGCTGACGCCGCGGGTGGCGACGCGGAAGGTCGCCTGCTCTCCGTCGACCGTTGCCGACACGGCGATGGATCCGCCGCGCGGAATCGTCGTCTGCGCCATGACCAACAGATTGAGCAGCAGCTTGACCTGATTTTTCGGCAGCAGCACGCGCGGCGCGTCCCATGTCAGCGACGTGCGGTCGTCGTGAATGAAGCCTCGCGCGACCTGCTCGGCGTCCCCGGTATCGATCGTCGCGCCGGCCGATCCCGCCGCACCGAAGGCGAGGCGCGCGAATTGAAGCCGGGCGGAGGCCTGACGCGCGCTCTTCTTGATGAGGTCCTGCGCGAAGCCGCGCATCGACTCGTCTTTCTCCTCCTCGAGAACTTCCAAGCCGTTCACGATGGCGCCCACCGGGCTGATCACGTCGTGGCAAACCCGACTGCAGAGCAGCGCGGCGAGGTCGAGAGCGTCGAGCGAGACGGCGGGCATGGGCATTCTCCGAAAACTCGACCTCGCGGCCGAAACATGGCGTCCGATAAGCGGTGCGGCGACGATTCGGCTCGACTGCCGCAAGGGAACCCTTGCACGGCGGCGTGTTAACCCGGATCGTAGCCGCAGGTGATTCGCGGCGTCTCGATCTTAGTCCCGCAAGGATCACCAAAGCATTGCTTCGCCGGGAGCGCAGTCGTGCGCATCCGGCTTCCGGGAGGTCCGACCATGAACCGCTTGCGCCAAGCAGGTCTCGCTCTCTCGCTCGTGCTCGCGAGCGTTCCGGCGATCGCCGTCGCACAGAACCCGGTTCCGCGGAACACGGTGCCCGCACCGGCCGCGCCGGCCGAGTCGCAGCGCCCGCAATCCTTCTCGACGAAGGAATTGGTGGATTCGGGCCACAAGTTCTTCGGCAACGTGTCGCGCGGCATTGCGGAAGCCATCGAGTCCGCCACGAAGCGCTGGGGTCAGCCGAACGGCTACGTACTCGGGCAGGAAGCCTCGGGCGCCTTCGTGGCGGGTCTCCGCTACGGCGAGGGCACGCTCTACACGCGCAACGCCGGAGACCGGAAGGTGTTCTGGCAGGGGCCGTCCGTCGGCTTCGATTTCGGCGGCGACGGCTCGCGCACGATGATGCTCATCTACAATCTGCCGAATACGGAAGCGATCTATCAGCGCTTCGGCGGCATCGACGGATCGGCCTATGTCGTGGGCGGCATCAGCATGACGGCGCTGGTCTCCAACGACGTCGTGGTGGTTCCGATCAGCTCGGGCATCGGCGCCCGTCTCGGCGCGAATATCGGCTATCTGAAGTTCACGCCGGAATCGACCTGGAACCCCTTCTGACCGTTTGATCGTGCAGGACGCGCGGAACGATCATGGCTCCGTCCCCGTTGGAACTTGGAAACCGACGGAGGACGGAATGAACAACGTGATCTACATCATCGGCCTGATCGTGGTCGTGATCGCCATTCTCTCGTTTTTCGGACTTCGATAGACGGAACGGTCGCAGCGAGACATGAAAATGGCCGGGACTTGCCCGGCCATTGCCTTTCCGAATGGGGAAAGGATCAGTCGATGCCTTCGACGGCCACCATGTGGCGCACGGAGGTGCCGATCGTGTGTTGGCGGGCGGCCGTGTATTCCGGCGAATTGTAGCAGGCCACCGCCGCCTCGACGCTCTCGAAGCGCGCCACGATGCTGCGCTCGAAATCGCCGCCTTCAAGGATCACTTGGCGACCGCCGCGCGCCAGGATCACGCCGCCGTACTGCTTGATGATCTCGCCCGCGACGGCGACGTATTTTCCGTAGGTTTCATGATCGGTGACATGAACCCGGGATACCCAATAAGCCGACATGATGATTGTCCTTTGTTCGCGATCAGAACGCGGCCGGGGCGAAAGCGAGCCCCGCAGCGTCGAGCTTGCCGAGAAGATCGGTCGTCTGCTCCGAGGTCAGCTGCGACAGCGGCGGGCGGACCTTGGCGAGGCCGGGCTGCCCGAGCTTGTGCGCCAAAACGGCCTTGGCCGCCGGGATCAGCGGGAACTTCGAGAACACGTCGCGCACCATGGCGACCGGCTTCTGCCGCTCGTCCGCGTCCGGAGCCTGCCAATGGTCGACGAGGCTGCGGATGCCCGCGGCATTGATGTTGCCGGATGCCGTGATGCAACCCGACGCGCCCAGACGCATCGCCTTCACCAACACGCCCTCGGAGCTCGGGAAGATGCCGAAGCCGGGGAAGCGGGTGAGCATGGCCTCGGTGTTCGGCCAATCGCCGGAGGAATCCTTGATGCCGAGCACCGTGTCCGGATAGCGCTTGATCAGCATCTCGATGAGATCGTGCGGGATCGCGACGCCGGTCATCTGGGGGATGTGGTAGAGCCACAGGCCGAGATCGGCGGAGCCGACGCGCTCGATCACCTCGGAATAGAAGGCGTAAAGGCCGTCGACCGAGACCGGCTTGTAATAGAACGGCGGCAGCATCAGCACGCCGCCGCAGCCGAGCGAAACGGCATGCTTGGTCAGCTCCACCGTATCGGGCAGAGCGGAGCAGCCGGTGCCCGGAAGCAGCAGCGACGGATCGATGCCGGCCTCGATCAGAGCTTCAAGAGCGCGCTTGCGTTCCGAGATCGACAGCGAATTCGCCTCGCTGGTCGTGCCGAACACCGCAAGACCGGTAGCGCCCTGCGCGAGCAGCCACTTGCAGGTCTTCACGAACAGCGCGGTATCGATATCGAGCTTGTCGTCGAAGGGAGTGACGGCGGGGACCAGAACCCCCTTGAAGCGCGTCTTGGCCATATCTCGGTTCGTTTCTTTCAAGAAATGCAGGGGTTTCGGAGCGGGCCGAGGAGGCCCGCCCCGAAGGTTTCCGTCAAGCGCGCCCGAGGCTCGGCAGCCATGTCGCGGTCTGCGGCCAGATCGCGATGATGACGATGACCGACAGCAGGCAGATCCAGAACGGAATGGCCCCGCGGAAGATCTCGCCCACCGTCACGTCCTCGTTGGGCAGCGCCGCCTTCACGGTGAAGACGAGGATGCCGAACGGCGGCGTCAGCAGGCCGGTCTCGATGGCGAGAATGCCCATCATGGCGAAGGCGAGCGGATCGAAGCCGAGCGCATTGGCGATGGGCGCGAAGACCGGGACGGTCAGCAGGATGATCGACACGGAGTCGATGATGCAGCCGAGCACGAACCAGATCGCCACCATGACGGCGAGAATCTCGTAGGGACCGAGACCCGAGTTGAGGAAGAACTGCTGCGCCGCACCGGTGATGCCCGTCATCGACAGGACGCGCGAATACAGGTTCGCCATCACGAGAAGCAGGAGCAGCGGAGCCGAGGTGCGGCCGACGGTCAGCACGACCTCGAACACTTCCTTCCAGCGCAAGCCCTTGGCGACCGCGAGGACGAGACCTGCGGCAGCGCCCACGCCCGCGCCTTCGGTCGGGGTGAAGTACCCCATCCAGATTCCGCCGAGCACGCCGATGATCAAACCCGCGACCATCATGGTGCTGCGGAAGACCTCCTTCATCTCGGCTTCGTCATGGCCGAAGCTGATGGTGAGACGGTCCTGCGTGGCCTGATCCTCGCCCACGAGGGCGGGGTTCCGGATCGCGAAGATCACGATGTAGATGACGTACGCGCCGACCACCATGAACCCGGGAACGATGCCGGCGATGAAGAGCTGGCCGATGGCCTGCTCGGTCAGCACGCCCCAGACGATCATCAGCACCGAAGGCGGGATGAGCATGCCGAGGCAGGCGGAGCCGGCGATGCAGGCCAGCGAGAACTCGCGGCTGTAGCCGAAACGCTTCATTTCCGGCCAGGCGATGCGCGAGAAGGCCGCGGCGGCCGCGATGCTGACGCCCGTGACGAAGCCGAAGATCGCGTTGGCGAACACCGTGGCCACGCCGAGACGACCCGGGAGCCACTTCGTGCCGCGGTTCACGAGAGCGAAGAGATCCTTCGCCGCGCCGCATTTGGCGAGAAACTCGCCCATGAGCATGAACAGCGGAATGACGGCGAAGATGTAGTCGCGCAACGCCTCGTAGGCGGTGTTGGAGACGAAGCTGCGGACCACCTCGATGTCCGGCTGCATGATGTAGATGCCGAGCGCCGAGGTGATGCCGAGCGCGATGGCGATGTGAACGCCGCTGAGTACCAGCGCCAGAAGGACGCCGAGTACGATCAACATTTGGGAGAGATCAAACATGTGCCGTGCCGTTTCTTAGTGCGAGACGCCGGTGGCCACGACTTCGCCGCGACGCGCCGCTTTGATTTGGCGGATGGCCAGTTCGAGATAGGCGAGACCGGCCAGCAGACTGCCCGCCACCACGGCCAAGCGTACGGGCCACACGGGAATGCGCATCGCGCCTTCACCTTCGAACTCGTTGCTGACCCACGCATGGATCAAGCCCTCGATGCTGCCCCACAGGATGATGCCGAACAGGAGGATCGCGAGGCCGGAGCCGAACAGCGTGAGCGCGGCCTTCACCTTTACCGGGAAGTGCTGGCTCAGCGCATCCACCTCGATCATGCCGCCGCTCTGGATGGCGTAGGCCGCCTGCAGGTAGCAGATGATGACGATGGCGCTGGAGACCATCTCCGGCGTGCCCTTGATCGGGCTGTTGAACACGCCGCGGCCGATGACGTCGGCGACGACGACGAAACTGAGCATGAACGCCAGTATCGAGGAGATGACGAGGAGTCCTTTGGAGGACGCCCCCAGGATTTTTTCAAACAGTGCGAACATGATGTCTCGCCTCAGCCTTCGATTGCAGGCGCCGGATAAGAAGACGCCGGACGGGAACCGTCCGGCGTCCAGGCATTCATGACGTCGCGATCACTTGATCGCGTAACGGACGGGCCACTTGTGGCCGAGCTTTTCGGCCTCTTCGAGAGCCAGCTTGAGCACCTGCGTCGCGGGAATGCCGGCCTTGTCGAGTTCGGTGGCCTTTTCCTGCGGGAAGTCCTTCAGCGACTGCGCCCACTCCACCGCGACCGAGTCGGGCAGCTTCTTGACGATGGCGCCGACCGACTTGAGCTGCTCGATCTGCTTGGGGTAGTTCGCGTCGTTCACGGTGCCGGTTTTGGCTTCGTATTCGCGCGCGACTTCCTGGAGGATGTCCTGAACTTCCTTGGGCAGCTTGGCGAAGCGGTTCTTGTTGATCGTCAGACCGTGCCAGGTGATCGCGCCGAAGCCGATCTCGGTGTAGTACTTCGAGACTTCGTTCAGCTTGAAGTTGACGACGCCCGACGGGAACATGATCCAGCCGTTGTACACGCCGGTCTGCATGGAGGTGTAGGCTTCCTGCAGCGAGGACTGGACCGGCACGGCGCCGGCATATTCCAGCCACTTCAGGTTCAGACCGGCGCCCGCGAGCTTCTTGCCCTTGAGGTCGGCGACGGTGTTCCAGTCGAAGGTGGTGGTGAGGTTGTAGCCGTTGTCGGAGATGAGGCCGAGGAGCTTCTGGTTGAACTTGTCCTCGAACACCTGCGACATGTACGGAACCTTGTCGTACACGCTGCGGGCCATCTTGACGCTGACTTCCGAGCTCATGGTGCCGAAGGGCAGCATCACCTGGAAGGCATGGAGCGGCAGGTTCGACGGCTCGAAGCAGAAGCACATGGCGCCCATGTCGATGATGCCCGACTGAACGCCTTCGAGCGTGTCGGCCAGCTTCACCATGGAGCCGCCGTACCCCTCGATGAACTCGACCTTGTGCTTGGTGCGCTCGGCGACCCGCTTGGTCACTTCCGGCACGTAGAACGTGTTGAGGAGGTTCACGTAGGTGTTCACCACGGCATGGCCGGAGGCGATGCGGAGCTTGAAGTCTTCGGCGGAGGCGGAGGCCGTGGCGCCCCCGAAGGCCAGCGCCGCGACGGCGGCGATGCGCATGCTCTTCATCATGGTCATTTCCCCTAGGATTTTTTGGGCTTTGAATCCTCGCTGATATTCCAAGACGGATGGGCATCCTGTCAACAGATCAAGCGAAGGCACTGAAAACCATTTGTTTCATCTTGGCGCTTTTATCCACATTTTCTCGGATTGACCCGACGGGCACCGTCTGGAATATCAGTTGAGAGCGGGTGCGCCCCGGTGATATTTTCATCCCTTGATGGCGGCGATGACGAGAAGGTGCCGATGACGTTCTTCGAGGAGGCCCCGGAACTGGTTCGTACGACGGTGTACCGGCGGCTGCGCGCGGACATCCTGTCGTGCCATCTGCGTCCGGGTTCGCAGATCCAGGAACGCCAACTCGCCGAGCGTTTTCAGGTCAGCAAGTCGCCGATCCGCGACGCCCTGCTGAAGCTCGAAGAGCAGAACCTGATCGAAATTTTGCCGCGCAAAGGCTATCGGGTGAAGCCGATCTCCATCGCGGATGCGCGCGAGATCTACGAGATGCGCATGATCCTCGAACGCGAATGCGTCGCGCGCGTGGTCGATCTCGCGACGGACGAGGCCGTCCGCGACCTCGACCGCTACCGCGAAATGCCGGGTCTCGATGTCGAGCTTGCCGACTGGATCGAATACAATCGCAGCTTCCACGCCGCGATCGCGGAGGCGTCAGGCAACTCCCGCCTCGCCCGCGCGGCACGTGAAGTCATCGAGCAGTTCGACCGCTTCACCTATACCAGCGTCGCCCAGAGCGGCCCGCACGGCCGCGCCCAGTTCGGCGCGGAGCACGTGGCCCTGATCGACGCACTGCAAAAGCGCGACAAGCGTCAGGCGCTCGCCATCGCCCGCGATCATGTGGACGCCTCGCGCCGTCGCGTGCTCGAGACGCTTGAAAACCCGACCATCGTCCCCTGACAGGAGCTTCCGCCATCATGAAGGCCCATGCCGTCCGCATGCATTCGCAAGGCGCCCCCGAGGTGCTCGTTCTGGAAGAAATCGACCTGCCCGCGCCCGGCCAAGGCGAGGTGCTGCTGCGCCAGAAGGCGGCGGGCCTGAATTTCTTGGACGTCTACCAGCGCTCGGGCTCCTACCCGATCCCGATGCCGGCGGGCGCGGGCAACGAGGCCGCGGGAACGATCGAAGCGGTCGGCCCCGGCGTCACCGGGTTCAAGATCGGCGACCGGGTCGTCTATCAGGGCGGCACGATGGGCGCCTATGCCGATGCGCGCGTGCTGCCGACGGCTCGCCTCGTTCACATCCCGAACGGCATCGACGAGGAAACGGCCGCAGCGGTGCTCCTCAAGGGCATGACGGTCGAATATCTGATCGAACGCTGCGTCTCCTTGAAGGCCGGCGACTTCGCGCTGATGTATGCCGCCGCCGGGGGCGTCGGCCTCATCGCGGGCCAGTGGGCCAAGTCGCTCGGCATCAAGCTGATCGGCATCGCGGGCGGGCCGGAGAAGTGCGAACTCGCGCGCAAGGCGGGCTATTTCGCCGTGATCGACCGCAACAACGAGGACATCGTCGCCCGCGTGAAGGAGATCACCGGCGGCAAGGGCGTGCCGGTCGCCTTCGACTCGGTGGGCAAGACCACGTTTCAAACCACGATCGACTGCCTCGCGCCGCGCGGCTATTTCGTGTCGTTCGGGGCGTCCTCCGGCAAGCCGCCGGCGGTGGAGGCGAGCCTGCTGCAGAGCAAGGGCTCGCTGTATTTCACGCGTCCCACCCTTGCCACCTATTGCGCTTCGCCCGAGGATTACGCCTATTCGGCGAAGCGCGTGATGGACATGCTGGCCTCGGGCGCGATCACGGCCACCATCGGCCGCCGCTACAAATTGGCCGAAGCCGCACAGGCGCATCGCGATCTCGAAGCCGGCCTCACGTCCGGCTCAACGCTGCTCGTCCCGTAAGGGGCTTTACGCGTTTCCCCGAGAACCCGCTCAAAAATGGAAAGACAGACCATGACTCAGAACGACAAACTGGCCGCTTGGCCCGAAAGCATCCGCGAAGACATGCAGAGCAACGCCATGAACGGCGTGGTCGGCAGCGTTCTCGTGTCCGAAACCGACCGCGTGCGCGTGTGGCACCTGCTGCTCAAGCCGGGATACCGCTGCTCGTTCCACCGCCATGTGCTGGATTACTTCTGGACGTGTCACACCCACGGCGTGGCCCGCGGTTATTTCGAGGACGGCACGATCAAGGACACGACGCACTTCCCGGGCGATACCCGCCACATGAATTACGGCCCGGGCGAGTATCTGCTGCACAGCGTCGAGAACGTCGGCGACACGGACCTGCTGTTCACGACGGTCGAGTTCAAGCAGAGCGCCAACCAGCCGCTGCCGATCCCCGACTCGGTCCGTCTGAAGGTCGCCGCCTGATCACGGACGCCTGTCCGCCTTCCAAGTCGCGGCCCCCGGGGCCGCGACATCCCCTTTTTCGCTTCCGGAACCCGAGCATGTACGCACATCCCGGCGTCAAGACGAGCCCGACGCATCCCGTCCCCGAGACCATGAAGGCATGGGTGCTGGGAGATCCCGAACAGCTGACCCTCGTCGACAAGGCCGTGCCCGTGCCGAAAAAGGCCGAGGTACTGGTGCGCGTCGATGCCATCGCCATTTGCGCGACCGATCTCGACGTCCTGTCGAGCGGCCCTCCGGCGATGATTCAGGGCGGCCTGCCCTACAACAAGAACTTCACGCCCGGGCATGAATACATGGGCACCGTCGCGGCGCTCGGACCGGGCGTCGACGAATTCGCCATCGGCGACCGCGTGACCGTCGAGATCCATGCCGGCTGCGGACAGTGCAAGCGCTGCCGCATGGGCATGTATACCTCGTGCCATAATTACGGGCTGAACTACGGCGATGTGGACAAGGGCCATCGCGCCAACGGCTTCACCTCCGACGGCGGCTTCGCGGAATACGCAATCAACAACATCAACACGCTGATCAAGATCTCCGATGAGATGTCGGACGAGGAAGCGACGCTGGTCGTGACCGCGGGCACGTCGATGTACGGCCTGACCGAACTCGGCGGCCTCATCGCCGGCGAAGGCATCGTCGTGATGGGCCCCGGCCCGATCGGCCTGCTCGGCGTCGCCGTCGCCAAGGCGCTCGGGGCCTATCCCGTCATCCTCACCGGCACGCGCGACAATCGTCTCGAAACCGGCAAGGAACTCGGCGCGGATTACGTCATCAACGTGCGCAACGAGGACCCGGTCGAGGCGGTGCGCCGCATCACCGAGGGCAAGGGCGTCGACTACGTGCTGGAATGCTCGGGCGCGCAGGAGGCGATCAACGAATCCGGCCGCATGCTCAACCGCGGCGGCAAGATCTGCCTTGCGGCCTTCCCGCATGATCCGGCGTTGATCGACGTGGCGCATCTCGTGCGCAACAACATCTACATCTACGGCATCCGCGGCGAGGGAAAGAGCGCGACGCATCGCGCCCACGCCTTCATGGCGGAGAAGCGCTTCGACGCCACGAAGATCCACACGCATACCTTCATGATGCAGGATCTTCCGACGGCCTTGCACTACGCCCGCAACCGCATCGACGATGCGATCAAGGTCGTGGTGAAGATGCCTCAGCGCCAGGCCGAGCTGGAGCGCCGCAAGGCCGGTTGAACGACGGGAACGTCCACGACGAGACGATGGAAACCGGCGCCGGAAGGCGCCGGTTTCATGTCAGAAGCCGATCAGGTCGGCCGCCCAGCGCAGGGCGATGGCGAGCGCCGAGACGCCGGTCGCCGCGGCCGCCCTAGCATTCAGCAACTGCGAGCGATTGATCGCCACGACCATGCGGTTGAAGTCCGCGGCATCGAGTTCCTCGGCGCGGGAGATGCGACGGATGCGCGATCCGCTGGCGCGAAACCAGAACCACGCCGCCGCAACGGCGGAGGTGACGGCGAGAATGTCGAGGCTCGAGGCAAGGTTCATGGAGCAATGATACCGGCGGGACGTGAGAGCCCATGTATGGATATCGGGGCGTCGTTTCCAGAGGACCGCCGAGCTCGATCGTGACGGCGACCGTGAATATGGTTGCAACCGTCTGCTCGGGGTTGCGCGAAGCAGTCGGGGGCGCGACCTTGGTTCCGAAACGGCAGGAGGCGGGGGAATAATGGCGGCGGCGGTTGAAGTCGGGGTCTACAAGGATGCGCTGCTGCTGTTGGGCACGGCGGCCGTCATCGCGCCGTTCGCGCGTCGCCTCCACATCACGCCGGTCTTCACCTTCATGTTCGCGGGCGCGCTGCTCGGCCCCAACGGTCTCGGCCGGCTGATCCCGATCTATCCGCACTTCGCGGCGTTCACGCTGTCCGACACGCAGCAAATTCGTCCCCTCGCCGAATTGGGGGTCGTTTTCCTCCTCTTCCTGATCGCGCTCGAACTGTCGCTCGAACGCCTCACCACCATGTGGCGGCTCGTGTTCGGCCTCGGCGCCGCGCAGATGGTGCTGTCCACGGTCGCCATCGCCGGCATCGCCGCGATGTTCGACAACACGCCCGCGGCCTCCGTCATTCTCGGCTCCTGCCTCGCGCTGTCCTCGACGGCGGTCGTGGTCGAACTGCTCGCAAAGCAGAAGCGCATGGCGTCGACCACCGGGCGACTGAGTTTCGCCGTCCTGCTGTTCCAGGATCTCGCGGTCGTGCCGATCCTCTTCGTGGTCGGAGTGCTCTCGAGCCACGGCCACGTTTCCTTGGCGTCCGGCTTGGGCCTTGCACTCCTGCAGGGCATCTTGGCCGTGGGCGTCATCGTGGTCGTCGGCCGGCTCGTACTGCGTCCGCTGTTCAACATGGTCGCGCAGGACGGCATGTCGGAATTCTTCATCGCGGCGGCGCTTCTCGTCGCGGTGGGCACCGGCGTCGCGACCGCAGCGTTCGGTCTGTCGATGGCGCTTGGGGCGTTCGTCGCCGGGCTGCTGCTGGCCGAAACCGAATATCGCCGTGCCATCGAGGCGGTCATCGAGCCGTTCAAGAGCCTCTTGCTCGGCCTTTTCTTCTTCTCCGTCGGTCTCGACATCAATATCGGCGAAGTGCTGAAGGAGCCGGTGCTGCTGCTCGGTTCCGTCGTCGGGCTCGTGGTCCTGAAGACCGCGATCTTCATCCCCGTCGCGCGCTGGTTCCGCTTTCCTTGGCAGACGGCGATCCGCAGCGGCCTCCTGCTCGGCTCGGGCGGCGAGTTCGCCTTCGTCGTGTTGGGGCTCGCCGTGACCGGCGGCGTGATCCCGACGGAGACCGGGGCGTTCATGCTGATGGTCGCGGCCTTGTCCATGGCCGCGTTGCCGCTGCTCGATTGGTTCGGCCGCAAGATCACGCAGACGGCCGCACCGGTGGCGCTGCCGCCGGAGGCCGACGTTGCACCGCCCGTCCATGGAGGGGTTCGAGCGGTCATCGTGGGCTACGGCCGTGTCGGGCAACTGATGTCCGACATGCTCACGCGCCACTCCATCGCGCATATCGCGGTCGACAGCGATCCGTCCGAAGTGGCACGCATGCGGCGCAAGGGCCATCCGGTCTATTTCGGCGATGCGACGAAGCTGGAATTTCTGGAGCGTTGCGGCATCGCCGAGGCGCAGACGCTGATCCTCACGGTGCACACCTCGGCCGCCATCGAGGCCATCGTGACGGCCGCCCGCAAGATCAAACCGGACCTGCACATCGTCGCCCGCGCGCGCGACGCGGAACATGCCCGCAAGCTCTACACGCTCGGCGTCACCGATGCCGTGCCCGAGACCATCGAGGCGAGCCTGCAATTGTCGGAAGCCGCGCTGCTCGGGCTCGGCGTGCCGCTCGGCTACATCCTGCCGTCGATCCACGAGCGCCGCGACGAGTTCCGCAAGGAACTGGCCGGGGACAAGAGCGACGCGACGGACAAGGTCTACGCGGCACGGCGCACCACGCGCTAAGCTCTCTCCCGGTTCGCGGCAGGCGCGCGGCCGCCGAGCGTCTCGATCCGGCCCGCAAACGCCGGCACGAGCGCAAAGACGATCAACGCCCAATTATAGATCGACCCGGTCGTGAGCTGCACCGCCGCGGGCGCGTTCAGCCGGTCGATCAGGAACGGCACCGGCACGATCAGCAGCGCCGCAGGCAGCCGCGTCCACATCTCGTCGCGCCGCCGGATGAACGCCGGCAGCAGAAACAGCGTGTAGTGAACCCAAGCGAGAGGCGATGCCAGCAGCGCCGCCGCAATGGCGACCTCGCTCGCGCGTTCGGGTCCCGGTTTTCGTAAAAACGCCCATAGAGCCGCCCCGGCCAGCAGCGCCGCCGAAACGACCGGCGCGATGCCGGGGATGCCCGCTCTCGCGAAAAGACCGGCGAGCGACGCATTGGTGAGAAAGCCCGCCCGCGCGCCGTCGCCGGCGATCAACGCGATCCATCGCGCATAGATCCCCGGCCCGAAGACGATCAGCGGCACCGCCGACACCGCCGCGAAAACCGCACCCGCCGCCATCGCGGGCTTGCGGTGCCCGGCCAGCAGCAGCAAGGCCGGCCAGACGAGCAAGTTGGGCTTGATCGCTGCCGCGAGCCCGACCAAGACGCCGGCCGCGACGCCTTTGCCCCGGTCGAGCAGCACCCAAGCGCCCGCCGCCGCAAGCACGAGCGGCATATAGATCTGGCCGAGAAACAGCGTGTCCCACACGCCCGCCAAGGCGAAGGCCCACGGCAGGAACGCGAGGAGAGCACCGCGGCTCCAGTTCGGCGCATGGTGCCGCAGCAAGACGATCACGGTCGCGGCCCAGCATCCGAACGAGACGACCCACCACAGCCGGAACCCGATCTGAGGGTCCACGAGGTCGAATAGCTGGAACAGCAATGCCGAAATCGGCGGGTTGAGATTGGGATTCCACCCCTCGAAGCCCGGCAGGGACACGTACATCGTCAGCGGATGAACGCCGTACGGATCGAGCCCTTCGCGCGCCGCGCGTCCGGACGCGACGAAGGATCCGTAATCCCAAAGCACGCCGGACGGCAGGCTGCGGGGCGCTTCGCGCAAGATCACGAAGACGGACGCAAGCGCGAGCGCCGCGTCGACGACGGGACGCGTGATGCTTCGTCGCGGCGGCGGACCCATGGCGTCGTCTCCCTTTTGTGCGCCGCGCGCGTCATCGCCCTCGCCGCGCTGCATCAATTCCGGGAACCCCCCGGGACCGAGATCGTTTGTCCGGCCGAGTGATGTTTTTTCGCTCCCGGTCGCATGACCGGGTCGGAGAGCGAATTCTCCGTCGTCAGTACGGCCCGTCCGGAGGGCCGTGTCCCAGTCGCAGTCGCAAACAGGCGCGGGCCGCCATGCCGCGCAAAGGAAGAGACGCGCTTTGGAACATTTGAAGCTCAGGCCGCACGAGCACGGCGGCGGACATCGTCGCCCCGCCCCGTCACGCCCCCCCGTCGGAGCGACACAGCCGACCGTTCTCTCGCCGCGCCCGACGCTTCGCCCGCTTGTGGTCGATCTCGACGGCACGCTCCTGCGTTCGGATCTGCTGGTCGAAACGCTGTTCGCCGAGGTCGCTGCCCGCCCGGCGTCCGTTCGCGGTCTTTTGCTCGCCCTGAAGAACGGCAAGGCGGCGCTCAAGGCGGAGGCCGCCCGGCGCGTGACCATCGACCCCGCCCGCCTGCCGTATGACGACGCCGTGCTGGACCGTATCCGCGCCGCACGCGACGAAGGCCGCACCGTCTACATCGCCTCTGCGGCGCATCGGCGTCTCGTGGAGCGGATCGCGGCCCATCTCGGACTGTTCGACGGCTGGTTCGCCTCCGACGACGTCGTGAACCTTTCGGGCGAGGCGAAAGCCGAACGCCTCGTCGCGGAATTCGGCGAAAAGGGCTTCGATTATATCGGCAACGATGCTGCGGACTTGCCCGTCTGGGCGCACGCGGCGAAGGCCGTCGCCATCCGCACGCCCGTCCGCGTCGGGCGCAAGTTGCTGGCCATCGCGCCGGATGCGGAAACCCTGCCCTCGCCCGGCCCCGGACTGAAGACATGGGCGAAGCTGCTGCGCGTGCATCAATACGCCAAGAATGCGCTCGTCTTCCTGCCCTTGCTCACGTCGCACCTGTTCACCGCAGGGTCGCTGCTTTCGGCGGTGCTGGCCCTCGCGGCCTTTTCGCTTTGCGCGTCGAGCGTCTATCTCCTCAACGACCTCGTCGACCTGCAGGACGACCGCGCGCACCCGCGCAAGCGCCGGCGCGCCTTCGCGAGCGGGGCGGTGCCGATCCTGCACGGGCTTACGGCCATCCCCGCTCTGCTGGTCGCGGCGCTCGCCATCGCCGCCTCGATCTCATGGCCGTTCACGGCCGTACTGATCGGCTATTTCGCTCTGACGACGGCTTATTCCTTTGCGCTGAAGCGCATGATGCTGATCGACGTCATCACCTTGGCGGGGCTTTACACGATCCGCGTGATCGGCGGGGCGACCGCCATCGGCGTGGCGGTATCGAGTTGGCTCCTCGCCTTCTGCATGTCGCTGTTCCTGTCGCTGGCGCTGCTCAAACGCCATGTCGAGCTCACGACCCGCCTCGATGCGGGGCTCCCGGATCCCGCCAACCGCGATTACCGCACCGGCGACATCGACATGGTGGCCGCCCTTGCGGCGGCTGCGGGCTTCAACGCCGTCACCGTGTTCGCGCTCTACATTTCCAGCGATTCCGTCCATGCGCTGTATCGGCGTCCGGAAATCCTTTGGCTCGTCTGTCCGGTGCTGATGTATTGGATCGCCCGCATCCTCATGCTCGCGCAGCGCCGGAAGATGGACGACGACCCCGTGGTCTTCGCCCTCAGGGACAAGCCCAGCTTGGCCGTCGCGCTCCTGTCCGCCGTTCTCGTCTTCGCCGCCGTTTGACGTCGGCCGAACGGCCGTTTCCGCAGGATGCCCGCCGCATGACCATCGCCGTCCGATATGTGCTCTTTGCGATCCTCTCCACCGTCGCGAACCTCGCGACGCAGGAGGCGGTGATCCGCGCGCTGCCCGACGCGGGCTTGCCGCCGTCGATCTTCGCGGGAACCCTCGTCGGCTTCGCGCTCAAATATGTCTTGGACAAGCGCTGGGTCTTCTACGACGCCTATACGGGCCGGCGCAGCGAGGCGCGGAAAGTCTCGCTTTACGGCCTGTTCAGCGTCGTCACGACCGCGATCTTCTGGACCGTCGAAACGGCGTTCTGGCTCGTTTGGAAGACGCCCGAAGCCAAATATGGCGGAGCCGTCCTCGGGCTCGCGATCGGTTATGCCGTCAAATACGGCCTCGACCGCAACTTCGTGTTCCGGGAGCAACGGGCATGACGGCGCTGTCGGGATGGGGACGGTGGCCGCGACACGAGACGGAAGTCCTCTCGCCGGAGACGCCCGCGCGCGCGGCCGCGATCCAAGCGACGGCGGACGGCGTGATCGCCCGCGGAAACGGCCGCGCCTACGGCGATGCCGCCGTCGGCGAACGGATCACGGTGTCGACCCGCGGACTCGACCGGATGCGGAGCTTCGATCCCGCAACGGGGCGGCTGACGGCGGAAGGCGGCGTGCTGCTCGCGGACGTCATCGCCGCGTTCCTGCCGCGCGGCTTTTTTCCGCCCGTAGTGCCGGGCACGAAATTCGTCTCGCTGGGCGGCATGATCGCCTCCGACGTGCATGGCAAGAACCACCACCGGGCGGGGGGATTCGGCGACCACGTCGAGGAGATGCTGATCGCCCTGCCCGGCGGGGACGTCGTCGCCTGCTCGCCCGAGCGCAACGCCGACCTGTTCGACGCCACGGTCGGCGGCATGGGCCTGACCGGCACCATCTTGGAGGCGACGTTTCGGCTGATGCCGGTCCAGACGGGATGGCTGCGCCGGCGCACCATCGTGGCCGACGATCTCGACGACGCCATCGACGCGCTCGCGGCCTCCGCCCGCTCCACCTACTCCGTCGCATGGATCGACTGTCTGGCGCGCGGCGAGGCGCTCGGCCGATCGCTGATCTACACCGCCGAGCACGCGACCGAAGACGATCTCGACGAGGCGGACGGAACCATTGCGCCTTTTCCTGACCTGCCGAAGCGGGGCTTCGCGGTGCCGTTCGACGCGCCGGGAGGCATGATCAACCGCGCTTCGGTCGGCGCGTTCAATGCCGTCTATTACCGCCGAGGCGCGGCGCGCGCGGGACCGCCCGAGCTCGTGGGATGGGACCCGTTCTTCTTTCCTCTCGACTCGATCGGGGATTGGAACCGCATCTACGGGTCGCGCGGCTTCCTGCAGCATCAATGCGTGATCCCCGCTGCGACCGCCCATGCGGCTTTGGGCACGATCCTCGAACGCATTTCGTCGGGCGGCCGACCGTCCTTTCTGGCCGTGCTGAAACAGCTCGGACCCGGACGCGGCCCGCTCTCCTTCCCCATGGAAGGCTTCACGCTGGCGCTCGACATGCCCGTCACCGACGACGTCGAGGGCCTGCTCGGCGATGTGGACCGCGTGGTCCGCGAGGCGGGCGGGCGGATCTATCTGGCGAAGGACGCGCGTCAGTCGCGCGAAACCTTCGAGGCCGGCTATCCGCGTCTCGACGCCTTTCGGGACGTTCGCCGCGCTCTCGACCCGGACGGCCGGATCGCCTCGCGTCTGTCGCGGAGGCTCGGGCTGTGACGGACCAGAAATCGCTCCTCGTCATCGGAGGCACGTCCGACATCGGTCGCGCGGCCGCCCTGCGATACGCGCGCGCCGGCCGCCGCATCCTGCTCGCCTCCCGAGACCCGGACGCCGCCCGGCGCAATGCGGACGACATCGCCGCCCGCGCCGGCGTGCAGGTCGACGTATTTCGGCTGGACCTCCTCGAGATCGACTCCTTCGAGGCCTTCACCGACGGCCTCCCGCTCCTCCCCGACACCGTGCTCTGTGTCGCCGGAGAACTCGGGGAACAGCAGCGCGCCCAAAGCGAGACGGCCCATGCCGTCCGCATCATCCGCAGCAATTTCGAGGGGCCCGCGCTCGTGCTCGGCGTCTTCGCGGAACGGTTCGCGGCGCGCGGGGCCGGCACGCTGATCGGCGTAAGCTCGGTGGCGGGCGACCGCGGACGCGGGTCGAACTACGTCTACGGCGCCGCCAAGGCCGGCTTCTCCGCCTTCCTGTCGGGATTGCGCAACCGGCTTGCCGCGCAAGGCGTGCGCGTGGTGACGGTCAAGCCGGGGTTCGTGCGCACGCGCATGACGGCGGGGATGAAGCTGCCGCCGCTGCTGACCGCTGAACCCGAGGAGGTGGGCGAAGCGATCTTCGCGGCCGACGAAGCGCGCAAGGGGGACGTCGTCTATGTGCGCCGCGTCTGGCGCAGCGTGATGGGCGTCATCGGCCTGATCCCCGAACCCGTGTTCAAGAGATTGCGGCTGTGACCGGCGGAGACGGCATCATGACCCTGCGTTCCCTCGCGCGCGACACGGCCCGTGAGGAGAAGCCGGAACGCGGCCACCGCGCCGCCGGGGTCTTCCTCGCCCGTCACGCCGGGGCGGTCGTGGTGCTCGCCGCCTTCGTGTTCGCGGCGATGCTCGCTTTGCCCGGGCGCAGCGTCACGACCATTTATCTGCAGGATCTGATCGCCCAATTGGATGCCGGCTATCGGGTGGTGCAGGGGCAGATCCCGAACCGTGATTTCCACACGCCGCTCGGCCCGCTCCTCGCCCTCATCGCTGCGGCGGGGCTGTGGCTGACGGACAGCGCCGGGGCTGCAATCCCGACCGGCATGGCCATCATGCTGATGCTCGCCGCTCCGGCCTTTGCGCGCGTCCTGTGTTCCCGCCTCGTCCCGGCCCTGAGCATTCCGTTCGGCATTTTCGCCCTCCTGATCCTCGCGGTACCGATCAATCTCGGGGAAAACGTTACCGCGCTGGGCTATGCGGGCCTGCACAACCGCATCGGCTGGGCGGGCATCGCCGTGCTCCTCGTGATGATCCTCCCGCCGCGCCGGAGCCGGCACGGCTTAGCGCTCGATGCCGTCTCGGCCGCCGCAATCACGGCGGTCCTGATCCTGACGAAGATGAGCTTCGGCCTCGTCGCCCTCGCCTTCCTGCTGTTCCTCGCAACCGACCGTCGCAACGCGCGGATGGCGGCGGCAGCGCTCGCGCTGACGGTTCTGATCCTCGCAGCGGCGGAGCTCATGGCCGGCTTCTCGGCGGGTTATGTGGAGGATTTGGCCCGCGCCGCGCGCACGAGCGGATGGGTTCGAGGAAGCATCGGCAACATCGTCGATCACCTCTTCGCCAATCTGGCCGACATCGTGCTGTTCTCGCTCGCGGCCGGGCTTTGCCTGTACCGTACCGGCGGGCTGCGCATGGCGCTTTACTTCTTGTTTTGTGCCGTGGCGGGCTTCCTCCTCATCAACCACGCGTTCCAGATCTGGGGGATCATGACGCTGCATGCCGGTGCCGTGGTCGCGGCCGAGCGGCTGCTGAGGGCCGCGGGCCCCGATGAGGCGCTGCACTCGCGCATCGCGGCGGGCACCCCTTTCGTGGCGCTGGCTTTGGTGCTGCCGCCCGCCGTCCATTTCGCCGCCGCCCTCGTCATCCACACCGCGGCGGCGGTCGGCTCGGAATCCACGAATTTCGGCGAATTGCGCTTGTCCGACGTCACCGTCGCCAATCTCTGGACCTGGTCCGATTACGAATCCGCCGAGGATTATGCCGCGCGGGCGGCCGAGGGCGCGAAGGCGCTGAAATCATTGGGCGCGACCGGCCGCATCGTCGTGCTCGACATGGCCAACCCCTTCTCCGTCGGCCTCGGGCTGATGCCCGCGCGCGGCGACCTCGTCGGCGTCCGGGCGGGAAGAACGATGAAGCTCGGGGACGTTCCGGCCCCCGAGCGCGTTCTGACGGACGCATTGATCGTCATGGAACCGAAACCCCTCCCGGGAGCGCCTGCCGTCGGCGGTCGGGGAGAGGCGGCGGACCTGATGCGCTCCGCCTATGGCGCCTACACGACCGCGCATTTCGTTTTGGTGAGGGAGACTGAGCATTGGCGGATTTTCGGACGACCTGCGCGGAATTCGGCGGAGAGCGGCGCGCGCTGAGGCCCCCCCTCGCATCCGGTCTGAGCCGTCTCGCGCGCTTCACTCCGGCAACCGTCGCCGTGGGTCTGCTGTGCGCCGCCCTCTTGGTCCTGCCGGGCCGAACGGTGATGACCGCCTATGTCAACGACGTCTTCATCTTCCTCGACGGAGCCTGGCGGATCGCATCCGGCCACGTTCCCAACCGCGACTTCCACACCGCGCTCGGGCCGCTGGTGTTCTATCTCCCCGCGGCGGCCTACGGGCTGACCGGCAGCTTCGGCCGGGTGATGCCGGGGGCGCTCGCGCTCTCGATCTTGCTGCTGCTGCCGGCACTGCTGCACGTCGCGGGCTCGCGCTTGAGGCCGGTGCTGGGCATTCCCTTCGCCGCCTTCATCATCCTCATCGTCGCGGTCCCCGCCAATCTGGGCGAGAGCATCACCTCGCTCTCCTTCGCGATGTTCTACAACCGCATCGGCTGGGCGCAGCTCGCCTTGCTCCTCGTGATGTATCTTCCGCCGGCGCGGACGACCTCCCGATGCACCGCATTCGACATCGCGAGCGCGGCGTTTCTGACGCTCTCGATGATTTACACAAAGGCCACTTTCGGCGTCGCCGCGCTCGGCTTCCTCGCCTTCATGGCGACGGATCGCGAGGCGCGCCGGTGGGCACTGCCGGCGTTGCTCGCCGTCGCCGCGACGGGCGGGATCGTCGAACTGTTCTGGCGATCTTCCTTTGCGCATATCGCGGATCTGCTCCAGACCGCGCGCGTCAGCGGACCCACGCGGGTGTTCAAGGTGTTCGGCGGGCTGCTGCACCACATCCCGGATTTCGCGCTGGCGAGCGTCTTCGCCGCCGCGCTGCTGCATAGCCGCGGCGGGATCCGCGACGCACTGTTTTTGGCCTTTTGCGGGTTCGTCGGGCTCTGGATCCTCCAGCAGAACGCCCAGCCTTGGGGCGTCATAAGCCTGCATGCGGGCGCGGCCGTCGCCGCCGAGTTCGTGATGCGCGAGGACGATCTCGCCGGCGGCCGCGACGGCGTCATGCCGCGCGCCATGCCGTTGCTGCTGCTCGCCATCCTCCTGCCGACCATCGTGCATTGCTCCGTCGCGCTCGGCCTGCACACGGTCGTGGCTTGGGGCGGGGATCATCGGCCCGTACCGCTGCCGCGTTTCACGGACGTGCGCGTGGCGAAGCTCTGGTCGGGCGGCGACCCGGTCTTCGCCGACCGCTACCTGCAGTCCATCGCCGACGGCACCGAAGCGCTCCGCACGATGAATCCGTCCCCGTCGCGCGTCATGGTGCTCGATTTCTCCAACCCGTTTTCCGCGGGTCTCGGGCTGCGCCCTCCGTCGGGCGACATCGCCTGGATGCATTGGAACCGCAATCTCAACGACCGCGACCACCCCGCCCCCGAAGACCTGTTCGGCGGCTCGCTCATCGTGATGGAGCCGCGTTGGGGGATCAACAACGCGCAGCTTCGCACGCTCTACGGCGACTATGTCGACGAGCACTTTCCGATCATCCGGGAAACCGCCGAGTGGACCATCCGCCGCCGCGGCGCCTCGGATCCCGCGGCGTTGGCCGCCGAAGGAGGCGCGAAAAGATGACCTCGCCCGACACCGCCGCCCGCGTGAGGAAGCCGGACCCGAAGAGGCGGGCGGGACCCCCGGACGACCGAGCCGGGCGTCGCAAGGCGGTGCTCGTCGTCGCATGTTTCGCCCTTGTCGCATGCGCGGCGCTGGTCCTGCCCGGCCGCACCGTCACGACGATGTATCTCAACGACTTGCTGATCTTCCTCGACGGCGCGCACCGAATTCTTGAAGGCCAAGTGCCGGGCCGTGATTTCCATACGGCGCTCGGCCCGCTGGTCTTCTACGCCCCCGCCCTCGGTCTCCGGCTCACCGACGACATGGGAGCCGCGATGCCTGTCGCGACCGCGCTTTATGCCCTGCTCCTGCTGCCGGCGATGCTGCAGATTTTCGCGACGCGCCTGCCTGCGGCGCTCGTCCTCATCGCGGGCGCGTTTTTCGTCGCGATCCTCGTCATGCCCGCAAACCCCGGCGACGGCATTTCCGCCGTCACCTTCGCGATGTTCTACAACCGCGTCGGCTGGATGGCCTTCTCGACGCTTCTCGTCCTTCATTTGCCGCCGGACCGCCCCCATCGCCGGCAGGAGGCGTGCGACGTCGTTGCCGTCGTGGTGCTCGTCCTCGCGGTCGCGTTCACGAAAGCGAGCTACGCGGCGGCGGTTCCCGTCCTTTTCGCCTTCCTGCTTTTCGATCCCGCAAAGCGGCGGATGGTGGCGTCCGCATCGCTCGTCGCAGCCGTCTCCGGCATCGCTCTCGCGCTGACGTGGGGCGGCTGGGCGGGCCATCTCGACGACCTCCTGCTGGCCGCCTCGGTCAGCGGCGGCCCCCGCAGCATCTCGGATTCAACTTCGGTGATTCTGCGCAATCTGGCGGATCACGTTCTCTTCATCTTCGCCGCCGCGCTGGCCGTCCGCCGCACGCGAAGCGGGACGGACGCCGCATTTTACGGGCTTTGCGCGGTGGTCGGGTTTCTTCTGATCCGGCAAAACTTCCAGAGTTGGGGCATCCTGACGCTGCATGCAGGGATCGTCGTCGCCGCCGCCACGCTGCTGCGTCCCATGCCCGGCAGGCCCGTACGGCGCGGAGCGGAATTTCTGGCTTTGGCCGCCCTGCTGCCTACGACGCTGCACGGCATGCTCGCCGTAGGACTGCATGCGGGCCTCGCGGTCACCGATCCGGGCAGACCTTTCGATCTTCCTCGGTTCCGGCACGTCCACTTGGCCCGAACATGGACCGGCGACCCGTCGCACGGCTCATACGCGGCCTATCTCGACAGCCTGCACGACGGCGCAAAAGCGTTGCAGTCGCTCGGCGAGAACGCCGAACGCGTGTTCGTGCTCGATTTCGTGACGCCGTTCTCCGCCGGGCTCGGGCTTCGTCCCGCCAAGGGCGACAGCGCCTGGCAGCATTGGGGGCGCAATTTCGACGACCGGAACTTCGAACCGCCGGAAACCCTGCTCCGCAACGTGAACGTGGTCATGGAGCCTAAAAACCCGATCGAGGAAGGCACCGCACGCGGCCTTGCGGAAAACTACGCCGCCTATATCGAGCGCAATTTCACCGTGGCGGTCGAAACGCCCTTCTGGATCGTCCGCATGCGGATCGTGCCCGACGAAGACCTCATCGCAGACCGCGAGAGCGACTCGGCCTCGCTTCAACCCGGCGGCCAGACCACCATGATGAGCGGGACGCCGAGCAGCACGACGAGCGCCGAAAGCGGCGCGCCGAGCCGCCAGTAATCGCCGAAGCGATACCCGCCCGGCCCCATCACCAGAGTGTTGCATTGGTGGCCGATGGGGGTCAGGAAATCGCAGGCTGCGCCGACCGCAACGGCCATCAGAAATGCGTCGGGCCGCAGCGTCAAACGTTCGGCGAACGTCGCGGCAATCGGAGCCATCACCAGCACCGTCGCCGCATTGTTGAGAAACGGCGTCACCGCCATCGCCGCCACCATGATCAATGCCAAAGCGCCCGAGGCGGGCAGCACCGCACCCGCATGCGACAGCCAACCCGCGATCAAATCCGTTCCGCCGGTCGTCCTGATCGCTTCGCTGACCGGAATCAGCGAGCCGAGCATGATCAGGATGGGCCAGTCGACGGCCTCATAGGCTTCGCGCAGCGGCAAGGCCCCGAGCAGGATCACGAACGCCGCCGCTGCGAAAAACGCCACCGCCACCGGCACGAGCCCCACGGCCGTCAAAACCATCGCGGCCCCGAGCACGGCGATCGGTATGATCCCTCGCCTGACATTGCCGAGCCGGATCGGTCTTTCCGCGAGCGGCAGGCAGCGCAGTTCGCGCAGCTTGCCCGGCAGGCGGGCGAGATTGCCGTGCAGCACGATCACGTCGCCCGGCCGCAAAACGACGTCGCGCAACCGCTCCGTGATGCGCTCGCCGCTCCGGCTCACCGCCAGCAAATTCACGTTGAACCGCTCGTGAAGCGTCATGCGTCCCGCAGATCCGCCCACGAGCAACGAATCCGGCCCTATGACGGCTTCGATGCTGCCGATCTCGTCCCCCGCCTCGCCCGGTTCGGTCTGCCTGTGGCTGCCTTCCAGCTCGAGCCCGGCGCGGGACACCACCTCCTCGAGCGCTTCGGGCTCGCCCTTCAGCAGGAGGATGTCGTCGCCCCGCAGCACGGCGTCGGGCAGCGGCGTGGTGCGTTTCGCCTGTGCGCGCACGATGCCGACCACGCTCACGGCGGGCGTGCTTGCGGTGAGATCGAGCACCGTCTTGCCCACCATCTCCGACCCCGGCATCACCCGCGCCTCGGTCGTGTAGTCCGCGATCTCGATCGCCTCGTCCAACCCCTTCGCCGCGACGCGCCGAACGGGAACGAGCCGGTGGCCGAGGACAAGAAAAATGAGGCCCGCGGCGGCCAACCCCAGCCCCACGGGCGTGAAGTCGAACATGCTGAAGGGCTCGCCGGTCATTTCGCCCCGGACGCGGGAAACGATGATGTTGGGCGAGGTGCCCACCTGCGTCATCAGCCCGCCGAGCAGCGACCCGAAGGCCATGGGCATCAGGAAAGCCGAGGGCGACGTGTGCGATTGCTTGGCCATGCGGAACGCGATGGGGATCATCATCGCCAGCGCTCCGATGTTCTTCACGAAAGCGGACAGCAACGTCACCGTCCCGACGAGCGCGAACATCTGCAGCCGGACGGACGAGACGCTCGGCACCAGCCGCGCCATCGCCGCCTCCATCGCGCCCGAACGCGCGACCGCCGCACTGACGACGAGCGCGCCGCCGACGATGATGACGATGTCGTCGCCGAAGCCCGTGAAGGCCTTGTCCGGCGGCACCACCCCGACCGCGACGGACGCGAGCAGCGCAAGCACGGCGACGAGGTCGTAGCGAAGACGTCCATGGATGAAGAGCGCCATCGCTCCGGCGAGAACGGCGAAAGACAGGGCCTGTTGCGTGGTCATGAGGTCCGATGCGGCATGGGGGGTCGCTCCGCGGCTGCGGCGCAGGCCGCGGTCCGTGACAACGCGGCGATCCGCGGCCTGTTCCTCCCGCGTCGACCGCATGGCCGATCCCCTCGGCTGCATTCGCGCTTGAACCACGGCGCGGGGGCAGCAAATATGACGTTACGTCACATCCGTTCTCGAGGGGAAAGATCATGAGCCTGAAGGACATTCTGGTCGTCATCGACGAAGAACCGCAGCGCGACGTGGCGGGGCCCTACGCCCTGTCTTTGGCCGCGATGTTCGACGCCCACCTCACCGGCATGAGCGTACCCCTCGATCCACTGCGGGACGCTTTCGCCGCCGGCATTCCGGAGGCCTATGTCGTCGAGATGAAGGAGCGCGCCGACGCCGCGACCGCGACGGCCGCCGAACGGTTTCGGGACACGGCGCACGCCGCGGGCGTCGGAACGGAATTCGTCCGCCTCGATCAACTGTCGGGTTTGGTCCGCTCGGCGATCGGCGAATTGGGACGTCATTTCGATCTTGCAATCACCGCGCAGCCGGAAGACGGCGGCGACGGGCGCGAAGCCGTGGTGGATGCGCTGCTGTTCGGCTCGGGCCGCCCCGTGCTCGTCGTGCCCTATATCCACCGCGAACCCGCCCGGCTCGATACGGTGGTGGTGGCGTGGGACGGCAGCGAGGTCGCGGCCCGCGCGCTTTCAGGCAGCAATGCCCTGCTGCGCAAGGCGCGGACGGTCGAAGTCGTCACCGTGGGGCGCGGGCGACGCTCGGACGTGGACTTTCCGGGCTTCAACATCGCGCGCCATCTCGCCCGGCACGGCATCGCGGCCGACCTGCAACACATCGCGGGGGATCTCGACCCCGCCAACGCGCTGCTCTCGCACGCCGCGGATTCGGGCGCGGACCTGATCGTGATGGGCGGCTACGGCAATATGCGGCTGCGCGACCTGATCTTCGGCGGCACCACCCGAGGCATCATGGAATCCATGACCGTCCCCGTTCTGATGGCGCATTGAGGTCTAGAACCATCCGCGCCGGCGAAGCCACATCACGGGCAGGATCGCCGAGACCGTCATCAGCGCCAGGGCCATCGGATAGCCGTAGGTCCATTCCAGTTCCGGCATGTGCTTGAAGTTCATGCCGTAGACCGTTCCCACCACCGTCGGCGGCAGAAACAGCACCGCCGCGATGGAAAACACCTTGATGATGCGGTTCTGCGCGAGGTTGATCAGCCCCAGCGTCGCCTCGTGGAGATAGCGCAGCTCGGAGGACAGCTCGGCCTCGTAGACCGCGAGCGAGCGGATGTCGCGTTCGAGCTGTTTCAGCTTCACCGCATTCCCCCCGTCCGCGCGCGGGCCCATCTCCTGCCGGGCATAGGGGACCACCCGGCTGAGCGTCAGCAGGCTTTCGCGCAGGAAGCCGAGCGTCATGTTCTTGCGGCCGAGCCGCTTGACCAGAACCTGCATCTCGTCTTCGGCGCGCGACGGCTTCTTGCGGTTTTCGTCGTCGAGAAACAGCCGCACGGAGACTTCGTTGAACTCGGCGGCGGTCAGTTCGAGAATGTCCGCGAGGCGCTCCACGATGCTGTCGAGCAGACCGATGAAGATCCGCTCCGGCGTGTCGAAGCTCGGCCCGGAGCGCTGGATCTTCACGTCGAAATTCTTGAACGGCAGCGGGTCGGCATATCGCACGGTCACGAGGTGGTCGGGCGTCAGCACGAAGGTCACCTGCGCCCGCGACGGTCGGCCCCGTGCGACCCCGTCGACGACCACGGCAGTCATCACACGCGCGCCGGCTTCCTCGTAAAGACGCGAGGATTCCTCGATCTCGGCCATTTCCTGCCGGGTCGGCACCTGCAGGCCGAGCATGGCCTCGACGGCCTTTTCTTCCTCGCCGGTCGGGTCGAAGAGATCGATCCACAGCAGATCATGCGACGACAGTTCCGCGCCGGCATCGAGCCGCACGAGGGTGCCGGCGCGATGTGAATAAGCCGAAATCATCCCGAATCTCCCTCGGCGCGCGACGCATCATCATGACGGCCTCGCCGCCCGCGAGGCAATCGGCGTCGTCCGTGCGCGAACCAAGCGGGCGCCTCCGCGTAATCCCCGCAGCGCCGCGGCCGCCCGGTCGCGCAGGATTGCCGGAGAACAGCCCATGTCCGTCGACGTCAAATACACCACCCGCGCCACCGCCACCGGCGGTCGCGACGGACGCGCCGCCACCGAGGACGGCTCGCTCGTCGTCGATCTCGTCGTGCCGAAGGAACTCGGCGGGCCGGGAGGCGAAGGCCAGAACCCGGAAAAACTCTTCGCGGCCGGCTATTCCGCCTGCTTTCTCGGTGCGCTCCGCTTCGTCGCCGGCCAAGACAAGATCATGCTGCCCGCGGATGCGACGGTGACGGCGGAAATCGGCATAGGCCCCCGCTCCGAAGGAGGCTTCGGCATCACCGCAGCGCTCGCCGTCAAGGTCCCGGGCGTCGACCGCGCCACGGTGGAACGCTTGGTTCAAAAGGCCAATTTCGTGTGCCCCTATTCCCACGCCACCCGCAACAATCTCGACGTCAGACTGGAGGTCCTCGACTGACTCCGCGCCGTGATACAAGGGCCGACGACCAAGGACGGGACGGATTCGCGGCGCGCCGCGATCGGGCTCCGTCGGCCCTCAGCCAGAGCGACCCATGCCCGACGAAACTTATCCGTCCCTCAGCTCGCTCCGTTCGGACCCGGCCTTTCCGGCCTGCCTCGTCGGGCGTTCCGTCTCCATCGACGGCACGCCGGTCGCGATCACGGGCCTGCAGCGCGACGGCGAAATCATCGCGGGCCTCGATCTGCGCACCAAGACGACCAAGCTGTTTCTCCTCGCCGCCTCGCTGCGTGCCGAGGGCGTGATCGTCGAGCCGCCGAAGAAGCCCGCCAAGGCCCCGCCGACCGAACGCGCGCTCAAGCCCTTCCGCCCCGCGGACGCGCCCTCGGATTTCGAGAACTCGCCCGGCATCCGCGACGTGCTCGATGCGCTCGATACCGGTACGCCCGTCGTTCTCGTCACCGGCCGCGCCGGCACGGGCAAGACCACGCTGATCCGGCATCTGCGCACGCGCGCGGGCGGCAACAAGCAGGCCGTGGTCGCGCCCACCGGCGTCGCGGCGCTCAATGCACGCGCCCAGACCATCCACTCCTTCTTTCAGCTGCCGATCTCGGTTCTGGACGCGGAAAACCTGCCGCCGATGCGCGGCATGAGCCCGCTGTTCAAGAACATGACCCGCCTCGTCATCGATGAAATCTCGATGGTGCGGGCCGACATCATCGACGCCATCGACGCGCGCCTGCGCACCGCCCGCGCCGACGGCCGGCCGTTCGGCGGCGTGCAGGTGGTGATGGTGGGGGATTTCCTGCAGCTGCCTCCGGTGGTGGACGAGCAGCAGCGCCCGGTACTGCAGGCCTTGGGCTACGAATCCGAATTCGCCTTCAGCGCGCATGTGATGCGCCGCGTCGAATCCGCCGCCTTCTCGCTCGAACGCGTCTACAGGCAGGACGAGAAGGACTTCATCGACCTGCTCAACGCGGTGCGCACGGGCGAGAACACGGGCGACGCGGTCGCCTCCCTCAACGCCCGCTGCCTCGGCCCGCATCGCGACGAGGCCCAGCCGCTCATCCTCGCCCCCACCCGCAACGCGGTGGACCGCTACAACCGCGAGGGCATGGCCTCCCTGCCCGGCGCTCCGATTGTATGGACCGCGCGCACGCTCGGCACCCTCGACGTCACGGGCGACCGGCTTCCCGTGCCCGAGCATCTCGAATTGCGCGTCGGCGCCCGAGTCATGGCGGTCAAGAACGATCCGCAAACCCGCTGGATCAACGGCTCGCTCGGCACCGTCGTCGGCTTGGAGGAGAAAGGCGCGACGGTGCGCTTCGACCGGACCAAGACCACGCATCTCATCGAGGCCGTCTCGTGGGAGAAGGTCAAGCAGGTCTGGAACGAGCGCAAGCAGCAGGTCGAAACCGAAGTGCTGGGCGCCTATCAGCAGATCCCGCTCGTGCCCGCTTGGGCGATCACGATTCACAAGGCGCAGGGCCTCACCCTCGACGACGTGCGGCTCGATCTCGGAAGCGGCGCTTTCGCGCCCGGCCAGCTCTATGTCGCGCTGTCGCGCGTACGCACCATGGCGGGGCTGTCGCTGGCGCGCGCGCTCCACCCGTCCGATTTGCGGATGAGCCGCACGCCCCGGCTCTACGACCACTGGCTCGCCGCCAAGCTGGACGGCTGAGACGCTCGCGCAAGCCGCGCCGGAACTGCCCGAGCGGGCTATATTGACGTAGGGGAAGCATAGGATCACGATGACCTGTCGAGCGGGTCATGCCCGCTCGCGGATCATCATCGGCACCGTCGGTTCGAGGAGCATGCGATGCAGTCCGCTTCCGAAACAGCCGTCCAAACCCCTCCCCTCTCAGGATCCGACGAGCTGAAGGCGCGCCAGCGCGGCGCCTGGTCGTCGGGCGATTACGCGGTGGTCGGCACGACCCTGCAGATCGTCGGGGAACAGCTTTGCGAAACCCTCGACCTGCACGCGGGGCAGAGAGTGCTCGACGTCGCCGCCGGCAACGGCAACGCGACATTGGCCGCAGCGCGGCGCTGGTGCGAGGTCGTCTCCAGCGACTACGTCCCGGCCTTGCTGGAACGCGGCCGCGAACGCGCGGAGGCCGACCGGCTCTCCGTCACCTTCCGGGAAGCCGATGCCGAGGCGCTGCCGTTCGAGGATGCGACCTTTGACGCGGTCATGTCGACCTTCGGCGTGATGTTCACACCGGATCAGGAGCGCGCCGCCGCCGAAATGGCCCGCGTTTGCCGCCCCGGCGGCAAGATCGGGCTCGCCAATTGGACGCCGGAAGGCTTCATCGGCCGGCTGTTCAAGGTGATCGGCAAACACCTGCCGCCCCCGGCGGGCGTGAAGCCGCCGGCCCTCTGGGGTACCCGCACGCGCCTCGCGGAATTGTTCGGTCCCGTCGCCACGTCCATCGAAGCCGAGGAACGAAGCTTCACCTTCCGCTACAAGTCCCCGCAGCATTGGATCGACGTGTTCCGCACGTTTTACGGCCCGATGCTGAAGGCCTTCGCCGCGCTCGACCCGGCCAAGCAGGCCGACTTGGAAGCGGACCTCCTCGCGCTCGTCGCCGAGTTCAACCGGGCGGACGACGGCACGATGATCGTTCCGTCCACCTATCTCGAAGCCGTCGTCACCGTACGCGGCGACAGGATGGATTTTTGAACGGGGCCGCTCAACCGCGGAAATGGATCAGGTCGGACACGGCCTCGGCCGTATGCCCGTTGGCCATGCGGACCATGCGAAGGGTGAGCTCCGCGTGGTCCGCGCCTTCGCCCATGACCGTGTCGAACCGCTCGGGGCGCATGGTTTCGGCCGGAAATTCGGCCGTGAAGAACGGGGTACCCCTGTCGTCCACGCCGAATTCCCAGTTTTCCCCGCCGCGCGGCCGGCCCGCATGGATGCGGATCATCAGGCGCAGCGCCTCGACCGTTTCAAACGCCGCCTGGTCCGACGCCGCTTTGAAGTCGACCCGTACCGAGACGAACGCCCGCCCGCCCGCATCTTCGCCGGAGGGCGTCATTCGGACCATGCATCGGTCCGTCTCGATTTCGAGTTCGAGCGGAGCGCTCCCTTCGGGGGCGACCGCGTCGGGAAAAAGCGCGACGGCCAGCTTGGCGAACGCATCGCCCGAAGCGGTCGAGCCTTCGTCTCCATAGAGTTGCACGCCACCGTCCTGCGCCATCAAATCAACTCCGTGCGGAATGTCCGCACCGGAGCGACGACGGCCGTCGCGGCGTCGAACGTGGACTCGGGCTGCCGCAGCGACTCGATCGGCAGGCGGAAGCTCTCCGTCATCGTCGTCCGAAGGTCCTGACCCGCCGTTCGGACATGCGCCTTCAAAGCGACGCTGCGGTCGATCACGAGATCGGGGCCGTCGACTCTGACGCTGGTGTTGCCTTCGGGTTCACCGCCCTTGATCATGAAGTCCATGAGGGTCATTCCCTTCGCGCCGGCGTCCCTCGCCATTTTCTCGTAGAGAAAACCTGCCTCCGCTTGGCAGAAATTGCGGGCGAAGTTCCGGAACATGTTCTTGAAATCCGGATCGGCCCGGTCCGTCTTCGTGGCACTTTCGAAAAAGTCGAGCCACTTGCCGGTTTCCATTTCGAGGTAATTGTCGGGCTTGCCGTCGACTGCGCCGTACTGCGTCATCAGCGTCCCGTCGGCGAAGACAGCCCTCGCGCGATTGATGTCCTTGCCGACTTGCTCCGGGATCATGGGTAGCAGATCCGCCGGAAGAACCTGCGTCATATCGATCCTCTTGTTGAGCATCGCAGGCGTTTTCAGGTCGAGGCCGTCATATTCCTTCGTATCCAGCCCCGCCTCCTTCCTCATCGTCACGGCTTGGAGGGGATTCATCCGATCCGCCATGCTCCAATTCTCACCCAGATCCGCACGGACTTGTGCCTCCGTCACCGGGGCCGGGTTGAAATCGGCGGGGTCGATCTCGGCGGCGACGGAGCCTGCTACGCCGAATTCCTCCTCGATGTCCTCGATCACGTCGCGCATATGCGCCTTGGTCAAATTGATCCCGCTGCGCTTGCCGTCCGGCGCGCATCTCTGCACGAAGGCTTCGGCGGCCGCGCTGCCGAACTTGTCCTTGATGATGTCTTTGAACACCTCGACGGTCAGATCGTCGCGGTTGCCGCGGGCGAACAGGCCCTTGGTGCCGAGCTGCAATTCCCTGTCGTGATTGCCGTATTTGACGCGCAGCTGCCCGGTGCCCCTGCCCGCGAAAACGTATTCGCGAATGGCCTCATAGGCCGGCTTTTGTCCGCCCTGCGCCGCCAGCCCGTCCCGGCGCACCAGCTCCGCCGTGGCCTGAAGGTTGCTCTGTCCCCGGACTCCGAGATTGACGCCCATTTTCGATTCCTCACTTCTTACGCTGCGCCATTCGGCGTTTGTCCGTTCGGGTCTTTCGCCACGGCGATCAGGCCCTCGGTTGATTGAGCAATTCGCCGCCATGCACGGCGGCGGCGGGGACGGCGAGCCGCACGGCCCGGTCGGTTGCGCCCTCCGCGAAGCGCAGCAGCGCCTCCGCGAGCGTCGCCGCATCCATGCGGCGGCGGTCCAGCTTCTGCGTCATCGTCACACGCGGCGGTCGGTGCGCCGTGAGGCCGAAAACCGGGCCTCCCAGCATCGCGCTGCGGAGATCGGCGCGAAGCAAATCGCGATAGGCGATCTCTCCGGCCGCCGCGGGCCCGAGGTCGGCGAACAGCCACATCCGGGTTCCGTCGGGATCGAGCTGCAGGTTGAGTTGAACACGGTCGTCGAGACGAAGACCGCAACGCCCGTCCGCGTCCCAGCTCAGTTCCGCCATGCCGAGCCGCCCGGCGACGGCGGCGAGGAGCGCCTGCGCTGCCGCGTCGGCCTTCACGATGAAGATTCCGGCCCGGCGGCGATCGCGGCGGCGGCCCCGGCGAAAATGTCCGCCCGACCTTCGCCCTCGTTCAAGACGGTCGCCTCGACGCCTCCCGACTGCGGCAGCCAAGCCCACCCGGAGTCTCGTCCGAAATCGCTGATCACTACCAGCAGCCGGCGGCCGGCGGGAACGCCCGAGGCAACCTTTGCACGGGCGGCCTCCCGCAACGCGGCGATGTCGCGCCAAGCTTCGGCGACGGCTCGGCGGTCCGCATCGACGTCCCCATACGCGCCGCCCCACCGCAACTGCACGAACAGTGCGAGCGTTTCGTCCACGGCATAGCAATGCACGCCCCAGCTGTTCACGCCGTAGCCTGCGAAACCCGCCGCCGCATAGGGCGGGAGATCCGGCCTCGCCTCGACCTCGGCGATGAAGGAGTCGATCTCATACAGCGACCGCTCCAATCCGCGCGTCGCGAAAGCGCCGGAGCGGGCGGGCCGAAACGCGCCGCGTTCTTCCGTCGAGAGCGGCGGCAAGGGCAGCCCGTTCCGCTCGAACAATTCTTCGATATTCGCCGCGTCTTCGGTCGCCGCATCATCCTCGAAGACGAAGCCTTCGCCGAGCGACGGCTCGTTACCTGAGGTCTCGTCCGACATAGCTGTTTACCTTGTTCAAGAGGCGGCGAACGGCGGGCGCGTCCCACCGATCTTCGTCGATCACGCGACCCGCGCGCTGCAGTTCGCCGAGATGAGCCTGCAGCCCGACGAGCCGCGACACTGCCGCTTCCACTTCGGATGGCAAGAGCATCTCCCCGATCGCCGCGCGCAGATCGTCCGGAGTGACGTTCATCACGGCAAACAGGGCCTCGCTGTCCACCACGGGCGGCAGCCGGGTTCCGCGGAACGCGGACGTAACGCCGCCGGTCTCGGTCAGGACGCGGCCAAGCGGACTGCTCACCGCAATATCTTCAGGATTCAGAAGCCTGTTGCCGAAACATTGGTCATTGTCGATGCCGGTCACGGTTGCGCTGCCGTCCGGTCGAACCGCAACGAAATAGTTGTTCCAATGCCGGTCGACCTGCCCCGTCACATGATCGAGCAGTTGCAGCTTCATGACTTCCTTGAGGACTTCGCCGTTCCGGGTCACGCCGCGCGGCATGTCTTGGGCCGGCCGGCCTTCGGCCTTGGTCATGAACAGGCCGAGTTCTCCGCGGGTCACGCCGTTCTTGGTGCGACGAGTGTGCGCGATCTCGGTCCGGGGCACGACTTCAAATCCGAAAAGATCGGCGACGGCACTGGTGGCCAAGTTCCGCATCGCCGTCTGCGGATTCCTGATATCGACGCCGCTCGCTTCCGACGCCCCGCCGAATTCGATCGTATGTCCGGTCACAGCCTGCAAAGGCTTGTAGACGCCTCGGACGATCGCCCCGTTCGGGAGACGGTATGCGACGTCGTAAACTTTGTTGAGGTTGCCCGCGCCGAGCACGCTGGCACCCCTCAGATTGGGAGGCGTAAGGTCGCCGACGAGCGCGGCATCCACCGGCTTCAGCTTGTAGTCCTTGTAGAGCGCCGCGAGTTCGAGCGGCACGTTCTTGATCGCAAGCATTGCACCGTTGAGGGACGTCTCCGCAATGTTCAGGTACTTCTCGGCGACGTCCGGGGCGACTTTGTTTGTCGCCAGATCGGCGGCGATCAGAAGCGGCGTTTCGTCGCCGAGCGGCAGATGCAGATAGGGTTGGAGATCCGCCTTCGTTAATCCCTGAGACAAGACGAGCAGGGCCTCGGCATCCGACGTGGCCAGCGCACGCATCTCCCCGAACCGCTCTGGCGAAATCCCCTCGCCGATCAGATGGCGAGCGTCTTCGACGTCGAGACCCATCGCCTCATAGGGCTCGATCGTCATGATCTCGCGGGGCAGGATGCCCATCATCCGCTTTTCAAGGATCTCGGCCGGGTGCTTGCGCTCCGGCCAATCCGCTTTGCCGACATGGTCGGCCAGCAATTCGTCGATCCGCGCGATCTGGGTTCTGGCTTCCTTGAGGATCGGCCTGATGTCGTTCCTGCGGGTCCGGTTTCCGCCGGGCGCGACATAGGCCTCGGCCGCCGTTTGCAGATTCACCAGCGAGGTTCGCAGGTCCCGGTAGTAGTCGGTCGGGTTCCTGTCATAGGGCTTGGCGAGGGCGGCATGATGGTCGTCGAGCCGGGCCAGCACCTCGCGGTAGGGCTTCGAGCGGTTGAAGATCCACAGAAAGGTCTTGGGCCGGCCCGCCGTCTCGATCAGTCCCGCGCGGGTCGGCATCGGCGAGATGCCGGCGATGTCCGCGGCATCCACGGGTCGCCATTCCGCCGAGGAACTCGCGCGGGCCGAGCGGACGTCCTCGGCCGCGAGCAGGACCGGCTGCACGCCCGCCTGCGCACCGTTCGCGATCGCATGCGTCCCGGCGTCGATCTTCTGCGAAGCGCTCCCGCCGACCGGCTGCACGCCCTCCGCAAGCGGCTGCGCACGTGTCGAAGATTTCTGCGAATCGATGAAAGTCAAAACGCACCCTCGCGCTTCATAGACCTTCATTTTCTAGCCGAAGCGACCTCCGAAGTCACTCGCGCGCGGTCGCTGAACACACATTCAAAGTCGTCAGGCTCTGATCATGAGATTGACGTCTTCAACGCCCGGACGCACGCCCGTCTCCATGTCGTCGTCGTCATGATCGATCCCGGAGACGATTGCAGTCCACTCGACCAGCGTTTCGGAAAAGATGTCGTAGGTCGTGGCAACGTCTTGATCACCGGCCTCGATCACGCCGACGAGCATGACATGCGGCGGCTCGTCTCCCGTCAGCCCCAGCGTCGGACGCCCGGACGCCCTCGCGACGGCATTGGCCTTGAGAAGCTGTTCGTAGATCGCGCCGCCTGCGGCCGGCACCCCGAGGTCGCAATACAGCCGCACCACGTCGTCGTCCGCCGATGCCGCGAAATTGATCGTCGGCATCCCCGCACGGACCCAAGAGCATCCCCCGTCCGCATCGGGCTCAAGCCCCGGCACGCCCAAAATGCGTCCCAGACGGACGATCAGAGCGCGTGCTCCCTCGTTGATTCCCATTCGATCCTCGGGCGATGTGCAGAAGTCGTCTGACGGCGACGGCAGTCGCGGCGCTCCCGTTCGATGATGCGGACAAATGCAGGAGCCGTCAAAGACCTTCGCCCGACTTGACAGGGCGGAATGAACGGCCCGATCACTCAGCACGTCGACTTCGGAACAAGGGACGTCGATTGAGCCGTCGGCGGTCCCCGCATCAGTCCCACCAACATCTCACTCGCCGCGAGCCCCCGACCATGCCGGCAACCGACGCGCCGTCCCCCGACCTCCCTGCCGAGCGGCATCGCTTTCCGCAACGGCGCGCCTCGTTGCTCGCCGCCGTTGCGGTCGCCGTCGCGGCCATGGCCGGCGTATCCCCCGCGCAGGCAGGCAAGCCCCTGATCCAGATCGACGCGGAACGCCTCGAAATCGCCCGCGTCGATCGCGGCGCGCTGGAAGCGGTGGAGCGGCCCAAGCGGCGGCAGCGTTTCGTGGCCCTCACCACGCTCGGCGGCGTCGTCCGTCCGCTCATCGCCAAGCGCGGCTTGGGCTGCACGACGTCGGCGGCGCTCGGGCGCTATCTCGATTTTTATTTCGACGGCATCGGCACGCTGCCCGGGCCGGAAGAATGCAAGCCCATCGAGGTCGGCATCACGGTCAAAGTCCTGGAATGCGACCCGAAATTCATCGTCTGCCGCTTCTCGGCGGGCCTGTTCTCCCCCGAAGAGTTCTGGACGCCGATCCACTCCGTCGACCCGCGCTGACCCTTTCGGCCTGACCCTTGCGGCCTGACCCTTCGGTCTCCGCCTTCAGTCCCGCGAATTCGCGCCCGCGGCTTCGCCAGCCAAAGCACGCCCGATCAGCTCGATCTCCTTGTCGAGACAGGTCTGCACCCGGCCGATCGGCGTTTCGACCAGCACGTCTTCGGGCGGCAGCGACGGGTCGTCGATGAAGTCGATGAACTGCAGCGACGGCACCATCGCGCGCACCACCGCCTCGATCTCCTCCTTGCGCGCCGGCGCGTCGGGATGGAGCGAGATGCGCACCGACGTCGTCCGCCGGAATTTCTGCAAGGCGCCCTGCACGGTGATGCGCACCTTGTCGTCTTCGGTGAAGTCGCCCACG
The DNA here is from genome assembly GCA_027489535.1 of Hyphomicrobiales bacterium. Lineage (GTDB taxonomy): Bacteria > Pseudomonadota > Alphaproteobacteria > Rhizobiales > Beijerinckiaceae > JAIXZO01. Next base: position 353,943 of record JAIXZO010000022.1, read on the forward strand.
AGCCGGCGCAGCGTGGCGGCCATCATGTCCGCAAGCGAATCCTCGATGGAACGGAAATGGGCGTCGATCTCGGACGTCTCGGCGAGAACCCGCTCCAATGCGGCCTGCTTCGCGTCCGCCATGCCGGTCTCATAGCCCTCGCGATGCCGGTCGCGATACACCTGCTCCGCATCCTGCAGAATGCGCGCGGCGCGAAGCTCCGCCGTCCGCACGATGGCGGCGGCCGCCTCCACCGCCGATACGGATTCGGCCTTGATGACGCGTCGGCGTTCGTCCCACGCGAAGCCGAACGCCTCGACGCTCAGGAAATCGGCCATTTCCGACATTTGCGGTCCCATAGCTTGAAAAGAAGCGTGCGATGAGCGGGAAGCAGGCGGACCGAGGGATACGACGCCTTGCCCGCGCGCAGCTCGAAAACCGTCGCCCACAAGGGGCTTTCCGCATTCAGCAAGGCGCGGACGATGGCTCGACCGAAACCGACGAAGCGCCGTTCGGCGTCCGCGTCGTCGGTGGCGGCGAAGGCTGCATAGACCTTCTCCGCATCGTCGATGCCGGCGAGGTCCGCATAGAGAAACTGCGCCTCGCCGAAGGCTACGTCCGCGGCCTCCGCGCCCAGCACCGCGCGGATGCGGTCTGAGGCAGCCTTGGTGAGGTTGCGCGCCAGCGGCACATGCAGGGCAGCCGCCCCGGCACAGCGCGCGAAGGCGTCGCGCGTCGCCGCCGGCGCGAGGGCGATGACCCGCGCCCGCTTTACCGCCTCCGCGTCGATCAAGGCCGCGTGCCATTCCCGTTCGGAGCAGCGCGAAAGCCGCTCGGATGCATAGTCGAACAGAACGCGGTCGACATAGGGCGCGAGGCCGGACACCTCGGTCGCGGCACGGTCCAGACCGGCTCCCGCCAGCACGTCCTCGACCGCCTGCGGGTCGAAGGCCTTCAAGGGTTCGGCGAGAAATCCGCACAAGGCCGTCAGCGCGTCCGGGTCGACGCTCGCCGGGCGTGTTTCGAAGCGATGCAGGACGGCGCTCAGGACCGGCCTGCGTCGTCGGATGCCGTCCGCGAACCCGCCTCGTCCTTCGCGGCGACATATTTCCGCCAGCCCGCAAAGCCGCCCGCACCGGCTCCGGCGAGAACGAAGAAGGCCAGCGCCAGATTGCGCCAATCGGACAGGAAACGCTGCATGGCCGAGCGGTCGTCGCGCAACGAGGCTCCGGCCGAGGGATCGGCCCGGAACAAGGCCGTCGAAGACTGCGCTTCCACGGTCGTGATGTTCACGGCGGCGTAATTGAGCCCCTCGATGGCGTTGGACACCAAACGCCGGATTTGCGGGGTCAGGAATTCGATGTCGGTTCCCGTCCGGTACTTGATGAACACCGAGGCGGAGGACGGCAGAACCGCCTTGCCGAATTCCGGTTGCTCGGGAAGCACGAGATGCACGCGCGACACGATCACGCCGTCGATGGCGTTCAGCGTTTTCTCGATTTCTTGGCTCAACCCGTAGGAGAAGCGCACGCGCTCCTCGAACGGCGTCGAAGTGATGCCGGATTTCTTGAAGATGACGCCGAGGTCTTCCTTGGCCGGGCGCGGCAGGCCGGCGTCACGCAGCACCTTTACGGCAAGCATGAATTGGTCCGGGTCCACCGAAACGGTGCTGCCCTTGTCGCCCACGACGCTCTTGGTGGCCTTGATGCCGTTGCTGAGCAGCGTGGCGGTGATCTCGTTCGCCTCGACCTCGCTCAACCCCGTATACATGTCCTGCTTGCCGCAGGCGGCGACGAGCAGAACGAGCAGAGCGGCGACGACGCCGCGAAAAGCCGTGGACGAGGAACGCATCACTGGCCTTTGGTCAGCGAGTCGATCGCTTGGGTCATCTTTCCGGTGATCTTGGAAGCGACGTCGATCATCAGCGTGTACTGCACCATGTCCATCTGCAGCTTCAGCAGGGATGCGGACGAGGTCCCGGTCACGGCCATGTCGCGAACGAGCGCCTCCTGCTTGCCGTTGAATTCGCCTTGCAGCTTCTTCAACCCGGAGAGAATGGCGTCGCCCTCGGTCGCGGGCTTCACGACGGCGGACGGCTCGAGTTCAAGCGCCTTGATGGTCTCGCGACGGGATTCGACGTCCGACACCGTCGTCGTGGGATTGACGCGCAGCGGATCCGCCGTCGGAGCCGGCACGACGAACTGTGCGGGCTGAACATGCATGCGCGCTTCGTCCAGCACGCCGCGGAACGCGGCAACCTTCTCGGCAGGAAACACGCGCGCGTTCCCTGCGGAAGGAAACGTCGTCGATCCGGTCTGTTCGAGGACGACCGCCCCCACTCCTGCAGGCACCATGGAGAATGCTTCGCCCCCGAACGAAAAGACCGCAGGAAGTATAACCTGCGCCCTTGTTGACGCAATGATTTCATTGCGACTTTACCTGATCGGCGCCCCTGTACCCGGTTTGTCGATCTCGATTGCTGCAATCGGCGCGGCAGGCGCTTGCGTCAGGCAGTCGGTTGTTCGGCCAACAGTGTTTTTGCCACGGAAGCGAAGCTCTCCTGGTCGGAAAACTTGGCGACGTGTTCGAGGATCTTTCGGCCCTTCGCCGTTTCCCCGGTGTTGAGCAGCGCCATGCCCCGGAAGAGGTCGGCATCGAAGCCGTACGGCGCGTCGCGCAGCGCCTCCAAGGCCTGATCGGGGCGCCCTGCACCGAGCATCGTATAGGCCAGCCCGACATAGCCGGCGGTCAGGTTCGGCCGCGCGGCGATCACCGCTTGAAAGATGTCCACGGCGGCGGGAACGAGATTGCGCGAGGCCGCCAGAAAGCCGGCATCCACCAATTCGCGCATTTCCCGCGCCTCGATCAGGCTGCCGGGGTCGAACGGTCCGGCAGTGCCGGAAGGAGCGTCGAGGGTCATCGTCGTTTCCGTGGTTGGACGCCGGACGGGCCGGCGTCGATCAGGCGATCAGCCGCTTCTTGGCCTTGAGAAAGTCGAAACAGGCCGCAAGCGCCTGCATGTTCAGCCCGGCCTGCGGCCGCCGCACGGCGAGCACCACCCGGCCTTCGTCGACGGCCCCGACGCCGAGGACCATACGCGAGGCGGGGTCATAACCGGCATTCGACAACAGCAGCTTGGCGATGCGCGCCGCGGAGGGCACCGCGAAGCTGAGCGTGACGACGAGGTCACGCCCGTCGGTCGACTCGGTGAAGGTCAATCGACCGGACTCCGAGAACTCGAAAGACGAACGCCCCTGCGGGTCGAATTGTGCCGGCACGCCGATCATTCGGCCGAAATCGTCGACGGCGTTTCGCGCCCGCGTATCCATGGCCCGCGTCCCTTCCTCAAGCCTTGCCGAATTCGGCGTCTTCGCGCTCGGCCAGCGTCGTCAGCCAGCCGAGCAGCGCGCCGTTCTGCATGTCCCGCGCGGCGGGGCGCGGCAGGACGTCGTCGGGAACTTGGTCGTAGAGCGTTTTGACCGCATTGCCGAGATGCAGCAGCACGTCGACGGGCGCATTGCCGTAACCCTCCAACACCCCCATGGCGTCCGCCGTGCTGGGCGCGCTCTTGGTGCAGAAATGCAGCAAGCGGCTCGTCAGTCCCTCCGGCGTGAGCGGCAGACGCTCCTGCGCCGGAATCAGGCGGTTGGCTTTTTCGATCTGCTGTCCGGACAATCGAAAAACCGTGTTGACCCGTTTCAGCTTACCGAGTTCCACGAGCACGAGTTCCAAAAACCGCACGTCCGTCGAAGGTCCGGCGCTGCCGAGGTCGCGCCCGGCCGCCTCCAAAAACAGCCCGACGATCTCCTCGAAGCTCTTCAACACGTCGAAGCCGCAGAGATCGTCGAACAACTGCCCCATGTTCTTCTGCTCGCGCAGCATGCGGCGATACGTGTCCCGAACGACGGCGGGGTCGGTTTCGAGCGTCTGCGACGCCTCATGCGCGAGCTTCGCCACGGCGAAGCCTGCACGCACCTCGCGTGCGAGATCTTCGCGCTCGAATTCGAGCTTGGCATCGTCGAGCGCCGCTTCGAGCGAAGCGTCCACCCCGGCGAAATACTCGGCCACGATCTCGAGCGCCGCGAATTGATGGGTCGGATCGGGATCGAAGCGCTGCAGGGCCGCCAGCACGTCGCCCTTCGTGGGCGGGCCGCCGCCCTCGCCGCTGCGTTCGAAATAGCTCGCAAGTTCCTCCACCAAGCTCTTCAGCTTGGCGTCGTCGGGCATGTCGGGCAGGCGGTCGATATATTCGCTGATGCGGGCGAGCGCCTCGACGTTCGCGGCACGGCCTTGCCGGATCTCGCGTTGCTGCAACGTCTTCTTGTCCGCCCGATGGGCTTGGGACATGCCGATCTCTTCGGAGGCGTTCGCGAGTTTCTCGCTCTCGCTCGCCACCCGAACTTCCTCGCCCCCGTAGCGGCCCAACGCCTCGGCCTCGACCGCACCTTGCGGGGACGCGAGGGCGACCGTGGAGACGCGGGCGAAATCCGGGGTGACCGAGGTGACCATGGGTCCTCAGCGTCCGCCGGGCGGGCGATCGACGCCCCTGTCGAGATCGGGCCGCGTGATCCAGGCGATGCTGCGGTCGAACGGCACGAGTTCAACGCCCTTCGCCGTTTCCACGACGACGCCGCGCTCGCCGATGGCCCAGACCTTGGAATAAAGGTCGATGGAGCTGCCCGCGCGAAGAAACCGCCCGGTCGCATCGACGACATAGCCGTTGCGTCCGGTATCGGCCCCGGTCAGCCGCAGCGGCGATTGGGCCACGTCACGCGCGAGATAAAGCACGAAATCCGGATTGGCGGAGACCTCTTCCACGAACACGGATTTGCGGAACCGGGCCGCAAGGCTCTGGTCGGGAAGCCGCCTCAAGCAATCGCCCAACAGGGCGGGGCTCAGCATGATTTCGGACACCAGCAGCTGCGTCGCCCGGTCCATCGCCGTGACGGACAGACCGTCGATCGTGCTCAGCAGCTCCAACCAGGCCAGTCCGCGAAACATGGCGGGCGCATCGGCCGGTTGATCGGCCGTGCAAACCGCGAAAGGCCTGTCGCCTCCGCCGCCGGCGAGAAGGTAACGGCGAAGCGACTTGCCGTCGTCGCCCGCCGGCGCAGGAGCAGCCCCGGCGTTCTGCGTTCCCGCCAGCTTGTCCAACGCCTCGAAGATCCTGCGTTCCTGCCGGTCGGCAGGCTGTGCGCCGGAGGCCCAGCGGTCGATCACGCGATGCGGATCGGCCACCGTCGGGCCGCCGCGCGGGGCGTTTCGGGCGAGCGGTCGCCGCCCGTCTCCGGAAAATTCGGCGTTGCCGTCGGGCAGTCGCCCGTCGGCCGCCTGCGGGCGGTCGCCCACCTTCGGCGCGGGCGGGATGGCCGCCCGCTCCTCGGCCGACATTTCTCCCGCGAAGATTTCGCCCGCAGGCGAGCGGCCGGAGCGCAGACGTTGAAGATCGAGACGACGTCCGTCGATGTCGGACGCGCCGCCCACCACGACCGCCTGCACGGGGCCCTCGCCGGCACGCGCCGTTCCGTTCGCCTCGGCGAGCCTGACGAGCGAGCGCAGCGGAATCTTGTCGGCGAACAGGTCGCCGTAATTGACCAGCGTGGCGACCCACGCCGCCGTCTGCGACGCGAGCACGGCGCCCGTCGCCTCGACGTAGGAATTGCCGACCAGCGCGAAGATGACGTTCGCCCCGATGCCTTCGTCGCGGGCCATGCGGACGATTTCGACGAGGAGGTCCTTGCCGTTCTTGAGCTTCGTCGCATCGATGTCGGTCGGTCCGACGAGTTGGTTCTTGAACAGGTCGACCAGCTTGGCCGATTCCTTCGGGTCGATGACGATGCCGTTGAGCGCCAGCACGCCGTCGTCGCGCAGCACCGTGCGCACTCGCGCCGCGTTGTCGCCGAGCAGGTTCTTGGCTTCCGCCATGATGTAGTCGGCCGTCGCCAACCGCGGCCGGAAGGGCACGCGCGTCACTTCGAGCGCGTTGAGCACCGCGCGGCGTTCCGCGCCGTCCTTGATGATGCCTTTGACGAAGATTTGCCCGTCGACTTCCTGCTGCACGCGCACCTTGTCGGCGAAGGGCAATGCCGCGACCGCGCGTTCCACGGCGAGCCGGTCGGCCTTGGGGTCGCGCCGGCTCATGTCGACGGCGTCGGAGCCGCCGAGCTGCATCAGCGGCAGCACGACGAGAAGCACCGCGGCGGCCGCCGCGCAGGCCGACGCCACGCGCGGATGCGTCGTCCAAGCGCGCGCCGCCGCCGTTGCGGCGGGCATCGCGAAACGCAGCGACGGACGGGAGAACAGCCGCTCGATCGCCCCGCCGGCCGCCATCGCGGGCGCTCCCGCAGGCGTCCGGTCGACGGCGTCCGGCTGGGCTTCCTTCCGGAACTCCGCGTCCTCGGTGATCGTCGCCCAATTGGCGGCCTTCGGCCCGACGGACAGCCGCGTCGTGCCGACGACGAGGACGGACAGCGGCTCCAGCTGCACCCACCGCTCGTCGCCCGCCTCGAGCTTGACGCCCGTCGCGAACAGGATGTCGCCCGCATCGGCCTTGATTTCGGCGACCTCGCCGGAGATGCGCAAACGCGCGTGCTGCGCCTTCAGGCTCGCGTCGCGAAGCTGGAGATCGTCCTCCGGTCCGGAGCCGACGACGTAAGTCCCCGCTTCGAGGACGACTTCGGCTCCCGACTGCAGACCGCTCAGAACTTTAAGGAGAATCTCGTTGGACATGCGGCGCGGGACTCCGGAGCGCGCACTATTTCAAATCGGACGAGATTCTGCAGCAATTTTTTCCCGATCCGACGTCGACGGACCAAGCATCTCGCCCAGTCGAAGTACCGAAAAAGGGCGTCTGCGTTCAGCATGGGTTTCCGCACCGACATGGATCGATTGTCATGGTGCGGAAGCGCGACTTCGCGAGCCGCACCGGCATTGTCGGCCGCCGCCGTTTTCTGTAGTCTTTCTGCATGTTCGTCCGATGGGTTCGGGCGTTTTCTTCCGAGGATGCGTTGCGTTGAACCACACCCTCGACGACGTCTGGCGTGAAGCCGAGAAGATCGTCTCAGCGCATCCCGACCCCTCGGCGCGGCGTTGGTTCGAGACGTTTTCCACGATGGATGCGCTGATCCGCCGGATCGCCGCGACGCCCCTCGTCGAAAACGACCCGACCGCGCGGAAGCTCCTCGAAGGCTTCGAGCACTGCGCGACGATCGAAGACATCGCGGCCCGCATCGACCTCCTGACCGACCACGTCGACAGCCTCGTGCGCGCCAAGCTCATCGCCGACGGCAAGGATCCCGGTCCCGCCAAGCGCTCCGCCTCCCGCCGTTCGGCCGGCTCTGCGGACAGCCCGGCGGACGACGAGGATGACCATGTCCGGCGCACGGTGCTGAGGCTCTGAGGACCGCGCGATGACCGTCAGTTGGACCACCTTCACGGATCCCATCGTCGGCGTGCGTCCACGCGACGGGGACACGGCACGCGCGACGACCCGCGAACAGCCCTACACGCAGATGTCGGGCGGCGTCGCGGGCGCGGTCTCGGCCGACGGATTGGCGGATTCCGTCAAGGTCTTCCCGGTCCAGACCTTTGCCTCCTCGCAATATCCGGCGGCATACGACACGGCGAAGGAATCGCTCGATCCCAACGAATTTCTGAAATGGCACAGCACGTTTCAGGTCGAATACATCAAGAAGAACGGCACCTCCTTCACCGAAGCCGACGGTACTTCGAAAGCGGGCTGGCTCACGCTGGGGCCCGTCGAGGGCCGCAGCATCTCCGTCTTCCTCGCCGCACAGAGCTACAGCGGTTCGGAAGCCTCGCTCTTCGGCGAGAAGATCCACGTCGTCGAGGACCTCACCGCCAATGCGGTGGCCCTCATGTCGAAGGAAACGCAGATCCGCCTCGCCCAAATCCCCGCCTGGTTCACGAAGACCACGGGCATGGCGACGAAGCTGGGCTATCTGCCGGTGAGCACCGCGACGTCGCTCGGGCGAGCCGACGTCGACACCACCCGAGACGTGCTCATCGCTCGCGTCGACGACGAATATATCGCGAAGATCACCGCATTCGCGGCCATCACCGACACCGCCGGCACCACGCGGCCGTCGGAAGACGTGAAGAGCCTGTTCAAGCAGCAACTCGAGAACGTGAAGACGCGCCTGAACGCCAACGGCGTGTTCAACGAACAGGCGATGATCGATGCCTGCGAAGCCATCAAGCTTCGCTTCGACCGCATTTGCGCCTTCGCGGTCGGAAAGACGACCGAAGTCATCTCGAAGACGAAAAGCATCTACATCGACGACGACGTCGACGCGACGGTAACCGTCAATACCGTCCCCAGCCGCCTTCTCAACAAAAACGTCGTTTCGCTCGACGACAATGCGACGATCATCAGCGGCTACGACATCTTCGTCAAAAAAGAAAACCAGCTTCTGCTAGTCGACAATCTGAAGATCTATCTCGGCAATGCGAGCGGCGTACGCTCCCGCGCCATCGACGTTCCTCGGATCATCTTTCTGCTGCAGATGGCCTACAATCTCCAAAAGGAGACGGTGTCCGATCAGAACACCGAAGAAATTCAACAGCAAAACCGCTACATGCAGGACATTTCCTACATGAAGCAGATGATCCAGACGACGCGTGCAATGTTCGGCACGAAGTCCGACGAGCGGATTTCCCTGCTCGGCATGGGCCAGGATGATCTCTTCAAATTTTCGGAAAAGGAGCGCTTGGCGATCTCGATGTGGTCGGACCAGGTCGACCGCATCAAACATCCCATCGAAACGCTGCGCTCGCTGGGGGATCGTCCCACGCTCGACATGCTGCATACGGGCATGGATTTCAGCAGCGCGGACGGGGTGACGGGCAACCCGACCGGCTACAGCAACACCTATTTCAACGATTACATCTACATCCGGCGCGACAGCACCGACCGGCTTTATTACATGTTCACGACCAGCAAGACCCTGCTGTCCAACACGTGGGACCAGTACACGCAGAAGATCAGCGACCGTACGTCCATCATTCAGCAGGACTCGCAGCTCGTTCAAAACAAGATCAACTCGACCGACAAGGAAAAGACCCGGCATTTCGAATTGGCCAACAACGCCGTCAGCAAAATGTTCGACACGCTGCAAAACATTCTGCGGGCAGGATAAGCGCGGCGATGTCCACCTTCTGGGACCAACTCGCGCTGTCCGCCGGCATGCCGCGCAACGTCGCGCCCGCCTCCCCGCTCGTCGAAGAAGAGCATCCCTACACGGTTCTCGCCGCCTCTGCGGGCGCGACGCCGTCGGCCGTAGTCGCGAGCGATGCGAAGTCCCTGTTCCCCGTACGGGATTCGTCCGTCGCCGCCTTGACCATGTCCGGCACCTACGCCGTCCCGACCGGCTACGCGAAAGACCCGACCGACCCCTCCGTGATGGCGGACTTCGTCGATTGGCACTCCGGTTGGCAGGTCGAATATGTCCGCACGCACGGCGTCGGCACGCCCCCGGTCCTCGTGCTCGGCGCAGGCGCCTATGCCTACGGCTCCACACTCACGGCCGTACTGGCGTCCGACGGCACGAAGGTCCTGACGGTCGATCTGATGAGCCGGGCCGATCTCACCGCGCTTGGCCTCGACGATCAGGCCGCGATCGCCGGCACCACGGCATTCAAGGATTCGACGAGCGGCGTCGGCCGCCGCTTCAATCTCGCGCCGTGGGGCACCCAGACTTCGGATGCCGTCCGCACCGATCTGCTGACGCTGTGCACCGAAACTTCGGACGCGTTCGTCGCCACCGGGTCCACACTCACCGACGAGCAGATCGGCTACTTCAAATCCGGCGTCGCGCTCATCAAGACCGGCATCGAATCCCAAGCCGTCTTCGACCTCACGCAGATCAAGACGGCGATCGAGGACATCCAGAAGCGCTACGACCTCGCCTTCGCTTTCGCCTCGGTTGCCGCCGAAACCGCCGAGAAGACCAATCGGATCAAGAACGTCGTCAGTCTCGACGGCGGCACGATGCTGAACACCGCAAGCCGTTCGATCATTTCCTTCGAACAGGGCATCGCGGACATCAACGCCAAGATCCGCGCGCTCGTCGAAGACAATGCCGCGAAGACGCAAGGCAAGCTCAGCGTCGCGTCGCTCGTCGCTCAGGTTCAGTTCCTCACCAACGCCCGCAAGGCCTATGAGGTGAAGGCGATGAGCGAGGAGATCAATCAACTCCGCGCGCTGATGGAGACCTATTTGACCATGCAGACGCTGGTCAACAACACCTCGGTCGCCATCGGCACGAACCTCACCGCCACGAAGCCCGCGCAGAACATCACGGGCACCACGGTCACCTCGACCTATGCCGAACTCGACGAGCGCTCGCAAAAGGCCGTCAACATGTTCGACGACTGGTCGAGCACGGCCCTCCACCCCTTGGAAAAGTCCTACGGGTGGGATCGTCCGACCTTCAACATGATCAACGACGCCGATCCCGCAGCGCTCAATTCCTTCAAGAAGAGCCAATGGGACGGCTTCGGCACCGTTTTGACCGACAAGATTCAGATCATGTCGAACCAAGTCGAGTTGATGACCAACAAGCTCAACAGGGTCGAATCCGAGCGCAACAAGCACGGCGACATGGCCAACAAGGCCAATGCCCGCCTGCAGGAGGTCTTCTTGGCGATTTTGGCGGCAGGCGACGCATGAAGATCCGCGGCTTCGATGTCGGCGTCGAAAACATCTCCCGCTGGCGGCGGATCGACGAGACCCATCTTCCGGTCGAGGGCGAGCTCAAGCCGGAATTCTCGTCCAAGCCCACGCCGTTGGATGAAATCCTCAGGCCGCCCACCCTCGACGAGCGCATTCCGCTGCTGACGGCGCCCGACGATCTCGATCCGGAGTTGCTGCAACCGCGCATGCTGGAGCAGACCAAGGCTGAATTGCTCGATGCGCTCTCGCGCGCGATGCTCGCTTCATCTCCGGACGATGCGCGGGCCTTCGCCGACGCAGCCGCCCTCCTGACGCAGGACATCCGCATGGACGACGACGTCCGCTCCGCGCTGACGGCGCTTTTCCGGGGCTGAGGCTCAGAAGCCGCCGTAAGGCGATTTCTGCTCGAACTCCGCCGCTGCTGAAAGCGCGCCGCCGCCCTTGTCGGCGCTCTTGGTCATGATCGACCGCTTGTTCAAATCCGCCTCGAATGCCGCCGTCTCGTCGGCGACGCTTTCGTTCAGGCGCAGCTTGTCTTTCGGGCCGTCCACGACGGATGCATCATTGGCGCTGCGCAATTCCTGCACCTTGGGCGCAGGCACCGTCGAACGGATCGAAAGCGTGTCGTTGCTCATGCGTGCGGTCCCCGGCGACGTTCATAGGCGGGCTTCGCCCAACCGAAAAAGAGCATAAGGGCGAGCATCGCGGTTACAAAGTCCCGCCACCGCATCAACCCGTCCCGAAGTGCCGCGAGCGAGGCCGAAAACGTCTGCGGCACATCCGTGCTCGGCTCCGCGCCGCGCTCCAGCAGGCGCAGCAATTCGTCCCGAAACCGGTCGAGACCGCCGGGCGCGGCGAACAGGCCTTTCATCGCCGGGCTCCAATCCCCGTCAGGACCTTTGAGCGATGCGGGCACGATCATCACCCGTGTCTCCGCGCCGCTCGGGCAACCCGCCCGCAGCATCCGCATCATTGCGGGCGGATCGAGCACCACCTCGATGCGGTCGGCACCGCCGGCCTTCACGCACCCGGTCGTGCCGCGCCCGATCTCGACGAAGGCCTCCGGCCCGCGCGCGCCGGTCGCCCGATCATGCAGCGCCTCGACGAAAGCCCGCCCGGTCAGCAAGCGCCGCACGTCGGGCTCTTTCTCCGGCGTCGAAGGCTGCGTCGCATAAGGCAGCACGGCGAGCACCAGCAAGAACACGACGAGCAAGTTCGAGGCGAGATCGGCGGCGAAGATGCCGTCGGTGTCCTTCATGACCGGGCCTCCGCCAAATCGGCCGGGCACCGTCCCTCGGCGAAGACGACGCGGGTTCGGCCGAGGCGGGCGAGATGCGTCGCAAGCAGGAAAGCAGACGTGTCGCCGCCCTCCCCGATGCGGATCAACGGGACGCCCGTCGGATCGGCCGCGAGCCCGGCCCGACCGAAGTCGGACCCCGACAAGGCATTGGCCGCGATGCGCGATCCGTCCTGCATCGCGACCGTCCCCCGGCAGACCAGAAACGCCGCGCCGGATGCATCCGGGCGGGGCTCCGATGCCGGGCGCATGTCGACGGCCGCCGCCGCGATCACGAAGATGACGATGACGGCGACGTTCAGAAACAGGTCGCCGAGGAAGAACGAGCCCCCGTGTCCTCCGCGTCGGGGGGCCCGGTCAGCGCGGGCCGGCCGGATCATCGCGTCCGTGCGAAGCGCGCGCATCGATCAGCGCCGTCGCCCATCCCATCACCACCGCGGCGGCGATGCCGAGCAGCGAGGTCTCGAACTTCACCGCCAAGCTGCGGAACAACCCGTCCAAGGACGAGCGGCCGAACCCTCCGGTTTCGAGCCCGGCTCCCATCGCGGCCACCGCTCCGGCCAAGCCGATCACGGTGCCCAGAAAGCCGAGCATCGGCAGCAACCGCGACAGGGCTTCGATCAAGTCCCGCTCGACCGTCGAAGAAGCGCTGCGGCTCGCTCCGGGCCGCGAGAGGCGCGCATAGAGGCCGGCGGCGCGCACGCTCAGCCCCGCCCACAGCACCAAGATCACGACATGAACGCCCGTCTCGGCGGCGAAGGCGTGCAGAACCACGCTTCCGGCTCCGACGTGCCCCGCCGCGCCGGCCGCGAGCATCGCTTCGAGCAGGAGCACGCCTCCCATGCCGTAGAACACGCAGGAGGCAAAAAACACCGTCGGCGCGGCGGCGGCATCGCCCTCGCGCGGGTCGAGCAGCCTTCCGAAAAAGATGCACTGGACCGCGAGCGCCCATATCGGAACCGCCCCGACGGTCTCCATCAACGTGCCCGACGACGACGCGAAGGGGATGAACACGCGGTCGGCGGCCGAAGCGATCAGCAACAACCCGGTCGCGAGAACGAGCGGCGTCGGGCGACGCCGCATCGCGATCAGCAGCGGCACGGCCGCGACGAAGGCGGCGGCGCAGGCGCGCGCGAATGGCGAGGAATCGAAAAGCACGGCCTGCACCAGCGCCGCCGCGGCGACGGCCGCGACATGCAGCACCGGGTCGCGAAAGGCCGGACGCTCAGGCGCGGCGACGGTCATTCACTTCTTCAACCGGATGCGGTCGAGCGGCTGGATGTTCGCCGAGGGCGCGAGCTCCTGATAGGACAGCACCGGCAGCTCGCCGAAATCGCGCTCGATGACCTTGCGGGTGAAGCGCCGGATGTCCATCGGAGCCATCAGCACCGGCCGCACGCTGTGGGCCGCGAGATCGCCGATGGTCTGCTTCATCGAAGCGATGATGCCGCGATGCGCGTCGGGCGACAGCGCGAGATAGGACGATCCGGCCGTCTGGCGCACCGCGCCCCGGATTTCGTCCTCGATCTCCTTCGAGAGCAGATAGGCCGGCAGGATGTTCTGCCCGGCGGAGAATTTGTAGGTGATGTAGCTGCCGAGGGCGCTGCGCACATGCTCGGTCAGGATGATCGGATCCTTCTCGCGCTGTCCCCACTCCACCAGCGCTTCGAGGATCGTACGCATGTCGCGGATCGAGATGTCCTCGGCCACCAAGCGCTGCAGGATGTCCGTGATCGTGATGATCGGCAGCGTGCGCGTCACCTCCTTCACCAGTTCGGCGAAGTTCTTCTGCATCTGGTTGAGCAGATACATCGACTCCTGGATGCCGACGAATTTGGAGGCGTGGGCCTTGAGCACGTGACCGAGATGGAAGGTCAGGATGCTCGTCATGTTCATGTATTGCAGGCCCGCCTTCTGGATCAGCGGCAGATGCTTCTCGGACACCCAGAGGCTCTTGGTCGCCGGCAGGAAGTCCTCGCCCCGCTCGAACGGCACGTCGAACAGATTGAGGTTGGCCTCCGTTTCGCGAACGATCACGAAACCCGCGCGGCCGGTCCCGCTCGCGATGGGGATCTCGTTGACCATCACCCGGTATTCGCCCTCCTGCAGATTGTCGTTCAATCGCAGATTGATGCCGGGGAACGGCACGCCGAGGTCGAAATAGAGCGCGCGGCGCAGCTTCGCGATCTCGCGGTCGAGCCGCGCCGGCGTGATGTGGTTGCGCATCGAGGATGCGACGTCGACGATCAGCGGCACCGTCAGCGCGAAGGTGACGGGCTCGACCGGAGCCTCGTTCTCGTCGTCGTCCTCCGGAAAATTCGGCATCGATCCGGCGGGACCGATCGCGGAGGCCAAGGACGGCATTTCGCGCGACTTCTTCTCGCCCGCCAGCGTCGCCCGCGTGGTCAGGATGTAGTAGCCGCTGACCGCGAACAGGATCGCCAGCGTGCCGAACACCGGCACCGGAAATCCGGGGATCACCGCGAAGATCGCCATGATGGCGGCCGTGATCAGCAGCGCCTTCGGCTCGTCGATCAGCTGCGAGCCGATGTCGCTGCCGAGATCCTTGTTCTCGTCGGAGGCTACGCGCGTGACGATGAAGCCCGCCGTGATCGAGACGAACAGCGCCGGAATCTGCTGCACCAGCCCGTCGCCGATGGTCAGCAGCACGTAGCGCTTTGTCGCGTCGCCCAGCGTCATCCCGCGTTGCAGCGTCCCGATGGTGATGCCGCCGATCATGTTGACCGCGATCACGATGATGCCCGCGATGGCGTCGCCCTTCACGAACTTCATCGCGCCGTCCATGGCGCCGAAGAGCTGGCTCTCCTTCTCCAGCTTGTTGCGCCGCCGCTTCGCCTCGTCGAGGTCGATCATCCCCGCGCGCATGTCCGAGTCGATGGACATCTGCTTGCCGGGCATCGAATCCAGCGAAAACCGCGCCGACACCTCCGCGACGCGCTCCGATCCCTTGGTGATCACCATGAAGTTGACGATGGTCAGGATCAGGAACACCACGAGCCCGACGACGAGATTGCCGCCGATCACGAAGCTGCCGAACGTCTCGACGATCTCGCCCGCATTCGCCTGAATCAGGATCAGCCGCGTCGTCGAGATCGCGAGCGCCAGCCGGAACAGCGTGGTCAGCAGCAGGATCGACGGGAACGCCGACAGCTTCGTCACGTCGTTCAGATACATCGCCGCCATCAGCAGCACCGCCGACAGCGCCAAGTTGATCGCGATCAGCGCGTCGACGAGCACGACGGGCATCGGCAGGATCATCATGAAGACGATGCAGACCAACAGCACCGCGAGAACGATGTCGTTTCGTCCCGAGACGATTTTCAGAAACTGCTGCAATGCCGGCGACCCTTCCCGATGCGTCCCACCGGCCTTCAAATGACGAGCTTGATCTTGGTCGGAACGGCGGACACGTCGTCCGCCCGCGTCGCGGCGGCGGCGATCATCTCCGCGATGTCGGCCAAGGCCATGCCGCGCTGCAAGATCCCTGCGGCGGCCAGTCCGAAGCGTGCGAGCGCAGCCTCGTCGGCCGCTTCGAGCAGGTTGCGGGCGTCCCTGAACGCCTTGCCGTCCAACGCCGCGAGGACGGATTCGACGTCGCCCTCCGCGTAAGGCGCGGGCCCGACCTTGCGCAGCGCGTCGGCCAGCAAGGGCGGCAACGGGGCGAAACCGGTCGCCGCGCCGAACCCCGTCAGACCGGGCGCGACGGGGACGAACGGCCCGTCCTCCCCGGCGCCGACCGCGGCCGTCCTGTCGAAATCCGGCAGGACCGCCGCCGCCATCCGTCGGGCGAGCGCCGTTGCAAAGGCCGTCAAATCCGCATTCCCGCGGTTCTCGCGCCTCGCGACGCGCACCTCGTTCAGCAGCGTCTCGGCGAGCGTCTTTCGGTCCATGCCGTCGAGCATCTGCAGCAACTGCGTGCGCTCGCCCTTGCGCGCGACCTCGGTGATCACGTCGAAAGCCCGGCCGACGGGGCCGTCGGGGCCCGCAAAACGGTCGGAAGCCGCGTCCGCGTCCTCATCGGTGCCGGACAGGAACGCGATGAAAAACTCCATCAGGCTCACGACGAAGCTGAAGATCGCCGAAAACACGGTCGTCTGCGCGTCTTCGGACGTAACGGCGAGACCGTAGAGCACGTTCAGCCGTGCGCTTTCCGTGCCCAAGGTTTCGATTTCCGTGGTCAGGGACGCCACCAGCGTCGCGTCTGCCGCGCCGCCTTTCGCCTCCTCGGCGGCAAGTTCCGCATTCGCCGCCACGATCCGCGCGTCGGTCAGCGTCGTGATGGCGGCGATCTCGGCCGCGGAGGACGCCGACGTGACCGAGCCGAACGTAAAGCTCGGCGTCTCGGCAACTGCCGCGGCGAAATCGGCGCTCGCGACCTCCTGTGCCGAAACATTGCCGTCGACCGACTCAAGCCGCGTCAGCAGCAAGGCGAGCGTGGCCTGCTCGCCCGCCGTCCGGTTCCGCAGCTTCTCGGATGCGGACGAGTCCACGATTTCGGCGAGCTGAGCCACAAGCAGCTTGATGCGCCCGTCATCGACGGATGCATCGAAGGGCGGCAGCCCCAGCGTGTCGAGCGTGCGCGTATCGCGGAAGATGTTGCCGTAGTCCGCCCCCGTCGAAATACCGGAAGAGGAAGTGGTCGAAGCCGTAACTTTCGCCTCGAGGCCCAACAATTGATAGGCGACGGGAGTGACGGCGCCCGTACCCGCAATGTCAGATATCCCGCCGCTCACGTCGAACTCCTGCACACTTCGGCCGAACGGCGGACCGCCGATTCAAACTCTATCATGGACGTGGTCGTTTTCATCCACCTCGTCGCTCTCGACTTCGGTGAAGTGGTCGATGATTTGGGTCGCCAACGTATCGAGCACCGCCGCGTAGCAGGTCACGGCGAAAAGCAACGCCCGCCGCAGACGCCGCGACGGGCGTTCGGCCAATTCGGCCAACAGGCGCGCCAGCCCGGCCGAACGGCCGTCTCCGCCGCCTTCGCCGGCCTCCGCATCGTCCTCGTCGTCTTCGTCTTCCACGGCCTCGAGGTCGAAGGCGCGCTTGTCCTTCTCCCGCCGCTGCAGCAGCGGAATGTAGAACGCGTTCGGCCAGGTCTTGTGCATCTCGGCATTGACGAGCAACGCGATCTGCATCGCGACGTCGGACGGAGCCACGGCCACATAATCCGCAACCGCCGTGGTCACGGCGTTCGATTGCGCCGCAGCGCTCGGGCGAACCCGCCTCGCCCCCGCGGCCCGGGGCAGCGGCCCGTCTTCGGGTACAAGATCGGCGGCGGGCCCGGCACGTGATGCTGCGTCGGCACGCGTCTGCCTCTCGTCGTCGTCCGTCGGAACCGATGCGCCGCCCGCGCGCGCCGCATTCGGCAGGCGTGCAGCCTGCGGACGCTCGTCGGGCGCAGTCGGAATCCGCGCCTCGGTCACGAATGCCGGATCGGCGGCCGGGCCGAGAGCCGGGGCGGATGCGACAGGCAAAGTCGTGGCGAGCGAAGGGGCCTCTCCGCCCTCCGGCAAGCCCTGCCCGGCGGAAACGCCGTTCCGCAGGTCGAACGTCAATCGGGCGCCGCCGCCCGCGCCGCGCGCCGGCACGGAGACGGGGACTTCAAACGCATCCTCCGTCGCGGCAGGCGCGGGGCGGGCCTCCGCCACCGCCGCCATCAAGGCACGCAGATTCGGCGAAAAGCCGCCGGACGTCCCGGCCGGCGCAGGCAAGCCGAGGTCCGCCAAGCGCGGGGCATCCGAGGCTCTCTTTTGGATTCCCGGCCCCGCCCCGGCGGCCGTTTCGGTCGAGGATGCGGAAGCTGCGGGGTCGATGCGGCCGATGGCGGCGACCTGCTCGGAGATCATCACCCGCGCGATCATCCCAAAAGTCTTGTCCGCCGGACCGAGCGGGTCGGCCATCAGCGCGGATTGCCCGTCTTCGCGGCGAGCGCCGCGGCGATCAGTTCCGCGCGCCGGTTCATGTAAGCGGTCACGCCCGACGCATCGGCGGCGCGAAAGGCGGCCGATGCGGCGTCGGCGGCCGCCCAATCGCCGCTTTCCACGGCCATTTCCAGCCGTTGAAAGCAGGCGGGCGCCCATGCGGGGCGCAGCCGTTCCACCACGTCGAGACAGGCCCGCGCACGCTCCGCTCGGCCGTCCGCCCGCTCGGCGAGCACGAGGCCGAACCACGCTTCGGCACGATCGGGCGCAAACAGAGTAAGCGCGCCGAACAGCTTCAAGGCCTTGTCGACATGTCCCGCCGCAAGGTGCCGATGTCCCAAACCGTAGATCACGTCGAGATCGCCGCTCGAAAGGCCGAGCGTCTCATGCAGCGGTCGGCCGCGCTTCAACCCGTCATGGATCGCGGCTCCGGGCAGCCCGACGCGGTCGGCGAAGGCGACGAACGCCTTCTCGAACGAGACGAGATCGGTCGCGTCGAGCTTGAGATCGAACGCGTCCGCTTCGGCCTCAGCCATTCCCGTCGCCCGAAGCGGCGAGCCGCGCTTCTGCAAGCGCCTTGATGCGGCCGATGTCGGCCGCAAGCGCGCTCTTTCCTGCGGTCGCCGCGCATTCGAGCGCGATGACGAAATCATCGATCGCGCCTTGCGTATCGCCGAGCTGCAGTTGCGCCTTGCCGGTCAGAAACCACGCGGCCGCATTGTCCGGGTCGAGTCCGGTGGCCATGGCCGCGGTATCCATCGCCATGTCGGGGAGGTCCTGCGCCAAGGCGCAGGTCGACAGGCCCACGAAGCCGTCGGCCCGCTTGGGGTCGAGATCGGTCAGGTGAACATAGGTTTCGGCCGCTTCTTGGAAGCGCCCGCGATTGAACAGGTCGGCCGCCGCGGCAAGGCCGATCTCGTAGATCATGCCGCCCATCGCCGCGATCTTTTCGGGCGTGGCCTGCGCAATGCGGTCCTGCATCGCGTGGATCATCTCGCTCTGGTCGCTCATCGCTGTGGTCTTTCCATGCGGCTCAGGGCCTGAAGATCATTTCAAAGGGTGCATCGACATCCGCGCGAACGGCCGCCGGACGAGAGAAGGCCGCGGCGGCCCCCGTCGAGCGCTGCCAGCGCGCGGCTTGAAAAGCCGCACGTTCCACGCAGGCCGACAGGATGAAATCGACGGCGTCGTCGTCATGCAGGTCGGGGAAGATCACGTCTTCCACCACCAATTCGGCGGTGCCGTCGCGTTCGATCAGTCGAAGCGCTCCGGCGCTGCCGAGAAAGAACCCGGTTTCCGCGCGCATCACGTCCAGCAAGGCGGCTTCCGGGCCGATCTGAGCAGTCGGCAAGGTGCGGACCGAGACGCGAAGCACCAAGCCGCGCTCGTCCGGCGTCGGCGAGAAACGCACCGTCCGCCGGTCGATGGACAGCTCCAAGCTGTCGGTACGACCCGCCGCCGGGGGCGCGCCGAGACCCGCGCGGGACCAGACGCGCGCGAGGGCCGATCGCCAAGCTGGTTCGCTCAAGCCGCTCATCTCCGGTCCGTCACTTGCCGCGCGTGATCGCGCTCATGGCGTCGCTGTCGAGCTGCATCATCCGATCGAGGAAATCGATGACCTTCTTGGCGAAGTCGTCCGACGAGGCCTTCGAGTTCTGCGCGACGTCCTTGGTGGCGCTCGCCTGTGCCGATTGCGCCGCCGAGGTGGCCGCATCCGCCTCCGCTTTCTTCGACTCCGAGCTGGCCATCGTGCCGCCGGCATTCATGGCCTTCTCGCCCGCGCCCGCGATCTGGCCGAAGAAATCCCACTTTTTGACGGTCGCGAATGCGAATTCCATCTGTTTGAGGGCCGTATCCATGACCGGGTTGTCCGCAAGGTAATTGGCCCGCGCGGCCGCCTTCGCGCCCTTGGGCTCGGCATACCGCTTGAGATCCTGCTGCAGATCGGTCAGCTCGCCCGTGATGTCCTTCTTGGCGGCGGCGCTGGCGACCAACGTGTCGAGCTTGCCGCTCACCTCGGTGAATTTGGCCGGCGGCAAGAACGACTTCAACTGCGTCTTCAAATCCGCCAATTCGGCCGTGACGTCGACGCCTTCGGACGCCTTCTTGGTCAGATCGGCCATCTTGGTGTTGATTTCTTCGAGCTTGGCCGGCGCGTCGGCCACGGCTTTCTTCACCGCCGTATTCATCTCGGTGAGTTGCTCCTTGAAGGCCTTTACGCCTTCGCCGAGCTGCGACTTGGCCATTTTCCAAAGGCTGACGCCCTGCATGCCCAGCTGAATGCCGCCCATCACCACGCCGGCGACGAGTTGCACGATGCCCATCGTCAGCATCTTGCTGGCGGCTTCGAGCAGCGATCCGGCCTGGCTCAACGCGGAGGTCACCTGCGCCGCGGCATTGGCGACGGAATCCTCGGACGACTGCTTCTGCTGCAGGCGCACGGTTTCCAGCATCGCCATGAAGAAGCGTTCTTTGTTGCTGGGCGAAACCTTCGTCCATTCCTCGGGGGAAACGCCCGCAAAGGCGAGCACCCCATTGGCCAATTCTTCGAGGCTCGCCTCGTCGCCGTCCGGCAACGTCGCCGAATCCCCCGGTTTCAGAGACTTGGCGGTGACCGGCGGAGTGTCCGCCGAACCGGGCTTCGCCGCGCCGCCCGCGACCGTTCCCGAGCCGACGACGGCGGTCTCGGCGGCGGCGACGGTCTGATCCACGTTCGGCTGCTGATAGGCAGTCTGAACGGGCGTCGACGTCGGATTGAGATTGACGGCCATGGCGTTCGGCTCCCCCTCAGGCGGTGAAGGTCTGGTTGCTGACGGTGTCGCTCTGCTCGTTGGCGGCTTCGATGAGCTTGGCGAGTTCGGCGCTGAACGTATCGCCAGACTTTTGCAATTGCTGGAACGCTTGGTTCAGTTGCTCCGAAAACACTTCGAGAAGCGCGTTCAGCTTTTCTTTTTGAGCGTTCATCTCCAAGGCGTTGCCTTGTTTTTCAGCCGCGACGAAGCCGGTCACCGCGGTCGCGATGTCCGTGGCCGTCGTCGCCAGCCCCGTGACGATGCCTTGCACGTCCGCGACCATCTTCGTCGCGCCGGCCATGGCTTCGGCCGCGCCGTCGACGCGCATCGACGCGATGCTGACCGCGATCGAGGCCACGCTCAGGGTGATCGCCGTACCCACGTCGGCCCACATCGCAGCCTCGTCGGAACCGCCGAAGGCCTTCACGATATTGCCCGCGATGCCGTTTCCGGTCGCCTGCTTGACGGCCGCGTCGGCCGCCGAAATGCCGTCGAGCACGCCCTTCGCGATGAGCAGTCCGCCCACCGCCGCGCCCGCTCCGGTGGCGATCAAAAAGACGCCGATGCCGATCTGCACCGCCGCCGAAATGAAGTTCAGCGCGACCTTGAACCAGCCCATGATGCCGTTGGCGCCGTCCAAAGCTCCCGATGCCTCGAGCTCTTTGAGCGACTCCTCCATCTTTTTGAGCTTTTCCTCGTTGATGGCGGTCTGGTTGTTCTTTTCGTTGTCGATCTTGCCTTTTTGCGAGGCCTCGATCTGCTGTTTGACCTTCTGAACGATTTCCGCGACCAGCAGCGCCACGTCTTCGGGGGTCTTGATCTTGCCGGTCAGCAGGTCGGAAAGGCCCTCGAGCACGGAAGACATGATCAGGTCGCCGCCGGGCGCCTTGGCCTTCGCGGCATCCGGGACCGTCGACGAACCGTCGACCGCGACGCCGCCGCCGGTCGTTCCGGCCTTTTTGGCCTCGGCGGTGGCCTTCGCGTCCGCCGCCTTCGACTCGGCGTCGATCGACGGCGTCGTAGTGTAATTGACGTAAGTATTCGCGCCGCCGACGCCGCCCGCTCCGCTCATGATCAAATCTCCCGATGCCGCGCGCCGCCGGAACTTCGCCCGGAGCGCAGTGCGGACTTGCGTCAGTTCTTGGTTTCGAGCACCGCGAGCATGCGGTCCGCATGCGCGTTCACTTTGGCCGCGTCCGGCTTTCCCGCCGCGATCCGCTTGGCGACCGTGAAACACTGCTTGGCATTGTCGAACTCCTTCGCCGCCAAGTGACATTCGCCGAGGCGCAAATAGGTGTTCGCGAAATGCGGGTCGATGGTCATCGCCATCATGTAGTTCTGCGCGGCCGTCTTGTAGTCCGCCTTCAGCTGCATGGCAGAGCCGAGAGCGTAATAGGGGCGCATGTCCAGCGGATCGAGCAAGGACGCGAAAGCGAGGAAGTTGACCGCGTCGTCGAGCTTGCCCTTTGCGATCAATTCGCTGCCCTGCTGCACCATCGCTTCGAGATGCTCGGGGCCGAGGCCCAGCGGACCCGCGAGTCCGCCCTTCGCATCGAGGAGCATGTCGACGATGCGGTTGTCCTTGAAGCCCATGCCGTCGAGGGTGGATCGGACGGATTCGCGCCAATCGCTCCGCTCGAAGAGCGGGTTCGGCTTGAGGGCGAAGTCGTCGAGAAGGCCGGTCATGTTCCCACCGATTTCCGGATCAAGACGGTCGTACCGGACGTCTGGTGGACACCGAACACGGACGCATCAAATCGTTTCTACTTCGAGGATTGTTCAACCTGAGGTTGAATAAAGTCAAGTTGAACAAGGCTCTAGCAAGCCTTATTTCGCCTTGAATGAAGCTGAATCCGAGGCCAGTTTCAGACGTAAGTTTTCACCACGGCCATCATCAATCGCGACCAACCGTCCACCATGACGAACAGCAACAATTTGAAGGGCAGCGAAATCGTCAGCGGGCTGACCATCATCATGCCCATCGCCAGAAGAATATTCGACACGATCAGGTCGATCGCGATGAACGGCAGGTAGATCAGAAACCCGATCTCGAAGGCCTCGCGCAGTTCCGTCAGAGTATAGGCAGGCAGCACGATCAAGATATGATCGGGTTTTATCGTCTCGCGCAGCGAAGCGGGCCAAAGCAGCGTGGCCGTATCATAGAAATACTGAAGTTCACGCTGCCCGGCATGCTTTTTCAAGAAAGCGAGCACCGGCGGCAGCGCCGCGGAGTAGACGGCCTCCACGGTCTCCACTCCCCCGCCCCGGATATCCGCCCCTTTGGCGGCCGAATAGGCCTCGTTGATCACCGGGGCCATGACGAAAACCGAGATGATCAGCGCCACCGCGTTCAGCGCCATGTTCGGCGGCGTCTGCTGGGTGCCGAGCGCGTTGCGGATCAGCATCAGCACGATCGCGATCTTCAGGAACGAACTTCCGGCGATCGCGACGAAGGGGACGAGGGCCGCCGCCGCGAGGGCGAGGATGAGGCTTAAAGGGTCGGCCATGGTGATTCCGGAGCGCGTTCAGGCGCTTATGAAGGTCTTGGTGATCCGCACGCCGCAGCAGTCGTCGAGCATCACGAGATGCCCCTCCGCCACCACGGCGTCGCCGTTGCGGATGGTGACCGGGACGCCGGCTTCGAGCCCGGTGCCCGGCAGCGCGACGACGCCGCCCTCGCGCCAAGCCGCCACGTCCGCGATCGGGACCGTGCGGCTCGCGAGGAAAAAGTCGAGAGCCACGCTCAACTCGGCCGCGGACAGAGGCGGGGATGCGGGGACGGCGGTGTCTTCGCCTTCGATGGTCATGTCGGTTCACCCAAAATCACCCCGCCGTCGGGGCCGTCGCGCAGCGTGCAGGTCACGCCGCCGATGCGGATTGCGTCGAAGGGGCGCGGCAAGCGGCCCAGCATCACGATGTCGCCCGGCGCAAGAGCGGCGGCCTCGCCCGCCGCGAGCATGACGCGGGCGATGCGCGGCTCCGCCGCGACCGGCATGTCGTCGCCCGCGGACTCGGGAGGGGCGGCGCTGAAGCCGAGCGCGGCGGCCAGTGCCGAGAGGTCGCGCAAGGCGACGGCGATGAGAACGGAGGCGTGGAGAGCACCGCCGCGATGCAGTTCCAAGACGAAACGCGGCCGGTCTGCCTGCGCCGCGGTCTCCACGAAGCCCGCATGAACGAAGCCCACGGCACGCAATTGCGCGCCGGCGATCCGCTCCGCGGCCAAGGCGGCGGAGAGACCGCGGATGCCGGCGGGCAGAGCCTTGGTCCGCACGGGATCCATCCGCAGACCGGCCGGAAGCTCCTGCGGATATGAGAGAATTTCGTAGGCGACGGAGACGCCGCCCGTGCACGTCGCGGCGTTCACCTCGCCCGAAGACCATGTCTCATCCGCCGGCCTGAGCGTGACGAAAAGATCGTCGCCGACCGGGACGGGGCGCGCGAGCGCCGTCAGGAGCGCGGTCCAGCCCGGCGCCTCGTCGCCGCGCAACGCGACGCGGGGAAGACCGCGGAGATCGGACGCGGCGGTCATGTCTCGTCCCTGCGACGGTCGGATCGCCCGTCCGGCTCGGACCCTTCCGCATCGCGGAACACGACTCGGACATTGCCGCCGCGCAGCCTTGCGCGGACGGCTTCCTCCAGCGCCGGGACCGACAGGCCCGTAGCCGCGGCGAAGGCTTCGGCCGAGCGCTCGATGACGATTTCGAGGGCGTCGCGTGCGCCCGAAATCGTCGTCACGGCGGAGAAGCCGTCGGCGAAGTCGATGCGGCAGGACAGGGACTGGCTCGCCAGCAAAGGGTCGCGCAGATGAAAGTCGTGCACCAGTTTTTGGATGCGTTCGACATGTTCGCCGTCGAAGCCTGAGGCGGGTTCGTCGGTCCGTGCCGGAGGCGCGGCGGCTTCGAGCGCCGGAGCGAACGGCGAAAACGGGGCGGCCGGCATGCGGGCGGAATCGCCTGCGAGGGAAGCGAGGCCCGGGGCCGCAGCATCTTCGTCGCGGCGCGCGGTCTTGTCGTCGAGCATCTCTTCGAGCATCCGGCGGCGGCGCTCGAATTCGCCGTCGCCCGGCGCGAAGCCCCCGCGCCCGGACACGTCGGCGCGCAGGCCCGAGCGGCGCGCGGATGAAGCGGCGTCCGGCTCGCGCCGGAACGCGACCGACCCGTCTCGTGAACCGACGTCACGCACCATGGGCGGCGGCCTCCGTGATCTTCTTCATCGGCTTGGCGAACAGTTCCTCGATCTCGTTTTCTTCGCGCGCATCGTCCTCGGCCGTCTTTTCGGCCACGGCGGTCGCGACGAGATGGATGTATTTGTCGCGCACGCGGATCGTGGTCGCGTGGGAGCGCTTGGCCGCCTCGACCTCGTTGCGGGTGCGCTCGACGACGTGCCGCATTCGGGTGACGGCATCCACGAATTCCTGATGCGCCTGTTCCAGCTTCACCAGATCGCCTTTCATGTCGTCGATCTCGCCCTGGTCGACGACGCGACGCATGATCTGGTCGTAAACGGCTTCTTCCCGTTCGGGGTAAGTGCGCGCACTCTCCGCGCAATCGGCAACGGCCTGTTCAAGTTCGCGCTCGACCGCCGAAAGAGCACGCCGCTTCGCTTGCAAGAGGCGCAACGCCTCCTGCTCTTTCATGTCCTTGATCTTGAGAAGTCGCCGCAGCTTGGGGATCAACGGGTGATCTCGGTCAGTTTGTCGAGCATTTCCGGGAACGTATTGAATTCATCCGTTCTTTGACAGAGAAAATTCTTGATCACCTTGTTTTTGGACACTGCCAAATCCACCGACGGATCGCCGCCCGGCTTGTATTCACCGACTTGAATCAGCAACTCGACCTCGTTGTAGGCCGCGAGCCACGAATTGACTTGGCCCGACATGGTTTTGTGCTCGCGGGTGACGACCGCATCCATGACGCGACTTTTCGAAGCCAGCACGTCGATGGCCGGGTAATGATTGGCGGAGGCCAGCTTGCGCGACAGGATGATGTGGCCGTCGAGGATCGAACGGGTTTCGTCGGCGACCGGCTCGGTCATGTCGTCGCCTTCGACGAGCACCGTATAGAAGGCCGTGATCGAACCCTTGTCGTTCATGCCGACGCGTTCCATCAGCTTCGGCAGATTGGCGAAGACCGACGGCGGGAAACCGCGACGCGTCGGAGGCTCGCCCGCCGCAAGGCCGATCTCGCGCAGCGCGCGGGCGAAGCGGGTGACGGAGTCCATCAGGAACAGCACCCTCAGGCCCTGATCCCGGAAATATTCGGCAATCGCGGTGGCGATGAGCCCGGCTTTGGTGCGTTCCATCGAGCTCTTGTCGGAGGTGGCGCAGACCAAAATCGTGCGCTTCATTCCTTCGGGGCCGAGATCGTGCTCGATGAATTCGCGGACTTCGCGACCGCGCTCGCCGATCAGCGCCATGACGATGACGTCGGCGTCGGCGCCCTTCACCAGCATGGACAGCAGAGTGGACTTGCCGCCGCCGGCCGCCGCGAAGATGCCCATGCGTTGGCCTTCGCCGACGGTGAGCAGTCCGTCGATGACGCGCACGCCCATGGGCATGGGCTTGTCGATGACGCGCCGCGTCATCGGGTTGGGCGGCTCGGCATAGACGGGCATATAGGCGGCGGGCGTGAACGGACGGTCCAGCCCGTCGATGAAATTGCCGAGACCGTCGATGACCCGGCCCATGAGTTCGGGGCCGACGCCGATCTCCTGCACGCGGCCGGTGCGGCGCACTTCGGTGACGGGCGTGATGCCCTGCGTCTCGCCGATGGGGGCCAGCAGCGCTTCGGTCTCGATGAAGCCGACGCATTCCGCCAGCAGCCGCAGGCCGGTGCCGCGCGTATAGAGCTCGACGATTTCCCCGACCTGAATGCGGGGAACGACGGCGTGGATGATGGTGCCCACCACGCGGGTGACGCGGCCGGTGACGCGGAAGAATTCGAGCTGGCGCACGCGCTCGTCGAGGCGTTCACGCCGCTCGGCGATGCGCCGCTCGAGCGTACGACGCCGCTCGGCATAGACCCCTGCGAGGTCGGCGACGTCCATGAACCCTCCGCACGGCCCGATCCAAGCAGAATCGGGGAACGCTGCACCTTCGGCTGCACCATAAACGCCACAACCTAAGGTCGAAACGACTTTCCGGTGCGGTTGCACCGATCAGGGCGTCGGCCTCCGGTCGTAGAGGCGGTCGTATTTGGTTTCGATGTCGATGACGCCGTGGTTGAGCGGCCGGCCGCCATAGAGAGAAGCGCGGTTGTGCTCGATCCAGACGAGGATTTCGGCGAGGGCGTCGAAGAATTCGACGGGCACGGGCTCGTCCACCGCCGCGTCCACGAACAAGCGGCGCGCCAGAGCGGGACTGCGGAAGATCGGGACGCCTTGGGCCTCGGCTTCGCCGCGAATCCACGCCGCCGCGTGCTCCGCGCCCTTGGCGGTGACCACGGGCAAGGGAATGCTGTCGCGATCATAAACGATGGCCACGGCGTAGTGGGTGGGATTGACCACGACGGCGGAGGAATTCTTGACGACGCCGCCGTCGCCGGAGGCGAATTCCTGCGCCAATTGCTTGCGCTTGCCCTTGATGTGGGGGTCGCCTTCGGACTCCTTGTATTCGCGCTTCACCTCGTCCTTCGACATCATGAGGCTCTTGGTGTGGCTCTTCCGTTGATAGACGAAGTCCGCACCCGCGATGATGATGAAGGCCAGCGCCGAGAAGCGGAAGATTTCGCCCAGCATCGACGCGGCGAGGCCGCGCACGCAGCCCAATCCGCAATGGACGGCCTGCATCAGATCCGAAAAGTTTTCGCGCAGGGCGATCGCGAGCAGGATCGAGAGAAAGACGATCTTGACGATGTTCTTCAGCGTCTCGACGAGATGCTTGACCGAAAAGATGCGCTTGAAGCCCGCCATCGGGCTGATCTTCTCGAGCTTCGGCATGATCGAGTCGCCCGACATCAGGAACCCGAATTGCCCTACGTTCGAGGCGACGGCGAGAAAGATGACCAGCCCGAGCATCGGCAGAAGCACGATCACGAGCATGTCGAAGGTTTGCTCCATCGCGGCCATGGCGGCCTGCGGGAAGCCGCCGTCGCGATAAGGGCGCAGCTCGAAACCCGCCGACATGCGCGCGATCAACGTGTCGGACGTCGACCAGACATAGGCGATGAGGCCGAACAGGGTGGTGGTGATGACCACTTCCTGGCTCTTGGCGACCTGGCCTTTTTCGCGTGCGTCCCGCTCCTTTTTCGGAGTCGGTTCTTCGGACTTTTCGCCGCCCTCGCTCACGTCATCGTCCCCCCGGCTGCGGGACGAGCTGCTGATAGAAGACCTCGCCGCCGAGCAGCCGCACCATGCGGTTGGCCTCGTTGTAGAAGCGCTGCGGCGGCACGACGGCATAGTCGAGCGCGACCTTGAAATAGAAGATCAGCATGAAGAGCACCAAGGCGCTCTTGATGGGCATGGCGAGAATGAAGACCTGAATTTGCGGGGCGAAGCGGCTGACCATCGCCAATGCGAATTCGGAGATGAACATCACGAGGACGAGAGGCGCGGCGAGCAGCACAAGCATCTCGAAGGCGCGGCCGAAGATGACCAGCAGGGCCGTGGCGGCGCGTATGTCGAGATTGGGCAGGAAGGAGCCCGCGGGCGATATCTCGTAGGACAGGTAGAAGACGTTGAAGAGGATGAACATTCCGCCGACGGCGTAGAAATACACCGTGACGGCTTGGGAGAAGAGGATGGCGATGGGCGACGCCTCCTGCCCCATCAACGGGTTGACCGCGCTGGCGATGGCCGCGCCGCGCTGGTTGTCGACGACGTTGCCGACGCCTTCCATGACCCAGAAGACCCAGCCGACGGAAAAGCCGAGCAGATAGCCCTTGAAGAATTCGACGACGATGACGGCGACGAGATCGAAACCGAATTGCGGCGGAATGGCACCGGGCACCGCCTGCACCATCACCATCGGCAGCACGAAGATGACGGCAACCGTGGAACGCACGAGCCGCCCCGTCGCCGAGGCGGGCAGGATGTAGGACGTCAGCAGGAAGCCGTAGAGGCGCGCGGCGACCACGAAGATCCAGATGATCGTGCTCTCATACGCCTTCGCCGCCGCGACGAGTTCGTTCATGGCGCCGCTACCGGACGATGCGGGGGATGCGGTCGATCAACGTGCTCGTATAGGCGGCCATTTCCCCGCCGGTGAAGGCCGCCGTCGCAGCCAGCGTGGCCGCGACCGCGATCAGCTTCACGGCGAAGGGCAGCGTCTGCTCCTGCACCTGGGTGAGGGCCTGCAGCAGGCTGACGAGCAGCCCGACCCCCGACGCCACGATGATGGTGGGCATCGACAGATAAAGCACCAGCAACATCACTTGGCTGAGTTGGTCGGTGGCCGCTGCAGGTGACATGCCGTCCTTGATGTGCGCGCCGCCGCGCCGTGATGCCGAACGATCCGCGACGGGAGCGGCCCCGGCGCGGAGGGTTTCATCGCAGCTTCAATTCACGCCGCAGCTTCTGGGTGATCATGGCGACCTCGTTGGAGGTTCTGAGCACGCGCGGCGTGAGCAGGATCATCAGCTCCGTCTTGCTGACGGTGTCGCCGGTCTGTTTGAACAGGTCGCCGAGAACCGGCACCTTCGACACGATCGGCAGGCCGACGGTGGTGCGGTTGACGCGGTTGGTGATGAGGCCGCCCAGCGCGATGGTGCCGCCGGAATAGGCGAGCACCTCGGAAGTGATGCGGCGGGTGTTGATGGTGGGCGTGAGCGTGCCGGTATCCGCGTTGCGGTCGGCCGAGCTGACCTCCTGCGTGACGCTGAGATTGACGCTGTTGTCGCCGTTGATCTTGGGTTTGACCTGCAAAATGATGCCGGTGCTCTTGGTCTGCACGGTCTGCGTGGTCTGGCCGTATTGGTTCTGCGTGGACGAGGAGGCGAAAGGCACTTCCTGACCGATCTGCAGCTTCGCTTCCTGACCGTCCATGACGGTGAGGTAGGGGGTGGAGATGATCTTGACGTTGGTGACGGCCTGCAGCGCCTGAACCACCGCCTTGACCGGAATGCCCTTGACGATTCCCGACAGCGTGACCGCGCCGCCCGGACCGTCGCCGGAAGGCAAGGACGTGGTGCCGCTCGCGCCGGGCGCAAAACGCGGGCCTTGGCCGGCGAACACGTTCGTCGCACCCTGATCGGCGATATTGTACTGGATGTACCAGCTGACGCCGTATTGCAGCGTGTCGTTGAGCTCGACCTCGAGCACCGTCGCCTCGATGGCGACCTGCGCCTGCGGCAGGTCGATGGACTCGAGCACGTCGCGGATCTTCACGAAGGTCTGGTAGTCGGAATGGATCAGCAGCGAGTTGTTGCGCTCGTCCGCCGTGATGCTGATGCCTTCTTCCGCGGATGCCACGACATAGGCGCCGGTCGCCATGGTTTCGGCGCGCGTGGGCCCGTTGCCGTTGCCGTTGCCGGGACCGCCGCGGCGGGCGTCGCCGACGGTGACGCGGGGCTGCGAGGTCTCGGCGACGAGGCCGCCGTCGGGATCCGTCGTCATGCGCGGGGCGGTGGGCGTGAAGCGCATCGCCTTGCCCATGTTCAGGGGATCCGTGCCGTCGCGCATCGTCGTTTCGCGGGTCGGGGCGGCGGACGCGGGCGCGCCGCCGCCGCTCGCCTTGCCGCCGAACACGCCCTTGAGCTGATCGGCGGCCAGCTTCGCGGGGATGGTCTTGAGCGCGATGACGCGGACTTCGAAGCTGGAACGCACGGTGGTGTCGAGCCGCACGACCAGCTTGACGATGCCGGCCAGCAGCCCCTTGTCCGCCGC
This sequence comes from Hyphomicrobiales bacterium, assembly GCA_027489535.1. Lineage (GTDB taxonomy): Bacteria > Pseudomonadota > Alphaproteobacteria > Rhizobiales > Beijerinckiaceae > JAIXZO01. The sequence continues at coordinate 384,471 of JAIXZO010000022.1, forward strand.
GCTGATCATCAGGGCCTGACGGCCGGCGAGCGGGATGACGGTGAAATCCGTCTCGCCGCGTTCGGAATAAAGCTGCTTGATCTCGGCGGCGATCTGCTCGGGCTCGCTGCGGGTAAGCGGGACGATGCGCACCGTATCGTTGCCGACGGAGGACGCGCCGACCATGCGTACGAGCGACTCGATCTGCGCGAGATCGCCCGCGGCGGCCTGCACGTAGAGCACGCCCTGCGCGGGAGCGGCGACGACCTGCGCCTCGGGCGGCAACAGCGGCCGGACGAAATCGCGGACCTTGTTGGCGTTCGACCCCGGGACCGGGATGATCCTGATCTTGGCGTCCATCGACGTGTTCGACTGGACCATCGTGGCGAGCTGCTGCAGCACCGGCGGGCTGCCGACGTAGTAGATGCCGTTGAACTCGCGGATCGTGAGGCCGTTGAGCCCGAGGATGTCGCGCACGAGGCCGAGCAGGTTCTCGCGGCGGACGGGCGCGGTGGAGCGGAAATTCACGACGCCCGGCAGGTCTCCCGGCGCCATGTAGTTCACGCCGAGCGCGCCGCGGAGGATGCGGTCGAGGAATTCGGGGATCGAGGTGCCGGCGAAGTTGAGATCGAGCTCCTGCGCCGCCGATCCGGCCGACGCGCCGCCGCCTTGATAGCCTGCGACGCCGGAACGGCCGGGGGCCTCGTCGCCGCGCAGCGAGCCGTCGTAAGACGACATCAGCGCCGTGGTGTCGCCCGAATTGGAACGGCCGCGGCCGGGACCGCCCGCGACGCGCCCGTCGTCGGCGAGGATGATCTCCTCCGAGGACGGGAAGGCGCGCTGGTCGTCGATGGTCTCGGTGATCTTGGTGCAGCCCGACGCGAGGAGCCCGACCGCGAGCAGGGAGAGAACGGCGGACGCAAAGGTGCGACGGACGCGGCCGAAGCGGCGTCCTTCACCCTTTTGGCCCGTTTCGGCCGTTCCGCTCGAAAACAAGTCGCTCTCACTGTTTACGCCGACCCGGGACATACTTCGGGTCAAAGTCTACATAAGCAGATTCGGTATGTCCGACTGCACCTTATGCAAGAAGATGAGTCGTTCAACGGGGGAGAAACGGGTCTATGCACCGGTATCGGGCGGGTATGCACGTCTTGACGAAATGCCGACCCATCGTGTCTTTTCGTCGCTCGGGGCGGCCGAAATCGGCCCGCATCGCCGAAAGGGCGTCCGCCGTTGCGTGCCAGTGACCTCATCGACCGCCGCAGACGTTCCTATATCTGCCTGCACGTCTTCGTGCTCATGCAGCACGGCTACCACGCCAAGGCATTGATATGGCTCGATGTCTTGTACAGGTCCGGCGACCGGAGCGAACATGTCCTGTTCACCCGCGCATCCGCCCTCTTCCTCGACGGCCGCTTCGCGGAGGCGTCGACCGCACTGCAGGAAGCCGACCGGCTGCACCCCATCGAGCGGTTCGGCGAGAGCCGGGTCGACGAGCGCCAGAAGCTGCGGCAGTACATGCGCGCGCGCTGCATCTTCGAAATGAAGGCGACCGCCTGAACCGGGTGCAATTTGGACCGACTTTCTCGGTGCTTCCGCTCATGCTAGGCTGATAAAATGTTCGACTTCGGAATGACTGATCTTGAAGAAAACGCCATGGGTCCGGACGGCCGAAAGGTCGTCGCGGATGTGATCGCACGCCTCGATGCCGTTCGATCGAAGATCACCGAGCGCGTTCAACCGCATTCTCCCGCGGACGAGCAAGTCAAACTGATGAAGATGGAACGTGGTCTGCAGGCGGCGGCATTCGTCCTTGCGGGCCTCCGAACCACCCTGCCCGACGCACACTGAAGTTTTGGAGTCATCATGGCCAATACCGGCACCGTCGAATCCTGGGGCAGCACCGTTCCGTGGTCGAGTTCAGGCCTCGTGAACAGCCGCGACAGCTGGATCGAAGCCTACAACAAGCGTGACGGCTTCGATCTGATCTGGAGCCAGCAATATCTCAACCAGCAGATGGCCGCCGTCGAAGCCGACATCCGCAACATCGAGCAGAACGCCAACTTGTCCGATACGGAGAAGATGTTCTCGATGCAGATGGCGATGAATACGTGGTCCGCGATCTCCAACCTGCGCACCAATATTCTCAAGAGCGTGTCTGACACGCTCAAGTCGATCGCGCGCAACGTCGCGTAACATGTCGACGACGGCGGAGCGCGACGGGCGCTCCGCTCGTTCCGATGCTCAGCACGCGTCGCGCAGTAGGCGTGCGTAGAGGATGAACGCGGTCGCCGAGAGCACCACGTAGAGCACGAACGAGACCGTCGCGGCTCCGGCCGGACTGCCTTCGGCGACGGCGGCCTTCATGCGCCGCGCGCGATCCCGCGCGTTGAGGGCGGTCGCAAGCAAGATCACGGCAAAGACTACGGCGACGAACGCGACCACGCCCGCGTCTTGCCGGATCACGCAGGCCGATCCGCCGAACGCCTCCGCGAGTTGCGTGCCGAAACCGCGGCCTTCGACGAGGGCGTCACCCATTCCGCTTGTCTCCGAGGCGCGAAGCCGACTGCCGCAGCATCCTAGCGCATGATCATCACGTCGTCGGAGCTCAAAGGTTCGGCCGCCGCGAACCGCACGGGCCGCTCGGCCTCGTCCTTGAGCTTGCGGGAGAGGCCGGCGGCCACATCCATGAGATTGTTGACGATGCCGTCCAGCAGCGCCGCATCGAGCAATTCGGCGTTTGCGCGATAGGCGAAGACGATGGTGCCGCGCGCCGCGTCGAGCCCGAGGACGCCCCCGCGCGTCTCGAGCGCGTAGGCATTGAGGACCATGCAGGCGTGCAGTTGCGCCGCGAGTTCGTCGCCCACGGCGGCACGTGCGACGATGATGGACACGAACACGTCCTCGGCGCCCGGCGGAGCTTCGACCAGTACGTCCATTCCTCCGCCGAGGGAGAAGGCGCAGCCGTCCAGTTCCGGAAGGAACAGGTCCTCGGGAAGTTCGGCATGCCGCATCCAGTCTTTGACGAGTTGTTGCGGCATCATCTGGATCGAATTCCCTTCATCCGGCGGACATCGTACGACTGCGTTCGATCCTGGTTCATGGCGCGGAAGCCGCCCGATCGGAACCGAGAATGTCCGCCGCACCGGGCGCCGCACCCCTTTGCGGGGCCTCTGCGTCGCTTTCGGGTGAGCCGGCACGCGACAAGGCGGTCTGGACCATGCTCCTCCCGATTGAACGACGCGGAACGAAGGGAACGTCGTCCCGTTCGAATGCCGCGTCGTCGTCACGCCGATCCTCCTCGTCCGCGCGGGAGCGAAACGAGGAGACGTCCGAGCCGTTCGAAAGGGGACGCGGCCTCTCCGCTGAGGGCTCGGGCATCGACGGTTCGATGCCTTCCGAGCGACGCGACACGATGCTCTTTTTGAATTCGGCAGAAAGCGCGACCGATATTTGCCTACCGTCGACGGCGGCCTTCGGCGCGTTGCGCCATCCCTTGAAGACGTGGAGGAACATCTTGCCGAAGCTCGTGAACGAATGGCCGACGAGCGACCAACTCATTTTCTGCGTCGATGACAGGCGATCCTTGTAGAGCGCCTTCGTCAGTTGATCGATCGCCTTGCCGTCCTCGGAATCCATGGAGGCATGAAGCCTGATCGCGACCAGCCGCTGCTTGGGGATGCCCAAATCGGTCAGAAACTTCGTCACTGCAGCCTTCTCGTCGGGCGTGCCTGCGGTGAGCAGATGGAGCGCCATGCGTTCGGCCACGCCGATATTGACGGTCTTGCCGAGATCATCGAGGCGGCCGGCGGCGTAATCGTTGGCGACCGCGGCGGACTTGGACAGGCTTCGCGCACCGCCCAACATCGCGGCGTGGCGCTTGTCGCGGTTCGCGACGGCGATCTCGACCCCTGCCGTGACCAAGGCGAGCGCGGGGTTGGCGATCATCGCGCCCATGCCGCCCGTCTTCAGCGCGACGGCCAGTCCCGCGCTTGCAGTGGCGCCGTATGCGGCCGCCACGACGAGATCCTTGCTGCCCTTGATGAGGCGTTCGCGACTGACCTGCTGCGCGAGCCCCAGCAGCACCTTTTGCGTTTTCTCGGCCGATGCCGCGGCCTCGGGCGACCGCGTCGCGTTCTCTGCGACGGATTTCTGCAAATTGGCGACGGCGCCGCGCAGATTGTTGAGTCCGGTGATGCCGTTCGCGACCTTGAGGCCGCCGTCGACGAATTTGGCGGTATCGGCCCCCAGCGCCACGAAACCGGCCCAAGAGGCGGCGGAAGCGACGGCAAGCGACGTCGTACCCTCGGCAGCGGTGATCACGGCCTTTTTGAGCAGGATGACCCGCTCGGGCGTCAGGCCGTTGCCGGTCGCAAGCGCTTCGACGAAGCCCTTCTCCTTCGACAGAAGCGTGAGTTTCGTCGCATAGAAAGCCTTGATGTCCGCGTCGGTCCGAACGGGGGGATCGGTGTCCGACATCTCCTGCGCGAAGGGAAGGCCGGACATGTCGCGCGACTCGCCGGCTGCGACCGGCGGCAATGCGAAGTCCCGCGTATCGGCATCGAACATCTCGACCAGCGCGGCGAAGCCGGCGAAGTCCTGCGCCTTGGACTTTTCAATGCGCGACGTTTCGGCGAGCGACTTGGCCGTCACATAGAGCGCCGTGGCCTTGACGACGACACCGACAGCGCCGAGCCCCTGACCGACATAGGCGGAACCCGCCAAGTTCTGCGTGAGGACGATCCGGTTGATCTGAACGGCGGATTTGAGGAGTTGACCCGACGCGACGCCGCCCGCCGTCTTGCTGCCGACCCAGCCGGTGCCGGCGAAATAGTCCTTCGCGGTATCGGGCTTTACGGCAGGGGTGGGCCAAGCTGCAGTCCGGCCGGCGGTTGTCGGCGGCACCGTCTTCAGCGCTTGCTTCACCGTCCGTACATCGCCCGACGCGACGGCGATGGACCGGCGCTGCATCCCTGCCGGGGCTGCAGAACGGGGAGCGGAGTCCGGCGATCCGAAGATCGAGTTTCGGGCGACGGACTCCCGCGCGCCGGAAACCGGGGCCAAAATGCGGTTCGAGCGGACGACGGGATCGTTCATGACGCGTCGCTGAGGGCGGCCGCGGCCGAAGCCACGTCTTCCCCCGTGCCGCGCCCTTCCGCGAACGCGACCAACGGGGCGAGCACCGACAAGCACAACCGGCGGCTCATCAGCAGATATTCGAGGCAAAGCGCCTCGAGATCGACGGCATCCGAACAGCCGCCCCAGATGCTGAAACCGATTTCGTCGCGGTACAGGAACAGCCGTGCGGGAACGACGAGACCGTCGATCCCCGCCATGACGTCCTCGACCGCGTAGGTACGCGCCTGCACGTCGGCGGTGACGGAACAGGTGCAGACCGCCTCGGTGAAGCCTTCGTCGGCGTCGCGAACGAGGACGGTGCAATCAAGGCCTTCGACGATGCGGATGCGCAGACCGTAGGACCATGAGCCGAAGCCCGGGACGACCTCGACTGCGGGGCCGGCGTCCCGAATGCGGTCCGCGAGATCAGACGGATTCAGCATCGTCGACCCCTTCGGCAGCCATCGGCCATAGCGCGTGGAAAACGGCCTCCGCGTCCGCTGCGGACGCATCCGTCGACGCCAGTTCGGCAAGCCCGGAGCGGCAGCCCCGCGCATTGCCGACGAAGCTGCGGAGCATCGCCGGGAACGAGGCCTCGTAGCCGGGGTGGAACAGCGCCGCATAGGAGAGGCGGACGCCGTATTCCCCGATTTCGAGCGAGAAGGGCTGATTGAGCAGGCCGAAGAGGCGAGCGAAGTGCAGGGCTGGAGCCCTTCGACCGACGGAAACGTCGACGGGAAGCATCGTCGTCGCGACGAAATGGACGGCGGACGACCCGTCCCGTCCCGGGCCGCATGTCACCTCGATGGGAGCGGACAAGTCTTCCTGAGAGAGATGGAAGACGACTTTCAGAAAATCACCCGATTCGAGAATGCTGCATGTGATGCCGCTGCCCGCGAGCAGTTCGCGCAGACTTGCGGCAAAGTGCGCATTTCTGAGTTTCGTCTCGTCCGACATGTCCCGATCTCGTTGGGCGTTTCAGAACAAATCGCGACGGGGCGGATGCGGACGCGCCGGGAGTTGTTGTCCCGAACGACTTTGACGACCGGACGGCACTATCGCAACCAATACTGCGTCGATATCGTCCATGTCTGATTCATCGGGACCGCGCTTATGTGCAACGAATGTCGAGTTTCCATCCATCGCCGCGGCTTTCTTGGTTTGTTTGCGGCCGGACTGGCCGCGCAGGCGTTGCCGGGCAGAGCCGTCGCCGCCGGCGCGACCACGACGGTCACCGCCGACGAGGCGCTCGCGAAGTTGAAGGCGGGCAATCTGCGCTACGTCAACGACCCGCAAATGTGCGCCGCCGACCTTGCGGGGGCGCGCGCGAAAGTGACCGGCGTGCAGCTGCCGTGGGCCACGATCATCAGCTGCTCGGACAGCCGCGTGACGCCTGAATTGGTGTTCGGCGGTCTCGATCCCGGCACGCTTTTCGTCGCGCGCAATGCGGGCAACATGGTCGACACGGCGACGATGGGCACGCTCGAATACGGCGTCGCCGCGCTCGGCACCCCGCTGGTGGTCGTGCTCGGGCATCAGAACTGCGGAGCGGTGGTGGCCGCCTGCGAAGTCGTCGAGAAGGGCACGGCCTTTCCCGGATCGATCGGTTCGATGCTCGAGCCGATCCTGCCGGCCGCGTGGGCGATGCGGGGCTCGGCGGGCGACTTCGTCGAAAACACCGTGCGCGAAAGCGCGCTGCGTACGGCCAAGCAAATCCGCGAGAAGAGCCCGATCGTGTCCGCGGCTGCCGGAAAAGTGAAGGTCGTGGCGGCACGCTACGACCTCGCCACGGGCGCGGTCATCTTCCTCGATTGAGCCTCGACGGAGGCTTCATCCCGCTCCGCCGTGCCGGTCGACGGACATGCCGCCGACCTGTTGGCATCACCTGAAAAGTCAAAATCATGATCAAGATTTCGGGAATTCTGCTCGTCTGCCTTTTGGCGGCGGGTTGCCAGACGGTCCAGGAACAGGCGGCCGAAGACGACGCCGTTTGCCGCGGCTACGGGTTGCAGGTCGGTTCGCCCGCCTATGTGGACTGCCGCAAATTCATCGTGAACGACCGTACGGCGCGCAAGCAGTCGTCCGATCAGTTGCGCATGGTGCAGAGCGTGGCGGGTGCGCTCGAGAGCAGCGCGAAGCCCAAACAATCGACGCTGCCCCCGAGCAAGAAGTGCAAGCTCGTCGACAAGGGCAACGGCGTGTCGATGATGGAATGCGTCTGAGGGACGTCCGTGCCGGGAGCCCCCGAGGGGACTTGGCGCTCCGTGCGAGAATCGAACTCGCCTTTGCCGCGTGAGAGGCGGCTGTCCTAACCGATAGACGAACGGAGCGTCGGCGCATCTGCGCGGACGCGTTTCGTATAGCGGGGGCGAATGGGAGCGGCAACCGCTTTTCTCGCACGGCGCGCACGGCCCGGCGGGCCGGTCGATCTTGACGGATGGACCACGGAGCCGCATGAACCGGCCTCCTGCGACGGCCTCGATGCCGTCCTGCAACGAGGCGGCGAGCCGGATCATGTCCCGAAAGACCAAAAAGGCCGATCGGGAGATCGCAGCCGCCGAGATCGCGGCTCTGCCCGCTCCGGTTGAAGAGGCTCCTGCGCCGAGCATCGTCACCGTGTCCGAACGGGGCGAGGCGGCGTTCGTCGTCGAGGACGCGGAAGCGGGGCGTCGCCTCGATCAGGTTCTGGCGGGACGATTGCCGGACATTTCGCGCACCCGCCTCAAGGCCCTGATCCTCGAAGGCGTCGTGACGCTGAACGGCCGGACCGTCGACGATCCCGGCCGCAAGACGGCGACGGGCGACGCGATCGCGCTGCAGGTGCCCGAAGCGCGCCCGGCGGAGCCCGAGCCCGAGGCGATCCCGCTCGACGTGGTGTTCGAGGACGAGCATCTGCTGGTGCTCGAAAAGCCCGCGGGTCTCGTCGTCCATCCGGCGGCGGGCCATGAAACCGGCACGCTGGTGAACGCGCTGATCGCGCATTGCGGCGACAGTCTCTCCGGCGTCGGCGGCGTGAAGCGGCCCGGCATCGTGCACCGGCTCGACAAGGACACGACGGGGCTGCTGGTCGTGGCCAAGCACGACAAGGCGCACAAGGGCTTGGCCGCGCAATTCGCGGACCACGGCCGCACCGGACCGCTCGAGCGTGCCTATCGCGCCGTGGTGTGGGGCGTGCCGATGATGCGGCACGGCACCATCGACGCGGCGCTCGACCGCTCGACCAAGCATCGCGACCGCATGGCCGTGGTGTCCGGCGAGCGCGGGCGCGAAGCGATCACGCATTACGAGGTCGAGGAGACCTTCAAGGACGCGGCGGGAGCGCCCGTGGCGGCGCTCGTGACGTGCCGTTTGGAGACGGGACGGACGCATCAGATCCGCGTGCATATGGCCCATCTCGGCCACCCGCTGATCGGCGACGCGACCTATGCGACCGGGTTCCGCACCAAGGCGGTGAAGCTCGGGGAAGCGGCGCGCGCGGCGGTCGAGCGGTTTCCGCGGCAGGCGCTGCATGCGGCGGTGCTGGGCTTCGAGCATCCGGTGACGACGGAGGAGATGTCCTTCGAGAGCGATCTTCCCGAAGACTTGATGCATCTCATCGAGACCCTGCGCGTTTAAGCGATCCGAAGGCCGAAACGCACGTAACCGTTTGTTGCCCTCTTTCGGCCATGCTCCGGCTCATGATAGGCAACATGAACGGTCGGCCAACACGGCGACCGCGATGGATCAGCCGAAATCGGGGGTCCGCAAGGAGGTCTTCATGGCATCCGCCAATCTGCCGATCGTCGCCGCCGAAGGCGGCCTTTCGCGTTATCTCGACGAAATCCGCCGTTTCCCCATGCTCCGCCCCGAGGAGGAGTACACCCTTGCCAAGCGCTGGCGCGAGGACGGGGACCGTGAATCCGCACACAAGCTCGTGACGTCGCATCTGCGGCTCGTGGCGAAGATCGCCATGGGCTACCGGGGCTACGGCCTGCCGATCGGGGAAGTGATCTCCGAGGGCAATGTCGGCCTCATGCAGGCGGTGAAGCGATTCGAGCCCGAAAAGGGCTTCCGCCTCGCCACCTACGCGATGTGGTGGATCAAGGCGTCGATTCAAGAGTACATCCTGCGCTCCTGGTCGCTCGTGAAGATGGGCACCACGGCGAACCAGAAGAAGCTGTTCTTCAACCTGCGCAAGGCCAAGAGCCAGATCTCCGCCTTCGAGGAAGGCGATCTGCGCCCCGAGCAGGTGAAGACCATCGCCACCAAGCTCGGCGTCACCGAGCAGGACGTGGTGGACATGAACCGCCGGCTCGGCGGCGACGCCTCGCTGAACGCGCCGATCCGCTCGGACGGCGACGGCGACGGCGACGGGGAATGGCAGGACTGGCTGGTCGACAATTCGTCGAGCCAGGAGAACATTCTCGTCGAGCAGGAAGAAAGCTCGAACCGTCACGCGGCGCTGCGCGAGTCGCTCTCGGTGCTCAACGAGCGCGAACGACGCATCTTCGAAGCGCGCCGTCTCGCGGACGATCCGATCACGCTCGAAGCGCTGTCCGAGGAATTCGGCGTGTCGCGCGAGCGGGTGCGTCAGATCGAAGTGCGGGCGTTCGAAAAGGTGCAGAAGGCCGTCCGCGACCTCATGGCCGCACGCGAATCCTCGACCGAGCTTCTGACGGCCGACTGAGGATTTGGCCGGTCAGCGCCAAGCCTGAAGGGCGTCCGCCACCACGCGGTCGCCCGTCGGGCCCTTTTCGACCAGCAGAAGCGCGCGACGCCCGTCGGCGAAGCGGACGGGCAGCAAGATCCAGTTGCGCGTGCGCAGAAGGTCGCGATTGCGCTCGATCTCGGCCGGAAGGTTCGTCAGCCCCATCAGGAAGACGTTGTCGGTGACGGGGACGGGCAAGCCGGCCAAGGGGTTGCCACGCACGGATTCCTCGGTCCGCATTTCCGGGACGCCGATGTCGCGCACCGGACCATGCGCGTTCTCCGGCGTGCGGAAGCGGAACTCGACGAGATGCGAGGCGGGAAAGCGCGTATCGCGATTGCGCCGCACGAGGATGTCCGCCCCGGTGAGAGCACCGCCGAGTTCGATCGTGGCGCGGATCGCGACGTCGCTCTCGCCGGTGTCGAGCCGCCACACGACGCGGCCTTGCGTGGTGCGGGTCTCGGGCGAGCCTTCGACGGGCTCCTCGAACAGGGCGGCGCGCTGCGTGACCTGCAAGCCGCCCCCCGGCGCGGTTCCTGCGGGAGCGGAGCCGGCGGCGGGCGCTTCTCCGGGAGCGGGCTCCGACGGAAGACGTTCGCTGATCTTGCGCTCGCCCTCCTGCGTCGCAACGGGCGTCTGACGTTCGAAATCGGCCGGCGTATCGCGCAGGGCGAAGGCGAGGACGCCCACCCCGATCACCACCGCCGCAATGGCGAAGCCGAGAATGATGGGCCGCAACCACGACATGTCGCGCTCGCGCCGCTCGGAAATGCGGGGCCTCGCAATGCCGGAATCATCGTCGGTCGATGCATCCGCCGAAGGCTCGGCAGGTGCCTCCTCTGAGGACTGCCGCTCCGCGCGCTCCCGAGGCGGGACCGATACCACCTGCATGACGGGATCGCGGCGCGCGGGAGCGACGGGCGCGGGAACCGGAGGTTCGACCGAAGACTTCACCGGGGCGGCGGCGCGTTCGACGGGCTTCGACGACGCGGCGGGAGGCGTGACCGGGGGAGCGGCGCGGGACGGCGTCTGACCGGGCGAGACCTGAACCGGCGGCGCAACGGAGGCTTTAGCAGGCGGCGAAGGCGCCGCGACCGGCGGAGCCTGAGGTGCGACCGCCACGGGCGGAGCCGGAGGCGCGGCGGCGGGCTGGGGCGCACGCGGCGCGGGAGCGGGCTCGACCGGCGCCGGAGGATCGAACCGCTTCGCTTCACGCTCCACCCGCGCGACCGAATCGTCGAAGGCGACGAGTTCGGCCTCGATGGCCTCCGGCGCGACGGGCGGGTCGGCCTTTCCGAGTTGAGTACCAAGTACTTCCCGCGCCCGCCGATACACGAAGGCGCGCTGCTCGGGCGTGGATTCGCCGAGGCTCGCTATCGTGCGCGACAGAAGCGGAAAGTAGTCTGCCATCGGTGCTCGTCGGTCCCCGGGGGTGTTCAGCTTCGGACTTTCAGTTGCGGCGGCTCCGCATCACGCTTCGAACGGGTTCTGCACGAGGATGGTATCTTCGCGCTCGGGGCTCGTGGAGACCAGAGCGACGGGCGCGCCGATCAGTTCCTCGATGCGGCGGACATACTTGATGGCCTGCGCCGGAAGATCCGCCCAAGAGCGGGCGCCGGCGGTGGTGCCTTCCCAGCCTTGGATGGTCTCGTAGATCGGCTCGACTCGCGCCTGCGCGTGCTGGCTGGCGGGAAGATGGTCGACCTCCTTGCCGTCGAGCTTGTAGCGCACGCAGACCTTGATCTCGTCGAACCCGTCGAGAATGTCGAGCTTGGTGAGCGCGATGCCGTTGATGCCGGAAGTGCGCACGGTCTGGCGGACCAGAACGGCGTCGAACCAACCGCAGCGGCGCTTGCGGCCCGTGACGGTGCCGAATTCGCGACCGCGCTCGCCGATGCGCTCGCCGACGGCGTCGTCCAGCTCGGTGGGGAACGGACCGCCGCCTACGCGGGTGGTATAGGCCTTGGCGATGCCGAGCACGTAGCCGATGGCGCCCGGACCCATGCCGGAGCCGGTCGCCGCCTGTCCCGCCACCGTGTTCGACGACGTGACATAGGGATAGGTGCCGTGGTCGATGTCGAGCAGGGCGCCCTGCGCGCCTTCGAACAGGATGCGCTTGCCGGCGCGGCGCTCCTCGTCGAGGAGCTGCCACACGGTGTCCATGTAGGGCAGGACCTTGTCGGCGACCGAAGCGAGTTCCTCGTAGATGTCGGACGCCTTGAACTCTTCGAGCCCGAGCCCGCGACGCAGCGCGTTGTGGTGGGCCAGGAGCCGCTCGATCTTGTCCTCGAGCGTATCGAGGTCCGCGAGATCCATCAGGCGGATGGCGCGACGGCCGACCTTGTCCTCGTAAGCGGGGCCGATGCCGCGCTTGGTGGTGCCGATCTTGGTGCCCGTCGTCGCGCTTTCGCGCAGGGCGTCGAGCTCCTGATGGACGGAGAGGATGAGCGAGACGTTGTCGGCGATGCGGAGATTGTCGCGCGTGATCGTGACGCCTTGGCCGCGCAACCGCTCGACCTCGGACACCAGCGCGCGCGGATCGAGCACGACGCCGTTGCCGATGACGGCCATCTTGCCGCCGCGCACCACGCCCGAAGGCAAGAGCGACAGCTTGTAGACGTTGTCGCCGATGACGAGGGTGTGCCCCGCATTATGGCCGCCTTGGAACCGCACGACGGTGTCGGCCTGTTCCGACAGCCAATCGACGATCTTGCCCTTACCCTCGTCGCCCCACTGGGCGCCGACCACGACGACATTGGCCATGAATTCCATTCCTCGGCGGCGGGCGGCCCACGGGCCCCACGAACGAAAAAACCCCGGCTCTTTCCGCAAGTCGGAAACGCCGGGGCTTGCGGGCGACAGTTAGCCGCTCACGCCCGCGCCGTAAAGCGCCCAGGGGCCGGAGGGAGGGAGTTTTCCTAAGGCGGGTAGGGGTGCGGGGAAAAACGTTCCGTCATTGCGAGGAGCGCAGCGACGCGGCAATCCAGGGGGCGCGCCTCGGTGGTCGGGGGTGTCGACCACGGCGGGTCCGCGGCCGGCGTCAGCTGGATTGCTTCGCTTTCGCTCGCAATGACGGGATGGGTGGCTAAGCTCGGCCGCGCGCGGATTTTGTCGGGCGGACGCGGTGGCGGATGAAGTTGTTGATTTCGGTCGTCCGGCGGGCGGGGTCGAGGATGTCGGCGTCGAGGCCGAGGCGCCAGGCGAGGTCGGTGCGGGCGGGGTCGCGGGCCAGCGTGCGGAGGGCTTCGACATGGGCGGCGTGGTCGTCGGCGTCGCGGCAGAAGCCTTCGGCCGTCATCGCGGCGGCGCTGCGCTCGAGAATGGAGGCGAGTTCGGCCAAGTCGAATTCGGGGTGATATTGCACGCCCCAGAACACGCCGCCCTCGTGGCGGATCTCGGCGGCCTGCACGGGCGTGGGACCGTTCGACGCCAGGACGTCGATGTAGGCGGGCAGCGTGGTGACGGCATCGAGATGGACGGCGGGGGCGTCGAAGGTGTTCGGCCGTCCTTCGAGCAGGGGATGCCCCCTGCCCGCCTCATGCAGCGTGATCTTGCGGGCGAAGCCGATCTCGCGGCCCGCGGGATTTTTGTGGACGTCGCCGCCGGCAGCAAGCGCGCCGACCTGGATGCCCCAGCACGAGCCGAAAAACGGGGTGCGCGATTTGTAGACGGCGCGCGCCAGCTCGATCTGCCGCGTTACCTCCGGGCCGCCGTCATAGGCGTTGAGCGCCGAACCGGTGAGCACGACGGCGTCATAGGACTCGAGCCCGGCGGGGTCCGGCAGGTTCGCGCCCTCGTCGGCGGGAAAGGCGACGTCGCAGACCGCATCCGGCGCGAGCGAGCGCAGCACCTGCGCGTAGGAATCGGACGGCGTGAGGCCGTAGCCGTCGCGATAGGCCTCGCGCGCCCTGCGCACATTGCCTTCGACCACGAGGAAGCGAAGCGTCATTGCCGGTATGTCCGTCGAGGTTTCGTCGATACTGGAAGCTCTTGCCGGTAGCACACGGCGCGGGAATGCAGAAGGCGGCGGGCAGACGCGCGGGGGGCGGCCTTGTCGCTGTGCCCTCGGCATGTCAAACGGCGAAGATCGCCCGCAGCAACGGACAAAGCCCCTTGATCACTTTCTTTCGCCGCGCCGGCCGGTGGGCCGACGGCCAAGCCGTGTTGCTGCTTCTCCTGACGATGTTGATGTGGGCGGGCAATGCGGTCGCGGGACGGTTGGCGGTCGGCGAAATCTCGCCGATGGCGATGACCTGCCTGCGCTGGACCATCGTCTGCATCTTCTTGCTTCTCACCGCGCGCAAGCAGGTGGTGGAGGACTGGCCGGAGCTGCGGCGGCATCTGCCGATGGTGATGCTGATGGGCGCGCTCGGCTTCACGTCGTTCAATGCGCTGTTCTATCTGGCGGCGCATCATACGACCGGTCTGAACATGACCATTCTGCAAGGCTCGATCCCCGTGTTTACGCTGATCGGAGCCTTCATCGCGTTCCGAACGAAGGTGACGGGCCTGCAGGGTGTGGGCGTGGCGATGACGCTGTTCGGCGTGCTCGTGATCGCCACGAAGGGCCACCCGGAGGCGCTGAGCGCGCTGGCCTTCAACATCGGCGACATCTGGCTGCTGATCGCCTGCGTGCTCTATGCGAGCTTCACGGTGGCGTTGCGCAAGCGGCCGAAAACCTCGGGTTTCGGATTTTTCGCGGCGATGGCGGTGGTGGCGGGGATCACCTCGCTGCCGCTGCTCGCCTTCGAGGCCTATCGCGGCGACCTGATCTGGCCGACGCCGAAGGGCATGGCCATTCTCGCCTATGTGGCGATCTTCCCGTCGTTTCTGGCGCAGATCTTCTTCATGCGCGGCGTGGAGCTGATCGGCCCGGGCCGGGCGGCGCTGTTCGCCAATCTCGTGCCCGCCTTCGGGGCGATCATGGCCGTGGTGGTGCTGGGCGAAAGCTTCGAGCTCTACCACGCCGTATCGCTGGCCCTCGTGCTCGGGGGAATCATGATCGCGGAGCGGTTGGGGCGGCGGTAAGCACGAACTTTCTTCATGGTGAGGAGCCCCGCATGGCGGGGCGTCTCGAACCATCTCGCGTCGGCGGCCGAAAACCTCGTGGTTCGAGACGGCGCTGCACGCCTCCTCACCATGAGGTTTTCGGAGACCGGAGTCCTCAGAACTTCAGCGGCTTGGCCTGATTGACGCCGGGCAGGCTCTGGATCGAGCCGAGCACCGCGTCGGGGAGGCCGCCGTCGACTTCGACCAGCGCGATGGCCGAACCGCCCTTGGCGTCGCGGCCGAGGGCGAAGGTGGCGATGTTGACGCCGGCATCGCCCAAAAGACCCGCGAAGCGGCCGATGAAGCCGGGCTTGTCCTCGTTGGTGACGTAGATCATCGAGGGCGCGAATTCGGCATCGACCTTGATGCCCTTGATGGCCACGATGCGGGGCTTGCCGTCATGGAAGACGGTGCCCGCGACGGAGCGTTCCTGCTTCTCGGTGACGACGGTCAGCGTGATCAGCGATTCATAGTCGGAGTCGCCGGCCGCGCGGGTGATCTCCTCGATTACGATGCCGCGCTCCTTCGCCACGATCGGCGCGGAGACGACGTTGACGTCCTGCAGCAGCGGACGCAGCAGACCGGCCACCGCGGCGGCCGTGAGCGCCTTGATCTTCAACTCGGCGACGGAGCCCTCATAGGAAATGCGGACTTCCTTGATGCCGGATTCGGTGAGCTGGCCCGCGAAGGAGCCGAGCTTTTCGGCGAGCGCGATGAAGGGCTTCAGCTTGGGGGCTTCCTCGGCGGTGATCGAGGGGAAGTTGACCGCGTTCGAAATCGCGCCGCGCATCAGATAGTCGGACATCTGCTCGGCGACCTGCAAGGCGACGTTTTCCTGCGCCTCGGTGGTGGCCGCGCCGAGATGCGGCGTGCAGACGACGTTGGGGTGGCCGAACAGCGGGTTCTCGGTGGCGGGCTCGACGGTGAACACGTCGAAGGCCGCGCCCGCGACATGGCCGGAATCGAGCGCCGCGCGCAGAGCCGCCTCGTCCACCAGACCGCCGCGCGCGCAATTGACGATGCGCACGCCCTTCTTGGTCTTGGCGAGGTTTTCGGCCGAGAGGATGTTCTTCGTCTGCGCCGTCATCGGCGTGTGCAGGGTGATGAAATCGGCGCGGGCGAGCAGGTCTTCCAGCTCGACCTTCTCGACGCCGATGTCCACCGCACGCTCGGGCGTGAGGAAGGGATCGAACGCGATGACGCGCATGCGCAGGCCGAGCGCGCGGTCGGCGACGATGGAGCCGATATTGCCGCAGCCGATGATGCCGAGCGTCTTGCCGGTGATCTCGACGCCCATGAAGCGGTTCTTCTCCCACTTGCCGGCCTGCGTGGAGGCGTCGGCGGCGGGGATTTCGCGGGCGATGGCGAACATCATCGCGACGGCGTGTTCGGCCGTGGTGATGGAGTTGCCGAAGGGCGTGTTCATCACGATGACGCCCTTGCCGGTGGCGGCCGGGATGTCGACGTTGTCGACGCCGATGCCGGCGCGGCCGATGACCTTCAGGTTCGTCGCGTTGGCGAGGATCTTGTCGGTGACCTTGGTGGCCGAGCGGATCGCGAGGCCGTCATAATTGCCGATGATCTCGGCCAGCTTGTCCTTGTCCTTGCCGAGGTTGGGCTGGAAATCGACCTCGACGCCGCGCTCCTTGAAGATGGCGACGGCGGCGGGGGACAGGGCGTCGGAAATGAGAACGCGAGGGGCCATGTGGAACGTTCCTTGGCGTTGACCCTCCCGGGCGGGAGGGATGCGGGCGAAGCCGCAAAGAGGGATGCGCCGAAGCGCGGAAGGGGGAGTGTCCGGTATCCGCGCCCTCGTGGTTCGAGACGCCCGCTTTGCGGGCTCCTCACCATGAGGGCGCTCTCATGTCGGGGGCGGAAGGGCCGTCGAGAGCCGCGCTCCTGAAATGTCTCCCCTGAACCCTCATCCCGAGGAGGGCCCGCATCGCGGGCCCGTCGCGAAGGACGGGAGGAGGAGGCGCGAAGGGTTACGCGGCCTTGGCGAGACCGGCCTTGGCTTCGGCGAAGGCCCACGCCAGCCACTGCATCAGCGCCTGCACGTCGGCCGTCTCGACCGTCGCGCCGCACCAGATGCGCAGGCCGGCCGGCGCGTCGCGATAGGCCCCGACGTCGTAGGCGACGCCCTGCTTCTCGAGCAGAGAAGCGACCTTCTTGGCGAATTCGGCCTGACCGTCTTCCGGCAGCGCCTTCACGGCCGCGTCGGAGAAGACGAGGCAGACGGAGGTGTTGGAACGCGTCGCCGGATCCTTCGCGAGGAAGTCGATCCAGTCGTTCGCGGCGACGAAATCCGCGATGATCTTGGTATTGGCGTCGGCGCGGGCCACGAGGCCGTCGAGTCCGCCCACCGACTTCGCCCAATGCAGCGAGTCGATGTAGTCCTCGACGCAGAGCATTGACGGCGTGTTGATGGTCTCGCCCTCGAAGATGCCGGCGATGAGCTTGCCGCCGGAGGTGAGGCGGAACACCTTGGGCAGCGGCCACGCCGGCACGTAGCTTTCGAGCCGTTCCACCGCGCGGGGCGAGAGGATGAGCATGCCGTGAGCGGCCTCGCCCCCGAGCACCTTCTGCCAAGAGAAGGTGACCACGTCGAGCTTGGGCCAATCGAGCCGCTGCGCGAAGGCCGCCGAGGTGGCGTCGCACAGCGTCAGGCCCTTGCGGTCCGCCGCGATCCAATCGCCGTTCGGCACGCGCACGCCGGAGGTGGTGCCGTTCCACGTAAAGCAGACGTCGTTGTCGAAATTCACGTCGGCGAGGTTCGGCAATTCGCCGTAACCGGCCTTCACGACGCGCGCATCCTTCAGCTTGAGCTGCTTGACCGCATCCGTCACCCAGCCTTCGCCGAAGCTTTCCCAAGCCAGCAGTTCCGCGCCGCGCGCGCCGAGCATGGTCCACATGGCCATCTCATAGGCGCCGGTGTCGGAGGCGGGCACGATGCCGATGCGGTAATCGGCCGGCACCTGCAGCACTTCGCGCGTCAGATCGATGGCGAGCTTGAGCTTCGCCTTGCCGACCTTCGCGCGATGCGAGCGGCCGAGCGGCGCGTCCTTCAGGGCTTCGAGGGACCATCCGGGGCGCTTGGCGCAGGGGCCGGACGAGAAATTGGGGTTCGCCGGCTTGGTGCCGGGAATCTGAACGGTCATCGCGATGTCTCCATCCTCGCAGATGGGCGCCTCCCGTTGGGGGGAGGTGTCCCGCCGATGGGGATAGGGGTGCGACGATCCGCCGTCAATTCAAATTGTGAAGACTTTCGACGGACAAGACGGATTGCTTCGCTGTCGCCCGCAACGATGCGGCCGCCCTCTTTCCGTCATTGCGAGGAGCGGAGCGACGCGGCAATCCAGAGCCGCGCCTCGATGGTCGGGAGCGGCGGGCGTTGCGGACTCTCGGCGACCTTCAGCTGGATTGCTTCGCTTTCGCTCGCAATGACGGACGGGGGTCGACCTCCCCTGTCATCCCGGGGCGCGAAGCGAACCCGGGACCTAGGCTTTCTTGCGGGCGTCGGGGAACGAGGCCGGGTCCCGGGTCCGCTGCGCGGCCCGGGATGACAGTGGCGGATGACGTGTGCGGCCTCCCCTTACGCCGCAGCCTTCGCCACGGCTTCGCACACGTCGTCCACCACGCTTTCGACCAGATCGCGGTCGTCGCCTTCGGCCATGACGCGGATGACGGGTTCGGTGCCGGAGGGGCGGATGACGAGGCGGCCGGATTGGCCGAGGCGTTCGCGGGAGGCGGCGATGAGGGTCGTGACCTTGTCGTTTTCGAGCGGACGGCCGCTCTTGTAGCGCACGTTTTTGAGGATCTGCGGTACCGGCTCGAAGCAGCGGCACAGCTCGCTGACGGGCTTGCCCGAGCGGCGCACCACGGCGAGGAGCTGGAGGGCGGCCACGAGGCCGTCTCCGGTGGTGGCGTAGTCGGACAGGATGATGTGGCCGGATTGCTCGCCGCCGACGTTGAAGCCGTGCTCGCGCATGTGCTCGAGCACGTAACGATCCCCCACCGCGGTGCGAGCCAGCGCGAGGCCGCGGCCGGCGAGGTGGCGCTCGAGACCGAGATTGGACATGACGGTGGCGACGATGCCGGGCTTGGTGAGCAGGCCCTCGTCCTGCCAGCTGCCGGCGATGACGGCCATCAGCTGGTCGCCGTCGACCACTTGGCCCTTTTCGTCGACCACGATGACGCGGTCGGCGTCACCGTCGAGCGCGATGCCGATGTCGGCGCGCATCTCGCGCACTTTCTGCATCAGCGCCTGCGGGGCCGTGGAGCCGACGTCGCGGTTGATGTTGAAGCCGTCGGGCTCGACGCCCATCGGGATCACCTCGGCCCCGAGCTCCCACAACGCTTCCGGCGCGACCTTGTAGGCGGCCCCGTTGGCGCAATCGACGACGATGCGCAGACCGTCGAGATCGAGCCGGCGCGGCAAGGTGCGCTTGGCGAATTCGATGTAGCGGGCATGCACGCTCTCGACGCGCTTGGCGCGGCCGAGCGCATCGGCGCGGGCGAGACGCAGGCCTAGCTCGCCGTCGATGAGAGCTTCGATCTCGTGCTCCGTCTCGTCGGACAGCTTGTACCCGTCCGGTCCGAACAGCTTGATGCCGTTGTCCTCATAGGGATTGTGCGAGGCGGAGATCATCACCCCGAGATCGGCGCGCATGGAGCGCGTGAGCATCGCGACCGCGGGCGTGGGGATGGGGCCGAGCAGCAGCACGTCCATGCCCACGGAGGTGAAGCCCGCGACGAGCGCGGTTTCGATCATGTAGCCCGACAGGCGCGTGTCCTTGCCGATCACGACGCGGTGGCGATGCTCGCCGCGGGTGAAGGCGAGCCCTGCGGCCTGCCCGACGCGCAAGGCCAGATCGGGCGTGATGACCGAATTGGCTTTGCCGCGGATGCCGTCCGTCCCGAAATATGACCTGCTCATGCCGAACTCATCTCCGATACCGCAATGACCTGCATGGGATCCACGTTCCTTATGGCCCCGTTCCGCTCCGTTTTGACCTCAAAAACTGTTTCAAATGGAAACAGCAGGAAAATACCGGAGATTGTGGTGAACGGTCCATGCATGCGCAGGACGCGGCGTCACGCCGCTTTACGGAGTTCCGGTGCGGGGATGCGGGGCTTTCGGATCAGGGAGGTCAGGACCATGCGCGCGGGTTCCTCGAAATAGCGGAAAGCGATGCAGGACAGGAGAACGCAGAGGCCCGCGATGAGGAGGCGATAGGTCGCCGGAATGTCGAGCCCGAGGTCCTCGTAGAGATACAGCATGCGGAAGATGACGAGCCCGTGGATGAGGTAGAGCGCGAAGGACGCCTGCCCGAGAAACACGAGCACGCGATGGCGCAGCAACTGCGTGACGTAGCCGCCGCCGATGGCCCCGACATAAATCAAGACGCATGCGGCGGGAACGAATTGCGCCCACGGCATCTCCACGACCGATCCGTAGATCAGCTTCTGATTTCCGACGAAGAAGATGCTGCCCAACCAGTAGGCCAAGGCTCCGATTTCGACGACCGTCATGCCGAGGGTCGGGCCGGCGAAGGCGGGCCTTTGGCCTTCGCGCTTCTTGAACAGCCGATGCACGAGCAGGCCCATCGTGAAATCGGCCATCCGGCCCGCAGGGCTGAGGTAAAGAACCCACGACTCGAGGTGGAAGGGCAATATCTTCGAGAATTGGAGGGCCATGGCGGCCGTATAGGAGACGGCGCAGAATGCGAGCAGCGTCGACGTCCTCATTTTCACGAGCAGGATGAAGCCGAGATAGAAGAATATTTCCGTCGAAAGCGACCAAGCGGGATAGTTGAACTGTCCGTGGAATTCCTTGGCGGGGATCCACGATTGGAACATCACCACGACCATGAAGAGCTGTTCATAGGTCCATTCGAGATTTCGGAGCAACAAGATGCCCGCGAAGATGGAGGCGATGTAGAGCGGATAGATGCGGGCGAGCCGAAGCAGGAAATATTCGCGGGCGGAAACGGAGCCGGCGCGCAATTCGTCCTCATAGCGGCGGCCCAAAATGAACCCCGAAAGAACGAAGAAGAAGGTGACGCCGGAACCGCCGCAAAAGGTGACGAAGCCGTTGATGGCGCTGCCGGGCTGCAAAGCGAAAACCGGATAGGCGTTGATGTGGTAAAAAACCACCGGAAGGGCCGCCAAGAACCGGAGCGACGTGAGTTGCGGCAGATTGGCGGGGATGGACGGCGAAGACATACTGAAAATTCCTGCGCGGCGAAAAATCGACGGTGAAAGCAATCCGGCCCGCTCGCGCGCGCCCCGGGCGACGATGAAACCGCCGGCCGAGCCGACGGGGAAGAAAACACGGGCGGCGACGCTCCGACGTCGCGAGATTTCACGAAATCGGCAGGGCACGCCTCAACGCAACACTGCGGGACTATGGGCCGTCTGCATCGAAAAAAGCCAGAGCCAATTCAGGCCGCCGGCTGCCGCCCTCACTCGAATCCACGACGATTGCAGCGCCATGAGGCCTCCCGGGAGCCGCTCATGCGGCTTTGCGGAGAGGCGGCGGGGGCAAGCGGCGGGTTCGTTGAAGGTAGGCGATCAGGCGCACGCGCACCGGTTCCTCGAAGTAGCGATAGATCACGGCGGAGGATGCGATGGACAGGCTCACGCACAACACGCCGAAAAGGACGGGCATATCGAGCCCGAGGTCCTCGAACAGATACGACATCCTGAAGACGATGATCACATGCACGAGATACATCGCGTAGGAGGCATAGCCGAGGAAGACGAGAACCGGGTGGCTGATCGCCTTGGAGACGGCGCCGCCGCCGAGCGAGAAGACGTAGACCAGCAAGCACGTCGCCGGGACGTTGTAATACCAGCCCTTCGATATGTGCGCGCCCGCATTGATGAAGGCGCCGACGACGAAGCAGCTCCCGAGCCATAAGATCACCGTCCCCGCCTCGACGAGCGTCCTCCGCCCCGGATCGAACGGTTCGGCGCGCTCCTTGGCGTCCTTATGCAGATGGAAGCGGTGCAGCAGGAGCCCGAGTGCGAAATCGGGGATGCGCCCGAGCGGCGAGAAATAGACCAGCCACATCTCGATCTCGAACGGGAGGACGTTCGACTGCTGGATGAGGCAGGATGCGCCGTAAAAGACCAAGCACAACACGACCAGCACGGCCGAGGGCAGACGCACCAGCCCGATGAACGCCAAGTAGAAGAAGATCTCGACCGAGATCGACCATGACGGAGGGTTGATGGCCGTGAAATATTTCGGGTCGGGAACCCAGCTTTGCATCATCGTGACGGCAAAAAACAACTGCTCGTACGTCCATTCCCGATTTCTGAACGAGAAGGCCCCGACGAGCAGGCCGGCGATGTAGAGCGGATAGATGCGCGCCAATCGCAGGACGAGATAATCTCGGATCGACGTCGTCCGGTTCAGGATCTTTTCTCCGTAACGACGGCCGAGAAGGAAGCCCGAAAGGATGAAGAAGAAGGTGACGCCCGCAACGGCCAAGGTGTTGATGAAGCCCTGCAGCCAGCCGCGTTCGAGGTCGATCGGAGGCATGATCGTCGCGTGGAAGAGCACGATAGGTACGCCGGCGAGGAACCGTATCGACGTCAACGGCGCAAGATGATCCGAACCCGGGCTCGCGGACATGGCAATAACTTTCCGGCAAAACGACGACTGAACGTCGCACGGCAATAAGAAGAATTTCTAAAACACATCGGGGCGCGCGTGGCACGCCGAAAAAGCTTCGGGCGAGCCTTGCGGCCCGCCCGATGAACAAATCGAAGGAGGAGACCTGCCGCCTCAGGCGGAAGGCTGCGGCTCCAACCCGGCATCCGGGTTTTCGCGCGGGCGACCCTTGCCCGCAGTCGGCACGATGGGGGCCGAGCGGGTCGGCGGCTCGTCTCCCGAATCGCGCACCGGCGGCTTGCCGGCGAGAAGGTCGCGGATCTCGTCGCCCGAGAGCGTCTCGTATTCGAGCAATCCCTGCGCGAGCGCCTCGAGATCGACGGCCCGTTCGCTCAGAATACGCTCGGCCTCGCGATAGCCTTCCTCGACCAGACGGCGCACTTCGGCGTCGATCTTCTGCGCGGTGGCTTCGGAGATGTTCTGCTGCCGGGAGACCGACATGCCGAGGAACACCTCGTCCTGATTCTCGCCGTAGGCGACGGTGCCGAGCTCGCTGGAGAAGCCCCAACGCGTCACCATCATGCGGCCGAGACGGGTCGCCTGTTCGATGTCGGACGCCGCGCCGGAGGTCACCTTATCCTTGCCGAAGGTCTGTTCCTCCGCCACGCGGCCGCCCATGAGGATGGCGAGACGCGAGGTCATCTGCTCGAAGCTCATCGACAGCTTGTCGCGCTCGGGCAGCTGCATGACCATGCCGAGGGCGCGGCCGCGCGGGATGATCGTCGCCTTGTGGACGGGATCGGTCGCGGGCACGTTGAAGGCGACGATGGCGTGACCGGCTTCGTGATAGGCGGTCAGGCGCTTCTCGTCCTCGGTCATCACGAGCGTGCGGCGTTCCGCACCCATCATGACCTTGTCCTTCGCGTCCTCGAATTCGCGCATCGTTACGATGCGCTTGCCGCGACGGGCCGCCAGCAGCGCCGCCTCGTTCACGAGGTTCATCAGGTCCGCGCCGGAGAAGCCGGGCGTGCCGCGCGCGACGGTCTTGAGTTCGACGTCCGGCGCCAGCGGCACCTTGCGGACGTGAACGCGCAGGATGCGCTCGCGGCCGACGACGTCCGGGTTCGGCACGATGATCTGGCGGTCGAAGCGGCCGGGACGCAGCAAGGCCGGGTCGAGCACGTCCGGACGGTTGGTGGCGGCGATGAGGATGATGCCCTCGTTCGCCTCGAAGCCGTCCATCTCGACGAGCAACTGGTTCAGCGTCTGCTCGCGCTCGTCGTTGCCGCCGCCGAGACCGGCGCCGCGATGGCGGCCGACCGCGTCGATTTCGTCGATGAAGATGATGCAGGGCGCGTTCTTCTTCGCCTGCTCGAACATGTCGCGGACGCGGCTTGCGCCGACGCCGACGAACATCTCGACGAAGTCCGAGCCCGAGATGGTGAAGAACGGCACGTTCGCTTCGCCGGCGATGGCGCGGGCGAGCAAGGTCTTGCCGGTGCCGGGCGGGCCGACGAGCAGCACGCCGCGCGGAATGCGGCCGCCGAGGCGCTGGAACTTCTGCGGATCACGCAGGAATTCCACGATCTCCTGCAGGTCTTCCTTGGCCTCGTCGACGCCCGCGACGTCTTCGAACGTCACGCGGCCATGCGCTTCCGTCAGAAGCTTGGCCTTCGACTTGCCGAATCCCATGGCCTTGCCGCTCGCGCCCTGCATCTGGCGCGACAGAAAGAACCAGGCGCCGATGAAGACGATCAGCGGGAGCCAATTGACGAGAAGCGCCAGGAACCACGGCGTATTCTCGCTCAGCGGCTTGGCCGAGAAATTGACGCCCTTGGCCGCCAATTTGGGAACGAGCGTCGCGTCGGTCGGCGC
Organism: Hyphomicrobiales bacterium; assembly: GCA_027489535.1. Classification (GTDB taxonomy): domain Bacteria; phylum Pseudomonadota; class Alphaproteobacteria; order Rhizobiales; family Beijerinckiaceae; genus JAIXZO01. The sequence continues at coordinate 408,800 of JAIXZO010000022.1, forward strand.
GTAGGTCTGGAACGTGCGACCGTCCGAAAGCATGCCCTGAATCTCGGGGCCGGCGATGACGACGTTCGCTACGCGGCCGGAATCGACCTCGGAAAGGAACTGGCTGTAGCTCATTTCCTGCGCGCCGGAGCGTTGTCCCGGGTTCTGGAACAGAGTGACCAGAGCCAGCACGAGCAGGAAGATGATCGCCCAAAGGGCGAAATTGCGTACGTTCGGATTCATGGACCGATCGATCGCCTCAATGGGGACCTCGACCTCCGGGACGGGGTCGTCGGTCGCGTTGCATGATGTCAATGTAGGTTCGCCGGGGGGGCTTGCCAAGGGAACGATGACCCCGGCGTACAGTCGCAGGGTGCGTGAACCGTTAATTCGGGTCGCCGCCGCGTGAGGAATCCACGATTTTACGTCGCGGATCATCTTCGGGGAAAACCGTGACCACGCCTTTGCGGTCCATGCGAATGAGCGCTCCCGCCAAAGTCCGGCCGCATGTCGCCCCTGAAAGCCGCGCCCGGACCAAGGCTTCGGCGGCGGCTTCCAACCGCTCCAAACGCATTTCACGGGCCGGAGCCGCGCGCTCGACCGCGCGCGCCAGAAGGCGGATCAGCAATTCCGCCGGAAGATCGAAAAGGCCCGGAGCGAAGCTCGTGCGGCCCGCATCGACCGCGGCGGTGTCCCGCTCGGCGGCGAGCGCGGCGGCTTCCAACGCATCATCGGCGCGCGCGGCACGGGCGGCGAGGCGTGCGAGACGCGTCGCGTCGAGCCCCTCCGCCGCCAATGCCGCCTCGGCCGCGCGCCACCGGGCCCGCGAATATCGCGCGTCGCGATTGGAAGGATCCTCGAAAAACGGCAGTCCGGCCGCCTTTGCCGTGGCGACGAGCCGGGCCTTGGGCACGGAAAGGAAGGGCCGCAGCCATGCGACGCCCGCGTATCGCGTCGTCGGCCGGATGCCCGCCAAGCCCGCGATGCCGCTGCCGGCGGCGAGGCGCATCAGGACCGTCTCGGCCTGATCGTTGTGGTGATGCGCCGTGACCACGGCCTCCGCGCCGATGGCAGCAGCGTGCCTCGCCAGAAGGTCGCGGCGGGCGCGGCGGGCGGCATCCTGCACGCCCGTCGCGGGTTTCGGGCCGGACCAGAGCAAGACGGCATGCTCCAGCCCGAGCTTTCGGGCGGCGTCGCCGACGGCGGAGGCTTCGGCCGCAGATTCGGGCCGCAGGGCGTGGTCCACGGTGGCGACGAAAGGTGCCGGAATGCCGACGGCAGCCGCGTGGGTCGCCGCGCAATGCATCAAGGCCATGGAGTCGGGTCCGCCGGAGACGGCGAGCAGAACGCGACGACCGTCGAGCGCGCCCAACAGGTCCCGGACCTCGGCGGCGTCGAGGGGAAGCGCGTCGGCCCGCGGGTCTCGCGTCAGCATCCCGTGCGCTTCGACTCCCGATCCACCGTCGCCTTGAGCCCCGGCGATGCGCCCGGATAACGCCGACCGACTTCCGCCAGCGTGCCGCAGGCCTGATCCTTCTGGTTCAGGCCCTTCAGCGACAGCGCGAGCTTGTAGAGCGCCTCCGGCGCGATCTGCGCGTTGGGGAAGGACTGGTAGATCTTGAGATATTGCTCGGCCGCGTCCGCATGCATGTTGCGACGCAGATAGGTTTCACCGAGCTGGAAGGTGGCGTTCGGGGCGTTCACGTCCTTTGGATGGGACTGCAGGAACGACCGGAACGCCATCTCCGCTTCAGGCCAGCGCCGAGCTTGAACGAGGGCGTAAGCCTCTTCGAACTCCTCGATTGGGGTCTTCGGCTGCATGATCGCGGCGACCGGCGGCGGTGCGGCCACGGGAGCGGACGCGGCGGGCGTGGAATCCTGCAGCGCGCCCTGCGGCATCGCGGGCGGAGCGGAAGGCACGCCGCGGCCGGCGGCGGAGAGATCGAGCGGCCCTCCCGCACGCGGCGGGGGATCCTGATCCGGAAGCATAATCGCGGCGGCCGTTCCCGCCGAGCCGACGACGACGCCGCCGGGAGTGGGCGGCGTGCTGCCGAGCGGACGCGGCGCACCGGGTGCGGTCGGATCGGCGGAGGGATCGAACACGTCGCTGCGCTTTTGCGGCTGCTGCCCGGCGGGCGGGGGCGGCGGCGGAGCGGGCGTACGCGGCGCGGCCGTTGACGGAGCCGGTCCCGGTGCGGGGGCCTTGCCCGGCGCGGCGTCCTGGAAGCGGAATTCGACGTCCTTCTGAAATTTGAGCAGTTGGTCCTGAAGGCGGCGATTCTCGAATTGCAGTTGCTCGATCTGGCCCGACATCTGTCGCAACTGGCCTTCGAGACGGTTCACGCGGACCAGAAGTTCGGCCGAATCCTGCGCTTGCGCGAAGGATGGCGCGACCAATACGAAGGCCGCCAAAAGGGCTCGACGAAGACGCGTCATGGGTGTTCCGAAGCTGATGATTTGGCCTTCTCGCTTAGCATGAGCCGGGCGGCGGGCCAAAACATGGCAAACGGAGACCGTTCACGCGTTCGCAAAAGACGTAGCGCAACGAAAAACGGCGCCCGCAGGCGCCGTTTCAGAGTTGTTTCGATGCGATCAGACGCCGGGCTGACCGCCGAGCACGGTGACGCCGCGGCGGTTCTGCGACCAGCAGGAGATGTCGTCGCACACCGCCACCGGGCGCTCCTTGCCGAAGGAGATCGTCTTGATGCGGGTCGCGGCCACGCCCTTGGAGGCGAGGTAGTCGCGCACCGTCTGGGCGCGACGCGCGCCGAGCGCGAAATTGTATTCGCGGGTACCGCGCTCGTCGGCATGACCTTCGACCGTGATGGCGTATCCGGGATACTGGGCCAGCCACGAGGCCTGCTTGTCGAGCACCGAGACCGAAGTCGGCGTGAGGTCCGACGAATCGGTTTCGAAGAACACGCGGTCGCCGACATTGACGACGAAGTCCTGCGTGCTGCCCGGGGTCCCCGCCCCGCCGGCACCGAAGCCGGAGCCCGCGCCGAAGCCGGCCGCGCCCGTACCGTCCGTCGCCTTGTCGGACGAACAGGCGCCCAAGGCCAGAGCCGCGGTCAACACGGCCGCCAAGCGCACCGCACGGAAATTCGAAAGCGTCATGTCCTCACTCCTTCCGATCTCGTCGCCGGCAGCGCCGCGCCGAATCGAAGGCCCGCCGAATCGAAGGCCCGGGCCGTTTCCGCATACATCCATGAGATGCAGCGCCCGTGGTTAACGAAGAGTGAACGGGTCAAGAAAAAGGGGGGCGACAGCCCCCCTTGTCGTCACGATGCGAACCGCAGGCGGCTCACTCGTCGTCCGTCTTGAGCTGCTTGAGCTTGGCGAAGACGGAGTCGACGTCGATCTTGGTCTCGCGCTCCTCGCGCGGCGCCGGGGCGTTGAAATCCTCGAAGGGATTGGACGGGGCGCGCGGTGCGGTGGTCACTTCGGCCGGAAGCAGCGTCTGTCCGGCGTCTTCGGCGACCAACGGACGATCCTTGGCCGAGCGGGCGACTTCGAAGTCGAGGTCGATCTGCGAGCACAGGCCGAGCGTGACCGGGTCCATCGGCGCGAGAGACGCCGAGTTCCAATGGCTGCGGTCGCGGATCTGGTCGATCGTCGTCTTGGTGGTGCCGACGAGACGCATGATCTGCGCGTCCTTGAGCTCCGGATGATTGCGCAGCAGCCACAAAATCGCGTTCGGCCGATCCTGGCGACGCGAGAGCGGCGTGTAGCGCGGGCCCTTGCGGCGCTTCACCTCGGGCAGGCGGACCTGCGACACCGACAGCTTGAGGCGATGATTGGCGTCGCCCTCGGCCGTTTCGATCTCCTCGCGGGTGAGCTGACCCGACGACAGCGGATCCATGCCCTTGATGCCCGCGGCGACTTCGCCGTCGGCGATGCCCTTGACCTCGAGGGGATGCAGTTTGCAGAAGTCGGCGATCTGCTCGAAGGTCAGCGCGGTATTGTCGACCAGCCACACGGCGGTCGCCTTCGGCATCAGCGGACCATTGCTCATGACCAGATTCTCCTGACGGGCCCCGTCTCGATGGACGAAGGCAAAGGGCGTCCGCGCGCTCCGACCCGCTTCACCGGCCGGAGAACCCGAGATCGCCTGAGCATTACGGGAATGCGACCTATATAGGCGCGTCGCGGCGAGGACGCAATCGAGCTCCTCGGCCCATTTCCAAAGACGGGAAACGACCGCTCGGGCGCGACGTCCCGGCGCTTGAGCGCGCGCGCCGGGCGCGGCATGGTCGTCGCGAAACTTCGGAGACGCGCGCCATGGCCGTAAACCCGTTCGACGATATGCCCCGCCCCGCGCCCAAGGCGCATGAACTCGGACAGGACCTCTCCGCCCTCTCCCTGCACGAATTGGACGAACGCATAGCGTTGCTGAAGGCCGAAATCGACCGATTGGAAGCGGCACGTACGGCCAAGGAAGCCTCGCGTCGGGCGGCGGACGGCGCATTCAATCTGTGAGACCGCGCGCGGCGGACGCTGCCCGCGAGGCTCCTGTTCGAAACCGGTTAACCCTAACCGTTCACGACTGAGGCGCGGCCGCGATTTCGCCGTTAGTGTGCCCCTCATCGATCGGGGGAGCACATGGCCGAAGCGGCGGATACGAATCGGACGGATACGGGAGCTGCGGTTCCCTTCACGCGTCCGTTCGTGCATTCGCCCGGCTTCCGCGACCTGTTCCGCGAAGGCATGGACCTCGTGGAAGAGGCTGCGGCCTATCTCGACGGCGAAGGCCGCGACCATGCCCGCTTCTTGCCGCGCGACGTCGCCCTCGCCTACTCCACCGAAAGCATGCGCCTGACGACGCGGCTGATGCAGCTTGCATCATGGCTGCTGGTCCATCGCGCGCTTTCCACCGGCGAGATGACGACCGACGAAGCGGAACAACAGCGCTCGCGCATCCGCTTCAGCCGCCAGAACGGCTCGACCGCCGAGGACATCTTCGAGCGTCTGCCGGAAAGATTGCGGACCTTGGTGGCCCGCTCGCTGCGCCTGCAGGACCGCGTGCGCCGTCTCGACGCCGCCGCCGAGCCCGATCCGGCCCCGGCCGCACCGGTCCGCAACCCGGTCGCCGTGCAGCAATTGCTGCTGCGCGCCGTCTTCGAGACCGACCCTCGCTGAGCAGACCGATGTTTTGAAGTTCGAGCCCCGGCTTCTACCGGGGCTTTTTCTTTGGCGCCGGGCCGAAGGACGATGCGGCAACGAAAAAGGCCCCGACGAGCGGGGCCTTTTCGAAAAACGTCCGTAGGCGTCGCTTCGTTACTTCTTGCCGAGGCCGAAGCTCTCGAACTTCTTGTTGAAGCGCGAAACGCGGCCGCCGCGGTCGAGCATCTGCTGCGAACCGCCGGTCCAAGCCGGGTGCGAGTTGGGATCGATGTCGAGCTGCATCGAATCGCCTTCCTTGCCCCAGGTCGAGCGGGTCGTGAACTCGCTGCCGTCGGTCATGACGACCTTGATGGCATGGTAGTCGGGATGAATTTCGGCCTTCATGATGGGATCCTCGCCGGCCGCGCGACCGGCCCATAGACGGACATTGTTTCGAAGTCGCGGCTCTATATCGCAGGCGCGCCCTCGGCACAAGGCGGTGCCGGCGGGTGGACAAGTCGCGGACGACGCGCGAAGAGCATGAGCATGACGATCGCCGACGCCGCTCCGACCTCTCCGGAGGCCCGCGCACCGCGGACCTCCCTCAAGGCGCTGCTCCCGCTGCTGCCCTTCGCGCTGCGCTACAAGGGCCGCATCGCGGCGGCGCTCCTCGCCTTGGCGGCGGCCTCGGGGGCGACGCTCGTCATCCCCGTCGCCGTCCGGCGCATGATCGACTACGGCTTCTCCGCCGAGGGCGCGGAGCTGATCGACCGCTATTTCCTCGTGATGATCGGCGTCGTGGCGGTGCTCTCGGTCGCGAGCGCGGGGCGCTACTATCTCGTGATGACGCTGGGCGAACGGGTCGTCGCCGACGTCCGCACGGCCGTGTTCCGGCATCTGACGCGCCTCGACGCCTCCTTCTACGACACGACGCGCTCGGGCGAGATCGTCTCGCGGCTCACGGCCGACACCACGCAGATCAAATCGGCATTCGGGGCAAGCGCCTCCGTGGCCCTGCGCAATTTCGTGCTGTTCCTCGGCGCGACGGCGATGATGATCGTAACGAGCCCGGAATTGTCGGTGCTCGTTCTCCTCGCCATTCCCTTCATCGTGTTGCCGCTGGTGTTTTCCGGCCGGTCCGTGCGCAAGCGCTCCCGCGAGGCGCAGGACAGGCTCGCCGACGCATCCGCTTATGCGACCGAGGCGATCGGCGCGATGCGCGTGACGCAGGCCTTCGTCGCGGAGAATTCGGCCGTGGGCCGCTTCCGGGAGGCGGTCGAGGACGCCTATGCCACGGCCCGCGACGCCACGGGCGCGCGGTCCGTGCTGACCTCCGTCGCGATCTTCATGATCTTCTCCAGCGTGGTCGGCGTGCTGTGGTACGGCGCGCAGGACGTCTTGGCCGGGCGGTTGAGCGGCGGGCGGCTGTCGCAATTCGTGCTCTACGCCGTGTTTGCGGCGGGCGCGCTGGGCGAGCTCTCGCAGGTGTGGGGCGAAATCAGCTCCGCGGCAGGGGCCGCAGGCCGCTTGGCCGACATCCTCGCCATATCGCCCAAGATCGCCGCCCCCGACCGCTCGCGCCCCCTCCCCGTGCCGCCGCACGCCACGCTGGCGCTGGAGCACGTGCGCTTCGCCTATCCGAGCCGACCGGACGAGCCCGTGCTCGACGGCGTGAGCCTCGCCATCGCGCGCGGCGAGCGCGTCGCCATCGTCGGGCCCTCGGGCGCCGGCAAGAGCACGGTGATGCAGCTTCTGCTGCGCTTCTACGACCCGTCCTCCGGCATCGTCCGCATCGACGGCGTGCCGGCGACCGAGGCCGACCCCGCCGAGATCCGCCGCCGCATCGCCTATGTGCCGCAGGACCCGGTGATCTTCGCCGCCACCATCGCGGAAAACATCCGCTTCGGCCGCCCCGACGCGACGGACGCCGAGATGCGCGAGGCGGCGCGCCTCGCCGCTGTGGACCGCTTCGTGAGCCAGTGGACGGAAGGCTACGACACCAAGATCGGCGAGCGCGGCGTGACCCTGTCCGGCGGCCAACGCCAACGCATCGCCATCGCCCGCGCGCTGCTCAAGGACGCGCCGATCCTGCTGCTCGACGAAGCGACGTCCTCGCTCGACGCGGAAAGCGAGACGCTGGTGCAGGAGGCGCTCGACCTGCTGATGCAGGGCCGCACCACGCTGGTGATCGCGCATCGCCTCGCGACGGTGCTGGCCTCCGACCGCATCCTCGTGGTCGAGAACGGCCGCATCGTGGAAGAAGGCACCCATGCCTCGCTGGTGGCGGAGGGCGGGCTTTATGCGCGGCTGGCGAACCTGCAGTTCGAGGCCGGTGCGGCGGCACTGGCTCCGGGCGAGTAGGTTCGAAAGAACCAAGGCGGAACTGCAATCCCTCTGGGTGAGGAGCGCGGCGACGCCGCGCGTCTCGAACCAACCCACTTCAATTGCCGAAAAACCTCGTGGTTCGAGACGGCGCTGTGCGCCTCCTCACCATGAGGTTTTTCATGTTCAAGCCGGTCATTACCGACGGCGCGCCCGTTGATGCGTCTGCCGATGCAGATCGGGCCTGTCAGCGTTCGGTGAGCTTCAGCTCGATACGCCTGTTGCGGCGGTTGGCTTCTTCGCCTTCGCCGAGTTCCAGCGGCTGGAATTCGCCGAAGCCGGCCGCCAGAAGGCGGTTCGGGGGGACGCCCTTTTCGACGAGCGCCTGCACCACGGCGATGGCGCGGGCGGCGGAGAGGTCCCAGTTGGTGCGGAATTGGCCGAAGCCGGACAGCGGACGGCGGTCGGTGTGGCCGTCGACGCGCAGGATCCACGCGATGTCCGGCGGGATTTCGCGCTCCAGCGCGACGAGGGCGGGAACGAGCTTGTCGAGTTCGGCGCGACCGACCAGGGTGAGGTCCGCCCGGCCGGGGTCGAAGAACAATTCGGATTGGAACACGAAGCGGTCGCCGACGATGCGGATGTCGGGGCGGTTGCCGAGGATCTGCCGCAGCCTGCCGAAGAAGTCGGACCGGTAGCGGGCCAGTTCCTGCACCTTCTGGGCGAGAGCGACGTTGAGGCGCTGGCCGAGATCGGCGAGGCGCACCTGCGATTCGCGGTCCTTCGATTCGGAGGCTTCCAAGGCTTGCTCGAGCGCCGACAATTGACGGCGCAAGGCGGCGAGTTGGAGATTGAGCGCCTCGATCTGGCTCATGGCCTCGGAAGACAGCTTGCGCTCGGCCTCCAATTCACGCGAGAGCGCGCCGGCGCGCGCGCCCGCCGCGGCTCCGGCCGCCGCCTCTCCGCCGAGCAGGCCCTGCAGGCGGCTGCGCTCGGCCTCCGCCGTCTGCAGCGTTGCACCGAGGAGGTTGACGCGGTCTTCGAGCGAGCGACGGTTGGAGCGTTCCAAGGCGAGAAGATCGGTGAGCTCGGCCAGCTGCCGGTTGAGCCGCGACAGCACCGTGTCCTTGTCGGAGACCTGCTGCGACAGGAAGAATTGCGCCGTGACGAACACGGTGAGCAGGAAGACGATGGCGAGCACCAGCGTGGACAGCGCGTCGACGAAGCCCGGCCAATAATCGACGCCGGAACGGACGCGGCGACGCCGGACGATGCTCATCGCACCTCCAGACGGTCCTTGAGGCCGTCGATGAGGCGGCGCATGTCCTGCTCGCGGTCGGCTTGAGCCTCGACCCAGTCCCGCAGCATCTGCTGCTCGGAGCGCATGTGCTGGACGAGGGCGTGGATGCCCTCGGCCAAGCTCGCGACGGCCGTGCCGGTCGCCTGCCGTCCGCCGGCGTCGATCACCGCGCGCGACAGCCGCTCGATGAGGGCTTCGATGTCGGCGCCGTTGCCGTTCCCGGCCGGGAAGTCCTCGACCACGGCGGCAGACAGCCAATCCTCGAGCTCGTTGTAGAAGCGGTTCTGCGCTTGGCCGGCCTGAAGATCCAAGAAGCCGAGCACGAGCGAGCCCGCGAGTCCGAACAAGGACGAGGAAAACGAAATGCCCATGCCCGACAGCGGCGCGGCGAGGCCGGCCTTCAACTCGTCGAACAGCAGCGTGGCATCGCCGCCGGACTTCATGGAATTGATGACGTCGCCGACCGAGCCGACCGTTTCGAGCAAGCCCCAGAAGGTGCCGAGCAGGCCGAGAAACACCAGCAGGCCGGTCAGGTAGCGGCCGACCTCGCGCGATTCGTCCAAGCGGAGCCCGACGGAATCGAGCATGGAGCGCAAAGTGGCCGTCGACACGCCTTCGCGGCCGCGGCGGGCGGCGAAGATGCGGGCCACGGGCGCGAGCAGCGAGGGGTCCTGATCCTGCGTCTCGCCGCCTTGGACGGCATTGACCCACCGAACCTCGCGAAACAGCCGCACGACCTCGCGGAACGCCAAGGCGATGCCGACGACGAGCACGCCGAGGATGAGGCCGTTGAGCCCGGGATTGGCCATGAACGCCCGCACGATCGGCTGGTGCAGGATGAAGGCGATGAAACCCGCCAGAACGACGAAGACCCCCATCCGCACGAGATGGATGCGGGGCGCCGTCATGGGCAGGGACATTGTGCGGCGCGCCATAGTCCCTCGCTGTACGCTTCGCATCGATGTTCTACGCTCGCCACGTGCGGATCAAGCCTGAACCGAAGAGGGATCAGGCGGTAGCGCGAGCACTCTTCAGGACGTCCATGAAGGCCCGATGCATCGCTTCGTTGCCGCAGGCGATGGAGCCCGAGGCGAACATGGCGTCCTTGCCGGCCGCGTCGGTGACGTAGCCGCCCGCTTCACGCACCAGGATGATGCCCGCAGCCATGTCCCAACTCTGCACGCCGTGTTCCCAATAGGCGTCGTAGCGGCCGGCCGCGACATAAGCGAGATCCAGCGCCGCCGAGCCCATGCGGCGCACGCCCGCGCATTTCACCATGACCGCCGCCAGCTCCTTGAGGAAGCCGGGGTGGTTCTTCTTGCCGATGGTGGGAATGCCGGTCGCGACCACCGCATCGAGCGGATCGGTACGGCCCGCGACGCGCAGGCGACGGTTGTTGACGAAGGCGCCCTTGCCGCGCTCGGCGATGAACAGCTCGTCCTTGATCGGGTCATAGATGACGCCCGCCACGATCATGCCGTCGCGTTCCAAGCCGACGGAAACGCAATAATGCGGGATGCCGTGCAGAAAGTTCGTGGTGCCGTCGAGCGGGTCGACATGCCAGCGGTGCTGACCGTCGCGACCCTCGACGATGCCGCCCTCCTCCAGCACGAAGCCGTATTCCGGCCGCGCCTTGCCGAGCGACTCCCGGAGGATCGCCTCGGCGCGGTGATCGGCGAGCGACACGAAGTCGCCCGGGCCCTTGCGCGAGACCTGCAGGTTCTCGACCTCGCCGAAATCGCGGCGCAGGCTTTTGGCGGCCTTCATCACGGCGTCGACCATGACGGTCATCAGGGGAGAGCGGATCATGGCTGAACTCGTGACGGTTGGAGGCCGCGCCGATGCGCGGACCGGGACGGCGACGTCTTCGGGAGGACGCGTGGTTGAACACGCAGGCCGGCGGCGCGTCAAGGCACAACGGAATTCCCGGCCGCAATTCGGATGCGGAGCTCGGCCGCGGCGCGCCGCTCAGTCCGTGGGCAGCGGGTTGGCGGCGAGCACCGCCAAAGCTGCGGCGACGGCGGCCGCCGGACCTTCGGGCGCGGTGAAGACCGCAGGGCCGACGGCCACGAATTCCGCGCCGGTCTTGGCGACGGCGTCGATGTCGGCCGCATCGGGCACATAGCCCACGCAAGGCGTCTGGAACAATTCGGCCCACCAAGCAGCCCGTTCGAGCACGGAGGGGAGCGGCGGAAGAGTGCCGTCGGCGAGCGGCTCGCCGAACATCACGTACTCGCAGCCGAGCTCGGCCGCTTCCATCGCCTCATGGCGGGCACGCAGACCCGCACAGCCGACGATGCGCTCCTGCGGGCGGAGCAGTTCCAACGCTTCGGCGAGGGCGTCCGGCGCGGACAGATGTGCGCCGTCCGCTCCCGAGCGTACGACGAGGTCGGGACGGTCCAGCAACAGCAGCGCCGCGCCGGCGTTCTGCACCACGGGCGCGAAAGCCTTCGCGAAGTTGACGAGGGCACGATCCTCGCGCTCCGGCAGCGGCAGGATGACGGCATCGACCCGCCCCGCGCCGAGCGCGGCCGTGAGGCCGGGCAGAAGATCGGCGGGGTCTTCGACGCGGGGGCAAAAGAAAACGAGGCGAGGATGGTGGGCCATGCCCCCCGTTTAGCCGGAACCGTCTCGGAAAAACAGAGGGCGGCCCCGCGAACGAAAACGGCCGGGCACAAGCCCGGCCGTTTTCTCGCCATGTGAAAGTCCGCTCAGCCGATCTGCGGGGCGAGTTCGCCCTTGGCATAGCGCTTGGCCATGTCGGCGAGCGGGATGATGCGGCCCATCTTGGAGGCCTTGCCCGCGGTCTCGAATTCTTCGAGGCGCTGCTTGCAGAGCTTGGTCATCGCTTCCATGGCGGGCTTGAGATATTTGCGCGGGTCGAACTCGCCGGGGTGCTCCGCGAGGATCTTGCGGATCTGGCCGGTCATGGCCATGCGGTTGTCCGTGTCGATGTTGATCTTACGGACGCCGTGCTTGATGCCGCGCTGGATCTCTTCCACCGGCACGCCCCAAGTCTGGGGCATCTTGCCGCCGTATTGGTTGATGATGTCCTGCAGGTCCTGCGGCACCGAGGACGAGCCGTGCATCACGAGATGCATGTTCGGCAGGCGGCGGTGGATCTCTTCGATGACGTGCATTGCGAGGATCGCGCCGTCGGGCTTGCGCGAGAACTTGTAGGCGCCGTGCGAGGTGCCCATGGCGATGGCGAGCGCGTCGACCTGCGTGGCCTTGACGAATTCGACCGCCTCGGAGGGGTTGGTGAGCAACTGGTCGTGGCTCAGCTTGCCCTCGGCACCGTGGCCGTCCTCCTTGTCGCCCATGCCGGTTTCGAGCGAGCCGAGCACGCCGAGTTCGCCCTCGACCGAGATGCCGCCGAGATGGGACATGTCGACCACCTGCTTGGTGATGGCGACGTTGTAGTCCCAATCCGCCGGCGTCGTGCCGTCTTCCTTCAGCGAGCCGTCCATCATCACCGAGGTGAAGCCCGCCTGAATCGAGGTCATGCAGGTGGCGGCGTTGTTGCCGTGGTCGAGATGCACGCAGACGGGAATGTGCGGATAGATCTCCGTCACCGCGTCCATCATGTGCTTGAGCATGATGTCGTTGGCGTAGGACCGCGCGCCGCGCGAGGCCTGGATGATGACCGGCGCATCGACGGCGTTCGCCGCCGCCATGATGGCGAGTGCCTGTTCCATGTTGTTGATGTTGAAGGCCGGAACGCCGTAGCCGTGCTCGGCGGCATGATCCAGAAGCTGGCGCAGAGTGATGCGGGCCACGAACTTTCTCCCTCGATGAGGCGGAGCCCCCGGGCCCCGACCTTTGGTCTTTATTTGCGCAATGCGTCGACGCCCGGCAACGGCTTGCCCTCGAGCCATTCGAGGAACGCGCCGCCGGCGGTCGAAACATAGGTGAAGTCGTCGGCCGCGCCCGCATGGTTGAGCGCCGCGACCGTGTCGCCGCCGCCCGCCACCGCGAGCAGCTTGCCGGCCTTGGCCCGCTTGCCCGCTTCGCGCGCCACGGCGTTGGTGCCGGCATCGAAGGGGGCAAGTTCGAACGCGCCGAAGGGGCCGTTCCAGACGAGCGTCTTGACCGCGTCGAGCTTGGCGACCACGGCGGCGACGCCGGCGGGGCCGACGTCCAGGATCATGTCGTCCGCGCCGACCGCATCGACCGACACGATGCGGGACGCGGCGTGCGCCTTGAATTCGGAGGCGACCACCACGTCCGTCGGCAGCATGATCGTGCAACCGGCGGCTTCGGCGGTCTTCAGGATGGAGCGGGCGGTGTCGAGCAGGTCGTGCTCGCAGAGGGACTTGCCGACCGGCTTGCCCTGCGCGGCGAGAAAGGTGTTGGCCATGCCGCCGCCGATGACGAGCACGTCGACCTTCTTCACGAGATTGCCGAGCAGATCGAGCTTGCTGGACACCTTCGCGCCGCCGACGACCGCCATGACGGGACGCTCGGGCTTCTCCAACGCCTTCGACAGCGCCTCGATTTCCTGCTGCATCGTGCGTCCGGCATAGGCGGGCAGCACGCGGGCGAGGCCTTCGGTGGAGGCATGGGCGCGGTGCGCGGCCGAAAAGGCGTCGTTGACGTAGACGTCGCCGTTGACGGCGAGCGCGGCGACGAAGGCCGGATCGTTCTTTTCCTCTTCCGGATGGAAGCGGGTGTTCTCCAGCAGCACGACGTCGCCGGGCTTCATGGCGTCGACGGCCGCGGCGGCGGACGTGCCGATGCAGTCGTCGGCAAAGGCGACCGGTTTGCCGAGATGCTCCGCAAGAGCCTTGCCGACCGGGGCGAGCGATTCCTTGGGGTCACGACCCTTCGGGCGGCCGAAATGCGCGAGCAGCACGACCTTGCCGCCCTTGTCCGCGATTTCGCGCAAGGTCGGCAGGATGCGGTCGATACGCGTGGCGTCGCTGACCCGGCCGTTCTCCATGGGAACGTTGAGGTCGACGCGCACGAGCACGCGCTTGCCGGAGAGATCGGCGTCGTCGAGAGTACGGAATTCGGTCATGCGGGCCTCCGGCGGGCGGGATCGGGACCCCGCCCGGTGCATGAGGAAACGGCCCTCCCCGGCACGCCGGGGCGGGCCGGGGCGTTGATCAGATGAGCTTGCCCATCGCGACCGCGGTATCGGCCATGCGGTTCGAGAAGCCCCATTCGTTGTCGTACCAGGACAGCACGGACACGAGCGAGCCTTCCATGACCTTGGTCTGGTCCATGTGGAAGACCGACGAACGGGGGTCATGGTTGAAGTCGATGGAGACGTTCGAGGCCGTCGTGTAGCCGAGCACGCCCTTGAGCTGCTGCTCGGAGGCGCGCTTGATCGCGTCGTTGATCTCGTCCTTCGTCGTCGCGCGCTTGGCCACGAATTTCAGATCGACGACCGAGACGTTCGGGGTGGGCACGCGGATGGCCGAGCCGTCGAGCTTGCCGTTCAGCTCGGGCAGCACGAGGCCCACGGCCTTCGCGGCGCCCGTCGACGTCGGGATCATCGACAGCGCGGCGGCGCGGCCGCGGTAGAGATCCTTGTGCATCGTGTCGAGGGTCGGCTGATCGCCCGTATAGGAGTGGATCGTCGTCATCATGCCGCGCTCGATGCCGACCGCATCGTTGAGCACCTTGGCGACGGGGGCGAGGCAGTTGGTGGTGCACGAAGCGTTCGAGACCACGAGATGGTCCTTCGTCAGCTTGTCGTGGTTGACGCCGTAGACGACCGTCAGGTCCGCGCCGTCGGCCGGGGCCGAGACGAGGACGCGCTTGGCGCCGGCCGCGAGATGCGCGGCGGCCTTGTCCTTCGACGTGAAGATGCCGGTGCATTCGAGCGCGATGTCGATGCGCAGTTCCTTGTGGGGAAGCTGGGCGGGATCGCGGACGGCCGTCACCTTGATGGGGCCGCGGCCCACGTCGATGGTGTCGCCGTCGACCTTCACTTCGCCGGAGAATCGGCCGTGCACGGAGTCGAAGCGGAAGAGATGAGCGTTCGTTTCCACCGGGCCGAGATCGTTGATGGCGACGACCTCGATATCGGTGCGGCCCGACTCGATGATGGCGCGCAGAACGTTGCGGCCGATGCGGCCGAAGCCGTTGATGGCGACGCGGACGGTCATGTTTCTTCCTCTCCCGTGTTTGAATCTGTCGTCTCAGCCGAGACGGGCGGCGGCCTTGTCCGCCGCATTCGCGGCCGTAATACCGAAATGAGCGTAAAGATCCTTATAAGGCGCGCTGGCGCCGAACCCGGTCATGCCGACGAAGATGCCGTCGTCGCCGATCACCTGATCCCAGCCCATGCGCAGGCCCGCCTCGATCGCGACCTTCACCGGCGCGTCGCCGACGACGGCGGCCCGCTCGGCCTCGGACTTCGCGAGGAAGATGTCGAGGCAGGGGACGGACACGACGCGCGCCGCGATGCCGCGCTCGGCCAACATGGCCTGCGCGTCGAGCGCGATTTCGACCTCCGAGCCCGAAGCGAAGATCGAGACCTTCGCCGTGCCGTTCGCCGGAGACACCTCATACGCACCGCCCGCCGAAAGGTTCGCGGTCGCGTCGCCCGTGCGGGCCTGCCGCAGGTTCTGGCGGGTCAGCGCCAAAATCGAAGGCGAGCAGCGCGATTGCAGCGCGATTTCCCAGCATTCGGCCGTTTCCACGGCGTCGGCCGGGCGGAAGACGTTGAGGTTGGGAATCGCGCGCAGCGCGGCGAGATGTTCGACCGGCTGATGCGTCGGGCCGTCTTCGCCGAGGCCGATGGAGTCATGCGTCATGACGTAGACGACGCGTGCGCCCATCAGCGCCGAGAGACGGATCGCGGGGCGGCAATAATCGGTGAAGACCATGAAGGTCGCACCGGCCGGGATGACGCCGCCATGCAGCGCCATGCCGTTCATCGCGGCGGCCATGCCGTGCTCGCGGATGCCGTAATGCACATAGCGGCCGGCGACTTCGCCGGGCTTCACGACCTGCAGGTTCTTGGTCTTGGTATTGTTGGAGGGCGTGAGGTCGGCGGAGCCGAGCACCAGTTCCGGCACAGCCTCGGTGATGACCTCGAGCGCCATTTCGGACGCCTTGCGGGTGGCGACGGTGACGGGTTCGGCCAGCAGCTTGGCCTTGAGACCCGCGACGGCCTGCGTCAGCGTGCCGGGCAGGTCGCCCGCGATGCGGCGGTCGAATTCCGCACGCTTGGCGGCGTCGAGCGAGGCGATGCGACCCGCCCAAGCCTGCCGCTCGACGGCGGAACGACGGCCGACGGCACGCCAGGCCTCCAGCACGTCGGCCGGAACGTGGAACGGCTCGGCCGAGAGGCCCAGCTTGGTCTTCGAGGCCGCCATTTCGTCCGCGCCGAGCGGCTCGCCATGGGCCTTGGAGGTGCCGGCGCGGTTGGGCGAGCCGTAGCCGATGGTGGTCTTGCAGGCGATCAGCGTGGGACGTTCCGCCTTGCGGGCGGCTTCGATCGCGGCCGCGACGGCCTTCGGGTCGTGACCGTCGACGCGCACCGCGTCCCAGCCGCAGGCCTTGAAGCGGGCGACCTGATCGACCGAGTCCGAGAGCGACAGCGGGCCGTCGATGGAGATGCCGTTGTCGTCGAACAGCACGATCAGCTTCGACAGGCGCAGATGACCCGCAAAGGCGATGGCCTCCTGCGAGATGCCTTCCATCAGATCGCCGTCCGAGGCGAGGACATAGGTGTAGTGGTCGACGACGTCGGCGCCGTATTCGGCTGCCATGAGGCGCTCGGCGAGCGCCATGCCGACCGCGGTCGCGATGCCTTGGCCGAGCGGGCCGGTCGTGGTCTCGACGCCGACCGTATGGCCGTATTCGGGATGGCCGGGGGTCTTCGAGCCGAGCTTGCGGAAGCGCTTCAACTCGTCGAGCGGCAGATCGTCGACGCCGATGAGATAAAGCAGCGAATAGAGCAGCATCGAGCCGTGGCCGGCGGACAGCACGAAACGGTCGCGGTCGGGCCAGGTCGGATCGGCGGGGTCGAATTTCAGGAACTGCGTGAACAGCACGGTGGCCACGTCGGCCGCGCCCATCGGCAGGCCGGGATGGCCGGACTTGGCCGCTTCCACCGCGTCCATCGACAGCGAACGGATCGCGTTCGCCATGGGCACGTGCTTGTCCTGAAAGGTCATCGCTGAAATCCGTTGAGGGGAGGCGCGGTTGTGATAACACCTCGACCCTGCGAGTCAATGGAACGAAAAGGCCGTTTCGGGCCGTCTTTCGACCGAGAAACGGCGGCCGCGCACGCGTTTCGGGCAGTGGACGAGCGCTCCGACGACGTTGACGCTCCGGTCGGGCTCCGTCTTTAATCGAGTTCACGACGAATGCCGCTCCGATTGATTCTCCCCGGCAGACCGGATGTTCCGGCGAACGGCGCAAGGTGTTCCCCGCTTGGCCAACAAAGCCCCCTCTCCCGCCGTCTCACAAGCCCTGACCCGGCTTCGCTCCGCTTTGGGCGGTTTGGAAGCCGCAGCGCAGCGCCGCCTCGAATTGGACCGCGACAAGTCCGGCACCGAGACGGAACTGGCACTGATGCAGGACGACCGGGCGCGCCTCGCGACCGAACTCGATCTGGCGATGGCGCGGGCCGAACGCCTTTCGGCGCTGAACAAGGACGTGGACCGTCGGCTTCACGCCGTGATGGGCTCGATCAAGGGCGTTCTCGAAGGCTCGGAGCAAGGCTGATGGGGCAGGTCACCGTCGTCATCGCCGAAAAGACCTACCGCATCGCGTGCGACGACGGGCAGGAGGATCATCTGACCGCCCTCGCCGCGGACCTCGACCAGCGCATCGCGCAGATGCGCCGTGCCTTCGGCGAGATCGGCGACAATCGTCTGACCGTGATGGCGGCCATCGCCTGTCTGGACGAGGGCGCGGAAATCCGCCGCCGCGTCGCCGAGCTGGAATCGGAAGTGGCCGCCGTGCGGGCCGAGCGCGACGCCATGACGAATTCCGCCGCTTTTGAAGCGGATGAAGTGGCCGGCGCGATCACCGAAATGGCCGAACGGATCGAAGGCGTCGCCAAGGCGCTCGGAAACGACCGGACGGGCTGATTTCGCGTCTGGCAATTCCGCCGCGACGGGCTTACCTATGAAGGGCGGGGCTGCGGGGTGCGTGAGGACAACTGCATTCCCCGGGGCCTTATCGATCCAAACGGGAGCTGTCCCTGGTCTTGCCCGTGGGCTTGGCCATTTACGGCACCCACCTACACTGTAGGTTCCCGGGATCGACCGTCCCACGGCCACTGTGGCTCCGCGCTTCTTTCTCCATGACCCCATCCTCGAAATTCGCTCTCCGCCGCGAGGCGCTGGCCCGCCGTGACGCCCTGAGCGCCCATGCCCGCGCATCGGGGGCCGAAGCCATGGCTCGTCTGCTCGCCGGCTCGGACATTGAATTCGGCGCGGGACCGGTCGCCGGCTTTCATGCGATCCGCAGCGAGATCGACCCCCACCCCGCCATGCGGGGCTTGGCGGCCGCAGGCCTTGCGCTCGCCTTGCCCTGCATCTCGGCCGACGGGCTCGTCTTTCGCGCCTTCGCCTTCGGGGACGCGCTTGTTTCGGCGTCCTTCGGCTTGTCCGAGCCCCTGCCCTCCGCACCCGTCGTGCGACCTTCGGCCTTGCTGGTGCCGCTCGCCGCGTTCGACAGGCGCGGCCACCGCATCGGCTACGGGAAAGGCTATTACGATCGTGCGATCGCGGCGTTGAGCGCGGACGGCCCGCTCGTGACCGTCGGCATGGCCTTCTCCGTCCAGGAAATTCCCGCCGTTCCCGAGGAAGCGCATGACCGGGTGCTTGACTGGATCGTCACGGACCGCGAAGTGATCCGTTCCCAACCCGTTTGAGAAGGTCGACATGCGCCTGCTGTTTCTCGGAGACGTGGTCGGCCGCCCCGGCCGGCAGGCCGTGAACGAACATCTGCCCCGTCTGCGCGAGCAATGGGCGTTGGACTGCGTGGTGATCAACGGCGAGAACGCGGCGGGCGGCTTCGGCATCACCGAAGCGATCTGCGACGAATTGCTGGCGGCGGGGGCGGACGTGGTGACGCTCGGCAACCACTCCTTCGATCAGCGCGAGGCGCTCGTCTTCATCGAGCGGCAACCGAGACTGCTGCGCCCCGCCAACTATCCGCCCGGCACGCCGGGCCGCGGCGCGACGATGGTGGAAGCACGCAACGGCGGGCGGGTGCTCGTGGTCAACGTCATGGGCCGCATCTACATGGACGCGTTGGACGATCCCTTCGCCGCCGTCGATCGCGAATTGGCCGCCTGTCCGCTCGGGGAAGTCTGCGATGCGGTTGTGGTGGACGTGCATGCCGAGGCCACCAGCGAGAAGCAGGCGATGGGTCACTGGCTCGACGGCCGCGCGACCCTCGTGGTGGGCACCCACACGCATGTGCCCACCGCCGACGACCGCATTCTGCCCAACGGCACGGCGTATATGTCGGACGCCGGAATGTGCGGCGATTACGATTCCGTCCTGGGCATGACCAAGGACGAGCCGATCCGCCGCTTCATCGAAAAGACGCCGGGCAGCCGGTTGGAAGCGGCCACCGGCGAAGGCACGTTGTCGGGCATCGCGGTGGAGACCGACGACCGCACGGGGCTTGCCCTGCGCAGCGCCGCGGTGCGGATCGGCCCGCATCTCTCGCGCAGCCTGCCGAGCTTCTGGTCGAACTGACTTTCGGTTCACCGCGCGGCGACGTATAAGGCGCGCCGTGATTTCGCATTTCCGGGCTGCGGCCGATCCGCACGCCCTTCGACAGGAGCCGATCATGGCCGGCCATTCCCAGTTCAAGAACATCATGCACCGCAAGGGCCGGCAGGACGCCATGCGGTCCAAGCTGTTCTCCAAGCTCGCGCGCGAAATCACGGTGGCCGCGAAGCTCGGCCTGCCCGACCCGAACATGAACCCGCGCCTGCGCGCCGCCATTCAGGCCGCGCGCGCCGAGAACATGCCCAAGGACAACATCGACCGCGCCATCAAGAAGGCGCTGGGCGGCGACGCGGAGAACTACGACGAGATCCGCTACGAGGGTTACGCGCCCGGCGGCGTGGCCGTGATCGTCGAGGCGCTGACCGACAACCGCAACCGCACCGCATCCGAAGTGCGCTCCTACTTCACGAAGGCCGGCGGCGCTTTGGCGGAAACCGGCGCCGTGTCGTTCATGTTCGACCGCGTCGGCGTGATCGAATTCGACGCCAAGATCGCCGGTGAAGACGCGATGATGGAAGCCGCCATCGAGGCCGGCGCGGACGACGTGTCGTCCTCCGAGGACGGCCATGAGGTCGTCACCGCGATGGAAAGCCTGCGCGACGTGGCCAAGGCGCTCGAGGAAAAATTCGGCGAGCCCCGCAAGGCGTCTCTGGTGTGGCGCGCGCAAAACATGATCGCGACCGACGACGAAGCGGGCGAGAAGATCATGAAGCTGCTCGATGCGCTGGAAGAGAACGACGACGTCCAGCACGTCTATTCGAACGCCGAATTCTCCGACTCGCTGATGGCCAAGCTGGGCTGAGGCCCGCATGGGCCGCCGATTTCCCTCGCCGGGCGCGGCGCGCTAAATCGGGGCCATGGCAGCGGCTCCTCCGATTCGCATTCTCGGCATCGATCCCGGACTCCGAAACACGGGGTGGGGCGTCATCGAATCGCTCGGCCCGAATCTACGTTTCGTCGCCTGCGGCACCGTGCATTCGGACCAGACGCTCTCGCTCGCGGATCGACTGCGCCAGCTTTTTGACGGCCTCAGCGACATCTGCCACACGCACATGCCCGACGAGGCCGCCGTCGAGGAGACCTTCGTCAACAAGGATGCCAAGGCGACCTTGAAGCTGGGCCATGCACGCGGGATCGCGTTGCTGGTCCCGTCGCGGGCGGGAATTCCGGTCTCCGAATACGCGCCGAACCTCGTGAAGAAGAGCGTGGTGGGGACGGGGCACGCCGACAAGGACCAGATCCGCATGATGGTGAAGGTGCTGCTGCCGAAATCGGACCCGAAAAGCGCGGACGCGAACGACGCGCTCGCCGTCGCTCTGACCCATGCGCAGCATCGCGGCATTCAGGCCCTGACCCGCAGTCTCATGCGCTGACCTCGCACCTGCCGCCCGCACGCCGAATCCGCTAAGCAGAAACGGTTCGCCCGCACCCGAAGGACAAGCATCGTGATCGGCAAGCTCAAGGGCACCGTGGATTCCTACGGCGAGGACTTCGTGATCCTCGACGTGCACGGCGTCGGATATGTCGTGCATTGCTCGACCAAGACGCTGACCGCGCTTCCGCAGGCCGGCGAGGCGGCGATGCTGTCCATCGAGACCCATGTCCGCGAGGACATGATCCGGTTGTTCGGGTTCCGCTCGGATGCGGAGCGCGAGTGGTTCCGGTTGCTGCAAACCGTGCAGGGCGTGGGCTCAAAAGTCGCGCTGGCGCTGTTGTCGATCCTCGATCCCGGCGGATTGGCGACGGCGATCGGGCTGCAGGACAAGGCCGCCGTGGGCCGCGCGCCGGGCGTCGGACCCAAATTGGCGGCCCGCATCGTCGCGGAATTGAAGGACAAGGCGCCCGTATTCGGCGTGGTCGACGCCACGACGGCCAAGCTCGTCGGCGACATCGAAGACAAGCGCGCGCCCGGGCCGGTGCAGGATGCGGTGTCCGCCCTCATGAATCTCGGCTACCCGCAGGCACAGGCCTCGGCCGCCGTCGCCTCCGCCTTGCGTACGGCGGAGGAAGGCGCCGATGCCGGCACGCTCATTCGTCTCGGCCTCCGGGAGCTTGCGAAGTAGGCTGCCGCCAAGCTAACAATTCCTTGCCTGCGAATTTTTCGTATTCCATCAGTTTCATCGTTTGGATTTTGCCATGACCGAGCGAAAGCGCGTTTTGACGCTCACGCGAACCACGACCCTTCCGAACAAGCTGTTCTTGTGTTTCGCCGGAATGGTGTTCGGCGCGCTCATGGGCACCGCCATCGCCGGCGCTTCAAGCATGGCGGCCGATCTGTTCCGGGGCCGCAGCGTCTCCTCGGTCGACGGCTTGACCGCACTGCTGACCACGTTCGTGGCGGACAACTGGCCCGGGGGAGCGGTGGCGGGTTTCGTCGCGGCGATCGTGGTGCATTTCGCCGGGCTCCGCTCCTTCATCGCCGGCCTTTTGGGGGTCACCGTTGCCATCCTGAGCACCGCCGCCGCGAATTATCTCCAATATCCGCATTTCGGCATGCGCTGGGCCTTTCTGAGCATCCCGAAAGAGGTGCCCGTTCACGCCTTCGTCGCGGTAATCCCCGCTTGGCTGGCGGCACGGTTGCTGCGCATCGTTTGACGGCGCGGCGGCACGCTCGTTTGCACGGTGCCGAAGGTCGTGGCACAAGCCGCCGATGACCACGCCCCGCCGACTCGTGCAGCCCGAAAAGCGCGACGACGACGTCGATACGTCGCTGCGGCCGCTCGTTCTTGAAGAATTCGTGGGGCAGGCGCAGGCGCGCTCGAACCTCCGCGTCTTCATCGAAGCCGCAAAGTCGCGCAACGACGCGCTCGACCACGTTCTGTTCGTCGGGCCTCCGGGCCTCGGCAAGACGACCTTGGCGCAGATCGTCGCGCGCGAAATGGGCGTGAATTTCCGCTCCACGTCGGGCCCGGTGATCGCGAAGGCGGGCGACCTCGCGGCGCAGCTCACCAATCTCGAAGAGCGGGACGTGCTCTTCATCGACGAAATCCACCGCCTGAACCCCTCGGTCGAGGAGATCCTTTATCCGGCGATGGAGGATTATCAGCTCGATCTGATCATCGGCGAAGGCCCGGCCGCCCGCTCGGTGAAGATCGACCTGCCGAAATTCACGCTTGTCGGCGCGACCACGCGGGCGGGTCTGCTGACCACGCCGCTGCGGGACCGTTTCGGCATCCCGGTCCGGCTGAATTTCTACACCGTCGAGGAATTGGAACTGATCGTGCGGCGCGGCTCGCGCGTCCTCGGGATTCCGATGACGGACGAGGGGGCGAACGAAATCGCAAAGCGCGCGCGCGGCACGCCGCGCATCGCCGGCCGCCTGCTGCGCCGCGTGCGAGACTTCGCCATCGTGGACGGCGTAGACTCCATTTCTCGCTCCATGGCGGACAAGGCCCTCGGGCTCCTCGACGTCGATCCGATCGGCCTCGACCAGATGGACAAACGTTACCTCAAGCTGGTCGCGATCAATTTCGGCGGCGGGCCGGTGGGAATCGAGACCATCGCGGCGGCGCTGTCCGAACCGCGTGACGCCATCGAGGACATCATCGAGCCCTATCTGCTGCAGCAGGGCTTTCTCCAGCGCACGCCGCGCGGCCGCGTGCTGACCCAGCAGGCGTTCCGGCATCTGGGATTGGCCGAACCGCGTCGCGAAGCCGGACAATTCGGCCTGTTCGCGGACGGGGACGACCTTCCGTGATGCCGACCGGCGGCCGCTACGATGCGGGCATCCACGCCCTGCCCGTCCGCGTCTACTACGAGGACACCGACTTTTCCGGCGTCGTCTATCACGCCTCCTATCTCCGGTTTCTGGAGCGCGGGCGCACGGAGTTTCTGCGCGCCGTCGGCATGAACCAGCAGGACCTCCATTCGGGCGAGGCCGTCGCCTTCGCGGTGCGGCGGATGACGGTGGATTGGCTGAAGCCGGCGGTGATGGACGACGTCGTCACGGTCGAGACCCGCCCGGCCGAGGTGAAAGGGGCGTCGCTCCGGCTCGAGCAGCGCATCCTCCGCGGCGACGTCGTGCTCCTGACGGCGGACGTTCTGGTCGCTGCCGTCAGCGCAGGCAGACCCGCCCGTCTGCCGCAGGATTTGCGGGACAAGCTGTCGCCTCCGCCCTCCGTTTGAAGCGCGGATGCGATCCTGCACTTCGACGTTGCACCGCAACGAAAGTCGCACGCTCTTAACCGTCCGTTAAGGATGCCGGCGGCTTAACTCGGATGACGGCATGGCGGCTCGATTCGCCGGGCCGCGCCCTCGTTTTGCCGGAATTTCCGCCCACTTGCTGCAGTGCACATAGGGCGATGGAGGCGGGCGGGTCGCGCGGGTTCGGGTCGAGTGCGCCGTCGACGGAAAAAGGACAAGCGCGCATGAACGGTACCGACGTGATCGCATCGGGTCTCGCCTCCACGGCGGACGAGATCACCTTCTGGACGATGTTCTGGCACGCCCATTTCGTCGTGAAGGTCGTGATGATGGGCCTGCTGGCCGTGTCCGTCTGGTCATGGGCGATCATCGTCGACAAGACGCTGCTTTATCGTCGCAACAAGGCGGCGATGGACCGTTTCGAGGAAATCTTCTGGTCGGGTCAGTCCCTCGAAGATCTCTACCGCTCGCTCGCCGACCGTCCGACCAATGCGATGGCCGCGGTGTTCATCGCGGCGATGCGCGAGTGGAAGCGGTCTTTCGAAAGCTCCGGCCGCGCTTTCACCAATCTGACGCAGCGCCTCGACAAGGTGCTCGACGTGACCATCCAGCGTGAGGTGGAACACCTCGAAGGCAAGCTTCTGGTGCTCGCCACCATCGGCTCGGCCTCGCCCTTCGTCGGCCTGTTCGGCACGGTTTGGGGCATCATGAACTCGTTCCGATCCATCGCGGCGTCCAAGAACACCTCCCTCGCCGTCGTCGCTCCGGGCATCGCGGAAGCGCTGTTCGCCACGGCCATCGGCCTGTTCGCGGCCATTCCGGCGGTCATCGCCTACAACAAGCTGCAGGCCGAAGCGGCCAAGCAGCAGGCCCGGCTCGAAGGCTTCGCCGACGAATTCTCCGCGATCCTGTCGCGGCAGATCGACGAACGCATCGCGGCCTGAGGAGCAACCCATGGCAATGGCGGCGGGAGCATCCGGCGGATCGGGCGGACGACGCAGACGCGGCGGGCGCAAGCATCGGCCGATGTCCGAGATCAACATGACGCCGTTCATCGACGTGATGCTGGTGCTGCTGATCATCTTCATGGTCGCGGCCCCGCTGATCGCGACCGGCGTGCCGCTGGACCTGCCGCAGACCAAGGCCGCGCCGCTCAACATCGACAAGCAGCCGCTGACGGTCTCCGTCGAGAAGAACGGCCAGTTGAGCCTCATGGGCGTGCTGGTCGCGCCGGAAGAACTGACCGCCAAGCTCGCCGCCATCTCCAAGACCAACGGCGGCGCCGGCACGGACGAGCGCATCTACGTGCGCGCCGACAAGGCCATCAATTACGGGCGCGTCGCGGAGGTGATGGGCATCATCACCGCCGCCGGCTACCGCAAGGTCGCGCTCGTCAACGAACCCGACGCCCCACCCGCGAAAAAGTGACGGACGCACGGTGAAGATCGACTGGTCGAAACCCGGACTGCCCATCTCGGCGGGCGCGCATCTCGCGCTTCTCGTCGGGACGTTGGTCGCGTTTTCGTCCCAGCCGAAATTCCAGGACGCCACCGAAGCCGTCGCCGTCGAGATCGTCTCCGCCTCGGAACTGTCGCAGGTGACCAAGGGCGAGAAGACGGCCAAGGACGTGAAGCCCGAGCCCAAGCCGCGCGTCGACCGCGTGGCCGAGCGCGAGGAGATCAAGCCGCAGACGACGGCCGACGCCAAGCGCGACGTTCCCGCGCCCGTATCGCGCCCGCCGCAACCCGAGCCTGAAAAGAAGCCCGAGCCGCAGCCCGCGCCGCCGCCTCCCCCGCCTGCTCCGAAGGCGGAATTGCCGAAGCCGGAACCCAAGCCCGAGCCGAAGCCTGAACCGAAGCCTGAGCCCAAGCGCGCGCAGGAACTCGCCGAGGACGGGCTGCAGAAGGCCGAGAAGAAGCCCGAGCCGCCCAAACCCGAACCGCCGAAGGTCGAACCTCCGAAGGTCGAGCGCAAGCCGGAGCCGCCGAAGCCTCCGCAGCCCGATCAGCTCGCCAAGCTGATCGAGGACGCGAAGAAGGACGCCAAACCCGCGCCCGCACCCAAGGCCGAGCCGACCCAGAAGCCGTTCAACCCGAACGACATCAAGAAGCTGCTCGAATCCAAGGAAAAGCCCCAGCAGGCGGGTTCGACCGGCGCGGAAACCAACAAGGTTGCCTCGCTCGGCTCGCCCACCGCGAGCGGCGCCAAGATGAATCCGAGCCAGAAGGATCAGCTCGGCTCGATCATCAAGGACCAGCTCGCGCAGTGCTGGAGCCCGCCCGCCGGCGTAACCGAAGGCGAGAGCCTGAAGCCCGTCATCAAGGTCAGTCTGCAACAGGACGGATCGTTGATCGGCGTGCCTGCGGTCGCCAACGACCAGTCGAACCCGGCCTTCCGCGCGATGGCCGACAGCGCCGTGCGCGCCGTGCGCCGGTGTTCGCCTTTCAAGATCCCCGCCCAGTTCCTGCCGTTCTATGGTGATTGGAAGGACTGGACGATCATCTTCGACCCCCGGGAGATGCTCGGATGAGCATGCCGCCCGACGAGGACCGACCCATGCAACGCCTTTCGATGATGCACCGCCGATCCTTCCTCATGCTCGCCGGGTCCGCCGCGCTCGTCTCGCCGGCCGCGGCGCAGATGTCGATCACGCTGGACCGCGGCAATTTCCAGCCGATGCCCATCGCGATCACCGATTTTTCCGGACCCGATGCGGCGATGGCGCAACAGCTCTCGGCGATCATCACCAACAACCTCAAGCGCTCCGGCGTCTTCGCGCCCGTCGACAAGGCGGCCTTCATCGAGAAGACCACCAATCCGGACGCGACGCCGCGCTTCGACGCCTGGAAGGTGATCAACGCGCAGGCGCTCGTGACCGGCAAAGTCGTACGAGACCCCTCGGGACGCCTCAAGACCGAGTTCCGGCTGTGGGACGTGTTCGGCGGCAAGCAGGATCTCGGTCAGCAATATTTCACCGACCCGAACAATTGGCGCCGCGTCGCGCACATCATCTCGGACGCGATCTATTCCAAGATCACCGGCGAGAAGGGCTTCTTCGACACGCGCGTCGTCTTCGTCGACGAGACGGGCCCGAAGGACAAGCGCGTGAAGCGCCTCGCAATCATGGATCAGGACGGCGCGAACGTCCGCTTCCTCACCCGCGGCGAGGATTTGGTCGTCACCCCGCGCTTCTCGCCGTCGAGCCAGGAAGTGACCTACATGTCCTTCGGCGCGGGCGACCCGAAGGTCTATCTGCTCAACATCGAGACCGGGCAGCGCGAAGTCGTCGGCAATTTCCCCGGCATGACCTTCTCGCCCCGCTTCTCGCCGGACGGGCAGCGCATCGTGATGAGCCTGTCGCAGGGCTCGTCGTCGAACCTGTTCGTCATGGACCTGCGCTCGCGCAACACGACGCGTCTGACCGACACCAACGCCATCGACACGTCGCCGTCCTATTCGCCGGACGCCTCGCAGATCGTGTTCGAGAGCGACCGCGGCGGGACGCAGCAGCTCTACATCATGCCGGCCTCGGGCGGCGGGGCGAAGCGCATCTCTTTCGGGCAGGGTCGCTATTCGACGCCGGTCTGGTCGCCGCGCGGCGACTATGTCGCCTTCACCAAGCAGAGCGGCGGCACGTTTTCGATCGGCATCATGAAGCCGGACGGCTCGGGCGAGCGCATCCTGACGGAAGGTTTCCACAACGAGGGGCCGACTTGGGCCCCGAACGGCCGCTACCTGATGTTCTTCCGCGATGCGGGCGGGAATTCGGGTGCCCGGCTGTTCATGGTGGACATCACGGGCCGGGTGGAATTGCCCGTGCCCACCTCGGGCTTCGCATCCGACCCCACCTGGTCGCCGCTTCTCACCTGATCCGAAGCCCCCGAAGCGGCACCTTCGGTCCTCGGGAGCCGACCCGCTGCAAGAAGCCCGTCGCGTCGGCGGACGCGCTGCATACGCTCAGCGCATGGTCTCGATGAGCTTGCGGAAAAGACCGATTTCGAACGGCTTCTCGAGAAAGCCGATCGGTCGACAGTCCTCGGTGGCCGCCTGCTCCGTGCGGGCGTCGATATTGCCGCTCAGAAACAGCGAGCGGATGCCGAAACGGTGGTAGATCTCGCTGGCGGTGGCCAGTCCGCTGGTGCCGTTGGCCAGTCTCAGATCGACGAGCACGAGATCTGGCCTATTCGCTTCGGCGAGCAAGAGGGCGGTCTCGTAATTCGGCGCGCAGCCGCAGATGTGATGACCTTCGCGCGTCAGGACGTCTTCGAGATCCCACGCGACGACGGCTTCGTCCTCGACGATCAAGATGCGTGATCCGGCCATTCCCGCTCCATCCTCGAGACGGACGCGTTGCCCGACGCAAAAACGATGACCGACGATTGCGGCGGCGGCGGGGAGCGCCGGCGGGACCGGCCACACCCCAAAAAGAAACCGCCGGGCTTTCGCCCGGCGGTTTTGTCTTCGAACCGGATCGACGCCCGTTCAGGCGGCGAGCTGGCGCAGCACGTAGTGCAGGATGCCGCCGTTGCGGACATATTCCAGCTCGTCCAACGTATCGATGCGGCAATAGACCGGCACCTTGGTCGCCTTGCCGTCCGCCGAGGTGATGGTGATTTCCATCTTCTGGCGCGGCTTGACGTCGGCGAGGCCTTCGATGGAGACGGTCTCGTCGCCCTTCAGGCCCAGGGTCTGCCAGCTCGTACCCTCTTCGAACACGAAGGGGACGACGCCCATGCCGACCAGGTTCGAGCGATGGATGCGCTCGAAGGACTGCGCCACCACGGCGCGGACGCCGAGCAGGTTGGTGCCCTTGGCCGCCCAGTCGCGCGACGAGCCGTTGCCGTATTCGATGCCGGCGAACACCACCAGCGGGACGTTTTCCTGCTGGTACTGCATGGCGGCGTCATAGATGAAGGTCTGCTTGCCGGACGGATAGTGGATCGTCAGGCCGCCTTCGGGCGTGTTGCCGGCCGCATCCTTCACCATGAAATTCTTGATGCGGATGTTGGCGAAGGTGCCGCGCATCATGATTTCGTGGTTGCCGCGACGGGTGCCGTATTGGTTGAAGTCGGCCGGCTGCACGCCGTTGTCGAGCAGGTACTTGCCGGCGGGCGACGCCGCCTTGATCGAACCGGCCGGGGAGATGTGGTCGGTCGTGATCTTGTCGCCGAACAGGCCGAGGATGCGCGCACCCTTGATGTCGGTGACGGGCTTCGGCGTGTTGGTGATGCCGACGAAGTAGGGCGGGTTCTGCACGTAGGTGGAATCGCCCTGCCAAGCGTAGGTCTGGCCTTCGGGCGCCTGCACGCCCTTCCAGTTCTCGTCGCCCGCGAACACGTCGGCGTATTTCGATACGTAGATCGAACGCGTCACGTGCTGCGTGATGAACTCCTGGATCTCCTTGTTGGAGGGCCAGATGTCCTTCAGGTAGACGGGCTTTCCGTCGCTGCCGGTGCCGAGCGGCTCGTTGGTGAGATCGAGCTGGACCGAACCGGCGAGCGCGTAGGCCACGACGAGCGGGGGCGAGGCGAGATAGTTCGCCTGCACGTCCGGCGAGACGCGGCCTTCGAAGTTGCGGTTGCCCGAGAGCACGGCCGCGGCGACGAGGCCGTTGTCGTTGATCGACTTCGAGATTTCAGCCGGCAGCGGACCCGAATTGCCGATGCAGGTGGTGCAGCCGAAGCCGACGAGATTGAAGCCGAGCTTGTCGAGGTCGTTCTGCAAGCCGGACTTCGAGAGATATTCCGCCACGACCTGCGAGCCGGGCGCGAGCGACGTCTTCACCCACGGCTTGGTCTTCAGGCCCTTGGCCAAGGCGTTGCGGGCAAGCAGGCCCGCGCCGATCAGCACCGACGGGTTCGACGTGTTGGTGCAGGAGGTGATCGCCGCGATCACGACGTCGCCGTGGCCGAGATCGAAGTTCTTGCCGTCGACCTTGGCGCGCTTGGCGATTTCGCCCGCCTTCTTGTACTCGGTCTCCATCGCCGCCTTGAAGCCGTCCTTCACGCTTTCGAGCGAGACGCGGCCTTCGGGACGCTTCGGACCGGCGAGCGAGGCCTGCACGGTGCCGAGGTCGAGTTCCAGCGTGTCCGTGAACACCGGGTCCGCCGACTCGGGCGTACGGAACATCTCCTGCGCCTTGGCATAGGCATCGACGAGCGCGATGCGGTCCTTGGCGCGGCCGGACGTGTCGAGATAGGCCAGCGTTTCGTCGTCGACCGGGAAGAAGCCGCAGGTCGCGCCGTATTCCGGAGCCATGTTGGCGATGGTGGCGCGGTCGGCGAGCGTCATCGCGTTCAGGCCGGGGCCGTAGAACTCGACGAACTTGCCCACGACGCCCTTCTTGCGGAGCATCTGCACCACGGTGAGCACGATGTCGGTGGCGGTGATGCCTTCCTTGGCCTTGCCGGTGAGCTTGAAGCCCACGACTTCCGGGAGAAGCATCGACTGCGGCTGGCCGAGCATCGCCGCTTCCGCCTCGATGCCGCCGACGCCCCAGCCGAGCACGGCGAGACCGTTGACCATGGTCGTGTGCGAGTCGGTGCCGACCAGCGTGTCGGGATAGGCGACTTCGACCGTCTCCATCTTGCCGTTCTCGTCCGGCAGCTGCTCGCTGCGCGTCCAGACGGTCTGGGCGAGATATTCGAGGTTCACCTGATGGCAGATGCCGGTGCCGGGCGGCACGACGGAGAAGTTTTCGAACGCCTGCTGGCCCCATTTGAGGAAGCGGTAGCGCTCGCCGTTGCGGGCATATTCGAGATCGACATTCTGCTTGAACGCCTTGGGCGTACCGAATTCGTCGACGATGACCGAATGGTCGATCACGAGGTCGACGGGCACCAGCGGGTTGATCTTCTTGGGATCGCCGCCGAGCGTCTTCATCGCGTCGCGCATCGCGGCGAGGTCGACCACGGCCGGAACGCCGGTGAAGTCCTGCATCAGCACGCGGGCGGGACGGAACGCGATCTCGAGCTGGGCCTTGCCCTTGCTCTTGAGCCATTCGGCGACGGCGAGAATGTCCTGCTTCGTGACGGAGCGGCCGTCCTCGAAGCGCAGCAGGTTTTCAAGCAGCACCTTCAGCGAATAGGGAAGCTGCGAAATACCCGCGAGGCCGTTCTTTTCGGCCTCCTGAAGCGAGTAGTAGACGTAGGTCTTGTCGCCGACCTTGAGCTTCTTGCGGCTCTTGAAGCTGTCCAGTGAAGTGGTCACGGGCTGAATCCTCTCGGGGTTCGATACGCATCGGCCTTCGTGCTCGAATGCACGCGCCGCCCCGGGAGTGCCCGAGTTCCCCGCGCTCGAGTAAGCGCATCGGCGCAGCCATGCAGGTCTATAGAAAATTTCGAGCGAAACCGCTACAGGGACGAAAGTATTCCCGCCCGGAATCTCGGGCCTCCTGCGGTCTCGGAGCCCATGCGTCTCATCGCGGATCAACTCGCCTGCGAGCGCTCGGCCCGGACCGTCTTTCGCGACCTGTCGTTTACGGTCGAAGCCGGGGAGGCGCTTGCCGTCACCGGCCCGAACGGGGCCGGAAAATCCACGCTGCTGCGGCTGGTCGCGGGCCTGCTGCGCCCGAGCGCCGGGACGCTGTCGATCGACGGCGGCGACGCCGAAGCGACGGTGGCAGAGCGCGTGCATTATCTCGGGCACAAGGATGCGGTGAAGCCGTCCATGACGCCGCTCGAGACGCTAGACTTCTGGTCGCGCTTCCTCGGCGGCCGCGGCATGCCGGCCGAGGATGCGCTCGAACGGGTCGGACTCGGCCACGCGGCCGCCCTCCCGTCCGCCTATCTCTCCGCAGGGCAGCGGCGACGATTGTCCTTGGCGCGCCTCCTCGCGGCACGCCGACCCGTATGGCTTCTGGACGAGCCGACCAACGCCCT
The DNA here is from genome assembly GCA_027489535.1 of Hyphomicrobiales bacterium. GTDB lineage: Bacteria > Pseudomonadota > Alphaproteobacteria > Rhizobiales > Beijerinckiaceae > JAIXZO01. The sequence goes on from JAIXZO010000022.1 coordinate 440,242, forward strand.
CGATGCCGCCTCCCAGGCGACCTTGCGCGGGATCTGCAAGGATCACCTCGCCTCCGGCGGCCTCATCATGCTCGCCACCCACATCGAAACCGGCATTCCCGCCCGGTCGCTCGCCCTCGGGGGCCGGGCGTGAGCGCCTTCACGGCCCTGATCCTGCGGGAGTGGCGGCTCGCGCATCGAATCGGCGGCGGCGGCGGCACGGGCCTCGTGTTCTTCCTGATCCTTGTCACGGTGGTGCCCTTCGCCGTAGGGCCCGATTTGAACCTGCTGTCGCGCATCGGCCCCGCCATCCTTTGGATCGCGGCGACATTGGCCACGTTGATCGGGCTCGACCGCCTGTTTCAGGCCGACGAGGAAGACGGCTCGCTCGACCTGCTTTCGACCGGCACTTTGCCCATGCCGCTCGTCGTTCTGGCGAAGGGCTTCGCGCATTGGGCGGCGACCGGCCTGCCGCTGGCCGTCGCCGCACCCGTGCTCGGCCTGCTGCTGGCCTTGGAGCCCGCCGCCACGGGCGCAGTGTTCTTGACTTTGCTCGTCGGCACGCCCGGATTGACCTTCATCGGCGCGGTCGGGGCGGCGCTGACCGCCTCTCTGCGGCGCGGGGGACTGATTTCGGCCGTGCTCGTGATGCCGCTGATGATCCCCATCCTGATCTTCGGCGTCGCCGCGGCGTCGGCCGCCGTTTCCGGCACCGTACCGTTCAAAACCCCGTTCCTCGTACTGTGCGGCCTGAGCTTGGGCACCGTGGTCGTCGGATCGATGGCATCGGCGCTGGCGCTGACGCTTTCCTCGGAGTGACGGCCGCCCCTTGTCGCGCTCCCGCGCGCCGCTAAGACCAAGGGTCCGATTGCTTGGCATCGGCTGTTGCGCTAAAGGCCTCCTAAGCTTTTGGCCTAAAGTCGAACGAGGATGTTGCAATCATGGCGAACAACGACGCTGCCGCTAACGGCATGGACTACCCCGAGCACGAGCGCACCTACGAGCGCTTCGTCGTGTTCGCGAAGTGGGGAAGCATCGCCGTGACCGCAATAATCGTGTTCATGGCCGTAACGCTCCTCTGATCAAAGGGCATCTTCGCCCTACATCTCTCGACGGCGGCCGTAATCCGGGCCGCCTTTTTCCGGAGTTCCCGATGCGCATCGCCGTCATCACCGAGAGCGATCCGAACGAAACCCGCGTCGCCGCGACGCCCGAGACGGTCAAGAAGCTCGCCGCCTTGGGCGCGACCTTCTGCATCGAAGCGGGGGCGGGATTGCGTTCGGGCATTACCGACGACGACTACACCGCCGCCGGCGCCACGATCGCCAAGACCGCCAAGGCCGCCCTCAAGGACGCCGAAGTGGTCCTGAAGGTGCGTCGTCCCAACGCCGCCGAAATCGCCGCGACCCCCAAGGGCGCGCTGGTTCTCGCGGTCATGGACCCCTACGGCAACGACGAAGCGCTGAAGGCCATGGCCGATGCGGGTCTTGCGACCTTCGCGATGGAGTTGATGCCCCGCATCACCCGCGCTCAGGTGATGGACGTACTGTCCTCGCAGGCCAACCTCGCGGGCTACCGCGCCGTCATCGACGCTGCGGAAGAATACGGCCGCGCGCTGCCGATGATGATGACCGCGGCGGGCACCGTGCCGGCCGCCCGCATCTTCATCATGGGCGTCGGCGTCGCCGGTCTGCAGGCCATCGCCACCGCCCGCCGTCTCGGCGCCGTGGTGACGGCAACGGACGTGCGCCCCGCCACCAAGGAACAGGTCGAATCCCTCGGCGCCAAATTCGTCGCCGTGGAAGACGACGAGTTCAAGCAGGCCGAGACGTCCGGCGGCTACGCCAAGGAGATGTCGAAGGAGTATCAGGCCAAGCAGGCCGCGCTCGTCGCCTCCCACATCGCCAAGCAGGACATCGTCATCACGACGGCGCTGATCCCCGGCCGCCCCGCTCCGAAGCTGCTCTCGGCCGAGATGGTCGCGTCCATGCGTCAGGGCTCGGTCATCGTCGACCTCGCGGTGGAACGCGGCGGCAACGTCGTCGGCGCGGAACCCGGCAAGGTCGTCACGACGGCGAACGGCGTGAAGATCGTCGGCCACCTCAACGTGCCCGGCCGCTTGGCCGCCACGTCGTCGAGCCTCTATGCGAAGAACCTCTTCTCCTTCCTCGAGACCATGATCGACAAGAACGCCAAGGCGCTTGCCGTGAAGTGGGACGACGAACTCGTGAAGGCGACGAACCTCACCCGCGACGGTGCGGTCGTGCACCCGAACTTCCAGCCCGCGACCGCGACGGTCTGACGGAGGCGATGATGGCGAACGAGACCCCCCAACAGATCCTCGACAAGGCTCAGGCCGCCGCACGCCTCGCGCGTGAAGCCGCCGACGCCGCGCAGGCCTATGCCGATCAGGCTGCCGGAGCCATCGGCGCGGCGGCCAGCGCCGCCACCGGCGGTGCGGTCGATCCCTTCGTCTTCCAGCTCGCGATCTTCGTGCTCGCGGTCTTCGTCGGCTACTACGTGGTCTGGTCGGTGACGCCGGCTCTCCACACGCCGCTGATGTCGGTGACCAATGCGATCTCTTCGGTGATCGTGGTCGGCGCGCTGCTCTCGGTCGGCGTCAACACGACGGTCGGCGAAGGCGCCGTCTGGGCTCGCGGCTTCGGCTTCGTGGCTCTCATCCTTGCGAGCGTGAACATCTTCGGGGGCTTCCTCGTCACGCAGCGCATGCTCGCGATGTACAAGAAGAAGGGCTGATCCAGATGTCCGCGAATGTCGCAGCTCTTCTCTATCTCGTCTCCGGCGGCCTGTTCATCATGGCGCTGCGGGGGCTCTCCTCCCCCGCCACCAGCCGACAGGGCAACCTCTACGGCATGATCGGCATGGCCATCGCCATGGTGACCACGCTTCTGATGGCGGTCCCGGCGGGCCTCGGCGCTTGGGCGCTCCTGGCGGTCGGTCTCGCCCTCGGCGGCGGCGCGGGCGCGGTCGTCGCCAAGCGCATCCCGATGACGGCGATGCCGCAGCTCGTCGCCTTCTTCCACTCTCTCGTCGGCCTCGCCGCCGTGATGGTGGCGGCCGGCGCGCTCTACGCTCCGCAGCCCTTCGGCATCGGTTCGCCCGGCGCCATCAAGGCGGCGAGCCTCGTGGAAATGGCCATCGGCGCGGCGGTCGGCGCGATCACCTTCACGGGTTCGATCATCGCCTTCCTGAAGCTCGACGGACGCATGAGCGGCAAGCCGATCATGCTGCCGCAGCGGCACGCCATCAATCTCGGCCTCGCGATCCTGCTGGTCGTGCTGATCGCCGTCTTCGTGAAGACCGAAAGCCACGCGGCCTTCTGGGCGCTCACCGTCGTCGCCTTCGTGCTCGGCGTGCTGATCATCGTCCCCATCGGCGGCGCGGACATGCCGGTCGTCGTTTCGATGCTCAACTCCTATTCGGGTTGGGCGGCGGCCGGCATCGGCTTCACCGTGTCGAACATGGCGCTGATCATCACCGGCGCGCTCGTCGGCTCCTCTGGCGCGATCCTGTCCTACATCATGTGCAAGGGCATGAACCGCTCGTTCATCTCCGTCATCCTCGGCGGCTTCGGCGGTGAAACCGCTTCGGCCGGCAAGGGCGAGGTCGAGCAGCGCCCGGTCAAGCAGGGCTCGGCCGACGACGCCGCCTTCATGATGAAGAACGCCTCTAAGGTCATCATCGTGCCGGGTTACGGCATGGCGGTGGCGCAGGCGCAGCATGCGATCCGCGAGATGGCCGACAACCTCAAGAAGGAGGGCGTGGAAGTGAAATACGCCATCCATCCGGTTGCGGGCCGCATGCCGGGCCACATGAACGTGCTGCTGGCGGAAGCCAACGTGCCCTATGACGAAGTGTTCGAACTCGAGGACATCAACAGCGAGTTCTCGCAGGCCGACGTGGCCTTCGTCATCGGCGCGAACGACGTGACCAACCCCGCCGCCAAGACGGACCCCACCTCCCCGATCTTCGGCATGCCCATCCTCGACGTCGAGCGCGCCAAGACCGTGCTCTTCATCAAGCGCGGCATGGGCTCCGGCTATGCCGGCGTCGAGAACGAGCTGTTCTTCAAGGACAACACGCTCATGCTCTTCGCCGACGCCAAGAAGATGGTCGAAGACATCAATAAGGCGATGGCGCACTGATCTCCGCGCCGTCGGTTCGACGAACGAAAAAGGCGGGATGCTCGGCATCCCGCCTTTTTTCATGTCTGCAAAACTGAAGCCGCGGACCGCCGTCGGGCGGGGCCCGCCGTGAGGACGTCTTACCGAACGCGGGCGACGCCGGCCTTTGCGGCCGCGTTGTCGGGCTCCACGGCCAAGGCACGCTGGAAGCTTTCCACCGCCTTGGCCCGCTCGCCCTTGCGCTCATAGGCGATGCCAAGGCCGACCCATGCATCCGCATTGCGGTTGTCGACGTTTAGGGCCGCGTTGTAGTCCTCGATCGCGAGATCGATCTTGCCGGTCACGATCAGGCTCTGCCCGCGCGCCTGATACGGCGCGGCGACGAAGGGATTGCGGTCGATCGCGGCGTCGAAGTCGTTGATCGCCTTCTGGTGATTGCCCTGCCGCTGATGAATCAAGCCGCGCGCATGGACGATCTGCGCCGATTCGGGACGCAGCCGGACGGCATAATCGAGATCCGCCAGCGCGAGATCGAAATTGTTCTGCGCGCGATAGAGGTTCGCACGGCCGAGATAGGCCGGATCGTAATTCGGATTGGCTTGGATCGCGGCGGTGAAGTCCTGCAGCGCGAGATCGTTGCGGCCCTGCTGGCGATGGGCGAGCGCGCGGTTCGTATAAGCCTCCGCAAAGCCCGGATTGATGACGACCGCTCTGCTGAAATCGGCCATCGCCTCGCGATACTGGCCGATGCGGGCATAGGCCGCGCCGCGCACATTGTAGGCGACCGCGTCCTGCGGGCTGCGCTGGATGACTTCCGTCAGCGCCGCGATGTTGGTGGCCTGCACGCCTTGCAGATCGGCCTGCACCTCCGCGACGCCGCCTTCCTGCATGGTGCGACCGCCCAAGGAGCCGCAAGCCGCAAGGCTCAGCGCGACGCCGGCGGAAAGCGCCAGGCGCAGCGTGCGCGAACCCGCCGAGGCGGTCGGACCGGTCGAGAAGAGGCGCGTGAGCGCGGCGGGTACGACGACGGTCATGAGCGGGCCTCGCGGGCTGGTCCGGCGTTCCCGCCGGTCGGGAAAACGACGACGGCGCCCGTCGGCATAAGCCGGGGCGCCGAAAATCGGAACGGGCGACCGTGTGACCGGTCCAACCGAAAGGGGATCAGCGAGCCTTCGGCTTCGGCGCGGGCAGCAGGCCTTCGCGCTGCATCTTCTTGCGCGCGAGCTTGCGGGCGCGGCGAACGGCCTCGGCCTGTTCGCGAGCGCGCTTCTCGGACGGCTTCTCGTAATGGCCGCGGAGCTTCATCTCGCGGAAGATGCCTTCACGCTGCATCTTCTTCTTCAGGGCCTTGAGGGCCTGATCGACGTTGTTGTCACGAACGAGAACCTGCACGCGTTTTTCCCGTGTCTCTGATGTCTGCAAAAGGTGAATGCGCGGCGCATCTCTACGTCGCGATGTTGGGCGTTGACCTACCAGATGGATCGGCGTGTGTCCACCCGAACCCGGCAAAACGCCTCAGTCTTTATCCACATGCGTCACGTGGCCCATCTTCCGGCCCCGACGCGGCTCGCCCTTCCCGTAGAGGTGCAGGTGCGCGCGCGGGTCGGCGGCGATCTCCGGCCACGCGTCGGCATCGCGGCCCACGAGGTTCAGCATCCTGATTCGGCCCAGCCGCTCCGGCGAACCCAACGGCCAACCCGCCACCGCACGGATATGCTGCGCGAATTGCGACGTGCGCGCGCCCTCGATCGTCCAATGGCCGGAATTATGGACGCGCGGGGCGATCTCGTTGATGAGCACCCGCTCGCCCGCGCCGTCCTCGACGATGAACATCTCCACCGCGAGCACGCCCACATAGCCGAGCGCGACGGCGATCTTCTCCGCCGCGGCCAAGGCCGCCGTCGCCGTCTCCGGCCTTACGGCCGCGGGGACGATGGTTTCGGCGAGGATGTGGTCTCGGTGCATGTTTTCGCACAGGTCGAATTCCGCGACCGTGCCGTCGAGCGAGCGCGCCGCGACGACGGACACTTCGCGCACGAACGGCACGAAGGCTTCCAAGATCGAAGGATGCTTGCCGACCGCGGCCCAAGCGTCGGCCGGGTCCGTGCCCTCGCGGATCATCGCCTGACCTTTGCCGTCATAGCCGAAACGACGCGTCTTCAGCACTGCGGGTCGGCCGAGGCGGGCGACGGCGCTTTCGAGTTCGGCGAGCGAGTCGACCTTCTCGAAACCGGGAACTTCGAGGCCGAGATCGCGAAGAAAGCTCTTCTCGACGAAGCGGTCCTGCGTCCGCGCCAGCGCGGCCGGATCGGGGCGCACGGGCACGCGAGCCGAAAGAAAGGCGGCGGTTTCCGCCGGCACGTTTTCGAATTCATAGGTCACGACGCCGACCGACGCGGCGAAGCGGCCGAGCGCCGCCTCGTCGTCATAGGCCGCGACGGTCCGCTCCGCGCAGACGTCGAAGGCGGGGCCGTCGGCTTCGGGTGCATAGACGTGGCACCGCAAGCCCAAAGGGGCGGCCGCCAAGCACAACATGCGCGCGAGCTGTCCGCCTCCGAGAATGCCAATCGTGTCGCCGGGGCGCAGCATCAAGCGTCGCTCGGCCGCTCGGCCACGGACGCCGTCTGGTTTTCCCGCCACGCCTCGAGCCGCGCGGCGAGCGCCTCGTCGTTGAGAGCCAGCACGGCGGCGGCGAGGAGCGCGGCGTTGATCGCGCCGGGCTTGCCGATGGCGAGCGTCCCCACGGGGATGCCGCCGGGCATCTGCACGATGGAGAGCAGGCTGTCCTGTCCCGAAAGTGCCTTCGACTCCACGGGAACGCCGAACACCGGAAGGCTCGTCATGGCCGCGGTCATGCCCGGCAGATGCGCCGCGCCCCCGGCCCCGGCGATGACGACCTTGAAGCCGTTCGCCTTTGCCGACTTCGCGAACGCATAAAGCCGGTCGGGCGTGCGGTGCGCGGAGACGATCAGGGCTTCGTGCGGCACGCCCAACGCGGCGAGCGTTTCCGCCGCGTGGCGCATCGTGGCCCAGTCGGACTGGCTGCCCATGATGATCGCCACGGGGGTGTGAGTGCCGGTCATGCGCGTCCCCGCCCCGAGAAAAAGAGCGCGGAGTATAAGAAAAGGCAGCGCTCCCGCAAGGCGCAGCCTTCCGAATTCAAGCGATGATGTCGGGCGTCAGCTGATCTTCCAAAGCGCCGATCCGATCCTTGAGCAAAAGCTTGCGGCGTTTGAGCCGCTGAATCTGCAGTTGATCGGTGGGGCCCACGGTCTCGAGCGCCGCGATGGCGTCGTTGAGGTCGCGATGCTCTTCGCGCAGCCGCGCGAGCTCGGCCGCAAGTTCGGCCTTGTCCGTCGTCGAAAGGGTATCGGGCATGGGCACGCGAAAATCGGAGGGCGACGAAGGATTATGCTGCGGGATGCCGCATCGCCGCAAGGCTCGGTCGCCGCGGCGGGGAACGGCGTCCTTCCTCCCGGCCTTCATGGCCCGTTGACCACCTCGGCCGGGCACTCCCGATTGGGGCTCGACAGCCGTCACCGACGTGTCACACTCCGCAGGTCAACACCCCAATTGGGAGGAACCGGCATGTCGATGCAAGCCCATCTCGTCGAACTGGAAAAGCGTCACAAGGCGCTTGAACGGCAAATCGAGACGGAGGCGACCCATCCCGGAGGGGACGATCTGCGCCTGACGGAGCTGAAGCGAAAAAAGCTGATGCTGAAGGAAGAAATCGAACGTCTGCGTGCATCGTCGGCTGCACCCACCCTTCATTGACGCTGACACGGCGCGCCAAACGCCCCGCGACGACGAGTTCTGAAAACGGAGCGCCCTCGCGCTCCGTTTTTCTTTAGGGAGGGTCAAAGTCGAAACGCGATGCGGGCACGGTCGCCCGCCCGCCATAGTCGCGCCCGCATCGATGTGGTAGGAGGTCGCGCCTCGCGCACGGCCGAGAAAGACATCATGCAAGCCCCGACCATCTCCGCGACCGCCGAACAGGCGTCCGCAGCCCCGGATGCCATCGAAAAGACCCCGGTCGCCTCTCCCGCCGCCCCCGGGGCCGGAATGCGGTCGCTCGTCGGTCTGACGCGCGCGGGTCTCTCCGCCGCTCTCGCCGAAGCCGACGTGCCGGAGCGCGAATTGCGCATGCGCGTCGCGCAGATCCATCACTGGATCTACCATCGCGGGGCCAAGGACTTTTCGGAGATGCTCAACGTCTCCAAGCATCTGCGCGCGCGGCTCGAACAGGCCTACACGCTCGCCCGTCCCGAAGTCGTCTCCGAGCAGATATCGCGCGACGGCACGCGGAAATGGCTGATGCGCATGCCCTCGACCGGCCCGCACGACAAGGGCGCGGAGATCGAGACCGTCTACATCCCCGATTCTTCGCGCGGCACGCTGTGCATCTCCTCGCAGGTCGGCTGCACGCTGAATTGCAGCTTCTGCCACACCGGCACGCAGAAGCTCGTGCGCAATCTCACCTCGGCCGAGATCGTCGCTCAGCTGATGGTCGCCCGCGACCAGCTCGGCGATTGGCCCGGGCAGGAGCGCCCGGTCGACAATCTGTTGCCCTCGGGCGAGCGCGCCGTATCCAACATCGTGCTGATGGGCATGGGCGAGCCGCTCTATAATTTCGAGAACGTGCGCGACGCGATGGAAGTCGCAGCCGACGGCGACGGCCTCACCATTTCGCGCCGCCGCATCACGCTCTCCACCTCGGGCGTCGTGCCGGAGATTCGGCGCGCAGGCGAGGAAATCGGCTCGATGCTCGCCATCTCGCTACACGCCGTGCGCAACGATCTGCGCGACGAACTTGTGCCGCTCAACAAGAAATACCCGATCCACGAATTGCTGGACGCCTGCCGCAACTATCCCGGCATTTCCAACGCCCGCCGCGTGACCTTCGAATATGTGATGCTCGACGGCATCAACGATTCCGACGCCGACGCGCGCGAACTGGTGCGCCTGCTGCGCGGCATGCCCGCCAAGATCAACCTGATCCCGTTCAATCCCTGGCCCGGCACCAAATACAAGTGCTCGGACTGGGAGCGGATCGAGCGCTTCTCGGAAATCATCTTCCGCGCGGGCTATGCCTCGCCGGTCCGCACCCCGCGCGGCCGCGACATCCTCGCCGCCTGCGGACAGCTCAAGAGCGAGACCGAAAAGCTGCGCGCCCGCGCCCGCCTGATGCAGGAAAGCGGCATCGGCGCGGAAGGCATCTACGGCGCGTCGTCGTCGGACGACGATTGATCCTCAGCGCGCCTGCGCGAACAGAAGCTTCACCGCGAACGCGCCCATGATTCCGGCGAAGGTGTAGTCGAACGCGCGCATCGCGCGTTTCGACGACCGCATGAAGGCGGTGAAGCGCTCGGCGGCGAGGATGATCGCCGCACCGGTCGGGATGCCGATCGCGAGAAAGAACAATCCGAGAAACAGGATCTTGTCGGAGGCGTGCGGGTCGGCCGCGTCGACGAATTGCGGCAGGAACGTCACGAAGAACATCACCACCTTGGGATTGGTGAGGTTCACGCCGAGCCCGGTCAGCCAGGTCGAGAAGAAGCTCTGTTGCGGCACGCCCGACGGGTCGATCGAAAAGCCCGAGCCGAACCGCAGCGCCTGATAGGCCAGCCACACCAGATAGACCGCCCCCACGATCTTCACGACTGCGAAGGCCGTGGCGGAGGCTGCCAGCAGGGCGGAGAGGCCCAGCGCCGCCAACAGCGCATGGCCGACGAGGCCCGTCGAAGCGCCCAGCATCGCCGCGAAGCCCAACCGCCGCCCGCCTCCCACCGTCCGCGCCAGAAACAACGCCATGTCCGGCCCCGGCGTGATCGCGAGCACGAAGGACGCGACCGCGAAGGTCAGGATGGTGGCGGCGTCGGGAAGAAATGCGGGCATGGGTTCGAATCTCCGGTCGAGACAGTGCCGCGCCGAAGTCCGCGCCGCCACCCCGAAGGCGAAGCTTACCCGGCGATGCCCTTCGATTTCAGCGAGGCGGCGATTTCGTCCAGCACCGCCGGATCGTCGATCGTGGCCGGCATCGACCAGCTGTCGCCGTCCGCAATCTTCTTCATCGTGCCGCGAAGAATCTTGCCGGAGCGGGTCTTCGGCAAGCGATTGACCGTGATCGCAATCTTGAACGCCGCCACCGGGCCGATCTTGTCGCGTACGAGCCCGACGATTTCCTTCTCGACGTCGAGCGGCGATCGGTCCACGCCCGCCTTCAGCACCACGAAGCCGCAAGGCTGCTCGCCCTTCAGCGAATCCTTGATGCCGATCACCGCGCATTCGGCCACGTCGGGATGCGAGGACAGCACCTCTTCCATGCCGCCGGTCGAGAGGCGATGCCCCGCCACGTTGATGATGTCGTCCGTGCGGCCCATGATGAACAGGTAGCCGTCCTTGTCGACGAAGCCCGCATCCGACGTGTTGTAATAGCCGGGAAAGGCCGTCAGGTAGCTCTCGCGGAAGCGGTCGTCGGCCTCCCAAAGCGTCGGCAGGCAACCGGGCGGCAGCGGCAGCTTGATGACGATGGAGCCCATCTTGTCGGCTGCGACCTCATGCCCGCCTTCGTCGACGATGCGCACGTCGTAGCCCGGCATCGGCACGGTCGGGGAACCATGCTTCACCGGCAGCATCCCGAGCCCCGTCGGATTGCCCGCGATGGCCCAGCCCGTCTCCGTCTGCCACCAGTGATCGATCACCGGCACCTTCAAGATGTCCTCGGCCCATTTCACCGTATCCGGGTCGGCACGTTCGCCGGCGAGGAACAGGGCGCGGAAACCGGAAAGATCATATTTCTTCAGGTATTCGGCCTTCGGATCTTCCTTCTTGATGGCGCGCAGCGCCGTCGGCGCCGTGAACAGCGCCTTCGCGCCCGTCTCCTGAATGACCCGCCAGAACGCGCCGGGGTCGGGCGTGCCCACGGGCTTGCCCTCATAGACCACCGAGGTCGAGCCGTTGATCAGCGGTCCGTAGACGATGTAGCTGTGCCCCACGACCCAGCCGACGTCGGACGCGGTCCAGAACACCTCGCCGGGGCGGATGTCGTAGAGGCCGCGCATCGACCAGGCGAGCGCGACGCAGTAGCCGCCGTTGTCGCGCACCACGCCCTTCGGCTTGCCGGTCGTGCCCGAGGTGTAGAGCACGTAAAGCGGATCTGTCGCCTTCACGGGCACGCAAGGCGCCTTCTTGCCGGCGGCCTTGGCGGCGGCGACGGCTTGCGCCCAGTCGTGATCGCGCCCGGCGGTCAGTTCGGCCAGGGCCTGCGGACGCTGGAACACCAGAACCGAGTCGGGCTTCACCGCCGACAAGCGGATCGCCTCGTCCAGCAGCGGCTTGTAGGCCACCACGCGCGAGGGCTCGATGCCGCAGGACGCGGCGAGGATCAGCTTCGGCTTCGCATCCTCGATGCGGGTGGCGAGTTCCTTCGCCGCAAAGCCGCCGAACACCACCGAATGCACCGCGCCGATGCGCGCGCAGGCCAGCATGGCCACCACCGCTTCGAGGATCATCGGCATATAGACGATGACGCGGTCGCCCTTCGCGACGCCGTGGTCCTGCAGCACCGCGCCGAGCGCTTCGACGTCGCTCTGCAGTTCCTTGTAGGACATGCGGCGCTGCGTGCCGGTCACGGGGCTGTCGTAGATCAGCGCCGTCTGGTTGCCCCGGCTCGCCACATGCCGGTCCACCGCGTTCCAGCAGGTGTTCAATTCCCCGTCCGGAAACCAATGCCCGAACACGCCCTTCGTCGGGTCGAACGTCGTCGTCGGAGCCTTGAACCAGTCGATCGCCTTGGCGGCCTCGCCCCAAAAGGCCTGCGCGTCGTCGCGCGCGGCGGCATAGGTTTCGGCGTAGCGGCTCTTTCCCTGCATGGTCATGCGAGGCTCCTCCCCGGACTTGAGCGTCTGTTTCGGGCTTCGCCCGTTGCTTTGGGTCGTACCACCCGCAGCAGAGCGCGTCAGGAGCGACTTTGGAAGGGCGGACAAATGCGGAGCGTCGGGCAATTGCCGGCCGAGGCATGTGCGGCGCGCAGGGCGGAAAGCCTGCGGCGTCGCTTGCGGTAGGCCGCGCGCCGTGGCCTTCTCCGCGGCGGCGCGTTCACTCCGGTCCCCCGCTTTGATATTCTCCACCGATCCCGTCTTCTACGCCGTCGGCACCATCGCGGTGATCTTGGTCGGTCTCGGCAAAGGCGGCTTCACCGGCCTCGGCATCCTCTCCACGCCCCTGCTCGCCCTCGTGCTGCCGCCGGTTCAGGCCGCCGCCGTGATGTTGCCGATCCTGTTCGTGCAGGACGCGCTCAGCGTCTGGGTGTTCCGCAAGAGCTACGACGGCCGCAACGTGCTGATTTTGCTCACCGGCGGCCTGATGGGCGCCGGCGCGGGTTGGGGCCTCGCCGCCATCGTGTCCGAAGCCGCCATCCGCCTGATGATGGGCATCGTGTCCATCGTCTTCGTGCTGATCTACGTGGCACGCAGGAAGCGGCCGGCCGTGGCGGGCAAGCCGGGCGGCATTTTGGCGGGCGTGTTCTGGGGCATCGCCGGGGGCTATACCAGCTTCGTCGCGCATACCGGCGCGCCGCCGCTGCAGGTCTATCTGATGCCGCAACGCCTGCCGCCGCTGATCTATGCGGGCACCGCGACCATGTTCTTCGCGGCCGTCAACGCCTTCAAGCTCTATGCCTATGCGCAGCTCGGCCAGTTCTCGCCGGAGAATCTCGGCCTGTCGACCGTGATGCTGCCGCTGGCCGTCGTCTCCACCTTCGCCGGCGTCTGGCTCGTCAAGCGCGTCGAAGCCGCGCGCTTTTACGACATCATCTACGGCATCACGATGCTGATCGGCGTCAAGCTCGTCTATGACGGCGTGAAGGGCCTGATCTGATCCTTACTGCGCGTTGAAGCTGGGCCGCGTCGGCCCTAGGCTCTCCCCAAGAAGACCGTTTCGGGGAGGGGACGCTTCCATGCCGTCAGCGATTTACGACGTCGATCTCGATCAGAACCCCGCCAATCACCGGCCGCTGACGCCGCTCGGATTTCTGGAGCGCGCCGCAGCCGTGCATCCCGACCGCACGGCCATCGTCCACGGCGCGCTGCGGCGCAGCTATCGCGACTTCCATGCCCGCGCGAAGCGCCTCGCCTCCGCGCTCGCGGCTTTGGGCATCGGGCGCGGCGACACCGTCGCGGCGATGCTGCCCAACACCCCGGCGATGCTCGAATGCCATTACGGCGTGCCGATGACGGGCGGCGTGCTCAACACCCTGAACACCCGGCTCGACCCTGCCGTCATCGCGTTTTCGCTCGATCACGGCGAGGCCAAGGTCGTGATCGTGGACCGGGAGTTCTCGCACACCATCAAGGCCGCATTGGCGCTTTGCGCCGCAAAGCCCCTCGTGATCGATTATGACGACCCGGAATATGCCGGCGCGGGCGAACGGATCGGCGGCATCGAATACGAGGCCTTCATCGCCGGCGGTTCGGAGGATTACGAGCGCGTCGCGCCCGCCGACGAATGGGACGCGATCACTCTCAATTACACCTCGGGCACCACGGGCAACCCGAAAGGCGTCGTCTACCATCATCGCGGCGCCTATCTGCTGGCGCAGGGCAACATCATCACCTGCGGCATGGGCAAGCACCCGGTCTATCTGTGGACGCTGCCGATGTTCCACTGCAACGGCTGGTGCTTCCCTTGGTCGCTGTCGCTGGTGGCCGGCACGCATGTCTGCCTCCGGCAGGTGCGGGCCAAGGCGATGTTCGACGCCATCGCCGATCATGGCGTCACCCATCTCTGCGGCGCGCCGATCGTCATGTCGACGCTGCTCAACGCCCTACCGGACGAGAAGCGACCGCTGCCGCATGCGGTCGAGTTCTTCACCGCGGCCGCCCCGCCGCCTGAGGCCGTTCTGGCCGCGATGAAGCAGGCGGGCTTCAACGTCACGCATCTCTACGGCCTGACGGAGACCTACGGTCCCTCCGTCGTCAACGACTGGCACGAGGAGTGGGACGCCCTTCCCCTCGCGGAACAGGCCGCCAAGAAGTCCCGCCAGGGCGTCCGCTATCCCTCGCTCGAAGGGCTCGCCGTCAAGGATCCGGTCACGCTGGAAGACGTCCCGGCCGACGGCGTCACGCTCGGCGAAGTCATGATGCAGGGCAACGTCGTGATGAAGGGCTACCTGAAGAACCGCGCCGCCTCGAACGAAGCCTTTGCAGGCGGCTGGTTCCGCTCGGGCGACCTCGGCGTCATGCATCCGGACGGCTACGTGCAGCTGAAAGACCGCTCCAAGGACATCATCATCTCGGGCGGCGAGAACATCTCCTCCATCGAGGTGGAGGACGCGC